>JAXLRH010000007.1:0-223614 GCA_046331245.1 Acidimicrobiales bacterium | reverse complement strand
ACGGGCTCGGCGTCCGGCGAGCTCCCGACGTACGCGGGCTACGACTACGCGGCGAACTTCACCTGCCAGATCCCGGCCAAGGCGCTCGCGGGGACAGGCGGCACGACCCGGCCGGTCGTGTACGGCCACGGATTGCTGGGCGGCGCCGACGAGGCCGAGAACTCCCAGGTCGCGAAGATCGCGTCGACCAACGACATGATGTACTGCGCCACCGACTGGATCGGCATGAGCGAGGGCGACGTCGGCAACGCCGTGAAGATCCTCAACGACGTGTCGCTGTTCCCGAGCCTCCCCGACCGGAGTCAGCAGGGCATCCTCGACCAGCTCGTGCTCGCCCGGGAGATGACGGCGAAGGACGGCTTCGCGAAGGACCCGGCGTTCGCGTCGGCGGGCGGTGCGAGCGTGATCGACGGCACCGAGGCCTACTACGACGGCAACAGCCAGGGCGGCATCATGGGCGGGGCCGCCACCGCCGTGTCCACCGAGTGGACGAAGGCCGTGCTGGGCGTGCCGGGCATGGACTACGCGCTGCTGCTGTCGAGGAGCGTCGACTTCAGCGAGTACTTCGCCGTGCTCAAGGGCGCCTACCCCGACCCGATCGACCAGGCGCTGCTGTACCCGATCCTGTCGATGCTCTGGGACCGCGGGGAGGCGCAGGCGTACGCCCAGCACATGACCGACCATCCGTACGCGAAGACTCCGAAGCACCAGGTCGTGCTGGACGTCGGGTTCGGCGACCACCAGGTCTCGACCTACGCGGCCGAGATGGAGGCCCGCACCATCGGCGCCGCCGTACGAGGTCCGGCGCTCGCCCCCGGACGGCATCCCGACGCCAAGCCGTTCTACGGCCTGCAGACGCTCACGAAGTTCCCGACCGATCGTTCGATGCTCGTGTACTGGGACAGCGGCTCGTTGCCGCCGCCTCCCGGCAACATCACGCCCGCCGCGTCACCGGCGTTCGCCGCCGCCTGCGCGGGCAAGACGAAGGACCAGATCGAGAAGGACGCGAAGTGCGCGGACCCCCACGAGGATCCCCGCCGCGCCACCGGCTCGATCGCCGAGAAGGACGCGTTCTTCCGGCCGGACGGCAAGTTCGTCGACGCCTGCGACGGTGCGCCCTGCACCGCCAAGCACCGCGCCGACCTCGACTACTGACGAACCGAGCTACCGGCCCGTGCCCTCGCGCAGGCCGGCGGGCAGGAGCTCCGGCGTGTGCCGGCGCATCGCCTCGACGACCTCGTTCGGGGACGGGTTCACGAGACCCACGGGGCCGATGACCACGGTGGGCACGGTCTCGTTGCCGCGTGCGATCGAGCGCACGGCGGCGGCGGCGGTGTCGTCCTCCCAGATGTTGTGGCGGTCGAGCGGGATGTCGGCGCCGACCAGGGCGTGCTCGAGCCGCGCGCAGAAGCCGCAACCGGGCCGCCAGTAGAAGGTGATGCCCGCCTCGCCCGTCGTGCCCTCGGTCATGGGGTCACTCACCCCGCGGTGACGTCGAACAGCGCGAGGTCGGCGGCGAGGTTCGCCCGCAGCTGCTCGGCCAGGCCGGAGCGGATGGTGGCGCGTGTGACGCGGAACGGGCCCGGGTGGACGGTGTCCGCAAGGTGCTGGGCGACCGCAACGGCACGGGCCTCGACCTGGTCGAGCATGACGACCTCGTCGAGGAAGCCGGCCTCGACCGCGTGGTCGGGCGACGTGAGCTCGGCGTGCTGCACGCACCGCGTGAACCACTTCTTGGCGAGCCGGTCGCGGCACAGCTCGACGGCGAAGCTCGGCACCGGCATGCCGATGGCGACCTCGTTGAGCCCGATCTTGAACGCGCCCTCGCCGCCGACGCGGTAGTCGGCGGTGACGGTGAGGATGCCGCCCATGGCGAGTGCGTGACCGGTCACGCCGAACACCACCGGCTTCGGCGCCTCGAGGATCCGGATCGCGAGCTCGGCCCCGCCACCCAGCAGACGCCGGGCGTCGGCGATGTCGCCGGTCATGATCTTGAGGTTGAAGCCGGCCGAGAACTTGCCCTCGCGGCCCATCAGCACCACGGCCTTCGACGTCTCGAACGCCGAGTCGAGCGCGGCGTGCAGACCGTCGAGCACGTCGAACGAGATGGCGTTGGCCTTGCCGTCGTCGAGGGTGATCACGGCCACGTCGCCATCGATGCGAGTGGTGACGAGGTCGGTCGCAGGAGCGGTGTCAGACATGGCGAACACCCTACAAGTGCGCCGGTTACGCTGAGGCCGCGTCAGGAGATGGGAGGACGCCATGGGATTCATGGACAAGGCCAAGGAGCTCGCAGCGAAAGCCGAGCAGGCCGTCTCGTCGCTCGACGGGCCCAACCCACACCGGGACTCGGTGCCGCTGTTCCAGCAGCTCGGCGCCAAGGTCTTCGAGCGTGAGCAGGGCCGCGCCGACGCGCAGACCGACGGTGACATCGCCGCGTTGATCGAACAGCTGCGGGCGCTCGAGGCCCAGGTGCCGGGTGGCCGGCTCGGGGTCTCCGCGGTGGCCTCGGCGCCGCCGCCTCCGGGAGCCGCTGCCGCGGCTCCGCCGCCGCCGGGAGCGGTCGCGCCGCCGCCTCCGCCGGCGGCAGCTGCGCCGCCACCCCCGCCTCCGGGCTCCATGACCCCGCCGCCACCGCCACCGCCTCCGGGGTCGATGGCGCCGCCACCGCCCCCTCCGCCCGGCGTGGCCTGACCCTTTCGTCGCCCCCGTCCGGCTGCGTATGATGCGCAACCTATGGGGGAAACCAGGGGAGTACGGGTGCGGGGCGCGCGTGTGCGCATGGCCGCGTCCATCGCCGTCGCCACGGCGGCGCTCGCCGCGTGTACCGGGCCCGGCCCGCTCTTCGCCGGCGGCGTGCAACGCTCCGGTGATGCGCCGGACGCGCCGTGCGGCGCGCCGTCGCGGTCGTGCATCCTGCCGTTCCCCTCGGATCGCTGGCTGATCCCCGATGCCAACACCGCGACGGGGTACCACGTCGAGATGCCGCCCAACGCGGTCGACCGCGAGGTGCTCGACCAGCTCGGCCCGCGTGACGAGGCGCACGAGGCGCTCATCGGGGCGGACGGCTTCTCACCGCTGACGCCCGTGGTGTTCCAGGTGCCCGAGGCGCTCGCCGACGTGTCGGTGCCCGCCGACGGCGGCGACCTGGTGCAGGTGCGCGACGTCACCAACGGCGAGCTCGTGCCGATCCGTGCGGAGATGTCCACGCAGGGCCCCGACGAGAACGGCGTCAAGAACATCCTGCTGGCCTGGCCCCGCACGCGGTTCGAGTACGGCCACCGCTTCGTCGCGACGGCACACGTGCGCGACTTTACGTCCACCACGACGTTCGTCATCCGGTCCAAGCAGTCGATCGTCGGTGACGTCGACCGGATGGCCGGCCTCGTGCGTGCCGACGACCACCCCGTGCGCAACATCGTGTCGCAGCCGTCGCTCATCGGCGGTGCGGCCGTCGTGTCGGGTCAGATCCGCATCACCGACTTCCGCGACGCCCAGGGCGTCATCTCGCGCGACGGCACGGCCACCGGCCATCCGGAGTGGGTCGACTTCATGGCCGTCCTCCCGGATCGTCCCGCGGGCAGCGGCGGCGCCCCCGTCGTGATGTACGGCCACGGCATCACCGTCTTCAAGGAGACGATGCTCGTGGTCGCCGGCCAGAACGCTGCGAAGGGCTACGCGACCATCGGCATCGACGTGCCCAACCACGGGTCGCGCATCAACGAGGGCGGTCACATCCTCGACCTCGCCTATCCGGTGCTGCTGGGCCGGGTCGAGTCGCTGCTCCTGCAGGGCGAGCTCGACCAGCTCTCGCTGCTCCTCGCGATCAAGCAGCACCTGGGTTCGCTCGATGTGCTGCCGCGCAACTGGCTCGCCCCGACCGGTGGCGACGGCGTGCCCGACCTCGACGTGAGCCACGTGCTCTACGAGGGGACGTCGCTCGGCGGCGTGCTCGGGGCGACGTTCCTCGCCCTGGCCCCCGAGGTGGAGGGGGCGTTCCTCCAGGTGCCGGGCTCGGGCATCATGGACACGCTGTTCCACTCGCTCGTGTGGGAGCTGTTCAAGGGCATCGTGCCGGTGGGTGCCCCGTACGGCGAGACGCACGTGCTCACGTTCTTCGCGCAGAACCTGCTCGACCGCTCCGACAACACGCACTACCTCGACCGCATCCGCGACCGGAGGACGCCGATCTACCTGTCCTACGCGGTCGACGACGGCATCGTGCCCAACACCAGCACCGAGCGGATGATCTCGCTGCTCGGCGTGCCGATGGTCGGGCCGAAGGTCGGCGCGATCCCGTCGTGGCTGTCGGCCGGTGGCGTGCCGTCGATGCCGGCGGACGGACGTGGGTTCGGGCAGGTCCCCACCGGGGAGCTCTACGGCAACTTCCTGAAGCCGCTGCTGACGCACCTCGAGTTCATGAACCCCATCTCGGTGTCGGCGCTCGACGCCTGGCTCGACGGCCGCACCGCAGCGCTCGCCCACAGCTGACGGCACCACGGGCCGCACGGCCGACTGCCCGGCGAGGGCCGCGAAATATCGAGCGGTCCGGGGCTGTTTCCCGTGGTCGGGAGCGCCTTGCTACCCTGAACTCCGGCCCTTCTTCGTGGCCCCTCATCGAGGAGAATTCCTGTGTCCACCGACACCAGCACCGAGTCCGGCGCGAAAACCAGTCCGTTCGCCAGCCCCTTCGCCGGCGAGGACCTCGCGGTCATCGAGATCTCGGAGGCGGCGCTCGAGACGGTGCTCGGCATCCGTGCGGGTGAGGACAACCCCGACGAGCTGGGTCTGCGCATCGAGATCACCGGGTCCAGCGGTGCCGAGTACACTTACGACCTGAGCTTCGACGAGCTCTCGAACGCTGCCGAGGACGACCAGCTCGTCGAGGCCGGCGGCGTCACGGTCATCGTGCCGGCCGAGACGGTGGAGCGGCTGCGCGGCTCGGTGCTCGACCTGCCCCGCTCGGCGGGCCAGGGCGGCCTCGTCATCCGCAACCCGAACCGCCCCGACCCCATGGCCGGCGTCGTGCTCGATCGCGACAGCTCGATCGCCGATCAGGTGCAGCAGCTGCTGGAGCAGGCGATCAACCCCGGCCTCGCGGCCCACGGCGGGTTCGCCACGCTGGTCGGCGTCGACGAGGGCAACAACGTCTACGTCACGATGGGCGGCGGCTGCCAGGGCTGCTCGGTCAGCGCGCTCACCCTCACCGAGGGCATCCAACGGCAGATCAAGGAGTCGATCCCCGAGGTCGACCAGGTGATCGACGCCACCGACCACTCGGCCGGCGAGAACCCCTTCTACAGCTGACCGCGCAGCATCGCCCGGGTCGGCTCGTTGCTCAGCCGGCCGCCTGGGTTTGCGGCAGCTCGGGACACGTGTCGCCGGTGCCCCGGGAGCGGGCGTAGTTGCAGCGCGCCTCGGCCGTCGGTGACCACGACGCCCCGTCGGAGGTGATCTCCGCCCACATGAGCGGCCCGAGATCCTGACCGCCGTTCTCCGCGGTCGCGGCGAAGTACACGACCCGGTACTTCACCCACGCCGAGGTCGGGCTGGTCCAGTGCACCTCGAGTGGGGTGATCGACTGGTTGGCGCCGAGCGCGACCGAGGACGACGCGAGCGTGGTCGTCGCTGCCCGCACTGCGGCCTCGGCAGTCGTGACGTCGGCGGGTGGCGAGGACGGTCCGAGCTCGACGGGCTGGTTGACGGCCTCGCACTCCGAAACGGCATCCGCCTGGAGGAGCTGGGGGTGAAGCGTCTCCAGCACGCGGCCGTCGGCGTCGATGCGCTGGAGGTCCATCTCGAGCGACGGCAGCGACGGGAGGCCGACCGTTCCGAGTCGTCCCGCGAGCAGGGTGAGGGAGCCGTCGGCCGTGGTCTCGTCCAGCGCCGTTCCGTCGGACATCAGGCGGTACCGCTCGCCGGCGGCGGTGCCCGGGACGAGCACCATCGCCGTGACGTCGCCTCGGTCCGACGGACTCCCGGCGGACGACCAGTACCAGTAGGCGGTGCGCTCGTCGTTCGCCGAGGTGATCGGAAGCTGCAGGCCCGTCGAGCCACCCTCCGAGGCAGGAGGATCCGTCGGTTCCTTGAGGTTCACACGGGCATCCACCGGACACATCGCCGGGGGGTACCAGAGATGGTCCGAGCCGTACGGCCCGTAGGTGGGGAGTGGCGCCGTGACCCTCGCCGTGAGCGTCGCCCCGTCCGGTAGCGCGCGGACCTCGGTCAGCGGTGCCTGCACGAGGACGGCGGTCGCCGGTGGTGCCGACGCGCGCTGGTCGGTGGTGGTCACACGGCGTTCGCCGCTGCCGGCCGAGTGCACCGCCCAGCCGCCGAGGCCCACGGCCGTTGCGGTGGCCGTGGCCAGCACGGTCTGTCGCGAGCGGCGCTTGTGACGCGCCCTGGTGCGGACGGCGCCGAGGTCCGGTCGGACCGCGTCGGCGTTGCCGGCACGGTCGTCGAGCACGGCTCGAAGGTCGCTGAGGTTGTTCACGGGAGTTCCTCCATCTCGATTCGAAGGGCGGTGAGCGCTCGGTGGAGCAGCGATCCGACGGTGCCCGGTCGGCACCCGAGCAGGTCGGCGACCTCGGACTCCGGCAGGCCGTGCTGGATCCGTAGGACGACGACCGCTCGCTGGCGGGGAGTGAGCGTGGCGAGGCGGGCGGCGAGGTCGATCCGATCGGTCGACGCCGACTCCTGGGTCGTGTCGGTCCGATCGTCCGGGCGTGCCCCGAGGTCTTCGCGGGAGTGCCGGCGGAACCGGCTGGTGCACCCGTTGACGACGCTGCGTCGCAGGTAGGCGGTCGGCTGCTCGACGCGTGCGAACCGCAGGTACAGGTTGGCGAAGGCGTCCTGCACCACGTCCTCGGCGACCGGGACCGACCCGGTGATCGCCGTCGCCATCCGGACGAGCGAGGGGAACTCGTCGTCGTACACCTGCTCGAACGTCCGGAGCCCGGGAAGGGCCCGCGCGTCGGAGAACGGGCTGGTTCCGGCGTCGGGTTGCGCGAGATCGGCCCTCGCCGCACTCAAGTCCATGTGATGAAGACGCTCTACGGCACGTCTTCCTTGCATGCCGTCGCGTCGGCGTCCGGCAGGTTGGCCTATGCCAGCGCTCGCTGCCAGGCCGAGACCTCGCTCACGATGCCGTCGGCGTTGAGGCCGAGGCGGGCGAGCAGGGCGTCCGGCTTGTCGTGGTGGAGGTACGCGGACGGCACGCCGAGCACCCGCACCGACGGCCCCTGCACCGGCGCCAGGTCGCGGAGGGCATCGGCGATGGCAGAACCGACGCCACCGTCGCGCAGGCCGTCCTCGATGGTGACGACGAGGCGGTGGCGCGCTGCGTCGGCCAGCATGTCGGCATCGAGCGGCTTCACGACACGCGGGTCCCAGACCGTGACCGACGTGCCGGCCTCCTCGAGCCGGGCGGCCGCCTCGCGGGCGACGCCGAGCATCTTGCCCACGCCGATGATGCAGATCTCGTCGCCGTCGCGCACCTTGCGGCCGACGAGGCCGGAGCCCGTGTCGCCGGGCTCGCTCGGCGGCGGCATCGTCTTGGGGAAGCGAATGGCCGACGGGCCGGTGCACAGCTCGAGCGCGTCGCGCAGCATCTGTGCGATCTCTCCGTAGCTGGACGGGGCGAACACCGTCATGCCGGGCACCTTGGTGAGCAGCACCATGTCGAGCACGCCGTGGTGCGAGGCGCCGTCGTCGCCGGTGATGCCGGCGCGGTCGAGGGCGAAGATCACCGGCTGGCCGTGGAGGCCGACGTCGAGGTTCACCTGGTCGATCGCCCGCGTGAGGAACGTCGAGTACACGGCGAACACCGGACGGAGCCCACCCATGGCCATGCCGGCGGCCGACGTGACGGCGTGTTGCTCGGCGATGCCGACGTCGATGAGGCGGCCGGGGAACTTCTCGCCGAAGGGGAGGAGGCCGGTGGAGTCGGGCATGGCCGCGGTGATGGCGACCATCTCGGGGTGGCGCTTGCCCTCGACGAGCATCGCCTCGCTGAAGGCGGCCGTGTACGACCCGTCCTTCAGCTCCGACGTGTCGTGCATCGCCTTCACCGGGTCGTTCTCGGCCGGCGCGTAGCCACGGCCCTTTTGCGTGAGGACGTGCACCACGACGGGCCCGTCCATGGCGGCGGCGTTGGCGAACGCCTTCTCGAGCCCGGCGATGTCATGGCCGTCGAACGGGCCGACGTAGCGGACACCCAGGTTCTCGAAGAACGCCGGCGGCTCGAGGATCTCGCGGACGGCCGCCTTCGCGCCGTCGACCCCTCGTTCGAGGTAGCCGCCGACCATCGGCAGGTCGCCCAGTACCCGCTCGAGGCGCGCCTGCTGGCGACGGTAGATCGGGTTGGAGCGCAGACGCGACAGGCTCTCGCCGAGGCGGGAGACGGTGGGTGCGTAGCTGCGCCCGTTGTCGTTGAGCACGATGATCACGTTGCGGCCGGAGTGACCGAGGTTGTTGAGCCCCTCGTAGGCCATGCCGCCGGTCATCGAGCCGTCGCCGATCACGGCGATGATGCGCCGCTTCGGATCACCCTGCAGGTGCTGGGCCGTGGCCATGCCGTGGGCGTACGACAGCACCGTGGAGGCGTGCGAGTTCTCGATCCAGTCGTGGGGCGACTCGGCGCGGTTGGGGTAGCCGGAGATGCCGCCGGGCTGGCGGATCGTGGAGAAGCTGTCGCGCCGGCCGGTGACGAGCTTGTGCACGTAGGCCTGGTGCCCGGTGTCCCACAGGATGATGTCGTTGGGGGAGTCGAACACGCGGTGCAGCGCGAGCGTGAGCTCGACCGCGCCGAGGTTCGATCCGAGGTGGCCACCCACCCGGTTGACGGTGTCGACGACGACGGAGCGGATCTCCAGAGCGAGTTGGTCGAGGGCTGGATAGTCGAGTCGGCGCAGGTCGGCCGGGCCGTCGATGTTGTCCAGAAGCATCCGAAAGGCACCTCCGCCTTCGAGTCAGGCTCTCAATCTACGACTCGTGCGGGGGGCGCGTGACATCGCTGGTGTGAGGATTCTGCGAAGGTGCCGGCGGCGCCGCGTGAGCATGCCGTCCCCCGAGGACGAACGACGGGGCACCGAACGCGCTGGTCACGATCGTGAGGCCGTAGACCACCAGACCGAGGGTGATCGACAGCGCTCGTGGCGCCCCGACGGCGCCGAAGAACACGACGAAGACGCCCTCGCGCACCCCCAGGCCGCCCAGCCCGACCGGCAGGTTCTGAGCGATGGCGGCGGCCGGGAAGAACGCCAGGGACACGCCGAGGGTGACGGCGGTGACCCCGATCGCCTCGGCGGCCATCCATACGGCCACGCACTGCAGCAGCTGGAACGCAGCACCGACGGCGACGACCTCGGCGCTCGCGGCCGGATCGCGGCGGAGCGCGTCGACGCCGACGTGGATCGCGACCAGGAAGCGCCGCCAGCCCGTGGCCTGGTCGACCGAGGTGGCGAACCGGCGGTTGGAGGCGACGAGCAGGAGCCCGATGAGTGCGACGAGCGTTCCGGCGGCGATCGACAGGGCGAGCGACGTCGCCGACCCGAGGCCGCGCAGGCGCGATTGCGCGAGCAGGGCGGTGAGGCTGATGAGGGGGAGGACGAGCCAGCCGGTGAGGCGCTCGATGGTGACCGAGGCGAAGGCCGTGGGCGTGTCCGACAGGTCACGCCCCAGCCGGGCCACCCGCACGACGTCGCCGCCGAACGCCGTCGGCAGGACGTTCGACACGAACTGCCCGGCGAGGAAGTGGCTGAACATCCGGCGGAACGGCGGGGTCGGACGGATCGCCGAGAGCACCCGCTGCCAGCGCAGCGCGGAGAGGGCGAACGCGAGGAGCATCGTGGCGGCGGCGCCCACCAGCCAGAGGGGCGAGGTGGAGTTCCAGCGCGGGCCGAGGTCGGACCACTTCACGTCGGGGAGTCGCCAGACGAGGACGGCGAGCATCACCGCGCTGAGGCCGAGGCGGATCGCCAGTGTCGCCACCGGGTGGCGCCGGCGGGCCGGGGCGTTCGGGGTGGCATCGTTCCGTGGGGGGAGCGGTGCGGCGTCGATGGCGCCAGTATCGCAGCTCGGGTCCAACCGCTACCGTTGCGCCATGGAACAGCAGTCGTTCGAGGTGGCCGGAGTGCGCCTGGAGGCCCTGGTGGCCGGCGCCGGCGGTGCACCGCTCCTCCTCGTGCACGGGTTCACCGGGTGCAAGGAGGACTTCGCCGACGAGCTCGATCCGCTCGCGGACCTCGGCTACCACGTCGTCGCTCCGGACCTCCGGGGCCACGGCGACAGCGACTTCCCGCTCGACGAGTCGGAGTACTCCCTCGAGCACTTCGCGGACGACATGTTCGGCCTCGCCGACGCGCTGGGGTGGTCGCGCTTCGACCTCCTCGGTCACTCGATGGGCGGCATGATCGCCCAGCGGATGGTGCTCGACCGGCCCGAGCGCATCGGGCGCCTGGTGCTGATGGACACCCATCACGGCGTCCTCGGCGACCTCGACCACGACCTCATCGCCATCGGCGTCGAGCTCGCACGCACCCAGGGCCTGAAGGTGATCCAGGAGATCCTGCAGATGGGCGCCGACCCGCTGGCGAACCCGGCCTACGAGCGCATCTGCGCCGAGCGGCCCGGCTACCGCGAGTTCGCCGAGAACAAGATGCTGCGTGCGTCGCCGGTCATGTACGCCGCGATGCTGCAGGTCATCGCCGACACGCCCGACCGGCTCGACGAGCTGGCCTCGGTGTCGTCGCCCACACTCGTCCAGGTGGGGGAGCTCGACGCCGCGTTCGTGGACGCATCGCATCGCATGGCCGCCGTCATCGAGGGCGCCTCGATCGTGGTGCACCCCGACGCCGGGCACTGCCCGCAGTTCGAGAACACCGAGTCGTGGCGCACCTCGCTCCACGACTTCCTCGGCCCCGCGGCCGCCAGCGCCGTCGCCTGAGCGGTCGACGGGAGCCCGCTCAGTCGGCGATGCGGAGCGCGACGGCGGGACGGATGCGACCCACCGCCCGGGCGGGCTGACCGGCGGCGAGCAGCGCGAACGCGGTCGGCACGACGGCGATCAGGATCAGCGGAATCCACGCCACGGTGAACGAGTCCGACGACAGCGAGAACGCGGACGAGTTCACCACCACCTGGTAGGCGGTGATGAGGGCGAGGCTCGTGCCGATCATCACGCCGCCGACGGCGATGAACAGCGCCTCGATGAGGAAGGCCTGCGACACGACGCGACCCTGGAGGCCCATGGCGCGAAGCGTGCCGATCTCGTGGCGCCGCTCGCGGGCGGCGCGCACCATCACTACGCCGAGGCCGGCGATGCCGATGAGCAGGCCGAACCCAAGGTAGCCCTCGAGCAGTCTCATGAAGGAGGTGGTGCGCCCGAGCTCGTCGGCGACGACGGCGTCGAACGTCTGCACGTCGGTGCCCTGGGTGACGGTGTCGGCGGCGAGTGAGCGGGCGGCGGCGGCCACCCTCGCCGGCGTCGGGTTCTTCACGCGCAGGAAGGCGCGGTTCTCCGCCGTCGCGTTGGGGAGGAACGCCGACACCGCCGACCTCGGCCACAGGGCGCCCTGGAAGATGGAGTCGCTCTTGAGCACGCCGGCCACGATGACGGTGCGCTTGTCGCCGGCGCCGTTGGTGATGCGCACCTTGTCGCCGGGCTCGGGACCGTCGGTCTTCGGGCCGCCGCCGCGCAGCAGGAACTGGTCGTCGACGACGATGTAGCGGGGGTCCTCGAGCATCTTGGCGTAGACGGTCCGGTCGCTTGCGAAGCCGGCGAGCCGCTTCGTCAGCACCGGCACCCGGTAGCGCAGCATGCCCTCGTCGTAGCCCGAGATCGTCCAGCGGGTCGCCGTCGCCTGGTAGCGGTTGGAGAACTGCGGGGCGGCCCGCAGGAACGTGATCGCCGACTCGATGTCGGGGCGCGCCGCCAGCTCGGTGGCCGACAGCGGGTTCGACACGTTCGAGTCGACCAGCACGTCGTACCCCGCGTTGAGGTCGTCAGCCGCGCTCGACGCCTGACCGTCGATGGTCGCCGCCAGGCTCGCCATGAACACCATCGTGAAGATCACGAGCGAGAACATCGCCAGGATGAGGCCGGTGCGTACGCTGCGCGCCAGCGGGTAAGCGAACCCGAGCCGGCACGACAGCGCGAAGGTCCCGCCCCGGGCGGCGGCGAGCCGGCCCCACACCGGGGCGAACGCGACGGCGATGATCACGGCCGCCGCGACCAGCAGCAGGCCCATCACGAGGAACACGGCGATGCCCGCGTGCTGCATCTCCTTCGAGAACAGGCTGAACACGCCGAGCGTCCACACGATCGCGACGACCGGGCCGACGAACGACGCGACCCGGATGATGTGGCCGTGCGACCGCTGCACCTGCGACACGGTGGCGATGATCGAGAACGACGCGAGGGGCACGCCGGCGAGGAGCGGCAGCTGGGCCCCCGTGCTCGCGCCGGCGACCGACATGATGCTGCCGCCGACCACGCCCATCACCGAGAGGGCGATGCGCCCCGGGTGCCGCTTCGAGCGACGGGGATCGGGAAGATCGCGGATGGCCGAGATGATGTTGAGCCGGGCGACGCGGGCGCTCGCCAGCCACACGGTCACGATCGAGATCGCGTAGCCGAGGCCGGCGGCCAGCAGCATGGTCTTGGCGTTCACGAACAGGCTGATGCGGAAGCCGGAGTTGCGCTCCGCGTAGATGCTCTGGGTACCGGCGATGACGAGCGCGCCCACCCCGACGCTCAGCACTGCGCCGAGCAGCGCGGCCGCGAGGGAGTAGAGCGAGCCCTCGAGGCTGAAGCTGCGGAGCAGCTTGGCCCGCTTGAAGCCGACGGCGCGGAGCAGGCCGAACTCCACCTTGCGCTCCTCGGCCAGCATGATGACGAGGTTCACGAGCAGCAGCACGCCCGACACCACGCTGAAGCCGCCGATGCCGCTGAAGATGGTGCGCAGCTGCGAGCCGCTCCGCTTCGCGTTGTCGAGCCGCCTGGCCTTCACGGGCGCCACCTCGGCGTCGGTCGTGCCGGCGGCCTTCAGCGCGGCGCGCACGTCGGCGACGGCGGCGGACGAGTAGCGGGTGGTGTCGAACACGGCGCCGTCGAGGGAGATCAGGAGATCGCCGGTGGGGCCCGACGACGCCTGCGCCGTGTCGGACGCTGCCGACGCGCCGGCTCGCTCGTTCCAGAGCGTCTCCGCCGTGCCCGGCGCCACCAGAGCGCCGCAGTAGCCCACGAGGCCCACCGTCGGCAGCACGCTGCGCACGCGGAACTTCCTCGTCGCGCCGTACAGGTGCACCGTGAGGGGGTCGCCCCGGGACACGCCGAGGTTGTCGGCCGTGTCGCGGCTCACGACGATCTCGTCGTCGGCGGGCGTGGAGCCGGCGTCGGCGAGTCCGCCGATGGCGTCGTCGGGCCCGAACCGGCGGGCCTGCGTGAACTCGAGCTCGGCGATGCACGCGGTTGGGTCGATGCGCTGTCCGGACCCGCGTTGGCCGTTGTCGAGCACGGCCGCCGCCTCGACCATCGGCAGGATGCCGTCGACATGGGCGATGCCGGCGTGGGCGAGGCGATCCTCGAGCCGCAGGGTCCGCGCCTTGACGTCGGTGCCGGGCCGGATGCTGGCCACGATGTCGACCGGGCCGAGCTCGGTGCGCGCCACGTCTCGGATCGAGCCGTCGAACGAGTCGCCGACGATCAGCGCCGCCCCGATGATCGCGGTGCCGAACATCGCGCCGACCACGATGAGCGCCGCCTCCCCGCGACGGCGGGAGATGCTGCGGACGGCGAGTCGACGGAACGTCGGCGAGAACGCGAGATCGGCGACGGTGATCGCCAGCCCGACGACCGCGACGGCGACGACGATCCAGACGGGATTCATGCGACGGGCCCGGGGCTAGCGGTGGTGGACGCTGTGGGCATGGTCGGGCGAGCCGTCGTGCGTGATCTGGCCGTTGCGCACCTCGATGAGACGTTCCCCCGAGGCGCCGATGTCGGCGTCGTGGGTGATGATCACGAGCGTCTGGCCCGAGCTGTGCACCTCCAGCAGGAGGTCGAGCACGGCGCCCGCCGTCGTGCTGTCGAGGTTGCCGGTGGGCTCGTCCGCCCAGATGATCGCCGGCTCGCTGACCAGGGCACGGGCGATCGCCACGCGCTGCTGCTCACCGCCGGAGAGCTCCGCCGGCCGGTGCTGGTCGCGGCCGTCGAGGCCCACCTTGGCCAGCATCTCGTGCGCCCGCGTCCGGGCCTGCTTGGGCTTGCACCCGCTGAGCAGGAGCGGCAGCTCGACGTTCTCCGCCGCCGACAGCACGCCGATGAGGTTGAAGCTCTGGAAGATGAACCCCATGCGGCCGGCGCGGTGATCGGTGCGGCGGGCGTCGCTCATCGCCGAGATGTCCTCGCCGTCGATGACCACCGTGCCGGCGTCGATCTCGTCGAGACCCGACAGGCAGTTGAGCAGCGTGGTCTTGCCGTTGCCCGACGGCCCCATCACGGTGACCATCTCGCCGGCTCCGAGATCGAGGTCGATGCCCCGCAGGGCCTCCACCTCGACGGCGCCGGTTCGGTAGATCTTGCGGACCCCGCGTGCGGACAGGATGGACACGCCGTCATTCTTGCGGAATCCGCGTCCGCCGGCCCGGGCACAAGGGCCCGAATTGTCGACGCCGCGTCAGGCGGCGCGGGCGGGGCCGAGCTCGAGCGGCGCCGTCGTCCACGCGTGCACACGGACGCGCCCGGCGGGCTGCTCCGGGGCGTACGTGGCGCGGATCGGGGTGAAGCGGAGCTCGGTGAGAAGGCTCCGACGCACGTTGGCCGCGATGTGGAGCCCGACGAACAGCATCACGACGCCCACGGCCAGCGACGCGAGGCTCTGGCCGAGGTAGCCGAGGCCGGCGGCACGGAAGCCGACGCCCAGCCCGCCGAGCACGGTGCAGGAGGCACCGAGGCAGATCAGCGTCGTGCCGGTGAGCGACGGGGGAGAGGTCGAGGTGCGAGCCACGCACCAGGTATCGGCGCGGCGTCAGCGGGGCTTGACCGTTGGTTCAGCCGTCGAAGCGCTCGGTGATCTGCCGGCGCGTCCTCTCGCGGCGCGGCCGACGGAACTCCGAGACGTTCGCTCCGCCGGGTGCGGCCACCATCGTGATGCGGTCGTCGCTGCGGCAGGTCCACCACAGCTTGGGTGTGTCGTCGCGGAACGGAGCGGCCTGCCAACGCCAGACGCTCACCTGCGCGTAGTCGGCCTCACCGCCGTCGGGCGTCGGCATGCGGGCGATCACCTGCACCGTTCGTCCGAGGGGAACGACGCGCGTTCGGATGGTCTCAGCGCGCCACGGGCCGGACGACAGCGCTCGTCGCCACCGTCGCGATCGGCGGAGGAGCGCCACGCCGACACCCGGCACGAGGAAGCCGGCGACGATCCCGACGATCATCGGCGCCAGCGTCCACGGGGACTGGTTGTCGGTGCCGTCGATCGTGAGGTGGTTCGGGTCGGCGCGATCGACGTACACCGTGACCGGCTGTCCGGCGACGAAGCTCGGGGACGAGTCGTCGAGGTTGATCCCGGCCCGCCGGGCGCGTCCGGCGTACGTGAACTCGACGACGATCCGCTTACTTCGTGCGATCAGCACGCCTGCGTGACCGTCGGCGTCGACGACCGAGCCACGGACCTGCTCGCCATGGCGTACGAGCTGCTCGGTGCGATCCTCCACGGCGGTGATCCCGACCGTGGTCGCCACGAGGACGGCGATGCCCGCGGCGAGTGTGAGCCAGGCGTTCCGGCGCGCTCGAGCGACCGCGCGGCGGGTCTCCGGCTGGTCGATGGCCCGCCCGTGGTCGACTATCTCGTCTTCTCCATGAAGTGCTCGACCTCGACCACGACGCGGGTGACGCGGCCGGCGCCGATGAGGCCGCGGTCGTCCTTGGCCGAGACGCTGAAGCAGAGGCGGCGGCCCTCGATCTTGTCGAGGTGGGCCTCGGCCCAGATGCGATGGCCGACGGCGGTGGGACGAAGGTGGTCGACCTGCACCGAGAGACCGACGGTGGTGTAGCCCTCCTCGACGTGGCCCACGAGGGCCGACATCGTCGCCTGCTCGCAGAGTGCGATCATGCGGGGGGTCGCCAACACGGGCACGTCGCCCGAGCCCATGGCCAGGGCGGTGTCGGCCTCCTCGATGAGGAGTTCGATGGTTGCTTCGAGGCCGGTGTCCAACATCACTGCCGATACCATAAGGATTCCTGCGGCGGTGGGCCAGATGGCGAGCCGTAGGCGGCTCGTCCCGAGTCACGTTCCGAGAACGGAGTTCACTTGATCGACGAATCAGTCCTGGAGCGGGTCCTCGCCGCTGCGACGAAGGGCGGAGCCGACTTCGCCGAGGTGTTCGCCGAGGACAAGCGCTCCTCCAGCGCCGTGCTGGACGACGGCAAGGTCGAGGAGCTCACCTCCGGTCGCGATCGCGGCGCCGGCATCCGGGTGGTGGTCGGCGAGTCCACCGGCTTCGCGCACACCGCCGACCTGTCCGAGGCCAGCCTGGTCGCCACGGCGGAGATCGCCGCAGCCGCCGCCCGGGGCAGCGGCTCCGGCTCCCGCACGATCGACCTCTCGAGGACCAGCGCGTCCCGTCCCAACGTCGTGCTGATGCTCCCCGGCGACGTCCCCAAGGCCCGCAAGGTGGAGCTCCTCACCCGCGCCAACGACGTCGCCCGCGCTCAGGGCGCCGCGATCACGCAGGTGATGGCCCGCTACTCCGACTCGCGCCGCCGCATCCTCGTGGCCAACACCGACGGCACCCTCGCCGACGACGACCAGGTGAAGACGGTGTTCTCCATCTCGTGCGTCGCCACGGGCGACACCGGCATGCAGACCGGACGCGAGTCGGTCGGCCACACGGTCGGCTTCGAGCTGTTCGACTCGGTGGACGTCGAGGAGATGGCCCGCAAGGCCGCCGACCGCGCCATCACCAAGCTCGCGGCGCGTCCCGCCCCCAGCGGCCAGATGACCGTCGTCATCGGCTCGGGCGGCGGTGGCGTGATGTTCCACGAGGCCTGCGGCCACGGCCTCGAGGCCGACCTCGTCGGCAAGGGCGCGTCGGTGTTCGCGAACCGCATCGGCGAGCAGGTCGCGTCGCCGCTCGTGACGCTGGTCGACGACGGCACGATGGGCGGCGAGTGGGGATGCTTCGCGATCGACGACGAGGGCCGTCCCGCCCAGCGCAACGTGCTCATCGAGAACGGCGTGCTCGTTGACTACATGTGGGACGGCCTCCGTGCCCGCAAGGAGGGTCGCCAGTCGTCGGGCAACGGCCGCCGCCAGAGCTACCAGCACCTCCCGATGGTGCGGATGACCAACACCTATCTCCTCGGTGGCGAGGGCGACAAGGAGTCGATCGTCGGCGACACCGAGAGCGGCGTGTACATCGCCCACCTCGGCGGCGGGCAAGGTGAACACGGCCACCGGCGACTTCGTGTTCGGCATGACGGAGGCCTACCTCATCGAGAACGGCGAGATCACCGGCCGCTGCTCCAGGCGCAGCTTCATCGGCAACGGGCCGAGGTGCTGCGCAACATCGGCATGATGCGCGTCGGACTTCGCGATGGGCCCCCGGGCACCTGCGGCAAGGACGGCCAGGGCGTGCCCGTGGGCGACGGCGTGCGCCGACGCTCCGGAGTGCACGGCCTCACCATCGGAGGCACCGCCGCCTAGAACGCCCTCCCCGGCGGGTCGTTCCCGCGCAACCATCCTGATATTCTCTAGTCACGACTAGAAAAAGGATGGTTGACCGAGCTGGCGCACCCAGGACGAATTCAACCCCGACGCGATGCTCGAGGGCGGAGTCGGTCGCTCGGCCGCCGCCGGGTCGGTGGTCGGATTCCTCCTCTTCACCGTGTTCGTCGGGCTCCTCGGCAAGTGGATCGGGCTCAACGACAGCGGTGCGTTGTTCCTCGGGATCTTCACCGGGTTCTGGGGCGGTCTCGGCTTCGGGGCGATGGTGGGATCGATCCTGGCGGTCGGCGGGACAGGCGGAGAAGGCCGACGCTGCAGGGCGTGACGACCGGCGTTGCTCGCGGGCCGATCCTCCGGTGAACTGTGACCGTGCGCAGCCGAGGATGGTCGAGATGAGTGCCGTGGAGCTCCAGGTCCAGGCGAAGGCCCTCGGTGATCCGACGCGGTACCGCATCTTCCGCTACGTCGCCGACGAGACCGATCCCGTCGGCGTCGCGGAGCTCACCGAGCACCTGGGCCTGAACCACAACGCGATCCGACAGCACCTCGCGCGGCTCGTCGCCGCCGAGCTCGTCACCGAGTCCGTCGCTCCCGCCTCCGGGCAGGGCCGGCCTGGCCTGACTACCGGCTGCATCCGCACGCCGAGAGCCAAGTGGGGCGTGCCCGGACCGTACGAACAGCTCTCTCCTGGCTCGCGGAGATCGTCCGAACCGGGGACACCCCCTTCGAGGTCGGTCACTGCGTCGGGGCGGGGTCGCCAACTCGGCGCCGGTGCGGCCGAGGATCCCGCCGGAGCGGTCGTCGATCAGATGGCCCTCCAGCGGGTTCGAGCCGACCACCCGCCGGGCAAGGAGCACCGTCGAGATCACGCTCACACGCCGCTGCCTTCGTGTCCACCGTCCTCGCCGATCCGGACACCGTGTGCGAGATCCGCTCGCGGGATCGCCACCGGCGTCGCGGAGACGGCGGGCGGCATCGTCGTCGACGAGCTGATCACGAAGGACCCGCGCGGCGGGCGGCTGTCGCCTGCGCTGCCTCGAGACCGCCGGCGCAGGCGCTTCGGTGTCGCGCTCGGACCTCGGCGGTGAGGCGGCGTGCTGGGCGCACCTGGTCGACGACCTCGACGAGCGCGGCCGGTCGTAGCGCCCGCAGGCGAACGGCGTCCTGGCGACGACGACGGGCTCGCCGTCGACGGTGATCTGCGTGCGGTTCGGGTAGAACGACAGGTACCCGGCGATGGCCTCGGCCCCGGCGATGGGGGTCTCGTAGGCCCACACCACTCCGTCGTACGTGGTGCCGTTCACCTCGGCCGTCCAGTACGACGCCTCGCCTGCTGAACGGGCAGATGGCCGTGGAAGTCCAGTGGACCGGAGCAGGTCCATGCGGACGTCATCGCGGGGGAGGTAGTACCGCGTGGGCAGCCCCGTCTCGTGGAGCTCCAGGGCGCGGTCGGTGGTGGCGAGCACCTCGCCGTCGAGACGCACCTCGACGTGTGCGGTGGTGGGCGAGATGGAGACGGTGTGTCCGGCGGTCATGGCCTCGTCCAGCCCGGCCCTGCTCACGGGCATTCCGTCACGCCGTGCTGTCACACCGACTCCGTCACACCGGGGCGGTGTCGTCTCACCCGGTCGTCGGAGTCGACCGCCTCCCGGGAGGACCGGCGCCCGGGGGAACGGCGCCGGCAGGCAGCCCGTGCTGCACCGGGATGTTCGGCACCAGGAGCAGATGAGCGCGCGCCAGCGTCGGCGCGCCGCCGGCGGGCGACCGCCGGGCGGGGCGCGTCGGCGGTCGCGGTGGACACCAGCGTCAGTGCGACGGCCCATCGGCGTGTCGGCAACGCCCGCCGGGCACCGCCGCCGACCCCGTCGCCCACACCGGCGAGCACCTGCTCGCTCGCACGGGGCGGGATCGTCGGGTCGGCGGTCAGCTCGCTCGCACGTGGCTCGTCGTCTGTGACACGAAGATCGCGCCGATGGGCGCGATGCCGGCCGCAGTGCCCACCTGGCGGACCATGCCCGGCCGCGCCGCTGGCGGACCCCGCCTTCTGCGGTGGGATGTCGCTCAGCACCACGTTGGTGAGCTGGCTCGTAGCGAACCCGATGCCGATGCCGTGGAGTGAGGGCGGGCAGGAGCGACCAGGAACGTCGCCGTGGGCGAGAACATCACCACGTACAGCCAGATGCCAAGGGCTTCGAGCCGCCAGGCCACCGGTGATGACGTACTTCGGCCCGAACCGCTTGCTCAACTGGCGCCGATGCCACCGCCGATGAACGCCATGATGCCGGCGGGCAGCGGCCAGGTGCCGCTGCGGATGGCGGTGAGGTGGAGCCGGCCTGCAGGAAGAACAGGAAGCACGAAGAAGGCGCCGAACTCGCCTTGGCGAGCACGGCGGTGTTGATGAGGCCGTAGCGGAAGCCGGGGTGCACGAGGTCGGAGGAAGTCGAGCACGACGGGCGGCGGCGGCGCGGCGGCGCTGTTCGAGGCGGACGAAGATCGTGAGGGCGACGGCCGCGATCGCGAGCGACACGGGCACGATCGAGGATCGAGTCCGGTGCCACTTCCAGCTGCCGAGCAGCTGGTCGCCGACGGGCTTCCACCAGCCGTAGCGCGACGCCTCGATGATGCCGAAGACGAGGCCCAGCAGCCCGACGGTGACGGCGGCGACGCCGGCGGGGTCGAGGCCCTTGGCCCGCTCGTCCTTCGACTCCGAGAGGTAGAAGATGCCGGCGAGGATCGCGAGCGGGGCGATGACCACGTTGACGCGGAAGGCCCACCGCCACGAGTAGTCGGTGGTGAGGATGCCGCCCACCCACGGGCCGAGCGCCCCGGCGCCACCGGCGACCGACCCCCACACGGCGAAGGCGACGCCCCGCTCACGCCCCTGGAAGGTGGCGGAGATGATGGACAGCGTGGCGGGGAGCATCATGGCGGCGCCGATGCCCTCGATGATCGACTCGCCGATGAAGAGCTGCACCACCGAGTGCGACAGCGAGGCGATGAGCGACCCGACGGCGAACAGCGTGGCCCCGGCGAAGAACATCTTGCGGCGGCCGACGATGTCGCCGAGCCGGCCGAAGCTGATGAGCAGCGAGGCGAACACCAGCGAGTAGCCCGAGATCACCCACTGGAGCGACGACACCTCGCTGTGGAACTCGCGGATGATCGTCGGCACCGCGACGTTGAGGATCGTGTTGTCCAACACGATGATGCCGAGCGACGTCGACAGGATGACCAGTGCGATCCAGCGTCGAGGGTCGGCGGGTGCGGACGGGGCGGCACCCCAGCCGCCGGTCGGGGGAGAGGCCGGGATGGCTGCGTCGGTCATGAAGCAGTTCTACTCCCTACGAGTTCCCCTTGGGATCGGTGGCGTCGGGGGGATTCGTGATGTCGGGGGTGCCCTCGTCGGCGTCCTCGGACTCGTCGCTCGTCTTCGACGGCGTCTTCCCCGGAACCTCGTGGTCGAGGAGGTCGCTCACGCGCATGAAGCGGTAGCCCTTCGCCATGGCGGTCTCGATGAGCTTCGGCAGCCCCTCCACCTCCGCCGTGCGCCGTTCGACGAGATCGCGAGCCCAGGGAGCGTTGGGCGCGAACGTGCCCCGGCCGATGCCGTCGTGGAAGTCGATGATGGCGCCGGGCTCGAGGTGGTCGAGCACGAAGGAGTTGACCTCCGCCGGGGCCTCGCGCCCGGGCACCGACCCGGTGATCGACCACATGAGGATGTCGTTGCCCTCCTCGGCCACCAGGCGCACCGCCGCTCCCGACATCTCGCCGCGGGGCGGGCGGAAGAAGCGAATCTTGAGCTTGGTCAGGTCCTCGATCACCTCGCGGCCACGGCGGATCTCGTACGCGGTCTCGGTGGCGTCCACCTTCGACAGGTCGAGGTGGGTCCAGGTGTGGTTGCCCACCTCGTGCCCCGCGGCGACGAGACCCTTGAGGATGTCGTCGTGGTGCATCGCGTTGTACCCCATGACGTTGAAGGTCGCCTTGATGTCGTACCCGGCGAGGATCTCGAGGACCCGGGGCGTGAACTGGGGGTCCGGGCCGTCGTCGAAGGTGAGCGCGACGAACGGCTCGGCGACGGGGACGGAGTAGATCACGCGGTGGATCCCGAACGCCCCGGCACCACCGGTGGGTAGGCCGGAGGCGTCGTTGCGCTCGTCGCGCTTCGCCTCGTCGGGGAGCGGCGGAGGCTCGTGCAGCGCCCATCCGGCAGCGCCTGCCGCGCCCACCACGCCGGTGCCGCCGGCTGCCCGAAGAAACCATCGACGATCCATCGGACGGTCACGGTACAGGCGTGACGACGGCGTTCGGCGGCGCGCTGGTACGTTCGCCGCGTGCCGCGAGGAACGAGCCGATCATGACGGCCTCGACGATCGAGGCGCCGCCCGTGGCGGAGGACGCGACCGTGGTCGCTCGGCCACCCCGTCTCACGTCCCTCGACCTCCTGCGCGGGCTGTCCGTCGCGGTGATGGTGCTGGTCAACGTCCCGGGCGACCGCGGCCTCCACCCGGCTCAGCTGGTGCACGCCGACTGGGCAGGCTTCCGCGTCGCCGAGACCGTCTTCCCCGGGTTCGTCATCGCCGCGGGCGGTGCGGTGGCGCTGAGCTCCCGATCGGCGACGTTGGGTCCGACGCTCGTGCGTGCCGCGCGCATCTTCGTGGTGGGGCTGCTCCTCGTCTGGCTGAAGTACCACTCGATCGGGTTCAAGACGGGCACGCTGCAGTTCATCGCGATGGCGTGGTTGGTCGCAGCGCTGCTGTCGCGGCTGACACCGTCCCGTCGCACCGTGGCGGCCCTGTCGTTGATGGGTGTCGTCGCCGTGCTGCACCTGCTGCCGTGGCTGCCCGGGGCGACGGGCTGGGGCATCGACGGGCTGGATGCCCACATCGACGCGCCCCTCTTCGGCGGCCGCTCCGATCTCGGCGTGCTCGGCATGCTGAGCGCCGGTGCGCTCGCCGCGCTGGCGTCGGTGGTGGTCGCGACGGTCAGGTCGTCGTCGCACCGTCGCCGGGTCGTGGTGTTCGGTGCGACGGCGGTGGGCGCGCTGGCCGCCTGTCTCGTGCTCCGCGCCGTGGGCGTGCCCGTCGTGAAGCGGGTGTGGTCGCCCAGCTACCTCTTCGCCGGAGCGAGCGTGTCGTTCCTCGTGCTGGCCGTGGGGGAGGCGATCGCCGCCACCCGCGTCCGCCGTGTGCTCACCCCGCTGCTGGCCCTCGGCACGAACGCCCTGCCGCTCTACGTGCTCGCGACGTTGATCTCGCTGGCGTGGACGTCGGCCTGGCGTCAGTCGACCACCGCGTGGCTCACCGACCTCGGCCTGTCCTCGTCGAGGTCGTCACTCGTCGTGTCGGGTGTGGTCCTCGCCGTCGTCGTGGCCGTGGCGATGTGGCTCCGACGGACCGGTCGTGTCATCCGCCTCTGAGTCCACTGTGGCAGGCTGCCTCCCCATGGATCCCGACGAGTTGATGGCCGTTGCCGATCGCGTCCTGTCGATGGCCGGCCCCGGCGAGGAGCTGGAAGTCGTCGTGGCGCACTCCCGCGACACCGAGGTCCGCGCCTACGACGGCGAGATCGAGATGTTCACCTCGGCGGAGTCGCGGGGCTTCGGCGTGCGGGTCGTGAAGGACGGTCGTCAGGGGTTCGCCTACGCCGGCACCCTCGACGGCGACGTGCTGGCCGACACCGTGGGTGAGGCGCGCGACAACGCCACGTTCTCGACGCCCGACGAGTTCTCCGGCCTCGTGGCGCCCGACGGCGTTGCGCCTGCCGCGCTCGCGCTGTTCGACGAGGCCCTCGTCGACCTGTCGCCCGAGCGGAAGATCGAGCTCGCGCTGGAGCTCGAGCGGCGGGTGCTCGACGGCGACCCCCGCATCCTCGGCATCGAGACGGCCGAGTACGCCGACAGCATCGAGACGTCGGTGATCGCGTCGACGCTCGGCGTGCGATCGGTCCTGCGAGAGACGGGTTGCTCGCTGGTCGCCTACAGCCTGGCCGGCGACGACGACGAGGTGACCACGGGCTTCGGCTTCAGCGTGGGACGCGGCCCGGGAGACCTCGACCTCGAGGCCGCGGCCAGCCAGGCCGTCGACCGGGCGGTCCGAATGCTGGGCGCCGGCCGGGCCCCGAGCCGCCGGCTCACCGTGGTGTTCGACCCCTGGGTCACCGCCCAGTTCCTGTCGATCATCGGCGAGTCGTTCTCCGGCACCGAGGTGCTCAAGGGCCGCTCGTTCCTCGCCGACCGGCGCGGCGAGTCGATCGCCCCCGCGTTCGTCACGCTGGTCGACGACCCGACCGACGCCCGCTGGCCGTCCGCCACCCCGGTGGACGCCGAGGGGCTGGCCACGCGCCGGAACGTGCTGATCGACGCCGGCGTCGTCGACGGCTTCGTGCACGACGGGTACTCGGCACGTGCGCTGGGCGCCGTGTCCACGGGTTCGGCGGTGCGTGCCGGCTTCAAGTCGACGCCGGGCGCCGGCACCCAGTCGTTGTCGTTGCTGCCGGGCGACCAGTCGCCGGCGGACATCCTGCGGTCGGTCGGCGACGGCATCTACGTGTTCGAGGTGCAGGGCCTGCACTCGGGCGTGAACCCGGTGTCGGGCGACTTCTCGACCGGCATCGAGGGGGTCGTGATCCGCGACGGCGAGCTCGCCGAGCCGGTGAAGGAGGTGACGATTGCCTCGACGCTCCAGCGCATGATGGCCGACGTCACCGTCGTGGGCGACGACCTCGTCGCCATGCCGATGGACGCGACCGGCGTCACGCTCGCCATCGGCGACGTCACGTTGTCGGGAAGCTGACAGCGATGGCCGCCGCCGACACCCCCGTCGACCTGCTCGAGCTCGCACGTTCGGTGGCGCAGCGCGCCACCGGGTCCGAGCAGATCGACGTCATGGTCGGGCACGGTCGGTCGACCTCGGTGCGCGTCTTCGACGGCCAGGTCGAGTCGTTCACCTCGGCCGAGTCGTACGCCATCGGGGTGCGGGTCATCGACGGTGGTCGCCAGGGCTTCGCGTCGTCGGGCTCGATCGACCCCGACGTCGTGGCCGAGACCCTTGCCGAGGCGCGCGACAACGTGTCGTTCGGCGAGGTCGACGAGTTCTACGGCCTCGCCGAGCCCGACGGCGTGGCTCCGGTCGAGCACGATCACTGGAACGAGTCGGTGCTGAAGCTCGACGCGCAGACCAAGATCGACACCGCGCTCGACTTGGAGCGTCGGGTGCGGGCCCACGACCCGCGCATCACCGGCGTCCGCGTCGCCGCCTGGGGCGACTCCTCCGGCGAGGTCGCCTATGCAGCGTCCAACGGCATCTCCGTGTTCGATCGCGGCACGTCGTGCAGCGTCGGGGTGCAGGCGCTCGCGAACGAGAACGGCGAGACGCAGACCGGGGCGGGTGGCGACGCTGCCCGATGCCTCGACGATCTGGACCTCGACCGCGCCGTGGACGACGCCGCCGTCCGCGACCCGTCTCCTCGGTGCCACCAAGCCGGCCGGCGGGCGCATCGCGATCCTGCTCGAGCCGAGATTGGCCATGACCCTGCTCGGCATCGTCGCCGGCATGCTCGACGGCGACTCGGTGCTGAAGGGCCGCTCGCCGTTCGCCGACCGGGTCGGCCAGACGATCGCCTCGCCGCTGCTCACGTTCCTCGACGACCCCACCGACCCCGGCTCGATCGCCGCCACCGCGTACGACGGCGAGGGGCTCGCGTGCCGGCCGAACGCCCTCATCACGGCGGGCGTGCTCGGCGGATTCCTGCACAACTCGTACACGGCGCGTCGCTCGGGCACGGTGTCGACCGGCTCGGCGGTGCGGGGCTCGCGCTCGCTGCCCGGCGTGGGCGCGCAGGTGCTCGTGATGCAGCCCGGCGCGCGCTCCTTCGACGAGCTCGTCTCGTCGATCGACCTCGGCCTCTACGTGAACAGCCTCACCGGCCTGCACTCGGGCGTGAATCCCGTGTCGGGCGACTTCTCCGTCGGCGCCGACGGGCTCATGATCCGCAACGGCGCGCTCGCCGAGCCGGTTCGCGAGATCACCCTCGCGTCGACCATCCAGCGGTTGCTGCTCGACATCGTCGAGGTGGGCGGCGACCGCGAGTGGCTGTCGTCCGGTGACGCCGCGGCCAGCCTGGTCATCGGCGACGTCTCGATGAGCGGCGCGTAGCCGGCCCGACTCATCGCGGCCCGACGAGCGACACCGTGAGGGTGGTCGCGACCACGGCGTCGGCCACCTCGGCGACGGCTCGGCGGGGCACGGCGATGGTTGCCGAGTGGTCACCCCGGCCGATCACGACGGCGTCCTCCACCACGGCGATCGAGACGCCGTCCGCTCCGGGCGCGAGCAGGTCGACGCGATCTCCGGCGTCGAGACGGAGGCCTCCGGCGGGGAGGGGCACGGCCAGTGCGCGCCAGCCAGGGGGCACGCGCGCGGCCAGCGCCGAGGTGTGGTGCGCGAGGCGTGCCTCGACCAGCACCTCGCCGCCCGCCACCGCCGACCGCAGCCGAGCGGTGCGCGGCACGGCGTCGAGCGCGCCGGTGGGCAGCATCGACACGGGCAGCGAGCGGAGCTCGACGTCACCCGCGCCGAGCGCGTCGCCGGCGGCGTGGTCGGCCAGCACCACGGCGACGCGTCGGGTGCGCCCGAGCGCGATCAGGCGCCGGTCGAGCTCCACCGAGCGCGTCTGGAAGCTGGCGAACGCCGCGACGGTGAGACCGCCGGCGACGAGCCAGTACAACGAGGGCGACCGCCGCAGGCGGCGCAGCGCGCGCAGTACGCGATCGGGGTCGGGACGGCCGCGGGCGGCCAAGGGACGGGTGCGCATGGGCGCGCTCCTTCCGGAAGGACGTTCGGAAGGGGAAGTGGAGGCCGTCTCAGACGGCGAACAGCTCTTCGGCCGGCGGGGAGCCGTCCGGGACCGTGAGGATCTCGACGCCGTCGGAGGTGACGACGAGCGTGTGCTCGAACTGGGCGCAACGCTGGCCGGAGATGGTGACGGCGGTCCAGTCGTCGTCCCACACGTAGAGCGCGGGGTTGCCGATCGTGATCATCGGCTCGATGGTGAAGGTCATGCCCTCTTCGAGCACGGTGCGGTGCCGGGCCTCGTAGTAGTGGGGGATCTGGAGGCTGGTGTGGAACTGGTCGCCGATGCCGTGGCCGATGAACTCGCGCACCACGCCGTAGTTCGTGCCCTTGACCGAGTCCTCGATGGCCCGGCCGATGTCGTTGACCCGCGAGCCGGGGCGGACGGTGGCGATGCCGGCGTGCATGGCGGCGCGGGTGGCGCGGATGAGGTCCTTCGACGCGTCGTCGACCTCGCCCACGACGAACGTGGCGTTGGTGTCGCCGTGCACGCCCTCGATGAAGGCGGTGACGTCGACGTTGACCACGTCGCCCTCGACGAGCTTGCGACTGTCGGGGATGCCGTGGCAGATCACCTCGTTGACCGAGGTGCAGAGCGACTTGGGGAAGCCCCGGTAGTTGAGCGGGCTCGGATAGGCGCCGCGGGCGATGCAGGCCTCGTGCCCGATGCGGTCGAGCTCGTCGGTGGTGACGCCGGGCGCCACGGCTTTGCCGACCTCGATCAGCACCTCGGCGCCGATGCGACCGGCGATGCGCATGCGCTCGATCTCGTCGGGCGTGCGCACGGCCCGGCTCTGGCGGCTGGACGGCTCGCCCGTGAGCGCGTACTCGGGGCGTGCGATGCCGGCCGGAACGGTGCGACGCGGGCTGATCATGCCCGGCTTCACCGGCGGTGAGGGCGGGGGATCGAGCAGTGCGGTGCGGTGCTTTCGGCGGGCCATGAGGTGTTCAGCCTACGCCCGTCAGGGCGATGTGGTCGACGCGGTCGTCGACGAGCTCGACGTCTCGGAGCTCTTGGCGGGCGTGCTCGCGGCAGTGCTGCTGCTGTCCGAACCCGAGCTCGACGACCCGGAATCGCTCTTCGACGAGTCGCTCTTCGAGGAGTCCGAGGAGGCGGGGGGCGTGGTGGCGCTCGACGAGCCGCGGCTGTCGGTCTTGTAGAAGCCGGAGCCCTTGAAGCTGATGCCGACGGCGCTGAACACCTTGCGGAGGTTGCCCTGACAGACCGGGCACACGGTGAGGGCGTCCTCGGAGAACGACTGGTGGATCTCGAACTCGTGACCACAGTCCTTGCAGCGATAGTCGTAGGTGGGCATTGCGGGGTCTCCTGGGGGCGAGGCGTTGGCACTCGACGGTTTCGAGTGCCAACGATACCCACGGCAGCCCGTCGTCGTCACGCCGGGCGGGGGTATCGTCCCCCGTTCCGGCGAGGGTGGAACGGCGGATCGAAGTTGGTTCAATGGTGTTCACGCTCCGCGCGAATTGGGAATTGACACGCGGAGAGACGTCTTTACGGTTGCGACTAGCATCACTTTGAGGAGTTCCCCACCATGAGCACGGACCGAGTCGTTCGTAAGGCTGTCATCCCCGCAGCGGGCCTTGGAACGCGCTTCCTCCCCGCCACGAAGGCGCAGCCGAAGGAGATGCTCCCCGTCGTCGACCGACCGTCGATCCAGTACGTGGTGGAGGAGGCGGTCGCCGCCGGCATCGACGACATCCTCATCATCACCGGCCGCAACAAGCGCAGCCTCGAGGACCACTTCGACCGCAACTTCGAGCTCGAGTACCACCTCGCCGAGAAGGGCAAGACGGAGGAGCTCGCCGACGTCATCGAGCTCGCCGACCTCGCCGACATCCACTTCGTGCGCCAGGGCGAGCCGCTCGGGCTCGGCCACGCCGTGTCGGTGGCTCGCAAGCACGTCGGCAACAACCCGTTCGTGGTGCTGCTCGGCGACGACATCATGCACCAGCGCTCGCACCTGCTCGCCGACATGATCGGCACGTACGCCGCCACCGGGTCGTCCACCGTGGCGCTCATGGAGGTCGAGCCGTCGGCCATCTCCGCCTATGGCTGCGCCGCGCCGGAGGACCGCAACGGGCCGTTGTGCAACATCATCGACGTGGTGGAGAAGCCGAAGGCCGAGGACGCACCGTCCAACCTGGCCATCGTCGGTCGCTACCTCTTCACCCCGGCCATCTTCGACGCCATCGAGCAGGTGCAGCCGGGCGTGGGCGGCGAGATCCAGCTCACCGACGCGATTGGCCTCCTCCTGAAGGAGGAGCCGGTGATGGGGCAGATCTTCGAGGAAGGTCGCTTCGACATCGGCAACAAGATCGAATATCTCCGCGCCACCGTGGAGCTCGCGCTCGAGCGTGACGACCTGGGGGCCGAGTTCCGCCACGTCCTCGCCGAGATCGTCCACCGCCACGGGATCTGACCGCCGGCCCCGCCGGTAGCTTGGCGGGATGATCAGCCTCGACGACGCGCTCGCACACGTGCTGGAGCGCGTGGCCCCGCTCGCACCGGTGGAGGTGTCGGTCGCCGCCGCTGCCGGGACGGTGCTCGCCGAGGACGTCGTCGCGGCACACCCCGTGCCGCCCTTCGCCAACTCCGCGATGGACGGGGTCGCCGTGCGGGCCGCCGACACCGGGCCGGGCGCGCGTCTGCGTCTCGTCGGAACCGTGGCCGCCGGCGCGCCCGCCTCACACCCGGTGGTCGTCGGCGAGGCGATGCGGATCATGACCGGCGCACCGATGCCCGCCGGCGCCGACGCCATCGTGATGGTGGAGCTGTGCGAGTTCGAGGGCGACGAGTGGGTCACGGTCGCCGAGGCGGTGCCCGACGGCAACCACGTCCGTCCGGTCGGTGACGACATCGCCGTCGGCGCGGTCGTGCTGGCCGCCGGCGCGTCGGTCACGGCCGGCGGTGTCGCGCTGCTCCGCACCCTCGGTCGCTCGACGGTGTCGGTCGTGCCGCGACCGCGCGTCGGCGTCATCTCGACGGGCGACGAGCTGGTCGAGCCGCCCGCCGAGCTCGGCGCCGGCCAGATCTACGACTCGAACCGCGCCGCACTGCTCGCGCTCCTCGACGCCGCCGGCTTCGAGCCGGTCGACATGGGGTTGGTGCGCGACGACGAGGCGGCGATCGAGGCAGCGCTGCTCGCCGGCGTCGCGTCGTGCGACGCGGTCGTCTCGTCCGGCGGCGTGAGCATGGGCGACTTCGACTACGTGAAGTCCGTCCTCGACCGCGTCGGCGATATGCGATGGATGCAGATCGCCATCAAGCCGGCGAAGCCGTTCGCCTTCGGCACCATCGCGAGCGGTGGTCGCGCGGTGCCGGTGTTCGGGCTGCCCGGGAACCCGGTCTCGTCGATGGTCAGCTTCGAGCTCCTGGCCCGCCCGGCGCTGCGTGCGATGGCGGGTCGCGAGCGGCTGCGACGGCCGGTCACCGAGGTGCTGGCGATCGACGACTTCGGCCGCCGCCCCGACGGCAAGACCCACTTCGCGCGGGTGATCGTGACGATCGACGCGGACGGCCGGCAGGTCGCCCGGTCGGCCGGTGGGCAGGGTTCCCACCACCTGGCGGCGATGGCCCTGGCCAACGGGTTGGCCGTGCTCCCCGACGGTGACGGCGTTCCCCCGGGCGGGACCCTTGCGGTGCTGCTCCTCGACGAGGTGCCGTAACCTCGGCGAATGACCGAGGATCTCACGTGCGGGTTCGGGCGGGTGCACCGCGACCTCCGCATCTCGGTCACCGACCGCTGCAACTTCCGTTGCACGTACTGCATGCCCGAGGAGGGGATGCAGTGGCTTCCGCGGTCCGAGGTGCTGACGTTCGAGGAGATCGAGCGGGTCGCCGGGATCATGGTGCGGCAGTTCGGTGTGTCGTCGATCCGGCTCACCGGCGGTGAGCCGACGCTCCGCGCCCACCTCCCGGTGCTGGTCGCGAAGCTCGCGGCGTTGCGTCTCGACGGCGAGCCGATCGACCTCGCCATGACCACCAACGGTGCGACGCTCGCCCACCAGGCGACGGCGCTCCGCGAGGCCGGGCTGCGTCGCATCAACATCTCGCTCGACACGCTCCGCTCCGATCGCTTCGTCGAGCTCACCCGCCGCGACGAGCTCGGCCACGTGCTCGACGGCGTCGACGCGGCGGTGGCCGCCGGGTTCGAGTCGGTCAAGGTCAACGCCGTCGTGATGGTCGGCGTCAACGACGACGAGATCGTCGACCTCGCCGAGTTCGGCCGCGAGCGCGGCGTGGAGCTGCGGTTCATCGAGTTCATGCCCCTGGACGCCGACGGGGGATGGCAGCGCGATCGTGTGATGAGTCGCGACGAGATCGTCCGGCGCATCGCCGCGGTCCACCCGCTCGAGTCGGTGGCGCGCGGCGCGGCGCCCGCCGAGCGGTTCCGCTACCTCGACGGTGCCGGCCACGTCGGCGTCATCGCCAGCGTGACCGAGCCGTTCTGCGAGTCGTGCGACCGGGTGCGCCTCACGGCCGAGGGCGCGCTGCGCAACTGCCTCTTCGCGCTCGACGAGTTCGACCTCCGCTCGGGTCTGCGCTCCGGCGCCACCGACGAGGAGCTCGCCGACGTAATGCGGGCGTGCGTCGGCGCGAAGTGGGCGGGTCACGCCATCGGCCGGGTCAACTTCATCCGGCCCTCCCGGTCGATGAGCCAGCTCGGCGGCTGACGCCGTCGTCGCCCCGTCCCGACACCGCCGTTCCGTGACCGGGAACCGAATCGGGGTCACGTTCGTCGTTGGGGGCATATGGATTCCTCCGACCTCCTGCCACTCGTGGCGGCACCCCGCTCGAGACCGGCGCCCGTCGTGATCGATCTCACGGGCTTCGACGACCTCTACCAGCGCGAGTTCGAGCCGATGCTCCGCCTCGCGTATCTGCTGACCGGCGACCGTGAGACGGCTGCGGAGGTGACCCACGACGCGTTCGTCGTCACCTACGAGCGCTGGAGCCGTCTCGACCGGCCGGGTGGCTACCTGCGCACCACGGTCGTGAACCGGTGTCGCGACGTCGGCCGGCGCCGGCGGTTCCGGTCATCCGCTCCCGTGCCCGACGCGGCCGCCGGCGACACCGCGGACGGCGGTCTCGTCGACGCGGCGCTCGCCGCCGCAGTCGCGGCGCTGCCGGCGAAACGTCGAGCCGCCGTGGTGCTGCGCTACTACCTCGACCTCGGCGAGGCCGACATCGCTGCGACCCTCGGGGTGCGGCCCGGCACGGTGAAGTCGCTGCTCAGTCGCGGCCTCGCCGAGCTGCGCGCCGCGCTCGCCGAACCCACCTCTCTCTCTGCCGAACCGAACGATCCCGAAGGAACACCGACATGAACGACGACCAGTTCGAATCCCACCTGCGCGCCGGTCTGCACCGGCGTGCCGCCGACATCGACGCCGCGATCGTGCCGAGCGCCGTGGTCGCCGACGACGCCCGGGCTCGCACCGCTCGACGGCAGCACCGTCGCATGGCCACTGCGTCGATCGCGACCGTCGCCGCGGTGGCCGTCGGTTTCGTCGTGATCACCCGCGACCCGGCAGCAGTCGGTGCGGACGAGTACTTCGCCGGCGCCGAGCTGCCGGGCCTCGCGGCCGGCGCAGCCACCGGGTCGAGCACCGGCTCCGCCACCGGCTCGCCGACCGGCTGGACCACGTTCGGCGGGGCGACACCGGCCGACGACTCGAAGCTCCTGCGCTACCGCTGTGTTCGACCCGAGTGACCGGACGGCGGTCACGACCGTGGGCTCTACGCCTACGGCGCTGGCGCGGCAACGGCCTCGCCGCCGCCGACCTCGCCGTCGCCGCGGACGTCTCGCCCGACCGGCCCGCCCGGTTCGTGATCGCGAGCGTGCAGGACTCGTCCCGCCTGTCCGAGGGAAGGGTGGTACCGAGACCGCGATCGCGGGGCGCCACGCTCGCATCCTGTCGAAGCGCGCGGCGACGACGATCCTGTGGGATCTGTCGGACAGCCGGCGGGTGCTGGTGGTCACCGCCGGCGTGACCGTCGACGAGCTCGCCACCTGGCTGAGCTCGCTGACTCAGGGGAGCGACGGCACGTGGGCCTTCGCTCCGGGCACCGCCGCCGGAGGCCTCTCGCCGATCGGTACGGTGACGCCGACCGACCAGGTGACGCGGACCCTGTCGTGGGACGCGGTGGGAACGGCGGCCGACGGGACGTGCGTTCGGTCGGGGGCGTCGCTGTCCACCACGAACGGCGGCGCCTACGAGCTGTGGGCACGCGTCGCCGACAGCGTTCGCTGGAGCCAGGATCTGCCGACCGTCGTGCCGGTCGCCGTCCCGGGGACCACCCGGACGGTGCTCGGATTCGCAGCATCGTCCTTCGGCGACCTACTGGCGGCGGACGGCGACGTCGTGCTCGACATCTCGAGGTGGTCGCCCTCGAACGGCGTCGAGTCGGCCGGCGAGGTGGCGTCCTCGGCGCTCGCAGCGATGCTCACCCGACCGACCGACGCGGAGTGGTCGGCGCTGATGACCCAGGCCGCGAACAGCGACCGGCGGGACAACCCCAATCCGGGGTGCATCGACGAGAAAGAGCTCGCTGCCGGCGGCGCCCCGTCGCGACGGCGCCGCCGACGACCGCCGTCTCGACCACCGCCGTCGCGACGACCGCGGGTCGATGACTCGATGACCCTGCTCGACGGCGCCGCCGTCGCGACGAACGGTGATCGACTCCCGGTCGAGCCGGAGCCGACCTCACCCGACGTGATCGGGCGGTCGGCTCCGGCCACGTCGCGCTCGCAGTCGTCGCCGGCGGCGGTCGTGGTCGCGGTGGGCGTGGCGGTCCTTCCCGTCGTCGTCGATCCCGCCGGCTGGCACGTCGACCTCGCTCGCGGTGGCTGGTGCTCGTCGTTGCAGCCGTCGTCGGAATCGCCGCGCTGCGGCGACCGGTCGGTTGCGCCGGCCGGCCATCGCTGGTGGCCGGCGCTCGTCGGGGTCTCGGCGGTCTCGGCAGCGGCGTCGTCCGCGCCTGTTCGTCGCGTTCTTCGGGGCGGCCGACCGCCTCGGCGGCGCCGCCTCCTGGCTCGTGTGCAGCGGCGGCGACGATCGGAGCCGGCGTGGTGCGCCGCCGGTCGGACCTGCGGGTGGTGCTGCGGGATGTCGGCGGGAGCGATCCTCGTGACGGGGTTCGTCGCTGCGCAACGGATGGGTTGGAGGTTCGCCGGCAGCGCCGTGTCGGGCCGGCCCGGTGGTCCGCTCGGCAACGCCGACTTCCTCGGAGCGTTCGCCGTGCTCGCCACGCTCGTCGCGTTGGGGGCCTCGCTCGACCGGGCCGAGCGGCCGGCGTGGCGCCTGTGGCACGTCGTCGCCACGATGGGCGCCGGGTGGTGCCTCGTCGTGAGCGGGACCCGGGGCGCTTGGGTCGGGCTCGTCGCCGGCCTGGTGGTGATGGCTCCGGCCGGCGCGACGATCGCGGCCCGCGACCGCGGCCGGGCGGCGGGGTGCGGCGGGCACTCGCCGTCGTGTCGCTGGTGGATGACAGCGTTGGTCGGAGTGGGTCTGTTGGCCGGTGCTGCGGATCGCGGCGGAGGCCGGAGCCTCGCGGCACGGCGGCCGGCCGGCCGCCACGTGGCGACGGACGGTGGACGTGATCGCCGAGCGACCGGTGCTCGGATGGGGGCCGGAGGGGTTCGCCGTCGGGTTCGGCCGAGCGGTCGACGCCTCCTGGGAGCGGGAGTTCGGGCGACGCCTCACGCCGGACCGCGCACAACGGGCTCGCCGACGTGGCCAGCCGCTCGGGCTCGTCGGGCTCGCCGTACCTCGGCCTCGTGCTCGCGTCGGGCCGCGCCGTTCGCCGGGCGGTGCGGCGGTCGGCAGCACCCTCGTTCGCGCTTCGTCGGCGCGCTGCCGCGCTCGTCGCGTACCTGGTGCAGCAGCAGTTCCTCTTCCAGCTCCCGACGTCGACGCCATAGCGTGGCTGCTCGTCGGAGGGCTCCGCCGCGCTGGTCCGGGGCGCGGGTCCTGCGCTGCCGCGACGGTGGCGCGGCACCGCCGGTGGCGGCGGTCGTCGCCCTCACGATCGTCGCGGCCGTCGCGCCGACGGCCACGGCCGACCGCGAGGCGAGGCGGAGCGTCGATGCGAGGGCCGCCGGTCGTACCTCGGCCGCGCTCGTCGCCGCATCGCGTGTCGTCGACCGACAGCCGCAGACGATGTACGGGCTGGTTCTCGCAGACGCCGCGCTGGCGGACGGCTCGCCGCGCACGCTCGACGAGGTGCGGAGTCGCATCGGCGAGCTCCGGGACCGGACTCCCGACGACGGCCGGCTCACCCTCGCTCGCAGCCGCCTCGCCCGCGCCGACGGGCGCACGGTGCTGCTGGCCGACTCCGTGCGGGAGGTGACGGCGCTGCTGCGCGTCGACCGGGCCCGCAGCGAGGGGTGGGCCGAGCTCGGGGAGCTCCGCCTCGCCCTCGGCGATGCCGCGCTCGCCCAGGCGGCGTTCGACCGGGCGGTGGAGCTGCGTCCCGATCGCACCGACGCGTGGCTGGGTGTGGCACGCGCCGCCGAGCAGGCGGGCGACCTCGACGCGGCACGCGATGCCGCAACGCACCTCGATCCGGCGTCGCTGTCGCCCGGCGACGTCGCGGCCTGGCAGCGGTGGCGCTCCGGTCGTCAGGCGCTCACGTCGGGCCGGTAGTGTTCCGCCCATGTCTGAACGGTCGCTGACGCATCTCGATCCTCTGGGCCGGGCTCGCATGGTCGATGTCACCCCGAAGGATCCGACGCACCGTCGTGCGATCGCCCGCGGCCGCGTGACCATGACCACCGAGACCACCTCGCTGGTGGCGCGGGGCGCCATCAACAAGGGTGACGTGCTGGCGGTCGCGCGCGTCGCCGGCATCCAGGCGGCCAAGCGGGCGTCGGACCTCATCCCGCTCTGTCACCCGCTGCTCGTCGGCGCGGTGCTGGTCAACTTCCGCATCGAGGACACGTTCATCGAGGTGGAGGTGTCGGTCGAGACCGTCGATCGCACCGGCGTCGAGATGGAGGCGCTCACCGCCTGCACCGTCGCCTGCCTGACGATCTACGACATGTGCAAGGCGGTCGACCGGTCGATGGTGATCGGCGAGGTCGCGCTCTGGGAGAAGACGGGCGGGCGCTCCGGCTCGTACCGGCGCAGCGGCGATCCGTTCGACGACGTCTCCACCTTCGGCGTCTGAGCGACCGCTCCGGTGGTCAGGAGGGCCGACCACGGAGAGTGCTCAGTCGACCACCGGTTCTTGCGGAAACTCATGACAAGTCACGTCACGCTGTAACGGCGTCGTAACAAAATCTCCCCCGCGATCTCACTCCGGGTGGACGCCGGGAACCTCGTTGACTAGTTTGTGCCCTGTTACACGGGTGTCACTTGCTTGCAAGAGTTCCCGGATGTTCGTCAACAGTGTTGTCGGGTCGTCATCAATCCTTCATACAAACCTGGGTGAAGCTCCCCAGGGCAAGGATCCAGAGGCGCCGGCCGGAAAGGCAGAGTGAACGAATCGTGTCGTCGTGGTTGCTGCTCTTCGGACTCGGAGTTGCGTGGGCTGTCGTCCTCGTTCCAGACCTCGTACGGCGCAACGTCGCCAGCCGTCGCAGTGACACCATCGGCCAGTTCGCCCGCAACCTCTCGTCGCTCGAGCGTTCCGCTCCCGTCGGCGTCAACCGGTCCAACCTGGTGCAGTTCCCGTCCCGGCTGAACGAGCCGGTCGTCGATCTCCGCTCGTCTCGTCCCGCTTCCCCGACCCAGCGTCCGGCGCAGCGCCGCCCGGGCCGCACGCCGGTGCAGCAGCGTCGCCAGGACGTGCTCACCGCCCTCATCGCGGCCGCCGTGCTCAGCTTCCTCGGCAGCGTGAGCATGGGTGGCGCGATGGTGATGGTGAACGCCGTCGTCGACGTCGCACTCCTGGGCTACTTCAGCGCCCTGATGCTCGTCACCCGCCGCGAGAAGATGCGTGCCCAGGTGGGCGTGCTCTACTCGCCGTCGCAGTTCACGGGTGTCGCGCCGGCCTTCGTCGAGCGCCAGCGCATCGCCCGCTGAGTCCAGCGCACTCGCCGGCGGAAGTCGCAGTGCCGGTCCGACAGCGGCTACTGTCGGGACCCCCTGGGGGTGTAGCTCAGCTGGCTAGAGCGCCTCGGTCGCATCGAGGAGGTCGTGGGTTCGACTCCCATCACCTCCACCGACTCCGAACCGTCGGAACCCGACGTCGGAGCCGGTGGAATCCCTAGGGGCCTACTTCGGGTCGCGGCCCTCGAGCCGCTTAGCGAAGCGCTTGTAGTTGTTGCCGACGTCGACGGCGACGAGTGCCAGCCACGCGGCCAGCCCTCCGCCCGTGACGAGCAGCGCGATCTTTGCGAGCGTCATGGCGCTCCTCTCGATGAAGGCGCCCGCGTGGGCGCCGGGTTCCGATGGTCGTGGTCAGACGATCGGGATCATCGGGGGTGCGCGGCTGGGCGTGCAGCACAGGAGCGGCGCGGGGCGCGAACCACCTGCGGTGCGCGCAACGCCCTCACGGGATGCGGACCAGGCGGCGGCCAGCGACAGCAGGAGCGCTGCCAGCAGCGAGGTCCACCAGGAGTTCCGGCCGCTGTCGTTGCGGTCGCGCACCGTCTCCACCGAACCGGAGCGCGAGCTCACCACGGCGGGGGAGGGGCCGTCGTGGCCCGATCGCGTCGCCGCGATCGAATCGCCCGACGAGTGGACGGCGGTCGAGTCGACCCGCCACGCGCCCCACGCCGTGAGCGCGAGGAGTGCTGCCACCGCGACGGCGGCGAGCGGGGTGGGTCGGCGCATCCGTCAACCGTACCGGCCGCGCGCCGGCCGGCCGACCCGGCTCAGGCGGGAGTTGCCGGGGAGTCGCCGTTCAGGCGGAATATGCCGTGACGTCGGTCGCTTTTGCCGACGCCCACACCGTGCGACCCTCCGCGAGGCCCATCTCGGTGACGGCCGAGGGCGTGACCTCGGCGACGAGATCGATCTCGCCGGCGAGCCGAACACGAACGTGGTCGCCCTGCAGGTCGAACCCGACGATCTCGCACCGCCACCGGTTGCGGGCGCTGGTGTCGGGTCGATCGCGGTGCAACGACACCGAGCTCGGCCGGATCAGCACGAACATGTCGCCGGCGCCGTTCTCGTCCGCGATCCGGACCTCGCCGCCACCCTCGAGCCGCACCGTCCCGTGGTCGGCCAGGCCACGCAACAGGTTCACGCCGAGGAGATCTGCGACGTACGGCGTGGCCGGCCGCGCCGCGACATCGGCGATGGTGCCGACCTGCGTCACGCGGCCGTGCTCGATGACGATCAGGCGGTCGGCGAGGGCGAATGCGTCGACCGGATCGTGCGTGACGAGGAGACGGACGCAGTCGGTGAGCCGGTCGAGGTGCCGACGCAGCTCGCGGCGGATCTCGGCACGCGTCGTCACGTCGAGCGCGGCGAGGGGTTCGTCGAGCAACACCACGTCGGGGTCGATGGCGAGCGCGCGGGCGAGGGCGACGCGTTGTCGCTGGCCGCCGGAGAGCTGACTGGGGCGGTCGCCACCACGTCCGCCGAGGCCGACGAGCTCCAGAAGCTCTCCGGCCCGGCGACGAGCGTCGCCGCGCGCCACACCCCGGGCACGCGGGCCGAAGGCGACGTTCTCCGCGACGCTCATCGACGGGAACAGGAGGTGATCCTGGAACACCATGCCGACCGCACGTTCCTGTGGCGCGAGGCGCACGCCCGACGCAGGGTCGTCGATCGTGCGGCCGGCGACCTCGATCCGCCCGCTGTCGAGTGCGAGCAGGCCGGCGATGCATCGGAGCACCGTGCTCTTGCCGGCGCCGTTCGGCCCGAGCAGCGCGACGGTCTCGCCCGACCCGGCCTCGAAGGTCACGTCGAGGTCGAACTCGCCGAGCCGCACCGCGATGTCCGCGCGGAGGCTCATGACCTGGCTCCGAGCGCTCCGAGCCAGCGTTCCCGGAGTCCGAACAGGATCGCGAACGACACCGCCACGAGGACGAGGCTCAGGAGGATCGCAGCGTCGAGGTTCGTCTCGAGGGCCAGGTAGACCGACAGCGGCATCGTCTGCGTGGTGCCGGGGAAGTTGCCGGCGAAGGTGATCGTCGCTCCGAACTCGCCCAGGGCCCGGGCCCACGCGAGCACGGCGCCGGCCACGAGCGAGGGGCCGACGGCCGGGAGCGTGATACGTCGAAAGGTCGTCCACCGGGTGGCGCCCAGCGTGAACGCCGCGTCCTCCAGCCGGCGGTCGGTGGACCGGAACGCGCCCTCGAGCGTGATGACGAGGAACGGCATGGCGACGAACGCCTCGGCGACGATCACACCCCACGTGGAAAAGGGCAGCTGGATGCCGAACGCGTCGTACAGCCACTGACCCACGAGGCCGCGGCGTCCGAACGCGAGGAGCAGCGCGACGCCGCTGACGACGGGCGGGAGCACCATCGACAGCGTCGTCAGGGTCCGAACGAGTCCGCGGCCGGGGAACGACACCCGTGCGAGGAACCACGCGAGCGGCGTGCCGAACACGATGGCCACGCCCGTTGCCGACAACGAGCACACGAGCGACAACCGCAGTGCGTCGCGCACCGACGGTTCGCTGATGATCTTCCCCGCCGACGACCACGGCGCTCGAACGACGAGCGCCGCGAGCGGCACTGCGAAGAACGCAACCGCGAGCGTCGCGGCGAGACCCGCCGCGACGCCGGAGATCGATCGGGTGAAGCGGCTCAAGCCGCCATCATGCTCGCATGAAGCCGTGGATCGCCATGATGTTCTGAGCGAGCGGCGAGAACATGAAGAGGATGAACACCCGCGCCAGGTAGTCGTTGCGCACCGTTCGGGGCACGGCGATCGGATAGGCGGTGATGACGTTGTTCTCGTCGGCGATGCGCACCAGATCGGTGCTGCTCGCCGCCGCCAGCGCGTCCGTCACGTAGGTGATGCCGGCGTCGACCTCGCCCACCGCGACCTTGAACACGACACCCTTGACGTTGTCCTCGAGCGACTTCGGGGTGACGGTGACCTTGGCGTTCGCGAGGATCTGCGCGCCGTACTTGCCGCAGGGCACCGCGAGCGCGCACAGCGCGACGGACACGTCGGGCCGACCGAGGTCCGACAGGCTCCGGATGTTCTTCGGATTGCCCTTACCCACCAGCATGGTGAGCTTGTTGTGAGCGAAGAGGAAGGCGTCGCTCGCGAGGAGGTTCTCGGTGCTCAGCTTCCGCATGCTCGCCTCGTCGGCGGTGGCGATGACATCGACGGGAGCACCCTGCTCGACCTGGCCGACCAGCACCTGCGACCCACCGAAGTTGAGGTTGATGGTGACCCCGGGTGCGAGGAAGTGGAACACCTTGGCGATGTAGGTGAAGCTCTCGGTGAGCGACGCGGCCGCCGACACGTTGATCGTGCCCTTGAGCGGAGACACGGGACGGGGCTTCGGCTTGGGCCGGCGCTCGGCCGTGGCCTTCGACGCGGCGGTCGTCCGGTTCGCCGGGGTCGCGCCGGCCGTCGTCGAGGCGACGAAGGTCGTCGTGAGGCCCAGCACGATGACGAGGGCGAGGGTCCGGAGATGGCGGTACGTCGATGGCATGGTGGTCTCCTCGGGTGGTTGCGGTCAGACTAGTCAGTTCCTGAGTAGAGCGCTCAGGTGTCTGGGTAGGGTGGGGGGCATGTCGTCCTCCAGCGCTCGCGGTCGCGGCGTCCTCGCGGTCGTCGTCACGCTCGTCGCCGTCGTCGCACTGTCCGCCGCGACAGGGTGCTCACACCGCAGTGACGACCTCTTCACGGGCAAGGTCGACATCAGCCGTTCGACCACCACCACCGATCTGCCGTGCGCCATCCCCGAGGCGGCGGAGCGCATCGTGACCGAGTCGTCGCTGACGGCGACGCGCGCCGACGCTGCTGCGAAGGCGGCCACGACGAAGCAGCTCGATCAGCTCACGTCGACGCTCCCACCCTCGCTTCGCGACGAGGTCGAGGTCCTGCGGAAGGCCTTCACGACGGCGTGGGCGGGCGGCACTCCGGACACCGATCCCTTCGACACGACGGAGTACCTCGTCGCCGACCAGGTCATCCGTCGGTACATCGGCTCGGGGTGCACGACGCCGTCGTCGTGACCTGAGGCCGCCTGTCGTCGCGCCGTCAGGTCGTGCGGAAGCGATTCTGGATCGGCCCGGTCGTGGAGGCGAGCGGTGCGGCGCCCCGTCCGGAGCGCGTGGCGATGATCTCGGCGACGATCGAGACCGCGATCTCGGGTGGGCCCGCCGCGCCGAGGTCGAGCCCGGCCGGGCCGTGCAGCGAGGCGACCTGGTCCGGCGTGGCGCCGGCGGCGAGCAGTCGTTGGGTCCTCGCCGACTGCGTTCGGCGCGAGCCGAGTGCCCCCACGTATCCGGCGGCCGAGGCGAGAGCGGCGCACAGCACCGGCGTGTCGATCGCCGGGTCGTGGCTCAGCACGACGACGGCGTCGGACGGCGTCGCGTCGGCGAGGTACGTCGTCGCCTCGGAGACGACGTTGGTGGTGTAGGTCGACCAGCCGAGCCCGACGGCGACGCTCTGCAGGGTCGCCGCGAGCTCGCCGGAGCCGACGACGAACAAGCGGCGCGACGACCAGACCACGTCCACGAGGAGCTCGCCGTGCGCGCCGTCGTCGACAGCGGTGACGCCGCCGACGCCCCACCGCATCTGACCGGTCGCGATCCCGATGGCCGCCTCGTCGGCGGCCGCGTCTCCGAGCGTGCCGGCGCGGTCGCCGAGCTGCGTCACGGTGAGGGTGGCGCCGGCCGTGGGTCCGGTGAGGCGGGTGATCGAGGCGCGGGGAACTCCGAGACCGTCACCCCAGAAGAGCTCCGGCAGGGTGTCGGCCCGCTGGATCAGCACCTTGGCCGTGCCGCCGCACGTGAGGCCGGCGGCCGCCGCGTCGGCCGCGCCGACCGTGACGCCCACGGTCGTGGCGGCCCGCTCGCCCGAGCGGAGGTCCTCGGCGCCGGCGACGAGCGCGTCGTCGATCGCCCCGTTGAGCACCCGTCCCGTGACGGTGTCGCCGGTGATCAGCGCGACCTCCCCGGGACGGTCGGGCCCGAAGCCCCGGAGCTCGACGGTGCGGGCCACCGCTGCGCTGCCGAGCTCGGCGCCGAGCTGCTCGACGGTCTCGGCGAGTGCGTCGCGCTGAGGGCGGGTGACGCGGTCGGCGAGCTGGCGGTCGTCGGTGCTCATCGCCGGAGCGGCCGAGGGCGCGCCGGACGGCGCAGTCGCCGACCCGGCAACGGTGTGCGCGGGAGCGGCGGGCCGGTCGGTGAGGCCGGCGCGCACCTGGCCGAAGAACCGTTGTGCGGCCCGCGCCGACTCCCGGCGCCACAGGCCGACCGGACTGCGATCGGCGAGGTCGTTGCCCAGCGCCTCGAGGCGAGGGGTCAATGCGGCCTCCTGCGCGTCGAGCAGCCGGAGCACGTCACCGTCGCGTCGCTGGAGGAGGGTCGCCTTGAGGAGGAACTCGGTCCGGAGGTCGCGCACGTGTCGGACGGGCTCCTCCAACCATGCCGCCGACACGGTCTCCCCGGCGGCCGTGGCCGTCAACGTCATGCGGTTCGGCCCGCGCCCGGCCTCGGCCGCGCCACGGGTGACGAGCCCCTTGCGTTCGAGGAGATCGACGGCTCGGTAGGTGAGGGAGCGGCTCAGCGACCAGATCGCTCCCAGCTCACCCGACGGGTCGAGCTCGCGCACGAGCGCCCAACCGTGTCGGGGCGAGTCCACGACGAGAGCGAGGCACACCTGCTCCGCGAGTGAGAGCTCGGCCTCTGCCATGGACCGATCGTAGGCCCGTTCGGGGTGGCGCTCCCCGACCTCCGCGGGGTACCTCGAATGAGGAGAATCAACCATGGCAATCGGAGAACGATGTCTTTACGGTTGCTTCGAGGCGTTACGAGCACAGAGGAAGCAGTTCATGCAGCAGTCACACGGACACACGACGACGAGCACGGGGGCGCGCACGAGCGGCGCACGCTCCGGGCGCGCCCGATGGGCGGCGGGAGCCGCCGCCGTGGCACTGCTGGCGACCGGCCTGGCGGCGGTCTTCCCCTCGACGGGTGGCCCCGCTGCGGTGGCGGGCGCCGACGTCGCGCCGGTGATCACCAACCCGGGCGCGATCCCGGCGGTCGACCTCGACTCCCTCGACCCCACCCCGATCAAGCAGTGGGGTGTCGTCGGCACCGGCTCGACGTCGAGCGCGGCCAAGCCCCAGGTGTGGGACATCGTCGAGATCGGCGACACGATCTACGTGGGCGGCAACTTCACCGGTGTGCAGCGCGACGGTGACGACCCCACGTCCACGGTGCAGAGCCAGGCCTACCTCGCCGCGTTCGACCGCGACACCGGCGCCTGGATCTCCACGTTCCGGCCCACCTTCAACCGCACCATCTACGCCCTCGAGGCCTCGTCGACCGGCAAGCTCCTCGTCGGCGGCGAGTTCACCACGGTCAACGGCGTCGCCCGCGCCGGCCTCGTCGAGCTCGACCCGACCACCGGCGCCATCGATCCCACGTTCAAGGCCTACGCCGAGGGCAGCCCGACGATGGTGCGCGAGATCGTGCGTGCCGGCTCGCAGCTCTACGTCGCCGGCCAGTTCTACTACCTGCACGGCAACGGGGCGGATCCGTGGCTCTGGAACGCTGCCCGCATCGACGGCGTGACCGGTGCCGTCGACCTCAACTGGATCCCCAAGTTCGCGGGCGGCATCTGGGATCTCGCGATCGACAACGACCACCAGCAGGTCTCGGCGGCGGGGTACTTCACCTCGACCAACGCCCAGCCGAACACCGCGCTGCTCGCCACCGTCACGATGGCGACCGGCGCGTACATCCCGAACCTGGCCAAGTTCACGCCGAACCAGGCCAACCAGACCGACACCACGTCGGTGATCTACGCCAACAACCGCCTCTACGTCGGCGGCGCGCAGCACATCGTCCAGGTGCTCGACGTCGCCACCCACAACCGGGTCGGCTACAACACGATCGGGTCGACGTGCACCAACCTCAACCCGGCCGACTGCACGCTGTACGGCGGCGGTGACATGCAGACCATGGAGGTCACGGCCAACGGCATCATCCTCGCCGGCTGCCACTGCTTCGGCCCCCAGTACGTCGCGACCAACAAGCCGCTGCACTACAGCTCGTTCACGGGCACCTTCACCAACCGGCGGTTCACGTTGGCCTACAACTCGAGCGACTCGAAGCCGTCGGGCTCGTTCATCCCGGGCCTCGACGGGAAGCAGTGGGGCACCTACGCCATCGATGCCGACTCCCGCGGCTGCTACTACGTGGGCGGCGACTACGCCCGGTCCGCGGCCGGCGCCTGGATCGGCGGGTTCGCCAGGTTCTGCAAGCCGGTGGTCGCTCCGGCGTCACTGTCGGCGACCTCGGGCAACGGTGGCGCCCTCCTGACCTGGCCGGCGGCGGCGACGCAGCTGCCCGTCGCGGCGTACAAGGTGTACCGCAACGGCGTGTTCGCCGGTGACGCCACGGGCCTGTCGTTCGGTGTGGCCGGCCTGCCCGTCGGCTCGACCCAGAACTTCACGGTGTACGCCAAGGACGCCTCGGGCCGCCTGTCGCCCGGCGTGAGCGCATCGGTGGTGGTGTCGGGTGCCGACACCGCGGCACCGACGGTGCCCACCAACGCTGCCGGCTCGGCGGCGGGCTCCACGGTGACCCTCACCTGGGGCGCGTCGACGGATCTGCCGAACCCCGGCGGCGTGGGCCTCAGCGGCTACCTCGTCCACCGCGACTGGAACTACCTGAAGTTCGTTCCGGCCGGAACGCTCACCACCACCGACGTCGGTGTGGCCGACGGCCCGCACCGCTACGAGATCCGTGCGGTCGACCTCGCGAACAACATCTCGGCGCCGGCGCCGGCCGTGAACCTCACGGTGGGCACGCCCGACGCGACGGCGCCGACCGTGCCGTCCTCGCCCGGCGGCTCGGTGGCGGGCTCCACCGTGACGCTCACCTGGGGGGCGTCGACGGATCTGCCGAGCCCCGGCGGCGTCGGTCTCAGCGGCTACCTCGTGCACCGTGACTGGAACTTCCTGAAGTTCGTGCCGGCCGGGACGCTCACCACGACCGATGTCGGCGTGGCCTCGGGGTCGCACCGCTACGAGATCCGCGCCGTCGATATCAACAACAACATCTCGGCCCCGGCGGCCCCGCTCAACCTCGTCGTCCCGTAGGTCGACCCCGCAGCGTTCCACGCTCGGGATCGACGCCGCAGCGGCTGTCCTATCTTGTCGAGATGATCTCCCGGTGGTGGCGCGGCGCGCCCGCGCTGCTCCTCGGGCTGTCGGTGGCGTGCGCGCCGGCGGCCCCCGCCGGCGCGGCTCGCCCGTGGGATCCGTGGCGGGCTCATCGCGAGGCCGGGGCGCAGGTCTCGCACCTGCCGGTTCCCGCGTCCGGAGTGGTGCGGTGGGTGGCGTCGAACGGCGACGACCGGGGGAAGGGCACCGCCGGGTCGCCGTGGCGGACCGTGCGCCACGCGGTCGCACACGTCGGAGCGGGCGCGACGATCGTCGTGTACGGCCGCCACGCCGGCCACGGCAACGGCGTCTACGCGGACGAGTCGTGGGGCCGGATCGCGACTCCCGGCCTCACGATCATGGCCGCCCCCGGCGAACGGCCTCGCGTGACCGGCGCCCGGGTGCTGCCATCGGACCGGTCCGGCGGCACGTCGTGGCGGCGCGACGATCGCGGATGGTTCCGCGACATCACCGTGCGGCGGGGTGACCGGTGGCCGGCGAACCCCTACCCGATCGCCGACCAGGTGACCGAGGAGGAGCCGCTCGCGGCCGATCCCCACCAGCTGTTCGTCGGGCCGAACGAGGCCGACGTCGCGCCGCTCCGTCAGGTGGCTGTCGGCGACGACGGCGCGGGCCCGGGGGTGCACGAGTTCTCCTACGAACCTGCGGACGCGACCCGGCCGACGGTGCGCCTCCGCGTGGGGGCCGACCCGACCGGCCTCACCTACGCGTGGTCGACGCGCCAGACCGCCGTGCAGATCGAGCCGCGGGGCCGAGGGACCCGCATCGTCGGGATCTCGTTCGAGCGGTTCGCTCCGTACCACGGCAACACGCTGGCGGCGGTCCGGATCCTCGCGGACGACGTCCGCCTGATCGACGTCGCCGTGGTCGGCTCGGCGGGGACGGGCATCGCCGCGACCGGGGAGAACGGCACGCTCCGCCATCCGCTGCGCGGTCTCGTGCTGCGCCGAGTGACGGCGAGCGGCAACGGCGCGCTGGGCGCGACGGTCGGCGACGCCGGCGGAGAGGGGAGCGACCCGTCGGCCGACAACCACGTCACCGTCGAGTACTCGCGGTTCGACGACAACAACAGCGAGGGCTTCGACGCCCTCGACTGCGGCGACGGCAACTCGTGCGTGCTCGGCGGCATGAAGCTGGTGCGGGTGAACGGGCTGACCGTGCGCTACTCGAGCTTCTCGGGAAACGCGAGCGCCGGATTGTGGTGCGACCTGTACTGCGACCGCGTGTCGATCGTCGGTGACTTCGTGGCCGACAACGCCCTGTCCGGCATCTTCGTGGAGGTGTCACGCCGGTCGCTGATCGCGTCGAACGTCGTCGCCGGCAACGGCACGGCATCGGGGAGCGACGACGAGCAGTCCGCCGGGGTGAAGGTGACGGGCTCCACCGGGGTGACCCTCGAGCACAACACGCTCTACGGCAACGCTCCCCGACAGATCGCGGTGGGGGCGGACCACCGCGACGACGAGTCGGCGCCGGGCTGGCACGCGCACGCGTCGGGCATGCCGCGCCTCGACCTCGTCGGAAACCTGTTCGTCGAGACCGCGGGCGGGAGCGGCACGGTCGTCGAGGGCATCGGGTCGGAGTCGGTAGAGGCCGGGTGGTTCGGGCGCGTCGACCGCAACGGCTACGTGCTCGACGACGCCGGCACGCTGCCGGCGGAGGACGGCATCGCCCGGCGCCTCCTGTCGCCCGTGCCGGAGCAGATGTTCCGCGACGCCGCCGGTCTGGACCTCCGGGTCGCGAACCCCACCGTCGCCGGGTGGCGGACGCCACCGTTGTCGGCGCCGGCTCGACGGATGCTGCAGGTCACGCGCGTGCCGGCTGCAACCGTCGGTGCGTCGTTCGCCGAGCCCTAGCCCGACCGACCCGCAAGCTCAGCCGACGAGGCTGGTCCAGAAGAAGACGGCGAGGAACGTGCCGAGCGCGAGCCCCGGTCCGAACGGGGAAAAGCGTCCGGCCTCCTTGCCCTTCGCGATGCGCTGGGGGATCGCGTACACGAGGTACACGAGGTTCCCGATCAGCAGGCCGAAGAGCGGGAGGCGGATGTCGATCCATCCGAGGTAGAGGCCGAGGAGCAGCGCGAGCCGCACGTCGCCGAAGCCCATGCCGCCGGGGCTGATCACGTGCATCACGAAGAGGAACCCGAAGTATGCGGCCGAGCCGATGAGCGCGGTCTTCAGCTCCTCGGGATGGCCGCGGACGATCGCCACCGTCGCTATGGAGGCGAGGCCGACCCCGAGGCCCACCCACACGACCCGCTTGGGGATCAGCATGGTGCGGAGGTCGGTGACCGCTGCGACGACGAGCACCGGCACGAGCCACAGGAACGGGATGACCGTGAGCGACGGCCCCCACGTGGCGAGCATCGCGATCGAGCCGAGGAGGACGGCGAGCTGGCTTCCCAACCAGGTCAACGGGAGGCTCCGGCCGCACGAGGCGCACGTGCCCGACCGGCCGGGGGCGGCCTCGGCCAGGGAGATCACGTGGCCGCAGCGGGAGCAGGTCGCGTCGCCCAGTCGGGCGACCTCGTAGCCGTCGTCGTCGGTGGCGGCGACGTACCGATGCGAGGTCCACGCCGCGACCGTGCCGGCCGCGAGCCCCCACGCGACGGTGGGGATGAGCGCGATCGTCGACAACGCGGACAGTCCGGGCATGGTCTCCTATCGGCGCGATCGGCCCGATCTTCAGTCGGCATCCCCCGGAATCGCGACCGCCGGGCGACGCTAACCTGCGCCCGTGGGAGTGCTACTGGCGGCGCTGTCCGCAGTGTTCTACGGCTCGGCCGACTTCATGGGCGGGCTCGCCTCGAGGCGGGCGTCGCCCCTGTCGATCACCTGGTACTCGCAGATGGTCGGCCTGGCGTCGATCACGCTCGTCGCGCTCCTCGTGCCGAGCTCGTCGGTCGCCGCGATGGACTGGGTGTGGGGCGGTCTCGGCGGCTGCTCCGGCGCCATCGGGCTGCTGCTGCTGTACGGAGCGCTGGCGACGGGACCGATGGCGGTCGTCGCGCCCGTCACGGCGGTGTGCTCCGCCGTGGTGCCGGTGCTCGTCGGCGTTGTCGAGGGCGACCGCCCGAGTGGACTCGCCGTCGCCGGCATCGTCGTCGCCCTGCCGGCGATCGTGCTCGTCGCCAGCGGGGACACCGGCACCGGCGAGGTGCGCGTGGTGCCCCGGGTGATCGCCGAGTCGGTGGTGTCCGGCGTGATGTTCGGGCTGTTCTTCGTGTTCTTCGCCCGCGCCGGCAGCGGCGCCGGCATGTGGCCGACGGTGGCCGCCCGCCTCGCGTCGGTGTCGCTCCTCAGCGTCGTCGTGCTGGTGCAGGTGGCACGCCGGCGGGGTGCGATCTCCGTGGGCACCGATCGGGTCGGTCGACTGTCGACGGCGGCCCTGCCCCTGGTGGCCGGCGCCGGGCTGTTCGACGTCGGAGCGAACGCGCTGTACCTGGTGGCCAGTCGTCACGGCCTGCTGTCGCTGATCTCGGTGGTGTCGGCGATGTACCCGGCGGCCACGGTGGCGCTCGCCCGCGTCGTGCTCCGGGAGCGGCTGGCGCGGCAGCAGCTGCTCGGCCTCCTGCTGGCCGGCCTGGCCGTGGGCTTCGTCGCCGCCGGTCGCTGACCCGACGGTCAGGAACCGATAACGGGTTGGGCGAGGCGCAGGCGGTTGTCGTACCCCTCGTCCCACGGCAGCTTGCCGTTGCGGTCGGGCCACACGAACTGCGCGACGCGGTAGTCGTCGCCGCCGTGGAAGCGCGTCGCCCCGGCGAACAGGTCGGCGTGCTCGGGCATCTCGACAGGCAGCAGTGCCGCAGGCAGGTCGTTGTCGAGGAGCCCGACGAACATGCCGTCGGGGATCACGCCACCGGCGTCGATGTGCATGGCCAGCATCTCGATGAGCCCGCGAGCGGCAACGGGCTGGAGGCCGAAGATGACCACCTCGGGGTGCCGGTAGGTGGTCTCGAAACCGATCGTGTACGTGTAGCCGGGGGTGGGCGGGTCCTCCACCGGCGCCACCGGCTCGGCACACCACCCGTTCGTCTCGACGACCCAGGCCACCTTGTCGGCATGATCCATGTCCCGGTCGGGGAAGACGTCGTCGCTCATCGGTCACCCCTCTCGCCGTGGTCGGTCCCGACCTTACCGAGCGCGTCGTCGTGGCGGACCGCGTGCGCCAGCGCGGCGCGGTCGACCTTCTGCATGGTCGTGAGGGGGAGCGCGTCGAGCACGACCATCGCCTCCGGCAGCTTCCAACGAGCGAGGCGGTCGCCGGCGAATGCGCGCAGATCGTCGAGCGTCGGTGCCTCGGCGCCGGCGGCGACGACGACGGCCGCGACACCGATCTCGCCCATCACGTCGTCGGGGCGCGGCACCACGGCCACGGCGTCGAGCGCCGGGTGCTCCGACAGGACGGCCTCCACCTCGGCGGGCGCGACGTTGTAGCCGCCGCGGATGTACATCTCGCGAGCTCGGCCTCGCAGGGTGACGAGGCCGTCGGCGGCGATCGACGCGAGGTCGCCGGTGCGGATCCAGCCGTCGACCAGGGTTGCGGCCGTGGCGACGGGGTCGCGCCAGTACCCGTCGAACATCGACGGGGTGCGGAGCCACAGCTCGCCCGTCGCTCCCGCGGCGGCCGGTGCGCCGTCGGCGTCGGTGACGCGCACGTCGACGCCCGGCCGTGCGCGCCCGACCGTGAAGAGGGCCTCGTCGTCGGGCGCGTCGAACGCGGTGCCGAGGCCGACACCGCCCGACTCGGTCGAGGAGTAGCGGATGGAGTACCGCGCTCCGAACGCCTCACGCGCGGCGCGGACGAGCCCGGGCGGTGAGGCGGCGCCGCCCGCGATGATCGCCGTCACGCAGCTCAGGTCGAGCTCGGCGAGCTCGGGGCAGCGCAACATGAGCGCGAGCTGGGGCGCCACGACGCCGAGCGTGGAGATGCGATGCGCCGCCACGGTGCGCAGCACGTCGCCCGGGCGCCACCGGTCGAGCACGTGCATGGTCACGCCCGTCCGCAGGTACCACGGCAGCTTCGTCATGAACCCGACGTGGGCGAACTGGGTGGAGGCGAGCATCGGGCCGCCACCGTCCCAGGTGCCCCGCCAGTCCGGGCCGACATCGATGGCGCACACCGCCTCGAGCTGGCGGTTGCGGAACATCGCGCCCTTCGGGAGGCCGGTGGTGCCGGAGGTGAAGACGATGGCGACGAGGCGCTCGGGATCGGACGCGAGTGGGGCGAGTGCCGCGTCGCCTCCGAGGCGGGGGAGCTCGCCGTCGATCACGAGATCGGGTTGCAGCCGATCGACGATCGCGTCCTGTTCGGCGACGGCGAGGGAGGGGTTGATGCCTGCCGTCGCAGCGCCGAGCTTCGCCGCGGCGACGTAGGCGAGCACGTAGTCGAAGCCCGACGGCAGTCGGAGCGCGACCACCGAACCCGGCCCGATGCCGGTCGCGGCCATGCCGCGCGCGACGTCGTCGGACTCGGCGTGCAGCCGGCCGTAGGAGAGCTCGGTGCCGCGGGCGTCGACGAACGCCGCGCGGTCTCCGAAGCGCTCCGCCGCGCCGGCGACGACCTCGGGGATCACGCGTGGTCCAGGAAGTACACGAACCCGTCGGCGACGTCGACCGGCCGGCGGCCGTGGGCATCGGGGCCGGCACCGGCGAGCGCCGGCTCCCAGGTCGCGTCGTTGTCCGCCGCGCTCTCCTGCATGCCGTGATCGGCCATCACCAGGAACGCCGTGGAGCCGCGTGCCCCGGCGCGGTCGACCGCCTCGACGAGGCGCGCGATGCGGGCGTCGCTGTCGGCGATCGCGGCCGCCGTCATCTCGCCGTACGGCCCCGCCTCGTGGCCGGCCTCGTCGGTGAGGCTCAGCGCGAGAAAGGTGAGCGTGGGGAGTGGGTTGCCGTCGCGCCGGTCCCACAGGTCGACGGCCTGCCGCGTGGCCAGCTCGTCGACGCTCGACATGAACGAGTAGGAGCCGGACGCCGCGACGAACCCCTCGTGCGCCCCGGACGTGGCGTCGGCCGGCGGGAGGGCCGGTGGAGCGCCGACCCGGAACGCCTCGAACGAGCTGACGTCGGCGCCCGCGTCGCACAGCTCGAACAGCGACGCCGTGAATGCGTCGGGCCGGTGGCGGTGCAGCGCGTGGTGGATCGACTCGATGCCGGGCCGGAGGTGGCACATCGCGTCGAAGACCTGGTCGAGCGCCAGCAGGTCGGGCCGAATGCCGGTGGCGCGGTCGTGCCACATGTTGTGGAGCACGCCCGAGTGGCCGGGATGCGCACCCGTCGACGCCGTGGTGTGGTTCGCGAGCGTGGCCGTCGGCAGCGACGCGAGCAGGCCCCCGCCGAGCGTGGTCCCGTCGTGTGCCAGCGCGGCGATCGTCGGGGCGAGGCCGCTGCGCACGGCGTCGTCGAGCACGTTGGCGTTGCACCCGTCGAGGAGCACGATCACGACGTGGTCGGCGACCTCGCCCGACACCACCTCGTCCATCACGTCGCCGTCCTGGCGAGCGAGCAGCGCATCCGGACGGCGTGCGCCGGTGGGGCCGATGCCCGACGGGTGCGGCGACACGCCGAGCAACGTGAGCACCGTGGGCGCCACGTCGATCATGCGGGCCGACGTCGCGACCGTGCCGCGGGTCGCGACCCCGGCGCCGGACGCCACGAACGGCGCTCGCGCCTGCACGATCCCGAGCGATCCGTGCTGGCCGACGTTGCCGCCGTAGCGGTGCGCCGCGGTGTGCTGCACCAGGAGGTCGGGGGCGTGCGGGGCGTCGAAGAACTGTGCGATCTGGTCGAACGCGTGCGGGTACGTGTTGTCGTCGCGGTGAGGTCGCGGCGCGGAGCGCTCGCGCGAGAGATCGGTGTCGTGCTCGGCGGAGCGCCGGGCGAGCGGGTCGGTGCCGCTCGTGGACACGACCGCGTAGTCGTACCGCTCGACGTGGCCACCGTCGCGGTCGGTGCCGCTGACGACCGTCCGCACGAACTCGACCGTGCCGGTCTCGCTCGCGACGCGATAGATGTCGTCGGCCGCGCGCGACATCACCATGTCGACCGCGTCGGCGTGGGCCGGGTCGGTGAGGGCGGACTCGACGCGGTGGAGGTCGTCGATGTCGACGGGTCGGCGCATGAGCACAACCTACCGACCCGGCGGTGCGGAAGAATGAGCCGATGGTGGCTTCCGGACGTACAGATCATCCGCACGGCGAGCTCGGTCCCGAGTCGGTGATGCTCGCCGGCCGGGTCGCGGTGGTGACCGGCGCGGCGCAGGGCATCGGCGCCGCCACCGCCCGCGCGCTGGCACGGTTCGGGGCGGACGTCGCGCTCGTCGACAAGCTCGACACGGTGGCGGACACCGGCGCTGCGGTCGAGGCGCTCGGACGCCGCGCCGTCACGGTGGTGGGCGACGTGCGCGATCCCGAGGTCGTGGACGCCACCATCGCCGCGGCCGTGAACGCGTACGGCTCCATCGACATCCTGGTGAACAACGCCGGCGGTGGGTTCTGGGCGCCGTTCCCCGACGTGTCGGCGAAGGGGGAGGCGGCCTTGATCGCCGAGAACTTCACGCAGGTCACCAGCTGCGTCCGCGCCGCGCTGCCGCACCTCGTCGAGGGCGCGTCGATCGTGAACGTGACGTCGATCGAGGCGCATCGCGCCGGGCCGGGCTTCGCGGTCTACTCCGCGATGAAGGCCGCGGTCGAGAACCTCTCGAAGACATTGGCGCTCGAGCTCGCGCCGCGGGGCGTGCGCGTGAACTGCGTCGCTCCCGACATGATCCCGACCCCCGGCGACGCCGGCCTCGCCGAAACCTCCGGCGCGATGACCGACGACGCGTACGAGCGCACGCCGATGGCCCGCATGGGCTCGGTGGAGGATGCCGCCGCGGCGATCGTGTTCCTCGCCGGCGACCTCAGTCGGTTCGTGACCGGCACCACGCTCCACCTCGACGGCGGCAACTTCGCGGCGTCGGGCTGGCGCCGGCGGAGCGGTTCGGGCGACTACACGCTCTAGACGCGCGCCCGCGGTGGCTCAGGGCTCGAGCGGCCCCGTGGGGCAGCGCTTGACGACGACCGCGTTGCAGCGGACCTGCGGGCCGGCCTTGAACGCGACGTCGTAGCCGTTGGACGCCGCCTCACCGATGGGGAAGTCGGTCGACACGACCTGTGCGCCGGAGCCGAGGGTGATCGTCCGGTTGGTGGTGTCGTTCGCCGTCGCCTCCACGAGGTCGGCGTCGGCGCGAGTGCGGACGAAGAAGCCCTGCTTCACGAGCTGGGTGATGCGCGGTGCCTCCTTCGGGTCGTTCACCTTCACGACGGCCTCGTCGTCGTCACCGTCGGCGGCGGCGCTCGTGAACAGCACCCGGCCTTTCAGCGACGGGTGACCCGCCAGGTAGTCGTCGCGGTAGCGGCCGCCGTTGTCCATGAAGAACATGACGGTGCCGCGGATGTCGTCGAGCGCCGGCCAGCCTGTCGTCGTGACCGCCTGACGGAGCGTGGAGGCCTTGCCCCGGACGTCGTCGGGGGTGAGGAGCGTCGCGTCGTCGAACACCGATCGGATCTCGGCATCGAGCGCATCCATCTGCGGCCCGTCGATGGGGACCACCTTGGTCGCGTTCAGCGGGGCCGGCAGCGCGTCGTCCTTGAGCTCGAGGTTGATCACGATCGGCACGTGCTTCGGGTGCGCGTCGGACCACGTGCGGATCTCGGTGAGGCAGCCGACGAGCGTCTGACACGTCGAGATGAAGTCGATGTCGACGATGTGGAGCACCTTGAAGCCCGGCTTGTCGAGACCCGTCGGAAGGGTGGTGTCGGCGATCTGCAGGAGCGTCGGCGCCAGCGGGTGGGCGAACAGGCCGCCGGCCGGGTCGGCCCAGGCGTCGAGCTCGAAGCTGCGGATGCCGCGGTCGAGCTGCGTCGTGAGGGGAGCGTGCGTGTAGCCGAGCGAGTTGATGTCGCCCAGCGCCGACGCCTGGGATCCGAGCTGGGCGGCCACCGCCTTCTCCGCTGCGAAGAGCTTCGCCTCGGGGGCGACGTGGTAGCTGTTGTGCGTTCCGATCATCTGCAGCTCGTTGAGCTTCAGGCGACCGGCCGGCGCCGCCGTGGTCGTCGTCGAGTCCGCGTCGGTCGTGGAGTCCGACGAGCAGCCGGCGAGCGCGGTGACGAGCAGGAGCGGGGCGGCAAGGAGCGCGGCGAGACGTTTCACGCGGGGAAACGTAGCCCGAACGGCAGGTGAACCGGCCGCTCCCCAGGGCGGGGGATCAGTGCGACGCGAGCCAGGCGTCGCCCAGCTTGAACTCCTCGTCCATCTGGGCGTTCACGATGCCCTTGGAGAAGTCGGTGAGCTTGCCGCCGATGAGCGGGACGTTCACCTTGATGTCGATCGTGACCGTGTAGCTGGTGGTGTCGGGCCCGTCTGCCTCGAGCAGCGTGGCGCCCTGGATGTCGATCGGCACCCCCTGGGTGTCGAGCGTGAACGTGCCCCCGTAGGTGCCGTCGCCGAAGTCGTTCCAGTCGTCGATCGACACGACCGTGTTGCGGGGCTTCACGAACTTCTTGGCGAACCCGGGGATGCCCTCGACGTCGACCTCGCGGGTGACGGTGAGGTTCAGGTTCTTCTTCGTCTTCTTCTTCTCGACGATCGTCACGCCGTGGTGGCCCATGCCCTCGAACTTCGCAACGTGGGCCTTGGGATCGCTGAACATCTTCCAGCAATCGGCGATGGGTGCGTTGAACGTGTGCTTCTTGACGATCTGCATGGGCGACATTGTGCCGTGTCCCGCCTCGCTCCGCTCGCCCGTCGCAACGTAGAATCTGACGACTCGTCAGATTCTCGTTAGGAGCTCGATCAATGGCCAAGGCAGCCCCCCTCGCAGGCGTTCGCATCATCGAGCTGTCGATCCTGGGGCCCGGGGCGCTGACCACGCACCTCGTGGACCTGGGCGCCGAGGTCATCAAGATCGAGTCCCCGGCCGGCGACTACATCCGCCGCATGACGTGGCCGATCGTGGAGGGCGTCTCGTTGATGCACCTCCACATCAACCGCGGCAAGCGGTCACTGGTGCTGGACCTGCGCACACCCGAGGGCGTCGAGGTGTTCCGTGAGCTGGCGAAGACGGCCGACGCGGTCATCGAGGGCATGCGCCCCGGCGGCCTGGCCCGCCGCGGTCTGGGCTACGAGGACCTGAAGCAGGTCAACCCGAAGATCGTGTTCTGCAACATCTCCGGCTACGGCATGACGGGTCCGTACAAGGAGATGCCGAGCCATGGCGTCGCCTACGACACGTGGGCCGGCCTGGTGAACGCCGGCGTCGACGACGACGGCTTCTGCTTCATCCCCGAGCACCCCTCCACCGGCATCCACGCGGGCCCGCTGTTCGGCGCCTTCGGCGTGGTGTCGGCGATCCTCGGCGCCCGGGCCACCGGTGAGGGCTGCGCTCTGGAGATCGCGCAGTCCGACGCGTCGGCGGCGATGGACTGGCTGCGCAGCGAGACGTGGCGAGCCTACGAGCGTCCCGAGGACGAGGTGACGGGCAACCCCAGCGACAACTACGAGCGGCGGGCCCCGGGCACTGCCGGCATGCGCGACGGCGTCCGCTACCAGTTCTACGCCACGAAGGACGACCGCCACGTGCTGTTCATGGCGTCGGAGCAGGAGTTCTGGAAGAACTTCTGCGACGGCGTCGGGCGCCCCGACCTGTTCGAGAAGTGGCCGGGCAGCCAGTACGGCGACCACGCCAAGGGCAACCGCGAGATGCAGGCCATCCTGCGCGACATCTTCCTCACGAAGACGGCCGAGGAGTGGATCCACTTCGGCGACGAGCAGAACACGCCGATCGCCCCCGTCAACACGCCGAAGACCATCGCCGAGGACCCGCAGTTCCAGGACCGCTTCGAGTGGATGAAGATCGAGGACGTGGGCGCCGAGATGCTCGGCACCCCGCTGAAGTTCGCCGACGTCGAGATGCCGAAGATGACGATGGCGCCGACGGTCGGCCAGCACACCGACCAGGTGCTCAGCTCGGTGCTGGGCTACGACGAGGAGCGCATCGCCGCTCTGCGGGAGTCGGGCGCGATCACGTGAGCCGCGAGCCGTTCCGCTGGTCGGCGTCGGTGAACCTCGGTTCGCCGGCGGCCGCGGTGTGGGCGGTCGTATCCACGCCGGCCGGCGTGAACGAGGAGCTCGACCCCTACGTCCGGATGACGTTCCCACGGTCGGTGGAGGAGCTCACGTCGGCGGAGATCACGCCGGGCGTCGTGGTGACGCGATCGTGGGTGCTCGCCGGCGGCGTGGTGCCGTTCGACCGGCACTCGCTCGCGTTCGAGTCGATCGACGACGAGCCCGGCGCGTCGGAGCTCGGCTTCGTGGAGGAGTCGACGTCGTGGCTGGAGCGTCGCTGGCGCCACGAGCGCCGCGTCGTCGAGACCGGCGTCGAGTCGTGCGAGCTCACCGACACCCTCACCGTGGTGCCACGGCTGCCGTTCACCATGCCGATGGTGCGGCGGGTCGTGCCCAAGGTGTTCGAGAACCGGCACCGCCAGCTGGTGGAGCGCTGGGGATCCGCGTGAGCGACGCTCCGATCTACACTTCTGACGCCCCGTCAGATTCCGGCGGGACGAGGAAGGACGGGTGGGGTGGCTGAGACGGCGATCGACGGACTGGACTCGTCACGACTCACCGTGCCCGCCCTCCTGCAGCGTGCGGTCGAGCGGTTCGGGGAGCGCGAGGCGCTGGTCGACCTGAGCGTCGAGCCGCCGGTCCGGCTCACCTACGCCGAGCTCGCGGTCGAGGCCCGCGCCACCGCGCTGGCGCTCATCGCGGCAGGGGTCGCGCCACGCGACCGGGTCGCCATCTGGGCGCCCAACATGTGGGAGTGGCCGGTCACGCTGCTCGGTCTGCATCTGGCCGGCGCCGTGCTCGTGCCCCTCAACACCCGGTACAAGGGACACGAGGCGGCGTACATCCTGCGACGGAGCGGCGCGAAGGTGCTGTTCACGGTCGAGGGCTTCCTCGGCAACGACTACGTGTCGATGCTCGGCGAGCACGATCTCCCCGATCTCGAGAAGGTGGTCGTGCTCCGCGGCGAGACTCCGGCCGGCGCCGTGGGCTGCGCCGACTTCCTCGCCGCCACCGGCGACGCCGCGGCGGTCGCGGCCCTCGAGGCCGATCTCGATCGACGCATCGACGAGATGGGGCCCGACGACCTGTCCGACCTCCTCTTCACGTCGGGCACGACCGGCGCGCCGAAGGGCGTGATGTGCACGCACCGCCAGACGGTGCTCGCGTTCGACGCGTGGGGGTCGATCGTCGGCCTCGAGTCGAGCGACCGCTACCTCATCATCAACCCGTTCTTCCACTCGTTCGGGTACAAGGCCGGCATCATCGCCTCGCTCGTGAAGGGCAACACCATGGTGCCGATGGCGACGTTCGACGTCGGACAGGTGATGTCCACGATCGAGTCCGAGCGCATCACCACGCTGCCCGGCCCGCCCACGATCTTCCAGACGATCATCAACCACCCCGACTTCGACATCGAGAAGCTGTCGACGCTCCGCCTCGCCGTGACCGGCGCCGCGAGCGTGCCGGTGCAGCTCATCCGCGAGATGCGCGACGTGCTCGGGTTCGAGAAGGTGCTCACCGCCTACGGCCTCACCGAGGCGTCGGGCATCGCCACCGTCTCACGTCACGACGACACGCCCGAGGTGATCGCCAACTACTCCGGTCGCGCCATCCCCGACGTCGAGGTGCGCATCGTCGACGAGGCCGGCAACGAGATGCCGCCCGGCGAGCCGGGCGAGGTGGTCATCCGCGGCTACCAGGTGATGGTCGGGTACTTCGAGGCGCCGGAGCAGACGGCGGAGGCGATCGACGCCGAGGGTTGGTTGCACACCGGCGACATCGGCGTGATGAACGAGGACGGCTACCTCAAGATCACCGATCGCACGAAGGACATGTTCATCGTGGGCGGCTTCAACGCCTATCCCGCCGAGATCGAGTCCCTGCTCGCCGAGCACCCCGCGATCGCGCAGGCATCCGTCGTCGGCGTGCCCGACGAGCGCATGGGTGAGGTGGGCTACGCGTTCGTCGTGCTCCGTCCGGGAGCGTCGGCGACGCCCGAGGAGATCCGCACCTGGGCGCGGGCGAACATGGCCAACTACAAGGCGCCCGCCACGGTGGAGATCGTCGACGCCCTGCCCCTGAACGCGTCGGGCAAGGTGCTCAAGTTCGAGCTGCGCGATCGGGCCGTCGCGGCCCTCGCCGACGGAAAGGCATGACGTGAAGTTCAGCCAGGCGATGATCGGTCTGCCCGCAGAGGGCTACGTCGAGGTGGCGCGCGCCGCGGAGGCCGCGGGCTTCTCGTCGGTCGCCCTCAGCGACCACGTCGTCTATCCCGAGAAGCTCGAGTCGGTGTATCCGTACACGCCCGACGGCAAGCCGCAGTACGACCCCAAGTGGGACTTCCCCGACCCCTGGGTCACCGTCGGCGCAATGGCGAGCGCGACGACGTCGCTGCGGTTCCTCACGAACGTGTTCGTGCTGCCGGCGCGCAACCCACTCCTCGTCGCGAAGACGGTGGGCACGGCATCGCGTCTGTCCGGCGGCCGCGTGTCGCTCGGCATCGGTGCCGGCTGGATGCGCGAGGAGTTCGACCTGCTCGAGCAGCGGTTCTCGGCGCGGGGTCGCCGGATGGACGAGATGGTCGAGGTGATGCGCGCGGTGTGGGCCGGCGGCTTCGTCGAGCACCACGGTGAGTTCTACGACTTCGACCGGCTCGAGATGCGTCCTGTGCCGCCCGCACCGGTGCCGTTCCTGGTGGGCGGCCACTCCGAGGTCGCGCTCCGTCGCGCGGCGCGCCTCGACGGCTGGATCGGGGTGAACTACCGCCTCGACGACCTCGAGGCCTACTGCGCGACGCTCGCCGGCTACCGCGAGGAGCTGGGCACGGCCGACCGCCCCTACGAGATCGTCGCGTCGCCCCTGGCCAACCCCACACCCGACACGATCGAGCGGCTCGAGGCGATGGGCGTCACCACGTTGCTCACCTCGGCGTGGATGTCGCGGGGCAGCAACGCACCGGAGTCGGTCGAGCACGCGCTCGACTGCGTCGGCGCCTACGCCGACCGCTGGATCCGCCCGGTGACGGCGTGACGGCCGCCGACGAGGCGATGCGCGCCGCCGACGGGCGCGTGCCGGGTCGCCGCGGCCGTGCCACCCGCGACCGGCTCACGGCGTGCACGCTCAACATGTTGGAGGACACGAGCTACCGCGACCTCAAGGTGGTCGACATCGCCCGCGAGGCCGGCACCTCGCCGGCGACCTTCTACCAGTACTTCCCCGACGTGGAATCGGCGATCCTGGCCCTCGCCGAGGACATGGCGACCGACGGCAACGACCGGCTCACCCGCATCGTGCGGGAGGGCGACTGGAAAGGGCGCGCTGCGTACGACACGGCCGAGCGGATCGCCGACGCGTACATCTCGTTCTGGGACGACAACTCCGCGCTCATGCGCGTGCTCGACCTCACGAGCCTCGAGGGCGACCAGCGGTTCCGCTCGATCCGCACCCGGTTGCTGAACGAGTTCACGATCGCGCTGGCCGGCGTGGTGGAGGAGCAGCAGGTCGCGGGCAAGCACCCGGCCGATCTCGACCCGATGGCCGTGGCCGGCGTGCTGGTGTCGATGCTCGCCCACGTCGCGTCGCACCGGTCCGGGTTCGAGGGCTACGACATCCGCGCCGCCGACCTGCGTCGGGCGATGGCCCGCATCGTCTACACGTCGGTGTGCGGCACCAAGCCGCCGCGGTAGTGGCGGCGACGTGACCCGTCCGATGCACGTGTCGATGACCGTGCCGACCGACGAGCTGTCGTCGGTCCGCACGCTCTACCGCGAGATCGAGGAGACCGGCTACGACCGGGCGTTCTCGTTCGAGGCCAAGCACGATCCGTTCCTCCCGCTGGCGACGGCGGCGGAGCACACGGACTCGATCCAGCTCGGCACGGCGATCGCCATCGCCTTCGCCCGCACGCCGATGACGCTCGCGAACGTCGGGTGGGATCTCCAGACGCTCACGGGCGGCCGGTTCGTGCTCGGGCTGGGGTCGCAGATCGCGCCGCACATCACGCAGCGGTTCTCGATGCCGTGGTCGGACCCTGCCGCCCGCATGCGCGAGCTCGTGCTCGGCATCCGCGCGATCTGGGACGCGTGGACCGACGGCACCCGGCTCGCGTTCGAGGGGGAGTTCTACACCCACACCCGCATGATCCCGGCGTTCGACCCCGGGCCGAACGAGTTCGGGCGGCCGCCGATCCTCACCGCCGGATTCGGCCCGGCGATGACGGCGGTGTCGGGTGAGGTCGCCGACGGCTTCCTGGTGCACCCGCTCAACTCGCGTCGCTCCCTGCTCGAGCTCACCGTCCCGGCGATCGAGCGCGGCCTCGCCGCCGCCGGCCGTGTGCCGCTCGGCGACCCCGCCTCGTCGTTCGATCTCACGGCGGTGACGATCGTCGTCACCGGTCGCACCGAGGAGGAGTTCGTGCGGTCGCGGGAGGCGGTTCGCCGGCAGTTGGCGTTCTACGGCACCACGCCGGCGTACCGCCCGGTCTTCGACGTGCACGATCGCGGCGAGCTGCACCCGGTGCTCAAGGCGCGGGGTGCGGCGGGGGAGTGGGAGCAGATGGCCGAGCTGATCGACGACGAGTTCCTCCACGAGGTCGCCGTCGTCGGCGAACCGCACCAGATCGCGCCGATGCTCCGCGCCCGCCTCGACGGCATCACCGACCGGGTCAGCCTGGTGAACAATCGCGCCCCGGATCCGCTGCACTTCGCCGAGGTCGTGGCCGACCTCCACGCCTGAGCTACAGGTACTGACCGGTACCGGTGCCGGGTGCGGCGGGCGCCGGCCCGCCGCGACCGTGCTGCTCGTCGACCAGCTCGGCGAGCGAGTGGTCGGGGCGCGACGCCGACGGCGTGCGCCCGAGCCAGGTGGTGGCCTCGGTCCGGCCGAATCGCGGGAACTCGATCTCGGAGAGGCATCGCCCCGGCCGGCTGACCGCCGGATGCAGCCCGCCGAGCCGCTCGTTGGTGCTGAGCAGGATCAGCACCTCCATGCCCTGGCCCATGAAGCCGTCGGCCAGGTTGAGCAGTCGGGAGAGGGCCTGCCCGGATGTCGAGCGGGCGTCGGCGCGCAGGAGCTCGTCGGCGTCCTCGACGACGAGCAGCGTCCACCGCGACGCGTCGTCGTCGTCCCGATCGACGGCCACGAGGTCGAAGATCAGCCCGGCCGAGCTGAAGAGGCGTTCGGGCTCGGCCACCACGACGGTGCGGCACCAGTCCGACCACGAGCGCGCGAGCGCTCGGGCCGCGGTCGTCTTGCCGGTGCCGGGCGGGCCGTGCCAGAGGAGGAGCCGGCCGCGGGCGTCGGGCCGCTCGAGGCGCATGGTCGCGTCGAGGCGCGGCCGGACGCTGTCGGGGTAGTTCCGGGCGATGTCGGACCATGCCGGCGCGGCGACCCGGCGATGCGAGACCCGGGCCCGCTGCTCGAAGAACCAGAAGGACAGCGGGATGGTCTCGTCGTCGACCTCGACCGGGGCGACGCGGGTGCGGACGTCGGCGAGCACCGCGTCGCGCCCGTCGAGGGTGCTCGCCGTGATGGTGACGAAGACGTCGCCGTCGCTGTCGCGGCGGCCGAGGAACGTCCAACCGTCGCCGGCGATGAGCCACTTCTCGTGGTGGTCGGTCACGATGGCGTGCGAACGGGCGCCGGCCGGGGCGATGTCGGCGAGCGACTCGACGCCCTTCAGCTGCGTCTCGACGGCGAAGGGCTCGAGGCCGTCGGAGAACCGGGCGAGCATGAGCGACTCGAGCGCATCCCAGAAGCCGTCGACGCTGGCGGTGAGCCCCAGCGGCGTGCCCGTCCCGTGCCCGGATCGGGGCGCGCTCCGGCGTCCCCCGATGGCGGGGGAGTGTGCGACGTCGGCGTGACGTCGGACGGCGGGCGGGGTCGTGTTCATGGGTCGTCCAGCGTGCCCCGGTGGGTTCCGACCGTCGAGCGAGTTATCCCGGTGAGGATGTCGGCGGTCGGCGCGAGACTCGTCCCATGACCTCGGAGATGCGCAACCGGTTCCGTGACCTGCACCGCGACGGGTGCTTCGTCATCCCCAATCCGTGGGACGTCGGCTCCGCCGTCCGCTTCGAGCAGGCGGGCGCGCTCGCGCTCGCCACGACGAGCGCCGGGTTCGCCTGGTCGATCGGCAAGGAGGATCGCGAGGTGACGCTCGACGAGCTCACCGCGCACGTCGAGGCGTTGGTCGCTCATGTCGGCGTCCCCGTGCACGTCGACGCCGAGCACTGCTTCGACGATCCGGCCGCCACCGTCGGGCGGCTCGCCGCGGTCGGCGCCTCGGGCGTGTCGATCGAGGACTTCGACCCGTCGGCGGGCGCCACCGACGACGTCGCCACCGCGGCGGCACGGGTGGGAGCCGCAGCCGCCGCAGCGCACGCGCACGGCATCACCCTCACGGCCCGCGCCGACGGCTTCCTCCACGACGACGCCGGTGTCGACGAGCTCGTCGAGCGCCTGCGTGCCTATCGGGCGGCGGGCGCCGACGTGGTGTTCGCCCCCGGTCCGTCCGACCCCGACGTGCTGCGTGCACTGATCGGTGCCACCGACGCGCCGAGCAACGTACTCATCCGCCCCGGCGGTCCGACGGTCGCCGAGCTGGCGGCGCTGGGCGCGCGACGGCTGTCGACCGGTGGTGCGCTGGCCCGTACCGCCTACGACGCCGCCGTGGCGCAGGCGACGGCGCTGTTGGACGCTCGGTCGTCCGCGCCGTAGAATCTGACGGTCCGTCAGATTTCGGTTCGCGAGGACCGTGGGAGCGCAGCATGGATTTCGAGTTCTCCGAGGAGCAGATGGCCTTCAAGGCCGACGTGATCACGTTCTGCGACGAGCACGACGACATCGACATCTTCGACGTCACCCGCGAGAACATGGCGCAGATCGTCGACACGCCGAAGCGCCGGGCGTTCATGAAGGAGGTCGGTCACAAGGGCTGGCTCGGCATGACCTGGCCCAAGGAGTACGGCGGCAGCGAGGGTGAGGGCGTCTACGAGTACATCCTCAACGAGGAGCTCGCCGGTCGCGGCGGCCCGCAGATCGGCAAGGGCGTCGGCATCATCGGCAAGACCGTGATCGCGCACGGGTCGGACTTCCTCAAGGAGAAGTTCCTCCCGATGATCCTCGAGAACGACGTCGAGTTCGCCGTCGGCTACAGCGAGCCCAACGCCGGCTCCGACGCCGCGTCGATGCGCGTCAAGGGCGTGAAGCACGTCAACGAGGACGGCGTGTCGGGCTGGCTGGTCAACGGCCAGAAGACCTGGACCACGTCCGCCCACTTCGCCGACTGGTACTGGTGCGGCGTCCGCACCGATCCCGACAACAAGCACATGGGCATCTCGCTGATGCTCATCCCGATGGACGATCCCGGCATCTCCATCAACGGCATCTGGACGATGGGCGACGAGCGCACCAACGAGGTGTGGCTCGACAACGTGTTCGTGCCCGACGAGTACGTCGTGGGCGAGGTCAACCACGGCTTCAAGTACATCTCGCAGGCGCTCGACCTCGAGCGCTTCACCATGTTCACGTACGCGCCCATCAAGCAGCGTCTCGACGTGCTCACCGAGTACGTGCAGGAGACGACGCGCGACGGCGAACCGCTCAAGGACGACCCGGTCGTGCGGTCGAAGATGGCGAACCTGCACACCGAGGCCGAGGTGGCCCGGGTCATGGGTCTCAAGTTCGTCGCCGAGGCCGTGAAGGTGGAGCACGCCGCCAAGGAGGGCAAGCCCTTCCAGCCGCCGACCGTCGTGGCCTCGGAGTACAAGCTCTTCGCGACCGAGCTGTCGAAGCGGCTCGCGAGCTCGGCGATGGACATCGGCGGCCCCGGCAGCCAGCTCCGCGTCAAGACCGAGGACGCTCCCATGGCGGGCCGTTCGGAGTCGACCTACCGCTACACCGTGATCGACACGATCGGCGGCGGCGCCTCGGAGATCCAGAAGAACATCATCGCCCGCCGCGGCCTGGGCCTCCCGAAGAACTTCTGACCGACGCTCGGGCGGCGACGACCTCGACGACTTCGAGGATGTCATCTCCCGGTCTGCGTGACGTCTCCGCGACCTCGACATGGGTGAGTGGGTTGCGGGAGTCGTCCTGCTCGTGATGGTGACCTCGGTGCCGTTGGCCGACCTGGCCCGGCGCCGTGGCTTCACGGGCTTCACCATCGGCGGAGACAGCCCGCACGTTGCGTTGCTCCGTCTCGTGTGGCGCATCGAGCGGAGTCGCTGGCGCCTCGTCGCGGTGTTCGCCCTTCACCTCGGCATGCTCGCGATGTGCGTCGGGGGTGGACTGCTGGTTGCGTTCGGAGTGCGCCTCCCGCGCCCGGCGCCGGGGATCAGCGACCAGCGCCCCTACTACTCGAGTGGGGTTGCGGTCGCCGCGGGTCTCGTCCTCGGTCTCCTGTGCTGGTTCTGGTTCATCGCCAACCACCTGTACGAGCGATCGAAGCGTCCGCGAGGTTCGGGGTAGGCCGACGGTGGCGATCCGGACTCGTGACCCTCGGGGCGTGACCTCTACGCTCGTCCGATCATGACGCAGACCCCCGCCCTCGACGGCGTTCGCGTGCTCGACCTGGCCTCGGTCGGGCCTGCGGCGCGCGCCAGCCGCACCCTCGCCGACTACGGCGCCGATGTCGTGAAGCTCGGCGCCGTGCCACGCGCCGGTGCCGTGCAGATCGTGCCGCCCTTCTACGCGTACTCGGGCAACCGGGGGATGCGGCGTGCGCTGCTCGACCTGAAGGCCGATGCCGGACGGGAGGCGTTCCTCACGCTGGCGGAGGGCGCCGACGTGATCATCGAGTCGTTCCGTCCCGGCGTGGTCGATCGCCTGGGCATCGGGTTCGACGCGGTGAGCGAGCGCAACGAGCGCATCGTCTACTGCTCGACGAGCGGCTTCGGCCAGACGGGTCCGCGCAGCGCGTGGGCCGGGCACGACGTGAACTACCTCGCCACGGGGGGCTTCCTCGACTGCACCGGTCGCCGCGCCGACGGCCGCCCCGCGCTGCCGGGCGCGACGGTGGCCGACATCGCCGCCGGCGGCATGCAGGCGACGATGGCGATCATGGCCGGCCTGCTGCGCCGGGAGCGCACCGGCGTGGGCGAGCACCTCGACGTGTCGATCGCCGACGGCGCGTTCGCCCTCATGTCGCTCTACGTCGACGAGTACCTGGCCACCGGCGTCGAGCCGGGCCCGGGCCACTACATCCTCACCGGTCGCTACGCCTGCTACGAGGTCTACGAGTGCGGCGACGGCAAGTTCGTGTCGGTGGGGGCGATCGAGCCGCAGTTCTGGCGCAACCTGTGCTCGCTCCTGGGGCTCGACCGGTACGCATCGCTGCAACTCGACGACGACGCCCAGCCCGAGATCACCGCGGCGCTGACGGAGGTCTTCCGCACGAAGACCCGCGACGAGTGGGTCGCGCTGCTCGGCCCGGCCGACACGTGCGTCGCGCCGGTCAACACGGTGGCGGAGGCCGTCGCCGACGAGCAGTACGTGGCGCGGGGCGACATCGCCGACGCCGTCCACGTGACCGAGGGCCCGTTCCGCCAGGCCGCTCCCATCTGGGCCGGCACCGTCACGCCGGACGCTCCGTACGAGATCCGCGACGGCGCGGTGACCGACACCGTGGCCCTGCTCGTGGCCGCGGGCATGGCGCCCGAGGACGTCGACCGCCTGGTCGAGGCCGGTACCGTCGCCTGAGTTCCCAGTGCCGGAGCTCGTGCGGTGAGCACGGAGCGTCGCCCGGTGCGAGACTCCTCCGATGTCGAACCTCCGCTTCTACGGTGAGCTCGCCTCGTGGTGGCCCCTGATCTCGCCGCCCGAGGAGTACGCGGAGGAGGCGATGTTCATCGGTCGCCTGTTCAAGCGTGCGTCCATCCCCGTCAACGAGGTGCTGGAGCTCGGTTGCGGTGGCGGCAACAACGCGTCGCATCTCAAGTCGACCTTCACGATGTTCCTCACGGACGTGTCGCCCGAGATGCTGGCCATGTCGCAGCGGGTGAACCCCGACTGCGCGCACGCCGTCGCCGATATGCGCACGGCGCGGCTCGGCCGGCAGTTCGACGGCGTGCTGATCCACGACGCGGTCGACTACATGACGAGCGAGGCCGACCTTCGGCTGGCCCTCGAGACGGCGTTCCTCCACACCCGCCCCGGCGGGGTGTCGGTGTTCGTGCCGGACGAGACCCGCGAGCAGTTCGCCGAGTCGTCGGTCGACGGCGGCAACGACGGTCCGAACGGGTGGGGCGTCCGTTTCCTGTCGTGGACGTGGGACCCCGATCCCTCCGACGACACGGTCCTCACCGAGTACGCCTTCATGCTGCGCACTCCCGACGCCCCGGTGCGCATCGTCCACGAGACGCACGAGAACGGCGTGTTCCGCACGGCGACGTGGCTTCGGTTGATGGAGGAGGTGGGCTTCGAGGCGAAGGCCGTCGCCGAGGTCACCCTCGACGAGCGCGTGCCCCGCACGATGTTCATCGGCCTCGTCCCGGGGTGAGCCCGGCAACGCCCGGAACGTCGCCGGATTGGGAGCCGCGGGACCGATCTCCTAGAATCTGACGGTCCGTCAGATTCGGTTCGTTCGGGAGGGGAGGCTGCCATGGGAGACGAGACCGCCACGACCGAGCTGCCCGCCGAGGTCACCGCGATGATCGGCGTGCCGCTCTACCACCAGAGCGCCGACTTCGACGTCGAGCGCGGGTACACCTACAACACCTGCGCGGCGACGCAGAACGGCAACCCGATCTACTGGGACGACGAGGTCGCCGCCGACGTCACCGGCGGCCCCATCGCTCCGCCCACGACCATCTCGCTGTGGATGCGGCCGCACTTCTGGCAGCCGGGGGCGGAGGGCGAGCAGGTGGCCCTGCAGGTGCACTTCGACATGAAGCGGATCTTCGGCCTCCCCGAGGCCGTGATGACCGACAACACGATCACCTTCTACGACCCGGTTCGCCCCGGCGACCGCATCAGCAACCGGCAGGTGCTGAAGTCGGTGAGCGGTCCCAAGACGACGAAGCTCGGCACCGGCCGCTTCTGGGTGATCGACGTCGAGTTCCACAACCAGCGCGACGAGCTGGTCGGCATCGAGACCTACACCGGTTTCGGCTACGTGCGAGGTGCCGCATGATCACCGCCCCGAAGCTCCTGCTCGCCGACGTCGCAGTGGGCGACGCCCTGCCCGACCTCGCGATCGAGGTCACCCCCACGACGGTCGTGCTCGGCGCGATCGCCAGCCGCGACTGGCGGCCGATGCACCACGACTACAAGTTCGCCACCGAGCGCAACGGCGTGGCCGACATCTTCCTCAACACGCCCAACCAGGCGGCGTGGTTCGAGCGGTACCTCACCGACTGGACCGGTCCGACCGGTCGTCTCGGCCGCATGAAGTTCCGCATGCGCGACTCGATCTTCCCCGGCGACACGATGACCTTCGCCGGCACCGTGACCGACGTCGGCACCGACGCGGCCGGCTGCGGCTGGGTCGGCGTCGAGGTCACCCTCACCGCGCTCGGCCCCACGAATCCGGAACCGCGGCTGTGCAGCTCGTGCACGGTTCGCGTCGCCGTGCCCACCTCTCCCGACGACAACCCCTGGTCGCGCCGTGGCGCCGACTGGCAACCCTGAGAGCGAGTTCCCGATGTTGAACCTGGACTTCACCGAAGAGCAGGACATGCTGCGCGAGATGGTGCGCGGCATGTGCGAGCAGCACGCCAACCTCGACGTCGTCCGCGCGATGGAGGACGATCCGGTCGGCTACCCGACCGGCATGTGGAGCCAGCTCGCCGAGCTCGGGATCCTCGGCATGACCATTCCCGAGGCCCACGGCGGCTCGGGGATGTCGATGCAGGAAGGCGTCGTGATCTACGAGGAGCTCGGCCGGGCGCTCGCGCCGCTGCCCCATCTCGTGAGCTGCGTCGTGTCGGCCGGAGCCCTGCTCGCCGGCGGCTCCGACGCCCAGATCGCGGAGTGGGTGCCGAAGCTCGCGTCGGGCGAGGTCATCTTCACCCCGGCGTGGCTCGAGCCCGACAACGGCTTCGGGCCCAAGGGCGTCGAGCTCCAGGCCGTGGCCGACGGCGACGGGTTCACGCTCACCGGCACCAAGCAGCACGCCTACTTCGGTTCGTCGGCCGCCCGGCTCGTCGTGCTCGCCCGCACCGGGTCGGCGCCGGAGGCCGTCGACCTCTTCCTCGTCGACCCGACGGCCGCCGGTGTCACGCTCACGCAGAAGATGTCGATCAGCTCCGACACGCAGTACCGCGTCGACTTCGACGGCGTGAAGGTGTCCGCCGCCGACCGCATCGGCGCCGCAGGCACCGGTTGGGCCACCTGGCAGCGGGTGATGGACGACGCCATGATCCTCGTCGCGGCCTATGCCAACGGCGGGTGCGAGCACGCCCTCGACATCACCGTGCAGTACTCGAAGGATCGCGAGCAGTTCGACAAGCCGCTCGGCGCGTTCCAGGCGCTGTCGCACTACATGGCCGACGCCAAGACCGCGCTCGACGGTTCGAAGGTGCTCAACTACGAGGCCGCGTGGGCGCACTCGTTGGGGCGCCCGGTGACGAAGCTCGCCGCTATGTCCAAGCTGTTCGCCGGCAACACCTACCGCGACACGACGGCGATGGCGCAGCAGATCTTCGGCGGCGTGGGCTTCACCCTCGAGTACGAGATCCAGCTCTACTTCCGTCGTGCGAAGCAGCTCCAGATCAGCTGGAACGACACCCGCCGATGCGAGGAGCTCGTCGCTTCCGCGGTGCTGGACGACTCGGCTGCGTAGCATTCGGCGATGCCACTCATCGCCGGCCCCCTCTTCGTCGTCGTCTTCGTGCTGGGCGTGCTCGCGGTGCGGGCGCAGCGCAACGGGCCGCCCGACGGCTCGGGCGTCGCGGCCCCGGTCGACCGCGTCGAGGCACTGCGGCTCGTGCTGCACATGCTGGCGATGCTCGCCGGCGTGACCGGGGTCGTCATCGGGTTCGTCGTGATGACGGCGCCGCTCGAGGGCGCGTTCCACGTCGACGCCGGCGCGACGGTGTTCGCCTATCTCATCTGGCTCGCGACGGCGGTGACGGTCGCGCTGCTGGTCGGAGTGGCGTTCGTCGCCGGCCAGATCGACCGGCTCAGTCGAGCTCGCTGAGCAGGCGCTTCGGCGCCGTCATGCGATAGCTGTCGGTCACGATCGCCGCGAGCTCGTCGCGGTCGACGTCGACGAACCGCACGCCGATCCATCCGTTGCGCCCGACGTAGTCCGGCACGTAGAAGCGGTTCGGCTCCGACTGCACCAGCACCTCCTGCACGCCCGGTGGGGCCTTGCAGGTGAAGCCGGAGAGGTCCTCGTTGACCTTGACGAAGATCTTGTCGCGGACGCGGAACGCCGGCGCCTCGTGCCCGCCGAACGGCTTGTTCTCGGCGCCGGGGAGGGCCATGCAGAGCTCGGTCACGAGTGCGACGGGATCGATCTTCTTCGCCATGCCACGACTCCTGTCAGGTGATCACGCCATCGTCGCGCAGGGCGCCGATCTCCGCAGCGGTCAGGCCGAGCTCGGCGCTCAGCACCTCCTCGGTGTGCTCGCCGACCCAGGGCACCCGCGTCTCCGGACCCTCGGCCACGCGTGACATCTTCACCGGGTTGCCCGGGATGAGGACCGGGTCGGCGCCGTTGTCGGTGCGCTCCATCTCCACGAGCATGTGGCGGGCGGCGACGTGGGGATCGGCGATCACCTCCGGCGCGGTGTGGACGGGGCCCGAGGGGATGTTGGCGCTGCCGAGCAGGTGGCACACCTCGAGGCGGGTGTAGGCGGCGGCCCACTCCTCCAGCTTCGGGCGGATGACCGACTCGGTGTGCCGGCCCCAGCCCATGCGGGTGGCGAATCGCTCGTCGCCCACCCACTCGGGGGCGCCGATCATGTTCGCGAGCGTCTCGAACTGGTGCTCGCGCACCACCTGCATCGCGAAGTAGCCGTCGGCCGCCTTGAAGCTCGCCATGATGCCGTTGGGCCCCTCCTGCGGCCGCTCGCCGAGCGACCAGAGATTGGTGACGACGTCGGTCATCGACACCATCGCGTCGAGCATCGCGATGTCGACGTACTGGCCGAGCCCGGTGGCATCGCGATGGCGCAGTGCGGCCATCACGCCGATGACGGCGAACAGGCCGGTGCTGATGTCGCCCAGCGCGCCGACCGGGACGACGCGAGGGGGCTCGTCGCCGCGGCGCGCATAGTCGTAGATGCCGGACATGGCCTCCGGCACCATGGCGTACGCCGGCCACGACCCGTAGGGCGAGTCGCCCAGGTTGCCGAAGCCCGACACCGACACGACGATCAGCCGTGGGTACACGGCGGAGAGTGCCTCGTACCCGAGACCGAGGCGATCCATGGTGCCGGCCTTGAAGTTCTCGCCGACGATGTCGAACTTCCCGGCGAGCTCGACGAACAGCTCGCGCCCGCGGGGGTGCTTCAGGTCGATGCCGACGGAGCGCTTGTCGAGGTTGTTCCGCAGGAACGTCGCGCCGACTGCGCGACCCTCGGGATCGAGCATGGCGGGCTGCGCCCCCCGGCCGGACTCGCCGGTGACCGGGTGCTCGACCTTCACGACCTCCGCGCCCAGCCGGGCGAGCAGCTGTGTGGCGTAGGGGAGGGCCTGCATCTGCTCGGCGGCCAGCACCCGGACGCCGTCGAGCGGCTTGCCGAAGGGGAGGGCGGCTTCGTTGGCGATCTCTCCGAGGTGCATGAGCGGAGACGATACCGGAGGGCCGCGATCCGGTTTCTGACGGATCGTCAGAAAGTCCTACACTTGCCGGATGCGAGGAATCATCAGCGCCGCCGGATACCTGCCCTACTGGCGCCTCGAGCGCTCCGCCATCGGGGCCTTCCACGGAGGCCGGGGCGCGGGGACGCGCACCGTCGCCTCCTACGACGAGGACACGTCCACCCTCGCGGTCGAGGCCGGGCGCCTGGCGCTCGCGTCGGCGCCGTCGGGCCTCGAGCCCGAGACGCTCTGGTTCGCGACGTCCACGCCGACGTACGCCGAGAAGACCAACGCCACGATCGTGCACGCAGCGCTCCGGCTGCCGTCGTCGACGGCGGCGTTCGACGCCGGCAGCGCCGTCCGCTCCGGCACCGGTGCGCTCCGCGCCGCGCTCCGTTCGAGCGAGCCCGCCGTGCTCGTCGTCAGCTCCGACATCCGTACGGGCCCCGCCAACTCGCCCGACGAGTCGGCCGGAGGCGATGCCGGCGCGGCGCTCGTCGTCGGTGACGAGTCCGCCGGTTCGGTCATCGCCGAGTACCTCGGCGGGGCATCGGTCACCCACGAGTTCCTCGACCGCTGGCGGGCCCCGGGCGAGGCCCGCACCAAGTCGTGGGAGGAGCGCTTCGGCGAGACCCAGTACGTGGCGCTCGGGCAGCAGGCGTTCGCCGACGCGTTGAAGGCCACCGGCCTCGTCGCCGACGATCTCGACGCCGTGCTCGTCGCCGGGCCGCACGCCCGTGCCAACGGCGCCGTGGCGAAGAAGCTCGGTCGCCCGGTCGGCGTGACGCTGTCCGACACGGTCGGCAACGTCGGCGCGGCCGAGGCCGCGCTGCAGCTCGCGACCTGGCTCGAGACGGCGACGCCGGGCCAGACGGTGGCGCTCGTGTCGCTCGCCGACGGGGCCGACGTGTTGGTGTTCCGCACCACCGACGCCATCGGCTCGTTCGCCGCGACACGATCGATCGCCGAGCAGATCGAGGCCGGCAACTCCTCGCTGCCGTACGCGAAGTTCCTCGCCTGGCGCGGCACGCTCGTGCCGAATCCGCCCAACCGTCCCGAGCCCGCCCGCTCGTCGGCATCGGCCGCCGGTCGCTCCATCGACTGGAAGTTCGGGTTCGTCGGCTCCCGCGACCGCGCCACCGGCGCCGTGCACCTCCCTCCGGCCCGGGTGAGCTTCGTGGGCGGCAACGTCGACGACATGGATCCGCTGCCGATGGCCGACGCCAAGGGCACGGTCGTCACGTTCACCATCGACCGCCTCGCCTACTCGCCGAGCCCGCCGGTGATCTTCGCCGTCGTGGACTTCGACGGCCCCGACGGCACCGCCGGTGGGCGCCTCCCCGTCGAGATCTGCGACACCACCCCCGACCGCATCGCCGTCGGCGACCGCGTCGAGATGACCTTCCGGCGCCTCAACCAGAGCGACGGCATCTCGAACTACTTCTGGAAAGGACGGCCCATCCGATGAGCAGTCATGGCATCAAGGACCGCGTCGCGATCGTCGGCATGGGGTGCACCCCGTTCCGCGAACACTGGGACAAGGGCACCGACGACCTGATGATCGATGCGGCCGAGGAGACCTTCAAGTCGGCCGGCATCCCGAAGGACGACATCGACGCGTTCTGGTTCGGCACCGCGCAGTCGGCCATGTCGGGCGTGCCGATGGCCTCGGCCCTGAAGCTCGAGGGCAAGCCCGTGAGCCGCGTCGAGAACTTCTGCGCGACGGGCTCCGAGGCCCTGCGCCAGGCGTGCTACGCCGTCGCCTCCGGCGCGTACGACACGGCCATGGCCCTCGGCGTCGAGAAGGTGAAGGACTCGGGCTTCCAGGGGCTCAACGCGTTCCCCATCCCCAACGACGGCACCAACCGCACGCTCACGGCCGCCGCCATGTTCAGCCTCGTGCTGCCGGCGTACGCCGAGAAGTACGGGGTCGACAAGGACGAGCTCCGTCGCACCGTGGCGCGCATCGCGTCGAAGAACCACCACAACGGCGCCCGCAACCCCCGCGCCATGTACCGCCGCGAGATGGACGTCGACGCGATCTGCAAGATGGCGGCCGTCGCCGGTCAGCTGTCGGTGATGGACTGCGCCGGCGTCGCCGACGGCTCCGCCGCGGCCATCGTGTGTCGTGCGGAGGACGCCCACCGCTACACCGACAAGCCGCTGTACGTGAAGGCCCTCTCGTTCGTGGCCGGCAACGGCTCGGGGCTCATCGACTCGAGCTACGACTACACGACGTTCCGCGAGTGCGAGGCCGCCGGTCTCGACGCCTACGCGCAGGCCGGCATCACCGACCCGCTCAACCAGCTCGCGATGGCCGAGGTGCACGACTGCTTCACGCCCACCGAGATGGTGCTCATGGAGGACCTCGGCTTCAGCAAGCGCGGCGAGGCGTGGAAGGACATCAACGCCGGCGTGTTCGATCTCGGCGGTCAGCTGCCGGTGAACCCCGACGGCGGGCTCAAGAGCTTCGGCCACCCCGTGGGTGCCTCCGGCCTCCGAATGATCTTCGAGGCGTGGCTCCAGCTCCGCGGCGAGGCGCCGGAGGATCGCCAGATCGCGACGGCCGACCGCGGCCTCGCGCTCACCCACAACCTCGGCGGATACCCCGGCGAGATGGTGAGCTTCGTCGGTATCTACGGGTCGCAGCTCGGCTGACCCCCCCGGCCGACCGCCACAGACCCCCCCCGCCAACCCGTTTGTACCCCCGGTCTACCGGCTACCCGGTAGATCCGGGGCTTCCGCTGGACGAAGGGCTAGGAGGGGGCACCCAGTCCATCCACTGGAGATGCGCTTGGCAGCGGGCGATGCGCGACCTGCGTGCGTTCGCCGTCGCGCCAGCGGCCGCATGCCACCACCGTGTGCAGCTCCTCGTAGTCGGCGCGCAGCGGCGCAGCCCGACACGCCTTCGGCCTCGGCGCTGATGTGGGTGAGGTCGCGGTCGCATCCGATGAGATCGAGGATCGAGTCGAGCACGACCCGCCGGTCTCGCGGTACGGAGTAGGTGAGCACCCAGGAGTTGAGGACGACGACGGTAGCGCGTCGTCGGGGCGCGACTCGATCAGGTCGGCGATGCCGTCGACGGCGTCGTCGACGACCAGGGCGCGGCGGCGAGCAGGCCGTGGCTCGACCGCGGCGTCGAACCGTGCGTGGCGGACCAGGGCTGCTCGGGCCAGATGCGCCTTCCAGCCAGCGGCGCTCGTAGCGACGTTGAGGTCGATGGGCGACACGTCGAGGCCGGCGCGTTCGGCGATGCGGGAAGCGCGTCGTCGACAGGGCGCCGGGTCGGGGCCGAGATCGCAACTCAGTCGCACCGGTGACGGGCTCGCCGCGATCGACGCCGTCGCCGAAGTCGTAGTGGTACCGGTCGAAGTTGAGGTTGAGCCCGGCCGAGGCGCCGACCTCGATCGGCGCGAGGGGACGGTCGGGGAGATCGGCCGCGGCAGCACGGTGCGACGGATACAGACACGACCGGTTCGGGCTTGCCGCGCGCTTCGTTCGTCTGCGTCGACAACGTGGTGACGAGCTCCTCGAGCTCGGTTGCGTGGTCGGTGACGAAGCGCCCCAGCAGCGGCATCGGGTCGACCGTGTCGCGGAAGCGCCCGCCCACCGTCCGGGTAAGAGCCGGAGAGCGCGTCGGCGGGGTGTTCGAGCACGAGGTCGGTACCAGCGCGGCCGAACAGCAGCACCGGCCGCCACTGGCCCGGGCCCGGCACCTGGCTCAGCAGTCGCAGCATCGCCGGGTCGGCGAGATGGTGGACAGCGGCGATCGCCAGGTGTGGGCACTCGACGTCGGCGAACACGACGAACCATTCCCGCGAGCTGATCGGTGTCCATGTCCCCGTTTCTACTGCGCCGAGGTAGGTTGCGGCGACAAGTTCGGGATCACGCCGCCCTATCGAGCCGGGGTCGCGTCCGACCCGGCGTGGATGACCTCCTTCGTGCAGACGGCCGGGCGGCCGGCTTCGAGTCGGTATGCCGCGGTCGAGCACATCTCCGTTCCGGCCGGCTTCGCCGAGATTGCCATACTCCCGAGACCGGTCGGTGGCCGCTACCGGTCGACTGCGAGATTCCCGACCCGCTGGAGCTCCTCACGTTCCTCGCGGCGCGGACCGAGCGCATCGTGCTCGCCACGGGCATCCTCGTGGCGGCACCAGCACCACCCGTTGATGTGGCGAAGCGGCTCAGCACCGTCGACGTGCTGTCGGGTGGACGGATGCGCCTCGGTGTCGGCGTCGGGTGGATGCGCGAGGAGCTCGAGGCGATCGGCGTCGACTTCGACACCGCGGCCGCCGCCTGGACGAGACGATCGGCGCGCTCCGCACGGTCTGGCGAGGACCAACTTCGACCTTCCACGGCGAGTTCTTCTCGTTCGACCGGGCAGTCAGCAGGCCACGACCGGTGCGGCCGACCGGCATCCCGATCCACATCGGCGGCCACTCGCCGGCGGCGGCACGGCGCGCCGGTCGTCTCGGCGACGAGTTCCAGCCGCTCGGTCTCGATCCCGACCTGCCCGCGGCCCGGCTCGACACGATGCGGCCGCGCCGCCGACGGCGCAGGTCGCGGCGCCGGCGCGATCGAGCTCACCCTGGGCGGCTCGCTCGCAGCCCTCGGCGCGGAGCTCGTGGAGCGGCTGAGGGCGCAGGGCGCCGATCGCATCCTCCTGTCGGCGACGACGGACGACCTGAACCTGCTCGCGGAGCAGATGGCTAGTCTCCAGCGTTGGATCTGACGGGTCGTCAGATTCCGGCTCGGCAACCGAGGGGACGAGATGGCAGCAGTGATCGCGCCGGGTTCGGTGGAGTGGGGCATCGGCTCGGTCCGGTCGCAGAGCACGGCGTTCGTGCAACCGTGGGAGGCGTCCGCGGGCCCCGCCGAGCTCGCGGCGGTGCGGTCTGGCCGATCGCCGGAGCGTTCTACGTCGCGGTGTGCGACCGCTCGCGATCCGCGCCCGCTCGACGAGACGATGGGCGACGTCTGGTACGACACGATCGCGACCTTGGGCTGGCTCGCCGCGCAGACCGAGCGGGCGCAGCTGCTCAACCACGTGTACGTCGTGCCGTACCGCTCGCCTCGTCACTACGCGAAGGCGTTCCGACACCTCGACCTGCTGTCGGGCGGACGGGCGATCCTCGGGGTCGGCATCGGCCACGTCGAGGGCGAGTTCGAGCTGCTGGGCGCAGCGTTCCGCGGCGCGGCCAGTCCCTCGACACCGCGCTGCCGATCCCTGCGCGAGGCCCTCGCCACCGGTGAGTACGGCGATGCGCTCGTGAGCCCGCGCTCGCCCCGCGACGGCGGCACGCCGATCTGGGTGGAGCGGCTCGTCGGAGGCGGCGCTCCGCCGCATGCGCTGCTCGGCGACGGGTGGCTCCCGCAGGGCCGGCCGAAGATGGGCATGCGTGCCGCCATCGACGTGGTCCGACAGACGCGTAGAGCGGTTCGGCCCGACGAGCCGTTCGACCTCGGCATCAACTCCGAGCCGATCTACGTGGGGACGCCCACCTGGGACTCCGGCCCGTTCACGTTGAGCGGCGAGCCGTCGACGGTCGCGGCGCGGCTCACGAACTACGCCGGGCTCGGCGCCAGCCACATCCAGGTTCGGTTCCCGGCCCGATCAGCCGACGAGCTCGTGGAGCAGATCGGTCGCTTCGGCGACCGAGGTGTGGCCGCTCGTCGAGGCGCCCTGACGCCGGCCGATCGAGGGACCTCAGAGGTCGTCGTCCTCGCTCAGCCGGCGGGCGAGCGAGATGAGCAGGTTCTTGGTGAGGGTGCGGCGAGTTGTCGAGCAGGTTCTGGAAGCCGCGGCGGTCGATGACCTCGACGATCATGTCGGTGATCGCGGTGACGGTGGCGTTGGGTGATCCACGAGGAGGGCAGGCTCGCCGAAGTGGTCGCCCTCGCCGAGGGTGGCCACGACCGCCGTCGCGCTCGACCTCCGCGGCGCCGTCGCGGATGACGACGAACTTCCGCGGCCGAGGTCGCCCTGCCGGATGAGGGCACGACCGGTGGAACGGCGACCTCGTCGGCGACCGAGTCGATCTGGCGGAGCTCGTCGTCGGTGCAGTCGTGGAACAGCGGCAATGAGCGGAACGTCGCGAGCAGGTCCGGATGCTTGGCCATGTCGCCGACCTTACCCCTCGCGGCCGACAGCTCCCTCGTGCGGGGTGGGCCCGACGGCCCCCTTGTGTCGGGTGACGATCCCGCGATGCCCTCGACCCATAGCCCAGCTCCCGGCGCAGACCGATCTGCAGCGCATCGAGGCGCAGCGGGCGACCCGGCAACTGCGTGCCGTGTCCGAGATCGACCGGACGCTGAGCAGCCGCTCCTTCCTTCTGGGCGCTCCTCACGCTCAACGTGCTCGACCTGCTGACCACGTCGGTGGTCCTGGCGCTCGAAGGTCAGGTCGAATCCGGCGATGATGGGCGTCGTCGAGCACTGGTGGCGCCCCATCGCGGTGAGCCGTCGTGCTCGCGCTCATGTGGCTCGCCGTGCTGCAGCGCCGGCGGTCGCGCACGACCGACGTCGTCCTGGCGATGGCGTGGATCTTCTACGCCGGCGTCGTGGGCTGGAACACGCTGCTCCTGATCCGGTGCCAGGCCCTCGGCCTGGCCGCCGTAGGGCATTTCGCCCACTTTCGTCTTGTTTCGTACCCAGGTCGTCCGTACGGTGCGGGCCCCTGGACGAACCCCGGTGACGAGACGATGCGTGTGACCCCGACCGAGCCGATTGCCGACGCCGCCTCGCCGGTCGACGTCGCAGCGCATCCCATTCCGCTCCGCCGCTGGGTGATGGCGGTCGCCATCCTCGTCCTCAACCTCGCCGATGTGGTGATCACGAAGGCGATTCTGCGGCTCGGGGCACCGAGGCCAACCCGATCATGGCGCCGATCATGGATCACCCCGCCTACCCGATCGTGCTCAAGACGGTGATGCGCGCTCGGCGTCGGCGGGCTCCTGCTCGCGTCCCCACCGCAGTCGAAGCTGTCCGACCGGGCGGTCGGCACGGTGATCTCGCGTACACCGCGGTGCTCGTCTGGAACGTCGGCATCCTGCTGCAATCGGGCGTCTGGATCCCGTCCGGTGGGTCGCGGCGTTTCGGCCACACCGTCAGATTCGGGAGTAGCATTCGCCCATGACGGATTTTCCGAAACTCATCTCCGTCGATGACCACGTCATCGAGCACGCCCTGATCTGGTCGACCGCCTCCAGCAGGATACCACGACGTGGACACCAGGATCATCCAGGAGGCGCGGCCACATGCAGTTCGTCGGCGGCGTGTTCAGCTACGAACCGGCCGACGACGGCGATCTGTGCGACTGGTGGATCTACGAGGACAAGAAGGTGCCGCAGGCACGGCTGAGCGCCTGCACCGGCTTCGACCGCGACGACGTGAAGGTCGTCGGCATCACCTACGAGGAGATGCGTCGCGGTTGTTGGGACCCGAAGGCGCGCCTCGAGGACATGGACGTCAACCACACCGACGCCCAGATGTGCTTCCCGTCGTTCCCCCGGTTCTGCGGCCAGACCTTCAAGGAGGCGCAGGACATGGAGCTCGCCGACCTCTGCGTGAAGGCCTACAACGACTGGATGGTCGACGAGTGGTGCGGCGGCAGCAACGGCCGCCTCATCCCGCTCATCATCGTGCAGCTCTGGGACGCCGAGCTCGCCGCCCAGGAGATCTACCGCAACGCCGCCCGCGGCGTGCGCGCCACCTGCTTCAGCGAGATCCCCGCGTACCTCGACCTGCCGTCGATCCACACGCCGTACTGGGAGCCGTTCATCCGTGCGTGCGCAGAGACCGGCACCGTCATCAACATGCACATCGGCTCGTCGTCGCGGATGCCCTCGACCTCGGCCGACGCCCCGGCCGCCGTGGGCTCCACGCTCACCTTCGGCAACGCGATGAGCTCGATGACGGACTGGCTGTTCAGCGGCTGGCTCGCGCAGTTCCCCACGCTCAAGATCGCCTACAGCGAGGGCCAGATCGGCTGGATCCCCTACATCCTCGAGCGCGCCGACAAGGTGTGGGAGGACAACCGCGCCTGGGGTGGCGTGAGCGACAAGGTCTCCGAGCCGCCGTCCACCTACTACTACCGCCAGATCTACGGCTGCTTCTTCGACGACGAGTACGGCCTCGAGAACATCGAGAAGTGCGGCGTCGACAACATCTGCTTCGAGACGGACTACCCGCACTCCGACAGCACGTGGCCGCACTCCAAGGACACCGCCATCAAGCTCATGGGCAACCTCCCCGAGGACGTCATCTACAAGCTGGTGCGCGGCAACGCCATCGAGATGCTCGACCTGGACTTCGACAAGTGAGTGGCAACGACGCCGCGCGCGTCTGCATCGGCGGGGAGTGGTTCGACGGCGGCCTCGGCAGCTACGAGATCGTGAACCCCGCGACCGAGGAGGTCGTCGGCCTCGCGCCCCAGGGCTCGGTCGAGCAGTCCATCGCCGCCACCGAGGCCGCGGCCGAGGCGTTCGACGCCTGGTCGCGCACCACGCCCGAGCACCGGGCCAACCTCCTCGAGAAGGCCGCCGACCTGTACGACGCCCGCAAGGACGAGTTCGTCCCGCTGGTTCAGGCGGAGACCGGCGCGACGCTGCGCGTCGCGAAGACCATGCAGGTCCCGCAGGTGTCGGCCCGCTTCCGTCGCTACGCGCGTGGCGCCATGGAGCCGCGCCTCATCCCGCTCGAGCCCCAGGTCGTGGGTACGACGGCGCTCGCGCCCGGCGGCATCATCGGTGGCGTGGGCCACCGTGCGCCCGTCGGCGTGGTGAGCTGCATCACCTCCTACAACTTCCCCGTGGTGAACATGGCCGGCAAGATCGGCCCGGCCCTCGCGATGGGCAACACCGTCGTGGTGAAGCCGGCCCCGCAGGACCCGCTGGCCGTCATCAAGCTCGTCGAGGTGATGAACGAGGCGGGGTTCCCGCCCGGCGTCATCAACGTCACCTGTGGCACCGACATCGCGGCGTCCGAGGCCCTCGTCTCGTCGCCGTTCGTCGACATGATCAGCTTCACCGGCTCGACGAACGTCGGCCGACGCATCGGCGCCGTTGGTGGCGGCGAGATGAAGCGTCTGCTCCTCGAGCTCGGCGGCAAGGGCGCCTGCATCGTCTACGACGACGCCGACCTCAAGGCTGCGATCGGCGGCATCAGCTCGGTGTGGGCCTTCCACTCCGGTCAGATCTGCACCGCGCCCACCCGCGTCATCGCCCAGCGCGGCATCTACGAGCAGCTGATCGCCGGCCTCACGCAGGCCGCCGCCCACCTGACCGTGGGCGATCCGCTGGAGCGCACCACCGTCGACGGTGGTCACGCCGACGACCCGCGCCACCACCCCGACCACCCGGCCCACCGCGCGGTCCACGACGACCTCCACGCCGCCCACGACGACGACCACTGCGCCGCCGACGACCACGACCACACTCGCCCCGCCGGTGCTCCGCCTCGCGGGCCCGGCCCGCGGCGTGCTCTACGCGCAGGCGTCGGACGGGTCGGCGTGCGCCAACGACCCGTTCACCGCCACGGTCGTGGGCGGCTCGGCGTCGTCGGTGACGCTGCGGTGGAGCGCCGGTCGCCGGACCGGGAGCATCGCCATGACCACCACGAAGCTCTCCCGTGGCGCCACCACGTGGCGGGCCACGGTGAACGTGCCGTTCGGGACGATCGGTGGACTGACCGCGTCGGCGACGGCGACCAACGCCAGCGGTGGATCCGGCACGAGCAACACGGTGACGATCCAGATCTCGGCCTGCCCGGTCATCGGGTGATCCCGCGGCATCCCCGTCGGCCGTGCAGCGCTCCGAAGCACCTCCTCGCCAACTGAAACACGTTCTCGTTCCGTGGCTACGCTGGCCCGCCATGAGAGCGATCGTGTGGGACGGCAAGCAGGCGTCGGTCGAGTCGGGCATCGAGGCGCGCGATCTGCGGGGCGGTGAGGTGCGCGTGGCCATCGAGGCCGCCGGTCTGTGCCACAGCGACGTGTCGGTGCTGAATGGGACGATCATGTTCCCGCCCCCCGTCGTGTTGGGCCACGAGGGCGCGGGCGTGGTGGTGCAGGTGGCTCCCGACGTGACCAACGTCGAGGTGGGCGACCACGTCGTGCTCTCCACGCTCGGCAACTGCGGCCAGTGCGCGCAGTGCGACCGTGGCAAGCCGACGTTCTGCCGCCAGTCGCTCGGCAAGCTGTCGCGGCCGTTCACCAGCGGCGAGGGCGAGTCGCAGCAGAAGCTGTTCCAGTTCGCCAACCTCGGCGTCTTCTGCGAGGAGACGGTGGTCAAGGCGACGCAGGCCGTGAAGATCCCGAAGGACATCCCGCTCACCTCGGCGTCGCTCATCGGCTGCGGCGTGCTCACCGGCGTGGGCGCGGTGTTCAACCGGGCCAAGGTCCAGCAGGGCGAGTCGGTCGTGGTCATCGGCGTCGGCGGCATCGGCCTCAACGCGCTGCAGGGCGCCGCGCTCTCGGGAGCGCTCCCGGTGATCGCCGTCGACACCAACCCGGGCAAGGAGAGCTTCGCCCGCCAGTTCGGCGCCACCCACTTCATCTGCCCCTCCGGCGAGGACTTCGACCTCGTCGCCGCGGTCAAGGAGATCGCCCCGAATGGCGTCGACCACGTCTTCGAGTGCGTCGGGTCCACCGCCCTGATCCGCACCTCGACCGACCTGCTCGACTGGGGCGGCCAGCTGATCATGCTCGGCGTGCCGAGGATGGGCAGCGAGGCCAGCTTCGTCGTCAACACCATGTACAACGACAAGACGATCATGGGCTGCCGTTACGGCTCGGCCCGCCCGCAGTACGACATCCCGCTGATGGTGAAGCTGTACCAGGCCGGTCGGTTGAAGCTCGACGAGCTGGTGTCGCAGACGTACCCGCTCGAGGACTTCCAGCTGGCGCTCGACGAGCTCCACGAGGGCAAGCTCGCCCGCGGCGTGCTCACGTTCGCCTGATCGAACCGTCTCCATGGCTCTCTCCGAAGAAGTGCGCGAGCTCGCCTCGAAGGTGTCCAACTGGGGGCGCTGGGGCGACGACGACCAGCTCGGGTGCGGCAACCTGCTCACGCCGGAGGCCGCCACACGTGGCGCCGGATGTGTGCGCACCGGCAAGCGGTTCTCGCTCGCAGTCGACCTGAAGGCCGACGGCATCCAGGTGGGTCAGCCCGCCGGCCGCTACAACGCGATGCTCTCGTTCACGTCGCTGAACGAGCGCGACCGCATGGCCCCGGGCATCTGGGAGGGCAGCGACGACATGTTCACCATGTCCACCTGCGCCGGAACGCACATCGACTCCCTCAGCCACATCAGCTACGACGGCCTTCTCTACGGCGGCCGTCCGCAGTCGTCCATCCGGGCCCAGGGCGGCGCGACGTGGTGCGGCGCCGAGCACCTGCCGACGATCGTCACCCGCGGCATCCTGCTCGACATCCCCCGCCTGCTCGGGGTCGACCGCGTCGACCCGGGTCATGCCGTGACGGCGACCGAGCTCGACGGTGCGCTCGCAGCGACCGGCCTCACGGTGGAGGCGGGTGACGTGATCTGCATCCGCACCGGCGACATCGGCTGGTACCTCGACGGCGACCGCCGCCGCTACGCGGTCGGCGTCGACTGGAAGACCGTCGGCCTCGGGTTCAGCTGCGTCGAGTGGTTCGCCGACCGCGACGTCGCCGGCGCGTTCGTCGACTCGTACACCTACGAGGTGATGCCGCCGGAGTCGGGCAACTGGGACGACCTGCTGGCCGTCCACATGGTGCAGCTCCGCGACATGGGGCTGCTGCAGGGCCAGAACTGGAACTTCGAGGATCTCGCAGCCGACTGCGCGGCCGACGGCGTCTCGGAGTTCCTCCTCGTCGCCGCCCCGGAACCGATCGTGGGCGCCACGTCGGCGCCCGTCGTTCCCGTCGCCACCAAATAAGTCACAAGCGGCGTCAACCTTCTGGCCTTCGCGGACGTACTCCATCACGATGAGTGCGATGGCGACGCGACCGAGGAACGAGGTGGAGTTCGAGGCGGCGTTCCGCGAGCTGTACCCCCGCGCCTTCGGCCTCGCCCTCCGGATGCTCGGCAACCGGGCGGTCGCCGAGGATCTCGCCGCCGAGACCATGGCCCGCGCCTACGTGCGCTGGGATCGACTCGATCCCGAGCGACGCGCCGGCTGGGTGCTCAAGGTGACCTCGAACCAGGCCATCGACCTGCTGCGCCGCAAGGGCCACACGATGGTGCCCGAGGTGATCGACCTCGAGGACGGCACGGCGCTGCGCATCGCGCTCGCGGCGGCCATGGCCAAGCTGCCCCGTCGCCAGCGCGAGGCCATCGCGCTCCGGTACCTCAGCGACCTGTCCGAGGCGGAGACGGCCGCCGCCCTCGGCATCGGCGTCGGATCGGTCAAGACGCACACCCACCGCGGACTCACCGCACTCCGGCAGACCTTCGACGGTCCGCTCGACGACCAACGGATGGAGCAGCTCGGTGTCTGACGATCCCACCCTCACCCCCGACGACATCGATCGCGCCCTGCACACCACGCTGGCCCGGGGCGCTCGGCTCGTGCACCGCCGCAACCGCCGCATGGCGGCGGTGAGCGGCGCCGCCGTGGCCGTGCTGCTCGCCGGCGGGTTCGGCATGCTGCGCTCGCTCGGTGACGACGGTCGCGTCGTGGTCACGCCCGCCGACAAGGGGGCAGGCGTCACGTCGACGGTCACGTCCACCGTGCCGACGGCAAGTGACACCACGATCGCCCCCGCCGCGCTCGACACCACGACCACCGCACCCGCGACGATCGGCACTGGGGACACGGTGTTGGCACCGACGGTTCCGTCCACCACGGGACCGTCGGTGCCGACGACAACGGTGCTGCCGCCGGCGGCGCCGCCCGGCTGGGTTCGGACCGAGCTGCCCGGCGGGGTCACGAGCCTGGTGAACGGCAACCCGCTGCCGACGGAGCCCTCGACCTCGATCGACTCGAGCGGCGCGACGATCGGCGGCGCGACGTCGCAGGCGAGGTCCGAGGCGATCGTCTCCTACAAGGTGCTCAGCCCGTACCTGCTGCACGTGCAGTTCGCCTGCACGAACGTGTTCAACCGCATCGACGTCGTGCTGTTCAAGCGCAGCGGCTCGACGGTGACCGTGCAGGGACAGACCACCGGCGGATCGACCGGCGAACCGTGCGCCGCCGGCGTCGGCCCGGGCATCGACCTGATGTTCCCCGACGGCGGACTCGCCGCCCGGACGACCGTCGTGGCCGGCATCTTCGACGGCGTCGACGGCTGATCCGGCCGGCGGCCGGCGAGTGGGTCAGCGCGGGACGAGCCCGCCGTCGACGCCGACCGCCTGGCCGGTCATGTAGCTGCCGGCATCGGAGGTGAGGAGCAGCGCGGCGCCGACGATCTCGTCGGGGTGCGCCACTCGGTTCTGCAGGGTCGAGGCGGCCATCGCGTCGATGAACTCCTGCGGGTTGTTCCTCACCATGTCGGTGTCGATGGGGCCGGGGGCGAGCGCGTTCACCCGCACGCCGCGCGGGGCGAGCGCCGCAGCGAACGACTTGGTGAAGCTGAGCATCGCCGCCTTGCCGGCCGCGTACATCGCGACCTCGGCCGAGAAGAGGAAGGCGCCGGCGGAGATGATGTTGAGGATCGCGCCGTTGCCCGACGCGACGAGGTGGGGGAGCGCCGCCTGACTGAGGAAGATCGGGCCGCGCACGTTGACGTCGAACGACTTCTCATACGCCTCGGGCGTGAACGAGCCGACCGGCTGCGTGAGGGCATTCGCCGCGTTGTTGACGAGGACGTCGACCCGACCGAAGCGCTCGACCGTGGCGTCCACCAGCGCCCCGAGCGCGTCGATGTCGCCGAGGTGCGTCGGCACCCCGAGCGCCTCGCCGCCTTGGTCGACAAGGTGCTGCTGCACCGCGGCGCACGCCTCGGCCTTTCGGCTCGCCACCACCACCTTCGCGCCGGCCGCGACGTAGCCCTCGGCGAGCGCGAGCCCGATGCCACGCGTCCCGCCGGTGACGATGGCCACCCGGCCCGTCATGTCGAAGAGGCGGTCCAACTTGTCGCGATCCATGGCAGCTCCGTTCTCCAGATCGGACGGGACACTACCGGCGCGCGACGTAAGCTGACGGGCCGTCAGACCGGGCCGGCCGGGGAACGAGAGTCGAGGGGTGGAGCACATGCTTTCGGGGACAACGCTGTGGGAGCTGATCAACGAGCGGGCCGACGCCACGCCCGATGCGCTCCTGGCCGTCGACGAAGAGATGCGCACGATGACGTTCGGCGAGTTCGCCGTCGAGGCGGAGCGGGCGGCGGCCGGCCTCGCGGTCTACGGCGTCGGTGAGGGCACCGTCGTCACGTGGCAGCTCCCCACCTGGCTGGAGTCGTTGGTGCTGGTGGCCGCGCTCAGCCGGCTCGGCGCCGTGCAGAACCCGGTGCTCCCCATCTACCGGGAGCGCGAGGTCGCCTTCGTCACCCGCCAGGCCGGCACCGGTCTCATCGTGGTGCCGTCGGTGTGGAAGGGCTTCGACTTCGAGGCCATGGCCACCGACATCGCCCGGGCGAACGGCGCCTGCCAGGTGCTCGTCGCCGACCGTGCGCTCCCGCAGGGCGACCCGTCGACGCTGCCCCCGCTGCCCGATCGCGTCGCCGACGACGACCAGCCCGTGCGCTGGCTCTTCTACACCTCGGGCACCACCGCCGACCCGAAGGGCGCCCGGCACACCGACGCCTCGATCGCCGCCGTCGCCAAGGGCATGGCCCAGCGCATGGAGGTCACCGACCGCGATCGCAGCGCCCTCGTGTTCCCGTTCACCCACATCGGTGGCATCACCTGGCTGTTTACCGCGCTGCAGACGGGCTGCTCGCTCATCCTCATGGAGGCGTTCCACCCCACCGAGACGCCTGAGGTGCTGTCGCGCGAGAACGTCACCCTCGCCGGCTCCGGCACCCCGTTCCACATGGCGTACCTCGCCGCACAGCGGGCATCGCTCACCCCGATCTTCCCGGACGTGCGCGCGTTCCCGGGCGGTGGCGCCCCCAAGCCGCCGCAGCTCGTGGTCGACCTCCGCGAGGTCTTCGGCGCACCAGTGCTGTCGGGCTACGGCCTCACCGAGGCACCCATCCTGGTGATGGCCGCCACGACCGACTCCGACGACGAGCTCGCGGTGAGCGAGGGCAAGCCGATGCCGGGCGTCGAGCTGAAGCTCGTGAAGCCGGACGGCACCGTCGCCGCCGACGGCGAGGAGGGCGAGGTGCGCGCCAAGGCGCCGCAGCTCATGAAGGGCTACCTCGACGAGGCGCTCAACGCGGACGCGTTCGACGAGGAGGGCTACTTCCGCACCGGCGACCTCGGCCGCATCGACGAGCGCGGCAACCTCATCATCACCGGCCGCCTCAAGGACATCATCATCCGCAAGGGCGAGAACATCTCGGCGAAGGAGCTGGAGGACATGCTGTTCCGCCACCCGCGCATCGCCGACGTCGCGGTGATCGGCCTTCCCGACGCAGCGTCGGGCGAGCGGGCCTGTGCCGTCGTGCAGACCGCCGAGGGCGAGGAGCCCATCACGTTCGACGAGCTGGTGGAGTACATGAAGGCCGAGGGCCTCATGGTGCAGAAGCTCCCCGAGCAGCTCGAGATCATCGCCACGATCCCGCGCAACGCCTCGGGCAAGATCCTGAAGCACGTGCTCCGCGAGCAGTACTCGGCGTCCTGACGTGGACGGGGTGCCCGGCCTGCGCCTCGCCGGCCCCGACGACATCGCTCGCATCGTCGAGCTCAACACCGCTGCGGTGCCGGCGGTCAGCCTTGCGACGCCGGAGCGGATGGCCGAGCTCGTCGACATGGCGGAGCTGGCATGGGTCGTCGACGGCGGCGAGCCGGGCGAACTCGCGGCGTTCGTCCTCCTGTTCGCGCCGGGTTCGGCGTACGACAGCCGCAACTACGCCTGGTTCTCCGACAGGTACGACGACTTCCTCTACGTCGACCGCATCGTGGTGGCGCCGGAGCATCGTGGCTCAGGCCTGGGGGGCCGGCTGTACGAGGCCGTGATCGCCGAAACCCGCCGGCGGGGGGCGCGGCGGGTCACGGCGGAAGTGAATCTTCGACCGCCGAACCCGGGCTCGTCCCGGTTCCATCGGCGGCTCGGCTTCGAGGCGGCCGGCTCGCAGGAGCACGGCGACGACTACGAGGTCGAGATGCTGGTCCGCCCCGTCTGACGGCGGCGGGGGTGGGCGTCAGATGCGCGAGGAGATCGAGCTGAAGTTGCTCGAGGCCCGCTTGCCGAGGGCCGTGACGGCTGCGATGCAGACGACGGCGATCAGAGCGACGAGGAGGGCGTACTCGACGAGCGAGGCGCCACGCTCGGTGACCGCACGCGCCTGGAGGTACGCGGCGATGAATCGATAGCTGAGGATCATGTTGCTGGGCTCCGTGACTGGTGTTCGGGAAGCGTCCGTGCTGAGAGGTCTCGTCCTGCTGGTCGGGCGAAAAAGACACGTATGGGACCGGTCGGACGACCGGCCCCATACGTCATGCGTCTGGTGTGACGTCGCCGATCAGATCGACGAGGAGATCGAGCTGAAGTTGCTCGAGGCCCGCTTGCCGAGGGCCGTGACGGCTGCGATGCAGACGACGGCGATCAGGGCGACGAGGAGGGCGTACTCAACGAGTGAGGCGCCACGCTCGGAGCGGACCTTGGCCTGGAGGTAGGCAGCGATGAATTCGTAGCTGGTGAGCATGGGAGTGTTCCTTTGCGGTGGTGTGTGGTGCTTCCTGGTGGTGGTGGTCCAGGAACCCGAGAGCCCTGTTCACCGAGTCCTGAGGACTCACGTGAGGTATCGGGGGCCACAGGGGCGATCTTGAGAGGAAAATCCGCGAATCGGCCGAATGGCCTATGCCGTGGGCGTCGCCTCTACAATCTGACGGTTCGTCAGAAATCATCTCCAGGAGGGGAACCATGGGCTTGCTCGATGGCAAGGTCGCAATCGTCACGGGTGCCGGGCACGGCATCGGCCGGGGTCACGCGTTGGAGCTGGCACGTCACGGCGCCAAGGTCGTCGTCAACGATCTGGGTGTGTCGGTGACCGGCGAGGGCGGCGGTCGCGACGCCGATCTCACCGTCGACATCATCCGCGGGCGTGGTGGCGAGGCCGTCGGCAACTACGAGAACGTCGCCGACTTCGAGGGCGCGGGCCGCATGGTGCAGCAGGCCATCGACGAGTTCGGTCGCCTCGACATCCTCGTGAACAACGCCGGCATCGTGCGCGACTCGACCATCGTGAAGATGTCCGAGGCCGACTTCGACGCCGTGTTCAACGTGCACGTGAAGGGCACCTGGGCGCCGGCCAAGCACGCCGCGATCTACTGGACCGACAAGTTCAAGGAGACGGGTGCGCCCGTCGGCGGCCGCATCATCAACACCACCTCGGGCGCCGGTCTCACCGGCAACTTCGGCCAGACCAACTACGCGTCGGCCAAGGCCGCCATCGCCTCGATGACCCAGACGCTCAGCCTCGAGCTGTACAAGGCCGGGGTCACCGTCAACTGCGTCGGCCCCGCCGCCGCCACCCGCATCACCGGCACCATGCCCGGCGCCCCGACCGTGATCGAGGCCGACGACGTGCCGCTCGACGAGTGGAACCGCATGGACCCCGCCGTCAGCTCGCCGCTCGTCGCCTGGCTCGCATCGGACGAGGCCGATCACGTCACCGGCCAGGTCATCCGCGCCGTTGCCGAGAACATCATCCTCATGAAGCCGTGGTCGGACGGCCCGACGATCAACAACGGTCAGAAGCGGTGGGACGCCACGAAGCTCGGCACCCAGCTCGCCACCGACGTGTTCTTCACCCGCGCTCCCGGTCTCCGCTACTAGGGACGCGTCCTGACCACGTCCGAGACCACCCCCACGATCGGCGAGTTCGTCGCCGACGCCCTGCGTGAGCTGGGCGTCGGCCGGGTGTTCGGCCATCCGCTCGGCGACCTCGACCACGTCGAGGTCGCCGGCGCCGATCTCGCACTCCTCCTCGCCGACGTGGACGGCCGGCTCGGCAACGGGTGGGGCGCCGCCCTGCTCGACGCCCAGGTGCTGCACCTGTCGAGCCAGCCCGGCGGCACGGCGCATCCGCGCACGATCACCAGCGTCGAGGGGTTCGTCCGTGCCCTGGTCGAGATCGAGCTCGACCGCACGCCGCGCACCGTCGCCTTCCATCTCGACCTCGACCTCGATCAGCCCCTCGACGAGGACGTGGACGTCTCCGGCCCGGCCGACGGCGGGGTGCTCGTCACGCTGTCGCCGTCGCTCGCCGATCTGGCGATCGTCGCGGTGGTGGGCCCCGGCGTCAGCCGCGACGACCACACGGCGCTCGCCGAGTTCGCCGCTCGCGGCGGCATCGGCGTGTTCAACACGTGGGGGGCGAAGGGCGTGTTCCGCTGGGACAGCCCGTTCCACTACGGCACGATCGGTCTGCAGGAGCGTGACGTCGAGCTCGCCGGCCTCGCCGACGTCGACCTTGTCATCACCTCGGGGCTCGATCCCTCCGAGTTCGGCCCCGACCGCCTCGCCGGGTTCGTCACACAGGACGTCCCCGCGTGGCAGATCGGCGCGCTCCTGGCCGACTGGCCCCGTGCCCAGCGCACCGTCGACCCCCGCCCACCCCTGTACGACGTGATCTCCCGCATCGTCACGCCGCTCTACGAGCAGAGCTCAGGCCCTGTCACGCCGCCGCGTGCAGCACTGCATCTCTCGGGGGCAGCCCCGGAGGGCGCCGTGGTCGCCGCCGATGCCGGTGTCGCCGGCTTCTGGATCGCCCGCGCCTTCCCCACCGGCATCGCCGGCTCCGTCGTCGTGCCCGCACTCGACCAGCCCGGGTTCGCGGCAGCCGCCGCACTGGTGTCCGGCCTGTCGGGTCGCCCGTGCATCGGTGTCGTCGACGGCCCGCCCGACGAGTCGACCCTGGTCGTCATGGAGGCGGCCGCGACGTTGAACGTGCCGATCTCGCTGCAGTCGTGGGTGGCCGGTGACACGTCGCCTGAGGAGCACCTCGCCGCGTGCGAGCGGGGCTTCGCCGGCGGGGGAGCGCACCTCGACGTGGTGGGCGTCGACGACGGGTGCCTGGAGCCGCTGCTCTACGCCGTCGGCCCGATCACCGCGTGGGCCTGACGGGCTTCGCCCGGCAAACCTAGAACCTGTTCCAGTTTCATGCCACCATAGGCGGTGAGATCGGCCGTTTCGGTCGAGGAGGAACGGTCGTGACACTCACCAAGCCACAACAGGACCGCCACGAGCGGATGTTGAACGTGACGGCGCGCCTGGCCACCGAAGGCGGCTACGAAGCGGTGCAGATGCGGGCCGTGGCCGTCGAGGCCGACGTGGCCCTCGGCACGCTCTACCGCTACTTTCCGTCGAAGGAGCACCTGCTCGTCTCGACGATGCTCCGCCAGATCGAGGCGCTCCACGACCGCCTGGTCGTGAAGCCGCCGCAGGGCACCGACGCCGTCGGCCGTGTCACCGACGTGCTCCGCCGGGCCAACATCGCGTTGCAGCGTCAGCAGCAGTTCACCGTGGCCGTGCTCCGTGCCCTTGCGTCGGGTGACGAGGCGGTGGCGCCGGTCGTGCGTGAGGTCCGCGACCTGATGGCGGGCATCATCCACTCGGCCATCGAGACCGACGAACCGAGCGAGCGCGAGCGCCTGGTCACCGAGATCCTCCAGGAGGTCTGGTTGTCGTCGCTCGTTGCCTGGATCAGCGGCGTCGAGCCGACATCCTCGGTGAATCGCAAGTTGGAAGCGGCTGCCCGGCTGCTGCTCGAGGGGGTCGAATGAGCGCCGACGAGGTCATCCACCTGGCCGATCACCGGCACGGCGACGACTCGTCGGAGCCGGTGGTCTCGGAGCCGGTCCCCGAGGGCGTTCGCGGGCTCGACATGCCGCTCGGACGCCGTGTGCGGCTCACGGGTCGCGGCACGACGTTCGTCCGCGAGGTGGCCGGCCCGTCGCCGACCGCCCCGACGGTGGTGCTGCTGCACGGTTGGTTCGCGTCGGGCGGCCTCAACTGGTTCAACGCGTTCGGGCCGCTCAGCGAGCACTTCAACGTGGTCGCCCCCGACCTCCGCGGCCACGGGCGCGGCATCCGGAACCGGCGTCGGTTCCGGCTCTCGGCCTGTGCCGACGACGTCGCCGCCCTCTGCGAGGAGCTCGGCATCGAGTCGGCCATCTTCTGCGGGTACTCGATGGGCGGCCCGGTGGCGCAGCTGATGTGGCGTCGCCATCCCGACCTGGTCTCCGGTCTGGCCTTCTGCGCGACGAGCTCGTCGTTCATCCCGGCGCTGCAGCAGCGGATGATCTTCGCCGGCTCGATGGCGCTGATGGCGAGCACCACCCGCACCACCCAGTTGGTGACGCGCCTTCCCAAGCCGGTCCGCCAGGCGTTGCCGAAGGGACTGCGCGGCACGTCGCGCCCGACCTCGTTGCAGGTGTGGGCCGCGCAGGAGATGCGGCGCCACGACATGCGGATGGTGCTCGAGGCGGGAACGGCCATCGGCACGTTCAGCTCGCGCCGCTGGATCACCGGCGTTGACGTCCCCACCACCGTCCTCATCACGACGAAGGACAAGGCGGTGTCGCCCGCGTCGCAGCTGCAGCTCGCCCTGGCGGTTCCCGGCGCCACGATCCAGCGCTACGACGAGGGTCACACCTCGCCGGTGCTCGAGTCGTTCGGCGAGGCCATCACCACGGCCTGCCTGAGCGTGGCCCACGCGATCACCCGCACCCGCCGCGAGACCGATCGAGCGTGACCACGTCCGTGCCGGCCACCTACAACTTCGCCGACGTCTGGGAGGCGGTGTCCGAACGCGTCGGCGATCGTGTCGCCGTCGTCTGCCGCGGCGCCGAGCTCACGTACGCCGCGCTCGAGGAGCGGGCCAATCGGCTCGCCAACGCGCTGCACGCCCGCGGCGTCGGGCCCGGCGACCACGTCGGCGTGTATCTCGTCAACGGTCCCGAGTACTTCGAGGTGATGCTCGCTGCGTTCAAGCTGCGGGCCGTCCCCATCAACATCAACTACCGCTACGTGTCGAGCGAGCTCGAGTACCTGTTCCGCGACTCGCAGATCACCTCGCTCGTCTGCCACCGCCAGTTCAGCGAGCGGGCCGCCGAGGTGCTCGAGTCGGTCCCCGGCATCGACGTGGTGCTGAGCGTCGACGACGACTCCGGTGTCGCGCTGCCCGACGCCTTCGAGGACTACGAGGAGGTGCTCGCCGCCGCTCCGGCCGGCCGTGACTTCGCCGACGCCGTGGGCGAACGGTCGGGCGACGACCGCTACGTGATCTACACCGGCGGCACCACGGGCATGCCGAAGGGCGTGGAGTGGCGCCAGGACGACGCGTTCTTCGCGTGCATCGGTGGCGGCGACCCCATGCGCATGAGCGGTCCGGTCGACGAGCCGGCACAGCTGCTCGACCGCATCATCGACTTCGACTTCGTGTCGTTCCCCCTGGCCCCGATGATGCACGCCGCGGCACAGTGGACGTCGTTGTCGTGGCTGTTCTGCGGTGCGAAGGTCGTCATGAACCCGGGGTCGTTCGACGCCCTCTCCACGTGGAAGGCGATCGAGACCGAGAAGGTGTCCACCCTGATCGTCGTCGGCGACGCGATGGTGCGGCCGCTCATCGACGCGTGGGACGAGCACGGTCCCTTCGACACCTCCAGCCTCTTCGCCGTGGGTTCGGGCGGCGCGCCGCTGACGGCATCGCTCAAGGACCGCCTGATGGAGATCCTGCCGACGTCGATGGTCACCGACGGCTTCGGCTCGTCGGAGACCGGGGCTCAGGGCTCGCAGCGCCTGCAACCCGGTGAGCGCAGCGGGGGCGCGACGAGGTTCGTGCCGATGGGCGAGACCACCGCCGTGCTCGGCGACGACCTGCGCCGAGTCGAGCCGGGGTCCGGCGATGTCGGGCGCGTGGCGCTCACCGGTCGCATCCCGCTCGGCTACTTCAACGATCCCGAGAAGTCGGCGAGCACGTTCGTCGAGTCCGAGGGCCGACGCTGGGTACTGACGGGCGACATGGCCACGGTCGACGAGGAGGGCACGATCGTCCTGCTCGGCCGTGGCTCGCAGGTGATCAACACCGGTGGCGAGAAGGTGTATCCCGAGGAGGTCGAGGCGTCGCTGAAGAGCCATCCGTCGGTGTACGACGCCCTCGTGGTCGGCGTCCCCGACGAGCGCTTCGGCCAGCGAGTGTGCGCGGTCGTCCAACCGGTGGCCGGCCACGACGTGACCCTCGACGAGCTCGGCGCGCACTGCCGTGCCGACGTCGCCGGCTACAAGGTGCCCCGCGAGCTGGTGCTGGTCGACGCCGTCGTGCGCTCGCCCGTCGGCAAGGCCGACTACCGGTGGGCGCAACGCGTCGCGCTCGAGGCGCTCGAAACGGCCGAGTGACCCCGTCGCGCCGGACGCTGCTGAAGGCCGTCGCCGGCAGCGCGGCGGCCGCCGTCACGGCGTGTGCCACCACCGAGGCCCGACCCGACGCCGGCGCGGCACGGCGCGTGGTCGTGGTCGGTGCCGGCCTCGCCGGGTTGGTGGCGGCGGCGTCGCTCCGGGACGCAGGGTGGGACGTGGTCGTGGTCGAAGCGCGCGAGCGGCTCGGCGGCCGCGTCCACACGCTGGGCCGTGACGGCTCGTTCGGCTCGGGAGCGTCGCAGCCGCTGATCGCCGAGGGTGGCGGCGAGTCGATCGACGATCGCCACGATCGCCTCCGCTGGTGGATCTCCGAGCTCGGACTCCGGACGACATCGCGACTCGCCGACCGCGAGACCTCGGCGCTGATCGACGCGGCCGGGCTCCGCACCTCGGGCGCTGAGCTGCTCGGGGTCGACGGCGGACGTGTGGCCGCCGACTACGAGCGGGCCTACGCAGCCATCGAGAATCTGGCCGGGGACGAGGACCCGACGCAGCCGGCGGGCTGGCGCGACGCCGAGCGGCTCGACGCGCAGGACGTTGCGTCCTTCCTCGACTCGCTCTCGCTGCACCCGCTCGCGCGCTTCGCTGTCGACTCCGACCTGCGCTCGTCCTACAACTGCGAGCTGGGCGACCTGTCCCTCCTGCTGCTGGCCGCGCAGGAGGCGTTCGAGACGGGTGACGAGGAGACCATGCGCGTGGCCGGCGGGAACTCCGCCGTGGTCGACGCGCTGGCGACCCGCGTCGGGCACTCGCGGATCCGTCGCGGCGCGCCGGTACGGTCCGTCCGGCGTCGCGGCGGCGTGTACGCGGTGGACGCCGGAGGTCGCACGATCTGGGCCAACCGGGTGGTGATCGCGGCGCCGCCGGTCCCGGTGCGTCGCATCCGGTTCGATCCGGCGCTGCCGGCGGGGTTGGCCGCCGCAGTCGCCGGGCTCGATCTGGGCACGACGGTGAAGGTGGTCACCCGCTACGACCGTCGGGTGTGGACGGCCGAGGGGTTCTCCGGCCTCACCGTGACCGATCGCGACTATCGCATCGCGTGGGACGCCACCGACAACGTTGTCGGTGACGGGCGGCCGCGTGTCGACGAACCCGCATTGCTCACCACCTTCACCAGCGGCGATCCCGGCGCGGCGTTCGGCGCCATGTCGCCGGCCGACCGGGTGGCGGCCGTGGCTCGCCAGCTCGACGCGACCTACGCCGGGGATCACGAGGCACGAACCGGCACGACCGCCACCGTTGCCTGGGCGAACGAGCGGTACACGGGTGGTGGGTACGCCTTCTGGCGACCCGGACAGGTGCTCACGATGTCCGACGTGTGGCGCCGGCCGGTGCGCAGCGGCTCCGACGCCGGCATCTGGTTCGCTGGCGAGCACACCGAGCCCCTCGTCGGGTACATGGAGAGCGCCGTGCGTTCCGGCGAGCGGGTCGCCCGCTCGATCGGCCGCGCCTGATCAGTCCTGGACCGCGTGTGCCTGCAGGTCGGCCAGGTCGGCCCACTCCAACGTGCGGGCGTGGGTCGCCTCCAGCACCACCTGGGGCGCGACGCCGGCCTCGAGCGCCTCGGTCCAGCGTGACGCGCAGAGGCACCACTGGTCGCCGGCGTTGAGGCCGGCGAAACCGAACTCCGGGCGCGGGGTCGCCAGGTCGTTGCCGACCGACGCGCTGAACCGCAGGAACTCGTCGGTGACGCGCACGCACACGGTGTGCACGCCGGCGTCTTCCGCTCCGGTGTCGCAACAGCCGGTGCGGTAGAAGCCGGTGAGCGGATCCATCGAGCAGGGGAGGAGGTCGGTGCCGAGGACGTTCTGTGCCATCGGTCCAGTCTCACAGACCGGTCGCCCGTAGGATCGCCGCCATGCCCGGAGTGCTCGCGGGGATCCGCGTCATCGAGATCGGGGGCCTCGGCCCCGCCCCCTTCTGCGCCATGATGCTGGCCGACCACGGCGCCGACGTGCTGCGCGTCGAGCGCCCCGGCAAGGTGCACACGGAAGGCGCCGAGGTGCACGACGACCTCGTCGGGTGGGACGTCATGAGTCGCGGCCGGCTCTCGGCCGGGGTCGACCTCAAGCACCCCGAGGGCCAGGCGCTCATCTCCCGCCTGGCGGCGGATGCCGACGTGTTCATCGAGGGGTTCCGGCCCGGCGTCGCGGAGCGTCTCGGCATCGGTCCGGACGAGCTGTCGGCGATCAACCCCGGCCTGGTCTACGGGCGGATGACGGGGTGGGGGCGCACCGGTGCGCTCGCCGACCGCGCCGGCCACGACATCAACTACATCTCCGTCGCCGGCGCCCAGGCCCACATCGGGCGAGCCGGACAGGCGCCCACGCCACCGCTGAACCTCGTCGGCGACTTCGGAGGCGGCGGCATGCTCCTCGCGTTCGGGATCTGCGCGGCCCTGGTGCAACGCTCCCGATCCGGCCTCGGCCAGGTGGTGGATGCGGCGATGGTCGACGGGGCGGCCCTCCTGATGGCCCCCCTCTTCGGCGCCCACGACTCCGGGTACTGGAGCGACGACCGCGGCACCAACCTGCTCGACAGCGGCGCCCCCTTCTACGACTGCTACGAGTGCGCCGACGGCGGGTACGTCTCGGTGGGCGCGCTCGAGCCGCAGTTCTTCGCCGCGCTCGTCGCCGGCCTCGAGCTCGACGCCGACGGTGCGGACGTGCCGCCACAGAACGATCAGACCCGCTGGCCGGAGCTGCGCTCGCTCATCGCCACACGTTTCCTCACACGTTCGCGTGACGCATGGGCCGAGCACTTCTCGACCATCGACGCATGTGTCGCTCCCGTCCTCACGATGGGCGAGGCGCCGTCGCATCCCCACAACGTGACACGTGAGGCCTACGTGGACGTCTCGGGCGTGGCCCAGCCGGCGCCGGCGCCACGGTTCAGCGCCACTCCAGCTCCCGTTCCGTCGGCCCCACAGATCGCCGGAGCGAACACGGACCAGGTCCTCGCCGCCTGGGGTGTCGACGGGGACGAGCTGGTCCGGTTGCGGAGCGTCGGCGCGATCGCCTGACCTCGGGCCGGGTCGTCAGCCGATGATGGTCTGCGGGCCCGCGACGAGCAGCGTGAAGATCGTGAACGCGACGGTGCCGACGACGCCGAGCGCGGCCAGGCCGAGCGCCTTCGAGATGATCGTCCCGTTGCGGGTGAGCGCACCCCAGATGAGGCCGACCACGAGGCCGACGGCGGCCGGGATCAGCGCCCGTCGCCCGGCGACGATGAGCGCGGCGGAACTGAACGACGCGGGGAGCGGAAGCGCCGTGTTGACGGCGGAGATCAACTCGTTCGGGCGAGCGCCCAACGGCGAGCCGCCACCTTCGGGAGCGACGAACAGGGAGCTGATCACCTTGCCGTCGGCATCGAAGACCGGAGTGCCGGGCACGCCGAGCGGCGTCATCGCGTCGGCGACGGTGCTGGTCTTGTCGCCGCCGACGACGAAGCTCAGACGGAGCCGCGTCGACCCCATGAAGCTGACGTTGTTCTCGAGAACGGTGCCGGAGCTCATCTGGCGCGCCGAGTCGAGGTCGTCGCCGGTGAGGGACACCGCGAAGACCGGTTGACCGGGCACCGGGAACTTCGACTCGATGCTCAGGGAGGGCCCCCGCAACCCTGCGCAGCGCATGACGGACAGGTGGATCTCCGGGCGATGGACGGCGACGTAGCAGTCGACGGTGGACTTCTCGCCGGCGCGGCCGAAGGTGGCGCTGTCGCCGACCCCCTTCGCCGCGTGGTCGGACGTGACGACGACACCGTCGGCGGCGACCCATCCGAGGGTCGCGTACTGGCCGGCGGCCACGATGCCCAGCGACGCGTTCACCGTCGCGATCGCCGAGTCGGGGATGCCGGCCGGCGGCGTCACCGCCGGTGGTGTGGTCTGCGCCGACGCGGCCGGAGCGCCGAGGCCGAGCGGGGCCATCGCCATCAGCATCGTCGCGACGCCCAGGAGGCGGACCACGACTCGGGACGCCGATGGCGGGATCGTCATGCGATGAGTGTACGCCGCGACGTCTGGACGACCTCGGGTCGTCCGAAGGTGGCCGACATGTGGTCGTCGAAGAGCGTCATGAGCGCACGCTTGGGAAGACCGAGCGTGCGGAGCTCGTCGGCGAGCGGGTGGCCGTAGCCGATCTCGACCGTGGTGCCGCCGGGACGGACCGTCTGGCGGCCCGTGCCGTTGGTGCCCCACGCGGTGCGGCGCACCACGCCGGCCTCGTCGCAGCTGAACGCGTTCATCGGCATCGGTCGACGCGGCAGCGGGATGCGCCCGCGTCGCATGGTGATGCGCACGACGTCCGTGTCGCCCTCGCGCAGGACGCAGGTCGCGCCGCGATCGTCGAAGTCGACCGAGAGGTCGGCGATCCACTTGGGGAAGCCCCAGATGCCGCGGCCCGCGGCGCACGTGAAGTGCTCCGTGACCGGGAGGCGGTGGATCAGCGTGCTGACCGGCTTCGGCTTCTCGCCGGTGGGCGGCTCGGTGTCGTCGACGACGAACGCGAGCGCGAGCTCCTTGTACGAACCGAGGTCGTTGTCGGTGTAGTCGACGAGCGCGAGCGACGCGATGGCCTTGCCGCCGGGCTGGCGCGTGGCCCGGAGGCCGGTGTGCTCGATCACCTGCTGTGCGGCGCTGTGGCGAACGAGGAAGGTCGCTGCGGCCTGCCGCGCCGCCCGCACCTCGACCGGCATCGTCACGCGCTGGCCGTCGACGACGTAGGCGCCGTCGGCCTCGGGCTCGAGGCCGGTCGGGTACTCCGCCGTCACGCGGTCACCTCGCCACGCGCCAGCTTCGTGGCCCACGGGTAGTCGGGCTTGCCACTGGGCGAGCGCACGATCTCCGCCACGACGTGCAGCTCACGCGGCACCTTGTAGCCGGCGACGAACTTCCGGGCGTGGTCGGCGAGGTGCTCCAGCTCGGCCTCCGTGCCCTCGCGGAACTGCACGACCGCGGCGACCCGCTGGCCCCACCGCTCGTCCGGCACGCCGACGACGACGCAGTCGAACACCGCCGGGTGGTCCTTCAGCGCCTGCTCGACCTCCTCGGGGTGGATCTTCTCGCCGCCGGAGTTGATGGTGGTCGAGCCGCGGCCGAGGAGGGTGACGAGGCCACCGTCCTCCCAGCGGGCCCAGTCGCCCGACACCGCGTAGCGCTTGCCGTCGTCCGCGATCACGAACGTCTCGGCCGTCTTCTTCTCGTCGTTGAAGTAGCCGAGCGGGATGTTGCCGCCGCGACCCATCTTGCCCTTCTCCCGGCTCTCCTTCGGCATGATCTTGAGGTCCTCGTCGAGGATGACCATGTCGGGGCCGGGGGTGACGGTGGGGCCGCCGTTCTCGTTCTGCGCCTGACCCTTCGCCACGGTGCGGATGCCGTTGAAGCCGGACTCCGACGATCCGATCGAGTCGGTGATGATCAGGTTCGGGAAGTACTCGAGGAACCGGTCCTTCACCGTGGGGCTGAAGATGGCGGCGGACGAGCTGACGGCGATGAGCGAGGACGTGTCGTGCTGGTCGGCGTTGGCCTCGAGGTACTCGATCATCGGGCGGCCCATGGCGTCGCCGGTGATGAGGGCGGCGTTGACCCGCTCCTTCTCGATGAGGGTCCACACCGCCTCGCCGCTGAACTTCGGCAGCAGCACGATGGTGTTCCCCTGGAACATCTGCCCCATGGTTCCCCACTGCGCGGCGCCGTGCATGAGCGGCGGGATGACGAGGAACACCAGACCGCCGCCGGCGGCAGCGGCCTTCTCGGCCATCGTGTACTCCGTGGTGACCCGCTCGCCGGTCACGGCGTCGATGCCCTGGCCGAGCGCGAAGAACACGTCCTCCTGGCGCCACATCACGCCCTTGGGCATGCCGGTGGTGCCGCCCGTGTAGAGCACGTACAGGTCGTCGGGGGAGCGGTCGCCGGGCAGGCCCTCGCGGCCGGACGGCTGCGCGGCGCACGCCTCGTCGTAGGAGACCGAGCCGAGCTGCGCGAGCTCGGCGGCGACGTCGACGCCGTCGTCGGGCGCTGCGATGTGCACGAACGCCTTGAGCCCGGGCGCCTGGTCGCGGATCTCGGTGACGAGCGGCGCGTACTCCTCGTCGAACACGAGGCCGACGAGCTCGGCGTTGTTGAAGATGTACGCCAGCTCGTCGCTGACGTAGCGGAAGTTCACGTTGATCGGGATCGCCCGCAGCTTGAAGCAGCCGAGCATCGTCTCGACCCACTCGTGGCAGTTCTGCGCGTAGATGCCGACGTGGTCGCCGACGCCGATGCCCGCCGAGGCGAGGTGGTGTGCGATGCGGTTGGAGCGCTCGTCCAGCTCGGCGAACGTGAGCTTCGTGTCCCGGTCGATGAGCGCGATGCGATCGGGCACCGCGTCGACGATGTGTTCGAACAGGTCAGCAATGTTGTACGCCATGGCAGGAAATCTAGAACATGTTCTCGTTCGGGGGTCTAGCCGGCCGATTTCCGGGCCGGCGCCTTCTTCGCGGGGGCCTTCCTGGCCGGCGCTTTCTTGGCCGGGGCCTTCTTCGCCGTCGCCTTCTTGGCAGGGGCCGTCTTCTTCGCCGTCGCCTTCTTGGCCGGCGCCTTCTTCTGGGTCGGGACGGGGGCGGCGCCGCCCTTCGCCAGCACCGTGCGGGCCGGCGTCTTCACCAGGCGGGGCCGCCCGTCGGTGGGCTCCTCCTTCGGCGCGGCCGCGCGGGTGCGCTTGGCGGCGGGAGCCGGCGCCGGAGCGGACGCCCCATTCGTCGACGTGAGGCCGGCGGCGGCGCGCAGCTCGGCGAAGGCGGCCCGCACGTGGTCGGCGAGCTCCCACACGTCGGGCACCAGCTCGGGATCGGCCATGAACCCGAAGTCGACGGAGTCGCGGTAGCTGAGCACCGTGATGTTGAGGCCGGAGCCCTCCATGATCGGGCCCATCGGGTAGGCGGCGACCAGCTCGGCGCCGGCGAGGTAGAGCGGGAAGGGTGGCCCGGGCACGTTCGAGATCACGACGTTGTGGATCGGACGGTGCCGGCTGGCGAGCCCCATGGACGAGTAGAGGCGTGACGCCATCGCGAACGTGCGCGGTGCGGCGTACTCTCCCCAGTCGGTGAGCATCCGGGCGCCGACGGCGTTGTGCTCCGCCTTGGCCCCGACGGTCGACTCCGCGATCGCCCGCAGGCGCTCGAGCGGGTCGGCGATGTCGGTGGCGAGCGAGGTGAACATCGCCGACACCTTGTTGCCGCCGGTGCCCACCTCGTCCGCCTCGCGCACCGACACGGGGCACACGGCGAGGAGTGGGCTGTCGGGCATCTCGTCGTGGGCGAGGAGGTAGTTGCGGAGCGTCCCGGCGCAGATGGCGAGGACGACGTCGTTCACCTTCACGTCGAGGGCGCGGCGCACCTCCTTCAGCTCCTCGAGGGAGATGCGGGCGAAGGCGACGCTGCGCTTCGGGCCGATCGAGCCGTTCCACGGCGTCCGGGGCGCGGTGAGCGGCACCGCACCGACGGCGCCCTCGGGATCGCGGCGGTTGTTCACCACGTTTGCGACGCTCTGCACCGTGCGACCGATGAGCGGCACCATGTCGCGCCCGCGTCGCAGCTTCGAGGCGAGGGCGTAGGTGACGAGCTCGAGATCGCTGGGGACGTGCTCCGGCTCCGCCGGCTCGGCGGCGGGGGTCGCGGGTGGGTTGGGCTCGAGGTCGTAGAGCTCGGTCATGATCTCCGCGCCCGACGCGCCGTCGATGGCCGAGTGGTGGACCTTGGCGACGAAGCCGATGCGGTTCTGCTTCACGCCCTCGATCACCCACACCTCCCACAGCGGGCGGGTGCGGTCGAGCGGGATCGATGCGATCTGCGCGGCGACCGCGGCCAGCTCACGCCGGCCGCCCGGCGCGGGGACGGCGATGCGGCGGACGTGGTAGTCGGGGTCGAAGTCCGGGTCCTCCAGCCACACGGGGTGGTGCAGCTGGAACGGCACCTCCACCAGCCGGCGGGTGAAGGCCGGGATGCGATGGAACCGTCCGACGATGTGGTCGCGGAACGCCTCGAACGAATAGCCGTTGGGCATCGTCGACGTGTCGTAGATACCCGTCATCGCCACGTGCATGTGCGCACTGGGCGTTTCCAGGTACAAGAAGGTTGCGTCGATTCCTGACAGACGTTGCATCGATCCCCCGGGCTCGTGTTGCGACATTCTGTCCTACCGCAGGCCGCTCCGCCCGGGGCGAAGTTCAGTCGTTCCCCTCATCTCTGGTCGTGTCGCGGTGCGTCGGCCAAGATGTCCCCATGACCTCCGCACTCCGCTCGTCGTTGTTGGGAGCGCTCGCGCTCGTCAACGCACGGCGCCCCCGGATCCGCAACCAGGCGCTCACCGTTCCGTCGTTCTTCGCCGCGTGGATCACCACCGAGGCGGCCGGCCTGTTCGCTGCAAAGCGCGTGCTCGTCGGCATCCTCCGCTACCGACGCGGCGGCTATCGCGGCACCGCCGGTGCGGCCGCGCTCGCGCTCGACGTCGTCACCGTCGGCGGTCTCGCCGCGCTGGTGCAGCAGGGGCGGCGGACCGGCGACGAGTTCGAGGCGGTACTGGCCCCGTACCTCGACGCGGACAACCTCGCGTCGCGACCGTCGGCCGTCCGCAACGGCGCCATCATCCCGCTGCTCAACGGCGCGTCGACCACCAAGCGCGTGCGCAACGTCGGCTACGTCGACGACGCGCCGTGGCGCAACACGCTCGACGTGTACCAGCCGCGCCGCGTCGACACACCGGCCGGCGAGCCCGACGCGCCCGACGGAACCGCCGCCCCCCGCAGCATCAAGCGCCCGGCGATCGTCGAGATCCACGGCGGCGGGTGGATCCTCGGCGACAAGAACCAGCAGGGCATCCCGCTGCTCAATCACATGGTCAAGAACGGCTGGGTGGGCTTCAACATCAACTACCGGCTGGCGCCGAAGGCGAAGTTCCCCGAGCAGCTCATCGACTGCAAGCGGGCCCTCGCATGGATCCGTGCCAACGCCGACGAGCTCGGCGTCGATCCCGACTTCATCGTGGTCACCGGCGGCTCTGCCGGCGGCTACCTCACGGCGATGATGGCGCTCACCGCGAACGACCCGGAGTTCCAGCCGGGCTTCGAGGACGCCGACACGAGCGTCGCGGCGGCCGTTCCCTTCTACGGCGTGTACGACCTCGCCGACGAGGGTCGCGCCATGGTGCGCGGCTTCCGCGAGTTCCTCCAGTGGTTCGTCGTCGGCACGAAGTTGAAGGCGGACGGCGACCGGTGGACGCGGCTGTCGCCGCTGCACCGAGTGCACGCCGACGCCCCGCCGATGCTCATCATCCACGGCACGCCCGACACGCTCGTGCCGGTGGAGCAGGCCCGCCCGTTCGCCGCGGCGATGGCCGCGACCTCCGACCACGCCGTGCTGTACGCCGAGCTCGCCGGAGCGAACCACGCGTTCGACATCTTCCCGTCGCCGCGCTCGGTGCGCACCACCGAGTACGTCGAGCGGTTCCTGTCGGGCGTGCACCTCGGCCTCATCAAGTGACCGGGTCTTCCGTGGGCGACGCGCCGCTGTGGGTGCCCTCGCCCGAGCGCGCCGCGGCCAGCGCCATGGGCCGGTTCCGCGAGGCGAAGGGGTTCGACACCTACCCCGATCTGCACCGCTGGTCGGTCGAGCACCTCGAGGCGTTCTGGTCGTCGATGTGGGACTGGGCCGGCGTCGTGGGCGACCGGGGTGAGCGGGTCATCGAGGTCGGCGAGACCATGCCCGACACGCGATTCTTCCCCGACGCGCGACTCAACGTGGCGGAGGTGATCCTGCACGGCGGGGGCGCGGCGCCCGACGACCTGATGTTCGTGAGCGTCGACGAGCGTGCACCGGCCGCGGCTCGCAACCTCCGTCGCGACGAGACGCGGGCCCGGGTGGTGGCGATGGCCGTCGCGCTGCGCGCCGCCGGGGTGCGGCCGGGCGATCGCGTCGCCGCGTGGCTTCCGAACATCGCCGAGGCCATGATCACGATGCTGGCGACGGCCGCCATCGGCGGCGTGTACAGCTCGACCTCGCCCGACTTCGGGGTCGACGGCGTGCTCGACCGCTTCGGGCAGATCGAGCCGGTCGCCCTCGTCGCGGCCGACGGCTACTCCTACGGCGGCAAGACGCTCGACTGCCTCGAGCGGCTCGCCACGATCCGGTCGTCGTTGCCCACCGTTCGCGCCGTCGTGCTGGTCGGCCACCGCGACGGGCTCGGCGCCGAGCCCTCGGGTGACTGGTCCGGCATCGCCGACGTCGTGACGTGGGACGACTTCCTCGCCACTGCGTCCGCCGACGAGGTCGCGGCGTTCCGCTTCGAGCGCTTCGCCTTCGACCAGCCGTGGTACGTGCTCTTCAGCTCGGGCACGACCGGCGTGCCGAAGTGCATCGTGCACCGCGCCGGGGGCGTGTTGCTGCAGCACCTCAAGGAGCATCAGCTCCACTGCGACATCGGGGCCGGCGACCGCGTCGCGTACTACACGACGTGCGGTTGGATGATGTGGAACTGGCTCGCCTCCGTGCCGGCATCTGGCGCCACCGCAGTGCTCTACGACGGGTCGCCCTTCCACCCCGGGCCGTCGGCCCTCACCGATCTGGCGGAGGCGTTGCAGCTGACGCTCCTCGGCGTCTCGGCGAAGTACCTCGACTCGGTGCGCAAGGCGGGGTTCGTCCCTCGCGACCACGCGCCGCTCGCCTCGTTGCGCACCGTGTGCTCCACCGGCTCCCCGCTGTCACCCGAGACCAACACCTGGGCCGTCGAGTCGCTCCCCGACGGCGTGCATGTCGCCTCGATCTCCGGTGGCACCGACCTGTGCTCGTGCTTCGTCGCCGGCGATCCGACGAGCCCCGCGTGGCCCGGCGAGATCCAACGGCCGGGCCTGGCGATGGCCGTCGACATCTACGACGAGCAGGGCCGGCCGGCGGGGGTCGACGAGCGGGGGGAGCTCGTGTGCACCGCTCCGTTCCCGTCGATGCCGCTCGGCTTCTGGGCCGACGACGACGGCTCGCGCTACCGCGCCGCCTACTTCGAGAAGAACCCGGGCATCTGGAGCCACGGCGACTTCGCGTCGTGGACCGTCCACGGCGGGATGATCGTGCACGGCCGCAGCGACACCACGCTCAATCCGGGCGGCGTGCGCATCGGCACCGCCGAGATCTACCGCCGCGTCGACCAGATCGACGAGATCGTCGAGTCGATGGTGTTCGGCCAGGACTGGGACGGAGACTCCCGCATCGTGCTGCTGGTGCGGCTCGCTCCCGGGGTGTCGCTCGACGACGAGCTGGTCGCCTCGATCAAGCACACGATCCGCGTGGGGTGCACGCCCCGCCACGTGCCGGCCGTGGTGCTCGCCGTCGACGACCTGCCGCGCACGCGGTCGGGCAAGCTCGCCGAGCTCGCGGTCACCGACGCCGTCAACGGTCGAGAGGTGCGCAACACCAGCGCGCTCGCGAACCCCGAGGCGATCGACGCCATCGCGACCCGCCCCGAGCTCCGCCCCTGACCTCCACCCCTGACCTCCACCCCGAGCTCCGCCCCTGACCTCTCCGGTTTTGTACCCCGGATCGACCGGGTAGCCGGTCGATCCGGGGGACAAAACGGGGCTGAATGGCTGGGCGGGGTGGGTAGGGTCGCTGCGTGAGCGGGCCCGCCATCGTGATCGTTACCGGCGACATCACGGTGCTCGAGGTGGACGCCATCGTGAACGCCGCGAACCGCGAGCTCGCGGGTGGCGGGGGAGTGGACGGCGCGATCCACCGGGCCGCCGGCGTGGCGGACCTGTCGGCCGCGTGCCGGGCGCTCGGCGGATGCGAGCCGGGCGATGCCAAGGCCACGCCCGGGTTCGCGCTGGCGGCGACCTGGATCATCCACACGGTCGGGCCTGTGTGGCGAGGGGGTGATGCCGGCGAACCGGCGATCCTCGCCAGCTGCTACCGACGCTCGTTGGCCGTCGCCGACGAGCTCGCCGTCTCGTCGCTCGCGTTCCCGGCCATCTCCACCGGCGTGTACGGGTATCCGCCGGTGGCGGCGGCCGAGATCGCCGTCGAGACGCTGCGGGCAGCATCGACGGCGGTCGATCGGGTCCTGCTCGTCGCGTTCGACGAGGTCACCGCATCGGCATATCGGCGACTGATCGTCTGATCGCGGCGTTTTGTACCCCCGATCAACCGGGTAGCCGGTCGATCCGGGGGACAAAACGGGGGTGGGTCAGGGCGTCGGGGTGTCGGCGACGGCTCGCGTGATCGCGGCCACGGCGTCCTCGCGGTCGCGAAGGCGTCCGGCGCGGTTCTCCTCCAGCAGCCACTTGAGCAGCCGGCCCATCTCGGGGCCCCGCGGCACGCCGAGCTCGAACAGGTCGTTGCCGTCGAGCACGGGGCGCTCGGCGCGGCGGGCGTCCTCGACGAGGAGGTCGTCGGAGCGGGTCGTGAGCGCGTCGATCGTCTGGTGCACGCGGCGATGCACGTACGCGTGGCGCGACGTGACGTCGGAGTGGGCCAGCCGGATCGCGGCGTCCCAGTCGTCGCCGGCGTCGAGGCGCAGGCGACGCACCGACGAGTCGGTCCACGAGTCGAGGTAGGACTGCGCCCGAGCGGCGATCATGATCGTGTTGACGACGGGCTCCGGATCGAGGCCGATCACCTCGAAGCGCTTGCGGATGAGGCGAGCGCCCACCACCTCGTGCCCGTGGAAGGTGACCTCGCCGCGTTCGACGCGGCGCGTCAGCGGCTTGCCGACGTCGTGGAACAGCGCGGCCAGCAGGGTGGTGGTGGTGGCGTCACCGCACTGCTCCACCACCTTGATGGAGTGGGCGAAGTTGTCCTTGTGGAGGTCGCCCTGCGGGTCCTCCGACAAGGTCTTCAGCGCCCACACCTCGGGCAGCTCCTCGTGGTGCTCGCACAGGAACGAGGTGAGCTCCTCCGACGAGCCGTGGACGGCCGCGACGAGTTGATCCAACATGGCGGCCTCCTTCCGGCGCATCGGGGGCGGCGGCAACCGCCCACCCCCGAATCTTGGCCGAACCGTGTGCCGCGAGTCAGATCAATACGTGTCAGCTGTCGATCTCGGCGAGCACCTCGCCGATGATCTTCGTCACGCGGTGCGCCGGCAGCGGTTCGCCGCCCTCGTGGTCGGCGACCTCGGCGGCGAAGTCCTCCACCGAGTGCACGCCGCCCACCAGCACGTGCCGGAGCGCCTCGGCGCTGGCATCAGGGTCGTCGAGCTCCTCGATGGCGTCGGCCACGTCGAGCGACGGGTCGACGGCGACCTCGTGCACGACGTGCATCGCCTCCTCGCGCCCCGACGCCGTCGACACCGCGGCCTCGCCGCCGTGCTGCTGCAGGTCCCACTCCGCGAGTGCCTCGTCGTAGCCGCCCTCGCCGGGGTGCAGCGTGATCATGGTCTCGGGAGCCGCCGCGCCCGCCGCGGCGGCCTCCTCGGTGGCATGCCGATCGGGTGGTACGGGCACGCTGAGCGTTCCGTCGTCGTGTCGGATGATCTCCATGGCCGTCGCACTACCCGGAACGCCCGGCCGTCAGTCGGTGCCGATGATGCGGAACGCCATGTCCAGGAGGTCGTCGAGGAACTGTTCGGTGATGGGCTGATGCGTGACGAGGTGACGGGTGAAGATGGGGCCGACGAGCATCTCGCCGACGAGGTCGAGGTCGACGTCGTCGCGAATCTGCCCGTTGGCGACGCCCTTCGCGGCGATGGCCATGGCCGCCATGCGTCGCTCGGCGGTGGTCCGCCGCTGGAGCTCGAGGAGCTCGGGGTCGCGGCTCGCGGCGTCGACGATCGTGGGCAGCATCCGGCCCCAGTCGCTGCGGGTCATCTTCTCGGCCAGCACGTCGAGGTGGGCCCGGAGGTCGGCGCGTGCGTCGCCGGTGTCGGGCACCGCCTTGATGCCCACCGTCGAGGTGGCCGCCTCGGTGACGATCTCGGCGAGGGACGGCCAGTGCCGGTAGATCGTGGTGCGCGCCACGCCCGACCGCTTGGAGATGGCGTCGATGCTGAGCCCCGCGTAGCCGCCGTCGGCGAGGAGCTCGAGCGTCGCCGCCATCACGGCGGCCCGACTCCGTACGACCCGGGGGTCGTTCTCGCCGGGTGTCACGCCGGCGAGGGTACCGAGCCCGGCTCGGGCGCGCTGCCCGGGATGGGGGCGACGTTGGGGATGAGGTTGCCGGCGATCAGGGCGGCGACCACCGATACGGCGGCGGCGACGAGGAACGTGGCGTGCTGCCCGCTCACGAACGACTCCTTCGCCGAGCGCTGGAGGAGCGCCACCCGGTCGGGCCCGATGGCCGCTGCGGACTGGTCGGCGACCGCGAAGGCCTTGCCGATGGAGTCGGTGATGATCGGCCGGACCTGGGGCGGCACCGGGAGGCCGCGGATCTTCTCGGTCATGTGCGAGTTGTAGACCGACGCGAGCACCGACCCCATGATGGCGATGCCGATTGCCCCGCCGACCTCACGGGTGACGTCGTTGACCGCGGACCCGACGCCCGACTTCGAGAGCGGCAGCGACGACACGATCATGCCGCTCGCCGGCGCCATGAGCGTGGCCATGCCCGACGACATGAGGCAGAGGAACAGCGCGAGGTGCCAGTAGGGGCTGTCGACCCCGAGCGTCGACATGCCGACGAACCCGGCGGCGATGAGGACGAACCCGGCACGCACGCACCAACGCACACCGAACCGTGCGACCAGCTTGGGGCTACGCGGGGACACGAGGATCATGACGGCCGCCGAGGGCAGCGTGCGGACGGCGGCGCCCAGCGCCGAGTACCCGTGCACGAACTGGAGGTACTGCGAGATCAGGAAGAACGCGCCGAACATGCAGAAGAACGACAGGGTGATGGACAGCGAGCCCATGCCGAACCCGCGGAGGCGGAAGAGGCGGGGATCGAGCATCGGGTGCTCGGCGCGGAGCTCCCACTGGATGAACGCCGCACCGCCGACGAGCGCCACGGCGAACGAGGTGAGCACGCCGGGGCTCGCCCAGCCCCATTCCGGCCCCTCGATGATGCCGAAGACGAGGGCGCCGAGCATGACGACGGAGAACAGCGCGCCCGGAGGATCGAGCGCCTCGCCGTTGGGGTTCTTCGAGTTCGGGACGAGGAACCACACGAGGCCGATGAGGATGACCACGAGCGGGATGTTCACGAGGAACACCGACCCCCACCACCAGCCGGCGTTGAGCACGAGCCCGCTCATGAGCGGGCCGATGGCGCCACCGGCGCCGGCGAGCCCGGCCCACGTGGCGATGGCCCGCTGCCGCTCGTGCGGCGGGAAGACGTTGGTGATGATCGAGAGGGTGGCGGGCATGATGAGCGCCGCTCCGATGCCCATGACCGCCCGGGCGGCGATGAGCTGGGTGGGGGAGCCGGCGAAGCTGGCGACGAGGGCCATGGTGCCGAACACCACGAGGCCGCCGAGCAGTGCCCACTTGCGGCCGAACCGGTCGCCCAGCGCTCCGGCGGGCAGGAGCACCCCGGCGAACACCAGGGCGTAGGCCTCGATGATCCAGAGCGACTGCGTGGAGTTGGCGCCGAGCTCGCGGATGATCGTGGGGATCGCGACGTTGAGCGAGCTCACCGCGATGACGATGGTGACGAGGCTGATGCAGAGGACGGAGAGGATCAGCCAGCGGCGCTCGTAGATCGCCGGCTCGATGCCGTAGGTCTCGAGTGGGTCGGCCTCGTCGCCGGTCGACGACGTGATGGGGGTCGTGGTTGCCATGACGAGTGGTCTACCAGCGACCCCTGACATACGCAACAGTTGTGTAGCGTATCTTTCGTCACACGGAGGCTTCGGGGCTTGGGGGCCTCAGGACTGCAGGAGCGCCTGGGCCACGGCGTCGGGGATCTGCGACGGGCCGGCGAGCGGCACCCAGCGTCCGCCCACCTTGGTGGCGAGGTCCTCCGCGTCGGCGGTGTCGCCCGCCGGCGCGATGATCGCCAGCTCGCCGAGGGCCGCCAGCTCCGAGGCGTCGGGGAGGGGATGCGCGCCCTTGGTCGACCGGGCATCGGACAGGAGCAGCGTGATGCGTCGACCGGCCCGCGACCGCGACAGCTGCGATGCGGCGGCGCGCAGCGCCAGGCCGAGATCGGTCACGCCGTGGCCGCGAAGTCGCAGCAGGTCGCCGACCACCTCGTCGGCCGAGCGCGTCTCGTCCTGCGCCTTCACCACCACGGCGCGGTCGGAGAAGGCGATGACCGAGCAGTCGTGGCCCTGGCGGTAGAGCACCGCGGCTGCCGCGATGGCCGCCGCCGCGAGCCGGTCGCCGCGCATCGAGCCCGACCGGTCGACCACGAGACACAACGCGGTGTCGGGCCGCGCCCACGAGCGCACCGTGAGGTCGTCCAGAGCGACGGGACGCCCCTCGCCGCGCGCCGACGCGATCCGTTCGAGGCTCGCGTCGACGTCCACGTCCCCCTCCGCGACCGCCGCCCGTGCCGTGCGCATCCGTCCCACGCCCCGCCGATGGGCTGCGCCTGTGCGTGCGAGGTCGACGACCACGCGCCCGGCGAGCGTGCGGGCGAGGGCGCGCAGACCCTCGTCGGTCGCGCCGGTCATGTCGGCGAGCATCGTGAGCGCGCCGTCGAGGTCGTCCTCCATCAGCTCCTCGAACGCGGACTCGTCGAGCTCGCCGACCTCGGGGCTGACCTCGTCGAAGTGCTCGTGACGCTCGAGGTCGCGCCGGCCGATCGTGCGCCGGGACGCCTCCGCTACGGCCCGACGGGCCTCGTCGCCCTCGACGACGGGATCGTCGGGGAGCTGCCCATCGCCACCGCTCGGAGGTGGCTCTGGGCTTTTGGGCCGTCGGTGCCGTTCGCCGCCTCGGCGTCCTCCTCCGGCTCGTCGTCGAGCTCGGGAGCGAAGAAGATCGCCCACAGCTCGTCGATGATGTCCGCCGCGCTCCGGCCGCATCCGTCGCGCACCTTCACCCGGCCGGACAGCGCCAGCTGGGCGGCGTCGCGGGTGACGCGGGGATCGGTGGCCTCGAGGTCGCGGATCGTGTGCAGCTCGGCCGCGACCATCGTGAGGTCGATGGCGCCGCGCACCGACGAACCGGTGCGCAGGTCGGGATGCTCACGCGTCGCCCGCACCATCTCGGTGGCCTGCACGATGAAGCCGGGGCCGACGGCGGCGGCGGCGACCCGCGCCTGGTTGCCGACGATCAGCATCTCCTCGTCGGAGCGCTGGTAGCCCATCGCCAGCCGGCACACGCGGTCGTACACGGCGCCGGAGATGCGGGCCGTGCCGACGGCGTCGAACGGGTTCATCGCGGCGACGAGCCGGAAGCCCTCCGCCGCGGTGACCTCGCCGAGACGCGGGACGTGCAGCGACCCCTCGCTCATCACCGAGATGAGGACGTTGAGCGTCTCCTCGGGGATGCGGTTGATCTCCTCGATGTACAGCAGCGCGCCGTCGCGCAGCGCTGTCACGAGGGGCCCGTCGAGGAAGACGTCGGGCGAGTACCCGGCCTCGATCACGGCGGCGGGATCGAACGTGCCGACGAGCCGCGACGGGGTGAGCTCGGCGTTGCCCTCGACGAAGCAGAAGCCGCACTCGAGCTCGGTGGCGATGCGACGCAGGAGCGTCGACTTGCCGGTGCCGGGCGGGCCCTCCAGCAGGAGGTGCCGGCCCGCCGCGAGCCCGGCGATCACCTGCTCGATCTCGGAACGTCGTCCGACGACCGAACCGCTCAGGCGATCGACGAGCTCACGGGTGTAGGCCATGCGGACCCGCTACGCGAACTCGATCACGCCACGGATGTTCTTGCCGTCGCGCATGTCCTGGTAGCCCTCGTTGATCTGGTCGAGCGTGTACGTCTTGGTGACGAGCTCGTCCAGCTTGAGGTGGCCCTCGCGGTACATCGACAGGAGGAGCGGGATGTCGAAGCGCGGGTTGCCCGAGCCGAAGAGGCAGCCCTTCAGCTCCTTGTTCATCATGGCGAACATGAAGCTGTTGAGCTTGGCGTCGTTGTCGAGCATCGAGGCCACGGCGGTGACGACACAGGTGCCGCCCTTGCTCGTGAGCGTGAGCGCCGGCTCCACCAGGTCGCCGGTCATGACGCCGACGGTGAGGATGACCTTGTCGCACATCTCGCCCCAGGTGAGCGCACCGACCTCGGCGGTCGCCTCCTCGATGGAGGAGTAGACGTGGGTGGCGCCGAACTCCATCGCCTTCTCACGCTTGAACTCGACGGGATCGATGGCGATGACCCGCTTGGCGCCGGAGATCTTGGCGCCCTGGATCGCGTTCATGCCGATGCCGCCGCAGCCGATGACGGCCACGTTGTCGCCGGGGCGCACGTTGGCGCGGTTGACCGACGAGCCGAAGCCCGTGGCGACGCCGCACGAGACGAGCGCGACCGCGTGCCACGGGAGGTCCTTCTCGACCTTCACGACGGCGGTCTCGGCGACCAGGAGGTGCTCGGCGAACGAGCCGACCTGGCACATGCGCGCCAGGTCCTCGCCGCCGAGATGGTGGGCCACGCGACCGTCGGTGATCATTCCGAGATCGAAGAGCTTCGATCCCAGGTCACACAGGTTCTGGCGGCCCGATGCGCACCACTTGCAGCGGCCGCACGACGGGATGAAGGACATCGAGACGTGGTCGCCCACCTCGACGCTGGTGACGTTCGAGCCGATGGCGAGCACCTCGCCGGCGCCCTCGTGGCCACCGATGCACGGGAAGTGCGGGAGCAGCATGTCGCCGGTGACCGCGTGCTCGTCGCTGTGGCACATGCCGGCGGCCTTGGTCTTGACCAGCACCTCGTTGGGACCGGGGTCGTCGATGGTGATGTTCTCCACCTTCCACGGCTCTCCGATACCCCACAGCACTGCAGCGCGACTCTCCACGTGTCCCCCTTCGGACATGTTCCGGGGCGAGCTCGTCTCGCCCCGCTCGTCGATCGGCGGACCGATCTGGTGTGACTGTTCTACACCTGCCGCGAGGGGCGGGGCATCTCGGCCACGATGAGGGGATGGATGTGTACCGAACGGTCGGCCTGACACCCCCCAACCTCCGTCGGGCCGACGTCATCGCGGCCACCGGCGTCGACGGCGACCGCACCGTGCGTTGGTGGCGTGCGATGGGTTTTCCCGAGGTCCCCGACGACGTCGTGGCCTTCAACGACGTCGACGTCGACCTGGTGGCGCGGCTCGGCGAACTGGAGGACGCGGGACTCCTCGAGGACGGTGACGTGCTCCGCCTCGCGCGGTTGCTGGGCGCCTCGTTCCAGCGCATCGCGGAGGCGCAGCTCGCGTTGATGGAGGAGCTCCTCGCGAAGGTGCCGGGCGCCGATCCGGAGCTGCTGCTGCGCGACCGCCTCGGCGCCCTCCTCGACCAGGACGACCCCACCCTCATGAAGCTGCTGCACCGCTCCATGACCTACGTGTGGCAGCGACACATGATCGCCGCCCTCGGCCGTCGCCTCGATCCCGAAAGAGCGGTCGACACCGAGCCGTCCGACGACGGGGCGACCCACGAGATGGCCGTCGGGTTCGCCGACCTCGCCGGCTTCACCAAGCTGTCGCGATCACTCACCGCGGCCGAGCTCACGTTGCTCATCGACACCTTCGAGTCGACCGCGTTCGAGGTGGTCGCCGAGTCGGAGGGTCGCGTGGTCAAGCTCATCGGCGACGAGGTGATGTTCGTCGCGCCGACGTTGGTGGGCGCGCTGCACATCGCGCTCGAGCTCGGCGAGCGCCTCGCCACGATGCCCGGCCTCCCGCCGGTCCAGTGCGGTGTCACGTTCGGGCCCACGGTCAGCGTGGCGGGCGACGTGTTCGGCACGACCGTCAACCTCGCGAGCCGTCTCACGTCGATCGCGCGGAAGGGCACGGTGGTCATCCCGCGCGAGCTCCTCCCGCTGGCCGAGCTCGACCCCGGCCTCTCGGTGCGCCCGTCGCGCCGGAACTATTCGCTGAAGGGCCTGGGCGACACGAAGATCGCGGTGGTGACGCTCGCCGAGTCGACCGGCGCGGAGGAGGGCGAGGCGGAGCTCAGCCGGCGATGAGCGGCCACGGCCGCTCGCGCTCGCAGACCCAGGCGGCATCGAGCAGCCAGGCATCGCAGTGGTGCGGCGCGAGGATCTGCATGCCCACGGGCAGCCCGTCCACGCTGCCGACCGGCACCGACACCGCGGGGTTGCCGTAGAGGTTCGACGGGATGGTGAGGCGACCGTTGTTCGCCATCGTGTCCTGCACGCCACCGAACGTGTCGGGTAGCGGGCCCTCGGCCGCGAACGCGATGTCGGGATTCGTCGACGTGATCACCAGGTCGGTCTGCTCGAAGAGCGTGGCCATCGCCTCGAACAGCGCGGTGCGGCGCTGCTCGAGCTTGATGCGGGCCGCCATGCCGTAGCCGGCGCCCTCCGCCCACTGGCACGCGAAGCGCATCTCGGGCGTGAGGTCGTCGGCGCACGCCGGCCAGGCGTCGCCGAGGGCTGCGAACGTGCCCGCCATGTTGGCGAGCGACCACGCAGTGCCGACGTTGGGGATCGACACGGTGGCGTCGATGCGGACGAGGCCGAGGTCGGCGATGAGCGCGTCGGCGGCCTCCCGCACGACGGCGGCGGTGGCCGGGCTCACCACGGCGCCCGCGAACCCGTCGATGACGGCGACGCGGAGGCCGCGCAGCTCGTCCAGGTGCGTGCCGAGGCCGGCCTCCCACCCCTCGATGCGGGGCAGCGAGTGCGGGTCGTGGCGATCCGCGCCGTTGGAGACGTCGAGCCAGCGCGCGGTGTCGCGCACCGAGCGCGTGAGCCCGCCGACGGTGACGGTGAGCGCGCCCACCTCGAAGTGGGGTCCGCGTGGGATGCGGCCATAGGTCGTCTTGAGGCCGACGAGGCCGCAGAAGCCGGCGGGGATGCGGATCGAGCCGCCGCCGTCGCCGCCGGTCGCCAATGTGACGAGACCACCGGCAACGGCCGACGCCGATCCGCCCGACGACCCGCCCGGGGTGGTGTCGTGCTTCCACGGGTTGTGCGTCGCCCCGTTCAGCACCGTGCGGGTGAGGTTGACGCCACCGAACTCGCTGGCGGTCGTGAGGCCGAACGGCACCGCACCGCCGGCGTCGCGAAGCCGCTCGATGTGGGTCGACGTGAAGCCGGCGACGTGGTCGCGGAGCGGGAAGCTCGCCTCCGTGTACGGCCATCCGGCCACGCTGTCGAGCTCCTTCACGCCGAGCGGCACGCCGCCGAACGGCTTGCTCACGTCGGCCTCGGCGGCCGCCGCCCTTGCCGCATCCGGGTCGAGGAACGAGAAGGCGTTGAGGTCGCTCGCCTCGATCGCCGCGAGGGTCGCGTCGAGCTCGGCTGCGGGGGAGTGGTCGCCGGAGCGGAACGCGTCGACGAGGGAGACGGCATCGCCGGTCCAGGGCTGCTGGCTGAGATCGGTCATGGGTGCGGACCGTACCGATCGGAGAAACTGGTTGCCGAAAGTGCGATCACGATATATCGTGATCGCACAAGAGCGAACACGACCGGTCATTGAGACGGTCGAGAAGGTAGGTACCCATGCGACACACACACGATTTCCACGAGGCCGGACCGTTCCGCTTCGGCCGTGACACCGGCGCCGGCTTCGACGGCCCGCCGTTCGGCGGACCCGCGTTCGGCGGGCCTCCGTTCGGCGGTCGCGGCGGCTTCGGCCGCGGCGGGCGAGGGCGGGTGCGCCGCGGTCAGATCCGCACGGCGCTCCTGGCGCTGCTCGAGGACGAGCCGATGCACGGCTACGAGATGATCCGCCAGATCGACGAGCGCAGCGGCGGGAGCTGGAAGCCCAGCCCCGGCGCCGTGTACCCGACGCTGGCGCAGCTCACCGACGAGGGGCTCGTCACGGCCACCGACGACGGCGGCAAGCGCGTCTTCGCCCTCACCGACGAGGGCCGCACCCTCGTCGCCACGTTCGGCGACGACGACCGCGAGCCGTGGACCGCCGAGGGCGGTCACCCCGGCTTCGAGCTCCGCGGGCAGATGCACCAGCTCGGCCTCGCCATCCGTGGGGTCGCGGCAGCCGGGTCGCCCGCACAGCTGGAGCAGGCGAAGGCGATCCTGACCGACGCCCGCCGCAAGCTCTACGCGCTGCTCGCCGAGGAGCCGGAGGAGGCCGGGACGGAACCGCCCGCCTCCCGCTGATCCCTGGGCGAATCGTCCCATATGGATGCCGGAGCCCCCGGCGTAGCGTTCGTGCCGTGACCGTCGATCGACGGCGGTCACGGCACACCGATGCCGAACGGGGGGTCCGTCATGAGGTCGAATCGTTCACTCGTCGCCGTCGTCTTCTCGGTCGTGATGCTGGCGTGGTTCGCCGGCCCGGCCGGGGCGGAGGGGTCGTCACGGTGATGACCATCAACGGATGCGGGTCGTGCGGCCACCTCTGGGTCGGCACGGTGCGCGTGGCGTACTGATCGGATGCCGTCGCCCGAACCGGTCCTGTCGTACCACCGCGTCACGCATCGGTTCGGGCGCTCGGCGCCGGTGCTCACCGAACTGACCCTCGACGTCCCGGCCGGCCGGGTCGTGCTGCTCGGTCCGAACGGTGCCGGCAAGACCACGATGCTGCGACTCGGCGCGGGGCTGCTCCGCCCCACGGGAGGTCGCGTCGAGTCGTACGCGCTGGCGGTCGGCTACACCCCGCAGGCGATGTCACCACTCGCCGGTGCGACGGCGCTCGAGCAGGTGGCCTACGCGGCCTGGCTCGCGGGCGTGGACGACCGCGCAGCGCGCCGGGTCGCCGGCGAGAGCCTGGAGCGCGTGGGATTGTCGGACGCCGGCGGCCAGTCGGCGTCGACCCTGTCCGGTGGACAGCTCCGCCGCGTGGGCATTGCGCAGGCGCTCGCCGCCGGTGGCGACGTGCTGCTGCTCGACGAGCCGGCGGCCGGTCTCGATCCGCTGGAACGCCGGCGTCTGGCGGCGGTCGTCGCGCAGCTCGACGCGAGCGTCGTCATCTCGACCCATCTCGTCGACGACATCGCCGCGACCTTCGATCAGGTCGTCGTCCTCGCCGCAGGGGAGGTCCGCTTCCAGGGGCCCGTCGCCGACTTCCTCTCCCTCGGCGATGCACGCGACGGGACGCCGGCAGACGCCTACGCGGTGGCGGTCGGAGCCGTCGAGTGACGCGACGGCGCGAGGCCGCCGTGGCACGGGTGCTCACACCGATCCTGCCGAGCCGCAGCGGTGAGCGCGGCGTCCACCTCCTCTCGCTGATCGCGTCGCAGTGGTTCCTGCTCGGCCAGCCTGCCGGGCCGGTGGGCTACACCGAGGCCGCGTTCGTCGGTGGTCTCGCCGCAGCGTTCGTCCCCGCGGCGGCAGCGGCCGGGCTCGGCGCGTGGCAGGCGTCCCGCCTGTGCCGCGCCGGCATCGACCAATGGACGTCGCGGCGCCCGCCGCAGCGCGTGTTCGCCGGCGCGCTCTCTCGGATCATCGCGATCGAGTGGCTCGTGCTCGTCGTCGGGCCGGTCTGGCGCATGCTCGCGGACGGCGGTGGCACCCCGCGCCCGGTCGCGGTCCTCATGGTCGGCGCGAGCGCCGCGGTGGTGGCCGGCGCGGCGTTCGTCGGGTGCGTCCTGGGGTCGGTGCTGCCCGCAGTGATCGCGCCGGCGGTCGCCGTCGCCGTGGTCTATCTGTGGATGGTGCTGCCGTACGGGTTCGAACCGCTGTGGTTGCGGCATCTCGCCGGTGATCCGAGTGGATGCTGTCTCTCGTCCACCGAGCTGTCGCCCCGAGGGGTGGTCGCGCCGCTACTCGTGGGACTCGGCCTGGTCGGCGCCGCGATGGTCGCCGTCGACTGGCGCTCGAGGCCCTGGCCGCGCCGATCGACCGCCGGTGCGATCATGGTGGCGGCCGTCGTGTCGGCCGGTGTCGTCGCCGCGCCGCTGCCCGCCGATCCGGTGCAGCCGCGGTCGACGGGCCTCCGCTGCGGCGGCGCTGCCGGGCCGGGCGCAGGTCGGATCTGCCTGTGGGGCGAACACGAGCCGCGACGGAGCGAGGTCGAGCGGGTCGTGTCCGACGTCCGCCGTCGGTTCGGCGCGATCGGGGTCACGCTGCCGGTCCGCGTCACCGAGGAGGACATCGCCGCGGGAGCGTGGCCGATCACCGTGCCCGACGACCGCTCGCCGGGACAGCTCCGACGGTCCGTCGCCACCGGCCTCGTCCCGCAGGACAGTCGCTGCGACCCCGGGCTGCAGGCGGGTGCTGCGCTGGGGACGCTCGACGTGCTCGTTCCGTACGTCCTCCTCGTGGCCGGCGCCCGGCCCCGCGCCGAGGAGTTCGTCGAGGGCGCTCTCGCCCGGGCGGAAGCCGAGGCCGCGAACCCGCCTGTCGAACAGGCGCGCTGGCTCACCGCCCAGCTCACGGCGCTCGCCGACTGCCGCCCGCTCCCGATTCGCTGAGCGCCCCGTGCCGACGCGTCCGAGGATGCCGCTGTTCGTACAGGTGCGCTGCGCCGGTCGCGTCGCCACGGCACTCGTCGTCCTGCTCGTGCTCGACGCGATCGTCGGCGCACGCACGATTCCCTTCCCGAGCGCTGCGCTCGGCGCGCAGGGCATCGCCCTGCGCCTCCTGCTGCCCGTCGGTTCGGCGCTGGCGATCCGGCGGAGCCTCGCGTGCGGAGACCCCGAGCGTGAGCGCCTCAGCCCGCGCCCGGTCGGGTGGTACGACGCCGCGGGAGTGGCGGCGTACGTCGCCGTCCTCGTCGCCGCGACGGCCGTGCAGAACGCGATCGACCCGACGACCGGTTGGCTCGGCGTCCGCGGCGCGCTGGGGCTCATCGGTGTCGCGCTGGTCGAGATGGCGCTCATCGGGCGTTCGGCGCCGTCGATCGCACCGGTCCTCCTCGTGCTCGTGTCGGCGACGTTCGGTGGCGCCGCCGGCGGCTCGGCGAGCTGGTGGGCGTGGGCGGTCGACCCGTCGCCCGCCCGCCGGTCGTGGGTCATCGCCGGCGGCCTGTTCGCTGCCGGCCTTGCGGCGACGGGCCTGCGCCTGGAACGGCGCCGACGCCACGCCTGACCGACGCCCGCCCGGATCGCTGTGCAAGTCTGGCGACGGGGTCGATCGTCGTGACCCGCAGCCCCCGGATCAGGAGCGAACCATGTCCGAACCACTCGTCAGCACCGCGCCACTCGGCGCTTCCGGACTGCTCGCGTCGGCCCAGGGCCTCGGCTGCATGGGGATGTCGGAGTTCTACGGCGCAAGCACCGAGGCCTCCTCGATCGCGACGCTCGACCGCGCCCGCGAGCTCGGCGTCACCTTCTGGGACACCGCCGACGTCTACGGCCCGTTCACCAACGAGGAGCTCCTCGGTCGCTACCTGCAGAAGAACGGTTGCCGCGACGAGATCACCCTCGCGACGAAGTTCGGCATCGTGCGCGATCCGCTCAACCCGGCGTCGCGCGGCATCAGCGGCAAGCCCGACTACGTGAGCCTCTGCTGCGACGCCTCGCTCGGCCGGCTGGGCGTCGACGTGATCGACCTCTACTACCTGCACCGCGTCGATCCCACGATCCCCGTCGAGGAGACGATCGGCGCGATGGCGAGGCTCGTCGAAGCCGGCAAGGTGCGCCACCTCGGCATCTCCGAGGCGGCCGCCGACACCATCCGGCGCGCCCACGCCACCCACCCGCTCGCGGCCGTGCAGAGCGAGTGGTCGTTGTGGAGCCGCGAGATCGAGGACGAGGTGGTGCCCACCGCCCGCGAGCTCGGCATCGGCATCGTGCCCTACAGCCCACTCGGGCGCGGGTTCCTCACGGGGCAGATCACGAGCGAGGACGACTTCGGGCCCGACGACTTCCGCAAGGGCATGCCCCGGTTCACCGGCGACAACTTCCGCCGCAACCTCGACCTGGTCGCGGCCGTGCGCGAGATGGCGGAGGAGCGCGGGTGCACCGCCGGCCAGCTCGCGCTCGCGTGGCTGCACGCGCAGGGCGCGGACGTGCACCCGATCCCCGGCACCAAGCGGCCGCAGTACCTGGAGGAGAACGCAGCCGCGGCCGGCATCACCCTCGACCCGGCCGACCTCGCCCGGCTCGACGAGATCTCGCCGAAGGGCGCCGCCGCGGGCGAGCGATATGCCGACATGCGTTGGGTCAACGTCGAGGCGCCGACTGCATAGCTCTACGGCGGCGACGAGCCAGCAGCCAGCCGATCGGCCCGTCGAGCAGCATCGCGAGCATCGACCACATCCCCAGCGACGTCGCGACCGCGAGCACGAACGCCACGCCGAACAGCGCGGTGGTGAGCCACGCTCCACCACGGGAATCGCTCGGCGCGTCGGCGACGCGGATCGCCGGCGTGCGATCGATATGAACTGCCAGCCCGCTCAGCAGCAACGAACTCACGAGGAGCGTGCCGATGTAGAGCCCGTACGCACCCCGATCTCCGTCGGTGGCGCCCAGCAGCTGAGTGGGAAACGGCAGGAACGCCACGGTGGCGAGCCACGCCAGTTGCAGCCGCAACATCGTGGAGTCGTAGGTGTCCACCACTTCCATCACGCGGTGTTGTGCCACCCACAACACCCCGATCACGACGAACGACAGACCGAACGCGAGCAACTCGGCGTCATGGGCGCGCAACAGGTGCGCCACCCCACCGTCGTGCGCGTCGCTCCGAAGTTCGAGGAGCGGCAGCACGAGCAGCGTGATCGCGATCGCCACGACGGCGTCGGAGAAGAACAGGATCCGCTCGAGCCCGCGTTCGGTGCGCATCGCACCATCCTGCCAGCAGCGCTTGCAATCGCCTGCTCCGGAGCCCCGCGGATTCGTCCAATCCGAACGGCGTTCGGCTCCGAAGCAGGGGCATGCACTCACTCAAGCGCGCCTCCACCGTCCTGTCCGTCGTGGTCCTCTCGGCTCTGTTCGGCCTCAGCGCCTGCGTGCCGATGGTGCCCGAACGCACCACGACCGTGCCGTCGGTCGACGTGAGTCGCTACCTCGGCACCTGGTACGAGGTCGCGAGCGTGAAGCAGTTCTTCTCGATCGGTCTCGTCGGCTCGACCGCGAACTACTCGCTCAACCCCGACGGCAGCATCCGGGTGTTCAACTCGGGCAACTACTTCGCGTTCGACGGCCCCGCCTCGACCATCGTCGGCTCGGCCGTTCCCGTCGACGCGAGCAACGCCCGCCTCAACGTGAGCTTCACCGGATCGAACTCGAAGCAGGGGCAGGGCAACTACTGGATCGTCGACCTCGACCCCGACTACCAGTGGGCCATCGTCAGCGACCCCTCCGGCGAGTCGTGCTTCCTCCTTAGCCGCACGCGCCAGATCACCCCGGAGCTGCGCGCCGACCTCCTGGCCCGCGCCGCGGCGAAGGGCGTGAACATCACCAACGTCACCGAGACGCTCCAGCCCGCTGCCTGACGGGGCGCGGGCGGGTTCGTCCTGACAGCACGGGATTCGTGGCGGTAGGCTCCTGCGACCACGAAATCAGGAGCTGATAGCTGTGATGAACCACTGGATCGGTGGAGCATCCACCCCTGGGACCTCGAACCGCACGAGTCCCGTCTTCAACCCGGCCACCGGCGAGATCGCCGACGAGGTGCCCCTGGCGAGTGCCGCGGAGCTCGACGGAGCGGTGAAGATCGCCCTCGACGCACATCGATCGTGGCGCACGACCTCGCTCGGTCGACGCGCCGAGATCCTGGTCGCGGCGCGGGCGATCTTCGACGCCCGGCGCGGCGAGCTCGCCGACATCATCTCGGCGGAGCACGGCAAGGTGCCCTCCGACGCGCTGGGCGAGATCGCCCGCGGCCTCGAGAACGTCGAGTTCGCCTGCGGCATCCCGAACCTGTTGAAGGGCGGCTTCAGCGAGCAGGTCGCCGGCGGCGTCGACGTGTTCTCCATCCGTCAGCCGCTGGGTGTGGTGGCGGGCATCACCCCGTTCAACTTCCCGGCGATGGTGCCCATGTGGATGTTCGCCAACGCGATCGCGTGCGGCAACACGTTCATCCTCAAGCCCTCGGAGAAGGATCCGTCCGCCGCGATGTTCATCGCCGAGGTGCTCGACGAGGCCGGCCTCCCGCCCGGCGTGTTCAACGTCGTGCACGGCGACAAGGAGGCGGTGGACGCGATCCTCGCCCACCCCGGCATCGCGGCGGTGAGCTTCGTCGGCTCCACGCCGATCGCCCGCTACATCTACGAGACCGGCACCGCCAACGGGAAGCGCGTGCAGGCGCTCGGGGGCGCGAAGAACCACATGGTCGTGCTGCCCGACGCCGACGTCGACTCGGCGGCCGACGCCGCGATCAGCGCGGCGTACGGCTCGGCCGGCGAGCGCTGCATGGCCATCTCGGTGGTCGTCGCGGTGGGCGACGTCGGCGATCGACTCGTCGACGCGATCGAGGCACGCCTCGACAAGGTGCGGATCGGGCCGGGCACCGACCCCGACGCCGAGATGGGCCCGCTCATCACCCGTGAGCACCGCGACAAGGTGGCGTCGTACCTCGACGTGGCCGCCGACGAGGGCGCGACGGTCCGCCGCGACGGTCGCGACCAGCAGTTCGACGGCGACGGCTTCTTCATCGGCGTCTCGCTCGTCGACCACGTGCAGCCGTGGACTCGACTGCACACCGAGGAGATCTTCGGCCCGGTGCTGTCGGTCATCCGCGTCGACACGTACGACGAGGCGGTCGCGCTCATCAACGACCACGAGTTCGGCAACGGGTGCGCGCTGTACACCCGCGACGGCGGAGCAGCCCGCCGCTTCACGTTCGACGTGCAGTGCGGCATGGTCGGCATCAACGTCCCGATCCCCGTTCCGGTGAGCTACTACAGCTTCGGCGGGTGGAAGTCGTCGCTGTTCGGCGACAGCCACATGTACGGGCCCGACGGCATCCACTTCTACACCCGCACCAAGGTGGTCACCGAGCGCTGGCCCGACCCGGCCACCAGCTCCATCGACCTCGGCTTCCCGACGAATCGCTGAAAGACTCGACACATGGCTGAGCTGCTCGACTCCTTCGACCACCACAACAAGACGTCGACCCACGTGCACGACCGCGCCCACGTGTTCCACTCGTGGTCGGCGCAGGCCCTCATCAACCCGCTGCCCATCGCCGGCGCCGAGGGCAGCTGGATGTGGGACTACGACGACAACCGGTACCTCGACTTCAGCAGCCAGCTGATGAACGTGAACCTGGGGCACCAGCACCCGAAGCTCGTCGCCGCGATCCAGGAGGCCGCCGGTCGGCTGTGCACCATCGCGCCGTTCCACGCGAACGCCGATCGCAGCGAGGCCGCCCGGCTCATCATCGACGTGGCCCCGGACAACATGTCCAAGGTGTTCTTCACCAACGGCGGCGCCGAGGCGACGGAGAACGCGATCCGCATGGCCCGGCTCCACACCGGCCGGTACAAGATCCTCGCCGCGCACCGCAGCTACCACGGAGCGACCCACGGGTCGATCACGATGACGGGCGACCCGCGTCGCTGGCCGTCGGAGCCGGCGCTGCCCGGCGTGGTGCGGTACTTCGGTCCGTATCCCTACCGCAGCTCGTTCCACGCGACGACGCCCGAGGAGGAGTGCGATCGCGCGCTCGCCCACCTCGAGGAGCTCGTGATGTTCGAGGGCGGACACAACGTCGCCGCCATCATCCTCGAGTCGGTCGTCGGCACCAACGGCATCCTCGTGCCGCCCGACGGCTACCTCGCCGGCGTGCGCGACCTGTGCGACCGCCACGGCATCCTCATGATCTGCGACGAGGTGATGGCCGGCTTCGGTCGGTGCGGCGAGTGGTTCGCGGTGCAGCACTGGGACGTGCAGCCCGACCTCATCTGCTTCGCGAAGGGTGTGAACTCGGGCTACGTGCCGCTCGGCGGCGTGGTGATCTCCGAGACCGTCGCCGCGACGTTCGACGAGCGGGTCTATCCCGGTGGGCTCACCTACTCGGGCCACCCGCTCGCGTGCGCGTCGGCCGTCGCGTCCATCGGCATCTTCCACGAGGAGAACATCCTCGGGCAGGCCCGCTCGCTGGGCGCCGACGTGATCGGCCCGGAGCTCGCCGCGATGGCCGAGCGCCATCCGTCGATCGGCGAGGTGCGGGGCCTCGGTGTCTTCTGGGCGATCGAGCTCGTGCGCAACCGCGAGACCCGCGAGATGCTCGTGCCCTACAACGCGTCGGGCGCGGCGGCGAAGCCGATGGCCGACATCGTCGCCGCCTGCCGCGAGCAGGGCGTGTGGGTGTTCACCCACTTCAACCGGGTGCACGTCGTGCCGCCGTGCAACACGTCGCCCGAGGACGTGCGGCTCGGTCTCGCCGCCATCGACAAGGCGCTGGAGCTCGCGGACGGCCTCGTCGAGTAGCAGGTCGAGGAGCAGGTCGAGCAGCGGGATAGCGATCCGGGGGCTGTTAGGGGTACCTTGCACCGTCGGAGTAGCCGTGGATACGTTAGGGATACCTAATACCCACGACCCCCGGAGGCCCTCCATGTCGAAGTCACCCATCTCACGAGCCGGTGCGGCGACGACCGCCCTCGTCCTCGCGCTCTCGCTGGGCGTGACCGCCTGCTCGTCCGACGACGACACCTCGACCGCCGACGGCACCACCACCACCGCTCCGGAGCAGAAGATCTCGACCGACGCCGACGTCGCCGCCGGCCTGGCCAAGATGCAGGCGAGCGTCGACAAGATCGTGGCGGCCGGCACCGACACCGCCGCGGCCACCAAGGCCGACGAGGAACTCGAGCCCGTGTGGAGCACGATCGAGGGCACCATCAAGAAGAACGAACCCTCGATCTACACCGACATCGAGGACAGCCTGTCGCTCCTGTCCGACGGCGCCGCCGGCGACGCCGAGAAGACGACCACCGGCGCCGCCGACATGACCAAGGCCATCACCGACTACCTGGCGAAGCACCCGGCATGACCGCCACGGCCCGCACGCTCTGCCGTCCGGCCGTTCGTGCGGGCCTCGCCGCGCTCGCGCTGGCCGTGCTCCTCGCGTTCGGCGGCGCGATCGGCGGCCCGTCGGCCGGTGCATCGCCCGCCGCTCCGGCGACCGAGGGGTCGACCGCGCAGAGTGGGCAGGCCACCCGCGATGACGCCGTCGAGCAGCTGCAGAGCGTTCGCCGGTCCATCGACCGGACGCTCGCCCTGCTGAAGGCCGGCCGTCGCGACGAGGCGCTGGCCGTGGCCCGCAGTGGCTACCTCGACCACTTCGAGAGCGTCGAGATCCCGCTGCGCGCCGCGGCGCCCGAGCTCACGCTCACCGCGGAGGAGAAGTTCGCCCAGATCCGATCGTCCATCAAGATCGACGCATCGACCGACGAGATCCGCAAGGAGATCATCGAGCTGCGCGGCCTCGTCGACGACGCCGAGCGCGAGCTCACGGCGAAGGGCCTGGGCGCGCCCACCCTGGTGTTCGGCCAGGCGTTCCTCATCATGTTCCGCGAGGGGCTCGAGGCGGTGCTGCTCCTGTCGGCGCTGCTCGGCTACCTCGAGGCGACGAAGAACACCCAGTACCGCAAGCACATCATCGGGGGCGTGGCGCTGGCCGTCGTCGCCACCGTCGGCATGTTCTTCGCGGTCGACGCGATCTTCGCCGTGCTGCCGTTCGGGCGCGAGGTGCTCGAGGCGATCGTGGCGCTCCTGGCGGTGGCGCTCCTCTTCTACGTGTCGTTCTGGCTCATCGCCCGCCTGGAGCAGCGGCGGTGGATGGAGTTCCTCCGGGCGAAGGTGTGGACCGCGGTGTCGGTGGGGTCGGCCACGTCGCTGCTGCTGATCGGCTTCACCTCGGTCTTCCGCGAGGGCTTCGAGACGGCGCTGTTCTTCCAGGCGCTCAACTCCTTCGGCCGCGGCCTCGGCGGCTACGTCGCCGGCGGCGCGGTCACCGGTCTGGTCGCCCTGGCCATCGTCTCGTTCATGATCTTCAAGCTGGGACGGAAGCTCCCCGTGCGGGTGTTCATGTCCGGCGCCGTCGCCCTCATCATGGTCACCTCGGTCGCGTTCCTCGGCAACGCGATCCGCTCGCTCCAGGAGGCCGACGTCATCGGCCTCAGGCCGCTGTCGGGCTGGCCGCGGCTGTCGATCTTCCTGGCCCAGGCCACGGGCTACTACCCGACGCTGCAGAGCGTCGGCGCGCAGGCGGCGCTGTCGCTGCTCTACATCGGCGGGGCCGTGTACATGTTCGTGATCCGGCCGCGCCGTGGCCGCCCCGCCGGCGACGGCTCGTCGGGCGCCGGTTCCGCGGGGGAGGCCTCGGCGTCGTCGGACTCCGCCACCGACGCGTCACCGGCGGCGTTGGCCGGCTGATCGAGTGGACCCCGCGGCCTCGGGCGTTCGCGTCGGCGTCGACGTCGGCGGCACCTTCACGAAGGCGGTGGCCGTCGACGCGACCGGCATCGTGGCCCAGGCCGTTCGACCGACCACCCACGACGACGTCGACGGCGTCTCCGCCGGTGTCGTCCGCGTCGTCGCCGACGTCGCCGCCGAGTTGGGCGGCCGGCCGATCGCGCTCGTCACCCACTCGACGACCCAGGCCGTGAACGCCCTGCTGGAGGGCGACGTCGGCCTCGTCGGCGTCATCGGCATGGGTCGCCGGCCCGACCTCCGTAAGGCGGCGAAGCGCACGATGCTCGACGACATCGAGCTGGCGCCCGGCAAGCGGCTGCGGACGATGTGCGAGTTCGTCGACCTGAGCGACGGGCTCGACGAGGCGCGGGTCGAGTCGATCATCGGTCGGTTCGTCGAGGCCGGCGCCGTCGCAGCGTGCGTCGCCGAGGCGTTCGCGACGGAGGACGCGACCAACGAGGCCACCGTGGCCGCCATCGCGGCCCGCCACGGGTTGGCCGTGTGCACCTCCACCGAGATGTCGGGGTTGTACGGCCTCGAGCTGCGTGCGGTCACCGCGGCGCTCAACGCGTCGATCCTGCCCATCGCCATGGCCACCGCCGACGTCGTGGCCGACGGCGTCCGTGCCGTGGGCATCGACGCCCCCGTCATGGTGATGCGGGGCGACGGCGGCGCCACCGACCTCGACGGCTTCCGACGCGAGCCGGCGCGCACGCTGTACTCGGGCCCGGCGGCGTCGGTGGCGGGCGTGCTCCGCCACTCCCGGGTGGACGACGGCATCGTCATCGAGGTCGGCGGCACCTCCACGAACGTCGCGGCGATCAGCTCGGGCCGTCCCGCCCTCAGCTACGTGCGCGTCGCCAGCCACTCGACGGCGCTACGAGCGGTCGACGTGCGCGTCGTCGGCGTCGCCGGCGGCTCGATGCTCCGCTCGCGTCGCAACAAGGTGTACGGCGTCGGACCCCGCAGCGCGCACATCGCCGGCCTCCGCTACGCGTGCTTCGTCGAGCCGTCGCGGCTCGACGGCGCCACCGCCGAGCTCTTCGCCCCTCGGTCGGACGACCCCGCCGACTACCTCGCCGTGCGCCTCGCCGACGGCGATCTCGTCGCGCTCACGAACACGTGCGCGGCGAACGCGCTCGGCATGGTCGAGGACGGCGACTACGCGCAGGGCTCGGCGGCCGCGGCACGGGCGGCGTTCGCTGCGGCGGGTGTCTTCCTCCGGCTCGACGGCGACGAGGTCGCGCGGCGGATGCTCGAGGCGTCGGGCAACGCCGTCGCCGAGCTCGTGACGACGTTGATCGACCACAACCACCTCGACCGGCCCACGGTCGTCGCCGTGGGTGGGGGAGCGGGCGGTCTCGGGCGCTACACCGCAGCGCTGCTCGGCCTCGAGTGTTCGGTGCCCGAGCACGCAGAGGTGATCTCGTCGGTCGGCGACGCGCTGTCGCTGATCCGCGTGGAGCACGAGCGAACGATCCGGTCGCCCACCGCCGAGGAGATCGAGGGCCTCGTCGCGCTCGCTCGGGAGGACGCGCTCGCCGCAGGCGCGGCCGGCGACTCGCTCGACGTCCGCTTCGAGACCGACTCGGAGCGCATGCTCGTCCGCGCCATCGCCACGGGCGCCGTCGCGCTGCAGAGCGGCGCCGCGCCCGGGCGTCGCCCCATCGACCTGGAGGAGGCGACGCGCCTGCTCGCCGCCGAAGGGTGCACCGGTGAGCCGACGGCGCTCGACTCGTACTGGTGGTCGATCACGCCGGCCCCCGGTCGTGGCGTGGTCGAGCGCCTGGTGGTGCTCGATCGGTTCGGCGACGTCGCCCTCGACGAGGTCGGCGAGGCCGTGATGTACGGCGCCGACATCGGCCACGACCGTCTCGCCGCCACCGTCGAGCGCCATACGCGCCACCTGGGCCCGATGAAGCTGCCGCCCACCGTATGGGTGCTGGCCGCCAGCCAGCTCATCGAGATCTCGGCGGGTGACGTGGTGGCCACCGTGACCGGTATCGTCGGCCGACTCGCCGACGGCGACGCCGCACTCGTCCTGGTCACCAAGGAGCACTGAGCATGGCCCTCTACATGAGCGCTGCACGCCGACGCCGCGCCGCGGTCGCCGCCGCCGTCGTGGGCGTCCTCGTCGGTCTCGTGGTGGGAGCCCTGGTGGGGCGCGGGACCGCCACCTCGGTGGACGACGCCATCGCGAACGCCCGCTCCGACGCACGATCGCTCGTGTCGTCGCTGCAGGTGCTTCCGCTCGAGTACCGCAAGGTGGTCGAAGCCGACGACGGCGACGCTGCCCGCGCCGCCGACATCGTCGACCGTGCGCTGGCCGGCGAGCGCGCCGTGCTCGACGCCGCGCCGTGGCTGTCGCCGACCGACGTCGCGGCCGTACGGGCCGCTCTGGCCGCAGTGCACGACGCCCCCGGCGGTGACGTCGCCGCCGACCGCTTCGACGAGCGCGTCGACGCGGCGGTCACCGAGGTCGAGCAGGTCTTCGGGCTGAAGCGGAGCTGATCAGGCCGAGGACGACTCGACCTGCGCGAGGCGGTTCTGCTCGAGCAGCGGCCACAGCTCACGGATCGGCACCGGCCGCGACCACAGGTAGCCCTGGCCCAGCGGGTACCCGTGGCCCAGGAGGGTGCGGTGCTGCTCGGCCGTCTCGACGCCCTCGGCCACCAGATCGAGGTGCAGGCCGACGGCGAGGTCGTTGACGAGCCGCACGATCGTCTCGTCGCTCTCGTCGACCCCGAGGCGGCTCACGAAGCTGCGATCGAGCTTGAGGCCGTCGATCGGCAGGGCGTGGAGGTAGGTCAGCGACGAGTAGCCGGTCCCGAAGTCGTCGATCACGATCTTGGCGCCGAGGTCGCGGATCTCGCCGAGGCGCCGCGCTGCCAGGTCGGGATCGCTGAGTAGGAAGCTCTCGGTGAGCTCGACCCGGAGCTTCGAGCGGTCGAAGGTGGTGCCCTCGAGCAGCGACCGGAGCTCGGCGACGACCTCGCCGCCGATGAGGTGCAGGCCGGAGATGTTGACCGAGACCGACTGGTCGCAGCCGGCGGCCTTGAGGTCTTCGAGCAGGGAGCAGGCGCATCCCATCGCCCACCGGCCCACGGCCTGGATGAGGCCGCTGTCCTCGGCGATCGGGATGAAGACGTCGGGCGGGATCCACTCGCCCTCGTGTCGCCACCGGGCGAGCAGCTCGACGCCGGTGATGCGCTCGGTGTGGAGGTCGACGATGGGCTGGGCGAACATCTCGAGCTGCTCGGTCGCGAGCGCCGTGCGCAGGCGCTGCTCGAGGCGGGTGCGCCGTTCGATCAGGTCGCTCATCGTGCCGTCGTACACGCGGACCGAGCCGGTGCCCGACTCCTTCGCGATCGACATCGCGACCTCCGCGAACCGCAGCAGGTTCTCGGTGCCGTCGGCCGCGTGGTGCGCGACGGCGATGCCGATGCAGGACTGCAGGACGAGCCGCTCGTTGGGGATCTCGATGGCCTCGGAGAGCTCGGCGGCGATCTGACGCGCGACCTCCTCCGCGGCCTCCTCGTGACTGGCGTGGGTGCCGTTGGCGCCGAGGAACGGGTCGCCCGATGGTCGGATCACGACGGCGAACTCGTCGCCGTCGACGCGCGCGGCGTAGGCAGCGGACGAGCTGGAGCGCAGCCGGTCGGCGACCACCTGCATCACCTGGTCGCCGTTGTGGTGACCGTGGGCGTCGTTCACGTACTTGAACCGGTCGATGTCGATGCACAGCACCGCGATCGCATGGCGGTCGTCGTCGGCCTCCACGGCCTGCAGGTACTCGCCGAGCGCGAATCGGTTCGGCAGCCCGGTGAGCTCGTCGTGGGTCGCCTGGTAGCGGAACCGCTCCTCCCAGGCCGCGCGCTCGGAGATGTCACGGATGAAGAACGCTCGGGCCGGTGCGCCGTCGCTGCCCTGGATCTCACGCGCCGAGATGAGCGTCGGCACCGGGTCGAGCCCGGCACGCTGCAACGTCACGGCGATGCTGTCGGGGGAGTGGATGAGGCGCTCGAACGACGGCAGGTTCGGGAACAGGTCGGCGATCTGCTCGCCCTCGAGGTCGTCCGACGACCGCCCGGCGACGGCGTTGGCGGCAGGGTTGGCCGAACGGATCACGCCGTCGGCGCCGACGGTGATGATCGCGTCGACGGCGGCCTCGATGATGGCGGCGGCGAGCGCCTGGGCGGCCCGGAGGCTCTCGTTGGTGGTGGCGATCAGCCGCACCGACTGCTGGATCTCCGAGCCGATCCGGCCGGGAAGGGTCTTGTCGAGCGAGGGGTCGTCCAGTCGGGCGTTGCCGATGGCGCCGACCTGGCGATCGAGGGTCAGGAGGAGGTCCGACATGCGGTTGAACGCGATCGTGACCTCGGCGATCTCGCGGGGCCCGCCCGGCGGGAGCGGGTCCTCGTCGATGTCGCCGTCGCCGATCCGCGAGGCGGCACGTGCCAGCAGTTCGAGGCGTCGGACGACGACCCGGCTGATCGTGACCGCGGTGGTGATGATCATCGCCGCGAGGGCGATGGCCAGCGCCAACGACGAGCGCACCCAGCGGTTCGCCTCGCGGATCGTCGTGTCGGACTCCGCCTTCACCTGGTCGGCGAGCTCACCACGGATCTCGGGCAGCGTGTAGTACCGCGTCTGCACCTTCTTGAGCAGCTCGGGGGTGAGCGTCTCGTTGAAGGACGGACCCTTGTCGCCGATGCCGGCGTCGGAGCCGACGGCGGCGCGGAGCTTCGCCATGTCGTCACCGGCGAGGCCGGTCAGCAGCTGGTGGCGGAGCTTGGAGGGGAGGCGCGTGACGATCTGGTCGATCAGCGCGTCCTCGCGGGCGCCGGTCTCGAAGATGTCGAGCACGTTCGACTGGCTCTGCTCGGGGGAGGCGAGCGTGGCGATGAACGCCTTCGCCTCGATGAGCATGAGTGCCTGGAGCTCGGAGAACTGGTCGAACACGGCGGTCTTCGCAACGGCGTCGCGGTCGGCGTTGCTGCGGACGAGCGAGATCAGCGAGCTGAGGTCGGTGGCCGAGCCCGACAGGTTGTCGTCGAGTTCGGGGAGGTTCGGGTCGGCGATCTGCGCGACGTGGCGGTCGATGACGCGCTTCAGCACGGTCGCGCCGGTGCCGTTCGTGAGGGCGTTCAGCTCGTCGGGGGAGTTCACGAGCTTGGCGCCGTTCTCCCACAGTCGTGCCGACTTCGGGGCCGCGTCACTGGCGGTGGTGGTGGCCACGTTCGCCGGCAGCAGCGAGGTGCTGAGACCGCGGTAGAGGCGGTTCGACTCGATGCCGAACTGCAGCTGGCTGAGCACCGACAGCATGTCGATCTGGTCGGCGACCGTCTGCGCGTGCTGTGCCTCGGCGCGGCGATCGCGGGCCCACACCGCCCCGAACGCGACCGACGTGAGCAGCGGCAGGATGAGTGTGGCGACCAGCACCGTGCGCAGGCTCAAGGACCGCGAAGAGAGTCGTCTCACCTACATGACATCGACCGATGACCTTCTGCCTTGAGTGATTCTGCCCGGTTCGGACGGAAATTGAGGCGGCCCCCTCAAGGTCGCGGCGCGGCGTCCGACGTGGGCCGCCGGTCGCCCTGTGGTCGGCCCTGTCGCGGAGCCAGTACCGTGTGGGCGGTCCCGGCCGACTGGAGAAGGACGATCCCATGAGCACCGAAACGATCGACACGACCGACACCCCTGTTCCCGAGGTCGACGAGGCGACGGCGTCCGCCGCCGTCGCGGAGGACGGCCTGGTCGCCGAGGAGCTCCTCGTGGAGGAGATCTCGATCGACGGCATGTGCGGCGTCTACTGAGTGGTGCTCGACCACCCCTACGAGCTGCACCCCAAGGTCTCGTTGCGGCCTGAGCCGTTCGGCGCGCTCGCGTACCACTTCGGCAACCGCCGGCTCAGCTTCCTCCGGTCGCCGGACATGGTGACCGTGGTCAACTCGCTCGCCGACCACCCGACGGCCGCCGACGCGCTCACGGCCGCGGGAATCGCCTCGACCCGGTGGCCCTCGTTCGAGACGGCGCTCGCCGCCCTCGAGTCCTCGGAGATGATCCGTGTCCGTGACTGACCCGTCCCCGGCACCCGCCGCGCCGTCCTCGGTCCGTTCGATCCCCGTGATCGCGGCGCAGCCGCCCGCCGTGCGGCGCTCGACGCTCACCGACGACATGAAGCGCGGGCTCGACGCGCCCATCTGCCTCACGTGGGAGCTCACCTACGCGTGCAACCTGTCGTGCCGCCACTGCCTCAGCTCGTCGGGCCGGCGCGACCCCCGTGAGCTCTCGACCGCGGAGTGCTTCGCCGTCATCGACGAGCTCGAGCGGCTGCAGGTCTTCTACGTCAACATCGGCGGCGGCGAGCCCATGATCCGCAAGGACTTCTTCGAGATCCTCGACTACGCGAACGAGCACCACGTCGGCGTGAAGTTCTCCACCAACGGGTCGTACATCACCGCCGAGTCCGCCCGCCGTCTGGCGAGCATGGACTACCTCGACATCCAGATCTCGATCGACGGCGCCGACGCCGACGTCAACGACGCGCTCCGCGGCGAGGGCACGTTCGCAACGGCGCTCGCGGCGATGGGTCACCTCCGCGACGCCGACTTCGGCCCGTTCAAGATCAGCGTCGTCGTCACGCGCCACAACGTCGACCAGCTCGACGGGTTCAAGGCCCTGGCCGACGCGTACGGCGCGCAGCTGCGTGTCACCCGCCTTCGTCCGTCCGGCCGCGGCGCCGACACCTGGGACGAGCTCCACCCCACCAACGAGCAGCAGCGCCGGCTCTACTACTGGCTGCGCGATCGTCCCGGCGTCCTCACCGGCGACTCGTTCTTCCACCTCTCCGCGTTCGGTGAGGCACTCCCGGGGCTCAACCTGTGCGGCGCCGGCCGGGTGGTGTGCCTCATCGACCCCGTGGGCGACGTGTACGCCTGCCCCTTCGTGATCCACGACGAATTCCTCGCCGGCAACGTGCGCGACAGCGGCGGGTTCACGTCGGTGTGGCGTGAGTCCGAGCTCTTCCGCTCGTTGCGCGAGCCGTCGTCACCGGGGGCCTGCGGCTCGTGCGGCAGCTACGACGCCTGCCAGGGCGGGTGCATGGCGTCGAAGTTCTTCGTCGGTCTCGAGCTGGACGACCCCGATCCCGAGTGCGTGAAGGGCCACGCCGAGCCGCTCCTCGCCGCGCTGGTGCCGGGCGCGGCGCCGGTGCCGAGCGCCGACCACAGCCGTTCCGGCTCGGGCACCACCGTCACCCTGACGCGCAAGCCCGTCACGTCGCCGTGAGTCTCGTCGAGCCACTGCGCCTCGGCACGCGGGAGGCGCCCAGCCGAGTGGTGTTCGGACCGCACGAGACCAACCTCGGCAACGGGCGAGCCCTGAGCGAACGTCACGTCGCCTACTACGAGCGCCGCGCTCGTGGCGGCGCCGGCGTGATCGTCGTCGAGGAGGCGTCGGTGCACGCGAGCGACTGGCCCTACGAGCGCTGTCCGCTCGCGGCCGAGAGCCGCGCCGGCTGGGCCGACATCGCCACGGCGTGCCACCGGCACGGCTCGCTCGTCGTCGCCGCGCTCGGCCATGCCGGCGGACAGGGGTCGTCGGCCTACTCCCAGGCGGCGATGTGGGCCCCGTCGCGGGTGCCCGAGGTGAACACCCGGGAAGTGCCCAAGTCGATGGAGCCCGACGACATCGACGCCCTCGTCGCCGGGTTCGCCGCAGCCGCGACGGCCGCGGTCGCCGCCGGGTGCGACGGCGTCGAGGTGAACGCCGGCCAGTTCTCGCTCGTGCGGCAGTTCCTCTCCGGGCTCACCAACCAACGGGGCGACGAGTGGTCGGACCGCTCGAAGCTGGCGCGCGACGTGCTCGCCGCCGTTCGCGACGCCGTCGGCCCGGACGCGATCGTCGGACTGCGCCTGAGCTGCGACGAGCTCGCGCCGTGGGCGGGCATCGTGCCGGAGGCCGGCGCAGCGCTGGCCGCGGAGCTCGCCGGCCCGGTCGACTACGTCACCGTCGTGCGCGGCGCGATCTTCTCGGCCGCGGCCACCCGGCCCGACGGCCACGTCGATCCGGCGTTCAACCTCGACCTCGCAGCGATGGTGCGGGAGGCCGTGCGAGCGCAGCACGGCGACCGCGTGGCGGTGATCGCGCAGGGCTCGATCGTCGACGTCGACGTTGCCACTGCTGCGGTCGGCGACGGGCGGTGCGACGCCGTCGAGATGACCCGTGCGCAGATCGCCGACGCCGACCTGGTGACCAAGGTGCGCGAGGGCCGAGTCGAGCAGGTGCGCCCATGCATCCTCTGCAACCAGACCTGCATGGTGCGCGACGCCCGCAACCCGATCGTCACGTGCGTCGTCGACCCGCGGTCGGGCCACGAGCTCACGGACCCCGAGCCCGGCCTGCATCCGGCGGGCGGCGGGCGTGCGGTCACCGTGGTCGGCGGCGGCGTCGCCGGCCTGGAGGCGGCTCGTGTCGCCGCGCTCGACGGATGGTCGGTGCGCGTGGTCGAGCGCGAACCGAAGACCGGCGGCATGATCCGCCACGCCGCGGCCGGCAGCGGACGCGGTCGTCTCGCGGCCATCGCCGACTGGCTCGCCGCGGAGTGCGCACGCCTCGGCGTCACCGTCGACACCGGCACCACCGTCGAGGTCTCCGAGCTTGCGGCCGCTTCGGCGGCGGGCGCGGCGGTGATCGTCGCCGCCGGCTCGATCTCGGCGCCGCTCGACGTGAGCGCCACTCGCGCCGCAGTCGTGCTCGACGCCGTCGACGTCCTCTCGCGCGGTGACGACGCCCTGCCGTCGGGTCCGGTGCTGGTGTGGGACCCGATCGGTGGCCCCATCGCGGTGTCGATCGCCGAGCGCCTCGGGTGGGCCGGACGCCAGGTGACGTTGGCGACGCCCGACAACATCGTCGGCAACGAGCTCAGCCGATCCGGCGACCTCGCGCCGGCCAACGCCCGTCTGCAGCAGGCGGGTGTCGTGCTCGAGCGGCGCTCGATCCTGCGCTCGATCAAGAAGGGCGCGGCCGTGCTGGAGGACCGCTTCAGCGGCGAGCGGCGCGAGGTCAAGGCCGCTGCGGTCGTCGTGTGCGGTCACCGCCTTCCCGACGAGTCGGTGCATCGCGCGCTCGAGGCCGCCGGCGTAACTGCGGTACGCGCCGGCGACGCCGTGGCGCCACGCACGCTGCTCGAGGCCGTCCGCGAGGGCCGGGCGGCGGTCGCCGCGCTCGACGGTCGCGTGCGCGTCAGCGACGGCGTGCCCATGGGCACCGGCGGCTCCGGGGGTCACCACTGATGACCGAACGCCTGCTCTGGTCGCCATTGCGGATCGGCCCCGTGACCGTCCGCAACCGCATCGTCTTCTCCGCGCACCTCACCAACTACGCCACCCAGGACGGTCACCCGTCCGAGCAGCACGCGGCTTACTACGAGGAGCGCGCCGCCGGTGGCGCCGGGCTCATCATCACCGAGGAGCACTCGACCCATCCCACGGACTGGCCGTACGAGAAGCTCATCCACGGGTTCAACCCGGCGGTGATCCCCGGCTACCTCCGCATCACCGAGGCGGTGCACCGGCACGGCACGCCGATCTTCGCCCAGATCAACCACAACGGCGGGCAGGCCTCGTCGATGTTCAGCCGGCTGCCGGTGTGGGCGCCGTCACCGGTGCCCGACCCGCTCTTCCGCGAGGTGCCGAAGGCGGTGAGCACCGGCGAGATCGCCGACATCGTCGAGAGCTACGCCCTGGTCGCGCGTCACTGCGTCGAGGGCGGCTTCGACGGCATCGAGCTGCAGTGCTCGCACAGCTCGATCGTGCGCGGGTTCCTGTCGCCGGCCACCAACCGGCGCGACGACGCGTACGGCGGCGACCTCGCCGGCCGGACGCGCATCCTCGTCGAGATCGTGGCCGCCGTGCGCGCCGCGATCGGGCCCGGCCTGGCGCTGGGCGTGAGGATCTGCGGCGACGAGCTCATCGAGGGCGGCACCACGATCGACGACGCGCTCGGCGTCGCCCGCATCGTGGAGGCCACGGGGCAGGTCGACTACATCAACACCTCGATCGGCGTCGCCACCGCGTCGCTCTTCATGATCGAGGCGTCGATGCACATCCCGCCCAACTACGCGATGTTCATCCCGTCGGCCATCCGCAAGGAGGTCGAGCTGCCGGTGGTCGGGGTCGGCCGGTTCAAGGACCCGATCCAGGCCGAGCGTGCGCTCGAGGAAGGCCACTGCGACCTCGTCGGCGTCGTGCGCGGCCAGATCGCCGACGCGGACTTCGCCCGCAAGGCGCGTGCCGGCTACACCGACGACACCCGCCTGTGCCTGTCGTGCAACCAGGAGTGCGTCGGCCGCATGGGCCTCAACCGCTGGCTCGGCTGCATCGAGAACCCGCGCACCGGGCGCGAGGCCGAGGGTGTCGGCGCCGTTCGGCTCAGCCCGACGCCGCGTTCGGTGCTCGTCGTCGGCGCAGGTCCGGCCGGCCTGCAGGCCGCCATCGCCGCCGCCCGCAACGGTCACCGCGTCACGGTGTTGGAACGCCAGCCGGAGCCGGGAGGCCAGGTGCGCCTGGCCGCATCGGTTCCCAACCGCGCCGAGTTCGGCGACCTCGTGCGCAACCAGGTGAGCGAGTGCCGTCGCCTCGGCGTCGAGGTGGAGTACGGCGTGGAGGTCGACGCGGCCGAGATCAACCGGCGACGTGCCGACCGGGTCGTCATCGCCACCGGCGCGCGGCCGGCCCGGCCGTGGTGGGCGCCGGGCGACGCCGACTGGATCGTCGACGTGCGCGACGTGCTCGAGGGCCGCTGCCACCCGGAGGGCACCGTCGTCGTGCTCGACGAGATCGGGTTCCACCACGCGACGTCGGTGGCGGAGCTGCTCGCGGATCGTGGCGCCAGGGTCGAGGTGATCACGCCGGGCATGGTCGTCGGGCAGGATCTCGGCATCACCCTGGACATGGAGAACTGGTGGATCCGTGCCGGAGCGAAGGGCATCGTCCAGACCACGGAGCTGGTGCCGATGGGGCTCGCCGAGGGCCGCACGATCTCGTTCCAGCACCATCCCACGGGGCGGATGGTCGAGCGCACCGTCGACTGGATGGTGCTCGCCGTGCCCGCCGATCCGGTGGAGGAGCTGTACCTGGAGCTGCGTGACGCCGGCGTGTGGGTGCGCCGCGTCGGCGACTGCGTGGCGCCGCGTCGGGCGCACGCCGCCGTCGTCGAGGGCGAGCGCGTCGGCGCCTCGATCTAGGCCCGGGCGGGCTCTCGATCGGGACTAGGCGGAGACGAGCTCGCCGCGATCGCGCTCGGCGTCGATCGTGAACAGCCGCTTGTGCAGGCGACGCGAGGCCGTGTCGTAGGCGATCGGGTAGACGGTCTTCGCGAGCTCGACGTCCATCATGGCGCCCGGGCTGCGGCCGACGGCGTTGGCGAACGTGCGCCCTGGACGCAGCACGATGGTGGCGCCGCCGTGGCGGGCACGCCACGAGGCGAGCGCCCGGCGGGTGGTGCGCTCGAACGCACGGCCGACCGGGCCGAAGAGGGGGCCGCCGATGGGCAGGCTTGCGACGAGCAGGTCGGCGTCGGGCGCGGCGTCGGCCGACGCCATCGAGCGAACGCCACCGTCGACGTACTGCGTGCCACCGATGGTGTGCGGTGCGAACACGCCGGGCACGGCCGACGAGGCGGCGATGAGGTCGGCGAGCGCGTGGCGACGGCTGTCGAGCAGGTGCCGGCGCATCGTGGGCAGCGCGGTGACGGAGATCCAGGCGCCCTCGATGCGGGCGTCGCCGAACACGTCGCGGGCGAGCTCGGAGAGCAGGCCGCTCCGGCGATCGGGCAGATTCAGCTCACCGAAGGCGGCGAACTGGTCGAAGCCGATGCCGAGGCGAGCGGCGCCGCAGGCCCACGAGCCGGCGCTGGTGCCGATCGACGGCGCCGACGACACGGCGAGCCCGGCGTCCCGGAGGGCGTCGATCACGCCGATGTGCCACGCGATGCCCACCGCACCGCCACCGCCGTAGACCATCGAGAGGGAGGGGCGCCGCTGCGGGGCGGCGTCGCGCAGGTCGATGACCGTGTCGTCGCCCGCCCGGGTGGTGGCGGCGGAGGAGTCGGGTCGATTCGACAAGGGGGACATCGTGGCCGATTTCGGACCGTTTGCCTAGAGGACCTTTTGCCCCTTCTGTCGCCGGGCCCGAGGCCGTGGTGGCATGCTCGCGCGGTGAACGTCTCCCCGGACGAGTTCGTCGGCGATCTCCTCACCGCGCTGGCCGTCCACGCCGACCCCGTGCGGGCCGCGGGCGAGCAGCAGTACCTCCACTCCCAGCGCGAGTTCCTGGGCGTGACCGTGCCGGTCACCCGCCGAATCGTCCGCACCGCGCTGGCGCAGGCCGACGTCGACCGGCGGGGAGACGTGATGGCGATCGTCGAGGCGTGCTGGGAGCACGTGCTCTTCGACAGCCGTCGTGCCGCGGTGGAGATCCTCACCGAGCGGCGGAAGCTGCTCGTCCCCGACGATCTGGCGGTGATCGAGGCGATGATCGTCGACGCCGAGACGTGGGCGATCCTCGATCCCCTCGCGGCCAAGGTGGTGGGCTCGATCGTCGCCCGGCATCCGGCCGAGACCGGCCCGGTGCTCGACCGCTGGGCGGCCGACCCCGACTCCTTCTGGCTGCGTCGCGCCGCGCTCCTCGCGTTGCTCGAGCCGCTCCGGGACGGAGGCGGCGACTGGGACCGCTTCTGCCGGTACGCCGACTCGATGCTGCACGAGCGGGAGTTCTTCATCCGCAAGGCCATCGGCTGGGTGCTGCGCGACACCTCCCGCCGGCGCCCCGACATGGTGCGCGAGTGGGCCGAACCGCGCGCCGACGCCATGTCGGGCGTCACGCGGCGGGAAGCCTTCAAGTACCTCTGAACGGCTCGGGTAACCTGACCCGATGCCCGGCCGCCCACTCGTCGTCCTCCCCGTGCGCGCCGGCGTGCTGCCCGCCGGCGCCGCCGAGACGGTCGCCGAGGCCGGTGGCGCGGACGTCGTGCTGATCGGCTCCCAGCTGGGCACCGCGGCCGGCGCCCTCGCCGGGGTCGCGCCGAGCGTCCGGCTCGCCGAGGTCGGCGACTTCGCCGTCGGCGCCTGGGCCGACGCGCTCGCCCCGCTCGCGGCATCGGCCTCCCGCGTGCTCCTGCCCGCGTCGCCCGACGGGCGCGACCTCGCTGCACGGCTCGCGGCGGTGACCGGGCTCCCGCTCGTCGCCGGCGCCCTGAGCATCGCCGCGGACCGCGTGGTGGTGCCCCACCACGGCGGCCTCGTGCAGTCGGTGCTGCGTCCCACCGGCCCGTTCGTCGCCACGTTGCAGCCGGGCGTGCGCGGCGTGAACCCGTCGGACGGCGATGCGATCGCCACCGGCAACGTCGACCTCGCGATCGGCGCGGGGTCCGGCGACGCGACGATCGTCGAGGTGGAGCCGCCCGACGCCGCGACGATGGACCTCGCCGAATCACCGCGAATCGTCGGCGGTGGCGCCGGCATGATGGTCGGCGCGACCACCGACGATCCGGTCGACCGGCGGTTCACCCAGCTGTCGGCCATCGGCGAGGCGATCGGCGCGTCGATGGGCGCCACCCGCGTCGTGACCGACGCCGGCTGGGTGCCCCACTCGCGGCAGATCGGCACCACCGGCGTGGTCGTCGACCCCGACCTCTACCTGGCCTTCGGCATCAGCGGCGCCGTGCAGCACACCGCCGGCCTCGGCCATCCCGACCACATCATCTCCGTCAACACCGATCCCCACTGCCCGATGATGGCGATGGCCGACCTCGCGATCACCGCCGACGCGAACGCCACGCTCGACGCGCTCGCCGCACTGCTGGAGGACGCGTCGTGACGCACTTCGACGCGATCGTGGTGGGCGCCGGGCCGGCGGGCTCGTCCGCAGCCATCGCGCTGGCCCGGGCCGGCAAGTCGGTGGCGCTCCTCGAGCGCGGCCCCTTCCCGGGCTCGAAGAACATGTACGGCGGCGTGATCTACGGCCGCATCCTCGACGGCATCATCCCGCAGTGGTGGGAGGAGGCCCCGATCCAGCGGTGGGTCACGCGTCGGGCCACGATGCTGATGACCCCCACGCAGGCCGTCACCGTCGACTTCCACACCGATGCCTGGGGTGTCGCGCCCTACAACGGGGCGACGGCCTACCGGCCGGACTTCGACAACTGGATGGCCGGGCACGCGGTGGCGGCCGGCGCCGAGCTGATCTGCTCCACCACCGTCACCGGCCTTCTCCGCGACGGGGGACGCGTGGTGGGCGTCGCCACCGACCGTCCCGACGGCGACCTCACCGCCGACGTGGTGATCGCGTGCGACGGGGTGAACTCGTTCCTCGCCAAGGAGGCAGGCCTCTACACCCATGCGGATCCGGAGCACTTCACGCTCGGGGTGAAGGAGACGATCCACCTCGGCAAGGACGTCATCGACCAGCGGTTCCGGCTGCGCGGTCTCGAAGGCGCCGACTTCGAGATCGTCGGCTGCACGCACGGCATCCCCGGAGGCGGGTTCCTCTACACGAACCTCGACACGGTGGCCGTCGGCGTGGTGCTCCAGCTCCCGGCGCTCGCCGCGCAGGACCGTCGCCCCGAGGAGATCATCGCCGACCTGAAGGCGCACACCGTGATCGCGCCGTTGCTCGACGGCGGCGAGGTGAAGGAGTACAGCGCGCACCTCATCCCCGAGGGTGGCTTCAACATGATGCCGGAGCTCACCTGCGACGGGATGATGGTGGCCGGCGACGCCGCCGCCCTCTGCCTGGCCGCAGGTATCTGGCTCGAGGGCGTGAACTTCGCGATCGGGTCCGGCCTCGCCGCCGGGCAGGCCGCCGTGGAGGCGCTGCGCCTGGGCGACACGTCGGTGCGCGGCCTCGAGGGCTACCGCCGGCGCATCGAGACCAACTTCGTGCTGCAGGACCACCGGAAGCTCGCGAGCGTGCCCGAGCTCATCCTGAGCGAACGCATGCAGGGCAGCTATCCGGCGCTGATGTGCAACGTGGCCGAGCGGATCTTCACCGTCGACAACCCGCGGCCCAAGCCCGGCTTCAACGCCATCGTGCGTTCGGAGCTGCGCCGGTCGGGCCTGCGGGTGCGCGACGTCGCTCGCGACGCCATCTCCGGCCTCAGGAACTTCGGGTAGGGACACGGCATGGGCGACTACCCCGACATCAGCTTCGAGCACCGCATGGAGCTCACCGAGTTCCGTGTGCACGAGCGGGCGCACATCACCGTCGACGGCGACTCGTGCCGCGGGTGCACCACCCAGGCGTGCGTCATCGCGTGCCCGGCGAACCTGTTCGTGCCCGTGTCCGGCGGCGGCATCCTCTTCAACTACGAGCAGTGCTTCGAGTGCGGCACCTGCTACATGGTGTGCAACACCGAGGGCGCCATCACGTGGAGCTACCCGGAGGGCGGCCACGGCGTCGTCTTCGAACGGTCCTGACATGACCGTCGTCGTCGCCGTGAAGTGGGTCGACCTGCGCCCCGACATCGACGCGCTCACCGGCGAGGTCACGGGTGACCGTCGCCGGTACGGCTTCTCCGCCGCCGACCAGGCGGCGTTCGAGGTCGGCCTGCGGCTCGCCGACGAACGCGGCACGACCGTGACGCTCGTGAGCGTCGGTCCCGCGGACTCCGAGCACGCCCTGCTCGAGCTGGCCGCGTGCGGCGCGTCGGCCGTGGTCCGCGTCGACGACGAGGGCCGAGGCGCCTCGTCGAGCGTCGGCGCGTCGATCGCCGCCGTCGCCGCGGTGGCCGGAGCGACGCTCGTGGTGTGCGGCGACTACAGCGCGGACCGCGGCTCGGGCAGCGTCCCGGCGTTCGCGGCGCACGGGCTGGGGTGGGCGCAGGCGTTGGGGCTCATCGAGGTCGGTCCCGGTGCGGGGGACCAGCTGTCCGTCGTGCGTCGTCTCGACGGCGGCCGTCGCGAGCACCTCACGCTCGCCGGCGCGGCCGTGCTGTCCGTGGAGGGGTCGGTGGCCCGGCTCCGACGTGCCTCGACAGGAGCGCTCGTCGACGCGCGGGCGATGCCGGTGGGGAGCGCGCCGCTCGTGACCGGTGCGGCCGGGGTCGGCGCCGGACACGCGGCCCCCGTTCTCGAGCGCACCGAGCCGGTCCGGCCGCGAGCCCGCGCCTTCCCGGCGCCGGCGGGGGAGCGCGCGCTCGACCGCATCGTGGACCTCACCGGTGCGCTCGTCGAGCGCACCCCGCCACGGCGGCTCGCCGCCGAACCGGCGGAGGCCGCGACGGCGATCGTCGAGCAGCTGCGCGCGTGGGGCTACCTGTCGTGACACGCCTGGGCGAGCTGACCTGGCCCGAGGTCGCCGCCCGCCCCGGCATCCTGCTGGTGCCGCTCGGCAGCACCGAGCAGCACGGTCCCCACCTGCCGCTCGACACCGACACCCGCATCGCGGTCGGGGTGGCCGAGCGGGTCGCCGCCCGCCTCGTGGTGGACGACTCCGCGGCATCGGCGGCCTCCGTGGCGCCGCCGCTCGCGATCGGCGCGTCCGGCGAGCACGCGGGCTTCGCCGGCACCCTGTCGATCGGCGCCACCGTGTTCGAGGAGGCGGTGGTCGAGCTGGCCCGCTCGGCCGACGCGTTCGACGGCGTCGTGTGGGTGAACGCGCACGGCGGCAACGGCGCAGCCCTCGCTCGGGCGCACGCTCGACTGGAGGCCGAGGGGCGGCGGTCGCTCGTGCTCGCCTGTTCTGTGCCCGGTGCCGACGCGCACGCCGGCCGCACCGAGACCTCGTTGATGCTCGCGCTCGCGCCGCACCTCGTACGCCTCGACCGCGCCGCCGCCGGTGACGTGCGCCGGTGGCGCGAGATCGCCGACGAGGTGGTCGAGCACGGTGTCGCGTCGGTGTCGCCGAACGGCGTGCTCGGAGACCCGGCCGGCGCGTCCGCCGCAGAGGGCGAGGAGCTCCTCGGCGATCTGGTCGACCGCCTCGCCGCCGCCGTGGCAAGGTGGGCGCGTGCCGCCCACTGAACCGACCGACGCCTCCTCCGCCGACGCTCTCGTCACCGACCGTCCCGTAGCGCTGGTCACCGGCGCCGCTCGCGGCATCGGCGCCGCGTGCGCCCGACGCCTCGCCGCCGACGGCTGGTCCGTCGTGCTGGTCGACATCTGTGCGGACATCGACGCGCTGCCGTACGCGATGTCGTCGAAGGCCGACCTCGACGCGTCGGTCGCGGCCTGCGGTCAGCACGCCGTCGGCGTGGTCGCCGACGTCCGGAAGCAGGACGAGCTCGACGCCGCCGTGCAGGTGGCCGTCGCCGAGTTCGGCGGCCTCGACGCGGCAGTGGCCGCAGCCGGCATCGTCGGCGGTGGCGACCCTGCGTGGAACATCTCCGAGGAGGCGTTCCAGATCAACATCGACATCAACCTCACCGGCGTCTGGCGCACCGCGAAGGCGGCCATCCCGGCGATGCTCGAGCGGCCGAAGCCGCGACACGGCCGCTTCGTCGCCATCGCGTCCGCTGCCGGCATGCGGGGCAACCCGACCATCGCCGACTACACCGCGGCGAAGCACGGCGTGATCGGGCTCGTCCGCTCGCTGGCGCTCGAGCTCGGCCGCCGCGGCATCACGGCGAACGCGGTCGCGCCGGGGTCCACGGTGACCAACATCCTTCAGGCCTCCGCGAACCTCTACGGCCTGTCGTCGGTCGACGAGTTCGCGATCCACCACACGATCGGTCGCAACCTCCAGACCGACGAGATCGCCGCCGGGGTCGCGTGGTTGTGTGCGCCCGATCGCGGCGGTGTCACCGGCATCGTGCTGCCGATCGACGGCGGCATGACGGTCTGACCGACGTGGGTCCGACCGGTTGCGTTCCCCCCTCGTGAGATACGTCCTCGACGAGTCGGTGCGTGTCGTCGACGGGGGGCGTGCCCTGCTCGGCGGCGATCCGACCCGACTGCTGCGCCTCAGCGACGCCGGCGCACGGATCGGGGGGGAGTGGGGCGTGTCCGGCGTCGAGGTGGACGGCGCGGCGCCGTCGCCGGTGCGCGCTTGGTCGACCGCCTGGTCGGCGCCGGCGCTGCACCCGCTCGTGACGTCGGTGACGTCACGGCCCGGGGTGAGCGCATCGACGTGGTCGTTCCCGTGCGCGATCGGCCCGAGGCGCTCGACCGTTGCCTCGCCGCCCTCGTCGCGTCGAACGCCGGGCGCGTCGTCGTGGTCGACGACGGCTCCGTCGACGCCGTCGGCCACCGGTCGGTCGCCGAGGCGCACGGGGCGACGCTCGTCCGCCTCGAGCGCCACGGGGGGCCCGCCGGCGCGCGCCGGGCCGGCTACGCGGCCACGACCACCGACCTGGTCGCGTTCGTCGACTCCGACATCGAGGTGACCCCGGAGTGGCCGGGGGCGTTGCTCGCACACTTCGACGCGCCGGACGTCGGGGTGGTGGCCCCGCGGGTGGCGCACGAGTCGTCCGCCGTGCGGCCGGGTGTGGTCGACCGGTACGAGGCGGCGAGCTCGCCCCTCGATCTGGGTGACCGACCCGCGCCGATCGCGGCGGGCACGCGTGTCTCCTACGTGCCGGCCGCCGCGCTGGTGGTGCGTCGGACCGCCTACGACGCCGTCGGCGGGTTCGACCCCGATCTGCTCGTCGGCGAGGACGTCGACCTGCTGTGGCGGCTCGCCGACGCCGGCTGGCGGGGGCGCTACGAGCCCGCCGTGACCGTGGGCCACCGCGGGCGGTCCGACGTGGTGTCGATGCTCCGTCGCCGCGTCGACTACGGCCGATCGGCCGCCGAGCTCGACCTCCGGCACCCCGGCGCGCTGCCGCCGCTGCGTGGGTCGCGGTGGTCCGTCGCGGTGGTCGGGCTCGCCGCGGCGGGCCATCCGGTGGCGGCACTCGGGCTCGCGGGGTGGACGGTCGCAGCGATGCGCCGCAAGCTCGGCGCCCTCGACGACGCGTCGGCCGTGTCGCTGCGCCTCGTCGCCCTGGGGCACCTGGGGTTCGCGCGGCAGGTCGCGCGGGCATCGGTCCGCCCGTGGTTGCCGTTCACGCTCGTCGCGGCGCTCGTGAGCCGTCGCGCCCGCCGGCTCGCCGCGGTCGCGATCCTGGTGGAGCCGCTCACGTCGTGGCGCCGTCGGCGGCCCGATGTCGGGTTGCCGGCATGGTCCGCGCTGTCGCTCGCGGACGACGTCGCCTACAGCGTCGGGGTGTGGGCCGGATGCATCCGTCGCAGGTCGTGGGGGGCGTTGCGTCCCGAGATCGGCTGACGACTCGGCGTGCGGCCCGGTACAGGCCCGTGCGGCGCCGGTCGCGACCGAACAGGGCGAGGTTGCCAAAACTAGAATCTGTTCTAGTATTCGCCGGCGGCCGCTACACGACGCGGACCGCGTGACGATCGAAGGGGAGGACCTCCATGGGCGAAGCGGACCTGCTGCGTGCCGACTTGGTCATCGAGTATCCGTTCAACCGCACGACGGGCCCGGTCATCGGCGCCTTCTACACCGGTCTGCGCGAGCAGGTCATCGTGGGGATCCGCGGGGCGGACGGGCGGGTCGTGTGCCCGCCGGTCGAGTACGACCCGACCACCGGCGAGCCGCTCACCGAGCTCGTCCCGGTGTCCGACGAGGGCACCATCACCTCCTGGTCGTGGGTGCCGACGCCCCGTGAGCAGCAGGCGCTCCAGGAGCCGCACGCGCTCGCGCTGATCACCCTCGACGGCGCCGACACCGGGTTCCTCCACGTGGTCGCCGCCTCCGGCCCCGACGCCGTCAGCACCGGCGCCCGCGTGAAGGCCCACTGGGCCGACGAGCGCTCCGGCGCGGTCACCGACATCGCCTACTTCGAGCTGACAGGAGCCCCGTCGTGACCGACACCGACATCTACGGCACCCTCCCCGAGGGCCTCTGGTCGCAGCCCGCCATCGACGCGTCGGGCGTCCCCGCACTCGACGGCATCGAGCCGATCCAGCGAGTCCGTCTCCCCGCCTCGATGCGGTACGACTACGTGCCGGGCCTGGCGCCCACCCGCTTCCTCCGCGGTCTCGCCCAGAAGAAGATCCTCGGCGAGAAGTGCCCCGTGAGCGGCGACGTGTACGTCCCGCCCCGCGGCGTGTCGCCCGTGGCCGGCCTGCCCACGACCGAGCAGGTCGAGCTGCCCCACACCGGCAGCGTCGCCTCGTTCTGCGTGGTGCACATCGGCTTCGGCACCAACGCACCGCCCACGCCCTTCTGCTCGGCGCTCGTGCTCCTCGACGGCGCCTCGGTGTCGGTCTACGGGCCGATCCAGGAGATCCCCCACGACCAGGTGCGCATCGGCATGCGCGTCGAGCCGGTGTGGGTCGAGGACGACCAGCTGGCGCCCAGCTTCGAATCGATCAAGTGGTGGCGGCCGATCGACGAGCCCGACGTGCCCGCCGAGAGCCTGAAGGGACACATGTGATGTCGAGCTCATCGGAGTTCCAACGAGCCCCCCGCGACGTCGCGATCGTCAGCGTCGCCCAGTCGAAGCACCAGCGTGCGGTCGTCGACCACAACGAGGTCGAGCTGATCCAGCCGGTCATCCAGCAGGCGCTGGAGCAGATCGGCGTGCAGAAGGGTGAGATCGACTTCACCTGCTCGGGCAGCTCGGACTACCTCGCCGGTCAGGCCTTCAGCTTCGTGATGACGCTCGACGCGGTCGGCGCCTGGCCGCCGATCGCCGAGTCGCACGTCGAGATGGACGGTGCCTGGGCGCTCTACGAGGCCTGGGTGAAGATCCAGTCGGGTCACGCCGACACGGCGCTCGTGTACAGCTACGGCAAGAGCTCGCCCGGCGACCTGCCGTTGGTGCTCAGCCGCCAGCTCGACCCGTACTACTACCAGCCGCTGTGGCCGGACGCGATCGCGATGGCCGGCCTGCAGGCCCGTCAGATGCTCGACGCCGGCAAGATCACCGAGGAGCAGATGGCGACCATCGCCCACGCCTCCCGTGAGGCGGCCCGCAACAACCCCAACGCCCAGCTGCAGGGCTCGGCCTCGGTCGAGGAGCTCCTCGCCGCCGACTACCTGTCGGATCCGCTGCGCCGTCACGACTGCGCGCCGATCTCCGACGGCGGTGTCGCCGTGGTGCTCGCCGCCGGCGACCGTGCCACCAACTGGGTGGATCGTCCGGCGTGGATCCGTGGGCTCGACCACCGGGTCGACAGCCACAACTTCGGCGCCCGCGACCTCACGGTCGCGACGTCCGCCGCCGCCGCTGCCGCCCGTGCCGGGGTGGGCAACGACAAGGTCGACGTCGCCGAGCTGCACGCGCCGTTCACGCACCAGCACCAGATGCTGGTCGACGCGCTGGGCCTCGGCCCCGACGTGTCGGTCAACCCGTCGGGAGGGGCGCTCGCCGCCAACCCGATGATGGCCGCCGGCCTCATCCGTCTCGGCGAAGTCGCCAACCGCATCATGAGCGGCGAGGTCGACCGGGGAGTGGCCACCGCCACCAGCGGTCACCTGCTCCAGCAGAACCTCGTCGCCGTCCTGGAAGGAGCCTGACATGGGCAACCGGGTAGCCGTCATCGGCATCGGTCAGACCAAGCACGCCGCCGTCCGCGGTGACGTGTCCCTCGCCGGCCTCCTCCGCGAAGCCGTCTACCGCGCCCTCGCCGACGCGCAGCTCACGATGGACGACATCGATGCCGTCGTGATCGGCAAGGCCCCCGACTTCTTCGAGGGCATCATGATGCCGGAGGGCTTCCTCGCCGAGGCCATCGGCGCGGTCGGCAAGCCGCTCCTGCGGGTGCACACGGCCGGCTCGGTCGGCGGCTCGACCGCCATCGTCGCGGCCAGCCACGTGCAGGCCGGCGTGGCCGAGCGGGTGCTCACCATCGCCTGGGAGCAGCAGTCGTGCTCGGAGGCGATGTGGGCGCTCTCGTTCCCCATCCCGTTCCAGCAGCAGCTGGTGGCGGGCGCGGGCGGCTACTTCGCCCCGTTCATCCGCGAGTACATGCGCCGCACGAACGCCCCCGACGACATCGGCATCCTCGTGGCGCTGAAGGATCGTCTCAACGCGTTGAAGAACCCGTACGCGCACCTGCACGAGCCCGACATCACCTACGACACGGTGAAGGACTCGTTCATGCTGTGGGAGCCGATCCGCTACAGCGAGACGTGCCCGTCGTCCGACGGCGCCATCGCCATGGTGCTGGCCGGAGAGGCGGCGGCCGAGGCCTCCGCCGCGGCCACCGGTGTCGCCCCGGCGTGGATCCACGGCACGTCGATGCGCTCGGAGCCGGCGACGGCCAACGGTCGTGACCAGGTGTCGCCGCAGGCCGGCAAGGACTGCGCCGCCGACGTGTACGCGCAGGCCGGCATCCGGAACCCCCGCGCCGAGATCGACGTCATCGAGATGTACGTGCCGTTCAGCTGGTACGAGCCGATGTGGCTCGAGAACCTCGGCTTCTGCGAGGAGGGCGAGGGCTGGAAGCTGACCGAGCAGGGCGTCACCCAGCTCGACGGCGACCTGCCGGTCAACTGCTCGGGCGGCGTGCTGTCGACCAACCCGATCGGCGCGTCCGGCATGCTCCGGTTCGGCGAGGCGGCGATGCAGGTGCGCGGCACGGCCGGCGAGCACCAGATCGACGGCGCCAAGACGGCGCTCGGTCAGGCGTACGGCGGCGCAGCGCAGTTCTTCGCCGCCTGGATCGTGGGTTCCGAGAAGCCCTGATCGTTCCCCGCCGGGGTGGGGTGCGCCCCATCCCGGCGTGAACGGAACATGGTCCGAACGACTCATTTCCGGCTGGGTACGGCCGATCGGAAGGTGCTTCCTCACCCTCCGGACGGGCCACATGTCACGACCACATCGAACGGACGACCACTCGCCACGCGTGGCGGAACGTCGGCATCTCGACCGCCGGGCGCCTGAGCCCGCCCCGACGCCGCACCTGAAGCCGGTGATCCTGGCACCGCTGCTCGCAGCGGTGGCGCTGGTGGTGACCGCGTGCGTCATGGCGTTCCTCGCCAGCACCGCCGGCAGCGGCTCGACGACCCATGCCGGCAGCTCGGCGGGCACGCCGGGGCGCTCGCTCGTGCTGGTGGCGGGCATCCTCGTCGCGGTGGCGGCCCTGCTCGTGCTGTCGGTCGCCCATCTCGCTCGATCGCGTGGGGTCATCCAGCTGCGTGTCGCCGACGGGGTCGCGGAGGGCATGCGCACGCCGCCCGATCCGCTGCTCGACCGCCTCACCCGGCTTCCGAACCGTCGCGGGTTCACCGTGGCGGCCAGTCGCGTGCTCGGCCTGCCGACGGCGATCGTCCGCCTCGACCTCGACGGCTTCGGTCCCGTCAACGCCGCGTTCGGATCGAGCGTCGGCGACGCCCTCCTGTGCAGCGTGGCCGGTGTGCTGCGCGACGCCGTCCGAGAGCTGCCGAACCACGACTTGAACCCGGCCGTGATCGCCCGCCTCGGCGGCGACGAGTTCGCCATGGCCATCCCGGGGCTCAGCCCCCACGACGTCGACCGCCTCCTGGTCGGCATCGTCGATCGCCTCGGCACGACCGAGATCGACGGCGGCACCGTGGTGCTCGGCGCCAGCGTCGGTGTCACGTTCGTCGACGGAACGCCGCGCAGCGACAGCGCCGCGGCGGACGCGGCCGCTGACGCACCGCGGATCGAGTCGATGTTGGAGGAGAGCGGTCTGGCCCTGCGCCGGGCCAAGCGCATCGGCCGCGGCCGCGTCGTGCACGTGGACGGCGCCACCCGCGCCGCCCTCGACCGCTGGCGCGACGGCACGATCGACGACGTGGTCGAGGTCGGGGTCCGGTTGCAGCGGTCGCTCACCGACCGGGCGATCATCGGCGCCTCCGTGGTCGCCCAGGTCGCGGTCGAGGGCGAGGAGCCGCTCGTCGGTGCCGATCTCGAGCAGGTGGCCTCGGCCTGGGGCCAGCGCTTCGCCGTGCTCGACGCGACGCTCGAGGGAATCGCCGCCTCGTCGCGGCCGATCCCGCCGCCGGGCCTGCGTCTCTGGTTCTCCGTCCCGGCCGCCGACGTCGCCCTCCCCGGCGGCGCCGACGCGCTCTGGGGCCGGCTGGCCACGGTCGGGTTGTCCGGTTCGCCGGTGGGCGTCGAGCTCGTCGGCATCGGCGACGAGGACCCGGTCGCGATCGCTGCCGCCGTGGACGTGCTGCACGCCCGCGGCGCGCACGTCGCCGTGGCGGCGACCGGCCCCGGCGCCGCTCCGCTCCACGAGATCGCGAAGCTCGACGTCGAGCGCCTGTTGGTCGACGCAGCAACCGTGGACGCATCCCACCACGGGGACCCGGCCATGACGGCGGCCATCCGCGCCGTCGTCGAGCTGGGCGCGGCGCGCTCCATCGAGGTGCTGGCCCTCGGGGTGGGCTCGCTCGACGCCGGACAGCGCCTGACCGAGCTCGGGGTCGGCGGTGCCGAGGTCGTCGTGACGGAGCCGTGGGCGGCGCCGGTCGCGTCACGCTGAGCTCAGGAGGAGGGCACGATCGTCGGACCGATCGGGTCAGCCTCCCGACAGACGCGACGGACGTGGCCGGGCGATCGGCGAGCGCGGAGTTCGTCTGGTCGACAGGAGCGTAGGAGCGAGGAACGCGGCCAGCACGGTCTGCGTGACGAGCCACGCCCACCCGACGGCCACGACACCCCACCGGTGGAGGCCCAGCGCCGCCGCCGGGAACAGGGTCGCGGACGTCACGAGGTTGATCACGATGACGCTCGACACCCGCTGGTGCACCCGGGCCCGGCCGATGGAGAGCCCGACGACGATCTGCGGGATGGCCGACAGCAGCAGCAGCCGGAGCAGCGTCACGCTGTGCCGCTCGTAGCCGGGACCGAACACGCGGAGCACCCACGGCGCGACGACGCAGCCGGCGAGCGCCGACGGCACCACCAGCCGGGCGGCCTGCACCACGGCGTTGCGCGTCAGCGTCGCCTCCTCGTCGGGCCGTGACGACGCGGCGACGACGAACGCGCTGCTCACGTTCGCCGTCACCAGGTACAGCGAGTACGCGATGGTGAACGACAGGTAGTAGTACGCGCTGGCGGCGGCGCCACCGCCGGACAGCACCACGAGGGTGAGCAGCTCGGTGGCCGCGAGCCACAGGAACGACGCGGTGTGGTCACCGGCGGCGAACCGCACGATCTCACGCATCGGCGGCGGGTCGGCGGCCTGCTCCTTCACGGCGGAGGCCGAGGCGCGGATGCGACGCAGCATCATCACGTTCACCGGGACGAGGAAGGCGACGGCGGGGACCGTCCACGCGACGAACAGGCCCCATCTCGGGAACGACGCGAGCACCACGAGGAGGGCCAGCTTCGTGAGCGAGTACGCGGCGTTCTCGACCGGCACCCACGTCGCCAGGTGGACGCCGGTGAGCACGCTGTCCTGCAGCACGAAGATGACCCACGCGACCGTCGCGACCACGAAGAACACCTCGACGCCCAGGTTGTCGCGCAGCATCCCGAGCTGCTTGCCCCACACCGGCTGCCCCACCAGGAACACGACGGCGGCCACGGCGGCGGTGAGCCCGCACGCCAGAAAGGAGCCGTGGATGAGACGCTCGGTGCCCGAGCGGGACGTGGGGAGGAAGCGGATCAGGCCGTTGCGCAGGCCCAGCGTGGCGAGGTTCGCCAGGAATCCCATCGTCGCGATGAGCGTGGAGGCGACACCCAGATCGCGCTCGCTGTAGAGGCGGGCCGCCGCGACCCAGAAGACCACGCCGATCACCGACGTGAGCGCGGAGCCCAGGATGAGGGCGTAGCTGTCGCGTCGGAGCGGGTCGGCCAGGTGCTCGCGCGTGCGCTCCACCACCGTCGACCATCTCGTGCTCGTTGTCGACATGAACCCGCTTCCAAGGGCCGTTCGGCTCGTTGACATGCCGCGAAGCCGATCGTTACCTTCGACCTGTGAAGTTCGGACCCCATCAGAGTACGGCCAGCGCTTGACGGCCCGCGACCTCCTCGTCGAGGTCGGCGAGATGGTCGACGATCTCTCCACGTTCGTCGCGAGCGGCGAGTGGTTGGACGCGTACCTGGCGGCCGCCACGGTGCTCAGCGCCGTCGACGACCGGCTCCACTGGAGCAGCTCCCCGCCGTCGCGGGTGGCGTCGTACCTGGCCGACCACGACGGTGCGCTCGCGGGCCGGGCGGCGTCGTTGGCCTCGATCGTGCACCGTGGCGGCGCGGCCGTGCGCAGCTCCAACCGCTCCGGTGCACGGCTCGAGGCGAGCCGTGACGAGCTCGTGTCCCTCACCGCCGATCTCGCCGACGCCGCGGTCTCGGGCGTCGCCCACACCGGCGTCGGCAGCGCGAGGGATCTGACGGCGCGCGCCGCCGGCGTCGCTGCCCGCCGTGCCGAGTGGCCGGCGGCCGCGGTCGCGGCGCCGGCGCGCATCCCCAGCTGCTTCCGGAGCTTCGACCAGCAACCGGCCGACATCAGCGCGCTGGTCAACCGCTTCTCGGTCGCCACTCCCGATCGCGATCTGCCCGTCGTCGTGTGCGGCGTGCGCACGTCGGGCGTCCACCTCGGGGGGCTCGTCGTGGCCGAGTTGCGCAGGCTCGGCTACTCCCGCGTCGGGTTCCTGCCGCTGCGACCGGAGGAGCGCATCGACGCCGGTCAGCGGCGCACCCTCGACACCATCGCGTCGCGCGGTGTGGCACTGGTGATCGACGACCCGCCGGCCAGCGGCGGTTCGATCGCCGGAGTCGCCCGGTTGCTCGAGGGTCAGGGCATCCCCCGGGATCGCATCGTGCTGCTGCTCGCGACCGAGAACGACGACGACGCGCTGCCGGCGACCCTGGATCGCTGGCCCAAGGTGATCCTGCCGTGGGGCGACTGGGCGGTGCACCGCCAGCTCTCCGCGGATGCCGTCGGCGTCGCGCTCGACGAGCTCGGGTGCGTTGTCACCGGGCTCTCGGCAATAGCTTCTCCGGTACCCGTGGGCCCCGGGTGCCTGGCGCCGACCCGTCGTGAGCACCAGCGGGTCGCGTTCGCCGCGGAGCGCGCCGGTCGTGCGGGCACGGTGCTGGTCGAACGCACCGGCGTCGGCTTCTACGGCCGTCACGCCGGAGTGGTGGCGGAAGCGCTCGGGAACCTGGTGCCCGAGGTGCTGGGGTGGCGCGACGGGGTGCTCTACCAGTGGCTCGACGCTGGCCCAGATGTGCCCGGCGAAGCCATGGCGGACACCATCGCCGCCTACGTCGACGCCCGGCGTCGCGCCCTCCGCGTGACGCGCGACCTCACGCCTCGCCTGTGGGGGCGCCAGGCGGTGTGGGAGGTCGCCGCCGAGCTCATCGGCGCCGGCCTCGGCCGCTTCGACGCGCCGATGCGCCTGCCCGTCACGAACGTGCTGGTGCGGCGAGCGCTCGCCGTGGACTCGCCGTCGATCGTCGACGGTCGCGTGGCACCCGGGCGTTGGGTGGCGAACGGCGACGGCCCGCCGGTGAAGGTGGAGTTCTCGGAGGGTGCGTTCAGCCATCGCGAGCTGTGGACCTACGACCCGACGTTCGACCTCGCGGCGCCGGCGCTCACGCAGGACGGCACCGATCACCTCGCCGCCGACGTTCGGCAGGCGTACGAGGCCCGCACCGGTGAGCGGATCGATCCGGAGCGGTGGCTCCTCCATCGGCTCGTGCACATCTGGGACCGCCGCCGCCATCACGAGAGCACGCGCGCCGACGTCGAGCGCGCCACGGGCGCAGCACTGTGGGACATCATCGCCGAGCTGCTGCTCGACGACGTCGACCGTGAGGCGGCGCCGTTCACCGGCTGGTGCGGCCTCGACGTGGACGGTGTCGTGGAGACGAGCGTGCTGGGCACCACCTCGCCCGGCCGGCTCGGCGGGCTCTCCCTGCGGGCGCTGCTGGCCCACGGCTACCGCCCCCTGCTCGTGACCGGTCGGAGCATCGGCGACGTGGCCCGGCGGAGCGAGCGCTGGGGCCTCGCCGGCGGTGTGGCCGAGTACGGCGCGGCGATGTGGACGCCCGACGGCCCGGTCGACCTGCGCACCGACGTCCAGCGTGCGACGGTCGACGCCATGCGCGCCGCTGCCGAGGCGATCGACGGCGTCGTCGTCGACTCCGACTACCCGCACATCGTGCGCGCTCGCGCCGTTCAGGGCTCGCGTCGCGGTCCACTCGCCGACCATCAGCTGCGGGCGGTCCTCGCCGCGTTGCCGAGCCCGGACGAGGCGTGGTTCGTCGTGGGCGACGACCAGACCGATCTGGTGCCCGCCGGCATCGACAAGGGAACGGGCGTCCGTGCGTTGCTCGACGCCCTTGCGGACGGCGAGCCGGGCGGGGAGTCGAAGGAGGTGCCGCTCGCGTTGGCGGTGGGCGACAGCCCGACCGACGCGCCGCTCCTCGCACTGGGTGAGCTCTCGCTCGTGCCGGCGCACGCCGACCCATCCTGTCTCGTCGGTCGCGCGCGTGCTGTGGACGCGTCCTATCAGGCGGGGCTGGCCGAGGCGGTGGGTCGCCGCATCGGGCACGCCCCCGGGGCCTGCCCCCGCTGCGCGCCGCCGGCCGGCAACGACCGCCGGTCGTCGCTCCTGTTGATCTCGGTGCGGGAGGCCGGCGATCGGGGCATCCCGCAGCGGCTCTCGGAGCTCGTCTGGCGCGCGGCGCGACCGGGTCGCTCGTGACCGCCCCCGTCACGATCACCGAGGTGGTCACGCCGGCGCCCCGCGCGGAGTGGCGTTCCCTTGCGGCCTCCGACCCGAGCGCTCTCGCGGATCACCACCCGGCCTGGACCGACGCGGTCGTCCGCTCCGGTCGGTGGCGCGACGCCAGCCGTTGGTATCGCCTGTCGAACGGCGGCTCGGTGGTGCTGCCCCTCGTGGCGTCCACGGCCGTGCCGGGTCTCTCGTACTACGCGTCGCAGCCGACCGGCTGGGGCTTCGGCGGCCTCGTCGGCGACGGGGCGGCGTCGCCCGACGTCATCGGCGCCGTCGTCGCCGACCTCGTCGCGCAGCGCTGGCACTCGCTGCGCGTTCGGCCCGATCCGCAGTCGGGCTCGGCCTGGGGCGATGCGGCGCCGTCGGGCGTCGCGACCGTGGCGCGGCGTGCCCACCTGCTCGATCTCACGCCCGGTCCCACCGAGCTCATGGCCGCGATGCGGAAGTCGACCCGGCGCGCCATCCGGCGTGCCGAGCGCGACGCCGTCGACATCGAGGTCGGCCATCACGCCGGGCTGTTCGAGGAGTACGAGCGCCTGTGGCGGCTGTCCGTCGATCGCTGGGCGGTGAGCCAGCACGAGCCCCTGTGGTTGGCGCGCCGCCGGTCGTTGCTCCGCGATCCACCGTCGCGCCTGCGGCACCTCGCCGCCGAGCTCGGCGACCGCTTCTGCCTGTGGGTGGCGCGCGAGGGAGGCGAGGCCATCGGCGCGAACGTGGTGGTGGTCGGGCCGAGCACCCACATCGCCCGTGCCGTGATGGACCGCGAGCGCGTCGGGTCGCGGGGCACCATGCAGTACCTCGACTGGCTGGCCATCGAGGCGGCGTGCCTGTCGGGTAGCACGCTCGTCAACCTCGGCGAGTCCGGCGGCAACGAGTCGCTGGCCCACTACAAGGAGAGCCTCGGCGCGCGTCCCTACGACTACACCGAGCTGCGTCTGGAGCGGGTGCCGATCACGCGCCTCGACACGGCGGTGCGCACGGGCGTGAAGAAGCTGGTCGGCTTCACCGACTGACGTTCACGGACCGACGCGCTCAGCTGCCGACGGGCGTCAGCGCGGCGCCGGCGGTGGCGAAGCCGGCCGTCGCCTGCGGGGAGCTGTCGAGCGCCCAGTCGCACCCCGGCGTCTGGTCGGAGTCGTCGAAGTACTCGAGCGCCCGGAGGTGGGGCAGCGACGCGAGCGCATCGGGGATGCCCGCCAGCCAGCGCTGCTTGTCGTCAACTCGCGCCCCCTCCACGGTGCCGTACTCCGCCAACATCAGCGGCTTGGGCGCGTGCCACGCGGCGCGTTCGAGCGCGTCGTAGGTGGGGGTGACCGTCTCCGCGAACGTGAGCCACGGGTCGCGGTGGTCGTCGCACCGCACCCAGTTGTAGGGGTCGTACCCGATCCAGTCGACGACGTCGTCGCCCGGGTAGAAGGGGGCCGCCCCGTCGACATCGTTCTGGATCACCCAGACCCACACGGCGTTCGTGACGCCGGCCGCCGCGAGGCGGTCGTGCACCCGTCGGGCTGCGGCGATGTAGTCGGCGGGGCTGCCGTGGTCGTCTCGACCGTCCGGCTCGTGGTCGAAGTCGATGAAGTACTCGCGGCCCGGCGCCGCGCGCTCCATCGCCACGAGGCGATGGGCCTGGGCGTCGATGACGTCGTCGTGTCGCCCGTCGGCGATCGACCGCCACGACACGTGGTCGGGGTCACGTCCCCACAGGCTGGTCGACCACCCGAAGTGCAGCACGTGCCCCGAGGCCATCAGCGCCGTCTCGTCGGCCGTCGGGAACCGGCCGCTGCTCCCGGCGTTGGAGAAGTCGTGGTACTGGTGGACGAGGTCGAACGGACGGCCCGCCGCCCGCTCCGCGGCGCTCGTCGCCACCGACGTGTCGGCGTGCGCGTCGTAGGGGTAGGAACCCCACAGGACGCCGCACGTCGGCACGAGCTTCGGCCCGACGACGCACCCGCCCGCCGGCGCCGGCACCGTCGTGGACGAGGCGGTCCTGGGCGCGGTCGAGCCGGTCCGCGTGGCCGCTGACCGAGGTGCCTCACGGTCGCTGCTGCAGCCGGCCGGCACGAGCGCAACGAGCGCAGTCAGCGCGATCGCACGCAGTGCGATCGACACGTTGGTCCTGGGCGAGCGCTCCCTCACACGGAGGCAGGGTACGCACGTCTCGGCGACATGCGGCGCACGGTGCGACCCAGCATCGACTTCGGCGCCTCGAGGAGTGACGCCCCGGGCGCCGATCGGCCGTCGAGCCAGGCGGCGAGCGTGGCGTCGGACGTGTCGGCGCGCACGGTGAGGCGAGCGATGTTGAACGGGTCGTCGATGGCGGAGCTGAAGCGGTTGCGCACGCCGGCGCCCGAGTCGAACCCGAGGTTCGCGACGATGCTCCGGACCCGCGGGGTGGAATGCCCGTGGGGGTAGGCGAACGATCGCACCCGGTGGCCCAACGCCTGTTCCAGGGAGTCGCGGCTGGTGCGGATCTCCTCACGCGCCTCGTCCGCCGTCAGCAGGTCGAGCTGCGGGTGGGTGTGAGAGTGGGCGCCGATCTCCGCGCCGTACGACTCCGCCTCGACGAGGTCGTCCCATCGCATCATCTCGGCGAGGGGCAGCACCGTCTCCGTCGGCGCGTACGGGGTGCGCCCGGGCGACGCCCGCAGGGAACCGGTCGAGACGTAGAGGGTGCTCGGCAGGTGTCGGGCCGCCATCATCGGTCCGGCGTGGGTGACGAAGTCGGCGAAGCCGTCGTCGAACGTGATCACGACCGGGGGATGCTCGAAGGGCTCGCCCGGCGCGGGATCGGTGATGCGCTCCACGAACTCGCTGATGCCGAGCGCCTGTCGGCCGCTCGCCACGACGAGCTCGAGGTGGCGGTTGAACGTCTCGGGGGTCACCGTGAACGGTGCGATCCACGCCGGCGGATCGGCGCACACCGAGTGGTAGAGGAGGATCGGGATGTGCGCGCGACTCACGACGTGGTCGTCCCCGTCTCCCGCCGACCGGCGAGCACCGCGCCCACGCTGGTGAGCGCCGCGAGCGTGAGCACGGTCGACATCGCCGACCCGCGGTCGACGAGCACGAAGAACATCGACACGAGCGCGGCCAGGGCGCCGCTGCCGGCGAGCGAGTACACGGCGCGCTCGAGGGGGTCGCGGAGACGGGCGAACGCCGTCAGCGCGAGGCCGGGGCACGTGAAAATGAACCCCCAGGTGACCAGGAACCGGACGGCCGAACCAGGGGGCAACGCGAACGCCGCGGCCGCGATCCATCCCGACAGTGCGAGTGCGACGGTGGCGCGATCGAGCGCCGGCAGCGACACGGACGGCGTGCGCACCGACGGCAGCGTCACGGACGGCCGGGCCACGACCAGCGTGTCGGGGACGACGAGGAGGGCAGGGCCCGGCGCCGTCGACGGGCGGACGCGCTCGACGGTCAGAGGGTGATCGTCGCGGAGGTCGATGACGGCCGCATCGATGACGGCCGCATCGAGTCCGGCCCCATCGAGTCCGGCCTGGCCGATGCCGATCACCGGCAGCCGGCGCTGCATCCTGGGGACGACGGTCGCGGTCATCGGGCCTCCCACCGGTAGACGACGGCGTCGGAGCCCCGGAAGACGGGCACGAAGCGGCTCGACCCGTCGAGCTGTCGTTCGATCCGACCGATGCTGCCACGGCGCATCACGCCGCTGCTGTCGATCTCCGCGGCCTGGCTCTTGGTGAGGATCACGTATGCCTCCTTCGCCTTCGACGCGGTCGCCAGTCGCCCGAGCTCGCGGACGGCATCGCGCTCGCTGGCCCGCCGGCTGGCCGGCGACTCGAGGGCGAACCACTCGTACTCGTACTGCTCGTAGTTCCGGAACGCCCAGGGCAGGTTGCTGGTCGCGCCCATGATGAGCGCGCCCCGGGGAGCGTTGTCGTAGACCCACTCCGACGCGCTCACCTCCTGCGGCGAGAAGTAGTTGATGTGCTCCTTGCCGTAGTAGGCGAACACGAATCCGGCCATGAGTGCCACGGCGACGGTCACCGCGGCGATCCGGCTCAGCGCGTGACGCCCGGCCCGCACGGTGGGGAAGATCGCTGCCGCTGCGAAGAACGACACGAACGGCAGCGCGAACAGGTACACCCGGAACAGCATCTCGCCGCCGTAGCTGTTGGCGACCAGCAGCGGCACCGGCGACAGGGCGAGCACGAGCGCGGCGCGGTCCGAGGTGCGTGCGCCGCGACGGATCGGGAGGCCGCGGCGCCACACGCCGATCGCCGCGAGGCCCCAGATGCCGGCGCTGAGTGCCCGGTCGATGAGCGCGACGGTGGCCTGGCCCTTGCTGGCGCTGGCGAGGTTGATGAAGTTGTCGCCTGCGTTGTCGAGCGGCCGGCCGATCGAGTCGATGATCCAGTAGAGGTTCGACGTGAGGAAGCTCGACCCGGAGTACAGGAGCCACCCGACGGTGAGCACCACGCCGGCGACCAGCAGGAGGCGGGTCCGTGCGAGGCGCAGCAGCCACAGCGCGCCCAGCGCGGCGATCAGCATGAACGGCGTGAGCTGGTGGCTGGTGGCGATGGCGCCGATGGCCAGCACGCACATGGCGAGCAGGGCCGGGCGGGCGACGGGATCGGCCTCGGTCGCGTCAGCGGTCTCGACGGCAGCTGCATCCTCGACGGCGATCGCGTCAGCGTCGGGCCGGTCCCGTCGCAGCCACTTCAGGCACACCGCCAGGATGCAGAGGTACAGGAAGTAGTTGAACGCCTGCGGCGAGAAGTAGTCCTGGCCGACCCAGCTCCCGAGGGAGAAGACCCACAGCGACCACCAGCGCAGCCGTCGGTCGTCGGTGAGCGACCGGAGGATGAGCATCAACGGCCCGAGGTTGAGCAGGTTGAAGACGAGCGGCGCCCACGACGCGTAGCTCAGCGCAGACTTGAAGCCGGCGGCGCCGCTCGCCGCGGCGTTCATCGTGAAGAACCCCGGCCACGCCTGGTAGGCGCTGAGCGCTCCCACGTTCGGGTCGACGTGGTGCGTGCGGGCGATGAACTCGACGACGCCGATGTGCTTCCAGGCCCACGAGTACCGCAGCGTCCCGTAGAGGATGGACGGCGTGGCGTGCAGCATCGCGATGAGCAGGACGAGGAAGGCCACGTTCCGCCACGAATGACTGCGGCTGGCGCCGACGGTGAGCGCGTAGGTGACGGTGAGGGCCGCGAGCCCGATCCAGAACGTCACGGGCAGCACCGACACGAGGCCGAAGTCGTTCATCCGGTCGAGACGAACGCCACTGAGGGACGTGAGCCACAGCGCCATCACGCCGACGAGCGTGAGCTCGGGGGCACGCCGTGCGAGGAACCCGCGACGGTCGGCCGCCGGCTCCGTCGCCGGTTCGGCCGACAGCGGCGGGGCGCTGCGGGGCTCGAACGCCGCGAGGACGGGGTCGACGTTGTTCGCCAGCCAGATCGGGCTGCGCGCGTACCGCGCCGACTTGTCGAGGTTGTCGGCGACGTGGCGGAGCCAGCCGAACAGCAGGAGCGTTCGATCGCCGGGGAGGATGGCGCCGGGGTCGCGGTTGCCGAGGATCCTGCGGAGGCGGTCGTCGTCGTGATCGAGGCGTGACTCGACGTACACGCCGAACTCGACGCCGCGGTCCTCGCACCAGAGCGAGATGAGCAGCAGCACCTCGTCGAGCACGCAGGGGAGCCCGGGGCGACCGCGTGCCCAGTCGACGACGCCCGTGACCTCGGGGACCGTCGGGTCGATGAGCACGTTGCCGGCGGTGTAGTCGCCGTGCACCCACCCGACCGACAGCGTGCGTCCGACGAGGCCGTCGCGGAGCTCGGCGCGGAGCTGCGCCAGCGCCGCGACCGTGCGCTCGTCGTCGCCCAGCCGATCGCGCAGGACGGCGAGCGGCTCGTCGATCCAGTCGGCGAGGTGATGCTCCCGGACCGTGACGTGCTCGCTGATCGCCTGGTGGAACGGGACGATCGCGTCGAGCGCCAGCGTGGCCGCGCCGCCCACGGTGATGTCGCCGTGGGCGATGGCGTCGCGCAGGCTGACGCCGGGCAGCAGCGACTCGACGACGGCGCCGGACGGGATGCGCGTGACCGGGGTCGACGTCGGGATGAGGTCGCGCCAGCCCGCGAGTCGCGGCTCGCGGAACAGGGCGCGGATCACCTGGTCCTGGCTGGTGAACTCCGCTGCGGCGGAGGCGCTGAGGGCGACCTTGAGCACCTCGGCGTGGCGGTGGTGCTCGATGACGGCGACGATCGCGTCGTTGACGGTGTGCGCGAGGCGGACCTCGACGTCGTCGGCCTCGGCGCCGTAGCGCGCGGTCATGATGTCGGCGAGCAGCGGGTGGATCTGGTCCGAGTCGACGGCGTGTCGGTGCGATTGCCCGCCGCGACGCGACCGCCACCTGCGGAGCACGGGGCTGATCGCCCGCAGGATGGGGCCGAGGAACCGTCGGACGCGGTGCGACGACAGCGCGTCGGCGAGGCCGTCCGCGAGCCCGACGCGCTCGGCCGGGCTCGTGACGACCTCCACCTCGGGGGCCTGCGTCGCGGTCCCGGGTTGACCGGCGCCGGCCGGCTCGGATCGACCCTCGTCGGTGGAGTGGGGGGAGAGCGCGGTCATCGCATGCCGCCTGCCGTGGCCTGCCGGTGGTGCCGGCGGCTGCGGAGGTACGCCAGCGGCCCGCTCGCGAGGCCGCGGCGCTCGGCGCGGTCGAGGCCTGGCGGCCAGCCGGCGTAGCGGCCGGCGTTGCGCTCGGAGTCGTCGGAGAAGGCGAACCGGGCGCCGGTGACGACGTTGGGGATCAGCCGGAGGAACAGGAGGGGGTGCGACCGGAACGCCGAGGTGAGGTACGCGCCGAGGCCGACGCCGTAGCCCTCGGCCTGCGCGGCGAGGTCCTGCATCGACCGGCGGTGCCGGTGGTGCACGACGGCGGAGGGCTCGAACACGATGCGCCGGCCGGCGAGCAGTACCTCGAGCATGCCCGACAGGTCGTCGCCGCCACGTGCGGGGGTGCCGGTGCCGAGCGCCGGGTCGAACCCGCCGATCGACCGGAGGAGCTCGGTGTCGTACGCCATGTTGGCTCCCGAACCGATCTGGCCGACGGTGAGGGGGAACAGCACGTCGTCGGGACGGTTCGACGCGAGGTCGAACGCGGTGGTGCGGAATCCCTTGGTGAACCCGCCGTGGCGTTCGAGGAGGAGCTGTGCCTCGGTCTCGAGCTCGCGCGGGAAGATCAGCCCGGTGACGGCTCCGACGGCGGGGGAGGAGGCGAACGCCTCGGTGATCCGCGTGAGCCAGCCCGGGTCGACCACGACGTCGTCGTCGGTGAACGCGACGATCGTGCCATGGGCCACGGCGAGCCCGCGGTTGTGCGCCCGCGCCAGCCCGGGCACGTCCTCACGCACGTACCGGACGGAGGGGTAGGACGCGGCGATCAGCTCGGCGGTCGCATCGGTCGTGGGCGCGTTGTCGACGACGATGATCTCGACGTTGCCGTGCTCGAGCGCCGCCATCGAGTCGAGGCAGGTCGCGAGCAGGTCGGTGCGGTCGCGGGTGGCGATGACGACGCTCACGAGCGGGTCGCCGGCAGCACCCTGTCGTGCCGCAACGCTGCGAGCGCAGTGTGAGGGAGCGTCGAGGCCGGCGGGGTCGATGCCGTCGATCGGGGCGCCACCGTCGGCGGCCAGGTGGCGCCGGACCTCGGCGCCGAGCTCGGTCCACACGAGTGCGGCGAGCAGTTCGGCGGCGTCGACGCTCCCCGGTCGGGGGAGGATCACCACGCCGACGACGATGCCGTGCAGCCGCACGAGCACCAGGGCGTGCGCGGCGCCGGGCGTCGGCTCACCCAGCTGGGGGGCGAGCGGACGGGTGAGCTCGATCTCGGCGACCGCAACGGGCGCCGACAGTTCGGTCATTCGTGACATGGATGCTGGGAAGCTCATCGCTGTTCACACCTTCAAACGTGAGCCTCAACCATAGGAACAGACCGGGGGGTGAGCCAGGTCCTTTAGGCTCATTGACGCTATCTTGACCCTTTCAGTACGTTTCGTCCCCATCCGGTGTTGATGAACGTGGAGTGGACGGGCGCCGAACGCCCGCTGTCGCTCGCAACGTTCCGGCCGGAGGTGTACCGAACTGAATGTCTCAGGCGGGACGAGAAGTACGAGCGGAGTGACCTATGAGTGTCGATCGAGGCGAAGTGACCGACCTTGCCGCAGTGCAGGGCTACGGCGAGGGCGGCCAGCGGTCGGCCGGCGCTTCGGGTACGGCGTTGCAGCTCCTGCACACCGACCTCATGGTGGACACGTCGAGTGCCGACGCCCCGCTGCCGGCCCGTGCCGGCTGGCGCGTCGCCCGCGGCGACGTCGAGGTCATCTTCAACGTGTCCGTGGTCATCCCCTGCGTGAACGAGGCGCTCAACCTGCCGTCGGTGCTCTCGCAGATGCCCCCCGGTGTGGTCGAGGTGGTCATCGTCGACGGCGAGTCGACCGACGGCACCGCCGACATCGCCCGTGAGATCCGGCCCGACGTGATCATCATCGAGCGCGATCGCACCGGAAAGGGCGATGCCCTCAAAGCCGGTTTCGAGGCCTGCACGGGCGACATCATCGTCATGCTCGACGGCGATGGTTCGATGTCGCCACGCGAGATCGGCTCGATGGTCATGGCCCTGGCGAACGGCGCCGACATGGTGAAGGGCTCACGCAACCTCGAGGAGGGCCACAGCGCCGACCTCACCTTCATCCGCGACATGGGCAACCGTGCGCTCTCGGGCCTGTTCAACCTGATCTTCGACGCCAGCCACACCGACCTCTGCTACGGCTACCTGGCGTTCTGGCGGAAGCACCTGTGGGCGCTCACCCCGAACTGCGCCGGCTTCGAGGTCGAGACGTTCCTCAACGTCCGGGCCAACCGCGCCGGCTTCCACGTGGTCGAGGTTCCCTCCAAGGAGGGCCGTCGCCTGTACGGCGAGTCCAACCTGAACCCGATCCGTGACGGATTGCGTATCGTTCGCACCATGTATCGCGAGCGACGGGCGCCCCGCCCCGTGCCGATCACCGACTGAGCACCGCTGCGTGGACGCATCGGTCGTCATCTGCACGTACACCGAGGACCGCTGGGACGACCTGGTCGCGGCCATCGAGTCGGTGCGCGCCCAGGAGCCGCCGGTCGCCGACCTCCTGGTGGTCGTCGACCACGCGCCGGCGCTCGAGGCGCGCCTGCGGCGCGAGTACCCCGAGACTGAAGATCCCGAGGCCGAGCATCCTGCGATGCGGGTGGTGCCCAACGCCGGGGGACAGGGTCTGAGTGGCGGCCGCAACACCGGCATCGCCGAGGCGACCGGTGACGTGATCGTGTTCTTCGACGACGACGCCACCGCCGGTCCCACGTGGGTCGCCCGGCTGCTGGCGCCGCTCGCCGATCCCGACGTGTGGGTGACCGGCGGCCTGGCGTCGCCGCGGTTCGACGACGGGCGCCCCGACTGGTTCCCACCGGAGTTCGACTGGGTGGTGGGGTGCACCTACGAGGGCCACCCGACCGAGGGGGAGCTGCGCAACCCGATCGGCTGCAACATGGCGTTCCGACGGGCGGCGTTCGACGGGCTCGACGGCTTCCGCGAGGACATGGGTCGCTCGGGCACCCGCCCCCTCGGCTGCGAGGAGACGGAGCTCTGCATCCGTCTCCGTCAGGCCGACCCGTCGCGTCGCATCGTGCTGGCGCCCGGCGCCCCGGTCACGCAACGGGTGCCCGCCCAGCGAGCCACGGTGAGGTACTTCCTGTCGCGCTGCTACTCGGAGGGCCTGTCGAAGGCCCAGGTGAGCCGTCTCGTCGGCAGCGACAGCGGCCTCGCGAGCGAGCGGGCGTACACGTCGCGTGTGCTCCCGCAGGCGGTCGTCCGCAACGTGGGCGAGAGCGTCCGGCGTCGTTCGACCGCCGGCCTGCGCCGGTCGGCGATGATCCTCGCGGGGCTGGCCTCCACGGCTGCGGGCTACGCCCGCGGCCGGCTCTCCGCTGGTTGAGATCTCCGCTGGTCGAGATCGCAGCTGGTTGAGATCTCAGCTGGTCGAGATCTCAGCTGGTCGAGATCCGGTCGAACGTGGCGGCGTCGGTCGCCGACGCGTTCGACCCGGCGGCGAGGCGCAGGCGCACGGCCGACATCGGGAACGGCACCGGCGTGGCGGCGAGCGTCGTCCAGGCGCCCGGCGCCGTCGTGCCCGAGGCGTACTCCCAGTACAGGGTGCCGCCGGACTCACGGAACCGGAGCCACTGCATCGTGGCGGCCGAGTAGCGCGGCCACGACGGCGTGAGGTTGGTCTCGCCCGCCCCGTTGCGCACCCAGGCGGTCAGGCTCGACCCGGCGACGAAGAACTCCGCGTAGTGCGTGTCGTCGATCCAGAGGAACACCGACGTCTCGCCGTACGTGCTGCCCCCGAGGCCGTTGTTGGCGGCCCGGACGAGCTGGACCTGCAGCGAGCGGCCGGTCTGGTCGTGGGGCGAGACGGTGGTGATGGCGCCGCTCGTCCACGATCCGGCGGGATGGCGGATGTCGAGGGCCTGGTTGGCGGCGACGATCGTCGAACCGCCCGAGGTGTCCGTCGCCCACAGCGCCGGGTTGATCGTGTTGGTGTCGAACGAGTCGTTCGGACCGCTGCCGGCGGGCACGGTCGTGGTGGTGACGGGCGTCGTCGTGGTGACCGGGATCGTGGTGGTCGGCGTCGTGGTGGTGGTCGGCGTCGACCCGGGGAGCGTGTCGATGAGCTGCTCGATCGCGTTGCTCAACCCCGTCGCGCTGCCCAGCACCAGGTAGTACTGGTTGCCGGCGCCCAGCACGAAGCGGTTGCCGCCGTTGCTGTCGACGTAGTTCGTCCCGGGGCCGCGCTCGGTGAGCAGCGGATCCGACGGCCGGATCGCGTGGTACACGGCGGTGAGGTCGTCGGAGTAGTACCAATTGCGCGGGCCGACGAACGCCTCGTAGGAGACCCGCACCGGCGAGTTCGACGGGTGGACGCTCGAGATCGTCGACCCGTTGTGGACGAGGTCGCCCACCTCGTAGCCGCTCCACACCACCTTCGTGGGCCACGCCGATGCGACGCGCTGGGCGGAGGCCGGATCGCCGGCGAGGTTGTTCTCGCTGGTGCGCGACGGGTAGCCGCCGCCCATGATGACGAGCGTGCGCACCTTGCGGGCGACGAGGTCGCGGCCGCTCAGCGGGCTGATCGCGTCACCGGGGGAGTCGAGCAGCGCCGCGAGGTTCTGGAGGTAGCCGATGGACGCGATGCTCACCGTGCCGTCCGCCTGGCCCGCCAGTGCCCGGCGCAGCACGTTGAGGGCGGTGTCGGGCTGGGGGGTGCCGACGGCGAGGCGCGAGCACGGCGTGAGGAAGTCGTCGACGTTCACGTCGGTGCCGTTGTCGGGGCGGTGCGTGCCGATCGGCACCGAGCCCGACCCGTAGAACTGGTTCACCGCTGCGGTGCACCTCCACGCGTTGGTCGCCACGGCCGGTCGACTCAGGCGGGTGTTCAGCGTCACCGCGATCACGCGGGCCTCGCCACGCAGCTGCAGGCCGAACGCCGTGGCCATCGCCCCGACGTCGTCGGCGCTGCTGAAGATGTCGGTGTCGACGATCAGCGGCGTGGCGCCGTTCTGCGGCACCGTCGTCGTGGGCCCGGTGGTCGTCGGCCCGGTGGTGGTCGGGCCGGCCGTGGTCGTGGTGCCGTCGACGGCGGGCCGCAGCGCGACGAGCGTGGCCACCAGCGCATCCTGGGACGTCGACGCCGACGAGGAACGTGAGCCGGTCGACCCGGCCGACGCCTGCACGGCGCCGAACATTGCTGCCGGCGTTCCGCTCGCCGACGCGTCGGCGAGCTCGGCCATGCCGCCCGGCGTGGACCACGACGCGGTGCGGTCCTTCTTGAAGCCCGAGAACATCGCGAGCAGTCGCGCTCCCGTGGTCGACGTGTTCACGGACGGCGTTGCGATCGAGGAGCCCTTGCCGGCGGACCGCCCGGCCACGGCGTCGATCGGATCGGCGGCGTCGACACCGCCAAACGCGGCGATCTCCAGCACGGCGCTCACGTTGGTGTCCGACGTGAACGTGAACTGCGACTCACCGGGCGCCAGCACGTGGTGGTACACGGCGAGCGCGGCGAGCTTGTCGCGGTTGGTGCGCGAGTCGAGCGTCCAGCCCGAGGGCGCTCCGAGCCCCGGCTGGTTCCTGAGGCCGGCAGCGCCCACGGACCACGACGCGACGAGCAGGTCGCCGGCCTGTGCCCCGGCCGGGACCCCGACGGTGAGGTTCCTCGTGGACGAGCCCGTTGCCGACACGGCGCCACGGGTGGTGATCTCGGCGTTCGCGGCCTCGGCCTGACTGCCGGCGAGCACCGCGATCGACGTCACCGGCACCGCGAGCACGGCCACGAGCGCGGCCAGGGTGGCGCGCCGTCGCCTCGGGATCTGTGAGCCGTTCGCCCGATGTGCCGCCATGTCGTCCCTACGCACTCGCCCGCCCTCGTCGGGCGGCTCCGTGAACAATCGTACGTAACGACGCGAAGGGTGTCGAGATCTCAGCGCATGAAGTGGCCGTTCGGCCTACGTCGGGCCACCTCGACCCGGACCACCTCGGTCCGGGCCACCTCGGCCCGGCCGGAACGTGAGTGCGACGGCCACGACCGCGGCGATCGTCTGCGCGATCACCCAGCCGGTCGCCACGCCGTCGATGCCGTGCGCGCCGACGAGCGCCAGCTCCGCGATCACCGTCGCGGCCGCCATCGTCACCTGCGTGACCACGACGAGCCAGATCTCGCGACGCGCGTGGGCGATCGCGATCATCACGGTGGTGATCGTGTTGGGCACGGCCGCCAGCGCCAGCAGGCGCAGCGTGCCGCTGCCGCCGTCGCGGTAGCCGTCACCGAACACGCCCATGATCCACGGCGCCGCGACGAGCGTCAGTCCGACGGCGGGCACGAGCAGCAACGTGAGGTGGCGACACACGGTTCGCGTCCGATTCCACAGCTCGTGGGGCGCCTCGGCCGAGTGGGCCACCAGCGCGTCGGTGATGTTGCTGCTGACGAGGAAGAGGGCGTACCCGATCTGGAACGCGATGTAGAAGTGGGCGTTGGCCGTGGCGCCGGCGCGGTCGAGCACGATGAGCGGCGTGAGGTACACGGCGCCGAGCCACGCCAGCGCCGCCACGTACTCGCCGCCGGCGAACCGCACGACGCCGACGACCGTGAGCCGCTCGGTGGCGGGCGTGGCCGCCATCTCGGGGAACCGGCGGCGGAACAGCAGCCAGTTCACCCACACGGTCGCGGCGAACGCCGGCACGACCCAGGACAGCAGCACGCTCAGCTCGGCGCCGAGGAACGCCGAACCCACGAGCACCACGACGATCTTGCCGACCGAGAACGCCGTGTTCTCGGCGGGAACGACCGTGCTCCGACCGGCGCCGATCAGTACCGGATCCTGCAGCGCGAACACCCCCCAGATCGCTGCGGACGCGGCGAACAGCCCGATGCCGCCCACCCCGGACCGGAACATCGGGATGCCGTCCGACCAACCGCCGATCCCCGTCAGGAACACGCCGACGAGCACGAGCGTCGCGGCCAGCCCGACGGCGTACACGTGGCGCACGAACCTCGCCGTTCCCGGCCCGGCCACGGGCACGAACCGGATGAGCCCGCGCTTCAACCCGGCGGTGCCGAGGCTGGTGACGAGCAGCATCGCCGACACGAGGGCCGTCGCCCGACCGAGCTCGGCGGCGTCGAAGAGCCGAGCCGTGACGAACCAGTAGCCGAGGCCGAGCACCGACGTGACCACCGAGCTCAGCAGCAGGGCGTACCCGCTCCAGGTCGTGCGGTCGGCCCGGAGCCCTTCGATCCGTTCGCTCACGCGAGCGGTGATCGGGCTCACGTGTCGCGGAAGCCGATCACGCGCTTGACCGCCGATCGCGACGCCGCCCCGACGGCGGTGCCGGGCACCCGCTCGATGCGATGCTCGGCGTAGTCGATGGGGCGCGCGCCGTACTTCTCCTTGTAGCGGGCCAGCGACTCCGAGTTGCCGGACTCGCCCATGTGGAAGGAATGGCAGCCGGCGTCGATGGCGTCGCGGATCGCGTGCCACATGAGCAGCTCGTTGGGACGGTCGTTGGCGACGAGCTCGCGGTCCATCGCGCCGCGGGTCATGTGCGCGTTCGTCCCCTGGAGGACGATCAGCGCGGCGATCGGGACGTCGCCCCGGCGGGCCACCAGGATGCGGCACGCGCCGTCGAGGGCCCCGGCCCAGGCGTCGAACTTCTCCATCGGGTCGCGTCTCGCCGCGCGCAGGCGGGCCAGCGCCTTCGGCTCGTGCTGGCTGGTCGCCCAACGGTCGACCGATCGTTGGAAGAGCGAGTAGAAGACCGACACCAGGCGACCGTCGGTGTCGACCTCGACCGTGAGCCCGGCCTTCTCGGCGCTCCGGACGGCTCGCCGACACGACGAGGCGAAGCGGGAGGTGAAGATGTCGTCGTGCGTCGCGCCGTCGAGCTCGAGGACGTGCGCCCGCTTCGCGATCTCGATCGTGCCGCCGGCGAGCGCTGCGCCGTCGTGCCACGTCTGCGCGTGGGTCGGCGTCGGGCGCACTCGCACCCACATCGAGCGGAGCTCGGCGAGGTCGGCCAGGACGGCGGCCACGGCACGCGCGTCGAGATCAGCTCCGACGAGTCCGCCGAACCCCCAGGCGTCCGGCATCGAGTATCGGGGCCCGACGCCCCCGCGCCGGGTGCGTGTCACGAGTGGCAGCACGAAGGTGCGACCGTCGGACAGCGTGTAGTGGCGGCTGACGTCGTTCCACCCTCCGGCGGCGACCATGGCGTCCACCCACGCCGGCGTCTGCGTCACCATCCCCGTCTCGTCCGCGGCGCAGCACTCCAGCCACGCGGCGCGGGGCGCGGGCGAGCGAACGACGGCGGTGAGCGCGTGCTGGCGCGTGCGTTCAGTCACGTTCCACCGACCGGGGAGGGTCGGGCAGAGCTCGCATCATCGTGGTTCCTCGGGAAGCGGATGTCTCAGGCTACCGGCGGCTCCCGGCTTCCCGGCTCGCTCCGTCGGGTCAACCGGCGTGGTTCCAGAGACCTTCGTACTCACGCCGGGCGGCCAGTTCGGTGCGCTCGAGTGCGGCCTCGAGGAAGGAACGGCTGGGGCTGATGAGCTCGAGGGCGTAGTACGACTCGCCCGGGCCGACCCCGGACTCCTCGTCGCCGAGGATGCGCCGCACGTCGGCCATGCACTCGTGGCCGTCGCAGATCACCGACACGCGGCTGCGCAGGACGACGAGCTTCTCGGTCGGTGCGATCAGGCCGAGCCCCGTCACCGAGACGTTGACCAGTCGCGCCGGTCCGGTCTCGGGAACGGTGCGGAGCCGTCGCCGGCGGGGGACCGTCCAGGCCACGTCGCGGAGAGTCGGCACGCGCCGAGCGACCCGCTTGTCGCTCAGGTGGGCAAAACCCCGCACTGCCATCTGTTGAACGGTAGGGAGTTTCCCGGGGGGACAGATGGTCCGAACGAACGATTCTCGGCAGGCCGGACGGCCCACCCGGTGTGCGTGTGGCGGAGCGATGCCTGGTCCTCGGCGACGCCTGCTCCTAGGCGATGGGCGCCGAGCCGTACTTCTGGCTGGCCGAGAGGCCGAGCTCCTCGGCGGGGTACGAGTCCTGCGGCGGATAGAGGTCCTGCGTCTCGACGACGCCCTCGGCGTAGAACTGCGACGCCCACTTGCGGAACTTCGTGAACGGGCCGTCCGTGTCGGCGAGCGCCGGGCGGGGGAGATACGCCTTGTTCTCCCAGATCGGCTTGTCCTCGCGCACCTGGCGATCGACCTCGCTCACGAACGCGTCGCCGACGGTGGAGTCGAAGCCGTCGTCGCCGAGCTTGCGCACGCAGAAGCTGAAGCGCATCTCGCACGTCTGCGCGTCGACGGGCACGTTGCAGCCCATGAGGATGGTGTCGACGATGCCGCCGAAGTGGATGACCGAGAAGCCGGGGCCGAACGAGTCGGCGTTGATGTGGCCGTCGACCACGCCCCGGGGCGTCGGGAACTTCTGGATCGACCGCATGCGGGCGATGTGGCCCTCGGTCTCGTAGCCGGCGAGCTCGGGCACTTCCTCGGTGTTGTGCACGTAGCGGAAGTGAGCGGAGTCGACACCGTTCTCGGCGAGCTCCTGCCAGGGGGCGGCCACCTCGTACTTGCGGGTGATCATCGGCGTGAAGTGCTCGGGGTCGTTGAACTCCGGCACCTCGGGCACCTCCCAGAGGGGAGCCTCCCCGAACGGGTGGTACCAGGTCATGATCTGGCCGTTGCGCTCGATCGTCGGGTACGTGGCCAGCTTGCCCTTGGCGTTGGTGCGCTTGCTGTACGGGATGAGCGTGTTCGCGCCGTCGGCGTCGAAGCGCCAGCCGTGGAACGGACAGGCGATCTCGCACCCGAGCACCTTCCCGCCGTGGCCGAGGTGTGCGCCGAGGTGCGGGCAGAACGCGTCCTGCACATGAGGGGTGCCCTCCTCGTCGCGCCACAGCACGAGGTGCTTGCCGAAGTAGCGGATGGGCTTCGTCTCGCCGATCGCCACGTCCGCCGGCCAACCGACCTGGAACCATCCGAACGGAATGGGGAACGGTGAACGCGTCATACGGGTGTCTCCATCGGAGTGTCGGCCATGCAAAAATAGAACGCGTTCTACTATAGCCGTCGGCCTCGGGGCGTCAACGGGCCGGCCGGCTGCCGGCAGGCAGCGTGCGAGCGGCAGGCCGTGCGCTAGCGGCAGGCGGCGGCGACGATCGGGAACGGGTTGATCGGCTTGCCGTCGAGCGGCCGGATCTCGAGGTGCAGGTGCGGCGCGCCGCCCTTGGCATCGCCGGTGTTCCCGACGTACCCGATGACCTGGCCGGCGCTCACCTTGCCGCCCTTGGCGGTCTTGGACAGGTGCGCGGCGTAGTACTGCCACCCGTTCGAGCCCTTGAGGACGGCGAACGTGCCGGGCGTCGCCGACGATCCGTACGTGACCGTGCCCGACACGGCGGCGAGGATCGGCGTGCCCGCCGGCGCCATCATGTCGATGCCCTCGTGGAAGCGGGCACCGTCGGCCCGGGGGAACCCCCAGTCGTAGGTGAACGTCGCGCCCTTCACCGGACACACGGTGGACCGGGCCGCGCTCGCACCCTTGCCGGTCTGGCCCTTGCCGACGCCCGTGGTGGTCGCGCCCGGAGCACTGCCGGCGAGGGTGAGCTGCTGTCCGATGCGGATCTGGTTGGCGGACGTGAGATGGTTCGCGGCGGCGAGCGCTGCGCTGGTGGTGCCGGCGCGCTTGGCGATGCTCCCGAGCGTGTCCCCGGCGACCACCGTGTAGGTCGCGGCGGCCGGCGCAGCAGCTGCTGTCGACCCCGGGAGCGTGAGCTGCTGTCCGATGCGGATCTGGTTGGCAGAGGTGAGGTGGTTGGCGGCGACGAGTGCGGCGCTGGTGGTGCCGGCTCGCTTGGCGATGCTCCCGAGCGTGTCCCCGGCGACGACCGTATAGGTGGCGCCCGAAGCCGCGCTCGCAGCCGTGCCCGCAGCCGCACCCGGTGCGGAACCCGCTACCGCAGCCGCGGCCGGACTCGGCGGCGGCGTCATCCGCCCCGGATTCGGCTCGTCGAGGAGCAGGCGGGCCCCGACGTACACGGTGTCGTTCACCATCCCGTTGGCCGAGCGGATCCGTGCGGCCGGCACGCCGTAGAAGGCGGCGATCGACTTGAGCGTCTGGCCCTTCTGCACCTCGTGATAGCGGAGACCCGTGAGCCGCCCGGCCGGCACCGTCTTCACGACCGCCGGCGCAGCGCCGGCGAGTGGTGCGCCGACCAGAGCCCACCACGCCGACGCGATCAGGCCCAACGAGACCAGGAGTGCGGTTGCCGTTCGAGAGGTCGAGGATGCCGCCATGCGGATCCATCGGCCCCGATCGCCGGAACATGAGCCGTTCGGCCCACTTCTCCTGGGCCGAACGGACCACGGCGCTCATCCGGTGTCCTCGAGGAGTGGTGCGGGTCGATGCCGGGGGTGCCGGACGTCGTCGGGCGGCACGAACGGTCGTCGGCCGGTGCCGGCCACCAGCTCCCAGCCGAGGGTGGTCTTGCGCTGGTTGTGCGGGCCGCAGAGATGGTCGAGGTTCGGTGTCGCCGTCTCGCGCACCCGCGCCCACGGCGTGCGGTGGTCGACGTGGAGGATGGTCCGGTCGCAGCCCTCCGCCTGGCACCAGGGCTGGGACCACAACAGGGCGAGCTTCTGGAGGGCGTTGGCGCCCCGGCCGAAGTGGACGATGCCGGCGACGTCGACCCCCTTGGTGAGCACGAGCTTGAGTGCTGCGTCGCCGAGGAGCGCTCGGCACTGCTCGACGGAGACGGGCCCGACGCCGGCGATCTCGCACACCTCGTCGCCCGTGACCGCGCCGGCGACGAGAGCGCTGAAGTCGACGCGGATCAGGGCGAGATGCGTGACGCTCCGCCCGCGTCGTCGTGTGGGCGAACCGTTGGGCGGGTTGTCGGGCGGGCTGTCGCCCGCCGCGGCGTCGACCGATCGGGCGGCGAGCTCGCAGAGCGCGTCGTAGCGGTGGGCGTCGTGCGGCTCGCGCTCACCGCGCGCCCACGCCTGCTCGAACCGGCGACGTGTGAGGCGCTCGAGCTCGGCGCACAGTCCGCTCATCGACGCCGCGGTGCCGCGGGCCACCAGGTTCATCGCCCCGTCGGCGTCGAGGTAGGTGCGACAGGACCGCTGCCGGTGGATGCGTCGCTGTCGCTCCTCGGGATCGGGCATGCCCCGGGCCTTCTCCCGCGCCGCCTCGTCACGCAGATGCTTGAACGACTCGCGGCGTGCCCGATCGAGCAGACCACGCTCCGCGCCGGGGTTGACCGTGGCGGCATCAGCGATGACCCCGGCCTGCTCGGTGGACACCTCGCCCCGGCGCAGCGCGTCGGCCGTGTCGGTACAGTCGGCGAGGCGCTCGGACGTCTCCAGCTCGGCGCGGCTCCGCCCCACGGGCCCGCCCGATTGTCGAGCCGCCCACTCGGCCGTGCTGGTGCCGGCCTCCTCCGCGAGCGTCGTCTCGGCGACGCGCTGCAACATGAGCACCCGGCCGGCGGCACCCAACCGCTCGATCCGCACGAACCGGGCGAACACGTCGGCCACCTCGCCGAGTGGCACCGCCGAGGGCGACAGCCCGGCCAGGTGCGCGGCGATCGCGTCGACGTGACGGTCGATCTCGGAAGCGATGTCGGCAGCGGTGGTCGAACTGGTGTTCGTCATATGATGATGATCTCACCGACCCCTGACAGTCACCGCTCGGTACCCTCCGTCGATGGACTGGGCCGCAATAGACGCCGAGTGCCTCGCAGCGATCCGGGCCGGCAGCGTCGGGGAGACGCGCCCGATCAGCCGGCGGCATCGGCACCAGGTGCTCGGCGTCGACGTCGTGGGCTCGCGGGCCGTCGTGCTGCTCGCGATCCGGGGCAAGCGGGCGGGCCGCGCCGTCACGGCACGCTCCTATCGGCGCGGCGCGGATGGATGGCGCCAGGCGTCATCGAGCTCGACCGGCGACGACGACGCGGCCATGCCGCCACGGACGGCCGCCGGTATCGGCAGGGCGTTCGATCATCCGGTGATCGCGCACGGCGGGTCTGCGTTCTGGCGCGTCACGGGCGCCGTGACCTCGTACCGCTGCCGCAACGTCACACGGCCCGTGCCCGAGCACGGCTGGATCGTGGTGGTGGTGTCGCCGCTCCCTGCCCGTCCGGTTCAGTTGCTCGATGCCGGCGGTCGTGTCCTCGCGGTCGTGCCCGTGCGCGACCGCCGCCGGTGGCGGCACAGATTCATGATGGGGGCCCTCCGCCTCCGCCTCGTCGTTCGCCGCCGGCCCCGTGCGACCGACGACGATCCCGACGACGGTTGGTTCAACTACTCCCCAGGGCGGCGAGCCGCTTGGCGAGGAGGCGCTGCTCGGCCTCGTTGGCCGTGAGCTCGCGCGCCCGCCGGAACGCGGCGGCGGCCTCGTCGGCGCGTCCGACCCGCTGCAGCAGGTCGCCCCGGGTGGCCCACCAGAGGTGGTAGCCGCCGAGCTCGTCGGCGAGCTCCTCGACCGTGCGGAGCGCGTGCTCGGCGCCGCCATCGCCCCCGACCTCACCGACGGCGATCGCCCGGTTGAGCGCGACCATCGCGGTCGGCTCGATCGCCAGCAGCTGGTCGTAGAGCGCGACGATCTGCGTCCACGCCGTGTCGGCGGCGGTCGCGGCATCCGTGTGCACGGCGGCGATCGCGGCGCGGATCTGGTAGCGCCCGGGGAGGTTCCGCCGCAGGCACCGTCGGACCAGCTCGTGGCCCTCGGCGATGAGCGACCGATCCCACAGCGACCGGTCCTGGTCGGCGAGTCGAACGATCACGCCGTCGGCGTCGAGGCGCGCCGCCCGTCGTGCGTCGGTGAGGAGGAGGAGCGCGAGCAGGCCGGTCACCTCGGGCTCGTCGGGCATCAGGTCGGCGAGCAGGCGTGCGAGCCGGATCGCCTCGGTGCACAGCTCGGCGCGTGCGAGTCCGTCGCCCTCCGTCGCGAGGTAGCCCTCGTTGAAGATCAGGTACACGACGGCCAGCACGGGGCGCAGACGGTCGGGCAGCTCCGCGTCGTCGGGGACGCGGTAGGGGATGCGCGCGGCGCGGATCTTCGTCTTCGCCCGCACGATGCGCTGCGCCATCGTCGGCTCGGGCACGAGGAACGCCCGGGCGATCTCGGGCGTGCGCAGACCGCCGAGCAGCCGCAGCGTGAGCGCCACCTGCGCTGCGGGCGCGAGCGACGGGTGACAGCACGTGAACATGAGTCGCAGTCGATCGTCGTGCACGGCACCCCCGTTGGTGCGGTCGTCGCCTTCCTCGGGTTCCTCGCCACCGGTCAGCCGCCACGCGGCGACCTGGCGGGCGTCGCGCGTCGACTCGCGGCGCACCCGGTCGATGCCCCGGTTGCGCGCGGTGGTGATGATCCAGCCGGCCGGGCTCGGGGGCAGTCCCGTCGCCGGCCACTTCTCGAGGGCGATGCGGAACGCATCCTGCACCGCCTCCTCGGCGACGTCGATGTCGCCGAAGAAGCGGGTGAGGGTGGCGATCGCCCGGCCGGAGTCCTCGCGGAAGACCCGCTCGACGTCCGCCGGCCCGGCCCCCGTCATCAGGCGGCGGGCGGCTCGTCCTGGAACGGGCGCACCTCGACCGGCGCGCGGCAGGCGGCCGATGCGTCGGCGGCGAGGGCGAGGGCGGCGTCGAGGTCGGCGGCCTCGAGGATCCAGAATCCGCCGATCTGCTCCTTGGCCTCGGAGAAGGGGCCGTCGGTCATCGTCACGTCGACGCCGTCGCTCGTGACGACCGTCGCCGTGGCGGGCGGGTGGAGGCCACCGGCGAACACCCAGGTGTCGGTGCCGATGTACTTCTGGTTGAAGGCGTCGACGGCCTCGAACATCTCCTGCATGGTGGCGGGGTCGGGATCGGGCTGGCCCTCGACTCCGTGGACGGAGAGCAGGTACTGCGCCATGGGAACGCTCCTCTGTGTGTGACCCGGCGGATCCGGGTGCTGCCTCCTACACGAACGACGTCGCGCAGATCGACAGCTCGTCCGGAAAATGTTCCCGGAATCTACAGATCGAAGACCTTCACGGCGTTCTCGCGGAGGAACTTGGGCCACACCTCGTCCTTGAACCCGACGTTCGGCAGCTCGCTGAAGATCCGGTCGAGCGAGAGGCCCATCGGGAAGTAGCCGGCGTACATGATCTTGTCGGCGCCGCGGGTGTTGGCGAACCGGATGATCTCGTCGGGGTAGTACTTCGGGGAGAACGCCGAGGTGGAGTAGTAGAGGTTGGGCCACTTCAGCATCAGCTTCACGGCGAGGTCGGTCCACGGGTCGGCGCCGTGGCGCATCACGAACTTGAGCTCGGGGAAGAACCAGCACACCTCGTCGATGAGCTCGACGTGCTGGGGCATCATCGGCACGCGGGGGCCGGGGACGCCGACGCAGCAGAGCACGGGGATGTCCAGCTCGCACGCCTTGGAGTACACGGGGTACATGCGCTTGTCGTTGATCGGCACGCCCGGGTTGCAGCCGGCCGGGAAGAGCGTGATGGCCTTGAGGTCGATGGCCTGGCTCGCCTCGGTGATCTTGTGGATCGCCTTCATGCCCTCGTTGGGGTCGACGGCGATGCCGCCCATGAAGCGGTCGGGGTGGTCGAGGCAGGCCTGGTACTGGATGCCGCCGCCGACGCTGAACCCGATGAGCGCCTTCTCGATGCCGTGCTTGTCCATCTGGCCGAGCGTGTACTCGACCATGTCGCCCTCGGTCGGGTCCTCCGGCACCTCCTTGAACATGTACTGCGCCGGGAACTTGAACGTGGCCGACTCGGCGTCGCGCAGGTTGGGCTTCAGGAAGTCGTACCAGCCCTCCTTCTTGCCGGGATCGGGGATCCCGAGCATGAGGTCGATGACTCCGATGTCCGTTGGCATACCCATGCGCTCAAACTAGAACAAGTTCTACTTCAGCGCCCACGCTCACGGCCGATAGGAGAGCGTGGACGAGGTACGAGCACGCGAGGTCGCACGCCCGCAGCGCGCCCTGCTCGCCGGCATCGTGGCCGGCTCCGGGGCGGTGCTCGGGGTGTTGCTGTGGTCGGGCATGCAGAGCATGGCGTCGGCCGACACGACGGCGCTCACCGACACCGCGAAATGCAACCCTCCGGCGATCGCGATCGACTACCGGCAGCCCGACGGGTCGTGGGGCCCGGAGCACCGGGCGCTGATGCTGACCCGCGTCAAGTACGACGCCGGCGACCGCATCGCCGTTCGCTACATCCCGCCGCCGGGCTGGCGCCCGGACCTCGCGAGCCGCGCCGATCGGGCTCGGCTGCGCTTCCCCGACCAACCCGCCGGGAGCGATGCGGTCGCACAGCGCGAGTGGCTCGCGATGGGCGCCGACTGGCACCTCCACCACCCCCAGCCGTTCCGGCCGTGCATCAGCGCCGGCGGGCTCTGACCTACACCGGCTTCGTCAGCAGGGCGGCGCGGGACGCCACTCCTGAGATGCGGCGTGCCTCGCGGAGGAAGTTCCGGTCGATGCCGGACGTGAGGTACACGAACGACAGGCCGGTCTCGGGGTCGGCCCACACGATCTGCCCTGCGGCGCCGTTGTGCCCGAACGCCCGCGGCGACACGTTGTGGCCCATGCCCCGGTAGGCGGAGGTGCCGTCGTCGCCGGCGGCGATGAGCCCGAGCGTGCGGTTGGCCGGGGTGCGCAGGATCGGGTCGGGGAGCGTGCAGCGGATGTGGCCCGTGCCGTCGGCGAGCACCGCCGCGTCGAACACGTCGCCGGGGTTGTGGAGGAACGCCTGGTAGAGCAGCGCGAGGTCGGTGGCGGTGGACACGCCACCCCCACCGGGAACGCCCACGGCGCGCACGTCCGGATCGTTGAACATCAGCAGCGCCTCGGGCGTCACCTCGCCGAGGTCGTACGACGGCACGCCGAACACGGTGGTCAGCTCCTCGGGTGACGGGCCCTCGCCGGTGGCCACGAGCGGCGCGATGTCGCCCTGGTCCTCCGGCGCGACGCCGAGCGCGAGGCGCGTGAGGCCGAGTGGTTCGAGGACCCGCTCGCGCACCGAGGCGCGGTAGTCCTGCCGGTCGGCGCGCTCGATCACCTCGGCGAGCACCCAGTGCGCCGAGGTCGGGTGGTACTCGAACTGGGTGCCCGGCTCCCAGTTGAGGCGCCACGCGGCCATCTGCTCGATGCGCCAGTCGCGGTCGCCCCATCGGGGCGGCCCCATGGGGGCGCGGGGGAAGCCGCTGGTGTGGGTCATCACCTGCTCGACGGTGATGGCCTCCTTGCCGTTCGCCGCGAACTCGGGGAAGTGGGTCGCGACGGTGTCGAGCGGATCGACGAGACCGTCGGCCATCAGCTGCCACATCGTGGCGGCGATCAGCGCCTTCGTGGCGCTGAAGATCGAGAACCGCGTGTCGGTCGTCGCGTCGCCCAGAGCCGCCGAGAGGACCACCTCCCCGTCGAGCCCGACGGCGACCTGACACGCCGGCAGCACCCCCCGTTCGACCTCCTGCGCGATGCGTTCCAGCAGCGCGTCGACCCGCGCGTTCTCGAGGTGGGTGCCCATCACTCGGACCCTAACGGGGAGGAATACACTCGCGCCCGAACGCTTCGAACAAGGGGTTACATCATGAAGATCGTCGTCGACTACGACGTGTGCGAGTCCAACGCCGTGTGCATGGCCGTGGCGCCCGAGGTGTTCGAGGTGCGTGACGACGACTTCCTGTACGTGCTGAACGAGCACCCGGGCGAGGAGCTCCGCGAGAAGATGGAGGAGGCGGTCCGCCGCTGCCCCAAGCAGGCCATCTCCATCCACGAGGACTGACGGTCGCCCGACCGTCCCACCCGGCTCGACCACCATGGATCTCGACCGCGTCGTCGTCATCGGCGCGTCCCTCGCCGGGCTGACGGCCGCCTCCACCCTGCGCACCGCCGGCTACGACGGTGAGCTGATCGTCGTCGACGCGGCCGACGAGCTCCCGGCCGACCGCCCACCGCTCTCCAAGCAGGTGCTGGCCGGAACGATGAGCGGCGAGGACGCCGTCGCGACGCTCGCCGGTCGCATCGAGGGCCTCGACGTCGACCTGCGGCTGGGTCACGCGGTCGCCGGCGCCGGCTTCGCTCCCGACGACCTCCGCATCAAGTTCTTCAACGACCACGAGCTCACGGCCGACGGCGTGGTCGTCGCCACGGGAGCCGCGGCCCGGTGGCCGGCGGGCTATCTCGTCGAGGGTCCTGAGTCGACGGCGAACGAGCCGCGGTGGGACAACCCCATCGGTGGTGTGCACGTCGTGCGCACGCTCTCCGACTCGCTCGCGCTCAAGGCCGATCTCGACGCCGGCCCGCAGCGGATGGTCGTGATCGGCGCAGGCTTCATCGGCGCAGAGGTGGCGGCCACGGCGCGAGCCGCCGGCGTCGCGGTGACCGTCGTCGAGTTCGCTCCGCTCCCGCTCGCCCGCGTGTTCGGCGGCATGGTCGGCGAGTTCATCGCCACGCTGCACCGCGACGAGGGCGTCGACCTGCGCCTCGGCGTCGGGCTCGACGGCATCGAGCCCGGCCCGGACGGCCGCGTCGCCCGTGTGGCTCTCACCGACGGTACGTGGCTCGACACCGACCTCCTCGTGCTCGGCCTCGGCGCGGCCCCCGAGCTCGACTGGCTCGGCGGCGCCGGGCTCACGATCGACAACGGCGTGGTCTGCGACGAGACGTTGTGGGCCGGCCCCGGCGTGGTGGCCGCCGGCGACGTCGCCAACTGGTTCAACCCGCTGTTCGGCGAGCGGATGCGCGTGGAGCACTGGGAGAACGCGATCGAGCAGGGCGAGGCCGCGGCGCGTCGGCTGCTCGCGGCCCGAGACGACGAGGCCCCTCGTCCGTTCGCGTCCGTCCCGTGGTTCTGGAGCGACCAGTACGACTGCAAGATGCAGCTCGCCGGCCGCCCCGGCCCCGACGACGAGATCGTGCTCATCGACGGCGACCCGGCCACGAGGCGATTCGCAGTCGCCTTCCGGCGCGGCGACCGCTGCACCGGCGTGTTCGCCTCCAACCGCCCCCGCATCGTGGTGATGGCCCGCATGAAGATGGCCGAGTCGCTCGACTGGGCGCACGTCGTCGGCGACCGCGGTTGACCACCACCGCCTGGCTGCTCGTCGGCCTCACGCTGCTGGTCGCCGTCGCCGACTGGTACGCCGTCGCCGCGGAGAACCGTCCGCTCGAGTACGTCCTCAAGCCGGCGACGATGGTCGCGCTCGTCGCCGCAGCGATCGCCATCACGCCGGCCGAGCCGTCGATGCGATGGTGGTTCGTGGCGGCGCTGGTGTGCTCGCTGGCGGGTGACGTGTTCCTGATGCTGCCGGACGTCGAGACGTACTTCGTGCCCGGCCTCGCGTCGTTCCTCGTGGGCCACGTCCTCTACATCGTCGGTCTCGTGCACGGCGGCGTGTCGGGCGTCGGCCTCCTCGTCGGAGCGGTCCTCACGTTCATGCTGCTCGCCGCCGTCGGCCCCACCATCGTGAAGGGTGCCCAGGAGGTCGACCGTCGCCTGCCGGTGCCCGTCTTCCTCTACATCCTGACGATCTCGGTGATGGTCACCTGCGCCGTGGGCTCGGGCGTCGCCGTCGCGATCGTGGGCGCGTTCCTCTTCTACCTGTCGGACTTCTGCATCGGCTGGTCGCGTTTCGTCACCGACTTCCGGTATGCCCGGATGGCGATCATCACGACCTACCACCTCGCGCAGATCCTGCTCGTCGTCTCACTGGCCATTCGTAGGTGAAGCACCGGTCGGACAGCCGGCCCGGTGACCACAGCCCCCATGCGCCGAGTGCGGCGTGCCGGGTGTGGTCGAGCCACGCGAGGCAGTCGCGGTCGTCGACCCGGCGTACCACCTGGCGAATGCCGCCCTCGTGCACGACGTAGCCGGCCCACGCGCCGGGGAAGTCCTTGGGCGACCCGACCTCGGTCCAGGGCAGGCCCGCGAGATCGAGTCGTCGATAGCGATGCGTGTGGCCCGACGACCCCATCGACGCCGGGTTGGCCGCGCGCAGTTCCCGGGCGAACCGCCGGGCGGCGAGGGCGCCGACGCCGCGGGGGAGGTGGAGGGGCACGTGGGGGAGCTGCGGCTGATGGTGGACGAGCACCATCGCTGCGCCCTCGGCGGTAGCGGCCGCCTCGCTCACCGGCTCGCTGAGGTGGTGCAGCCGGCCGATTTCGACCTCCTCCGACGCCGAGTTCACGAGCACCAGACGCAGACCGTCGACGTCGATCGGGCGGACGTCGCGCACCATGTCGATGCCCGCCGCGGCGGCGCGCTCGAAGGGTCGGTCGTGGCCGTGGGCGAGCTCGTGGTTGCCGGGCACGACGTCCCAGGGGATCGGCAGCGATTGCACGAACTCGCTCGCCATCGCCCAGTGCTCGTCGGTGTTGGCGTTCACGAAGTCGCCCTTCACCACCAGTCGTCGCGCGCCCCACGCGACGAGCGCGGTGGCAGCGGCGCGAACGCAGCGGAGCGGGTGTGGCACGACGGCGTCGGGTTCGGTGAGGCGGCGCCGCAACCCGAAGGCCAGCTGGCCGAGGTGGACGTCGCCGACGGTGGCGAAGCGGAACAGCTCCTCGCCCGGCGGGGTCGGCAGCGTGCGGAACGGGAGCTCCGCCACGACCTCGGCTCCGACCGTCACGCGCGCCGTGTACGCGGTGGCCGGGGTCAGCCCCGTGAGGTCGACCACGCCCGGTCCGCCGTCGCCCTCGGCGACGACGCGTGCGCCGTGGCACTCGACCGTCACGGGGCCCGACGGCACCGATCGCCAGCTCACCTGCGCGGACGTGTCCTCGACGGCGAAGACGACCGGCCCCGCCGTGAGCCCGATCATCGGAGGTGGTTGCGGATCCCGCCCGTCGAGTCGTCGCCGAGTCGTCCCCGGGTGGCGACGTTGACCCGCACCCGCTCGAGGATCTGCTCGAGGGTGAGGGTGGCCTGGGGCACCGGATGGTCGGCGAAGAACGCCAGCACGTCGGCGGCGGTGCCGGGCTCGGAGAACGCGCGGACGCCCGAGGCCATGCGGATGATCGTCGACGAGGGGAACCGCGCCACGAGCTCGTCCCAGCGCGACGACACGAACCGCCACGTCGCAGCCCCGCCCTGCGGGTTGCCCATGGCTTGCGCCAGAGTGAACGGGGCGTTCTGCGTGCGGACCTCGGTCGCGCACATCTCGCAGAGCCGCAGCGTCAACGACTCGTCGGGGAACTGCGCGAGCGCCGACAGCGCCCGCAGCTCCTCCTGCGGGGTCGACGCGTCGCGGAACATCGCGAGCAGCGCCTCGAAGTCGGCCTCGGTTCCGTTGGCGGCGACCACGTCGAGCACCGCGGCGCTCAGCTCGGGATCGCCGCTGATCGACTCGGGAAGGCCGGCGAACAGCGTCCGCGCCTCGTCGATCACCCAGGCGATGCGGCCGATCGTGCCGCCGAGGCGGAACAGCACCGAGCGGAGGTCGCGGTCGACGCTGGTCGAGTCCGGAGCGACCCGGTCGCCCGGCAGCAGGCGCTCGCCGATCAGCCCGGTGACGAACTCTGCGAGCGCGTCGCGGTCGGCATCGGTGGCGAACGACGCGACCCCGGCGACCACGCCGGCGATGCGACGCCACACCGACGGCTCGGCCTCGACCGACGCGACGGCGCGCAGCGTGTCGGCGAGCTCCTCGAGCTCGATGCGACCGGCGAGCAGCAGCGCCCACGCGTCGTCGACGAGCGCGTAGCGGTCGAGCGACGACAGGTCGCCCACGACGGCGTGCAGCGCGGCGCGCAGCTCCGGTGAGTACTGCGAGCGGTAGAACCCGGTGAAGCCGGCGTTCACGTCCACCCAGTCGACCGCGCCGTCGAGCTCGACCGTGGTGGACGCCTCCGACAGCATCAGCGTCCGCTCGAACGGCGTGCCGCCGGCGACGCCCATGAGGCGAACGGGGACCAGCCACGTGGCGGGCTCCACCGGATCGCCGCCGGCGAACTCGAAACGGCACTGGTCGAGCACGAGCGTGGAGCCCTCGGCGCGGACCGACACCAGCGGGTGGCCGCCCTGGAGGATCCAGGTGTTCATCATGGCGCTCACGTCGGCGCCGGTTGCTTCGGCGAGCGCAGACCACAGGTCGGGGGTGTCGGTGTTGCCGTACGCGTGACGGCTCAGGTACCGGCGGACGCCCTCGCGGAACGCGTCGGCGCCGGCCCAGCGCTCGAACATCCGCAGCACGGACGCGCCCTTCTCGTAGGTGAGGATGTCGAACATGGCCTCGGCGTCGGCCGGCGTGACCACCTCGAACTCGATCGGACGCGTGTGGGCGAGCGCGTCGGTCTCGAACGCCTGCGACTTCGACAGGCCGAACGACGTCCAGATCTCCCACTCGGGGCGGAAGTCGTCGGCGCAGCAGAACTCCATGAACGTGGCGAAGGCCTCGTTGAGCCAGATGCCGTTCCACCACTGCATCGTCACGAGGTCGCCGAACCACATGTGCGCGATCTCGTGCTCGATGACCGTGGCCGCCCGCTCCTGCTCCGAGCGGTTGGACCGCTCGGGGTCGATCAGCAGCAGGTTCTCGCGGAAGGTGACGCAGCCCAGGTTCTCCATCGCGCCGAACGCGAAGTCGGGCACGGCGACGAGATCGAGCTTGGCCCCGGGGTAGGCGATCCCGTAGTACTCCTCGAACCAGCCGACGGCGTGCGCCGCGCATTCGAGCGCGAACGACGTGAGGTGCCCCTGGCCCGGTCGGTGGATGACGCGGATGTCGGTGGAGCCGCCGCGCACCGTCTCGCTGGTCTCCAGCTCACCGATGACCCACGCCACGAGGTAGGTCGACATCGGCATCGTCTCGGCGAAGTCAAAACGGGTCCGCGTCGTGCCGTCGGGGCCGGCATCCACCTCGGTGCGAGCGATCTCGGGGCCGTTGGACACGGCGGTGAGCCCGGTGTCGCACGTGAGGCTGATCGTGAACGTCGCCTTGAACTCGGGCTCGTCCCAGCAGGGGAACGCCCGACGCGCGTAGGGCGCCTCGAACTGCGTGACCGCCATCTGATGGGGCTCGTCGTCGACGGTGAAGTTCGACGCGTAGAAGCCCACGAGCTGGCTGCCGAGCTCGCCGTCGAAGGACAGGTCGATGGTGATCGGCCCCGGCGCGAGCTCCTCGCCGACGTCGAGGAAGAGCCGCTCGGTGGCCTCGTCGAGCCGCGTCGTCGCAGTGAGGACGCGGTCGCCGGCGGTGACGGTCGCCTCGTGGACGGTGAGCCCGACGGCGTTGCAGACGATCTCCGCCGTCGCGACCGCCACTTCGGCGGTGACGGTCACCGTGCCGGAGAAGGTGCCGGCGCCGATGTCGGTGCCGAGCGACAGGCGGTAGGCGCTGGGGATGACGTCGCGGTTGAGCCGGTGCGCGTTCAAGGCGCCCCAGCGTAGCGGCGGTACTGTTTCGGGATGACCAGCTGTTTCGACGTCGACATCCACGACGGGGTGGCCCACCTGTGCCTCAACCGTCCCGACGAGCTCAACACCATGACGGCGGGGTTCTGGAGCGAGCTGCCCGAACTGGTGAGCGGCATCGACGCCGAGGCCTCGGCCCGGGTCATCGTCATCAGCTCCACCGGCCGGCACTTCTCCGCCGGCATGGACCTCTCGGTGTTCACCGACCCCGGGTCCGGTCTCCTCGGCGACGCCGGCGTCACCGAGGCCGGTCGCCAGCGCGCCAACCTCTGGCAGACGGTGCAGCGGTTGCAGCAGTCGTTCTCCGTCCTCGAGCAGGTGCGCATGCCCGTGCTCACCGCCATCCAGGGTGGCTGCATCGGCGGGGCCGTCGACATGGTGTGCGCCGCCGACATGCGGTACGCGAGCGCCGACGCGTTCTTCTGCATCCAGGAGATCAACATCGGCATGACCGCCGACGTCGGCACGCTGCAGCGCCTGCCGAAGATCATCCCCGAGGGCATCGCCCGGGAGCTCGCCTACACGGGCGACCGCATGAGCGCGGCACGGGCCCGCGAGGTGGGCCTCGTCAACGAGGTGTTCGACGACCACGAGTCACTTGTCGCCGGCGTGCTCGACATCGCTGCGCGCATCGCCACGAAGTCGCCGCTCGCCATCTGGGGCACCAAGGAGATGATCAACTTCACCCGCGATCACACCGTCGCCGACAGCCTCCGCTACATGGCCGGCTGGCAGAGCGGCATGTTCCAGCCGGGCGACATGATGGAGGAGTTCGGCGCGAAGGCCGACAAGCGCCCTGCCACGTTCGAGGAGCTCCCCAAGCGCGCCTGACGGAGCTGGCCGAGGCCATGAGAGGTCAGTCGTCGACGATGGGTGGTAGGTGGGCCATCGAGAGATCGCCGAGCCGAACCAGGGTGGAGCTGATCCAGCCACCCATCGCGGAGAAGTGGTCGTCGAGGATCGAGCCGTCGGCGAGGCTCTGCTCGTCGAGCTCGTAGGAGCCCTCGTAGGAGACCTCGATGGCGTGCTCGACGTCGTCGAGGTCGTCGCCGTAGCTCGCCTCGAGGGTGGGGCCACCGCGACGCAGCCGCTCCGGCCCGATCGGCGGGCTCTCGAGTGGCAGCGCGTTGAGCACGAGCTGCGGATCGGCGGCCGACGACAGCCGCTGGATGCGGAGCACGACCTCGATGTCGATGTGCGGAGGATCGACGAGCTCCTCCTCGAGGTACCAGGAGCGGTACGCCGTCTGCGACCACGTGGGCCAGTCGAGCGTGATGTCGCACCGGATGCGCGGCGGCGACCCCTCGCCCGGGAGCGAGTACGAGGTTTCCCAGGTCAGGTCGCCCAGCAGCACGTCGGCCTGGAAGCGCTCCTCGAACGCCTGCCGCTCGAGCAGTGCTTTCTCGAGGGCATCGCGGAGCGCACCGATCGCGTCGGTGAAGACATGGTCCAACATGGTGAGGGAAGGCTACCGCCCAGCGGCGGAGGCCCGGTCGGTCAGGCCGACGCGAGGTGGGTGGCGTCGATCTCGTAGAGACCGGACGCACCGGCGGTGACCGACGGCAGGTAGCCGGCGGCACGCGGCACGAGCTGCTCGATGAAGAAGCTCGCCGACGCGATCCGCGCCTTGAGGTAGCCGGTGTCGTCGGACCCGTCGTTGAGCTCGCCGAGCGCCGCGAGGGCGAGGCGGGCCGAGAACCAGCCGCCGGTGACGACGCCGAACATCTCGAGGTACGGCGTGGCGCCGGCGAGGGCCTCCTTCGGGTCGGCGAGACCGTTCTCGAAGATCCAGTTCGTGGCGGCCTCGAGCGACTCGAGCCCGGCCTGCAGCGGCGCGGCGAGCGCCTTCAGCTCGGTCGTGCCCTCGAGCTCGGCGATGGTCGCGCGGATGCGGGCGAAGTGGTCGTTGACGACGCCGCCCATGCGCATGGGCAGCTTGCGGCCGACGAGGTCCATCGCCTGGATGCCGTTCGTGCCCTCGTAGATCGGGGCGATGCGGGCATCGCGGAAGTGCTGGGCCACGCCCGACTCCTCGATGAAGCCCATGCCGCCGAAGATCTGGATGGCGGTCGACGTGACGTCCATGCCGACGTCGGTGCACCACGCCTTGGTGACCGGCGTGAGCAGCTCGGCGATCTCGCTCCACTGCTCCTTCAGCTCGGGGTCCGAGTGCGTGCGGGAGAAGTCGATGGCCGCGGCGTTGTAGCAGATGAGGGCGCGCATGGCGTCGATCTGGCTGCGCATCATCATGAGCATGCGACGAACGTCGGGGTGCTCGATGATGAACGCCGGCTCGTGGCTGCCGCCGCCGATGGCCTTGCCCTGCTTGCGCTCCTGGCTGTAGATCAGCGCCTTCTGGTAGGCGGCGTCGCCGAGGGCCACGCCCTGGATGCCCACCGCGAGACGGGCGCTGTTCATCATCGTGAACATGGCGCGCATGCCCTGGCCCTCTTCGCCCACGAGGAAGCCGATGGCCCCGCCCTCGTCGCCGTAGCTGAGCACGCAGGTGGGAGACGCGTGGATGCCCATCTTGTGCTCGATCGACACGCACGACACGTCGTTGCGGTCGCCGAGCGAGCCGTCGGCGTTGACCATGAACTTGGGCACGAGGAAGAGCGAGATGCCCTTGGTGCCGGGCGCAGCGCCGGGGATGCGGGCCAGCACGAGGTGGATGATGTTCTCGGCCATGTCGTGCTCGCCGAAGCTGATGAAGATCTTGGTGCCCGAGATCTTGTAGGTGCCGTCGCCCTGCGGCTCGGCCTTCGTCGTGCAGAGGCCGACGTCGGAGCCGGCCTGCGGCTCGGTGAGGTTCATCGTGCCGGTCCACTCGCCGGTGACCAGCTTGCGGAGGTACACCTCCTTCTGCTCCTCGGTGCCCCAGTGCTGGAGGCACTCGATGGCGCCGGTGGTGAGGCCGGGGCACATCGTGAGCGCGCCGTTGGCCGCGGTCATGAACTCGAGCGCGAGCGTGAAGACGGCCTCGGGGAAGCCGGCCCCGCCGAACTCCTCCTCGGCGTTGAGCCCCTGCCAACCGGCGTCGACGAACTTCGCGTACGCCTCCTTGAAGCCGGACGGCGTGGTGACAACGCCGTTCTCCAGCTTCAGGCCCTCGACGTCGCCGGTGCGGTTGAGCGGGCCGAAGACCTCCTGCATGAACCGGCCCTGCTCCTCGAGCACCGAGGCGACGGTGTCGTAGTCGGCGTGGGCGTAGCGCTCGGTCTTCGCGAGGTCCTCGATCTCGCCGATGTGGCGGAGGGTGAACAGCGCGTCTTTGATGGGGGCCCGGTAGTCAGACATGGTCCCTATGTTACCCGTCGGTAACATTCGCGCAAGGCGCGGCTGTGCGTTCCCGACGTGCCCGACGGTTGCCCGAAAACGACGAAACCCGGGGCCGAAGCCCCGGGTTCCGTTCCGTTCGGTGAGGAACGATCAGGCCGGACCGGCGTTGAAGTTCCAGGTGTGCTGGCCGCCGCAGCAGCTCCAGCTCTGGCCGTTGAAGTCCTTCGAGGCCGTCGTGGTGTAGAAGCCGCCGTGGGTGATGTCCGGCGGGAGGTCCACCACGGGGATGGCGATGTTCGGGAACGGCGTCGAGGCGATCGAGCTGTTGATGATGTCGGCCAGGCCGCCCTTCACCGCGAGACCGACGTACATGCCGCCGCCCATGATGTCGTCACCGAGGCCGAGGAGCGGGATGTTCTGCGCCAGCAGGATGAAGGCGCTGCCCAGGTTCGACGTGATGATGCTGAGGAGCGAGCTGAGGTCGCTCGGAAGCGAGCCGGCGGCCAGCGTCGAGTTCAGCGCGTCCTTCAGGACGGTGGCGACGCTGTTGGCCGCGGCGCCCACGCCGACAGTGTCCTCTTCGAGGGCCCACACGTAGGAGCCGAGCACCTCGAGGTGGTTGTTGGCGTCGGTGAGGTCGAGCACGTCGAGCGGGATCACGTTGCTGAACGTGGCCTTGGCCTGGGCGTTGCCCGTGACGGCGTTGGTCTGGCCGGGGTTCATCGAGCCCTGGGCGTTGTCGCGGCTACCGGTGACGAACGTCTGAGCGGAGCCGGCGGCGCCGATCTTCACACGGAAGTTGACGTTGAGGACGTAGGGCTCGTCGCTGCAGCCGGTGAAGCTGATGCAGGCGCCGAAGATCGGATCGCGGACCTCGTCCTGGCTGGAGTTCACGGTCACCTGCGTGGCCTTGAACGCCCAGTTGACGGGAGTCGATGAGGCCGGAGGCGGACACGCCGTCGCCAGCAGTGACGTCGCGGCCAGGATGCCCGGCAACGCCAACTTGGTCAGGAACTTCTTCATGTGCCCTCCTGTTTCGCCCCGCACGCGGCTCAGGTTCGAGCCAGGTTTCGAGTTCCGCCGTGCTCCGGCGGTATCCAGCTGAAGTGACGATAGTCGCACAAACCCATCCTGAGGCAAGACTCAGAATGGGTTTTTCGCAAACTTTGGTGTGATTCCGGGTGAACCTGGTTCGGTGGCACCGGTCAGGATCGCCGGTCCATCACCGCAAGTGTGAACGCCATTCCCAGAATCTCGTGGCGAACGGTGGCGATGCGCCGGCCGGGCTGCACGGCGTCGCGGGGCGGGCTGCACCGGTCGCCGAACCACGCGGCGGTGGCGTCCAGATCGGCGGCCGTGAGCGCGAGACCCCACAGTCGGGCGTCCGTGCCGCGCCCGACGGGCGCCACCACCTCGAGCAGCACGTCCCCGGCCCAGGCGAAGAGCTGCGTCACGGCGTCCGCGCCGATCGTGGCGGAGCGCTCGCGTCGGATCTCGAGGCCGGCGCCGACGAGGCCGTCGCGCGCCACGTCGAGGTCGGGCACCATGATCACGAGGTGGTCGACGCCGTCGATGCCGTTCGGGTGAGGTGGCGCTCCGGTGGACGGCGCCGCCGGCTCCGGCGAGATGGTCTCCCACGCGAGGCCCGCGAGCGTGTCGAGGCCGAGGGGATGGGGCGCGTCGAACCCGAACGACGGCTCGTTCCCGATCGACGGATCGCACACCAGCTCGAGCGGGCCGAGCCGCACCGACGAATCGACGACGGCGAACCCGGCCGCGGCCCACGCCTCGGGCTCGTCGGGGATCGTCAGCCGCACGAGCGCCGGACCCGGACGAGCGGTCATCCCGCCCTCCCGCCCGACGCCGCCCGCTCCTTGGCGGCGGCGTACGCGTCGAGCGCGCGGTCGCGGGCGCGGTGGTGGTCGACGATCGGTGCCGGGTAGTCCGCGTCGAGCACGACGCCGGCCGCCGCCAGCTCGAGCGGCCCGACCGCCGCCGGCTCGTGGATCGCCGTGGCGTCGAGACCGGCGAGCTCGGGCACCCACCGCCGGATGTACTCGCCGTCGGCGTCGAACTTGCGGCTCTGCAGCGTGGGGTTGAACACGCGGAAGTACGGCGCGGCATCGGGGCCCGTGCCGGCGGCCCACTGCCAGTTGCCCACGTTCTGCGCCACGTCGCCGTCGACGAGCGCGCGCCGGAAGTGCTGCTCACCCAGACGCCAGTCGACGAGCAGGTCCTTCACGAGGAACGACGCCGTGAGCATGCGCACGCGATTGTGCATGCGGCCCGTCGCCGCCAGCTCGCGCATGCCGGCGTCCACGATGGGGAAGCCGGTCTTCCCGCGGACCCAGGCGTCGAAGCCGTCGGGGTCGTCCCGCCACGCGATCTCTCCGACGTCCGGCTTCATCGGGGACGTCGTGAGGTGGGGGAGCGCGTCGAGGAGGTGCGCGTACCAGTCGCGCCATGCGAGCTGACGGACGAAGCCGGCTCGTCCTCGACTCCCGACGCCGATGTGGGTGGCCACCCGCCGGGGCGAGAGCGTGCCGAACCGGAGGTCGGCCGACAGCAGCGACGTCCCCTCGACGGCCGGCCGGTCGCGGTCGTCCAGGTAGCGGTCGGCGCGCTCGTCGAACGCGGCCAGCCGGGCCAGTGCGCCGGCCTCGCCGGCGGGCTCGGGCGGATCGCCGTCGAGCGGCGGGAGGCCCACGCCGACCTCGTCGATCACCGTCGGACGCGCGTCGTCCGGGAGCTCGGGCCACGCTGCCCACTCCGTGGCCTCCCACGTTCGGTGGAACGGCGTGAACACCTGCGAGACGGCTCCGGCCTTGGTGAGCACCGAGCCGGGCGGGTGGACGAGCGTGCCCCAGTGGCTGACCAACCGCTCGCCGAGCGCTGCGGCAACGGCGGTGTCGCGTCGCTTGGCGTACGGCGTGGTGTCGCCGTTCACGAACACGGCGGTGGCGCCGAGCTCGGCGACGAGGCGTGGGACGACGACGGTTGCGTCACCCTGCAGGACGCGAAGCCGACCACCGTGCTCCCGAAGAGTGCGGTCGAGCTCGTGGAGGTGGGCGACGAACAGGCGGCGGCGCAGGTCGCCGGCCGACGCGAGGAGGCGCGGGTCGAGCACGTACGACGCCACGATCGGTGAGCGGCGGGCGACGGCGTCGGCCCACGCCGGGTTGTCGGTGAGGCGGAGGTCCCGACGGAACCACACGATCACCGGGGCGTCCGGTCCATCGCCGGTCTGCCCATCGCCGGTCTGGAGAGTGCGGGCGGAGCTCACGACGTGGCTACCGTACTGCCGTGACTTCCGTCGTGGACCCCGAGCTGACCACCCCCGAGGCCACCGCTGCGCTCCGGCGCCGGATGAACTGGCTCATCGTCACCGTCAGTGTCTACGTGGCGGCCTCGCTGATCGCCAACATCATGTCGATCCGGGCGGTCTCGATCCTCGGCTGGGCGGTCGACGCCGGCACGCTCACCTACCCGCTCACGTTCACGTTGCGCGACATGATCCACAAGGTGGGTGGCCGCCAGGCGGCGAGGATGGCGATCGTGGCGACCGCTGCCCTCAACGTGGCGATGGCGCTCGCGCTGTGGGCGGCCGCGGCGTTGCCCGCCGACATGTCGGTCGGCCCGCAGAAGCAGTTCGGCGACGTGCTCCTCACCACATGGCGAATCGTCGCCGCGTCGGTGATCGCACAGATGCTCGCCGAGTTCGCCGACACCGAGGTCTACCAGCGGTTCGTGAACCGCTTCGGACACACCGTCCAGTTCGGCCGGGTGCTCGCCTCGAACGCCGTCTCGGTGCCCCTCGACTCGGTGCTCTTCTCGGTGATCGCCTTCGGCGGGGTGTTCCCCCGCTCGGTCGTGATCGAGATCATCGTCGCCAACATCGTGATCAAGGGCATCTCGTCACTGGTGACGGCGCCGATGATCTATCTCGTCCCCGACTTCGACGAGCAAGCAGCCGAACAAGCGACGTCCCTCTAGCCGGCGGTCTCCAGCCAGAGCCGAGGTGGCCGCGGCCAATCAACGCCTCGGTACCGAAGCCAGAGTAGGGAGCGAAGCGACCGAACCTCGGCGGAGGTGGCCGAGGCCAATCAACGCCTCGGTACCGGAGCCAGAGTAGGAGCGAAGCGACGAACCTCGGCGGAGGTGGCCGAGGCCAATCAACGCCGAGGTACCGGAGCCAGAGTAGGTGAGCGGAGCGAACCGAACCTCGGCGGAGGTGGCCGAGGCCAATCAGGAGTTGCGGCCGGCGTTGGGCTTGCGCCCGTGGTTCGCCTTCTTGCGGCGAGTGTTGGCCTTCTTCTTGCTGGTCCGCTTCGACATAGTGGCGACAGCCTAGACGGCGGTGAACGGGCGGAGCCAAGCGTGGACGTCGGTCGCGACCGTTCCGAGGTCGTAGCCGCCCTCCTGCACGATCACCGTCGGCAGCCCGAGCGCGGCCACGAGAGCGCCGCACGCGCCCATCCCGGCGGTGGTGAGGGCGAAGTCGCCGAGCGGATCGCCGACGGAGGTGTCGACGCCGAGCGACACGACCAGGAGGTCGGGCGCGAACCGGCCGATGGCGTCGACGCCACGCTCGAGAGCGGCCAGGTACGCCGTGTCGTCCACCCCCTCGGCCAGGGGCAGGTTGAGCGTCGAGTGGCGTCCGCCGTCCCCTCCGGTCTCGTCCGCGTGTCCGCAGAAGTAGGGGTACGCGCGCCGCGGGTCGCCGTGCAGCGACACGTACATCACGTCGGAGCGCGACCAGAACAGCTGCTGCGTGCCGTTGCCGTGGTGGTAGTCGACGTCGAGCACCACCACCTTGTGGCGGCCGCGCCGGCGTGCCTCGGTGGCGACGATCGCGGCGTTGTTGAAGTAGCAGTACCCGCCGTAGGCGGCGCGCGGCGCGTGGTGTCCCGGCGGGCGGCACACCGCGTATGCCGAGCGATCACCGGCGTCGACGGCGTCGAGCGCGCCGAGCGCGATGTCGACCGACGCCCGCGCCGCGGCGTAGGTGCCGTCGGCCAGCGGGGTGTTGGTCTCCCAGCACCAGTAACCGAGCTGGCCGCCGATGTGGTCGGGGCGTGCGCCGGGGCCCATCCCCTCGACGAGCGCAGGGTGCAGCATCACGTCGGGGAACACGAGCTCGAGCGGATGCGAGTCGGTCTGGAACCGCTCCCAGGCGTCGGCGAGGAAGTCGAGGAGCGCCGGGTCGTGCACGGCGTCGATCGGCTCGCGGCCGTGGTCGGTCGGCGCCACGAGCTCGAACGACGCGTCGCCGCGCAGCGCCTCGACGATGCGGTCGGCCCGGTCGGGAACCTCGAACATCGCGACACGCTCGCCGTAGTTCACCTCGAACGAGGGGTTGTGCGCCCGGTGCCGATCCGACGAGACGACCTTCATCGGGGCCTGTTCTAGTCTGCGGCGATGCCGTCGGCGATGGACAGGTTGAAGCAGCGGGCGGACGACTTCCAGCGCAGCCACCCCGTCGCCGGGTTCACCTACGGCGTGGTGCGCAAGGCCGGTGACGACAAGGGCTCCCAGCTCGCAGCGCTCATCACCTACTACGGCTTCTTCTCGCTGTTCCCTCTCCTGCTCGTCGCGTTCACGACGCTCGGGTTCGTGCTGCAGCACAACCCGTCCATGCGTGAGGACATCGCGTCGACACTGCAGCAGCGGCTCCCGCTGCCGGGCATCACCGCCGACACCATCACGGGCAGCGGGTTCGCGCTGGTCGTCGGCATCCTGCTCACACTGTGGGCGGGCCTGGGCGCGACGCAGGTCGCGCAGGACGCGGTCAACACGGTGTGGGACGTGCCGCGTTCCGCCGAGCCGTCGTTCGTGCGGAAGCGGCTCAACGGCCTGGCGATCCTGGCCGTCATCGGCGTCGGCCTGATCGTGGCCACCGCGGCCTCGTCGCTCGCGTCGTTCCTCGGACCGGCAGCGGGCGTCGGCGGCGCGCTCGTGTCGGTGCTGGTGAACGCGGCGGTGATCGCGCTGATGCTCCACATCATGGTGGAGCGCCGGCCGACCTGGTCCGAGGTGCGCTGGGGCGCGCTGTTCGGTGGCGTCGGCTGGACGGTGCTGCAGCTCGTCGGCGGCTGGTACACACACCGGCTCGTGGCCAACGCCAACAAGACGTACGGCACCTTCGCCGTGGTGATCGGCCTGCTCTCGTGGATCTACCTGCAGGCCCAGGTGTTCGTCTACGCCGCAGAGGTGGCGTCGGTGTCGTCGCGGCGGCTCTGGCCGCGGGCGCTGGTGCCGGAGCACCCCACGGACGCCGACGCGACGGTCGCCGCGGCCCTCGTCGCCCGCACGAAGCCACCCGTCTGACGACGGGCGCGAGCGGTCGGACCCGTCAGGACCTCGCCCAGGCCAGCAGCTCGTCGGCCGACCGCGTGTTCACGATCTGCGCCGGGTCGATGCCGTGGCGCACGGCCTTGTCGCAGCCGGACCACTGCCACTCCAGCTGGCCCGGAGCGTGGGCGTCGGTGTCGATCGACACCTTGCACTCCCAGTCGAGCGCCAGCTCCAGCAGCTCGTCGGGTGGGTCCTGGCGTTCCGGGCGGCAGTTGATCTCGACGGCCGTGTCGAACCTCGCGCACGCCGCGAACACGATCTCCGCGTCGAACGCCGAGGGCGCCCGCGGGGTGCCGACGATCTGCCGGCCGGTGCAGTGACCGAGGATGTCGACGTGGGGGTTGGCGACGGCCATCACCATGCGCCGCGTCATGTCCTCGGCCGGCATCTTCAGCTTTGAGTGGACGGAGGCGACGACGATGTCGAGGTCGGCGAGCACCTCGTCGGCGTGGTCGAGCGTGCCGTCCTCCAGGATGTCCACCTCGACGCCACGCAGGATGCGGAATCCCGGATGCTCCGCAGCCAGCGTCTCGTTGACCCGCTCGATCTCCTCGTGCTGGGCGGCGAGGCGCTCGGGCGTGAGGCCGTGCGCGATCGTGAGGCGCGGCGAGTGGTCGGTCATCACGATGTAGTCGTGGCCGAGTGCGATGGCCGCTCGCGCCATCTCCTCGATCGACGCGCCGCCGTCGGACCAGGTGCTGTGGAGGTGGCAGTCGCCCTTGAGGAGCTCGCGCATCGCGGCGCCCTCGCCCACGTCGAGCCGGGTCGACTTCTCGAGCTTCGCCAGGTAGCCGTCAGTCTCGCCGGTGCCGTTGCACGCGTCGGTGATGACCGCTCCGGTGGAGGGGCCGATGCCGTCGAGGTCGGTGAGCGTGCCGGCGCGGAGGTGCGCGTCGAGGTCGTCGTCGGACAGCCCTCCGACGACGCCGATCGCGGTGCGGAACGCCTTCACCTTCGGGGCCGGCGCCAGCGAGCGGTCGAGGTAGTACACGGCTCGGCGGAGCGCGGCGGTCGCAGTGTCGGTCGATCCGGGCATGCCGGCATGGTACGGCGGGCGAACCGGGGCCGTCCGCGCGCCGCTCTACGCTGACCCGATGCGTTTCCGACCCCTCGTGCTCCTGTCGGCGATCATCGTGCTCGCCACCGCCTGCCTCCCGTCCGGTGCCGCGACCGGCCGCCTCACCCCCGTTCGGAAGGTCGAGGTCATCGGCGACTCGCTCACCTGGGGCCTGTTCGGCACCACGCCGACCGTGGAGTCGGCGCTGCGATCGAAGCTCGCCGCCTCGGGCATCTCGCTCACCCTCGACGGCGGCGCCGGCGACACCCTCGACACGCCGTGGCCCGGACGCCAACGCTGGGACACGCTGTTGCAGGCGCGGATCGACCGCGACGATCCCGACGTCGTGATCATCCAGTCCATCCTGTTCCCCGGCGCGAACGACCCGGCCAACTACCCGGCCTACCGCGCCGCCGCGTCGCGCCTCATCGAGATCGCCCAGTCACGCGGCGCCCACGTGTACCTCGTCGCCCACCACCGGCCGACCGACGCGACCGAGCTCCAGGCGGCCGACATCGCCGAGAAGCTGCAGGCCGAAGCGGCCGCCGGGCACGGCGTGCCCACCATCCCGCTGAACTGGTGGCTCGACCACTGCCGGTCGCCGTTCTCGAACGACGGGTGGCATCTCAGTGGTGAGGGCGAGGTGTGCTGGGCGAACGCGGCGAACGCCGCGGTCAACCAGCTCCGCAACGCCGTGGGCTGACCGGCCCGCGGTCGTCGGCGTCGTTCGGGAGGGCGCTGATCAGGGGGCGCTGGTGGGCACCGGCGACGTGATCGGCGTCGTGCCCGGAACCGTGGTGGCCGTCGAATCGGGCTTCTTGCCGAGCGCGGCGTTCACCAGCACCTTCACCTGGTCGAGCGTCAGCTCGCCCGATGCGCGCTGCGCCACCTTGCCGTCGGCCGTGACGGCGATGAGGGTGGGGAAGCCGGTGGCGCCGAACGCCGAGAGCACCTTGCTCGTCGGGGTGTCGACGAGGACCGGGTTCTTCCACTCCTCACGGTCGAGCCACGAGGCCGGCGGGTAGTTGCCCTTCGCCTCCTCGGCGGCCGTCGACACGGCGGTGATGTGGAGGTCCTTGGTGATCTCGCCGCTCTTCTGCCAGCCGACGATGAGCGGCACCTCCTTCTGGCAGTGGGGGCACCAGTGGGCGATGATCGCGATCAGCTGCGCCTTGCCCGGCTTGATCTCGACGGTCGAGCCGTCGAACGTCTTGCCGACGACGGTCGGGATCGTCTGGCCGACGGCCGGATCGGATGAGGGCACCGCCTCGCCGTCGGGCATCGCCGGCAGGGAGGCGCCGGTGATGGTCGCGTTCTGGAACGCCACCGTGTTCACCTTCTCGCCGCCGCTGTCCTTCACGGCGAACACGACGATCGCGGCGAGCACCACCACCAGCGCGACGCCGATGGCGATCTTGACGCCCATGGGCTGGTCGCCCGAGGACGGGCTGCCGGGATTGTTGGTCGGGCCTTTGGCCATGTCACGCCTCCGCGGGTGCTGTGGGGGATGTCGGGGAGGGCTTGGCGATCGCGTGGAGGCCGAGCCCGATGATGAAGAGGAAGCAGCAGAACGCGCCCACCTGGATGGTGGTCGCGCCGTTCGACGCCCACGCCCACCGGACGGTGCAGGGCACCGCCGGGTCGCAGGAGCCCTTGTCGGGGATCCAGCCGACGTCGAGGGCGATGTGCCACGTGCTGAAGAGGATGCCGATGCCGGCGAGGGTGAGTGCCGGGCCCCAGGCGTTGCGGTCGCGGCGCACGGCCGCCCAGCCGAGCACGATCACGTTCGAGTAGGCGAAGATGCGCTGGAACCAGCACAGGCGGCACGGGATGTAGTGCAGGATCTCGGAGAGGTAGAGGCTGGTGAGCGTCATCGCGAGTGCTGCCGCGAACGCGAACCACAGCTCCTGGCCGCCGATCGTGCGGCGGACGAGGGCGACGCCGCCCGGAACGAACCGGGCGAGCACCAGCGCGAGACCGGTCAGACCGGCCACGTACGACGCGAGGTGCAGCAGGAGGCGCAGGAACTCATCCATCGGCAGACCCCCGTGCGATCACGCAGGACAGTCTGGCGGCGGGGTTCGGGAATCGCATGGGTCGGTCCTGAGAGTGTTCGAAGTTGGCGACACCGGGTTCAGACGATACCCACGGGCGCAGGTAGCGTAGGCGACCCATGGAACGATTCGGGTTCGTCGGGCTTCCCAATGCTGGCAAGTCGTCGCTGTACAACGCGCTGGCCGGAGGTGGGGCGCTCGCCGCGCCCTACGCGTTCGCCACCGTCGACCCGAACGTGGGTGTCGCGAAGGTGCCCGACCCCCGCGTCGAGGCGCTCGGCGCGATGAGCAACACGAAGACGCTGGTGCACGCCGCCGTGCAGTTCGTCGACATCGCCGGCCTCGTGAAGGGCGCGGCGCAGGGAGAGGGCCTCGGCAACCGCTTCCTCGCCCACATCCGCGAGGTCGACGCCATCGTGTTCGTGCTCCGCGCGTTCGCCGACGACGACGTCCCGGGCTCCCATGACCCGGTCGAGCAGCTCGAGACGCTCGAGGTCGAGCTCATCTACGCCGACCTCGAGACCCTCGAGAAGCAGGTCGACAAGCGGCGCAAGGCGGCGAAGGGCGACAAGTCGCTCGTCGACGAGGTGGCGGCGATGGAACGGGCGATCGAGGTGCTCCAGCGCGGCGTGGCGCTCTACCGCAGCGAGCTCGACGCCGACACTCGCGAGCTGCTCCGCCCGTACTTCCTGCTCACGAACAAGCCGGCCATGGCGGTGGTCAACATCGACGAGTCGCAGCTCGACACCGTCGACGAGGTCATCGCCCCGGTCGTCGCCGAGATGGGTGACATGGCGGAGGTCATCGGCGTGTGCGTGCAGCTCGAGGCCGAGGCCGTGCTGCTCGACGAGGACGAGCGTGCCGAGCTGCTCGAGGAGCTGGGGCTCGGCGACGGCGCGCTGGCGCGGTTCCTGCGCGGCGCCTACCAGATGCTCGGTCTCCGCACCTACCTCACGACCGGTGAGAAGGAGACCCGTGCTTGGACGTTCCGCGCCGGGGCGAAGGCGCCCGAGGCCGCCGGGGTCATCCACTCCGACTTCCAGCGCGGCTTCATCCGCGCCGAGTGCATCCAGTGGGACGAGCTGCTCGAGTGCGGGTCGTGGGCGAAGGCCCGCGAGGTGGGCAAGGCGCGCGTCGAGGGCAAGGACTACGTGGTGCAGGATGGCGACGTGATGGACTTCCGCTTCAACGTGTAGGACGGGGTGCCGTGGCGTGGCTGGTGCGAGATGGTGAGGTGCTGTCGAGCCTGGAGGAGGCCCGGTCGCGACGTGCGCGGGCACGGGGCCTGCTCGGCCGTGACGGCATCGACGGCGCGCTGTTCCTGCCTCGCACCCGCTCGGTGCACACGTTCGGCATGCGCTTCCCGATCGACGTCGCGTTCCTCGACGCCGATGGGCGGGTCGTGAAGGTCACGACGCTGCGCCGCAACCGCGTCACGAGGCCGGTGTGGAGCGCCCGCTCGGTGCTGGAGGCCGAGGCCGGCTCGTTCCGCGAGTGGAGCCTGACCGCGGGCGACGAACTCGAGATCCGGTGAGCGGCCCGCTCATCACGCTGGTCGCCACGCCCATCGGCAACCTCGGCGACATCAGCCACCGGGCGGTCGAGGCGCTCACCGCGGCCGACGTCATCGCCTGCGAGGACACCCGCCGCACCGCCGGTCTGCTGCGCCACCTGGGCATCGAGCGTCGGCAGCTGGTGGTCGTCAACGACCACACCGAGCGCGACGTCGCCGGCCGCCTGGTGGACGAGGCGCTCGCCGGTCGCCGCGTCGTGCTCGTGAGCGACGCCGGCATGCCCGGCATCAGCGACCCCGGCTACGTGGTCGTGGGCGCGGCCATCGCGGCGGGCGTGCGGCTGGAGGTCGTGCCGGGCGCGTCGGCGCTGCTCGCCGCCCTGGTCCTGAGTGGATTGCCCACCGATCGCTTCGCGTTCGACGGGTTCCTGCCCCGCAAGGGCGCCGAGCGGACCTCTCGCCTGGTCGACGTGGCGGTCGAACGCCGCACCGTCGTCCTCTACGAGGCGCCGCACCGCCTCGAGCGGACGCTCGTCGATCTCGCCGGGCACTGCGGCGCCGACCGGCGCGTCGCGGTGGCACGCGAGCTCACGAAGCTCTACGAGGAGGTGTGGCGCGGCACCCTCGCCGACGCTGTCGAGTGGGCGCAGGCCACCTCGCCGCGCGGCGAGATCGTGATCGTGGTCGAGGGCGCACCGGAGGTGGAGGTGACCGAGGCGTCGATCGCCGCCGCCGTGGCCGAGCTCATCGACGGCGGGGCGACGGTGCGCGATGCCGCCGACCAGGTCGCCGAGCGGCTGGGCGTGCGGCGACGCCTCGCCTACGACCTGGCGCTCCGCGCTCGCGGCTGAGCCGTCGAGACGTCAGGGCGCGAGGCGTGCGGTGAGCTCGTCGTGCATGGTTGTGAGCCGCTCCGCGGCGCGCCGGCGGGCGTCGGCCGGCGCCTCGCCGTCGGCCACCGGCTCCACGGCCTCGCAGTAGCACTTGAGCTTCGGCTCGGTGCCGGAGGGACGGATCACGACGCGGTCGCCGTTGGCGAGGAAGAGGCGGATCACGTCGTCGGCCGGCTGGTCCATGCGCTCGACGGGCGAGCCCGCAACCGCCGTGGGCGGCGCGGCCACCACGTCCGCCGCGGTCGCGGCCAGACGCTCCGCCCACCCGGGCCCGCCGACGCGGATCGAGAAGTTGCCCTGCACGTGCGCGCCGTGCGCGCGGGCGAGGTCGTCGAGCACCTGCTGCGGCTGGATGCCGGCGGCGTTCCAACGGGCGAGCATGTCGGCCGTGACGACGGCCGCGCTGATGCCGTCCTTGTCGCAGAGGCCACCGACGGCGTACCCGATCGACTCCTCGTAGGCGAGCACCTGGTCGAGGGAGGGATCGGCGAAGGCCGGGCGGCACAGCCACTTGAAGCCGGTGAGCGTCTCGTGGAAGTCGGCCCCCGTGTCGGCCGCGATGCGGGCGAGCAGCTGCGACGACACGACGGTAGTGACGAGCAGCGGCCGGCGACCGTCGGCCCTCGGGTTGGCGGCGCGGTCGGCCATGAGGCCGGCGGCGAGGAGGGCGCCGAGCTCGTCGCCCGACAGCATGCGGTAGCCGTCGTGCTCGGGGTCGTCCGAACGGATGCCCACGGCCAGTCGGTCGGCGTCGGGGTCGTTGGCGAGCGCGACGTCGGCGTCCATGTCGCGCGCCAGCGCGAGGAGGAGGTCGGTGGCGCCGGGTTCCTCGGGGTTCGGGAACGGCACGGTGGGGAAGTCGGGGTCGGGGATCTCCTGCCGTGCGACCGAGCGATGGGTCACGAAGCCGGCGGCGTCGAGGCACCGTCGCAGGAGCGGGGCGCCGACCCCGTGCATCGCCGTCGAGGCGATGCGCAGCGCGGCCCGCTGTGCGCCGATGCCCGTCGTCGTGTCGGGCGCGACCAGGCCGGTGACCATCGCGACGTAGTCGTCGACGAGTGATGCCGGCGCCGGCGTCGGGGTCCGCTCCGGCCCCGGCGGGTTGCCGCCCGCTGCGGCGACGTCGATGTCGGCGGCGATCCAGCCGTCGACGGGTGGGATGATCTGCGCCCCGTCGCCCCAGTAGATCTTGATGCCGTTGTCCTTCGCCGGGTTGTGGCTGGCCGTGACGACGACGCCGGCGACCGCCCCGAGATGGCGCACCCCCCACGCGATGAGGGGTGTCGGGTTGTCGCCGGCGACGAACATGCACGGGATGCCCGCCGCCTCGAGCACCTCCACCGTGTCGAGCGCGAAGCGCTCCGAGTGGTGACGGGCGTCGTGGCCGACGATCACGCCGCGCTCGGCCACCCGCTCGCCGTGCTCGTGGAGCGTGCGTGCGAGCCCGGCCGCGGTCTGCCGCGCCATCAGCCGGTTGAGGCGGTTCGACCCGGGCCCCATCTCGCCGCGGAGGCCGGCCGTGCCGAAGTCGAGCCGGAGGCCCATCAGGTCGGCGAGCTCCACGTCGTCGCCGGTGGCGCGGGCCCGGCCGAGCACGTCGCTCAGCGCGCCGCGGGTCTCGGGGTCGGGGTCGGCGGCGATCCAGGCCTCGGTGCGTGCTACGAGGTCGTCGTTCACGACCGGAATCCGCGGAGGGGGAGGTCCGGTCGTTGCAGCCAGGCGTCGGCGGGGTACTCGGCGTTCGGATCGATGACGTGCAGCGTGTACGCGTGCCGGCTCCGGGCCGACCGGTTCGCGCCGGACAGGTGGGGCAGGCGGCCGTCGAGCACCACCACGGTGCCCTTCGTCGCCTCGAGCGGGACGAGGCCCTCGTCGGGGTAGGGGGTGGTGTCGAACACGTCGAAGGTCGTGCCGCCGGCCCCGTCGCGTCGGAAGCGCTGCTTGGGTGGGATGCGGTGGCCGCCCGGCAGGGTCCACAGACACCCGTTCTCGACGGTCGCGTCCTCGATCGCGAACCACAGACCCACGCACGACACCGGGTCGGTCCAGATGAAGGTGTGGTCGTTGTGCATCGTCACCTCGCCGCCGATGTGGGCGTGCTTGAAGATGTACATCGACTGGACGAGCACGTGGCCGCCGAAGCCGAGCTCGTCCGCCAGCGACGCGAGCTCGGGCGTCCGGCTGAACGCGTCGAACTCGGCATCGAGGTCGTGCTGCGCGTGGCCGAACTTGTTGATCGACGTCTCGATCGGGCCGAGCAGTTCGCCGTCGGGGCCGAATGCCTCCGGCTCGAAGAAGAACCGGATCTTGTCGCCGGACCCGAGGAAGTAGTCGTCGGAGGTGCGCGTCTGCTCGTTCGTGGAGAAGATCGAGCGGGTCTCGGCGTCGGGCTCGAAGCCCGCCACCAGCGCGTCGGCGCGGGCCCGGAGCGCGTCGCACGCGGCGGGCGCGACGAAGTCGGGCAGCACGACGTAGCCCTCGCGTTCGAAGCGGGCCCGGAGGTCGGCGTCAGGCATCGATCCGCTCGTGGACGAGGACGCGTGCAGCAGGTGGCGCATCGCCGATCTCGACGGCGCCGGCGAGCGCCTCGCGGGCCGCGTCGAGGCGGGACGGGTCGTCGACGTGGAGCTCGAACAAGGGGTCGCCGGCGGCGACGCGATCGCCGGCGACGGCGCGCAGGATCACGCCCGCAGTTGCCGACACTGGATCCTCCTTGCGGGCCCGCCCCGCGCCGAGGCGCCACGCCGCCTCTCCCACCATGCGCGCGTCGATGCGGGCGACGTAGCCGTCGCTCCCCGCGGTGAACGTCTCGATGGCGGTCGCCCGGGGGAGGGGTGCCGACGGATCGCCGCCCTGGGCCGAGATCATCGCGTTCCAGCGATCCATCGCCGCGCCGCTCGCGATGACGTCGGCCGGATCGGTGGAGCCTCCCGCCAGCTCGACCATGCGCCGGGCCAGCGCCAGCGTGACCTCGACGAGGTCGGCGGGGCCGCCGCCCTGGAGCACCTCGAGCGACTCGGTGACCTCGACGGCGTTGCCGACGGCCCGACCGAGTGGCTGATCCATGTCGGTGAGCAACGCGCTGGTACGCACGCCGTGCGCGGTGCCGAGCCCCACCATGGTCGTCGCCAGCTCCCGCGCCTGGTCGAGCCCGGGCAGGAACGCACCCGAGCCGACCTTCACGTCGAGCACGAGCGAGTCGGTGCCCTCGGCGATCTTCTTGCTCATGATCGAGCTGGCGATGAGCGGGATGGCCTCCACCGTGCCGGTGACGTCGCGCAGCGCGTACATCCGCTGGTCGGCGGGCGCGAGCTCGGCGCCGGCGGCGGCGATGACCGCGCCGAGGTCGCGCAGCTGTGCGACGAACTGCTCGTTCGACATGTGCGGCGACCAGCCGGGGATCGACTCGAGCTTGTCGAGGGTGCCGCCGGTGTGGCCGAGTCCGCGGCCCGACAGCTGTGGAACCGCCACCCCGCACGCGGCCACGATCGGGCACAACGGCAGCGATACCTTGTCGCCCACGCCGCCGGTCGAGTGCTTGTCGCACGTGGGCCGACCGACCGAGCTCAGGTCGAGGCGCTCGCCGGACGCGATCATCGCTGCCGTCCACCGGGCGAGCTCCCGTGGCGACATCCCACGCCACACGATCGCCATCAGCAGCGCCGACGCCTGCTCGTCGGCAATCGTGCGAGCGGTGAACTGCGAGATGAACCAGTCGATCTGCTCGTCGCTCAGCTCGCCGCCGTCGCGTTTGGTGCGGATCACCTGGAGGATCGTGACGGCAGCCATGGTCAGCCCAACGTACTCAGCGGGGATCGCGGCGTGTCACCACGTCGTCGGGACCGAACGCCCACGGCAGCAGCTCGCCCAGCGTGACCGGGCCGGCGCTCGTGTCGACGAGCAGCTGCGCCCCGCCGAACTCTAACAGCACCTGCCGGCAACGCCCGCACGGAGCCAGCGGCTCCCCGTCGCCGGCGACGGTGCACACCGCCACGAGGCGCGTGCCGCCGGTGCCGACGAGGTGGGAGGCGAGCGAGCACTCGGCGCACAGGGTCAGCCCGTACGACGCGTTCTCGACGTTCGAGCCCAGCACGATGCGTCCGTCGTCGGTGAGGCCGGCGGCGCCGACGTGCACGCCGGAGTAGGGCGCGTACGCGCGCTCGGTCATGCGGCGAGCGGCCTCGCGGAGCGCCGCCCAGTCGACGGCGGGCGTGCTCATCAGTGCGCCTCGCCGCGCCGGTACGGCAGGCCCTCCGCCGCCGGGGGACGAAGGCGCTGCGACGACGTGGCGAGCACGACGAGCGTGACCACGTAGGGCGTGAGGTACGACAGCGAATCGGCGAGCTGGTTGATCGTGAGGTAGCCGACGAGGAACAGCACACCTGCCGCGGCGATGAGCGCTGCGGCCGCCGGCCGTCGCTTGCGCAGGTCGTTCGCCGCGATGCCGAAGCACAGGATCGCCGCCAGCAGGAAGAGCGCCGGCACCGACGCCGACGACCGCAGCTGGAGGCCGTCGGAGTAGCCGAACAGCAGCGCCCCGGCCACGAGGCCGCCCGGTCGCCAGTTGCCGAAGATCATCGTGGCGAGACCGATGAAGCCCTTGCCGCCCGTCTGACCCTCGCGGTAGATCGACGCGAGGACGACCGAGAGGAACGCCCCGCCGAACCCGGCGGCAACGCCCGACAGCACCACGCCGGCGTACTTGATGCGCAGCACCGGCACGCCCAGCGACTCGGCGGCGTACGGATTCTCGCCGATGGCGCGCAGCCGGAGGCCGAACTTCGTGGTCCACAGGAGATAGAAGGAGGCGAGGACCAGGAGCGCGGCGACGATCGTGGCCAGGCTGACCCCGGTGGTGACGCCGCGCACGATGCCGGCGACGTCGCTCAGCAGGAACCAGTGCTTGCTCTCGAGCGACTTCAGCGAGCTGCTCACCCACGGCAGCGTGACCGTCGCGATCTCGGACTTGCGGGGCGGCGACTGCGTGGCGCTGCCACCGGACTGCTCGTCGTACGCGACGACCGACAGGTAGCGCGCGAGGCCGGCGCCGACGATGTTGATCGACACGCCGCTGATGATGTGGTCGACGTTGAACGTCACCGTGGCGACGGCGTGCATGAGCCCACCGATGGCGCCGCCGACCATGCCGAGCGCGAGCCCCTGCCACGGACCCCACTGCCACGCGCCGTACGCGCCGAACCAGGTGCCGAGGATCATCATGCCCTCGAGGCCGATGTTCACCACGCCCACCCGCTCGGCGTAGATGCCGCCGAGGCCGGCCATGCCGATGGGGACGGCGAGGCGGAGCGCGGCGCCGATGGTGCCGGCCGACGTGAGGCCGTCGGCCCCGCTGACCACGCGAACGAACGAGAGGGTGACGAGGCCGACGAGGGCGTAGAGCCCGACCTTCTTGAGGGTCATGCGACGGCTCCGGCGGTGTCGGCGGCAGTGGCGAGCGCCGCGTCCAGGGCTCGCGATGCCCGCTCCTGCGTGCGCCGCTCCTTCGTGCGACGGGCGATCTCGTAGACGATCACGACCGTCAGCACGAGGACGCCCTGCATGATCGTGACGATCTCCTTCGGGATCGACTCGAGGTCGAGGAAGCGGGCCGCAGAGTCGAGGAAGCCGAACGTCATCGCCGCGACGGCGATGCCCACGGGGCTGTTGCGCCCCAGGAGCGCGACGGCGATGCCGCTGAAGCCCAGCCCGAGCTGGAGGTCGCTGCTGTACGCGTGCTTGTCGCCGAGCAGCTGCGGCATGCCGACCATGCCGGCGACGGCGCCCGACAGGAGCATCGCCCGCAGGATCATCGTCTTCGGGTTGATGCCGGCGGTGCGCGCGGCCGTGGGGTTCGCGCCCGAGGCCCGCAGCTCGAACCCGAACCGGGTCTTCCACACGACGAGGTAGAACACCGCGCCGAGGAGGGCGGCGACGAAGATGAACCCGCCGACGTTGTGCAGGTTGTCCTCGATGAGGTTCGGCATCCATGCCGAGGTGGGGAGGATCCGCGACTTGGGGTTGAGGTCGCCCGGCTTCCGTTCGGCGAACACCTCGGAGAAGAGGAACGCGAGGAGCCCGGTGGCGATGTAGTTGAGCATGATCGTCGAGATCACCTCGCTCACGCCCCGGTACACCTTCAGCACGGCGGGGATGAGCGACCACAGTGAGCCGGTGATCATCGCCACCGCGATGCAGAACGTCACGTGCAGCGGCGCGGGGAGGTGCACCGCGCCGCCGATGGCCACCGTCGAGAGCATGGCCACGCGGTACTGGCCCTCCACGCCGATGTTGAACAGGTTCATCTTGAAGCCGATCGCCACGGCGATGGCCGAGATGTACAGCGGGATCGCCTGCTGCGTCGCGTCGATCCACGCCGTCGACTCCTGGACGCGCCGGCCGATGGTGACGAACGCGTCGCTCGGGTGCAGCCCGCTGATCAGCATGAGGATCGAGGTGATGCCCATCGCGATGAGCAGCGCCACGATGGGCGAGGCGATGCTGATGCCGATGTTCACCCAGTCGGGTTCGCGCCGCTTGCTCACGCCGTGGCCTCCTGCCGTTCGCCGGCCATGAACATGCCGAGCTGTTGGGGCGTCGCGTCGGCGGGGTCGAGGCGGGCGGTGATCTCACCCCGGAACATGACGAGCAGCTGGTCGCTGAGCCCGATGAGCTCGTCGAGGTCGGCGGAGATCAGCAGCACGGCGAGGCCGGCGGCGCGCGCCCGGCGCAGCTCGTCCCAGATCGCGGCCTGTGCGCCGACGTCGACGCCGCGGGTGGGGTGCGCGGCGATGAGCAGCGATGGCTCCGCCGTCATCTCGCGACCGACGATCAACTTCTGCTGGTTGCCACCCGACAGCGCGTAGGCGGGGACGCCGTTGCCGGGCGTCGCCACGTCGAACCGGGCGATCGCCTCGTCGCACTCGGCCTGCGCGCTCGTCGCGCTGATCCACAGCCCGTGCGAGAACCGCGGCGAGTCGTCGTGGCCGAGGATCATGTTCTCCCACAGCGGCGCGCCGAGCAGCAGCGCCTCGCGGTGGCGGTCGAAGGGGATGTAGCCGATGCCGGCGTGGTGGCGTTCCTTGACGTCCATCCCCGCCAGATCGGTGGAGCCGAGGAGGACGCTTCCCGCCAGCAGTGGACGCAACCCGAGGATCGCCTCGACCAGCTCGAACTGGCCGTTGCCCTCCACGCCGGCGATCCCCACGATCTCGCCCTGGTGGATGTCGAACGACACGCCCTTCACCACGATGCGGTCGTCGTCGGTGGCGGGCGCGTCGACCCCACGCACCGACAGCTCGACGACGGGAGTGACGGTGGACTCCTGCGTGTCGGGGAGCGGCAGCTCGCTGCCGACCATCAGCTCGCCGAGGCGACGCTTGTCGACGTCGGCGGGTTTCACGGTGGCGACGGTCGTGCCGTCGCGGATGACCGTGATGTCGTCGGAGATCGCCAGCACCTCGTCCAGCTTGTGGCTGATGAAGATGATGGTCACCCCCTCGGCGACGAGGTGGCGGAGGTTGGCGAAGAGCTCGTCGACCTCCTGGGGCACGAGCACCGCGGTGGGCTCGTCGAGGATCAGGATGCGTGCGCCCCGGAACAGCACCTTCAGGATCTCGACCCGCTGGCGTTCGCCGACGCCGAGGTGCTCGACGGTCGCCTCGAGGTCGAGCTCGATGCCGTACGCGTCCTTCAGCTCGGTGAGGCGGGCGCGGGCTCCGGCGTAGTCGACCCGCCCACGTCGGGTCGGCTCGGCGCCGAGGATGATGTTCTCGGTGACGTCGAGGTTGTCGGCCAGCATGAAGTGCTGGTGCACCATGCCGACGCCGTGGGCGATCGCGTCGGTCGGCGACCGGAACGTCACGGTCTCGCCGTTGATCGCGATCGTGCCCTCGTCGGGACGGTGCATCCCGTAGAGGGTCTTCATGAGCGTCGACTTGCCGGCGCCGTTCTCACCCACGAGCGAGTGGATGGTGCCTGCGCCCACCCGCAGGTTGATGTCGCGGTTCGCGATGACGCCGGGAAACCGCTTCCAGATTCCGACGAGCTCGACCGCTGCTGGAGGACTGTCGACCACGGGGCTCCTTGTCATGCCGTCGTGGCGACGGGGGAGCGGGCGGATGCCGCCCGTTCCCCCGTCGCCCGTGACGATCGGGTCGGGTCGATCAGGGAGCGGTCGGCACCTTGATGTCTCCGGCGATGATCTTCGCCTTCAGGGCGTCGAGCTGGCTCGCGATGTCCTTCACGTAGCCACCGGAGGTGGCGTACCCGACGCCGTCGGCCTTGAGGTCGAGGGTCACCGTGGTGCCCTTGGTGTCGCCGTCGGCGAACGCCTTGATGGAGTTCTTCACCGCGACGTCGACTCGCTTCAGCATGGACGTGAGGATGTGCTTCTGCTGGTCGGCGGTGGCGCCCAGGTACTGGTCGGAGTCGACACCGATCGCCCACTTGCCGTCGCCCGCGGCGACCGCCGCGTCGAACAGGCCGGTGCCGGAGCCGCCGGCGGCGTGGAAGATCACGTCGGCGCCGCCGTCGTACATGGCGCCGGCGATCTCCTTGGCCTTGTCGGGAGCGTTGAAGCCGGAGAAATCACCGTCGGGGGTGATGTACTTCACGTCGACGGTGGCCGTCGGGTTGGTCTCCTTCACGCCGGCCACGAAGCCCGCCTCGAACTTCTTGATCAGCTCGGTCTGCACGCCGCCGATGAAGCCCACCTTGTTGCTCTTGGTCTTCAGGCCCGCTGCCGCGCCGACGAGGAACGAGCCCTCGTTCTCGGCGAACACGTTGTTGCGGACGTTGGGAAGGTCGACGACCGTGTCGATCGTGCCGAAGGTGACCTTCGGGTTGGCCGCCGCGACGAGCTTGATGCTGTCGGCGTAGGCGAAGCCGACGCCGATGATCGGGTTGTACCCGCCCTCGGCGAGGAGCTTCAGGTTGGCCTCGCGGTCCTCGTCCTTCGACGGCGAGAGCTCCTTGGCGGTGACGCCGAGCTCCTTCTTCGCGTCGTCGAGGCCCTTGGCGGCGGCGTCGTTGAACGACTTGTCGCCGCGCCCGCCGAGGTCGTACGCCAGACCGACCTTGATGTCGGACTTGCCGGCCGCAGTCGTGGAGGCGTTGTCGGTCTTGTCGTCGCCGCAGGCGGCGCCGAGCAGGCTGAGGGCCGAGACGAGAGCGACGAGCGGTATCAGTCTTCTGGTGTGCTTCACAGGGTGCCTCCTCGGGCCTCGCGGTCGGCCGGCCGATCGGCCGGCCGGTCTGATGAGTGCAGTCTTGTCTACCAGCCGTGCCTCGCGTCGGGTGCCTGCGCGAATCTGTCGTGACGGGGGTGCGCGGCCTACGGTTGCGGCCATGACCGACCCCACCATCGACGTCGTCGGCATCGGCAACGCCCTCGTCGACGTCATCAGCCACGAGCACCCCGAGTTCATCGCGTCGCAGGGCCTCGTGCCCGGTTCGATGAACCTCATCGACGACGACCGTCGTTCCGCCCTCTACGCGTCCATGGGCGTCGGCGTGGAGACGAGTGGCGGCTCGGTCGCCAACACGACGGTGGGGGTGACGTCCTTCGGGGGCACGGCCCACTACCTGGGCCGCGTGCGGAACGACCAGCTCGGCGAGGTGTTCGCCCACGACATCCGCGCCGCCGGCGTCGGCTACTCCAACAGCCTCGCCACCGAGGGTCCCGCCACCGGCTGCTGTCTCGTGCTCGTGACGCCCGACGGGCAACGCACGATGAACACGTACCTCGGCGCAGCCGAGCTGTTCGGGCCCGACGACGTCGATCCCGACGCCGTGCGGAGTGGCGGCATCCTCTACCTCGAGGGCTACCTGTTCGACCGGCCGCCGGCGCAGGAGGCGTTCCGGTTCGCCGCCGAGGTGGCGCACCAGGCCAATCGCACCGTGTCCATCACGCTCAGCGACTCGTTCTGCGTCGACCGCCATCGCGACGACTTCCGCGACCTGCTCGCCGGCCACGTCGACCTGCTGTTCGCCAACGAGGCCGAGCTGTGCTCGCTCTACGAGGTCGACGACGTCGAGGTCGCGATCAAGGCGGTCGCGGGCGACGTGCCGCTCGCGGTCGTCACGCGCAGCGAGCACGGCTCGGTGGTGCTGCGACGCGGCGAGCGGACCGACATCGCCGTCGTGCCGGTGCAGGAGGTGGTCGACTCCACCGGAGCCGGCGACCTGTACGCCGCCGGGTTCCTCTACGGCCTCGCCCGTGGCTACGACCTGGCGACGTGCGGCGCGCTCGGTTCGATCGGCGCAGCGGAGATCATCGCCCACGTCGGGCCACGCCCCGAGGTGCAGTTGAGCACGATCGCGAAGGGCCTCTGATGAGCTCGCTCGTGGTCGTCGATCACCCGTTGATCCACGACAAGATCGCGCGGCTCCGCGATCGCACCACGAAGCCCGACGAGTTCCGTCGGCTGGTGCACGAGGTGTCGCTGCTCGCCGGCTACGAGGCGCTGCGCGACCTCCCGACGGTGGCCACGACGGTGCAGACGCCGCTCGCCGAGGCGCCGGCGCAGGTGCTGGGCGACGTCGCTCCGGCGATCGTCGGCGTGCTGCGCGCCGGTCTCGCGATGGTGGAGGCGATGGTGCAGCTGGTGCCCGAGGCCATGGTCGGCCACATCGGCCTGTACCGCGACCACGAGACGCTCCAGCCCCACGAGTACCTCGTGAAGCTGCCCACCGAGATCGCCCGCCGTGAGGTGCTGGTGGTCGACCCGATGCTGGCGACCGGCGGGTCGGTCGTGCACGCGATCGACGTGTTGAAGCGCAACGGCGTCACGCGCCTGCGTCTCCTCTCGCTGTTCGGTGCCCCCGAAGGGGTCGCGTTCGTGCAGGCCGCCCACCCCGACGTGCCGATCTTCCTCGCCGCGCTCGACGATCAGCTCAACGACAAGGGGTACATCCTCCCCGGCGTCGGCGACGCCGGCGACCGGCTCTACGGCACCCGCTGACCGGCGTTCGTAGCGCTCAGACGCTCGCGAGGCAGAGGTCGGCGGCAGCGCCGTACATCTGTCGCTTGTGGACCGCGATCACCGAGCGGTTCTTCGACGCCATCGCCTGCGCCCGTTCGATCGCGAGGCCCAACACGTCGGCCTCTGGGGCGGTGTGCTCGACGATGCCGGCGGCGAGCGCCTCGGCCGCGTCGTAGCGGCGGCCGGTGATGATCGACTCGTGCAGCGTCGGCGGCGGGAGGTGCGCGGCGACGGCCGCGTACATCGCCGGCGTGAGCGGCAGGCCGAGGTCGACCTCGGGGAGGCACCAGTAGCCGCGGTCGTCGCGCATGACCCGCTCGTCGAAGCCGCAGGTGAGCATGGCGCCACCGGCGAACGCGTGGCCGTTCACGGCGGCGACCGAGTAGCAGTCGAGCAGCATGATGCGGCCGAGGAGTCGATGGACTCCGCCGAGCATCTCCTGCGTCTCGTCGCGGTTCGCGTTCATCCAGTCGAGGTCGAGGCCGTTGGAGAAGAACTTGCCGGTGCCCGTGACGACGAGGGCGACCGGGCCCTCGGTCGCCTCGACGTCGTCGAGCGCGGCGTGCCACGCGGCGACGCTGTCACCGCGGTAGCGGTTCTCGCCGTCGTTCCAGGTGAGCACCACGACGTCGCCGTGAGTGGATCGTTCGATGATCATGTGAGGCACTCCTCGATGATGGCGGGCACGTCGGCGATCGACGCGGCGAACCGGAACCGTGGCTCGTCGGTGGGCTCCTCGGCGTGCTCGATGGCCCAGGTGGTCTCGTAGGGCACGTGGATGGCCCAGCCGCCGAGCTCGAGGATCGGCAGCACGTCCGACTTCAGCGAGTTGCCCACCATCACGAACCGCTCGGGGTCGATGCCGTGCCGCGAGAACACTGCGGCGTATGTCGACGGATCCTTCTCGTGCAGGATCTCGACCGCGTCGAAGCGCTCGCCGAGCTCGGACGCGTCGATCTTGCGGTGCTGGTCCTTGAGGTCGCCCTTGGTGAGCAGCACGAGGCGGTGATGTGAGACGGCCTCGAGCGCGTCGACCGCGCCGGGGAGGAACTCGACGGGGTGGCGCATCATGGCCTTCGCCCGCTCGACGAGGCGCAGGAGCTGCTGCGCCGGCACCGTGCCGTCCGACGCGGTGATCGCGGCCTCGATCATGGAGATCGTGGCGCCCTTGATGCCGTACCCGAACGCCGGGATGTTGGCGCCCTCGGTGGCGATCAGGAGGTCGTGGGCGGCCTGCACCGGATCGGACGCATGGGAGAGATAGGGCGCGGCGATCTCGGCGAACAGGTCGTACGACTGCACGAAGTACGACTCGTTGTGCCACAGGGTGTCGTCCGCGTCGAAGCCCACCCACGATTCTCGAGTTGTCACGACAGGGATCCTGTCAGAAGAAGCTGCCGCAGAACGCGAGGGGTCGGCTCGCGAACAGCGCGTCGGCGCCCACGATCGCCGCCGGCCCCGTCGCCGTCGCCCGACCGGTGGCGACGAGCTCCCACCAGCTGGTCGAGCCGAGGTATGCGGCGCTCAGGCCGGCGATGTCGGTGGTCACGTCGGGGGTCGCGCCGTCGCTCCGCTCGGCGCCCTCGCCGGCGACCCGCCACGTGCCGCGCGTCGTCCCGTCGCGTTCGGCGACAGCGATCGTGACCGGCGTCGCCGGGCCGTAGGTGCGCGCCGTGAGCGCGGCGTCGACGTCGAGGATGCGGAGCCACTGCTCGTCCCAGCGGGTGACGAGTCGCACCGCCCGCTGGTCGGCGGCGGCGGCGAAGAGCACGCTGTCCGGCGCGAGCTCGTCGACGCGGACCGTGCGGACGAGGTCGATGCCCAGCACGTACTCCCACAGCGCGAGTTCGGCGCCGGCGTCGACGGCCCACACCTCGTGCACGTGACCCGAGCCGGTGTCGACGCCGAGCGGGTCGTCGTTCCACGACAGCTCGTAGTGGATGTAGCCATCGAGCTCGCCGTCGGCGTCGCGGTGAACCGCCACCACCTCCTTCGAGGGCGGACCGCGTTCTCGAAGTAGCGCTCCCACAGCCACGTCGGTCGGGTGATGACACCGGGGCGGCGCGCCGCCCGGTCGTACAGGGCGCGCACGGTGTCGAGCACGTCGGTCGGTGCGACGAGCTCGACGGTGCCCGTTGCCGCGCCGCGCAGCGGCGTTGCGCGCGACGGGTCGATCCGGGCGCCCACGCCGTGGGCGGCCATGCCGAATCCGAACCGTTCGTAGATGGTCGCCTCGCTGGCGCGGAGCGATGCGAGCGGCAGCCCGCGCTCGACGGCGGCGTCGATCATCGTCGTCATGAGGTCGGTGAAGATGCCCCGCCGCACGTGGGTGGGCAGGACGCCCGCCCGGGTGATCGCCGCGGTCGGGAGCGACGCACCGCCCGGGACGGTGGTGTCGACGTCGAAGTAGGAGACGTGCGCGACGCACTGCGCTCCCTCCCACGCCGAATAGGAGTGCTGCGCGGTCCAGCTCGCCTCGGTCGCGGCCCAGGCCTCGTCGTCCGGCGGCGCGTCGAGGAGCGCGATGCGCAGCGTCGCCGAAGCGCTCCTCAGCTCGTCGGCCGACGTCGGGCGGATCTCGATCGTCATGCACGAATGCTGGCAGGCCCGACCACCGGCCCGCCGCGGAATATCCCGCGGCGCGAGACTGGCGCGATGACGAACCCGTACGAACGAGCGGCATCCGCCGCGACGACCATCCGCGCCCGCCTGGGCGACGACCTCCGCGTCGCCGTCGTCCTGGGGTCGGGGTGGGTCGGTGTCGCCGAGGGGCTCGGTGACACCCGCACCGAGATCGCACTGCACGACCTGCCCGGCGTGCCGGCGCCGACGGTGGCCGGGCACTCCGGGGTCGCCCGCGCCGTGGACGTCGGTGGTGTCGCGACCCTCGTGCTCGGTGGCCGCTCCCATCTGTACGAGGGCCACCCCGTCGACACGGTGGTGCACACGGTTCGTGCGGCGGTGCTCGCCGGGTGCTCGACGATCGTGCTCACCAACGCCTGCGGTTCGCTCGATCCGTCGATGGGCGTGGGGCAGCCGGTGCTGCTGAGCGACCAGCTCAACCTGACCGGCGCGAACCCGATGTGCGGCGACGAGCCGCCGGCGGGCTACCCCGGGCGCTTCTGCGACCTGACCGAGATCTACAGCCGTCGCCTCCGCGAGGCGGCGCGAGCGGTCGACCCGACGCTGCCCGAGGGCGTGTACGCCGGCATGCTCGGCGGGAGCTACGAGACGCCGGCCGAGATCCGCATGCTCCGCACGCTCGGCGCCGATCTCGTGGGCATGTCGACGGTGCTGGAGGCGATCGCCGCCCGCCACCTCGGCGCCGAGGTGGCCGGGGTCTCGCTCGTCACGAACCTGGCGGCGGGCATGGGACAGGAGCTGAGCCACGCCGACGTGCTCGACGCCGGTCGGGCGTCCGCCGACCGCCTGATGTCGCTCGTCGCCGGCATCGTCGCGAGCGCGTCGGCGGACTGACAGGGCCATACTGGCCGTATGGATGTGCCGGCGACCTCGACCGTGGTGGGCGCCGCGTCCCTCACGGGGGCGACGGCCCCCGCGGGTGCGGTGCGCCTGTCGCAGATCCGCGTCGGCGCCGTGGACGGGTACGCGCTCGAGTCGCGTGCGGCCGAGCTCGGCACCCGCTCCATCAAGGGGGCGGCACAGCTCGCCGCGCTCGAGTTGACGGTCCGGTGCATGGACCTGACGACGCTCGAAGGGGCGGACACGCCCGGTCGCGTGCGTGGCCTGTGCGGCCGTGCGATGCACCCCGACCCGCAGGATCCGACGTGCCCGCCGGTGGCCGCGGTGTGCGTGTACCCGTCGCTCGTGTCGGTCGCCGTGGAGGCCACCGCGAACTCGTCGGTCAAGGTGGCGTCGGTCGCCGGCGCCTTCCCGTCGGGGCAGAGCTCGCTCGCGAACCGCCTCGACGACATCCGCCGCGCCGTCGCCGACGGCGCCGACGAGATCGACATCGTCATCGACCGCGGGAAGTTCCTCTCGGGTCGGTTGGGCGAGTGCTACGACGAGATCGCGGCGGCGAAGTCGGCGTGCGGTGACGCGCACCTCAAGACGATCCTCGAGGTGGGCGAGCTCGGCGGGTTCGACGCGGTCCGGAAGGCCTCGATGCTGGCCATGGCCGCCGGCTCGGACGTCATCAAGACCTCCACGGGCAAGATCGGCGTGTCCGCCACGCCGCCGCTCGCCCTGTGCATGGCCGAGGCCATCCGCGACTTCACCCAGCAGACCGGCCGGCCCGTCGGCCTGAAGCTGGCCGGCGGGATCCGCACCACGAAGCAGGCCGCGCACTACCTCGTGATCGTCAACGAGACGCTCGGCTCCGGCTGGCTGCACCCCGACTGGTTCCGGTTCGGCGCGTCGGGCCTCCTCAACGACGTGCTCCTCCAGCGTCGGTTCCACACCACCGGCCGCTACTCCCGTCCCTCCGATCTCCCCGTCGACTGACAGGCCCACCATGATCGTTCGCCGATGACCGTTCCCGACGTCCCGTCCCCGTCACCCATGGGTGGCTCGGTCCCGCTTCCCGCGGCCGGCACGTTCGCCGACTACGCACCGGCGCCCGAGTCGCGTTCCATCGTGACCATCGCTCCGCAGCACGACCTGTGGATCGGTGGCGAGTGGACCCCTGCTGCGGACGGGGCCACGTTCTCGAGCATCGAGCCGGCCACCGGCGAGGAGCTGTCGCAGGTGGCCGAGGCATCGACCGCCGACGTCGACCGCGCCGTCGCGGCTGCCCGCAGCGCGTACGACACCTACTGGCGCTCGCTCGAGCCGGCGGCGCGCGGCCGCTACCTGTTCCGCATCGCCCGCCTCATCCAGGAGCGGGCACGCGAGTTCGCGGTGTTGGAGTCGATCGACGGCGGCAAGCCGATCCGGGAGTCGCGCGACGTCGACGTGCCGTTGGCCGCGGCGCACTTCTTCCATTACGCGGGCTGGGCCGACAAGTTGGAGTGGGCCGTCGGCGCGGGCGCTGCGCCGGCGCCGCTCGGTGTGGCCGCGCAGATCATCCCGTGGAACTTCCCGCTGCTGATGGCGTCGTGGAAGATCGCGCCGGCGCTCGCGTGCGGCAACACCGTCGTGCTGAAGCCGGCGGAGACCACGCCCCTCACCGCGCTGCTGCTCGCCGAGGTGCTGGCCGAGGCCGACCTGCCGCCGGGCGTGGTCAACATCGTCACCGGAGCGGGCGCCACCGGCGCGGCGCTGAGCGGGCATGCCGGCGTCGACAAGGTCGCGTTCACGGGCTCCACCGAGGTGGGCCGTTCCATTCGCCGTGCGACGGCGGCGACCGGCGCCCGCGTCACGCTGGAGCTCGGCGGGAAGTCGGCGCACGTGGTGTTCGACGACGCCCCGCTCGACCAGGCGGTCGAGGGCGTCGTGCGGGGCATCTGGTTCAACCAGGGCCACGTGTGCTGCGCCGGCAGCCGGCTGCTCGTGCAGGAGTCGATCGCGGAGGAGTTCCTCGAGCGGCTCGGCCGTCGGATGCAGCTGCTGCGGGTGGGCGACCCGCTCGACAAGAACACCGACATCGGCGCGATCAACAGCCGTGAGCAGCTCGACCGCATCGTCGAGCTGTGTGCGGCCGGCGTCGACGAGGGTGCGGAGATCGTGCAGTCGACGTGCGCGCTGCCCGAGCGCGGCTGGTTCTTCCCGCCCACGATCCTCACCGGCGTCGACACGTCGAGCCGGGTCGCGACGGAGGAGATCTTCGGCCCGGTGCTCGCGGTGATGACGTTCCGCACGCCCGACGAGGCGGTGGCCAAGGCCAACGCGACGCCGTACGGCCTCGCAGCCGGCGTGTGGACCGAGAACGGCGCCCGCATCCTCTGGATGGCGCAGCGACTGCGCGCCGGCGTGGTGTGGGCGAACACCTACAACCAGTTCGACCCGACGAGCCCGTTCGGCGGCATGCGCGAGTCCGGCTTCGGCCGCGAGGGTGGCCGGCACGGCCTCGAGGCCTACCTCGACCTGACAGGAGCGCGCTCGTGACCGATCTCGGGGCGCCGAAGACGTACAAGCTCTACAGCGGCGGAGCGTTCATCCGGTCCGAGTCGGGCCGCGTCTATCCGGTGGCCGGCTCCGACGGCGGCACCGTTCGCGTGGCGCAGGCCTCGCGCAAGGACCTGCGCGGTGCCGTGGTCAAGGCCCGCGGCGCGCAACCGGGCTGGGGTGCGGCCACCGCCTATCTGCGCGGTCAGATCCTGTACCGCGTGGCCGAGATGCTCGACGGCCGGCGCGAGCAGTTCGTGGTCGAGCTCGAGAACGGCGGGTCGGCCACCGACGACGCCGTCGCCGAGGTCGACGCCGCCGTGGACACCTGGGTGTACTGGGCCGGCTGGACCGACAAGCTCGCGCAGGTGCTCGGCGGGGTGAACCCGGTCGCCGGGCCCTTCCTCAACCTGTCGACACCCGAACCCACCGGCGTCGTCGGTGTGATCGCCCCCGACGACCGCCCGCTGCTCGGCCTGTGCGAGCTGCTGGCGCCGGTGCTGTGCGGCGGCAACACCGCCGTCGTGCTCGCGTCGGAGGCCTCGCCGTTCGCTGCCCTCACGTTCGGCGAGGTGCTGGCGACGTCGGACCTCCCCGGTGGGGTGGCGAACCTCCTGGTGGGGCCGGTGTCCGAGCTCGCGCCGTGGCTGGCCGATCACCGCGACGTCGACGCCCTCGACATCTCCGGCGTCGGCGACGCCGAGCTCGCGACCGACCTCACGGTGCGGTCCGCCGACAACCTCAAGCGCGTCGCCCGCACCGACGGGGCCCGCTCGCCGCGCACCGCCGGCGAGTTCCTCGAGATCAAGACCGTCTGGCACCCTGCCCGGCTCTGACCCGCCGCCGGGGGTTCAGGGCCAGTAGACCCGCGCCAGGCGCGAGCGCGTCGCCTCGTCGCAGAACGCGGCGTCGAGCGCCGTGCGGTTGGCGGCGTCGAACTCGGCGGCGCCCCACCCGAACGTCGTCGCCAGGCCGGCGTACTCGTCGAGGACCGAGACGTCGCTCATGAGACGGTTGTCGGTGTTCACGGTCACGGCGAAGCCGGCCTCGGCGAGGCGGTCGATCGGGTGGTCGGCGAGCGAGGTGACCCCCGCGGCGCTGGTGTGCACGTTCGAGGTCGGGCACAGCTCGAGGCAGATGCCGGTCTCGTGCACCATCGTCGCGACCGGGCCGAGCACGACCTCTCCGTCATCGTCGACGCCGACCTCGTCGATGACGTGCACGCCGTGCCCGAGGCGGTTGGCGCCGCACTCCACCATCGCCTCGCGGATCGACCCGACGCCGGCCGCCTCGCCGGCGTGGATCGTGATGCCGAGGTGGCCGGCGCGTGCGATGTCGAAGGCGTCGCGGTGCTCGCTCGGCGGGTACCCGGCCTCGGGGCCGGCGATGTCGAAGCCCACCACGCCGAGGTCACGCCCGCGCACGGCGGCCTCGGCCACCGACGTCGAGTCGGGCCGGTTGCGCATGGCACACACGATGAGGCGGACCTCGAGCCCGAGGGCCGGCGCGGCGGCGAACCCGCGTGCCATGGCGGCGATCACGTGGTCCATGGTCATGGAGGAGCCGGCGTCGACGATCTCGCCGGGTGCGAGGCGTGATTCGGCGTACACGACGCCGTCCGCGGCGAGGTCCTCGGCGCACTCCGCGGCGACGCGTTCGATGGCCTCGGGCGTGCGCAGCACGGCGACCGTGTGCACGAAGGTCTCGAGGTACAGCTCGAGCGAGCGGCGGTCGGCCCCCCGGTGGAACCACGTGGCGAGGTCGTCGGGGTCGTAGGTGGGCAGGCCCCGGTAGCCCTGCTCGCGTGCGAGCTCGACGACCGTGGCGGGGCGGAGACCGCCGTCGAAGTGGTCGTGCAGCAGCACTTTGGGAATCGCCCGGAGCGAGACGGCGTCGGTGTCGGTCGAGGTCACCTGCACGCCGCCACCCTACGACCGCGGCTTTCCCTGGCGCCGAGATCTGAGCGAGGCTGTTCGATATGTGGATCGACAACCACTGTCATCTGCCGGCGACCGACCCGGCGTTGGCGGCGCAGCTCGTCACCGAGGCGGCCGACGGTGGCGTCGACGCGCTGATCAACGTGGGATGCGACGTGGCCGGGTCGTTGGCGGCGATCGAGGTCGCCCGCGCGAATGCCGGCGTGTGGGCGACCGCCGGCGTCCACCCGCACGACGCGTCGAGTGGTCTCGACGGGTTGCGTGAGGCCGCCGCCGCGCCCGAGGTCGTCGCCATCGGCGAGTGCGGGCTCGACTACCACTACAACCACTCCAGCCGCGGCGAGCAGCGCGCCGTGTTCGCCGCGCAGATCGCGTTGGCGCACGAGCTCGACCTGGCGCTGGTGATCCACACCCGCGAGGCGTGGGACGAGACCTTCGAGATCCTGGCGGCGGAGTCGGTGCCGGCGCGCACGGTGTTCCACTGCTTCACCGGTGGGCCGAAGGAGGCGGAGCGGTGCCTCGAGATCGGGGCGTTGCTCTCGTTCAGCGGCATCGTGACGTTCCCGTCGGCGCCGGAGCTGCGTGAGGCCGCGGAGCTCTGTCCCCTCGACCGGATGATGGTCGAGACCGACGCCCCGTACCTGGCGCCGGTCCCGCACCGGGGAAGGCCCAACCGGCCGGCGCTGGTCGCCGTCGTGGGCTCCGCCGTGGCCGAGGTCCGTGGCGTCGACGCTGCTGCCGTCGCTGCAGCCACCTCGGCGACCGCGCGCTCCTTCTACCGGCTCGGCGCGGCGTGATCCCGCTCGGCCGCCCCGCCCCGCCGCCGCGCCGTCGCGGCCCGCTCATCGCTGTAGCGATCGCGACCGTGGTGGTCGTGCCGTTCGTGATCCGCGACATGTTGAAGGACTCCGACACGGTCAGCACCAGCTCGCCCACCACGACGGCGCCGAAGACGTCGGCGGCTCCCGGCTCGACGGCCGCAGCGAGCACGACGACCGTCGTCGGCGCCGACGGGAAGGCGCCGCCGGTCACCGTGCGCCTCGACCCGCGCTGGATGGCCAAGGGCACGAGTCGCTACAGCGAGACCGACGAGCAGACGCAGAGCCGCATCAACCGCGAGTCCAGCGCCATCACCACCGTCCCGCCGCCCACCACCGCGCCGTCGGCGACCACCTCGATCAAGAAGGCGACGTCGACCACCACGACCGTCAAGGCGCCACGCACCACGCAGCCCCCGGCCACGCAGCCGCCCGCCACCCAGCCGCCCGCCACCCAGCCGCCGGCGACCGCCCCGCCCGAGACCGCTCCGCCCGCCACCGCGCCGCCCGCCGCGGTGGCGGCCCCGGCCGTGCCCGGTGCCTGACGCCGACACCCCGCCGGAGGGCCCGACCCCGTCGCTGCTCACCCGCACCACGCTGCTGGAGCTGATGGAGCGGTTCGGGTTGGAGCCGCACCGGACGCTCGGCCAGAACTTCGTGGTCGACCAGAACACGATCCGGAAGATCGTCCGGCTCGCGGGCGTCGGCCCGGGCGACAAGGTGATCGAGATCGGACCGGGGCTCGGCTCGCTCACGTTGGGCCTGCTCGAGGCGGGCGCCGACGTCACGGCCGTCGAGATCGACCAGCGGCTCATCGCTCCGCTCACCGAGGTCACCGGCGGTCGTGCCCGCATCGTGCCGGCCGACGCGCTCACGGTCGACTGGGCCCCGATCGTGGGGGATGACTCCTGGACCGTGGTGGCCAACCTGCCCTACAACGTCGCCACCCCGGTCGTGCTGCGTCTGCTCGACGAGGTGCCATCGGTGCGCCGCATGCTCGTGATGGTGCAGCGCGAGGTGGGCGAGCGGCTGGCCGCGGGGCCGGGCTCTAAGGCGTACGGCATCCCGTCGGTGAAGGTCGGGTTCCACGGCGGCGCGCGCCTCGTGGGCATGGTCGGGGCCGAGGTATTCCACCCCCAGCCGAAGGTGACCTCGGCGCTGGTCGAGGTGTGGCGTGACGCGGCGCCGGCGGCCGACGTCGACGAGGACGTCCTGTTCGACCTGGTGCGCGCCGGCTTCGGCCAGCGCCGGAAGATGCTGCGCCGTGCGCTGGAGGGTCGCGTGACCGAGGCCCAGTTCGAGACGGCCGGCATCGACGGCACGCGCCGCGCCGAGGAGCTCGACATCGCGGCGTGGTGTCGCCTCGCCGAGGCCGTGCAGCAGGGTGACCCGGGAGTGACCGGGGGAGTCGCTCGGTAGGGTGACGGCGATGGTCACGCTGCTCGCCCCGGCAAAGCTCACCGTCTCGTTGCGGCTCACCGGCCTGCGCGACGACGGCATGCACCTGATCGACGCCGAGATGGTGTCGGTCGACCTCTACGACACGCTGGTCGTCACCGACGGCCACGGCGTGGTGATGGACGGTCCGGCGGCCGGGTCGATGCGTGGCGAGACCGACGGCACCGACCTCGTGAGCGCGGCCCTCCGCCTGGCGGGCCGCGAGGCCCGGGTGGTGGTCGACAAGCAGATCCCCGCGGGCGCCGGTCTGGGCGGGGGGAGCGGCGATGCCGCGGCGATCCTCCAGTGGGCCGGGTTCACCGACGTCGAGGCGGCCGCACGGATCGGCGCCGACGTCGCGTTCTGCCTCGTCGGAGGGCGTGCCCGGGTGCGGGGGATCGGCGAGATCCTCGAGCCCCTCCCCGTCGAGCCGCGCACCTTCACCCTGCTCACACCGCCGATCCACTGCTCCACCCCGGTGGTGTACCGGCAGTGGGACGCGATGGGCGGTCCCACGGCGGGCCCCGACGCGGTCGAGCCGAACGATCTCGTGGACGCGGCGCTGGCGGCCTACCCGGCGATGGCCGGGTGGCGCGACGAGCTGGCGAAGGCCACGGGACTCACGCCGCGGCTCGCGGGAAGTGGCTCGACGTGGTTCGTCGAGGGAGCGTTCCCCGGCGACGGCCGGCGTGTGGTGCACACGGTCGGTGGCGCCAACGAACGGGCTGCGGAGGCAGCCGGGGTGTGACGCCGCCGGGACCGGCGGTTACTTGCCGCGGGCCCTGCGTTGGTGACGGGTGCGGCGCAGCAACTTGCGGTGCTTCTTCTTGCGCATCCGCTTCCGACGTTTCTTGATCAATGAACCCATGGCGGAGGGCACTTTAGCGAGGGGCTCGTGGTCATGCGAACTGACGGGTGACCGGGGGTCTGCACCGTTTCTTCACGCGTGCGTGGCTTCCACTCCGTGTCGGGCGCCGGTACCCTTGAAACCGCAGTGCGCCCCGCCGTGGGGCGGGGTGGGATTCCTTGCGAGCCGATGGGAACGAACATGAGTGACGTTGGGACGCTGGCAACGCTGCCGGATCCAACCTTGGTCGAGGAGAAGAACTCGATCAGCTTCCGATTCAGCCGCAGGACCTGGATGGCCATCGGTGCCGTCACTCTCGTGACCGGTCTGCTCGCCCTGACGGCGACGTTCTTCCTGCCGAAGCAGTACGTGGTGTCGCGGTCGCTCCTGATCATGTCGGGGCAGAACCCGAACGACAACGACACCCTGGTCCGGGCGTTCGAGGAGATCATGGCGGACAAGGGCTTTGCCGCCGAGATCAAGGCTCGCACCGGCCTCAAGCTGCCCGCCGAGACCATCAAGTCGATGATCGAGGCCACGCGCCCGCCGGCCGCCGCGACCATCAAGGTGTCGGTGCGCTGGACCGACATCCGCGTGGCGAACACGGTGTCGGCCGCCGTGGTGCCCACGCTCACCGACATCATCCAGAGCGGTCAGCGAAACCTCCCCATCGAGGACCGCATCCCCGGCCCGATCGTGCAGGAGCTGTTCAGCCGCCCGATCCGCGAGCAGGAGTTCGTGCCCTGGTGGGTCGGCCTGCTGAGCGGCGCCGGCATCGCCTTCCTCATCTCCTTCGTGGTGGCGGCCTTCCGTCAGTACCGCCAGCCGGTCATCAGCTCCGCCCGCGACGTGGGCGACGCCCTCGACCTGCCGGTGCTCGCACGCATCCAGGCCGTGGGCGACGGGCGCAGCACCAACCCGCAGGACGCCGTGCTGGGCATGCTGTCGGCCATCGAGCGCCTCGGCGCGTCCGGTCCGATCCACCGCCTGGTCGTGGTGGGTCCCGAGTCCGACCTCGAGCGCTCGAAGCTCGTGCTGGCGCTGGGCTGCGCGATCGCGCGCAACTTCGATCAGCCGGTCGCGCTCATCGACGCCGACCTCGAGAACGGCTCGCTCACCAAGCTCATCGGCGCGATGGACGAGCCGGGGCTCGCCGAGTGCCTCACCGGGGAGCTCCGCGTCGACCAGACGCTGCTCCGCCTCGAGAACGGGCACACGCCGCAGATCCTCGACGGCATGGTGCCGCCGTCGGGCATGATCCGCGTGATGCCGGCCGGCATCAACCGCGGCGGCAGCCTGCTGCGCATGCGCTCGAACCTGCACCAGGTGCTGGGCGCCATGTCGGGCAAGTACGTGGTCGTGGTCGACGGGCCCCAGGTGCCGGGGCCCGTGCCGGTCACGCAGCTGCTGTCGATGGCCGATGCCACGATCGTCGTCGTCACCGAGGGCGGCACGTCGATCCGCGACGCCCGCTTCACCGGCAACGCGCTGCGGTCGAACACGACGAATCCGGTCGGCGCGGTGGTGTTGCGGAAGTAGACGAGGCGGCAGCGGGAACGCTGCGTGACATCGTTGCGACGCCTGGCGGAACGGTGGCGTGAACGCCGTTCATTTCGTGGATGAACCCTTGAGTTAGGTCAGGCGACGTGCTTAGCTTCAGCGGTACTGGGGTGCGGTCGGTGGGGCGTGTGCAGCGGTTCTGCGACAGCCTCCGGGCGCTGGGAAATCAGGAGCTGGTGGATGTTGCGGGTCACTGCGGTTGGCAGCGAGGACGATGGGGACCAGAGCGTCGGCGCCGTCGTGTCGCGACCGGAGTTGGCGATCGTGCCGGCGAAGGTGGGTGCGCCCGACCACGATCAGATGGCGACCCAGGAGCAGCGACGGGGCATCGGCGCCCTGCTCATGCTCTTCGGCATCGGCCTCGACACGCTCATCATCGCGGGCGTCCCGCTCGTGTGGACGCTCTATTCCGATGCCGGCAACGGCATCAAGCGGCTCGTCTTCGTCTACACCGTCATCGCCGTCGCGCTGCTGGTGCCGACGCACCGCAAGGGCCGGCTGGTCTCGCGTCCGAGTGAGCTGATCGGCCCGATCTTCATCCGTCTCGCGTTGTCGCCGATGATCGCCAGCGCGCTGGTGTGGTGGTTCGACAGCATCTCGAAGAACGTGCTGCTGCCGCTGCTGCTGGTCACCGTGCCGCTGCTGCTCGCCGGGCGCCTCGTCGTCTTCAAGCTCGTCCACGCCCTCC
>JAXLRH010000006.1:0-275639 GCA_046331245.1 Acidimicrobiales bacterium | reverse complement strand
CCGCCCGCCCGGAGGGTCGGTGGTTCGCATCGGCGTCGAGGCGCCCTCGGCAGACGACGCCCGACGGATCTCCGCGGCGGTGAGCCCGTCGCTGTCGGCGGTTCTCCAAGGCGGGCAGCGGACGCTCCCCATCGAGGAGCGTCTGCCGGGCCCGATCGCCCAGGAGATGCCCGGCGAGCCGACCGAGGAGCGCGTGACCTGCTGACCGCCGTCGAGTGACGAAGTGCTCTGGTCGGCCGACGATCGGCTGGGGACACTCGTGTCATGGAACGAATCGTGGTCGGAATGGACGAATCGGCGTCGGCGGCCGACGCGCTGCGTTGGGCCGTCGCCGAAGGAGCGCTGCGCGGCTGGCCGGTGACCGCCGTCCTCGCGTGGACCTATCTGGAGCAGCACCAGGTGCTCGAGGGGGTCGAGGACTTCGACCCCGAGTACTCGGAGGCCGACGCGACCGAGGCGCTCGCGGTCTACGTCGAGCGAGCGGTCGGCGCAGCTGCGGCGGCCGGGGTCGACAAGGTCGTCGTCATGGACCGCGCTGCCCACGGCCTCCTCGACCTGGCCGGCCACGCTGCGCTGTTGGTCGTGGGGGCGCGCGGTCTCGGCGGATTCCGCGGGCTCGTCGTCGGGTCGGTCAGCCAGCAGGTGCTCCACCACGCCACCTGTCCGGTCGCCGTCGTGAAGACGGCCGAGGGGACGCACACCCGGCGGGGTCGGGTCGTGGTCGCCGTCGACGGATCCGACACGTCGCGCAGCGCGCTCGACTGGGCGCTCGACGAGGCGCGAGCCCGTGGCGCGGCGCTCGACGTCGTGCACTGCTGCTCGACGCCGCCGTACTACGGCTATCCCTACGTCCCGCCGCTCGACTTCGAGGCGCTCGAGGAATCCGGCCGGGCGATGCTCGACGACATGCTCGGCGCCGCCGACACCACCGGCCTGACCGAGGCGCCGACCCCGATCGTGCGCATGGGCGGCTCGATCGCGGACACGATCCTCGACGTCGCGAAGGACGCCGACCTCGTGGTCGTGGGGGCGAGGGGCCTCGGCGGGTTCCAGGGCATGCTCCTCGGCTCGGTGAGCCAGCACGTCGTGCACCGCGCGGCGTGCGAGGTCGTCGTCATTCCGCTCGTCCACGCAGCAGCGAGCTGAGCGCCGCTGCGGTCTGGCGGGGGCCGGCCGTGTAGTCGGCCAGCGCGAGCACCCAGAGCACGATGCCCGCCGCCGCCAGTGCGATGCCGGCAGCCAGACCTCCGCCACCGCCGGCGAGCTGACCGGCGGTGATCAACGCCGCGGCCGCGCCGAGGAGCACCAGCAGGGTGAGCAGCACCGTCGCCGATTCGAAACGGGTGAGCACCTTGTCGAGGTACACGTCGGCGTGGCGTCCGACGCCGGGGGTGTGTCGCTGGATGATGCGCAGCGGGGCGGTCACGCTCCGCGCCGCGACCGGCGCCCACACGACGTAGATCAGCGCGACGAGGAACGAGTACCGGTAGGGGAAGCCGTCGGCGAAGTGCCCGTTGGTCGGGTCGGCGTGCAGCGCCTGCTCGACGACGCCCGACGCCGCCAACGTGGCCACCGTCGTGGCGATCAGCAGGAGGAGCGCCTTGCTGTAGCGCAGGACGACGATGCGGATGCTGAGCACGTGCTTGGCGAGCAGGGCCTCGGTGCGGGCGACGTCGTGCGCGAGCGTGCGATCGCGGTGCAGACCCGCGAGCCGGAACGCCTGGCGAAGTCGTTCGTCGTCACCGGCGACGCCCTCGGCCGCGACCGTGCCCCAGACATCGGCCGTTCGGGCGTCGAACCGGGCCCGCCACCCGTCGTCGTCGGGGCTGCGCGGCACGAGAAGCGCCTTGGTCCACTCGTCGGAGCGGCCGTCGTCGAGCAACGCCTGCGTGCGCGGGTTGAGCTCGTCGTTGTTGAACCCGAGCCCCGGCAGGATGAACCGGGGATTGAACACGGTTCGCCGGTCGCCGCCGTCGCCGGCGCCGGGCGCCCCGAAGGTGTTGCTCGTGAAGTAGAAGCCCAGCAGGTCGCCCACCAGCAGGTAGATCGCCGACACCGGAAGCGCGACCGAGATCAGCGCCGCGAATGCGATGCCGGCGATCACGACCCAGTTCTGACGGGCGTCGTAGGACGCGAGCAGGAGCGTCGTCAGCTTGGGGAAGCCGTCGCGAATGAACAGGGGGAGGAGCAGCACGAGCGCCGACCCGCCGAGCAGGGCTTGGCCGACCCGGTGCACCGTCGACAGACGCACCTCGGCGCGTTGCAGGAAGCCGCGCATCGCGGCCCGCGACTCCTCGTCGGAGACGACGTCGCCGATCGGCGGACGTTCGTCAGGGTTCATCGACGATGTGCATCGACGCTTCCTCGGCCGTGAGATCGTCGGCCTCGATGGCGCTGCCCACGAGCTCGGCCACGTCGTCGTCCTCGACGTCGTTGGGCGCATACAGCCGCAGGTGATCGCCCTCCGCGACCTCGGTCTCGGGCTCCTCGCGCCAGTCGCGGTCGCGGACGGAGTCGACGACGTGGTCGTCCCGCGTGAGGTCGTCGGCGCCGAGTGGGTGCTCCGGCGGGAACGAGGCGTCGTCCAGGATGTCGTCGCCCAGCTCGTCGGGATCGGACGCTTCGGCGGAGTTCTGCTGATCGTCGGTCATGAGGGCCTCCTTCCCCGGCAACCGTAGAGGCAGTCGAGGTGGTGACACAGGGCCGAAGGTCATCGACCGGGCATGATGGTTGCCATGAACTCGGCGAAGGGCACCGACGAGGCGGTCACGGCGTACGTCGAGGGGATCGACGCCGGGCACCGCGCCCTGTTCGATCGCGTGCACGACCTGATCACCGCCGCGCACCCCGACGCCACGGTCGGGATCTCGTACCAGATGCCCACGTACCGGGTCGGCAGGAACCGCTTGTACGTCGGGGCGTGGAAGCACGGCATCTCGTTGTACGGCTGGGGCGAGGGTCGCGACGGTGGATTCTGCGAACGGCATCCCGAGCTGCTGAGCGGTCGCGGCACCATCCGGCTCACCCCCGACGCCGCCGCCGGGATCTCCGACGACGAGCTCGGGGCGCTCGTGGCGGGCGCGCTGTCGGACGGACCGGACTGATGGCCGCGAAGGAGGAGACCACCGTCGAGGTCGACGGACACGAGGTGCGCATCTCGAGCCCGAGCAAGGTGTTCTTCAAGGAGCGCGGCGAGACGAAGCTCGACCTCGTCCACTACTACCTCGCCGTCGCCGAGCCGTTGCTCCGCACGATCGAGGGGCGGCCGACGATGCTGCAGCGGTTCCCCGACGGCGCGAGCGGCAAGTCCTTCTACCAGAAGCGCGTTCCGGAGAGCGCGCCGGAGTGGCTGCAGACCACCACGGTGAGCACGCCCAACGGCACCGACTCCAACGCGCTCGTCGTGGCCGACATGGCCCACCTCGTGTGGGCGGTGAACCTCGGTTGCCTCGGGTTCCACCCCTGGCCGTACCACGCGGCCACGCCCGAGGTGACCGACGAGCTGCGCATCGATCTCGACCCGATGCCCGGCGTGACCTTCGACCACATCCGCGCCGGAGGCGCCGAGGTGAAGGCCCTCTTCGAAGAGCTCGGCATCGCGGCGTACGCGAAGACCACCGGCAACCGCGGGCTGCACGTCTACGTGCGGCTCGAGCCGCGTTGGGACAGCTACGAGGTGCGCGCCGCTGCCCGTGCGGCGGCGAGGAGCTGGAGCGCCGCCGCCCCGACCTCTTCACCGCGTGGTGGAAGGAGGAGCGGGGCGAACGGGTCTTCGTCGACTTCAACCAGGAACGCACTGCATGAAGACGGTGTTCGGCGCGTGGTGCGTGCGGTCGCGCGTCGGTGGTCAGGTCTCGACGCCCATCTCGTCGGGACGAGCTCGCCGAGGTCGACCACGGCGCGCTCGCAGGCGGCATTGGCGCAGGTGGCGGACGGCGACGTGGTAGCGATGAACAGCGCGCTGATCGATCGACGCGCTGCTCGAGATGTCCGAGCGCGACATGGCGGCCGGGATGATGGACGCGCCGTGGCCGCCGGTGTACCCGAAGCAGGCGAACGAGCCGCCACGGGTGGCACCCAGCCGGGCGCGTCAGGATCCCTGACGAACGATCCGGGGGACGGGGCGGTTCAGCTCCGGGGAATCGGATCGAGCGCCGCCGAGAACAGCGCCCAGATGCCGGGGCCGTACACGTCGATGCCGGCGCCGCCGAACTGGATCACGGCCATCAGGAGCGAGACGATGACGCCGACCGCCCCGCCGGCGATCGCGGCGGGGTCGATGTCGGGCCGCACGGTGCCCGCCTCCTGGTCGAGCCGGAGGCGTTCGGCCACGGTCTTGCGGAGCTCGAGCATCGCGGGGATCTCGATGACGCGGTCCGTGACGTCGGGCTCGAGGCCGGCGAGCACGCGGCGGGCGAGCGGGTGCCGATCGACCGCCGCGACGAGTGTGAGGATGAGCGTCTCCTGCCAGCCCTCGGCCTGGGTGTCGGCGAGGATGTGGGACACGCCCTCGTGGATCACCGCCGCCGCGTCCTCGTCGAGTGCCGCGAGGAACAGCGCCTCCTTGTTGGGGAAGTAGGCGTAGGCGACGGTGCCGCCCACCGACGCGTCGCGTGCGATGTCGGCGACCGACGTGGAGCGGAAGCCCTCCCGCCCGAACCGGGCGACGGCGGCGTCGAGGATCGCCCGTCGCGTCTGTTCGCCCTTGCTGGGTTCGGGCCTGCCGGGTTCAGGCGTGCTGGAGGCGCTCGACATGTGTGACACACTACCAGAAATGAGGAATTGAGTAAATCGCTCAAATCCTCTACGATGCTCGCAGCAACCGTTCGCCGGAGGACCCCGCCATGACGACCCAGACCAGCAATCCCGAACGACTCGTCCCCACCCGTCGGGTCTCGTTCGAGGAGTCACTGCGCGACGTGCCCCGTCACTTCGCCGCCGACGGCGACCTCTTCAACAGCCATCTCGCCGCGTGCATGTCGTCGGTCTTCCCCGACGGCGAGGACTTCTTCGTGCGGTCCGTCCGCCACTATCGGGACCGCATCACCGACCCCGACCTCAAGCGTCAGGTCGCGGGCTTCATCGGCCAGGAGTCGGTGCACGGCCGCGAGCACCGGGCGCTCAACGACCGCTTCGCCGAGCTCGGCTACCCCACGAAGCGGATGGAGCGGATGGCCCGCCGCAGCCTCGCCCTCCGCGAGCGGTTCCTCCCGCCGATCTCGAACCTCGCGCTCACCGCGGCGCTGGAGCACTTCACCGCCACCCTCGCCGAGCTGCTGCTGCGTAGCGAGGAAGCCCGTGCGGAGTTCGGCGACCCGGCCGTGCGCAACCTCTTCCTGTGGCACGCGCTCGAGGAGTCGGAGCACAAGGCCGTGGCGTTCGACGTGTACCGCGCCGTCGGCGGTAGCGAGCGCCTCCGAGTGATGACGATGAAGCTGACCCGCATCGGCTTCCCCGTGGCGATGTTCGTGCAGATGGTCGACTCGATGTTGCACGACCCTGCAGCGCGCGACCTCCGGGCGCTGCGCGCCAGCTGGCGACGCTTCAAACGGTCACCGCTCGCGTCCCGCGAGGTGTGGCGACAGCTGCGCGACTACGACCGTCCCGACTTCCATCCCGACGACCAGGACACGACGGCGCTCACGACCGCCTGGCGCGAGACGCTCTTCGGCGACGAGGGCTCGCTCACCGGCCTCCTCGCCGGCGGGAGCCCGGCCGCATGACCGGGCAGGCGACCTCGGTCGAGCACCTCGACGTCCTCATCGTGGGCGCCGGCCTCTCCGGCATCTGCGCTGCGCACCACGTGCAGACGACCTGCCCGTGGGCGGACTACGCGATCCTCGAGGCGCGCGACGCCATCGGCGGCACCTGGGACCTGTTCCGCTACCCGGGCATCCGCTCCGACTCCGACATGTTCACGCTCGGCTACGGCTTCCGTCCGTGGAACCGGGCCGAGTCGATCGCCGACGGCGGCTCGATCCTGCAGTACATCAAGGACACGGCGGCGGAGGAGGGGATCGACCGGAGGATCCGATTCCGGCACCGCATCGTCGCCGCCGACTGGTCGAGTGACGAGCAGCGCTGGACGGTCACCGTGCAGCGCGTCACCGGCGACCCCGACGCGCCGACCGATGAGCACGCGCCGGTCGAGACCGTGACGCTCACGTGCTCCTTCCTCTTCTCGTGCAGCGGCTACTACCGCTACGACCAGGGGTACCTCCCCGACTTCGCCGGCATGGACGACTTCGAGGGCCTGCTCGTGCACCCGCAGCACTGGCCCGAGGATCTCGAGTACGCCGGCAAGGAGATCGTGGTGATCGGTAGCGGCGCCACCGCGATCACGCTCGTGCCGTCGCTCGCTCCCACGGCGAAGCACGTCACGATGCTGCAGCGCTCGCCGACCTACATCGCCTCGCTTCCCGGCAGCAACCCGCTCACCAGGCTCGTGCGGGCCGTCGCGCCGCGCCGGGTGCAGGGCCCCGTGCTGAAGTGGATGAACGCGCTGCTCACGCAGGGCTCGTACCTGCTCAGCCGCCACCGGCCGGAGCTGATGAAGCGCATCCTCCGCAAGGGCGTCCAGATGGCGCTGCCCGAGGGCTTCGACGTCGACACCCATTTCACGCCCCGTTACGACCCCTGGGATCAGCGGCTGTGCGTCGTGCCCGACGGCGACCTCTTCACAGCCATCCGCGCCGGCACGGCCTCCGTCGTCACCGATCACATCGACACGTTCACCCCGAAGGGCGTGCTGCTCACCTCGGGAGAGGAGCTCCAGGCGGACATCATCGTCACGGCGACGGGCCTCGAGCTGCTCTTCATCGGCGGCATCGAGCTGACCGTCGACGGTGAGCGGGTCGACGTCTCGGAGCGGCTCACCTACAAGGGCATGATGCTCGAGGGTGTGCCGAACTTCGCGCTGGCGATCGGGTACACCAACGCCTCGTGGACCCTCAAGGCCGAGCTCATCAGCCAGCGCGTCGCCCGCATGCTCAACCACATGCGCGACCGCGGCCTGGCGAGCGCGACCCCCGTCGACACGACCGGGGCGGCGTCGGCCGAGGGCCTGCTCGACCTGTCGTCGGGCTACGTGCAACGTGCCATCGACCGCTTCCCGAAGCAGGGCACGGCCGCTCCGTGGCACGTCGACCAGAACTATGTGCTCGACTACCGGGCGATGAAGATGTCCGACATCGACGACGGCGTCATGAGGTTCGCCAGGTCGACCACCCGCAGGAGCGCGTGATGAAAGAGCTGAAGGGTCGCGTCGCGGCCGTCACCGGGGCCGGTTCGGGCATCGGTCGAGCGCTGGCGATCGAGCTGGCGCGTGCCGGTGCGCACCTGGCGCTGTCCGACGTCGACGACGCCGGCCTCGCCGAGACGGTGACCCTGTGCGAGGGGTTCGGCGTGAAGGTGACGTCGCACCACGTCGACGTCGCCGACCGCGACGCGATGTTCGCGTGGGCCGACACGGTGGCCGACGAGCACGGCTCGGTGAACCTCATCGTGAACAACGCGGGCGTCGCCCTGGGAGCGAACGTCGACGTGATGTCCATCGAGGACTTCGAGTGGTTGATGGGGATCAACTTCTGGGGCGTCGTCCACGGGACGCAGGCCTTCCTCCCACACCTGAAGGCGTCGGGGGAGGGGCACGTGGTCAACATCTCCAGCGTGTTCGGTCTCGTGAGCATCCCGTCGCAGTCGGCCTACAACGCCGCCAAGTTCGCCGTGCGCGGGTTCACCGACGCGCTGCGGATCGAGCTCGAGATCGACCCGTGCGGCGTGTCGTCCACGACGATCCATCCGGGTGGCATCAAGACGAACATCGCCCGCAACGCCCGGATGGACGACGCGGCCCGCGCGCTCTCGGGCAGCGACGACATCGGACGCGACTTCGAGCGGCTGGCCATGACCACGCCGAAGAAGGCGGCGCGTCAGATCCTCGCGGCGGTCGAGAAGGACAAGCGGCGTGCCCTCATCGGGCCGGACGCCAAGGTGTTCGACCTCGTGTCGCGGCTTCCCGCACGCGTGTCCCAGGGCATCCTCGTCAGGGGGGCGAGGCGCCTCCGGAAGTGAGGTAGGCGCGCCAGCCGCCGAACCCGCTGATGTCGGGCGCGCGGTCGAGACCGATCGGCTCGCAGATGAATCCGGCCACCACGCTCGTGTCGGCCAGCTCCAGCCGGCCGATGCCGAGTGGCGCGGGGATGGCGTCGACGAATCGTCCGAACGCCGCCGGGCCGAGTTCGTAGACCTCCACCTCGATCGCGACGCCGCCCTCGGCGACCCGAGCGATGCCCGGCTTCGGCGGGATCGTGTCGAGCGCGTGGAGGCGGTACGCCGGCGCGGTGGTGGTGAGGCCGACGAAGGTCGCGTCGAGGTCGGTGAGCTGGTGGTGCAGCGGCTGGCCCTGCAGGTGGGCGCCGAGGACGGCCAGGCGGATCGGGGCGTCGGTCTCGACGGGGCTCATGCCGCCATGATGGCAGCCGTCCCGGGAGGGTGACGCCGTGACCGTCTCCTCACCGGTCCATCATGGTTTCCTCACACTCGTTGCCGACGATGGGGACATCATCACGACGACGCCCTGGAGGCACCCATGAAGATCCGACAGACCCTCGCAGCACTGACCCTCACCGGCGCCCTCGTCGGGGGCGGCGCCGCTGCCGCCGGTGCGCAGAGCTCGACTCCCACCACGCCGACCGAGCGCCCGGCATTCAACTGCGACACCGCCACCAAGCGCGTGCACGAGGTCGAGGCCCGGCTCGCCACCGTCAAGGAGCGGCTCGCGACGGCGGAGACCCGACTGGAGCGACTCGAGGCGAACGGTCGCACCAAGCGTGCCGAGCGGCTGAAGCAGCGCATCGAGCGGGTCACGGCCCGGATCACCAAGGTCGAGAAGCGGCTGTCGACGGCGACCGCACGCCTCGCCAAGCGCTGCGGCGGCGCCTCGGTCACCACGACCACCATCTGATCGACACGCGCGATCGGCGACCCGGGTCGCGAGGGGGTCCATCGGCCGATACGGCCGATGGACCCTTGTCGCGTCCACGGATCGGGCCGACAATTCGGCCATGACACGACGCACGCGCCGTTCGGCGGCGATCCTCACCGCACTGACCGCGTTCGGCATGGTCGCCACCGGGTGCGGCTCCTCCGACTCGGCGGACGATGCGACGACCACGTCGGCGGTTCGCGCCACCACGGCTCCGCCCGCCACGACCACGACGGCGAGCGTCACGCTGCCGACCACGTCGGTGCCCGTGACCACTCCCGGCTCGACGGTCGCGCCGATCGCCGTCGACCCGTCGTGGGTGCTGTTCGACGAGCCGTTCTTCGTATGGGGCGTCGCCGCCGGCGACACGCTCCGCGTTCGCGACGACGCCGGCGTCTCCCACGCCGAGATCACGCGCCTCTCACCGGGCCAGCGCGGCATCCGCGTGTACGACCAGTCGAAGCCGATCGGCCGCGAGGTGTGGCGACCGGTGCAGGTCGGCACCGGCGTCGGGTGGGTCAACGCCCGCTTCCTGCGCCCGGTCGGCCCCGACACGCCGACCACGACCGGCACCTCCGTGCCCGCCGTCGCGGCTGCCGCGGCGACAGTGGCCAAGGCGCTCCGCGACGGTGACGTCGCGGCGTTGGCCGCGGTGGCCGATCCGACGCGCGGCGTCACGTTCTCCCCGCACGCGTTCGTCGCCGACGACGCGCCGAGGCTCACCCGCGCGCAGCTCGCTGCAGCGCCGACCGACCGCACCAAGCTGCTGTGGGGGTACACCGACGGCGAGGGGGCGCCGATCCGCGCCACCATCGCGACCCGGCTACGGGACATCGGCGGCAGCACGGCGCTCACGAGCACGACCACGATCGGCTTCGACGTGCGAGTCCACACCGGCAACAGCATCGACAACATCGCCGCCCGCTTCCCCGGCGATCGGGTGGTCGAGTACCACTTCGCCGGCACCAGCCGGTACCGCGACTTCGACTGGACGAGCGTGCGCCTCGTGTTCGACGCGACCGGTTCGTCGCCGAAGCTCGTCGCGATCGTCGAGGACACCTGGACGATCTGACGTATCGTCGGCGCCGGTCCGCAACCGGACGATCTCGAGGGGTGGGACACATGGGTGGTTGGTCACGACGTGAGTTCATGGCGGCGTCGCTCGCCGCGGGCGCCGGCGCTGCGGGGCTGGCGGGCTGCGCCGACGACGACGTGGACTCGTCAAGGCGGGCAGCGGCGTCGACGACGTCCCGGCCCCGTCCGGGCTCGATCCGTGACGTCGACCACGTCGTGATCCTCATGCAGGAGAACCGCTCGTTCGACCATTACTTCGGCACCCGCCGCGGCGTGCGCGGCTTCGGCGACGCCGACGTGATGTCACGCCCCGACGGCCGGCCGATCTGGTACCAGGACACGGCCCTCCACCCCGATGGCTTCGTGCTGCCGTACCGGCTCGACACCACGACGACGTCCGGCGCGTACGGCCCCGACCCCCAGCACGGATGGTTTCCCCAGCACGGCTACTGGAACAAGGGCGCGATGGACGGCTTCGCCCACCTCGAGGTGGCGACGATGGGCTACTTCACCGCCGAGGACCTGCCGTACCCCCATGCGCTCGCCGACGCGTTCACGCTGTGCGACCACTCCTTCTGCTCGGTCATCGGCCCGACGCGACCCAACCGGCTCTACTCGATGACCGGCACGATCGACGCGGAGGGGAAGTACGGCGGGCCCGCCTTCGAGAACCTCGACGGTCCCTTCGGATGGGAGACGTACCCGGAGCGGTTGCAGAAGGCCGGCATCTCCTGGCGGGTGTACCAGGAGGAGGACGACTACGAGGACAACGTCGTCGAGTACTTCACCTCGTTCCAGAAGCTCGCGCCCACCGACGACCTCTACGACGCCGGCATGCGCACCCGACCGGCCGGCACGTTCGAGGCGGACGTCGCTGCCGGCAACCTCCCGCAGGTGAGCTGGATCGTCACCCCGGCCGCCACGTCGGAGCACCCGTCCGCCGGTTCACCGGCGCCGGGCATCGACCTCGCGGCCCGCACGCTCGCGGCGCTCATGGCCAACCCGAAGGTCTGGGCCAGGACGGCGTTCATCCTGAGCTACGACGAGAACGGCGGCTACTTCGACCACGTCGCCCCGCCGCTCCCGCCGACGGGCACGCCCGGCGAGTTCGTGAACGACACGCCGATCGGGCTCGGATTCCGCGTGCCCACCACGGTGTGCTCGCCCTGGACGAGGGGCGGTCGCGTGAACAACTCGGTCTTCGACCACACCTCGACGCTCCGGTTCCTGGAGACCCGCTTCGGGGTCGAGGTGGCGAACCTCAGCGAGTGGCGGCGCTCGACCTGCGCCGACCTCACCGAGGTGTTCGACTTCTCGACCCCGGACACGACCGTGCCGAAGCTGCCCGACACGGCCGCGACGATGGCCGCCCACGAGGCGACGCGAACCCTCCCGGCCGCCGTTCCGCCGACGCCGCAGACGCTGCCGAAGGTCGTGAGCTGAGGGCCCTCAGCCCATCGCGACCACACCGCCCCCCACAGGGGTAGTGTCCCGATCGAGGGGCCGGAACACCTCCGGCGATCAGAATCGAGGGCACATGACGTCGACGACGTTGGACCGTGTCGTGATCCGTTTCGCGGGCGATTCCGGGGACGGAATGCAGCTCGTGGGCGACCGCTTCACCGAGCTGTCGGCCGCCTTCGGCAACGACCTCGCCACCCTGCCGAACTACCCCGCGGAGATACGCGCGCCGGCCGGAACGGTGATGGGGGTGTCGTCGTTCCAGGTGCACATCTCCGACCACGACATCGTCACCCCGGGTGACGCGCCGAACGTCCTGATCGCGATGAACCCGGCGGCGCTCGTCGCGAACCTGGCCGACCTGTCGCCGGGCTCGACCGTCATCGTCAACAGCGACGCGTTCACCGAACGCGACCTCGAGAAGGCCCACTGCGCGACCAACCCGCTGCTCGACGGGTCGCTCGAGGCCTTCACCGTGTACCAGGTGCCGATGACCTCGATCACCCTCGAGGCCACCAAGCCGCTGGGCGTGAAGTCACGCGACGCGGAGCGCTCGAAGAACTTCTTCGCGCTCGGTCTCGTCTGCTGGATGTACACCCGGCCGGCGGCCCCGCTGCTCGAGTGGATCGACAAGCACTTCGCCAACAAGCCGCTGGTGCGCGACTCGAACAGCGCGGCGTTCAAGGCCGGCCGGAACTTCGGCGAGACGGCCGAGCTCTTCGAGCACCCGTACGAGGTGAAGCCGGCCAGCCTGCCGCCCGGCACCTACCGCAACGTGATCGGCAACACGGCGCTCGCCCTCGGCCTCGTCGCCGCGTCGCACCAGGCGAAGCTGCCCCTGCTTTACGCGAGCTACCCGATCACGCCGGCGTCGGACATCCTCCACGAGCTGTCGAAGTTGAAGAACTTCGGGTGCCGCACGATGCAGGCCGAGGACGAGATCGCCGCGGCGACGATCGCCATCGGCGCCGCGTTCGCCGGCAACCTCGCCATCACCGGCACGAGCGGCCCCGGCCTCGACCTGAAGGCGGAGGCGCTGGGTCTCGCGATCAGCCTCGAGCTGCCGATGGTGGTGGTCGACGTGCAGCGCGCCGGCCCGTCGACCGGCATGCCCACCAAGACGGAGCAGACGGACCTGCTGCTGGCGATGTTCGGCCGCCACGGCGAGTCGCCGCTCCCGGTGGTGGCCGCCAAGTCGCCGTCGGGCTGCTTCGACGCCGCATTCGAGGCGTGCCGCATCGCACTGAAGTACCGCACGCCCGTGATCCTCCTCACCGACGGCTACCTCGCGAACGGCGCCGAGCCCTGGTTGCTCCCCGACGTGGACGCGCTGCCCGACATCTCGGTCGACTTCGCCACGGCGACCAACCACGTCGGGCCCGACGGGAGCCCCGACTACTGGCCGTACCTCCGCGACCCCGAGACGCTCGCCCGGCCGTGGGCGGTGCCCGGCACACCGCACCTCATGCACCGCATCGGCGGCATCGAGAAGCAGGACGGCACCGGCAACATCAGCTACCAGCCGGAGAACCACTCGAACATGGTCCACCTCCGGCAGGCGAAGATCGACGGCATCGCGAACGACATCCCCGGCGTGGAGCTCGACCACGACGAGGGCGCCGAGGTGCTCGTCCTCGGATGGGGCTCCACCTGGGCCGCGATCACGGCCGGCGTGCGCCGGGTGCGCGGGCGAGGCCAACCCATCGCCCAGGCGCACCTCACCCACCTGAGCCCGTTCCCCGCCGACCTCGGCGACGTGCTCTCGCGCTACCGCCGGGTGCTCGTGCCCGAGGCGAACCTCGGGCAACTGGCCCGACTGATCCGCGCCGAGTTCCTCGTGGACGCGGAGAGCTACGTGCAGGTCAACGGCCTGCCGTTCCGGGCCGCCGAGATGGAGGCGCGAATCATGGAGGTGGTCGGGCGATGAACGCGAACGGAAACGGCAACGGAAACGGCACGGGCGTCGCGATCGGGCTCGGTCGCAAGGACTGGGAGTCCGACCAGGAGGTGCGGTGGTGCCCGGGCTGCGGCGACTACGGCATCCTCGCGGCCATCCAGTTCCTCATGCCCGAGCTGGGCATCGAGCCGCACAACACCGTGTTCATCTCGGGCATCGGCTGCGCCGCCCGCCTGCCGTACTACATGAACACCTACGGGGTGCACTCGATCCACGGCCGCGCGCCGGCGCTCGCCACCGGCGTCGCCGTCGCCCGCCCCGACCTCTCGGTGTGGGTGATCGGCGGTGACGGCGACATGCTGTCGATCGGCGGCAACCACCTCATCCACGCGCTGCGCCGCAACGTGAACCTCAACATCCTCATGTTGAACAACCAGATCTACGGCCTCACGAAGGGGCAGTACTCGCCCACGTCGGAGATCGGCAAGGTCACGAAGTCGACGCCGTTCGGCTCCGTCGACCACCCGTTCAACCCGATCTCGGTGGCGATCGGGGCCGAGGCCTCGTTCGTCGCCCGCACGCACGACACCGACCGCAAGCACATGATGGAGACGTTCCGCCGTGCGCACGAGCACCGCGGCGCCTCGTTCGTCGAGGTGTTCCAGAACTGCAACGTGTTCAACGACGGCGCCTTCGACGGCCTGCTGAAGCGCGACGTCCGACCGGACATGCTCATCCCGCTGGTGCACGGCGAGCCGATCCGCTTCGGCGAGGACGGCCAGCACGGTGTGGCGGTCAACGAGTTCGGCGAGCCGTACGTGTGCGAGACGGCGAAGGTGGGCGTCGACCACCTCCTCGTCCACGACGAGCACCGCGACGACCCGACGCTGGCGTTCGCGCTGAGCCGCCTGTCGACGGGCCCCCACGCGCCCACGCCGGTCGGCGTGTTCCGCGACGTGGAGCGACCCACCTACGAGACCGAGGTGCAGCAGCAGGTGGCGGCAGCGGTCGACCGCTCCGGCCCCGGCGACCTGCGCTCGCTCCTGCACTCCGGCGCCGTCTGGACCGTTTCGTAGCTTCGCGGACCCCGCTGTACCCTCACCGGAGCGGTGATGCTGGGGAGGCGAGGCGCATGAGGCCGACGAGACGTGAATTCCTGCTCGCAGGGGCGTTCGGCGCCGCGGGCGCGGCGGGCCTCGCCGGTTGCGTCCCCGACGGTGGTGGCGGTGGCCCGCTGCCCACGTGCGCGCCGCCGGCGATCGGCGGGTTCGGCCCGCTGCCTCCGGTGGGCTCGGCCGGGCTGATCGACGAGGGCGTCTTCGGCGCCCGGGTTTCGGAGTACCTCTCGCTCGCCACCCAGACGCTGCAGCCCACCAACAGCGCCAGCGTCATCGCCCACCTGATTCGCGCCGCCCGTGAGCCGGGGTTCTCCTGGACGCCGGCCGCCGTGACCCCCGCGCTCGTCGACCCCGACCCGTTCCGCGACACCGACGACTTCGAGCTGATGAGCCTGCAGTGGGTCGTGCGGCTCGGCGACGGCGTGCTGCCTGCGGACACGATGGAAGCGATTCGCGCGTCCATCGCCGGCGCCCGCTACCGGTACGACGATCCGCTGCCCGCCGGCGCGCTCGACAACAAGTGGTTCTGGTCGGAGAACCACCGCATCATGTTCGCCGTCGACGAGTACCTCGGCGGCCTGGCCGTGCCCGATCGCGTGTTCACCTTCACCGGCCTCACCGGTGCACAGCACGCGGCACGCTCCCGTCAGCGCATCGTCGACTGGATCCGCGAGCGCGCCACGTATGGCTTCAGCGAGTGGCACTCCAACATCTACATGAAGTACGACTACGCGCCGCTGCTGACGCTCGTCGAGTTCGCGCCGGACGAGGAGCTCGTGAGCCTTGCGGCGGCGGCGGCCGACGTCGCGTTGTTCGACCTGGCGACCCACACGATGAAGGGCGCGTACGGCGTCACGCACGGCCGAACCTACAAGGGTGCCAAGACCAACTCGCTGGTGGAGACCACGTTCGGTACGGCGAAGCTGCTGTTCGACACCACCGACCAGCCGTACCAGAGCACCACCGACATCGGCCCCACGTTCCTCTGCGGGAGCACGCGCTACCGGCTGCCGGCGGTGATCCGGAACGTCGCGCGCACCAGCGAGGTGGCCACCATCCGGGAGCGCCACGGCGTCGCGCTGGACCCCCACGAGGAGTTCTCGCTCGCTCCGCCGACGCTCGCCAACCGTCCGTACTCCGACCCTGCCAACCTGCCGTTCTGGTGGTCGCAGGGAGCGCTCACGGCGTGGCAGATGCTGCCGGTGACCCTCGACGCGGCCAAGCGCTGGAACCTCCTCGACACCGAGCTCTTCCAGCGGTTCGCGGTGGTGAAGCAGTTCGCCGACATCAACGCCGGCATCCTCCAGGTGGTCATCCGCGAGCTCGCGTCGTTCGCGGCGCAGGGCGTGCTGGGCGAGGCGCACACGTACACCTGGCGCAGCCCCGATGCCATGCTCTCCTCCGCGGTCGATCACCGCTTCGGCGACGCCATGGAGCAGTCCCATGCGTGGCAGGCCACGCTCGATCCGCGAGCCGTCGTGTTCACGACGCATCCGCAGAAGGCACCGGCGGCGTCGCTCGACTGGGGCTCGGACAACGGCTACTGGACCGGCACCGCGTCGATGCCGCGATCCGCACAGTCGGGCCGCGCCGCCATCCACATCTACCGACCGTCGTACGTGTCGCCGACCGACGCGGTGCTCGGGCCCTACTTCGGCTACCAGCCCTACACCCACGCCTTCTTCCCGCAGGACCGCTTCGACGAGGTCGTCGAGGCGGCCGGGTGGGTGTTCGCCCGCACAGGCGACGGCTACGTCGCGCTGTGGTCGGAGCGGCCGACGCAGTGGCGCCCGCTCTCGCCCGCGACCGAGGCCACCGACGGGCACACGCTCCCGTTCGACCTGGTGGCGCACGGCGGCGCGGACAACGCCTGGGTGGTCGAGGTCGGTCGCCGCGCCGACCACGGCTCGTTCGCCGACTTCGTCGCCGCCGTGTCCGCCGCTCCGGTGACCGTGACACGGACCGGCCCGGAGGTCGCCGTGTCGTACGCATCGCCGATGGAGGGCCTGCTCGAGTTCGGCACCGTGGGCGCCTTCCGCGTGGCCGGCGCAGCGCGTGCCCTGCGCGACCATCCCCGCCACTCCAGCCCGTGGGCCGAGCAGTGCCACCTGGGGGAGGGGTTCGACATCGCCGACGGCGGTTCGCGGCTGCGGATCGACTTCACGACCGGCGGGCGCGTCGTCGACTGAAGCCCCGGTTCGGGCGCGCGGTTCCTGCGCGCTCAAGTTCCGGAGCCGCATGCGCCGATAGGCGTCCATGACCCCACGACGCACCCTCGCCGCACTCGCCCTCGTCGCCAGCCCGGTCCTCCTCGCCGGGTGCACCGGCGCCGAGGTGCAGGACTTCTTCACCAGCCACGGACACCCGATCCCGCAGAGTCTCGCGGACGGCATCGCGACGATCGTGACCCGCATCGAGAACGCGCACCCCGCCCCCGACGACGGCGCGTGCCCGACGCCCGCTCCGTCGACCACCACCACGACGGCGGCGCCGATCGCGTCGGCCAAGGCGACCGGCGGGTGCGAGACGCCCGAGGTGCACCAGCGGAAGGGCCGTCGCCGCTGACGCGAACGCGGCCTACGCCATGGCGGCGATGTAGGGCCGCAGGCCGATCGCCATGTCCACGCACACGGCCAACGCCGTGTCGAACTCGAGATCGGACGGATCGCGGTCGAAGGCGAGCGCCGTGCCGTGCACGGGGAGCTTGAGGCCCTGTCCGGCGCGACCGAACCACTCGATCTGATCGGCGAGCTCGCGGCCGAGCGACCAGCCGGCCGACGAGCGGATCACGTCGAGCCTCGCGAGGCGCGTCCCCGGCGGGTCCAGCAGCACCGTCCGGAACGCCTCGACCGTCCGGTCGCCGTCGGGCGCCGGGACCACGGAGAACACCTCGGTGCCGTCGGCCAGCGTGGCGACCGACGTGTCGCCCCGTCGCACCTCGACGAGCACGGTCCCGTCGCTCCCGCCGATGAGCGTCGAGTCGTCGGCTCGCGAGGTGATCCGCAGCTCGGCGCCGTCCGCCGAGGTCAGCACGTGGGTGCCCGGCCCGCCGTTGCGGAACCCGAACAGGATGCCGGCCTTCGCGCCCACCCCGTCCGCGCCGCTCTGCAGCGCGGTCGCGACGGTGATGTCGGGCCCGGCGCGGAACTGCATGGTGAGGGCGTTGTTCAGCTTCCGCGCCACGTCGCCGCGCACGTGACGCCGGTCGGCGGCGGGGATCGCGGTCATGGAGGTCATGGCTAGCATCTCGGCACGGAGGCTGCGATGAGGAACGAACTGCTGCGTGGCGTCCGCCGCCGCGGTGCCGCACTGGTGGGACGGCCGTCGGCTGCGACGCCGTCGTGGGCCGATGCGCCGGCGCAGCGCATCCTCGTCCTGGGCAACTGCCAGACGGCCGGCATCGCCGCCACGCTGCGGTGCTCGCTGCCCGGCGCCGACGTGGTGCCGATGATGTGGCCCGGTCGGGTCACGCCCGACATCGTGGCGTTGGCAGCGCGGGCCGACGTCGTGGTGACCACCATCGGGTACGACGCCGGCGCTGCCCTGCTGACGAGCGCGGCGAGCTCGGCCCGACTGATCGTCGTCCCGCAGATCTACTTCGCGGCGTTCCACCCCGACATCGTGCACGTGCCGGCGCCCGGTGGCGGCGAGTGGTCGGGGCTCACACGGGGCTATCACTCGCGTCTCGTGCTCTGGGGAGCGCGAACGGGCGCGTCGGCCGCCGAGATCGTGTCCTGGTTCCGCACCGACGTGTTCGAGGCGCTCGGCTATCACGAGCTGTGGGCGCACAGCATGACCCTCCTCGGGCAGGCCATGACGGAGAGCGACTGCGACCTGGGGGAGTGGTACCTGCCGCTCGCCGGGCGGGGCGCGTTCATGCTCACCGACAACCACCCCCGCATCGACGCCATCGTGCAGCTCGGCCGGTCGGTCGCATTGCAGCTCGGCGCCGAGCGCAGCCGCGTCGAGTACGACTGGGAGCGCGTCATCCCCGACGGCCTGCTCGCGACGGCGGAGGTGTGGCCGCTGTACCCGGGCCTCGCCGAGCGCCTCGGCCTCCGCGGCACCTACGCATGGCGGCTCGCCGACGGCAGCATGCTCGACCTCGACACCTTCGTCGATCGCTCGTTGGCCTGGTACCGCTCGGCCGACCAGTCGGCCGTGGACCTCGAGTGGTTCGACGCCGACGAACGTCTGGCGGCGATGCCGGCGGCGGCGGGCGTCCGATGACCGACCGTCGCGTCCACCCGTACCAGGGCATCGAGGACCACCGGCTCTGGTCGAGGGCCGTCACGTGGGCGCCACCGGGTGAGCTCGATCCCGTCACCGAGGCGCGGTTCCGCATCGGCCCCGACGACGCCGTCGCCACCATGGGCAGCTGCTTCGCGCAGCACGTCGCCCGGTCGCTGGCGGCCTCGGGCCTCAACTACCTCGTCACCGAGACGGCACCGGACGAGCTCGACGCCGCTGCGGCGACGGCGCGCCAGTACGGGTTGTTCTCCGCGCGGTACGGCAACGTCTACACCGTCGAACAGGCCCTGCAGCTGGTGCGCCGGGCGATGGGCGAGTTCGAGCCGGCCGAGGACTGGTGGCCTCGAGGTGACGTCGTCGTCGACCCGTTCCGTCCGCTCGTCGAACCCGACGGCTTCGCGGACGTCGACGCGCTCCGTGCCGACCGCGCGTCGCACCTCGCCGCGACGCGCGCCGTCATCGAGCGCACCGACGTGCTCGTGTTCACGCTCGGACTCACGGAGGGGTGGCGCAGCCGTCGCGACGGCGCCCTGTTCCCGACGGCGCCCGGCGTGAACGGCGGCTCGTTCGACGCCGAGCTGCACGAGTTCGTGAACTTCGACGTGGACGCCGTGCGCTCGGGCCTGCTCGAGCTGTGCCGTCGCGTGCGCGAGATCAACCCCGGCATCCGCGTGCTGCTCACGGTGTCGCCCGTGCCGCTGATCGCGACCGCCGAGCACCGGCACGTGCTCGTGTCGACGAGCGTCAGCAAGGCGATCCTGCGCGTCGCCGCCGACGAGACGCGGCGCGCGCTCGACTTCGTCGACTACTTCCCCTCGTACGAGCTCATCAGCACGGTCGGCATCCGCAACTACTACGAGCCAGACCTCCGCGAGGTGCGCCCCGAGGGCGTGGCCCACGTGATGCGCGTGTTCCACCGGCACTACGTCGACGGGGGCGCGGGTCGCGACTCGTCGCAGCGGGTGGCGCCGCCGCCGGCGCTGGCGACGGCCGGCACCGGCCCGCAGGACGTCGTGTGCGACGAGGAGACGATCCTCGCCGCGATCGAGGCCACCCGCTGATCAGTCAGGCGAGGTGGACCGGGGCGACATGGTCGTCCGACGGGAGGTCGGCATCGGTGGCAGCGCCCACTGCGGTGGCCAGCAGCTCCGCCGAGCCCGAGAGCGTCGAGCAGAAGGCGGTGTCGGCAGCGTCCCGACCGGTCGCGATGCGGAGCAGCGACTGACGTGGCGCGAGCCGCGTGGCGTCGATCACCTGCCACCGACCCTCCACCAGCACCTCGGCCACCGCGTGGAAGTCCATGGGAGACAGGCCGGGCGCGTACACGGAGGCGAGGCGGGCGGGCAGGCCGATCGCACGGCACAGGCCGACCGTGAGATGGGCGAAGTCGCGACACACGCCTTCGCCGCGCAGCAGCGTGTCGACGGCGCTCTCGAACGGGCCCGTGCTGCCCAGTTCGTAACGCAGCCGCTCGAACACCCACTCGCCGACGGCCCGCGCCCGATCGGGCGCGTCGGGGCCGAGGGCCGCGAACTCGCCGGCTGCGAAGCCCTCGAGCACGTCCGACGGGCTGTAGCGGCTCTGGCGCAGCGCCACGAGTGCCTCGGCGGCCGCCGCCGGCCGGTCGGGCGCGACCATCGGCACCACCACCGCGCGGTAGGTGAACGCGAGGCGTCCGGCCCCGCTGTTCACGAGGTGGATGCGGCCGCCGTGATGGACGTCGAGCTCGACGGCGGCGATCGGTTCGTCGTCGAGGGTCACGTCGAGCTGCTCGGCCTCGACCACCGCGGCGCCGTCCGCGACGGCAACCTGGATGGCCAGGGACGCGTGCTCCTCGATCTCGAAGAGCAGATCGCAGCTGACCTCGGCCCGGACGGGCGCTTCGACGGAACGGATGCCCCGACCCTCTCACCGAACCCCGAACCGCACAATGCCGCGCGGCACTTGTTCGCACGGACGTAACAAACCGTGGGAACGGGCGAGCGGCAGGCGGCCCGGTGGTGGTGCTTGTACCGTTCGGCGATGGGCCGCATCGACGACATCGGAAGCGCTGCGGGATGGCGGTGCTGGATCTGCGACGGCGAGGTCGACCCGGGGATGTCGGTCAACGACCCTCGAGGGCCGAGCATCGACAGCATCACCACCCGCTCGAAGAGCAAGGGCAAGACGTTCGGCGCCGGTCAGGAACGCCTGGCGCACCGGGGGTGCAACACCGGCAAGGGCGCGGCGGCGCCGGTCGTGCCGTGGGCCGAGCACCTGTTCGTCGTCGACCCGGCGCCGATCATCGCGTCGGTCGAGCGCCTGCAGCGCAAGGGCGGTCGCGAGGTGATGGCCCGGTGCCCGACGCCCGACGACGGTGCCGCCGCGGCGTCGTGGCTCGTCGATCGACTGAGCCGGCTCGCGCCGGATCTGGCGGTGTCGGCGGAGGTCGAACCGGGTGGTGGTCAGTACCTCGTCGTACTATTGGCACAACGCCAATAGTGTGCTGAACTGACGCAGATGGTGGCCGATCAACTCCCGCTCAGTCGTCAATCGGTGTTCTGGAGAGTCAACTCCGAACCCGCCATCTTCCTCGGCGGCGGGCGAGCGCTCCTCATGCAGGTGGCGCATCCGGGTGTCGGGGCCGGTGTCGAGCAGCACTCGTCGTTCGCCAGCGATCCGTGGGGCCGGCTCTTCCGCACGGTCGACATCATGATGAAGCTGAGCTTCGGCAGCCCCGAGGTGTCGGCCCGGCAGCAGCGGATCCTCGACAAGATGCACCGGCGCGTCGTGGGCACCACCGACGACGGCACCCCGTACAGCGCGCACGACACCGACCTGCAGTTGTGGGTGTGGGCCACGCTCGTCGACACCGCGCTGGTCGTCTACGAACGACTCAACGGCCGGCTGCGGCCCGCCGACCGTGCCACCTACTACGACGAGTCGAAGCTCATGGCCTACGGCTGTGGCGTCGAGCGCGGCGCGTGCCCGGACACGATGGCCCACTTCGAGGCGTACGTGGCCCGCGTCGTGGCGAACGACCTGCGGGTCACCGAGTCGGCCCGGCGGGTGGCCACCGCGGCGATGGTGCCGCCCATCCCCGGTCCGCTGTCGCCGCTGGCCGCGACGCCGAACCGGCTGATGACCGTGGGGCTGATGCCGCCCTCGCTCCGCGCCGGGTACGGGTTCGAGTGGACCGACGCCGACGAGCGCGCGCTCGACCGGTTCCTCGTCGCGACACGCGCCGTCCACCGGGTGACGCCGACGCTGGTTCGGCGTCTGCCGACGGAGCTCGCCGTCCGCCAGAAGCACGCCCTCCGCGTCCCCTGGCTCCAGCGCCGCGGTGCGGAGCTCACGGCCGAGCGCCTCGCGGTCGCGGGGCACGCTTCGTGACGCTCGACGAGTTCCTCGCCTCGGCCACCGCCTTCCTCGACGCCAACGCGACCCCGAAGCCCGTGGGGGCGACCGAGTTCGTGTGGGGAGAGGGCGACGACTTCGTCGGCATCGTCGAGGAGGGCGACCCCGAGACCGAGCTCGCCGCGATCACCGCCGCCCAGGCGTGGGCGGCGGTGCGCTTCGACGCCGGGTTCGGGTGGATCACCGGTCCGACCGAGCTGGGTGGCGCCGGCCTCGACGGCGAGTTCCAGCGCGCGTACCGCGCGCTCGAGAGCCGCTACGACCTGCCCGACCAGTCGATCTTCACCATCGGCCTCGGCATGGTCGCGCCCACCATCGCCGCGCACGCTCGGCCCGAGGTGGCGGAGCAGTACCTCGCGCCCCTTCATCGTGGCGACGTCATCGCATGCCAGCTCTTCAGCGAGCCGGGCGCCGGCTCCGATCTCGCCTCGCTCGCCACCCGCGCCGAGCGCGACGGCGACGCGTGGGTGCTCAACGGGCAGAAGGTATGGACGTCGAACGCCCAGCACTCGCAGATCGGCGAGGTGATCTGCCGCACCGATCCCGACGCGCCCAAGCACGCCGGCATGACCGCGTTCATCGTCGACATGACGGCGCCGGGCGTCGAGGTGCGGCCGTTGCGGCAGATGACCGGCGGCGCCGGGTTCAACGAGGTGTTCTTCACCGACGTTCGCGTGCCCGACACCCACCGCCTGGGCGAGGTAGGTCAGGGCTGGGGCGTCGCCGTCACCACGCTCATGAACGAGCGCGCCTCGATCGGGAGCGGCATGGGCCTCGGGCGCGGTCCCGGGCCGTTCGAGCGCCTCATCGCGCTCACCCGGGTGATGGGGCTCGCCGACGACCCGCTCACCCGCGACCGACTGATGCGGTTGTACATCGACCAGAAGGTGATCTCGCTCACGGGCAAGCGGGCGCTCGCCGCCATGCAGCAGGGCAAGCTGCCGGGCCCCGAGCTCAGCATCCTCAAGCTGGCGGGCACGCTGAACCTCCTCGCGATCGCCGACTACGCCGCGCAGGTGCTCGGGCCGAAGGTGTGCGCCGACACCGGGGAGTGGGGCACGTTCGCGTGGTCGACGCTCGTGTGCGGCGCGCCCGGTGGACGACTCGGTGGCGGCACCGACGAGATCCTCCGAAACGTCATCGGAGAACGGGTGCTCGGGCTGCCCCGCGAACCCTCCGTCTGACGCGAGCCTCGCTCGCTGCTCCGGCGGTCAGCGGCCGACGTTGTCGTCGAGCCAGACCATCAGCGGCTCGGCGCGTCGCAGCGAGTCCACCACCAGGTCGAGCGCGCCCGCCGTGCCGAGCACCGGCGCCGGCTCGAACAACCACCACGCGATGAGGCCCTTGCGACGCAGCAGGTCGATGCGGGGGTGGTCCTTCGGGTAGCCGCGCGGCGCCGTCTTGAGCGGCTCGTCGTGCGCGCGGAGCTCGGCGCCCGACGATGCAAGCGTGGCCATGATCGACTCGAGCTCGGGCCCGGTCGTGTCGTCGGCGATCGCCGTGCGGAACGCCTCGAGCTGCCGCGGTTCCATCATGTAGTAGCCGGCGCCGACGCCCAGGCCCGCCGTGGAGAACTGCACGTACCCGCCACCCATCAGGGGCGCCGAGGTCGCCGTCTTGTACGGCGACTTGTCCTTCGAGAACCGCACGTCGCGGTTGGGCCGGTAGAGGCGGCCGTCGCCGAACTCCTCGCGCAGCTCGTCGATCAGGTCGAGCATCGGCTCCTTGACCGCCCGCTCGTAGGTCGACTTGTGGGCCTGCCAGTACTCCCGGGAGTTGTGGGCCTCGAGCCCCCGGTAGAACTCGAAGGCCTCGTCGGAGAAGCCCTCGAAGCTCATGTTTCGCGTGCCCGTTCGAGCGCGGTCGTGGCGTCCAGCCCGGTGCGGCCGACCAGCCAGCACGCGAGCGGCGCGGCCAGTCGCTCGGACGCGTGCGCGGCGACCCCGGCGAGGTCGAGCAGCTGCTGCATCGTGGCGTCGTCGGGCGGTTCCACGCCCAGGTTCGCGGCGAACTGCGCGATCCACTCCGGGCCCGTGCGGTCTGCGGCGGTCATGCGCTCACACTACCGGCGGCGCGATCAGAGGAAGCTGGTGTCCTGGGTGAGGCCGAGGTCGGGCCAGGCGCCGGCGATCGTCGACTGGTAGTTGCCGACGCCGGTGCCGCCACCGACGGGGTCGTGGTACGCCATCATCAGGTCACGGATCTGGTGGAGGCGTCGCCGGAGCTGCGGCTCGCGCACGTCGGGCACGTGCTCGCCCACGACGTCCAGCTCGCCGCGCCACTGGCCGTGCCAGGCGCCGTCGAGGCCGAAGTACTTGCCGAGGCCGAGGTGGAGCGCGGCCTCGCCGACCGGCTCGATCTCGATCGGACGCGCCGACCCGTCGGCCATCGTGAAGTGGAGCACGCCGCCGAGCAGCTTGCGGCTCTCCGTGTCGTACCGCAGCTCCGGCCGCAGGGCCGCGAACTCCTCGACGCGACCGTCGGGCCACTCGATGCCGCCCGAGAGCTTGCGCTGCTCGAACCCGAACGCGTTGAGCTCCTGGAAGAAGTGGTGGATCGCGTACGGCCGGCCGTCGTCGGTGGTCATGGCGGCGGGTGACCATCCGAACCGCCACTGCAGCCCGTCGATCGTGTCGAGCTCGTAGGGCGGTTCGACGTCGGGGGTCGGCGCGCCGACGTGGTAGCGGACACCCCACGAGTGGTCGCGGGTGCAGATCCAGCGCTCGGGGTCGATGTCGGTCCGCCGTCCGTCGACCTCGACCCAGCCGCGGGCGGTGCCCACCTGGTGGTACCGGGCGAGGTCGGCCGCGACCCGTGCGCCCGAGGGGCTGCGCGAGCGATCGCGGGCCTCGAGCCGCGGCGGCACGATCGACGAGAACGTCACGTCGTACGCGATCGGCTGGGCGTCGTTGGCGTCGAGCACGAACCGCACCTCGTGCAGCGGCTCGGTGACCTCGTAGCGGATCGGCCCGACCGACGTGTCCTCGAACGCCGGAGCGAACCGACGAGTGGCGCGCACCACGCGGTTCTCGTTGCCGATCGCCACACCGGCGTACCCGTCGAGCACGTCACGGTTGGGGTACACGCCCATGCCGAAGCCGATCTGCAGGCTGCCGTCGCGTGCGGACGCCATGGCGCACACCTTCTCGGTCCAGCTCAGGTCCGACTGCGACACCGTGGCGAACGTGTCGGCGATCTGGTGGCAGAGGCGCTCGTCGGCGCCGGTCAGCGGTCCGAAGTCAGCCACGGTGGTCTCCCTGAGTGGTGATGGGGACCTGCACGACCCGCGCCGAGTGCGGGGCCAGCTCGCCGAGATCGAGGAGCGAGCCCGAGCGGCGCACCGCGGTGCCGGTCCAGAACTCGGTGACGTCGCCGTCGGGCACGGGGACGCCACGCCGGGCGAGATCGAGCAGCGCCCGGCGCGGTCGGTCGGACAGGTTGAGTGCGGCCACGTCGACGCGGTCGGCGTGCCGGCTCACGAGCACCTCCGGCAGCGCGTGCTCGAAGAGGTCGGCCACCTCGGCGTCGCCGCCGGCCAGCGCGTGGGTGCGGCCCACCATCGCCGCGCGTTCGGGCGACACGCGGTCCATGCGATCCGACAGCACGACCATGCCGTCGGTCATGCCGAAGATCGTGCACATCAGGCGCACCTCCTCGAGGGTGAGCTTGGTGTCGGAGTCGCGCACCATGAGGCAGTCGGGGTCGTTGAGGAACCACGACCGGTCGAAGGGCACGCGGGTCAGCGTGTTGAGCAGCGCGTTGGAGGTGGCGAGGGCGTGGCGATCGCGCCCAACGGTGCGGGCGAGCGCATTGCTCCAGCGCGGCGTGACGTCGGCGCCGATGCGCAGCGCGTCGACGAGGCCGACGGCCGGGCCGAGCGGACATCCGCAGCCGAGCACGAAGCCGTCGTCGCCGGCGCCGGCCCGGACGGCCTCGATGCCGCGTCGGAGCGCCTGCGCGCGGGTCGCCGTCGGGTCGTGGCGCACCCCGGGCAGCGAGGCGGCGTAGAGGAAGTCGATCTTCTGGATGCGGTAGCCCCATTCGTTCGCGATGGTGGCGGCGATCGACCGGAGGTGCTCCAGCACGTCGGGGCGGGTGGTGTCGAGCACGCGCATGGGGTTGGTGATGCCCCAGCCCGGGTTGAGGAGGCCGAGGATCGGCCGGCCGCGCTCGTTGCGGACGAGCCACTCGGGATGCCGGCGGGCGACCTCCGACGTGGCCGACACGATGAAGGGCGCCCACCAGATGCCGGCGTCGAACCCGGCGTCGGTGATGCGCTTCGCCACGGCGGCCATGCCGCTCGGGAACTTCTCGTTGGTGGTGAGCCAGTCGCCGATCGCCTGCTGGTGCCCGTCGTCGACCATCACGTACTCGCAGCCGAACGTCGGGCCGCGCACGCCGTCTGCCGCGAGCACGTCGAGGTTGGCCATCACGTCGGCCTCGGTGACCTTGGTGAAGTAGTAGTACCAGGAGCACCAGCCGCTGGGGTGCGGCCGGTCCCGCCCGAGCGCCGACATCGCGTCGCCGGCGGCGTCGATGACGCGTTGGAACGCGCCGTCGCCGGTCGCGACTCGCGCCGCGAACCACGGCGTGCTCGCTCCGGCGGCCAACTCGGTGTCGTCGAGGTCGAACCACACCTCGAACGACCGGACGGTGCCGTCGGGCGCGTCGACCTCGACGAAGCCGAACGCGTCGGCCAGCGTCGTCACGCCGACGGCGAGGGCGTCGCCGGTGGTGGCATCGACGATCGCGCCGACCGAATCGGAGCGCACGTGGCCCTTACCCGACGCCGCCGCATGGCGCGCATCGGTGACGCCGGCGCGGCCGAACCGCGTGGGCACGTCGCGATCGCGTTCGTCCGTGCCGATCGTCCATGTGCCCGCCCACGACTGGTAGCCGTTGCGGTACATGCGCCAGCGACGGGGGTCGTCGCCCACCCGGACCGTGCCCGCGGAGACGAGCCAGAGCCGGTCGAGCGTCACGGGGCGGATCCCGCCGTTCACGACGCGGGCGCGCACCTCGGCGTCGTCGCCGACCGCAGTCACCTCGAACTCCAGGCGCACCGAGCCCTCGCCGTCGACGTCGCCGGCACGCCTCTCGCGGGTGTCGCCGTCGAGCGAGTACCGCACGCGCGCCGTCGACGGGCCGATGCCGCAGCGGCCGTCGTCGGCCGTCATCGTCAACCGGCCGTCGGCCGTCTCGATCTGCATGGCGACAGTATTGCGAGATCGCGTCCCGCCACCCCCGTTTTGTGCCCCGGATCTACCGGGAACCCGGTAGATCCGGGGCACAAAAGGGGAGTTCGACGGGAAGTGCGCGTCGTCGGCTAAACACCGACGATGACCTCGACGACCTCGATGCGCACCATGCTCGCAACGGCGCTCGCCGCCTCGATGCTGCTCGCCGCGTGCGGCGGCACCGATGCCGACTCGGCCTCCGACCGGAACGCCACGACGGCGCCGGCCTCGACCACCGCCCCAGCGTCGACCACCACGACGACGGCGCCACCCGCACCGTCGAGGGGCTGCGGTGCAGCGACCGGCGCGGCGCTGCAGCTCGACAAGCGCACCGTGCAGGTGGGCGGCGACGAGCGGTGGTATCTCGTCACGATGCCCGCCGCCACCGCGCCTGCCACCCCGATGCCGCTCGTGCTCGACTTCCACGGCCTCATGGAGGGCGCGACCGCACACGCGCAGATGTCGAAGTTCGGCGACCTCGCCACGTCGGCCGGTTTCGTCGTCGCGTTCCCGCAGGGCATCTCCACGCCGAGCGCGCCCGTCGCCCACTGGGCTGCGGGGCCGGGCGGCACGATCGCCGGCCCGAACATCGACCTGGACTACACGAGCGCCGTGCTCGACCAGCTCGAGTCGACGCTGTGCATCGACACCACCCGCGTGTACGCGGACGGGCTGTCGAACGGCGCCATGATGGCCTCGCTCCTCGCATGCCGGATGGCCGACCGGTTCGCCGCCGTCGCCACGGTGGCCGGCGCGACGGAGTTCGACGACTGCGCGCCGTCGGCGCGGGTGCCCCTGCTGGCGTTCCACGGCACTGCCGACCCGATCCTCCGGTTCAACGGTGGTGTGGGCGACATCGTGAAGCTCATCTCCGGCGGCACGGCCTCGTCCGGCGGGGGCACCACCACGACCACCGCGCCCGCCGATCTCAACGGTCCCGGCTACCCGGCGAACGTGAAGGCGTGGGCGGCGCGCAACGGGTGTACGGCGACGGCCACCGACACCCCGGTGTCGGCCGAGGTGACGCTGCGCACCTACGACTGCCCGGCCGGCGCCGACGTGGAGTTCTACATCGTCGCCAACGGCGGCCACGCGTGGCCCGGCAGCGAGTTCAGCAGGAACATCGCGCAGGTCGTGGGGTACACCACGTTCGACGTCGACGCCACGAAGCTCATCTGGCAGTTCTTCCAGAAGTTCCGTCGCGTCTGAGCCCGGGCGGCAAGACTGCCGCGATGGACTTCGATCTCGACCAGGTGGACGCGCTGCTCTCGACGACGAGGGCGGTGCGCAAGCGACTCGACCTCAGCCGCCCGGTGCCCGACGACGTGCTGCTCGAGTGCCTGCAGCTGGCCGTCCAGGCGCCGACCGGTTCGAACCGCCAGGGGTGGCGATGGCTCGTGGTCCGCGATCAGAGCCGCAAGGACGCGCTGGCCGACATCTACCGGCGCGCCGGCGGCGAGTACCTCGCGGCGGCCGCCGCACAGGCCGACATGGCCGACCAGTCCGGCCGCGTCATGGACTCGGCGAACTTCCTCGCCGAGCACCTGCAGGAGGTGCCGGTGCTCGTCATCCCGCTCATCATCGGGCGGCTCGACGACGAGCTGACCGCAGGGTTCGGCAGCATCACCGCGGCGGCTGCGGGCTTGATGGGGTCGATCCTGCCGGCGATGTGGAGCTTCCAGCTCGCGCTGCGCAGCCGCGGCCTGGGCAGCTGCTACACGACGCTCCACCTGGGTCTCGAGCAGGAGGCGGCGGACGTGCTGGGCATCCCCGGGCACATGACCCAGGCGGGTCTGCTGCCGGTGGCGTACACGCTCGGCACCGACTTCCGGCCTGCGGCCCGGCCGCCGGTGGCGGACATCACCTACCTCGACGCATACAAGCAGCCGATCAGGCCGAGCGAGGGCTGAACAGCTCGACGAGGGTGTCGACGAACTCGTCGCGGCCGACTCCGGCCGGGGGCGAGCCGAAGTAGTCGGTGGCCAGGTGGTAGCCGACCAGCGCGCTGATGGCGACCGAGCCGAGCGCGTCGGTCGCGGTGCGGGTGTGCGTGTCGTCGGTCGCGAGCAGCGACTGCTCGTGGCGCACGCCACCGGTGACCAGCTCCTCGGCGATCTCGGTGGCGAGCTCGGGGATGCGGTCCCGCTCCCGGGCGAGGATCGCGATGAGCGGCCGCACGGTGTGGAGGGTGTCGAGAGCGGCCTCGAAGTCGCGCCGGAGGTTCGTGCGTGCGTCGCCGCCACTGATGTCGTCGCCACCGCCCTCGTCGGCCGGTGCGGTGGGGCCGCGCCGCTCGCGCACCCTGGCGACCTCCCGGCGGACCGCGGCCTCGAGCACCTCGTCCTTGGTCCGGAAGTATCGGTAGAAGCCGCCGCTGCCCGGGGCGAGGCCGGCGCGCTGCTCGAGCTCGGTGACCGGCGTGCCCTCGACGCCGTTCACCGCGAACGCGGCCAACGCGGCGTCGAGCAGTCGTTCCCGGGTTCCGGCCACGGCGCGAGCCTAGGACCCTTGTCGACAAAGAACTCTCTTTGTACACTGCAACGGTGACCATCGATCAGCGCACCCGGCGCGACGGCGAGGTTCCGGTCGTCGACGCACCCACGTTCCTCGATGAGACCCTCCCCGGTCTCGCCCGCTCCCGGTCGGCGCTCGTCGCGCTGGCCTCCGGCCTCGACCTCCGTCCGATGACGGTCGAGGTGGACGACCGGTCGTGGACGCTGACGCGCCCGCAGCCCGACGTGATCGGGATCGAGTCGGGCGGCAACCCCGCGAAGCTCCGCCTCCGGCTCACGCCCGACCAGCTCGCCTCGCTCGTCAACGACCAGGTCACCCCGATCGGTCTCATGACCGCCGGCACGCTCGACCTCGTCGGCGGCGGCATCGGCCGCTTCCTCGACTGGTGGCTCCTGTGGCGGAGCCTCCTCGACGACGTGCCCGTGTACGTGCCCGGCACCGTCGACCTGCCCGTCGACCTCCACCGCAGCTTCTCCATCGACGACGATCCCGCGGAGATCCGCTCGTTCCTCGAGACCGCCGGGTACGTGCACCTCCGCGGCGTGTTCACCGAGGAGGAGATGGCGCAGGTGAGCGCCGACATGGACGCGGCCGAGCCGACCTACCGACCCGACGACGGCGACAGCTGGTGGGCGACCCTCGACGACGGCACCGAGCGGGTCGTCCGCATGCAGCACTTCGAACGTCAGTCGCCCACCGTCGCCTCGATCCTCGACGACCCACGCTTCCTCCGCATCGCCGAGATCGCGGACTGCGGTCACACCGTCGACTGGGCCACGGACAACCGGGTCGAGGCGCTGTTCAAGCCGCTCGGCGTCGTCAACGGCATCTCCGACGTGCCCTGGCACAAGGACTGCAGCCTCGGGCGCCACAGCTACGAGTGCAGCGCGCTCACCGTCGGCATCTCGGTCACCGGCGGCGGACCGACCTCGGGTCAGCTCCGGGTCATCGCCGGGTCGCACCGCGCCCGCGTGTGGCCGTCGCTCCTCGACACGACGACGCTCGACCTCCCCGACGTCCCGCTGCCCACCGAGACCGGCGACGTCACGGTGCACCTCAGCTGCACGCTCCACATGGCCCAGCCGCCCACCGACACCGAGCGGCGCGTGCTGTACACCGGCTTCCGCCTCCCGTCGCACGACGACGGCGCGGCGCGGGCGGCGAGCCGCCGGCTGCTGAAGGCGTCCCGCGAGGGCGCCCCGCGCAATACCTCGCAGGCCGCCGCCCGCTGATAAGCATTCCCCTCGAAACGAGGGGGAGTGCCGACATGGGTGATGTGCTGACCGACGAACTGCGGGCGTGGCTCGACGACAACTGGGATCCCGATCTCACCGTCGCCGACTGGTGGCAGCGGCTGGGTCTGTCCGGCTGGGCGGCGCCGGGCCTTCCCACGAACGCGTACGGCAAGGGGCTCGCACGCAACGACGCCGTGCGCGTGCAGAACGAGATCGCCGAGTACGGCGCGCTCGGCGCGCCGGCCGGTCTCGGCCTGCTGCTGGCGGCGCCGACCATCGCCACCCACGGCACGCAGGAGCAGATCGACCTGTACGTGCGCGACATCGTCACCGGTGCGAAGGCCTGGTGCCAGCTGTTCAGCGAGCCGGGCGCCGGCTCCGACCTCGCCGGTCTCACCACCCGCGCGCTGGAGGACGGCGACGAGTGGATCGTCAACGGGCAGAAGGTGTGGACCTCGTTCGGCTCGGTCGCCGACCTCGGCATGCTCATCGCCCGAACGGCGCCGGAGCTGCCGAAGCACCAGGGCATCACGTGGTTCGCGCTCGACATGCACCAGCCCGGCATCGAGATCCGGCCGCTGCGCGAGATGACCGGGCACGCGCTGTTCAACGAGGTGTTCATCACCGACGCCCGGGTGCCGTCGAGCGCGATCATCGGCGACCGCAACCAGGGCTGGGCGGTCGCCAACACGACCCTGGCCAACGAGCGCGCCGGGCTCGGCACCGGTGGCGGGTCGGGCGGTGCGGGCGCCGCGTCGCCCGGCACCATCGTGGGACACCTGGCGAAGCGGGCCGGCGACTTCGTGACGGCCCAGCGCGCGCCGCGCCGGCCACCGGCCGGTGGGAGCTCGGCCGCCGCGGGCGGGCTCAGCGGCATGGCCAAGCTGCTCGCGGATCTCGCGGCGGGCAACGGCATGGCGTCCGACGCGAACGTGCGTCAGGACCTCGTCCGCCTCCACGTGCTCGGCGAGCTCGGCCGGTTCAACACCCTTCGCGTCAAGGCCGCCCGCAAGGCCGGCAAGGACGTGCCGGGCATGGCGAACCTGTCGAAGCTGGCGATGAGCGACACCATGCGCCTGAGCCGCGACCTCGGTCTCCGCATCGTCGGAGCGCAGGGCATGCTGCACGCGTACGACGACGCCGATCGGCCGGCGCTCGACGCCGCCACCGGCAACCCGTTCCTCAACGCCGTCACCACGACGGCGCTGTGGGCGCAGGGCCCGCCGATCTACGGCGGCACCGACCAGGTGCAGCGCAACATCATCGGCGAGCGCGTGCTGGGCCTCCCCAAGGAGCCCAACAACGACAAGACCGTGCCGTTCTCCGAGCTGCCGAAGAACGCGTGAGCGGCGCCGGAGCGGCCGGCACACGCCGCTGACGCCGCCGCCCCCGACCGTCGTGGTTGAATGGCCGTTCGTGTCGGCCATCTCGCTCCAGGGCATCCAGAAGTCGTTCGCCGGTCCGTCGGGACGGGTGCACGCCGTCACCGGCATCGATCTCGACATCGCGAGCGGCGAGGTGGTCGCCCTGCTCGGTCCCAACGGCGCGGGGAAGTCGTCGACGATCGAGATGATCCTCGGCCTGTCGGCGCCCGACTCGGGCACCGTGCAGGTGCTGGGCTCGACGCCGGCGCAGGCGGTGGCCGACGGCAGGATCGGGGCGATGCTGCAGGTCGGTGCGGTGCTCGGCGAGCTGTCGGTGCGGGAGCTCATCGACATGATGGGGTCGCTGTTCCCGCGACGCATGCCGGTAGACGAGACGCTCGAGCTGGCGGGCATCGCCGACCTCGCCGATCGCGCCACCAACAAGCTGTCGGGCGGTCAGACGCAGCGGGTGCGCTTCGCCGTCGCCATGGTGTCCGACCCCGACGTGATCATCCTCGACGAGCCGACCGTCGCGATGGACGTGGAGGCGCGCAACCAGTTCTGGCGCACGATGCGCACGTTCACCGAGCGCGGCCGCACCGTGATCTTCGCGACGCACTACCTCGAGGAGGCCGACGCCAGCGCGGACCGCATCGTGCTCATGGCGCGCGGCCGGGTGGTGGCCGACGGGTCGACGACCGAGCTCCGCGCCGCGGCCGGCGGCCGCCGCATCCGGGCCACGCTCGACGGCGTCGGCGAGGCGGCGCTCGCGGCCCTGGCCGGCGTACGGTCCGCCTCGGTGCACGGCACGTCGATCGAGCTCGTGTGCGACGACTCCGACGCCGCGATCCGCGATCTGCTCGCTCGACACCCGGCGGTCGCCGACATCGAGATCACCGGCGCCGGCCTCGAGCAGGTGTTCCTGGATCTCACCTCCGACGACGCCGTCGCAACCGAGCCGGTGGGGGAGCACTCGTGAACGGCACCTACCTCCGCTACGAGCTGCTGCGCCTGTTCCGCAACCGGCGGGCGTTCATCTTCTCGCTGGGCTTCCCGCTCGCGCTGTTCCTCGTCATCGGCGGGAGCAACAAGGACCAGAGCATCAACATGGGCAACTTCCGCCTCAACTTCGCCCTGTACTACATGGTGTCGATGGCGGGCTACGGCGCGATGATCGCCGGCATCTCGGGGGGCGGCCGCATCGCCACCGAACGGGCGACCGGGTGGAACCGCCAGCTGCGGCTCACCCCGCTGCGCGTCGGCGTGTACTTCCGCACGAAGGTCATCACGGCCTACGTCATGTCGGCGGCGAGCATCGTGCTGCTCTACGCGGCCGGCCTCGCCCTCGGCGTGCGCATCGACTCGATCGCGCGGTGGCTCGCGATGACCGGTCTGCTCCTCGTGGGCGTCGCCCCGTTCATCGCCCTCGGCATCGCGGTCGGCCACCTGCTGTCGACCGACTCCATGGGCCCGGCCGTCGGCGGAGGTTCGGCCTTCTTCGGGTTCCTCGGCGGCCAGTGGTTCCCGCTCCCGGCCACCGGCGTGCTCCGCCAGATCGGTGAGCTGGTGCCGTCGTTCTGGCTCACCCAGGCCAGCCACATCGGCATCGGCGGCGACCCGTGGCCGCTCAAGGGCTGGGTGGTCGTCGGTGCGTGGACTGCGGCGATGACCGTGTGGGCCACCTGGGCCTACCGCCGCGACACCAAGCGCGTCTGAACGGGCTCAGCGGGCCTCGACCCGCGCCAGCGCGCACGTGGCCGGCGCGCCGAGCCTCAGGGAGAAGACGCCGGCTCCCGGCGCGTCGCCGGGAATCTGGCGCGACGCCGCGTCCAGGCAGCGGTACACGTCGGCGTCGCGGATCCAGTGCCGCACGAGATGGTCGTCGACGAACCAGGTGGTGCTGCCCGCCTGCCGGAGCACGTGGCCGCGCAGGTCGCCGAGCGGCGTCAGCGTCGCCGCCGGGTCGACGAGGTACGTGGCCGCGATGTTCACCGGAGCGCCCGGTTCCAGCCCCACCGTGAGCGATCCGCGCTCGAAGTCGAGTTGGAGGCCGGTGCCGGTGAAGTAGGGGTTCGAGACCGGGAACCCGAGCTTGCCGGTGAGACCGCCGTCGGCCTCCCATTGTCCCCTCGCCTGCAGCGGGATCCAGAACATCTGCGTGTCGTCGCGCTGGCCGACGATCAGCCCTCCCTTCGACAGCTCGATGACGATCGCCGCCGGGTCGCGCTGACGGCGGATGCCGGTGGGGTAGCCGCCGTACCGCGTGGCCGCCTCGGGCTGCGCGCGCCCGGCGATCTCGCGGTACGAGCGGTACTCGACGTCGGTGAGCCGAACCGTGACCCCGTCGGGTGACACGAGCTCGACGTCTGCCGAGTCGCCGTCCGCCGGGACGATGCGCCGCACGACCGCCTCGCCGAACCGCTCGGTGGAGGTCGGTGCCGTGACCTCCGTCGACTCGGCTGCCACCTCGACCCCGGCGCCCGGCGTGGATCGGGTCGTCGTCGGCGACCCGTCGCGCCGGCCCGTGGCCGCGGCGTCGCGGCCCGTGGCGCTGTGCAGCAGGGCCCAGCCGATCGCGGCGACGGCCACGGCGACCACGCCGACGATCACCACGGTGCGGGCACGCGATCGATCGGAGCGCGGCACTCCCTTCCGAAGCGCGTCGAGCCCGTCGGCCCATCGGTCGAGGTCGGAGGGCCGCGCCGCCGGATCGGTCTCGAGCAGCGCCGCGATGTGGTCGGCCACGGCGACCGAGGCCGGGTGCCCGGCGGCGTCGAGCACCACGCGGATCCGCTCGCGTGAGCAGGCGGCGCCGTCGTGGAGGGGGACGCGACCGGTGATCGCCGCGTGGGCGACCGCGCCGACTCCCCACACGTCGGACGGCGCCGCCATCGGTGCGCCGGCCACCACCTCGGGGGCCAGCCAACCGGGCGTGCCGTCCTGCACCCAGGCGTCGTGCGCCGGTCCAGCCGATCCGAAGTCGATCAGCACCGCGGTTCCCTCGGGGGTGAGCTTCACGTTCGACGGCTTCACGTCCCGGTGGAGCACGCCCGACGGAGCGTGCTCGGACCGCATCGCATGCATCGACGCGACACCGCGCGCGATCTGCGCCGTCATCGTGAGCGCCGTGTCCGGATCGACGGGGAGCATCGTCGACAGCCGCTGCCCCTCGACCCACTCCAGGACCACCCAGACGAGGTCGAACGCGTCGTCGTCGATCGAGTCGGGATCCTCGGCGGTGAGGGCCGGCCCGATGAACCCGTCGGTCGCCCGCATGACGTTGGGATGGTCGACGGCCTTGAGGATCGACGCCCGCCGGGCCAGCTCGTGCTCGTCGAGCTCGCGCACCCGCAGCTTCAACTTCAGCGCCACCTGACGTTCCGTGCCGTCGGGCGAGCCGTACCGGGTCCTCGCCGCGAAGACCAGGCCGTCGCCTCCGCTGCCGGGCTCCGGGACCGGCTCGTCACCGTCGAGGGTGACCCGATACCGGCGCGGATCGGACCGCGGGCCCGTCCACAGCGACCTGCTCACAGACGTGCGGCCGTCGGCCCCAGCAACTGGTTGTGGCGCGCCGCCTCGACCACCCGAACGCGGGTGTCCGCAGACTCCGGCGACCACAGCCGCTTGTTGTAGAACTCGTCGCTGATGCGGTCGAGCACCCGTCGCACGGCCGATCGCGACAGGCACACGTGCGCCGCGACCTGGTCGTGGGTGGCGGGTTCCACGGCGCCGGCGAGCACCGGGCGAGCGTAGGCGAGCAGCACCTCCCGCTGCAGGTCCGTGAGCATGACGCCGACGCCGTTGGTGCGGGGCTCGTCGTGGCCCGAGGGCACGGGATCGTCGTACCGGTTCAACGCCACGACGTCGAGCTCCCAGGTGCGGTTGGCGCCGAGCACCTCGACCGTGAAGACGTTCGATGCCGGCGAGACCGCCGAGCCGGGTGCGATCGGCATCGGCGGGCCGCCGGCGTAGGAGAGCTGCAGCGCCCGGCGCACCTCGTGCTGGCGCAGATCCGACGCAGCCTCGACGGCGTCGGTGCCGGCGGCATCCGCGCCGGGTGTGGGCGCCGCCTCCACGATCACGCGCCCGTGCGCCACGATGAGCCATCCGGCGACGCGGGGCATCTCGTCGTCGCGCGTCGGAGCGTGCCCGATGCGCACCTCGCACTGCGCTCCACGGCCGAACGCCACCACCGAATCGTCCCGGAGGATCATCTCGGACCGGTCGGTCTGCTCCCGCCCGACGCGGTAGCTGAGTCGTCCGCGTTCGGCGGACGGGCGGAGCGGAAGCACGGTCACGGTACACATTCGCACTCGGGGGAGGGATGTGACGGGAAATCTGAGCAGGGGTGCCGGGACACGCGACACCCGAACCGCGCGACGATCGGGTCCTTCCGAAACGGCGGACACGTTGGAAGATGTGAGGCATGAGCCCACGCCCCGCCCAAGCGGCGGCCCCACGCCCCCCGAGTGTGCACACCACTCGGGGGGCTTGGTGGGTCGCGGCGCCCAGTGCGAAGCTGTGCGCTGTTCATCTCACGAGGCGCAAGGGGTCAGACATGCAGCAAGCGGAAATCGACGCGTTCCAGTTCGTGGGCCAGGACATCCCCTGGCTCATCCGGCACTGGGCCGACGCGACGCCCGACCGCTCCTTCCTGGTCTGGGAACCGCGCAACGGTGAGGGCCGCACCTGGACCTACCGGCAGTTCGCCGACGACGTCGAGAAGGTGGCGTCGGGCCTCGTCGCACACGGGGTCACCCTCGGCGACAAGGTGCTGATCCACGCCGACAACTGCCCCGAGGCCGTCATCGCCTGGTACGCCTGCGCCCGCATCGGCGCCGTCGGCGTGACCACGAACACCCGCAGCGTCGCGGCGGAGATCAACTACTTCGCCACCCACACCGGCTGCGTGGGCGCCATCACCCAGCCGCAGTACGCGCAGCTCGTGGCCGACGCCGTGCCCGACCTCGGCTGGCTCGTCGTCACCGCCGACGACTCCGGCGAGCCGGCCACCGCACCCGAGGTGACCCGCGCGCACGAGCCCTTCTCGGTGCTCCTCGACCACGACCTCCCCGAGGCGCCCCGGCACACCCCGAACGCGCTCCTGCCGGCCGGCATCCTCTTCACGTCGGGCACCACCTCGCGCCCGAAGGCCGTCGTGCACACGCACGGCAACGCGCTGTGGGCGGCCAAGAACGGCCCGGTCAACATCGACATGGAGGAGGGCGACACCTACCTCATCTACCTGCCGTTCTTCCACGTGAACGCGCAGAGCTGGTCGATCTGGACGACGCTCGGGGCCGGCGGCACCGTCGTGCTGCAGCCGAAGTTCTCGTCGAGCCGGTTCTGGGAGGTCATCCAGAAGCACTCGGTGACGCACATCTCGCTGATCCCGTTCATCTTCAAGGCCGTCGCTCCGCAGCCCATCCCCGAGCACACGGTGAAGGTCGGCGTGTTCGGCCTGATCATGCCGGAGCTCGATGCCTGGCTCGGCATGCGGGTCGTCGCCGCGTACGGCATGACCGAGACGGTCATCCACGCCGTGCGCGACAACAAGTTCGAGCGGTACCCGCGACTCGCGATGGGTCGCGTCGCCCCCGGTTACGAGATGCTCATCGTCGACCCGGAGACCGGCGAGATCACCCAGGAAGGCGAGATCGGCGAGATCTGGCTGCGCGGCACCCGCGGCATCCAGCTCTTCCTCGAGTACTACGACAACGAGGAGGCCAACAACAAGGCCTTCAACGAGGACGGCTGGCTGATGACGGGCGATCTCGTCCTCCTCGGCCCCGACGGCAACCTCGAGTACCGCGACCGCGACAAGGACGCCCTGAAGGTCGGCGGCGAGAACGTGTCGGCCCGCGAGGTGGAGGACCAGGTGCGCACCGTGCCCGGCATCGCCGACGTGGCCGTGGTGGGCAAGCAGCACGAGATGCTCGACCAGGTGGCCGTGGCGTTCGTGGTGAAGGCCGATCCGAACGCCGACGACGACGAGCTCGCTGCAGCGATCATCGACGCCTGCAAGCAGAACCTCGCCGACTTCAAGGTGCCCCGCGCCGTGTACTTCGTGGACGACTTCCCGAAGGCGACGCTCGACAAGGTCGCGAAGAACGAGCTGCGCGAGATGGCCGACGCGAAGCCGGCCGTCTAGCGCCGGTCCGACACCCCCACCAGGGCGTGGCCGGGGGGCGGGAATGGGTTGAGGACCTCAATGGTTGAAGGGCCTGAACTAATTCCCTGAGGGAGGCCCCCCAACATGTCCGAGCTCGACATCACCCTGCCGCTCCTGCCCATCACCTCGGGTGTGGTGCTCCCGGGCATGGTCGTCACCATGGCCCTCGAGACCGACGAGGCCCGCGCCGCGGCCGAGGCGGCCACCAACGCCGACGGTCGACTGCTGCTCGTGCCCCGCGTCGAAGGGCGCTACGCCAACGTCGGCACCATCTCGGTGATCGAGGAGTCGGGCAAGCTGCCCGGCGGCACCGGCGCCCTCGTGGTGCGCGGCGAGCAGCGCGCCCGCATCGGCGCCGGCGTTCCCGGCACCGGCGCCGCCCTCTGGGTGCAGGTGGAGCCGGTCGAGACCGCCGCTCCGAGCGACGCCGCGCTTGAGCTCGCACGCGAGTACCGCGCCGTCGTCGAGAACATCCTCGAGTCACGCGGCGCGGCGCGGGTGATCGCGATGTTGCCGCCGGCGAGCGAGGCCGACGCCCTCGCCGACACCGCCGGCTACTCGCCCGACCTCGACTTCGAGCAGAAGCTGGAGGTGCTGGAGACCGCCGACGTGGAGGAGCGCCTCCGGCTGGTGCTCGCCTGGGCGAAGGAGACGTTGGGCGACCTGTCGCTCCGTCAGCGGATCCGCACCGACGTCGAGGAGGGCATGGAGAAGACGCAGCGCGAGTTCCTCCTGCGGCGCCAGATGGACGCCATCCGGAAGGAGCTGGGTCAGCTCGACGGGTCCGAGGAGGGCGTCACCGAGGAGTACCGCCGTCAGGTCGCCGAACGCGACCTTCCGGACGCCGTGCTCGCCGCGGTGGACAAGGAGATCGACAAGCTCGAACGAACGAGCGAGCAGAGCCCCGAGCACGGCTGGATCCGCACCTGGATCGACACGGTGCTCGAGGTGCCGTGGGGCGAGCGCTCCGAGGACCGTCTCGACATCGCCGCTGCGGCGGCGATCCTCGACGCCGACCACGACGGGTTGGAGGACGTGAAGGAACGCATTCTCGAGCACCTCGCGGTGCGGAAGCTGCGCGCCGAGCGCGGACTGTCGGTCGTCGACGGTGGCGCCTCGGACAAGCGCACCTCCGGCGGCGCGATCCTGACGCTCGTCGGGCCCCCCGGTGTCGGCAAGACCTCGCTCGGCGAGTCGGTCGCCCGGGCGCTGGGCCGCTCGTTTGTGCGCGTCGCCCTCGGCGGCGTCCGTGACGAGGCCGAGATCCGCGGCCACCGGCGCACCTACGTGGGCGCGCAGCCCGGCCGCCTCGTGCGGGCGATGCGCGACGCCGGCACCATGAACCCCGTCGTGATGCTCGACGAGGTCGACAAGCTCGGCGGCGACTACCGGGGCGATCCGTCCTCGGCGCTGCTCGAGGTGCTCGACCCGGCGCAGAACCACACGTTCCGCGACCACTACCTCGAGGTGGAGCTCGACCTGAGCGACGTGATGTTCGTGGCGACCGCCAACGTGATCGACACGATCCCCGGGCCGCTCCGCGACCGCATGGAGATCATCGGGCTCGACGGGTACACCGAGGAGGAGAAGGTAGCGATCGCCCGCCATCACCTGCTGCGCCGCCAGGTCGAGCGCACCGGTCTCCGGCCCGACGAGGTGGAGGTCACCGACGATGCGTTGCGTCGTGTCGTGGCCGACTACACGCGGGAGGCCGGCGTTCGATCGCTCGAACGGGAGCTCGGTCGTCTCCTCCGCAAGGTGGCTACCAAGCTGGCGTCGGGCGAGGCCGAGGCTCCGGTCGTGGTCGACGACGCCGACGTCGCCGGTTGGCTGGGCCGTGCCCGCTTCTTCTTCGAGGCGGCCGACCGCACGAGCGCACCGGGCGTCTCGACCGGCCTCGCCGTCACCGGCGTCGGCGGCGACGTGCTGTATGTCGAGGCCACGTCGATGGACGGCGCCGAGGGGCTCACGATCACCGGTCAGCTCGGCGACGTGATGAAGGAGTCCGCGGAGATCGCGCTCAGCTACGTGCGCAGTCACGCGGCGGAGCTCGGCATCGACCCGTCGGCGTTCGAGCGCCGTCGCTTCCACCTGCACGTGCCCGCCGGCGCGGTGCCGAAGGACGGGCCGTCTGCCGGCGTGACGATGATCACGGCGCTCGTCAGCCTGCTCACCGACCGGCCGGTGCGTTCCATCGTCGGCATGACCGGCGAGGTCACGCTGCAGGGGCGTGTGCTGCCCATCGGCGGTGTGAAGCAGAAGGTGCTGGCCGCGCACCGGGCCGGGCTGCGCGAGGTGGTGCTCCCCAAGCGCAACGGGGGCGACCTCGAGGACGTGCCCGAGGGCGTGCGATCGGAGATGACGTTCCACCTCGCGGACGAGATCGGCGACGTGCTCGCCGTCGCCCTCCGCGACGAGTCGTCGGGATTGACCGAGCGGCTCGCGGGGTAGTCGGGGGGCGTGTTCACCCGGACCCGCCATCTCCCGCGCGATCGGTCCGAGGAGGTCGCCCAGCTGCGACGGGTGGTCGGCGTCCTCGGTGACGCCGCCCATCGCGACCAGCTGGTCGGCCTCGTCGACGAGCTCGTCGAGGACGCCGGGTGGAACACGGTCACGGAGATCCGTGCCACCGAGGAGCTCCGTCAGGTGCAGGCGCAGCTGGCGGAGGCCCGGGCCGAGATCGACGAGGCGCGGCACGCCGCGGTGCTCGCAGAGATCGAGCTCGGCGAGGCCCGCCGTCAGCGCGAGGAGCTCGCGGAGGAGCTGCGTGCGCTGCGCTCACTGGTGCGGCCCGGCATGGCGGACGAGCTGATCGAGCTGGCCGCCCGGCACGATCGGGACCATCCCACGACGCCGCCGCTGCTGGTGCTGCGGCAGGCGGCGAGGGTCGTCCGCGCCGTCGGCTGAGCGGTCAGGACCCGCCGAACGCGGGGCCCATGTTGTGCACCCAGCTCTTCTCCTCGACGCGCTCGGCGATGCGCCACCCGTCGGGGGTGCGCACGAAGCGGTCGAGGTACCAGAGGCCGCAGAAGAAGATGCGCGGCTCGCCCGGCTGCCCGTCGGGGCGTGCGACGCCCATCGGGTTGAAGCACATGGTGCGGCCCGTCGCGGTGTCGCCGTCGATCGTCAGCATGGGGTTCGACACGAGGTGCTGGAACGCGGGGAAGCCCGCCAGCGTCTCCGCCAGGTAGGCCTTCGTCTCGGCGACGGTGCCACGGGGCGCGCCGAAGGCGGTGTAGTCGATCACGGCGTCGGGGGTGAAGATGTCGTCGAAGTCGTCCCACCGGCGGGTGTCGACGGCGTGCGCGTAGCGCACCATCAGATCCATCAGTTCGAGCCGGTCCGAGATCTCCTGCAGGTCGAGCATCCCCGCATCTTGGCACCGATGCCCGATCGCCGCCGCGCCGCCGTTCGGTCGGCTCAGGCCTGCACCTTGTCGAGGGTGCCACTCGCCAGGTACTGCACGTAGCCGCCCTGCGACCGCCGTCCGCCGTCGACGTAGATGCGCACCACGGTGTTCGCGGAGAACGGCAGGTCCTTGGTGACGATCATGTGCGTGACGCCGACCGAGCCGTCGAGCGGATGGCCCACCTTCGCCTCGACGGCCTTCGGTGCGTCGCCGTCCGCGAGGACCGTGAAGAAGGCGTCCCAGTTGAGCTCCGCGAACGTGAACAGGTTCTGCTCGAGGTCGCCGGTGCCGGCCAGCTTCACGGGCTCGGGCGAGCCGACGCGTCCGTTGCGCCAGTCGCGTTCGTCGACGTTCGCGGGCGTCGCCGGATCCTGCGACTGGAGCGCCGCGTACGGCGAGGCGTCCGTCGGGAACCACATGGTGTACCGCAGCACCCGGAGGCCGGCGGTGCCGCCCATCGCCGCGTTGTAGGCGGTGAGCGACGAGGTGAGCACGCCCTCGGGTGGCAGTGGGCCGGTGGGCGGCGTGGGCGCGGAGGTGGCGGGGGAGCCGACCTGTTCGGCGGTGGTCGGAACCGCCGAGGTGTCGAAGCCGCTGCGGGTGCCCGAGCGCGGGTCCTTCGAGGCGGAGGTCGAGTCGGAGCCGCCGGACGTGCATCCGGTGAGCGTCAGGGCGGTGAGGAGGAACGCCAGAGGAACGGTCGATGCGCGCCGGGCTGCCATGGCCCGAGCGTAGAGGCGAACCCCGAATCTTTCCGACTCGTTCACCTCACGTTCACCCGGCCCACCCTGCTCGTCCACCCACGCTTCCTAGGTTCACGCCCGACAACGAGAACCTGCCGACCAGCCAGGAGGCTGAACCGTGAAACACCCCCGTAAGTCGCTCGTCCTGCCCGTGGCGCTGCTGTCGCTGTTCGGGCTCGTCGCCACCGCGTGTGGCGACGACAAGGCCGACACGACGACCACCACCGCAGCAGCAGGCGGCGACGCCACGACGACCACCGTCGCCGCCTACGACTACGCCTCGCTCACCGGCACCCTCAACGGGTCCGGCTCCAGCTTCCAGGACGCCCTCGAGCAGACCGTGAAGGGCGAGTTCGAGAAGAAGGCGACCGGCGTCAAGGTGAACTACGCCAAGTCGGGCTCCTCCGCCGGCAAGGCCGACCTCGCGGGCAACACCGTGCAGTTCGCCGGCACCGACAGCCTGATCAAGGACGCCGACAAGGCCTCCTTCACCGGCGGCCAGGTGCTGTACTTCCCGATCGCAGCGGCGCCCATCACGGTGTCGTTCCACCTGACCGGCGTCGCGGACCTCACGTTCAGCGCCGACACCCTCGCCGGCATCTTCAGCGGCGCCATCACCACGTGGAACGATCCCAAGATCGCGACGGACAACCCCGACGCCAAGCTGCCCTCGACGCCGATCGCCGTCGTGCACCGCTCCGACGGCTCCGGCACCACCTCCAACTTCACGAAGTACCTGAAGAAGGCGGCGCCCACCGCGTGGACCCTCGACGCCGGTGACACGGTCAACTGGCCGGCCACCACCCAGGGCGCCGAGAAGAACAGCGGCGTCGCGGCGCTCATCGGCTCCACCGAGGGTGCCGTCGGCTACGTCGACCTTGCCGACTCGGTGTCGGCCAAGCTCGACCGCGCCAAGGTGATCAACGCCGCCGGCAAGGCCGTCGAGCCGAAGCTCCCCGGTGCCTCGGCCGCCCTCGCCGGCGCGACGATCAACCCCGATCTCACCTACGACCCGCTCGACGCTCCCGGCGACGCGGTGTACCCGATCACGTCGCCGACGTGGGTCATCGTCTACAAGACGCAGGCCGATCCCAAGGTCGCCGCGGCGCTCAAGGGCTACCTGAACTTCATGCTCACCGAGGGTCAGAAGCTGGCCCCGACCGTGGGCTACGCCCCGCTTCCCGCCGACCTCGCCAAGCAGGCGATCGCCCAGCTCGACCAGATCGGCTAGTGAGCACATGACCGACCTCGCCATGCGCCCCGTCACCCGGGAGGACCTCATCGGAGAGCGCCACGCGGCGCGACCCGACGCCATCTTCCGGTACGGGGCCATGGCGGCCGGGTACCTCGTCCTCGCCGTGCTCGCCGCCATCGCGGTGGCGACCACGGTGCGGGCATGGCCGGCCTTCCGCAGCGAGGGCATCGGCTACTTCTTCCGCGACGACTGGGTTCCCAGCAAGGGCCACTTCGGTGCCCGTGCGATCGTCTACGGCACGCTCGTCGTGTCGGCGATCGGGCTGCTCGTCGCGGTGCCGCTCAGCCTGGGCATCGCCCTCTTCATCACCGAGTTGGCCCCCAAGCGCCTGCGCACGTCCATCACCACCGTGATGGACGTCCTTGCGTCGGTGCCCTCGGTGGTGTTCGGTCTCTGGGGATTCCTGGTGCTGCGGCCGCACCTCAAGGACTTCTACAACTCGGTCGCCGACGCCGTGTCGGGCGTGCCCGTGTTGCGGAGCGTCTTCGGGCGCAGCCTCTCGGGGCAGAGCTTCATGACCGCCGGGGTGATCGTCGGGCTGATGATCGTGCCGATCATCACGTCGATCGTGCGCGAGGTCTTCCAGACCGTGCCGACCAACGAGAAGAACGGCGCGCTCGCCCTCGGCGCGACCCGCTGGGAGATGGTGCGAGGCGTCGTGTTCCCGCACTCCACCGGCGGCATCGTCGGTGCCGTCATGCTCGGCCTGGGGCGGGCGATGGGCGAGACGATCGCCGTCGCGCTCGTCATCGGCGCCAGCCCCCAGATCACCGCCAACCTCTTCGGGCAGGGAGAGGCGATGCCGTCGGTGATCGCCCGCAACCTCAACGAGGCGAGCGGCACCTACCAGGCCGCGCTCATCGGCCTCGGAGTGGGCCTGTTCCTTCTCACGATCCTCATCAACATCTCGGCCCGCCTGCTGGTGGCGCGGGTCGATCGCTTCACGAAGGGGGCGCGCTGATGACCGCCGTCGATCTCGGTCCGCTGCAGAGCAGTCTGTCCCGCGGCCGTCGCACGCGGAACCGCCTGGCGAACGCGTGGATGATCCTGTCGCTCGTCGTCGCCGCGATCCCGCTGCTGGCGATCCTCGCGATCCTCGTCGTGAAGGGGTTCTCGATGGTGGCGAGCCTCGACTGGTGGTCGAAGCCGATCCCCAGCAACGTCGCCGCCAACTCGCTCGCGACGAAGGAGGCGCAGGACGCCTTCGGCAACACCGGCCCCGTCGTGGCGTCGGCCCCGGTCGTCTACGGCATGCAGCCGGCGATCGTCGGGACGCTGCTCACCACCGGTCTCGCCGCGCTGCTGTCGATCCCGCTCGGCATCGCCGCCGCCGTGTACCTGCACGAGTTCGGGGGCCGCAGTCGCTCGGCCACGGTGATCCGCTTCTTCACCGACGTGATGACCGGCGTGCCGTCGGTCGTGATGGGCATCTTCATCTACACGGTGTGGGTGCTGAACTTCGAGCAGAGCGGACGGTCGGCCTTCGCCGGCGGCCTCGCGCTGGCCTGCCTGATGCTCCCGGTCGTCGTGCGGTCGACCGAGGAGATGCTGCGGCTCGTGCCGGACTCGCTGCGGCAGGCGTCGGCCGCGCTCGGCACCCCGCGGTGGAAGACCACCACCCGGGTCGTGCTGCCGGCGGCGATGCCCGGCATCACCTCGGGCTCGATGCTGGCGATCGCCCGCGCCGCCGGTGAGACCGCGCCGATCCTGTTCACGGTGGGCGTCGTGTCGTCCACGAACTTCTCGCTGTTCGGGCAGAACACCACGCTGTCCGGCCAGATCTTCTCGAACGCCACGCAGCCCGGCGGCGAGTCGATCGCCTGGGGCGCCGCGCTCACGCTCATCGTGATCGTGATGGCCTTCACCCTGTCGGCGCGCTTCGTGTCGTCGAGGTTCTCGGTCCGCGTCGACGGCTGACGGCCGGCCGGTACTGTGTCCCGGTGCCCGACTCACCCTGGCTGCGACGTTCGGCGCCGGTGGTGCTCGGGTCGTGGGTGGGCGCTCGGGTGCTCGTCGCGCTGGGCCTGTGGGTGGCGCACGCGCTGTCCGGCCAAGTTCACCTCCCGCTCGGGCGGGTCCACCTCGACCAGGGACTCGTCACGTGGGACGGCGACGCCTATCGCGCCATCGCCGAGCACGGCTACGGGCGCGTCGCTCCCGATCTCGTGCGGTTCTTCCCGCTGTACCCCGAGGCGGGGCGGTTCCTCGGCCCGGTGTTCGGAGGGCGCGTCGACATCGCGCTCGTCGTCCTCGCCAACGCCTGCGCGCTCGGCGCGATGTTCGCGCTGTGGCGACTCGTCACGCGCCTCGGCCACAACGAGGCGGTCGCCGATCGCGCCGTCGTCGCGCTCGCGCTGTTCCCGGCGGCGGCCAGCCTCGTCTACGCGTACGCCGAGGGCCCGTTCCTGTTGTGCCTGTTCCTCGCGGCGCTCGCGCTGCAGCGCCGCCGCCCGCTCGCCGCGATCGTGCCGCTACTTGCGCTCGGTCTGCTGCGCCCCACCGGGGTGCTGGTGTGCCTGCCCGTCGTCGTGCTCGCGTGGCAGGACCTCCGCACGTCCTTCGCCCGCGTCCGCGCGCTGGCGTGGGCCGTCGCGTCGGTCGCTCCGCTGCTCGGTATGGCGGCGTACCTCTGGTGGCTCCAGGCCACGGACGGTCGCGGGTCGGCCCCGCTCGACGAGCAGCGTGCCTTCCGCAACGGCTTCCGCGAGCCCGTCACCCGCCTGCTGCGCGCCGTGTGGGACGTCGCTCGTCTGCACTTCCGCGACGGCTACAACCTCGCGTTCGCAATCGTCCTGATCGTCGCGCTGGTCGTGGCGATCCGCCGGCGTCTCCCGCTCGCGTGGACGGCGTACCTGGGCCTGGGTCTGTTGGTGGCGCTGTCGGCGAACAACATCGACTCGATCGGCCGCTACGGCCTCCTGCTCGCCCCGGCGTTGCCGCTCGCAGTGGCCGTCGCGACGACCCGACGGTGGACGTTCGTCGCGGTTGCCGCAGCGAGCGGGATCGGCCTCGTGTGGTTCACGGCCGTGACCGCGCTCGGGCTCGTCGTGCCCTGATCCGGTACGGTCTGCCCATGGCTCTCCGACGCAAGAAGACGGCGGTCGACGACGAGGTGTCCATCGTCATCGACGCGCCTGCCGACCGCCTCTACGACATCGTCAGCGACGTCTCGAAGATGGGCCGGCTGAGCCCCGAGTGCACCGGCGGCAAGTGGCTCGGCGGCGCGAAGGGCCCGTCGGTCGACGCCCGCTTCAAGGGTCGTAACCGCCGGGGCCCGGTGATGTGGTCGACGACCAACACGGTCGTCGCGGCCAACCGCGGCCGCGAGTTCGCCTTCGAGACGAAGCAGAGCGGCACGCGCTGGCGGTACCGCTTCGAGCCGGTGGGCGACGGCGACAACCGCACCGTCGTCACCGAGTCGCGCGAGCCCTGGCGGTCGCGTCCGATGGTGGCCCGGGTGTTCTCCGTGCTGTTCCTCGGCGGCATCAAGGACCACGACGAGGAGATGCGCGAGGGCATGCGGGCGAGCCTCGAGCGGCTGAAGTCGGTGGCCGAGTCGGCGGAGAAGCCCACGCGCCGGCGCCGCCGCAAGGGTCGCGCGACGGCATCGGCCTGAGCCCGTGGTCGCCGTCTCCGCGATCCAGATGGCGATGGCCGAGGACGTGGCCACGAACGTCGCCACCGCCGACCGTCTCGTGCGCCGGGCCGCGGCCGAGGGCGGGCAGATCATCCTGATCCCCGAGCTGTTCGAGGGCCCCTACTTCTGCATCGACATGGATCCGGCGCACTTCGCCCGTGCGCTCCCGATCGACGGGCATCCGACGGTGGCGCACTTCCGGGCGCTGGCCGCGGAGCTCGGCGTGGTGCTGCCGATCAGTATCTACGAGCGTGCGAACAACGCCACGTTCAACACGGTGGTCATCGTCGACGCCGACGGCGCCGAGCTCGGCATCTACCGCAAGAGCCACATCCCCGACGGCGTCGGCTACTCCGAGAAGTTCTACTTCAACCCCGGCGACACCGGCTTCCGCGTGTGGCGAACCCGGCACGCCACGATCGGCGTCGGCATCTGCTGGGACCAGTGGTTCCCCGAGGGGGCCCGGGCGATGTCGCTCCTGGGCGCCGAGGTGCTGATGTACCCGACCGCCATCGGGAGCGAGCCGCCCGACCCGTCGTGGGATTCGAGCGGGCACTGGCAGCGGGTGATGCAGGGCCACGCCGGCGCCAACCTCACGCCGCTCGTGGCTGCCAACCGGATCGGTCGCGAGGTGGGCAACGGCGGCGAGCACGAGATCACGTTCTACGGCAGCAGCTTCATCGCCGACCCGACGGGAGCGAAGGTCGCGGAGGCCGGCCGCGACGAGGAGTGCGTGATCACGTCGGAGTTCGACCTCGACGAGGTGCGGGCGCTCCGTCACTCGTGGGGAGTGTTCCGCGACCGCCGCCCCGACCTCTACGGGCCCCTCACCACGCTGGACGGGAACGGCACGGCGTGAGCGAGGCGCCCGCAGCGAGCGGTCCGCGAATGCCCGCCGAGTTCGCCCCGCACGAGCGCACGGTCATCTGCTGGCCGGCACGCGAGGACCTCTACGGCGACCTCATGGCGCAGGCCGAGGACGCGCACGCGCAGGTGGCACGGGCCATCGCCGAGTTCGAGCCGGTGTCGATGATCGTGTCGCCCGGGCCGGCGGTGGCGCGCGCCGAGGAGCTGTGCGGGGGCCGCGTCGAGATCGTCGAGCTCCCGATCGACGACTCGTGGTTCCGCGACTCGGGCCCGATCTACGTGAGCGACGCCGGGCGCCGCACCGCGCTCGACTGGACGTTCAACGGCTGGGGCGGCAAGTACACGCCGTTCGACCACGACGACGCGGCGGCGGCCGGGTGGGCGGCCCACGCCGGTCACGACTCCCGCCGGGTGGACATGGTGCTCGAGGGCGGGTCGATCACCGTCGACGGCGAGGGCACGCTGGTCACCACGGTGAAGTGCCTCATGCACCCGAATCGCAACCCCGGCCTGACCCGCGCCGACATCGAGCGGCGCTTGGGGGAGCAGCTCGGCGTCTCGACCGTCGTCTGGCTGCCGTACGGGCTCGCGGACGACGACGACACCGACGGGCACGTCGACAACGTCGGCGGGTTCGCACGCCCCGGCGTCCTGCTGCTGCAGGGCTGCGACGACCCTGCCGAGCCGGACTGGTTGCGCATGGACGTCAACGCCCGGTGGGCCCGGGGTCAGGTCGACGCGGCCGGCCGCACGCTGGAGGTGGTGCAGATCCCCGTGCTGCCGTTCGTCGAGGTGGGCGGCGAGCGCCGTCCGGTGCCGTACGGCAACTTCTACGTGGGGAACGGCTTCGTGCTCGTGCCGACGGCGAACCATCCGGCCGACGCGGACATGCTGGCGATCATCGCGGCGCAGTACCCCGGCCGCGAGGTGATCGGTCTCGACGTGGGCCCGGTGCTCGCGTACGGCGGCGGGGGCATCCACTGCATCACGCAGCAGGTGCCGGCGGCCTGAGTCAGCGGTTCTTCGGGTCGTAGGCCCCGAAGTCGATGGTCTCGCCGCGTTCGATGCTCACCCAGTCGCGCGCCTCGAGATACGGGCGGAAGCTCTCGGCGATGTAACGCACGTCGTCGGGCGACTTCGGGCGCTGCAGCTCGTAGAGGTGGGGGAACTCGAGCCGCGCGGTGACCGCGTTCCACAGACGGAGCGCGGCGTCGCCCGTGGGCGGATCGAGGACGACCGGTCCGAAGAGCCACGTCGTCTCGTCCTCCTCGAAGCACAGCGTCGGCACGCCGTACCCGCCGGCGGCGACCACGGCGTCGTGCTCGGCGCGCACCTCGTCGTGGGTCGTCGGATCGGCGATCGCCTCGTCGACCAGCGCCGGGTCGAGGCCCATCTCGCCGAGCAGGTGGCGGGCCACCGCCGGATCGTGGGGTTTGCGGCCGTGCACGTGGAGCGCGGTGCCGGCACGCAGGTACCACTCGTCGAGCAGCGCCATGTCCTCGCGCCGCAGCAGCGCGCCGATGCGCATCATCGACCAGCCGTAGGACCACTCCCGCTCCCACGGATGCTTCTTGCCCTCGACGCGGTTGACCTCCTCCAGACTGAAGAACCGCCAGTCGACGGTGAGGCCGGTGAGCGCACGCACCTCGCGGATCCAGAGCGAGGTCTGGTAGGCGAACGGACACATCACGTCGAAGTGGAAGGCCACCCGCGTCGGTGTCACGGGCCCGTTCGTCACGAGAGCCCCCATTCGGCCAGGTCGACGGGTCGTCGCTCGTCGATGGAGCGGTGTGCCGCCGCGCCCATCGCCACCGACCACAGTCCGTCGTCCACCGTGACGAGTGCGTCGCCGCCGGAGTTCGCCTGCTCGATGAAGCGGAGGTGCTCGCGGTAGCTCGAACCGTGGTGGAAGCCCTCGTAGCGCACCTCGGCGTCCATCGGAGCGGAGACGCCGACGGGGCCGTCGGGCGCGGCGCCGAACGCCGGTCGCGCGCCGTTCCACACGACGTCGCCGGGCACGGTCGTCTCGAGTTTCGCCCGGTCGCCCACGACGCAGAGCTCCTGCTCGTGACGCCCGCCCTCGGCGAACATGCACAGGTCGAGCGCGCCGCGCACGCCGTTGGCGAACTCCACGATCACGTAGGCGTTGTCGAGGATGTCGGGACGGGCCGTGGTGCCGTCGGGGAGCTCGACGAGCTCGTCGAGGTGGTTCACGTCCTGCCCACCCGAGGCGATCACCCGCACTGGCCGGGCGCCGGCGAGCTGGTGCATGAGGTCGAAGAAGTGGCAGCACTTCTCCACGAGCGTGCCGCCGGTGTTGGCGCTGAACCGGTTCCAGTCGCCGACCTTCGTGAGGAACGGGAAGCGGTGCTCGCGGATCGAGACCATGTGCGCGCGGCCGACGGCACCGGCGCGCACCATGTCGAGCAGGGTCGCCGGCGTGGGCATGTAGCGGTACTCCAACGCCACCCAGCACATGGCCGGGGCGCCGTTGCGGGTGCGTCCGGTCGCCATCTCGCGAGCGCGCTGCGCGTCCTCGACCGTCGTGCAGAGCGGCTTCTCCACCATGACGTGCAGGTCCGTGGCGAGCGCGTCGGCCAGCACGTCGACGTGCGTGTGGTTGGGCGACGCGATCACGACGGCGTCGAGGTCGTCGCGCGCCAGCAGGTCGCGGTGGTGCTCGTAGACGTCGACGTGTGCGTCCGGGCGTCCGTCGAGCGCACAGGCCAGGCCGAGCTCGCGTGACGGCTGATGGGGATCGCTGATGGCCACCACCTCGGCGGCGTCGATGCGCCCGAGGTTGAGGAGGTGCTCGCAGCCCATCATGCCGGTGCCGATCACGCCGTAGCGCAGGGGGCGGGCGGAGGACGGGGTGGTGGGCACGTCGGGTACCGTACCGCCGTGCCCGACGAACCTGCCGACCTGCTGCTGCCTGCGCTCCCGACGACCCGCCGTCTCGGTGGCAGCGAGCTCGAGGTCGGGCCGATCGCCTACGGCTGCTGGCGGTTCGCCCGGTCATCGGTCGCCGACGCGTCGGCCAAGATCGGCGCGGCGCTCGACGCCGGCCTGACGCTCATCGACACGGCGGACATCTACGGCTACCTCGGCGATCCGAACGCGACGCCGTCGGGCTTCGGCGACGCCGAGGCGCTGCTCGGCGAGGTGCTCGCGGCGAACCCGTCGTGGCGTGAGCGGATGGTGGTGGCGACCAAGGGCGGCATCCGGCCGCCGGTGCCGTACGACCAGTCGCCCGCCTATCTGCGCGCAGCGTGCGAGGCGTCGCTGCGGCGGCTCGGGGTGGACGTCATCGACCTCTACCAGGTGCACCGGCCCGACCACCTGACGTCGGCCGCCGAGATGGCGGAGGGGCTCGACGCGCTGGTCGCCGCCGGCCTGGTGCGTCACATCGGCGTCTCCAACTTCACCGTCGCCCAGCACCGGGCCCTCGCTGCGCACCTCGCCGCGCCGATCGTGACGACCCAGCCGGAGTGGCACCCGCTGCGCCAGGAGCCGTTGACCGACGGCACGCTCGATCTGTGCGGGGAGCTCGGGGTCACGCCGTTGGTGTGGAGCCCGCTCGCCGGCGGCCGCCTCGCCGGCGACGTCGACCCGGCCGACGAACGGGCGGTGGCCGTGGCCGGTGTTGCCGATCGACTGGCGGGGGAGCAGGGCGTGGACCGCGCCGCCGTCCTCCTCGCGTGGGTGGCGCACCACCCGAGCGGGGCGATCCCGATCGTGGGTAGCCAACGTCCGGAGCGCATCACGGCGGCGGCCGATGCCCTGCGGGTGCGCCTCACCCGCAACGAGTGGTACGAGATCCTCGTCGCCGGCCGCGGTGTCCGGATGCCATGACCGAGCCGCCCGATCACACCGACGATCCGCTGGAGGTCGCGTGGTTCTCGGCGCTGTGCGACGACGACTACCGCTGGTTGGGCGTGCCCGACCCCGCGCTCCGCTCGTCGTTCGACCACTGCGCCGACCTCGTGACGACGGCCGATCGCTGCGGTTACGACAGCATCCTCCTGCCGTCGGGCTACGAGCTGGGCATCGACTCGGTCGCGTTCGCCGGCGGCGTGGCCGCGCTGGCCCGCCGCATCCGGCTGCTGGTCGCGGTGCGGTGCGGCGAGATGTGGCCGCCGCAGCTGGCCCGCCAGCTGGCGACGCTCGATCACCTGCTCACCTCCGCGGGAGGTGCGCAACGCCTGCTGATCAACATCATCTCGTCGGACCTGCCCGGCGCACCGCTCGACAGCGCGCCGCGCTACGAGCGCACCCGCGAGGTGATGACGATCCTGCGGGAGCTGTTGGCAGGTCGGCCCGTCGACCACCACGGCGAGCACTACGACCTCACCGTGGAACCGCCGCGCATCGCCGTCGAGACGGCCGCAGCCCGTGGCGGGGTCGCTCCGCCGCTCTACTTCGGCGGGATCTCACCCGATGCCCGCGACGTGGCGGCGTCCCACGCCGACGTGTTCCTGATGTGGCCCGACACGATGGATGCCGTGGCCTCCGTGCTCGACGACATGCGCGACCGGGCGGCGGGCTACGGCCGGACCCTCCGCTTCGGGTACCGGGTGCACGTGGTCGTCCGCGAGACCGAGCAGGAGGCGCGCGCGGCGGCGTTCGATCTGGTGTCGAAGCTGGAACCCGCCGAGGGCGAGGTCATCCGGCGCCGGTCGCTCGATTCGGGCTCGGTCGGCGTGACGCGGCAGGCGGAGCTCCGCGACGCGGCCGACGACGACGGGTTCGTGGAGGACCATCTGTGGACCGGCATCGGCCGGGCCCGCAGCGGCTGTGGCGCCGCGGTGGTGGGCGACCCCGACCAGGTGCTCGCCAAGCTCCGCGCCTACCGCGAGCTCGGCATCTCGTCGTTCATCCTGTCGGGGTACCCGCACCGCGACGAGTGTGAGCTGTTCTCCCGGTACGTCCTCGACGAGCTCCGCTCGTAGCCCGAGCGATCGGTCGCGAGCGGGTCAGTCGCCGAGGCACATGCCGATGGAACGCGCCGTGCGCAGCGCGCCGCTGTCGGGCGGCACGGTTCGCGCCCGGCCCGCGACGTCGGCGAGCGGGATGTGGCGTGCCACGTCGCCGTCGAGCGCGACCATGACGTCGCGCACGCCGGCCTTGATGGCCAGGATGGCCTCGGCGCCGTAGCGCAGGCCGAGCAGTCGGTCGGGCGCCGTGGGGGAGCCGCCGCGCAGCAGGTGCCCCAGCGTGAGGTGACGCGCCTCCTTGCCTGTGAGCTCCTCGAGCTGGCCGGCGATGCGCTCGGCGACGCCGCCGAAGCGACCGGTGCCGGCGATCGTGGTGATCTCGCCGCCGACCGGCACCGCGCCCTCGGCGACGACCACCATCGTGTAGTCCTGCCCGCGCGCGGCCCGGTCGCGGACCCGCTCGGCGACGACCTCGATGTCGTAGGGGATCTCGGGGATGAGCACGACGTTCGCCGCGGCGGCGATGCCGCTGTGGAGCGCGATCCACCCGGTGGTGCGGCCCATCACCTCGATCACCATGACGCGTCCGTGCGCGGTGGTGGTGGTGACCAGGCGGTCGATGCACTCCGTCGCGAACGACACGGCGGAGTCGAACCCGGTCGTCACGTCGGTGTGCTCGAGGTCGTTGTCGATGGTCTTGGGAACGCCGATCACCGGGACGCCCATCTCCGAGAGGCGGTGCGCGATGGTGAGCGACCCGTCGCCGCCGACCGCGACGAGCACGTCGATGTCGAGCTCGCGGAGGCGCTGCACCACCTCGCCGTCACGGCCTGTCGCGAACGGGTTGCCGCGGTTCGTGGTGCCGAGCATCGTGCCGCCGATGGGCGTGATGTCGCGCACCTCGTCGTGGCCGAGCGGGATCACGCCGTCGGGCACGAACAGGCCGTGGTAGCCGTCGCGGATGCCGAGCACCTCCCACCCCTGGTCGATGGCGCCGAGCGTCACGGCGCGGATGACCGCGTTGAGGCCGGGAGCGTCGCCGCCCCCGGTGTTGATGGCGATGCGTCGGACGTCGGTGCTCATGGGTTCCTCACGTTGGGCGTCACTCCATCCTCCCTCATCGGTAGGTGGCGATCGCGCGTTCCGCCGCCTCCCGGTAGCCGCCCCCGAACTTCACCGCGTGCACCACGAGCGGGGCGATCTGGTGCAGCGCGATCCGCTCGTCGGCCCCGGCGGAGAGGGGAAACGCGTCGTCGTACGCCGCGAACGCTGCCGGTCCGAAACCACCGAAGAGGCGCATCATCGCGAGGTCGAACTCGCGGTGCCCGCCGTACGCCGAGGGGTCGATGAGCCAGTTTCGTCCGTCGCGGTCGATCAGCCGGTTGCCGGCCCACAGGTCGCCGTGCAGCCTCGCCGGCGGCTCGGGGTCGCCACCCACCACGTCGAGGCGTCCGGCCACCGCTTCCAGGTCGTCGAGGACGCGATCGGGGAGCGCGCGCTCGTCGCGGGCGATGCGGACCAACGGCAGCAGGCGTTGCGTGGCGTAGAACTCGGCCCAGGCGTCGTGAGGCCGGTTCGGGAGGCCGCGACTGCCGCTGGTGCGGAGGTCCTCGCGGCCGAAGCACGGGGCGCCGGCGCGGTGGAGCGTCGCAAGCTCCGACCCGAAGGTCGACTCGGTCGCGTCGGTGGGCCGGCCACCCTCCTCGATCCACTCGAGCACGAGCAGGTTGGGCGACATCGCGGTGCCGTCATCGGCTGCCAGCACATCGGGAACCGCGACGCCGCCGGCTGCCCGGAGCCAGGAGAGGCTGGCCGCCTCGGTGGTGAAGAAGCCCGCCGGCGCGCCGGCCTTGGTCTTGGCGAACACGACGCGTCCGTCGGCGAGCTCGACCCGGTAGCTCTCCGCGACGTCGCCACCGCTGAGGCGACCGGCCGCCGTCACGTCCGCACCGACAGCGGCGCCAATCGCCGAGCGGAGGGCGGTGTCCATGGCGCGATTCTCCCACCGCGCCCGGCCCGCGCAGGGCAGGATGACCGCATGGTCACCGTCGAACCGCTCGGCCAGCTCGTGCCGGGTCCCGCTGCTGCCGGCGTGGACTGCCTCGATGCGAACAACAACCTCGATCTCGTGCGGTTCGCCGGTCGCTGGTACCTCGCCTGGCGCACGGCACCGATGCACTTCGCGTCGGCCGACGCCCGCCTCGAGGTCACGTCGGCCGTCGACCTCACCGGCCCATGGCGGCACGAGACGACGGTCGCCCTGGGCGCCGACGTGCGAGAGCCGCGGTGGGTGGTGGACGGCGACTCCCTGCACCTCTTCCACATGGAGCTCGGCACCGACCCGAAGCGGTTCCAGCCGCGGCGCACGCACCGCGTGCGGCTCTCGTCCGGCACCGACCCGGGCGTGTGGGAGCACCGGACCCTCGACATCGAGCCGGGATTCGTGCCGTGGCGCACCCGTCGCGTGCGGGGCCGATGGCTGATGCTCGGCTATCGCGGCGGCGAGTCGATGTACGGGCCCACCCCCGGCGATCCCGCGGTGCAGGGGCGCTGGAGCGACGACCTGGAGCACTGGGGTCCGCCGTTCGACATCCACCAGGGCGGCATCGAGTGCGAGCTCGTCGAACTGGCGGACGGCCGGCTCCTCGGCGTCACCCGCAACGAAGGGCCGAACCGCTTCGGTGGCGACCTGCTGCTCGGTGACGATCTCGGAGCGCTGCGATCGCGCCCGATCGGCCGCAAGCTCGACTCGCCGAACATGTTCCTCTGGCGTGGTGAGCCGCACGTGATCGCGCGACGCTCCCTGGCGTTCGGCGGCAACTACGACGTGGCGCCGCCGTGGCTGCCCGGCGCGCTGCGCATCCGGGTCGACCAGGGCCTGTGGTGGGTGACGCGCAAGCGGAGCGCGCTGTACCGCATCGACGTTGCCCGGCTCGATGCCGACTCGCTCGGGCGCAACGGCATCGGTCCGGCGGACGCCGCGGTCGAGTGGGTCGCGGACCTTCCGACCCGCGGCGACACGTCGTTCGCCGCGGTGCACCTCGACGAGGACGGCAGCCTGCTGGTGGCCGACTACACGTCGCCGACGTGGGTGGGTGACGTGCCCTGGGTGCGCGGCCAGCTCCGACCGACGGTGATCGGCGCCTACCGGATCGGCGCCGACACCCCGTGACGGCGGCCCGTCACCCGGCCTGGACGTTCTGCAGGCGCAGCTCCCCGTGCGCGATGATGCGGTCGCGATCGTCGGTGACGTCGACCTTCCACAGCTGTTGGGTCCGGCCCTGGTGGAGCGCGACGGCGCTCACCTCCACTCGTCCGCCGGTGAGGGAGCGGAGGAACTGCGTGGTGTTGGTGAGGCCGACGGCCACCATGCCCTGCTCCCGCACGGCGATCGTTCCGCCGATGCTGGCGGCGCTCTCGACCGCCGTCGCGTAGACCCCGCCGTGCACGATGCCCCAGGGAGTGTGGTGGTCCTCCGTGAGGTCGATGTGACCCCGTACGGCGGTGGGGCCGACCTCGTCGACGACGAGACCCGCCGCCCGGACGAATCCCAGGGACCCGTCGAGGTCCATCACGTCGTAGATCATGGCGCTGTCGGTCATGGGGAGCTCCTGTTCGTCGGCGTGCGCCGAGTTGACTTCGGATTCAGAAGTCAACTCGTCCCGACCGTACTTTGCAAGTCGAAGCCAGCTACGCTGTGGCCCATGGAATGGTTGGACGCCAGCACCGAGAACTGCCCCGTCGGCCTCAGCCTCGAGCTGCTGGGCGAGAAGTGGACGCTGCTCATCGTCCGCGATGCCCTCAACGGGGTCCGGCGGTTCGACGTGTTCCGCCGGCACATGGGCCTGTCGGAGGCGGTGCTCGCCGATCGCCTCGCCAAGCTCGTCGCCGCCGGCGTCCTCGAGCTGCGGCCCTACCGCGACGAGGGCCGCCGGGCCCGCAACGAGTACCGCCTCACGCCGGCCGGACGCGACCTGCTCCCGGTGATCCTCGCCCTCAAGGAGTGGGGCGAGACCCACCTGGGCGACCCCGACGAGCCGGTGATCCGCGTGCGTCACCGCGACTGCGGTGGCGAGGCCCGCCTCACGCTGCGGTGCGCCGAGCACCCCGACGAGCCGCTCACGGCGCGTGACACCGAGGTCAGCGTCGGTCCGGGCGCTCGTGCGGCAGTGGGGGCCTGAGCACGCCCGACCACTCGCTGTCGGGCAGCTCGCCCGCCGCCTCGGCGAACTCCTCCAGGGCGGCGATCAGCCTCGTCCGCCCCTCGGCCGACATGCGGTCCAGGATGCCGGCGAGTTCCTGGCGGCGCGCCGCCGACACGGCGTCGATCACCGCCAGTGATGCGTCGGTCGCCGCGAGCACGACTTCGCGACGGTCGCCCGTGGCCGCCCGGCTCACGTAGTCCTTGGTGACCAGGCGGTCGACCATGCGCGTCATGGTGGACGGGTGCACGCCCAGCGCGGCGGCGAGATCGCTGTTGGTCTGCGGGCCCCGTGACGCCAACACCACCAGGGCGCGGAATTGCGGAAGCGTGAGGTCGCCGAGCTCGGTCAGTGACCGCGCGGCCACGGCGACGAGCGCCCGCGAGGCGACCAGCGCGGCGTCGGTGGCGCGGCCCAGGCCGGACGTCGCTGGGGGCTGGTTGGCTCGTCTGGTCATTGTCTCTCTACAATAGTTGCATGAATGCAACGAAACTGGTCCCCGAACGGCATCGCCGGGAGCTGCGGGACCTGGCGAAGCGATCGCGCGAGACCATTCTGCTCGCTGCGCTCGTCGGCGCCCTCACCGGCGCGGCCGTCGCGCTCATGGACTGGCTGACCGTCGACGAGGGCCTCAGCCGTGTCCTCGACCTGCCGCCCGTCGTCCGCAACGCCATCCCGCTGGTCGGCCTCGCCGTCGTGGCCATCGTGCTGCGGGTGGGAGGCCGCATCAGCGTCAGCACGTCCGACGAGTACATCAAGACCATCCACGGGACCGACGAGCTCGACCTGGCCCCGGCGCCGCGGCGACTCGTCGCCGGCATGGTGTCCGTCGCGGCCGGCGTCCCCTTCGGCCTCGAGGCAGCGTCGATGTACCTGGGAGCGTCCGTCGGGTCGGCCGTCCGTCGACGGTTCCGCTCGGCGCTCGGCAGCACCGACATGCACAGCCTCATGGTCGCCGGCGCGGCGGCCGGCGTCGCGGCGATCTTCAAGGCCCCGGCAACCGGCGCGGTGTTCGCGCTCGAGGTGCCGTACCGGGACGATCTCGGGCGCCACCTGCTCATCCCGGCGCTCGTCGGGTCCGCCACCGGCTACCTCGCGTTCGTCGGGTTCCACGGCACCGATCCGCTCCTCCTGGTGCGCGGGGACGCGCCGTTCGACCTCCGCGACCTGCTGGGCGCTGTCGTCCTCGGCGTCGGCGTCGGGCTGATCGTGCGCGCGTACGCCAAGGGGATCCGCATGGCGAAGGCGTTCCAGCAGCGCCGGCCGGCGTGGCTGACGGTCGGCGCCGGTGGCCTGGCCGTGTGCGCCGCGGTCACCGTCTCGCACCTCGTGCTCGGTGGCGACCTCGGCATGACGCCGGGCTACAACGTCATCGAGTGGGCCACCGAGCCGAAGCGGGCGCTCGGCGCGATCGCCCTGCTGCTCGCGATCCGTCTCGTGGGCACCGTCGGCACGCTGGCCGGCGGGGGAGTGGTGGGGTTGTTCCTGCCGCTGGTCGTCGCCGGCGCGCTCATCGGCCGCTTCGTCGGCGGAGCGATCGACGCGCCGAACCTCACCGTGTTCATCATCCTGGGCGTGGCCGCCGGCCTCAGCGCCGGGTACCGGGTGCCGTTGGCGGCGGTCATGTTCATCGCGGAGGCGTCGGGCCGGCCCGGCTACATCGTGCCGGGCCTGCTCGCGGCGGTGGGCGCCGACCTCGTGATGGGTGCCTCCTCCGTCACGCCCTATCAGCAGTAGGCGGCTCCCTCACCCCCACCCTCGCCCCCCATCCTCGGGTTTCGGGGTTCGTTATGCGCACCCCTCGCGCACAACGAACCCCAAAACCCGGGATTTCGCGATGCGGTTCCGCGGTCAGCGGCGGCGGCGGGCCGCCTGCTGCTCGCGCTGCAGGCGCTGATGCTCCCGGATGTTCTCGCGGAGCTGCTGGCGTGCGGCGCGCTGGTCGCGCTTGATCTGCTCCTTCAGCTGCTCCTTCTGGTCGTCGATGTCGTGGAGCGAGCGCGCCTCCACGGCCACCTGCTTCCAGGCGTCGCGTGCCTGCTTGACTGCGGCGATCACCTGACGGCGCGCCTCGTTCGCGGCGTCCGCCGCCTCCTGCACCTGTTGCTTGGTGCTGTTGCGTTGCAGCACGAGGTTGAAGGAGGTGAGCCCGCTGTCGGCCACTCTCGCCGCGCGGCGGATGTCGGCGAGCACGTGGCGACGGACGTCCTCCATGGTGCGCGTGCCGTCCGCGTAGCGGTGCATCGAGCGGAACTGCACCCGCCACAGCCCCATGAGGATGATGGCGGCGAGTTGCGGCTCGGGATCGTCGGGGTCGACGCCGGCCCGCTCGGCGAGCGCCAGGGCGGCGACCTGGGTGAGCCGCTCGGTCATGCCGTGCATGCCCGCCTGCAGCGCAGGGGTGCGTTCGATGAGTTCGCCGAACTCGCGGATGACGGCGATGGTCGACGGCGGGGCGTCGGTGCCGGCCCACGTGTCGAACATGTCGTCGAGGTTCTGCGTGAGGATGCCGACGGCGATCTCCACGAGCGAGCGAGTCGTCTGGCGGTCGCTGAACGCGTCGGCGAGCTGGTCGGCGAGGGCCTCCTCGTGGTCGAACAGCAACGACTCCTTGGTGGGGAAGTAGTTGTAGATCGTCTTCTCCGACACACCGCACTCGTCGGCGATCTCGGAGACCTTCACCTCGTCGAAGCCCCGTTGCAGAAACATCAGCGTGGCGGTGTCGGAGATCTGCTGACGGAGGATCCGCTTCTTCCGATCGCGCAGGCCTTCGCCCTCGAGCCGGGGAACGGTGCGGCGCTCCCACAACGACCGCAGCGTCTCGACGATCGCCGGATCGCTCACGAGGCGTGGGTTCGCTGCCATGGGCGAATCATACCGAGTTCGCAATCTAGTTGCAGTAAAAGTTCCGTCACTGTATGTTTCAACGGACAGAACGAAAGGATCCCCCATGACGACGACTCATCCACTCGCGGTCTCGGCCGTCGGAGTCAGCAAGCGCTACGGCGAGCTCCTGGCCGTCGACGACCTCTCTTTCGAGGTCGAGACCGGCGGAGTCGTGGCGCTACTCGGCCCCAACGGCGCCGGCAAGACCACCACCGTCCAGATGCTCGCCACCCTCGTCGCGCCCACCGCGGGCTCGATCACCGTGTGCGGCCACGACGTCGCGACCGAGGGCGACGCCGTGCGCGGCAAGATCTCGCTGACCGGCCAGTTCGCCGCCCTCGAGGACAACCTCACGGCGACGGAGAACCTCCTGCTCATGGCCCGGCTGCGCGGCTACGGCACCGCTGCCAGTCGCACGATCGTCGACCAGTTGGTCGACCGCTTCGACATCGGCGAGTTCCGCGACAAGCTCGTGAAGAACGTGTCGGGTGGCCAGCGTCGCCGCGTCGACCTGGCGGCGAGCCTCGTCACCCGCCCCGAGCTGCTGGTGCTCGACGAGCCCACCACCGGCCTCGACCCCCGCAGCCGGCAGGTGGTCTGGACCACGATCCGCGACCTCGTCAACGACGGCGTCACCCTGCTCCTCACCACGCAGTACCTCGAGGAGGCCGACGTGCTGGCCGACAAGATCGTGCTCATCGACCACGGCCGCGCCGTCGCCACCGGCACGCCGTCCGACCTCAAGTCGCAGATCGGCGAGCAGCGTGTCGACGTGGTCGCGGTCGACTCGGCGGGCCTCGACCACCTCGTCACGGCACTCGGCGCCCAGTTCGACCTGACGGTCGCCGCCGAGCGCCGGTCGATCTCGATCCCCGCACCCGACGAGGCGGGCGACCTCGCCCGCATCTCCGCGGCCATCCGTGCCGCCGACATCCCCGTCGACGAGGTCGCGCTGCGGCGCCCCACCCTCGACGACGCGTTCCTCGCCCTCACCGGCCAATCACCCGACGCGGCCTCCGGGCGGGCCGACGACACCGAAGGAGTCCTCGTATGAGCACCATCACCATTCCCGACACCATCGGCGCCGCACTGGCGCACACCGACGCCATCCCCCTGCCCCCACGGGCGAGCGCGGGCAGCCGCTACGTCCGCGAGACCCGTCTGCTCGTGGGCCGCGGGCTCCGCATGATCCCCCGGGTGCCGGAACGACTCGCCGACGTGACGCTCCAGCCGATCATGTTCACGCTGCTGTTCCTCTACGTCTTCGGCTCGGCGATCCACATCCCCGGCATGCGCTACCAGGACTACCTGCTCCCCGGGCTGCTCGGGCAGAGCGTGGCGTTCGGTGTCATCGGCTCCGGCGTGGCGACCGCCACCGACTTCCACAGCGGCGTCATCGACCGCTTCCGCTCGTTGCCGGTGTCGCGCCTCGCGGTGATCACCGCGCAGGTGATCGGACAGGTGCTGGAGCAGATCCTCGGCATGTCGATCGTGGTGGGCCTCGGGCTCGCGCTCGGATGGCGGCCGACGTTCGGGGTGGGCGGCGCGTTCGAGCTCGCCGGCCTCATCCTGCTGGGCCTGGTCACGTTCACCTGCTTCGGCGTCTACGTGGGCATGTCGGTGCGGAGCGCCGACGCCATGCAGGGCATCGGCTTCGCGATCATCTTCCCGCTGTCGTTCCTGGCCGGGACGTTCGTGCCGATCGCGGGCATGGCGGCGGTGCCCCGCGCGATCGCCGAGTGGGACCCGATCGCGGCGTTCGTCGCCGCCGTCCGCCAGGTGAGCCAGGGCACGAGGTCCGGTGGCTCGTGGCAGCTGGAGCACCCGGTGCCCGCCATGATCATCTGGTGCGTGCTCGTGCTGGCGGTGTGCGTGCCCCTGATGCTGCGCCGCTTCGCCCGCCTCTCCAGCTGAGGCTGCGCTCCTCGAGGGCGCCTTCTCCAGGTTTCGGGGTTCGTTGTGTGCACCCCTCGCGCACAACGAACCCCAAAACCGAAGGGGAGGGGAAGGAGGGGAGCTCGGCTACTTCTTGGCGGGGGCGGTCAGCTTCTTGAGCATGGCGTGCACCTCGCCGAGCTGCTTCTTCATGCCGGGCACCTCGTCGAGCACGACGAGCTTCTCCTCGAGATCGCCGAGCAGCGCACGCACGTCGGTCAGCACGGCCGTCGCCTCGGCGAGCGTCTCGGCGGCGTCGCCCAGCGTGGTGCTCACCGTCGTGAGGGTCTCGTCCACCTCGACGAGGATGGGCTTCACGTCGGCGATGAGGTCGTCGACCTTCTTGAACACGTCGGTCGGGAGGCCCGGGATCAGTCGTGACATGAACCGCGACGGTAGCCCGCACCACCGGATACGGTGCGGCCCATGCCTGACGACGACCTGAGCGACTTCGAGGCCGAGGCCTTCACCCACGACGGCGTCACGCGGGCCGTCTTCCGGCAGGGGACCGGCCCGGCCGTCATCGTGATCGCGGAGATCCCCGGTATCACGCCGAAGGTGCTCGACTTCGCCAGGAAGGTGTCGGCGATCGGCTGCACCGCGGTGCTCCCGCACCTCTTCGGCACGCCCGGCAAGGAGGCCGACAGCTCGATGCTGAAGGCCCTTCCGTACATGGCGTCCTCGGTCGTGCCGGCGTGCGTCAGCAGGGAGTTCACGGTGTTCGCCACCGGTCGCACCTCCCCGGTCGTCGGGTGGCTCCGGGCGCTGGCCGCCCGTGAGCACGAGCGCTGCGGCGGCCCGGGCGTCGGCGCCGTCGGCATGTGCTTCACCGGTGGCTACGCGCTGGCGATGGCGGTGGACGACCGCCTGCTGGCGCCCGTGCTCTCGCAGCCGTCGATGCCGGTGGCGATCTCCCGCTCCCGTGCGCACAACATCGACATCTCGCCGAGCGACCTCGCGATCGTGAAGTCGCGGTGCGCCAACGAGGGGCTCGAGGTGCTGGGCCTGCGCTTCAAGAGCGACCGGCTGGTGCCCGCCGCCCGCTTCGACTTCCTGCGCGAGGAGCTGGGCGATGCGTTCGTCGCCGTCGAGCTCGAGGACGCGGACGCCAACCCCGACGCGGCGATGGACCCGCACTCGGTCCTCACCGAGCACCTCATCGACGAGCCGGGCCAGCCCACCCGCGCGGCGCTCGACCAGGTGCTCGAGCTGTTCCGCTCGCGTCTGCTGGTCGGCGCCTGATGCGGTCCCGAGGCAGCGCAGTCGTCGCGACCGTGATCGTCGCGGCCGTGCTCGCGTCGGGATGCTCGTCGGACGACGACCGCACCGCGACCACGACGACCGCCCGCCCGACCACGACCGTCACGACGACGACAGCGGCGGCGTCCACCACGATCGCGGCCGGGCCCGGTCGCGCCATCGCGGCCGTCGACTTCCGTAACTTCACCTACGACCTCTCCGACGGGAGCGACAGCCCGGCGCCGGCGACGGTCACGGTGACCGACGGGTCATTCGACCGCGAGACCGACGACGACAAGCTCTACTTCGAGGTGCGCGACGTCGTCGTCAGCGACCTCGACGGCGACGGCGAGGCCGAGGCGGCCGTGTCGATCTACTACACGACCGGGGGCACCGGTCAGTTCACCGACGTGCTCGTCTACCGCTGGAACGGGGCCGACGCGGCCCTCGTCACGAGCGACGGCGTCGGCGATCGTGGCGACGGCGGTGTGGTGAGCGTCGCGGCCGCGACGGGGGCCGGCACCGGCCTGCTCGTCCAGCGCAACGCCGAGAACGAGGGGGCGTGCTGCCCGACGGTCATCGAGGAGCGCACGCTGGCGCTCCAGGGCGATCGGCTCGTCACCGTCGGCGCGGCCCGCAGGTGGGGCATCGTCCGCCTCGGCGTCGACACCGAGACCAAGTACCCCGTTGCCGTGAAGTTCCTCGCCGGCGCCGACCGTGCCCGCATCGAGGGCGACGCCACGAAACCCGTGTCCGCGACGTTCGACGCGACGGCCAATCAGCAGGTGAGCCTCAGCCTCGACCCGGTGGACGAGCCGGAGCACTACGTGACCATGACGATCACCGCCCCCGACGGGACGGAGGTGCTGCGCATCGGCCCGGCCAAGCCCCTCACCGGCTCGTGGACCCTGCCGGTCACCGGCACCTACACGCTCGACGTGCGCGCCGACTTCGAGGTCGACCCGTCGCTGGGCGCCTACTTCGGCGCGCTGCTCGTGGTGGGTTGACGCCCGATCAGCGCGGTCAGTGAGTCAGGGCGTCGGGATGAGGCCGAGGCCGCGCTGGCAGTGCGGCCCGCCCCAGTGCTCGACGATCTTGCCGTCGCGGAAGCGGAGCACCGCCGTGCCGTTGATCCGGACCGGCTCGCCCGTGGGTTCGACCTCGTAGAACGCGGTGCCGGTGTGGGTGCCGGTGATCGTCCAGTTCGACACCACGTAGTCGCCCGCCTCGATGAGGAGCTCGACGGAGAACTCCATGTCGGGGAACGCCGCCTGCGCCTCGCGCCAGTACAGCTGCTCCTGTCCGCGGACGTCGGTGCCGACGGCCTCGGGCGACACCCGGTTGGTGACGTTGGAGTGGAAGTCGTCGGACCAGAAGTCGAGCACGGCCTGCTCGTCGCCGGCGAACATGCGCTCGCTGTACTCGCCGAGGATCCTCAACTTGTCCGAGGCGCCGGTGGGGTCGTCGCTGATGATCTGCATGGCGCCGACGCTACCGGTCGCTGATTCTCGTTGCCGCGAAGACGCGGGCGTCGAGGTCGGGGTCGGTCCAACGGCCGTCGGTCGACAGGCGGGCCGCCAGGGCGCCGATGGCGTTGGCGCTCTTCGCGGCGAAGCCGTTGCCACCGGCGGCGAGCACGAGCCCGGGCATGACGTGGTCGACGACGGGCACCTCGCTCGCCGTGTCGGTGATGAGGCACGGACGCGTCTCCCAGGCGTCCGCGACGAGGCCGGGCACGAGGCTCGTCAGGAGGTCCCGGAGCGGACCGAGCTCGGCGAGGTGATCGTCGCCCGACATCCACGTCCGGCGTTCGGCAGCGTGGTCGAGCCGTCGCACGTGCCGCAGGGTGGCGCCCAGCTTGAGCCGCACCGAGCCGTCCGGGTACGTCGTCGGCGGGACCATGTAGAGGTCCTCGTAGTCGGGGTGGTCGAGTCGCGCGAGCACCGAGGGCAGCCCCGCGAGGCGGGCCTGCTCGACCTCGGGCAGGGTGGCCATCACGATGGTCTCCCCGCGCACCATGAAGGCCGGGCACCCGGCCAGGCCGACGAGCTCGTCGCTGTGCGCGCCGGTCGCCACCACCAGCCGCTCGGCCTCGATCACCGCGCCTCCGGCCGTGCGGACCCGCCAGCGCATGCCGTGCTCGATCGCGACGGCGGGCTCGCGGAGGATGCTGGCGTCGTGGTCCTCGGCCACGGTGAGGTTCGCCGCGAGCATCCGCCGAGGGTCGACGTGACCGGCAGGCGCCGGTTCCGACAGCAGCGTCGAGCCGTCGGGGAACGAGAGGCGCCGGTCGAACGCCGGCGCGTCGCCGGTGGGCGTGACGGTGAGCGCCACGCCGAGCTCCGCGGCGATCGACGTGATCGACCCGATCCGCCGCTCGTCGCGCTCGGCAAGCACCACGCCGGCCGGCCGGTGGAACGAGATGCCCGACGCGGCCTCCAGGTCGGCGTACCCGGCGATGGCGCGGGCGGCGAGCACGGCCCACTCGCGCCGGGCGTCGAGATGGCGGGTGATGCGCCCGGAGTCGTAGTGGCTGGCAAACGGGCCGTCGTGGCCGCGCAGCTCCGCCGGTTCGGCGGGGCCGATGCCGACGACGCGGCGCCCATCGGTCGCGAGCTCACGCAACGCCGCGGAGCCGATGAGCCCGAGCCCGATGACGGCGACCTCGGCCGTGATCGGTCCGGCGTGCCCGACAGTGTCCGGTGAGGAGTCGCCCATCGGACGAGTCTGTCACCGGGGCGGGACGGGCAGCGTGTCGAGGTATCTCGCCGTGACCGAGCCGTCGCCCGCCCACGCCAGCTCGACGACGAACACGACCGACGTGTCGCTCACGAGGTCGAGCACCCGCTCGCCCCCGATCGCCACGGCGCTCGACGCTCCGGTGAAGTCGAGCCGGCGGTCGGGGCCCGTGCGGTTGCACACCACCACCGGTCGGCCGGTGCGCGCGCTGATGGACTCCCACTCGCCGTCGGGGCCGTGATGTCCCGGCGCCCAGGCGGCCGACGACACGAAGAGGTCGGCGCCCCGCTCCGCGAGCAGGTCGGCGATGCCCGGCGGGTGGGCGTCGGCGCACACGAGCAGGCCCACCGAGAGGCCGTCCACCGTCACGGGTGAGGCGTCGTCGCCGGGCGTCGCCCACGACTCCGCTCCGGGGATCACGGCGATCTTGTCGTGCCGGCCGACGGGCGCGCCGGAGCCGTCGATCGCGACCAGCGAGCTGCGCAGCACTCCCAACTCGTCGCGCACGGGCAGCTGCACGAACGACGCGATGCCCAGACGCGACGTCGTCGCGGCGTACGCCGACGCCCAGCCGGCGTCGAGCGACTCCACCCACTCGACGCCGAGGGACGGCACGAAGTCGTAGCCGGTCGTGACGAGCTCGCCCGAGACCACCCACCCACAGCCGGCCCCGGCTGCCGTCGCGGTCGCCCGGTCGAGCAGCGCGCGGTTGTCGTCGAGGGCCCCGAGGGTCGGCGCCAGGTGCGCGAGTCCGATCACGAGCGTCCTCGCCTCCATCGCTCCAGTGTGAACGCTCCGCGAACAACGCGTGGCGATCGTTCGCTCATCCACCACGGGCGGGCCCTGCGGTCGAACAATGGGGCGACCAGCAGTCGTCGACACAACCGCATACGGAGGTACTCCATGGCAGAGGTTCGAGCAGCGACCGACCGATCCACCCGTCGCACCTACGTGGTGGACACGTCCGTGCTCCTCGCCGACGCCATGGCCCTCGAACGCTTCGAGGAACACGACGTGGTGCTGCCCCTCGTGGTCATCTCCGAGCTCGAGGCGAAGCGTCACCATCCCGAGCTCGGGCACATGGCCCGTTCCGCCCTCCGCTACCTCGAGGACCTCCGCACCCGTCACGGATCGCTCACCGAGCCGATCGCCCTGCCCAACGACGGCACGGTGCGGATCGAGCTCAACCACGTCGACAGCTCACGCCTCCCGGCGCCGATGCGCAGCGAGTCGAACGACGCCCGCATCCTCGCCGTGGCCGACAACCTCGCCCGAGACGGCGCCGACGTCGTGGTCGTCACGAAGGACCTCCCGCTCCGCCTGAAGGCCTCGCTCCTCGGCCTCGGCGCGGAGGAGTACCGCAACGAGCTGGCCCCCCGGGAGGAGTGGACCGGCATGGTCGACATCGACGTCGACCGGGCCGACATCGACCGGCTCTACGAGGACGGCTACGTCGACCTCGACGCCACCGGCGACCTGCCCTGTCACACCGGGCTCGTGCTGCGCGACGGCTCGCGTTCGGCGATCGCCCGGCTGCACCCCGACAAGAGCGCGCACCGCCTGTACAACGGTCGGGAGCTGTTTGGCGTGAGTGGACGCTCCGCCGAGCAGCGCGTCGCCATGGACCTGCTGGCCGATCCCGAGGTGGGCATCGTGTCGCTGGGCGGCCCGGCCGGAACGGGGAAGTCGATCCTTGCGCTCGCCGCCGGCCTCGAAGCGGTGCTGGAGCAGCAGACGCAGAAGCGCATCATCGTCTTCCGGCCCCTCCACGCCGTGGGCGAGCAGGACCTCGGCTACCTGCCTGGGAGCGAGGCCGAGAAGATGTCACCGTGGAGCGCAGCGGTGATGGACGCGCTCGAGTCGATCGCCTCGCCCGAGGTCATCGACCTGGTCGTCTCGGACGGCCTGCTCGAGGTGCTGCCCCTCACGCACATCCGCGGCCGGACGCTCGTCGACACGTGGGTGGTGCTCGACGAGGCACAGCAGTACGAGCGTCCGGTGCTCGTCACCGCGCTGAGCCGTCTCGGGGCCGGCAGTCGCGTGGTGCTCACCCACGACGTGGCCCAACGCGACAACCTGCGCGTGGGCCGCTACGACGGGGTGATGGCGGTGATCAGCGCACTCGCCGGCAACCCGCTCTTCGGGCACGTCACGCTCTCCCGCTCCGAGCGCAGCCCGATCGCGGCGCTCGCGGCCTCGATCCTGCAGACCTGACCGCCTGACCGCCTGACCGCCTGCCCACCCGAATCGGGTCGGGAACGATGCCGCCGGGAACTAATCCGCGGTGACGAACGACCACATTGTGGTCCCAACTTCGAGGAGAATCGTCACCGCCATGCGTACCCCACCCCGCGCCCTGAGCCGCGTCCTCACCGGAACCGCCGTCGTCGTCGGCGGCATCGCCCTCTTCGCCCTGCCTGCGTCGGCGCACGTGGAGATCCAGGAGCACACCGCCGAGGCCGGGAGCACCGCCACGCTCACGTTCGGTGTTCCGCACGGCTGCGAGGAGTCGCCCACCACCAAGATCCGCATCTCCCTCCCCGAGAGCGTGGTGAGCGCCGTCCCCACGCTCAACGCCAACTGGGACATCTCGCTCGTGAAGCAGAAGCTCGACACGCCGATCGACGTCGGCGAGGGCGAGACGGTGAGCGAGCGCGTGACCGAGGTCGACTTCGCGGCCAAGACGCCCCTGCCCATCGGCTTCCGCGACGATCTCAAGATCTCGGTGCCGATCCCCGAGGACGCCGCGGGCACCACGCTCACGTTCCCCACGGTGCAGGAGTGCGTCACCGGTTCCACCGAGTGGACGCAGCTGCCGGCCAAGGGTCAGGACCCCGAGGAGCTCGCGCACCCGGCCCCGTCCATCGAGGTCGTCGCCGCATCTGCCGAGGGTGAGGACTCCACCGGCGCCGAGACGATGACGACCATCCCTGGCACGTCGACCGCCGACAAGGCCACCACCACCGTCACCAAGAGCGACGACAACAAGGGCATCGCGATCGCCGGTCTCGCCACGGGCATCGCCGGCATCGTGGTCGGCGGCGCGGCGCTCGCCACGGCATCGAAGAAGCGGGCGTCATAGCCAGGCCACGGCGTCGTGCGCGAGTCGTCGCGCTGGCCGTCGTGGCCCTCCCCGTGCTGCTCGGGCCGGTGCTCGCGCTCACCGCGACACCGGTCTCGGCCCACTCGGTGCTCGAGTCGAGCAGCCCCGAGGCGGGCACCGTGCTCGACTCGGCGCCGTCGGAGATCACGCTCACCTTCAACGAAGCGGTGTCGCTGACGAACGACTCGGTGCGCCTGCTCGACGTGAACGGGCGCACCGTTGCGACCGGTCGGCCGGTCGCCGTCGACAACGTCGTGCGCACCTCGGTGCCGACGACGCTCGCCCGGGGTTCCTACATCGTGGCGTGGAAGGTGACGTCGGCCGACAGCCATCCCGTGAGCGGGGCGTTCACGTTCGCCGTCGGCGCCGCGAGCACGGCGTCGGACGGTTCGTCGGCCGACGACGTCGCGGCGCGCGCCGAGCCGTCCGACGCCGGCCCCCAGTCGCTCGTCGACATCGCCGGCGTGCTGGCGTACGCGGGCATCCTCGCGGCGGTGGGCTCGGCGATGGCGCTCACCGACGCCACCCCGACCCTGCCCGCCGGCCGGATCCGGCGCGTGGTGGGGGGCGCTGCCGCCGTCGGCGTCGTGGCGCTGTCGCTCGGGGTCCTCGCGGAGGCGGTGCTGCTCGACGGGGCCGGCATCCGGTGGCCCGGCGGCAGCTCGATCTGGCGCCAGCTCACGGCCGCGCCGGGCCTGCAGTGGGCGCTCGGCGTGATCGGTCTGATCGCACTCGTCGTGCTCACGCGGCGGGCGGCGGAACGGTCGCTCGTGGTCCTCGCCGGCCTCGTTGCCGTGTCGGGCCTCATTGTCGTCGGCCACACCCGGACGGCGACACCGGTCGTCGTCACGATGATCGCCGACGTCGTCCATCTCGCGGCGGCCGCCGTGTGGACCGGTGGCCTGCTCGCGCTCGTGCTCGAGCTCCGCGCGTCGGGTGACGACCCCGGCGAGCGTGCCGGCGCCGTGGCGCGGTTCTCGGGGATCGCGACGGTCGCGATCGTCGCCGTGGTGGTGACCGGCTCGGTGATGGCGTGGCGCATCCTCGGGTCGTGGTCCGCGCTGTTCCATACCACCTACGGCGTGCTGCTGATGGTCAAGGTGGGCCTGTTCGTCGTGGTCGCCGCGATCGGCGGGTACAACCGGGTCCGCCTCGTCGATCGGGTGTCCGCCACCGACGACGAGACCTCGGTGCCGGCCGGGGCCCGCCTCCTCCGTCGCACGATGACGGCCGAGCTGGCCGTGATCGCGGTGATCGTCGGTCTCACGGGTGTGCTGACGAGCGCGTCGCCCGAGTCGACTGCCGGCCTCACGCCCCTGCAGATCGCTCGGCGCAAGTGCCTGGCCGAGGTGGCGGCGATGTCGCAGCAGCCGGGCATGGAGGGGATGAGCCACGCCTGTCCCGGCGACCCGCCGACCTCGACGACCGTGTTCGACCCGACGGCGAGCGGTGCGGCCGAGGGCAGCGCCGCGTTCGGCGACGGCAGGGCTGTGATCACCGCCGATCCCGGACGCGTCGGCTCCAACACCGTGGACGTCGAGCTGCGCGACGCCACCGGCCAACTGCTCGACACCGCCCAGCCGCCGGTGCTGGAGTTCCGCCTGCGCGCCCGTCAGATCGGCCCGATCACCCAGACCGCAACCCGCGTCGGCCCAGGCCTCTACCGGGTCACGCAGGACTTGCCACTCGCGGGGACCTGGGAGGTCAACGTGTCGGCGGTCGTCTCCGACTTCGTGCAGCCGCAGGGCATCGTGACCCTGACGATCGGGGCCTGAGCGCCGGCGGTCCGGAGGCGGGCGATCAGGCGAGCTCGTCGATGACCTCGCCCGCGAGCACCCGCCGGAAGTCGTCGACGCCGATGTCGAGCAACGACCGGAGGCGGCTCCGGCCCGGCGCAGCCGTGACCGGCACGACGTGCTGCACGCCGATCACGCGGGCCCCGGCGGCCTCGGCCGACGCGAGACCGGTCGGCGAGTCCTCCATGGCGACGCAGCGGGTGACGTCGACGCCGAGGAGCGCGGCGGCGCGCAGGTACGGCTCCGGATCCGGCTTGCCGTGCACCACCTCGTCGCCGGTGACCGACAGGACGAACACCCCGTCGGGAGCGTCGGCGAGGATCACGTCGGCGAGCTCGCGGTAGCTCATCGTCACCAGGGCGCAGGGCACCCCGGCGGCGTGCAGCGACGTGAGCAGGTCGATCGCGCCGGGCTGCCACGGCACCGTGTCGCCCATCGAGTCGGTGACCCGCTCGAGGAGAAACTCGATGATCTCGTCGTCGGTCGCCTCGACGCCGTTCGAGCGCAGGACCGCCGCCGCGTGCGGGAGCGCGCTGCCCACCAGCGCCTCGGCGTCCTCGTGCGTCCACGCCGCGCCGTGCATGGATGCGAGCTCGGCTTCGGCGACGATCCACGCCGGCTCGGTGTCGACCAGGGTGCCGTCGAGGTCCCAGAGCACGGCCTCGGGAAGGGGAAGGGGCTCACCGGTCATCGGTCGAGTCTGGTCGAGAGCCGTGCCGGCGGCGGAATTGGACACCTGTCCAATCTTCTCGGAACCGGCCTACGATGCGCGGATGAACCTGCACTCCCTCAGCCGCTCGGAGCTCGCGGCGCTCGTGCCCGAGTACCTGCTGCTGGGCCATCTCATCGACCGCTCCGGCATGCCGCACCTCATCGGCGCCTTCGGCCGCGACGGCATGCGGGACGTGGCGATCGACGAGTGGATGGGCGCGAGCCCCGTCTACACGCGCCGCATGCAGCGGGCGCTCGGGTTCGAGAACGACACCGTGGAGACGATCTTCAAGGGCATGCAGATCGACGTGGGCGCCCCGCCGCAGTTCATGGACTTCCGCTACCGGTTGAACACCCCCTACGACGGCGAGTTCTGGCTGGACCACTGTGGCGCCCTCATGGACGTGGAGCCGATGGGGGACGACTACGTGGTGGCCATGTGCCACGACATCGAGGACCCGACGTTCGACGCGACCGCCATCGCCACCAACCGTCGGGCGCAGGTGCGACCGATCCACCGACCGCCGCGCGTGCCCGCCGACCGGCAGCCGCACTGCCACTGGACCGTCGTCGCCGACGAGTCCCATCCCGAGCTGCCGATCCCGGAACAGGCCGTGGCCATCGGCGCCACCCGGGCGGCCGTGGTCGACCTCGCCGAGATCGACCGCGACGACGAGGGTCGTGGCGACTACGCCGGGCCGTTGCTCGACGATCTGCGCTTCGACGACTGGTCGGCCTCGGCGTTGGTGCGCATCGCCGAGGAGGTGTGCCTGCAGGGGCACCTCCTCACGCTGTCGTTCCTGCGGGCGGTGCGCGCCCGCACCGACGAGATCGCCGCCGTCGGCATCGGACGCCGGCAGTTCACCGGCATCGCCGGCCTCGCCGCCGAGCGGATCCTCCGGCTGTTCGATCTCGGCCGCGACCTCGACGGTCTCGCCGCCGTCGTCGAGCTCCACCCGGCCTTCCAGCCGCGTGCGTACGTCGACCTCGACGTGCGCCGTGACGCGGACACGTTGATCGTGACCATCGGCGCGACGTCCGACGCCGTGGCCGACGGCGCGTGGCCGGCGCTGCTCGACGTCGATGCCCTTGCGCCCCTCGATGCGATCGTGCGGGCCGTCGACAGCCGCTACTCGTGCGACGCGGTTCGCTCGGCGGAGGGCGACCTGGTGGTGACGGTGCGCCTCGGGGATCGAGAGCATCCCGAGCCCGGCGACGTCGCGCTCACCCGCTTCAGCACCGGCGCCGACTTCCACCCGGTGGATCGCGGCACGCCGGTGGAGATCTACTCGGCGGCCGACTTGGGGTAGATGGTGTGCTTCGCCCGGGCGAGGCCCGAGCGGAGGAGCGGCTCGAAGTGCTCGAGCGGCAGGGTGTCGTAGTCGGGGTCGAACGCCGGCTGGTCGTACTCGTGGCAGAACTCGGCGCAGTAGTCGAACCACGGATGGTCGGCGAACTGGTCGCGGAGGTTCCGGTCGGCGCCCAGGAAGTGGAAGAAGTAGTACCCCTGGAAGATGCCGTGCTTCTCGACCATCCAGTGGTTCTGCTCGGAGACGAAGGGCTTCAGGATGGCCGCCGCGATGTCGGCGTGGTTCGCCGGGCCGAGCGTGTCGCCGATGTCGTGGATGAGCGCGCACAGCACGTACTCGTCGTCGCGGCCGGCGCGCTCGGCGCGGGTCGCCGTCTGCAGGGAGTGGGTGAGGCGGTCGACGGGGAAGCCGCCGTAGTCGCCGTCGAGCAGGCGGAGGTGGGCCATGAGCCGCTCGGGCAGGCCCTCGAAGTTGTGGGTCGTCGCTCGACCGATGATGTTCCAGTCCTCCTGGGTGCCGTCCACCATGGCGCGGAACGTGGCCAGCTTCGGCGCTGCGGTCGGGTCGTCGATCGTGGTGTCGGTCATGCCAGCCCCCAGGGGTGTCGAGGTGTCTCAAGGTACTACGAGTAGCGTTTCGCCCGTGCTGGGCAAGCAGGTGAAGGTTGGCGCGCTCGCGCTCGTGATGATGGTGGGCCTCCTCACCGCGTGCCAGCCGGCGCGGGTCGGCGCGAAGTGTCGCACCACCGACTTCGGCGACGACGGCGGCAGCTGGGTCCTGCAGTGCCGTGGTGGCCGCTGGCAGCGGATGCTCACCAAGCAGCGCGTCGCCGAGCTCATCCTCACGGCGCAGGCGCAGGCCGCCGGCGTCGTGGCCGGCTCCACCGCACCGTCCGACGACTACCCGGCCAACCTGCGGACCGCCGCTCGGGATGCCGTGACCGACCCGTGGGGCTTCCCGAACCGCGAGTGCACGAGCTTCCTGGCCTGGCGGCTGAGCTCGCGCAACGGCTACTCCCTGCCGACGTACGTCGGCGATGCCACCACGTGGGACGACCAGCTCGCACCGTACGCCGCCGTCAACGGGACGCCGGCCGTCGGGGCGATCGCCCAGTGGAACGCGAACGAGTCGTACGGTGGCCTCGGCGCCGGCCCGCTCGGTCACGTCGCGTGGGTGCAGGCGGTGTACTCGGACGGCTCGGTGATGGTCGAGCAGTACAACCTGGGCAACGACGGCTCCTACGTCCAGATGCACACCCGGGCGCCGCGGTACATCCACGTCCGCGACCTCTGAGCGCGCGCATGAGCGGCGTCGTCAGAGCTGGGCGGCGAGGTCCGAGAGGCGCACGCCCCGCGCCCCCTCGCGCATCACGTCGGCGTCGGCGCCGTTGGTGAGGTAGGCGAACGAGATGCCGGTGTCGGGATCGGCCCAGGCCACCTGCATGTGCATGCCGGCGTGGCCGAACGAGCGTGGCGAGCAGGACTGGCCGAACGCGGCGTACCGCATCACGTGGTTGCCGTCGTCGCCGGCGACGACGAGCCCGATCGACCGGTTCACGGGCAGCCCGAAGAGCGGTTCGGGCAGCGTGCACCGGATGTTGCCCGTGGCGTCGGCCAGCACGTCGGGGCGCCAGATGCCGTCGGGATCGTGGAGTAGCCCCTGGTAGAACATCGCGAGGTCGGCGGCGGTGAGGACGGCCCCACCGCCGGGCACGCCGGCGGCGATCACGTCGGGAGCGGCCAGCTCCGTCGCGTGCAACGGCGGGCCACCGATCGCGTCGCCCACCGGAACCGGCGCGGCGATGTGCTGCTGGCGGTCGACCGGCAGCCCGAGCACCCGTGGCAGACCGAGCGGCGCGCAGACCCGCTGTTCGAGGAGGTCGCGGAAGTCGCCGCCGCCCAGGCGCTCGATCAGCTCCACGAGCACCCAGTGGGCCGAACCGGCGTGGTACTCGAACCGCGTGCCCGGCTCCCAGTCGAGCCGCCACGACGCGAGCCGTTCGAGGCGTCGCGCCCCATCGGCGCCCTCCACCGGGCCCATCGGCGCCTCGGGGAAGCCGGCGGTGTGCAGCAGGACCTGCTCCACCGTGACGGCGCCCTTCCCGTTCGCCGCGAACTCCGGGACGTAGTGCGCCACCGGCAGGTCGACGTCGAGCAGCCCCTCGCCGATGAGCTGCCACACGAGCGAGGCCACGATGGGCTTGGTGGTGGAGAAGGCCAGGAAGCGGTCGTCGTCGGTGGCGTCGCCGAACGTCTCGAACACGACGAGCTCGCCGTCGCGGGCCACGGCGATCTGGCACGCGGGCAGCCAGCCGCTCTCGACGTCACGGCGCGCCGCGTCCAGGAGTGCCGTGGTGGCCGTCGTCATCAGTCGTGGCGCCCGGTGACGGCCAGGCGCAGGCCGAGCCCGATGGTGATCAGCCCGCCGACGCCGCCGATGGTGGAGAGGCGCTCGGGGCGGCGACCGAACCAGGCGCGGGCGGTGCCGGCGGCGAGGGCCCACACGGAGTCGCTGAGCAGCGCGACCAGCACGCACACCGCGCCGAGCACGAGCAGCTGCAGCGTCGGCGACGCCCCGTGCGGATCGACGAACTGCGGCAGGATCGACGTGAAGAGGATCATCGACTTGGGGTTGCTCACCCCGACGACGAACCCTTCGCGCAGGATGCGCCGGAGCGGCACCGGCTCGACGCCGCGACCGAACGCGTCGGCGAGGGACCGGCGGTGGCGGATGGCCTGCACGCCGAGGTACACGAGGTAGAGGGCGCCGCAGACCTTGATGACCGTGAACGCCACGATCGAGCGTTCCACCACCTCGCCGAGGCCGAACGCGACGGCGACCACCTGCACGGCGAGCCCGACCTCGTTGCCGACGACCGTGGCCAGCCCGGCGCGGCGGCCCAGCGTGACGCCGCGGCTGATGACGAACAGCACGCTCGGGCCGGGCACGGCGATGATCGCCAGCGCGGTGAGCACGATCGCGACGAGACGGGACGTGTCGATGAGCACGGGGTTCAACCTACCCGGGCCGGTTCGATGGCCAGGATGTAGTCGCACAGCCGCGTGGCGATCTCCCATGCCAGCTCGTCGTCGCCGAGATCGGGATCGATCCACACCTCCGAGATGCGGCGCCACTGGTCGGGGCGACCGATGAACCCGCCCACCTCGGCCTCCTCGCCGAGGGCCGTCCGCCACTCGGGTGCGTTCAGCGCGATGCGCTCGATGCAGGCATCGTTGTCGGCAGGGTCGCGGTGCTCGGCGTGGAACCCGATCTCGATGCCCAGGGCGGTCGCGCCGGGAGCGTGGCGGGCCGCGATGATCTGCGCCTCGTAGTGCTCCTTGATGGGGTCGGCCGGCCCGAACCATGCCTTCAGCGCCCACCGGCGGGGCCGGAGGCGCAGGGTGCCGAGCTCGGCCGGCACGAGGGAGCGGGTGGCCTCGGCCACCTGGTCGAACAGGATGTCGTCCACTCGTGCATTGCTACCACCGAGGTCCGACGGTGTCTGGAAGACTCACGCTCCATGACCCCCGTGCAGATCGTCGACGAGTTCATCCGCCGCATCGTGTCCAACGACCTCGAGTCCGCGCTCGAGCTGGTCACCGACGACGTCGAGTACGACAACGTCCCGCTGGGCACCAACATCGGGCCCGACGCCATGCGCTCCGTCCTGGGGGCAATGTCGACCGGCATCGACGAGGTGCAGTTCATCGTGCACCGCCAGACGGTGACGGGCAACGTCGTGATGAACGAGCGGCTCGACCGGTTCCGCATCGGCGAGAAGTGGATGGACCTCCCCGTCGCCGGCGTGTTCGAGGTGACCGACGACGGCCGGATCTCGCTGTGGCGCGACTTCTTCGACCTGGCAACCTTCACCGCCGGCGTGGAGCACCTGTCGTCGTGACGTCGGGCCGCACCGCCAGGATCTGATCCACGCCCATGCGGCCCTGCTCGAACGCCAGCGCCGAGCCGACGAGGTAGAGCCGCCACACCCGGGCGACCTCCGGCCCGACCAGCGCCACGACGTCGTCCCAGCGGGCCTCGAGCGTGTCGTGCCACGCCTCGATGGTGCGCACGTAGTGCTCGCGCATGCCCTGCACCGAGACGACCTCCAGGCCTGCTGCCTCGATGAGATCGACGGTACGGCCGAGCGGGCGCATGAACATGTCCGGCGCGATGAACGCCTCGATGAACGCTCCACCGCCGGGGGCGACGCGTCCCCGTGACATCTGCTGGACGAGCACGCGGCCACCGGGCCGCACCATGGCGGCGAGCGTCGCCGCGTAGGTCGGGTAGTTGGCCTCGCCGACGTGCTCGCCCATCTCCAACGAGCTCACCGCGTCGTACGGCACGGCGGACGGGCCCGTCGTGAGGTCGCGGTAGTCGCGCACCTCGATCGTGACCTGTTCGTCGAGCCCGAGCTCCGTCACCCGGCGCCGAGCGAAGGCGGCCTGCTCCGTCGACAAGGTGATGCCGGTCACGAAGGCGCCGTAGTGAGCGGCGGCGTGGATGGCGGTGGCGCCCCAACCGCATCCGACGTCGAGCAACCGGTCGCCGGCGCGCAGCGCGAGCTTGCGGCACACGAGGTCGAGCTTGTCGGTCTGCGCGTCGGCGAGGGTGTAGTCGTCGTGGTCGGAACGCCAGTAGGCGCACGAGTACACCATCTGCTCGTCGAGGATCAGCTCGTAGAAGTCGTTGGAGAGGTCGTAGTGGTGGGCGATCGCAGCACGGTCCCGCGCCGTGCTGTGGAGCCGGCCTCGCAGTCGTGCCTGGGAGTCCGGCGGGCGTGCGGGGGAGCCGAGGGCGCCGGCGCGACGGGCGAGGCGCAGCACGCGTGGCGCCGCCGACGCGAGACGTCGCGCCGACGGCCCTGCGATGGTCGTTCCTGTCGACGTCGCAGCGCGACGCGAGGCCCACATCCGGCGGAGGCCGTCGCCGAGGTCGCCGTCGACGTCGAGCTCGCCGGTCACGTAGGCCTGCGCCAGGCCGAGCTCGCCCGGTCGCCAGATCATCCGTCGCAGCGCGCCCGTCGAGCGCAGGACCACGGTGGGGCCGGCGTCGGGGCCCGCGACGCTCCCGTCCCACGCCTGCAGCCGCACCGGTGGCGGCGCGCCGACCGCGGTGGCGACGACCTCGACGATCTCGTCGGCGAGCGTCATGCCGGCCGCCGGAACACGAGCTGGTGCACGTCGAGGTAGCGGGCCCGGAAGCCGGCCTCGGCGTAGGCGAGGTAGAAGGTCCACATGCGCCGGAACGTCGGGTCGTCCCCGAAGCCGGCGACGTTCGCGCTGTTCGTCTCGAAGCGCTCGCGCCACAGGCGGAGGGTCTCGGCGTAGTGCGGGCCGAACGACATGTCGTCCACGATGCGCAGGCGGGTGGTCCCGGCGGCCTCGGCGAGCGCGGTGACCGACGGGATCATGCCGCCCGGGAAGATGTACTTGTGGATCCAGGTCTGGTCGTCCACGGTCGCCAGCATCTGCTGGTGCGGCATCGTGATGGCCTGCACCGCTGCCGTGCCGCCGTCGGCCAGCACGCGGTCGAGCGTCGACAGGTAGGCGCCCCAGTAGGCCGCGCCGACCGCCTCGATCATCTCGACGCTCACGACGGCGTCGAATCGCCCGCTGACGGCGCGGTAGTCGCACAGCTCGATCGACACGCGATCGTCGAGACCGGCGTCGGCGACGCGGTGGCGTGCCAGGTCCCGCTGCTCCTCCGACAGCGTGATGGAGCGGACGGTTGCGCCTCGCGACGCGGCGCGCAACGCGAGCTCGCCCCACCCGGTGCCGATCTCGAGGACCGACGTGCCGGGACCGACGCCGCACGCGTCGAGCAGGCGGTCGATCTTGCGGTGCTGTGCCGCCTCGAGGTCGGACCAGCTCGTCGCGCCGGCCGCCGTGCCCAGCGGTGCGTCGAACAGCGCCGCCGAGTAGGTCATCGTCGGGTCGAGGAAGCTCGCGAACAGCTCGTTGCTCAGGTCGTAGTGCCGGGCGATGTTGTCGCGCGAGCCGGTCGGCGTGTTCTCCTCGCCGGCCGGTCGCCGTCGCACGCCGAGGCGACGCAGCCTGGCGATGCTCCGGGGAACGAGGTCGGTGATGCGCTCGGCGAGGATGGTGATGAGCGGCACGAGATGGGCGTCGTGGTCACCGGCGGTCACGTCGCCGGCCATGAACGCCTCGCCGAACCCGATGAGCCCGCTGTCGCCGAGCCGGTCGAAGAACGCGTCGGGACGCACGAGCGTCATCACCGGAGCGGCGGCGTCGCCGGCCCCCCAGGTCTCGCCGGTCGGGACGAGGACGACGCGCATCGGCAGCCGGTCGACGGCGTGGCGGAAGAGGCGCCGTGCGATCGCGGCGCGGACCGGGCGATCGGGCAGGCGGTGCAGGTCCGACCAGTCGAGAGCGGGCCGGGAGGCGGTGCCGGCGGCAGGGCGGGTGGGGTGGACTGCGGTCATCGAACGGCCTCCTGGGGCGAATGGTGGGGACGGGGCACGACGGGCAACTCGCGCCACCACAACGCGATGCCCTGACGCCGGATGCGCAGGCTCACGACGGCCGGCGCGAGCGGATGCCGCAGCGCCATGGCGAGCAGGTGCCACGCCGTGGCGGGGCGCCGGCGCCCGGCGAGCGACGCGACGAACGGCTCCTGGCCGTCGCGGTGCAGCGTGATCGAGATCGCGAGACGGTCGCCGGGCTCGGGCAGGCTCATGCGGTAGCGGCCGGTGACCGGTTCGAACGGCGAGACGTAGAAGGCCTTCTCGACGTCGGCGGCGCCGAGGGCATCGGTGCGCACCAGGTAGCAGTGACGCTCGCCGTAGGTGTTGTGCACCTCGGCGATCGTGCACACGAGTGCCCCGGTGCGGTCGTGGCACCAGAAGACGCTCAACGGGTTGAACACGTGGCCGAGCACACGGGCGGCCGCGAGCATCGTGACGGTGCCGCCGTCGAGGTCGATGCCGTTGGCGGCGAGGTACGTGTCGACGTTGGCGCGGATCGAGCGGTCGGGCGATCCGAGGTGGTCCTCCGCCCGGAACCCGGCGAGCGGGCGCAGCGCGCGTGGGAGTCGCGGGAGCTCGTCGACGTCGACCAGCCACAGGTAGGTGCCGTACCGGAAGCGGTTCACGAGGGGCGTGGTGCGGGCGTGGGCGACCTCGCACTCGTACAGCGCGTTCACCACGCACCACCGAGCGACCGGGCCGCGGCCAGCCCGGCGCGTGCCCCGTCCTCGTGGAAGCCCCAGCCGTGGTAGGCGCCGGCGAACGCGGTGACGCCGTCGTTGAGCGTGGGGAGCTCGGCCTGTGCCGCCACCGACGCCGGCGTGTACTGCGGATGGTGGTAGGTCATCCGGTCGATCACGGCGGTGTCATCCACGTCGTGCTCGGCGTTGAGCGACACGAGGTATCGCTCGTCGGTGTCGAGGCGCTGCAACCGGGTCATGTCGTACGTGATTTGCACGCGGTCCGCACCGTCGCGGCACGCCGCCTTGCGGTAGTTCCAGCTGGCACGTGCCCCGTCCTGCTCGGGGAGCACCGAGGCGTCGGTGTGCAGCAGCGTCGGGTTGGTCGAGTAGGTGAACGCTCCGAGCGCACGGCGCTCGCTCGGCGTGGGGTCGCCGAGCAGCCGGAGCGCCTGGTCGGGATGGGTGGCGACGACCACGCCGTCGAACGTGGCGACGTGATCGGCGTCGTCGTGGATGCGCACGCCACCGGCGGTGCGGTTCAGCGTCCGGATCGGCGTGGCCGTCCGCACTGCCGTCAGCTCTTTCACGGCGAGGTCGACGTACGTGCGTGAGCCGCCGACGACGGTGCGCCACGTCGGCGAGCCCGACACCGAGAGCATCCCGTGGTGTTCGAGGAAGGTGAAGAGGTAGCGGGCCGGGTACTGCGTGGCCGTCGCCGGCCCGCACGACCACACGGCGGCGACGACGGGCGTCATGAAGTGGTCGACGAAGTAGTCGGAGTAGCGGCCGTCCGCGAGGAACTCTCCGAGCGTCGTCGCGTCATGGGCACCGGCCGCGAGCACCCGCCTCGCGTGGCGGTGGAACCTCGCCACCTCGGCCAGCATCGCGAGATAGCGGGGGCGCGACCACGTCGCCGACGAGGGGAACAGACCGTGCCGGCCCTTGCCGCCCGCGTACTCGAGGCCGCACCCGTCGCATCGCACCGACAGGCTCATCTCGGTGTCCTGCGTGGCGACGCCGAGCTCGGAGAACAGGCGGAGCAGCGTCGGATAGGTGCGCTCGTTGTGCACGATGAAGCCGGTGTCGACCGCCAGCGGGCGCCCGTGAGGATCGACGACGTCATGGGTGTGTGCGTGGCCGCCGAGGCGGTCGTCCGCTTCGTAGAGGGTCACCTCGTGGGTGCGCCGCAGCACGTACGCCGCCGTGAGGCCGGCGACGCCGCTGCCGACGACGGCGACGGTGGGGCGGGTCATCGTGAGGCCTCACGTCGGCCGGGCGCGGCGCCCAGGCCGAGCATGTCGAGGGTCGCGTCGGCGGCCAGATCGTTCCAGAGGCCGGGCCGGCGGAGCATCGCGTGCCCGTCGCGTTCCACGTCGACGTGCCGGACGCTGGCGGCGACGCCCCACGCACGCGAGGCGTAGATGCGCGAGAGGCGGGGGTCGGTGGTGCGGTCGGCGGTGCCGTGGGCGACGAGCAGGCGTCGGTCGACGAGGTCGCCCATCGGCTCGTCGCGGGGGAGCCAGGGGGCGAGGGCGACCACGCCGCACACGCCCGGTTCGCCGGCCACTCGCAGCGCGGTGCGGGCGCCCATCGAGTGTCCGAGGAGCACGACGGGCACGTCCTCGGTGGCGGTGATGTGCTCGATCGCCCGTCGCGCGTCGTCGACGGGGGAGGCCTCGTCGCCGTTCCATCCCTGCACGTCGAAGCGGAGCACCCACGTCGACACGCCGGCGGGCGCGACGCGGGCGTGCACGGCGCGCGCCAGGCAACGCATCCGCAGGACCGGAAGGTCGAGGCGGCCGACGGGTCGGTGCCCGGCGACACGGCCGCCGTGCAACGCCAGCACGGCGCCGGCGGGGGTACTGTCGGCAGGCCAGTGCTCCAGTCGATGAGTGGCGTCGGCGGATGACATGTCGGTCGTTCGGAGCGGGCCGCCGGCTCGGATTGGAACAAAGCGGTGCCCACGCCGGTTCAAGACGATTGCAATCGCAACTACCCGGACTCCGGACTGGGCGAACAGGAACGAGCCTCCCATGCCTGCTGTCACCGCCGACACCCTCACCCTTCCCAAGATCTCCACTCCCGCGCCCACGGCGATCGACCGCCCGGTGAGCTCGGTCACCACCGCTCCCGGCGGCTTCGAGGGCGAGGGCTTCCCCGTGCGCCGCGCGTTCGCCGGCGTGCGCCCCGAGGCCCTCGACCCGTTCATCCACATGGACCAGATGGGTGAGGTGGACTACGCGCCCTTCGAGCCGCGGGGCACCGACTGGCATCCGCACCGCGGCTTCGAGACCGTCACCTACATCATCGACGGCACGTTCCTGCACCAGGACTCCCACGGTGGCGGCGGCACCATCGCCAACGGCGCCACGCAGTGGATGACGGCCGGCGGCGGCATCCTCCACATCGAGACCCCGCCCGAGGAGCTCGTGATCAGCGGCGGCCTCTTCCACGGCGTGCAGCTGTGGGTGAACCTGCCGGCGAAGGACAAGATGATCGCCCCGGCGTACCAGAACCTCGAGGCCGATCTCGTGACGCTGCTCTCGTCGCCCGACGGTGGGGCGCTCGTCCGGCTGATCGCCGGCGACATCGACGGCCACCGCGGCCCGGGCGGCACGCACACGCCGATCACCGTGTCGCACGTGACGCTGGCGCCCGGCGCCCAGCTGCAGGTGCCGTGGAACCCGGGCTTCAACGCGTTGGCCTACGTGCTGGCGGGCAGCGGCTCCGTGGGCGCCGATCGGCGCCCGATCACCACGGGCCAGCTCGCGGTGTTCGGCGCCGGCGACCTGCTCACGATCACGGGCGGCGCCGCCGAACCGATGGACGTGCTGCTACTCGGCGGCCAGCCGATCCGCGAGCCGATCGCCCAGTACGGCCCGTTCGTGATGAACACCCGCGCCGAGATCGACCAGGCGATCACCGACTTCAACGAGGGCAAGCTCGGCCTCGTGCCGGCCGACGGCCTGCACCCCTACCGGCCCCGCCGCGGCTGATGGAGATCCTGGTCGGCAACCGTGCCACGGTCGGCGGTGGTGATGTCGTTCGGCTCCTACCCAAGCGCGCCCACCGCACGATCGGCGCGTGGTGCTTCGCCGACCACTTCGGCCCTGCCGACGTCGACGAGGCGGCGATGGCGGTCGGGCCCCATCCGCACATCGGGTTGCAGACGGTCACCTGGCTGTTCGACGGCGAGGCGCTCCACACCGACAGCCTCGGCAGCGAGCAGCTCATCCGGCCCGGTCAGCTCAACCTGATGACGGCCGGCCATGGCATCGCCCACGCGGAGCAGAGCCCGTTTGGCGCCTCCGGCGCGCTGCACGGCATGCAGCTGTGGGTCGCTCTCCCGGACTCGACCCGTTCGGGCGACCCGCGGTTTGAACATCACGCGTCGCTGCCCGAGGTGGCGCTTCCGGGCGGGGACGGGCACGTGCTGCTCGGCTCGTTCGGCGGCGCCACGTCGCCGGCACGGGCCGACACGGCGATCGTCGGCGTCGACCTGACCGTGCGAGCGGTCATCGAGGTGCCGCTCGACCCGGCGTTCGAGCACGGCGTGCTGGTGCCCCGGGAGGCGGTCGAGGTCGACGGCGTCCGGGTCGAGCCCGGCACGACCGCCTATCTCGCACCGGGTCGGTCGTCGGTGCGCCTCGGCGTGCCGGCATCGGGCGCCGGCCCGGCACGCGTGCTGCTCCTCGGTGGAGCGCCGTTCGACGGCGAGATCCTGATGTCGTGGAACTTCGTGGCCCGCAGCCGCGTCGAGCTCGACCAGGCCTACGCCGACTGGGCCGACGTGGGCTCCGGTCGCTTCGGCGAGGTGCGCTCGCCGCTCGCCCGGATCCCCGCCCCTACGAGATGAGCTGAGGAATCTCGCGGGCGAGGAACCACACCGCGAACACGACGAGCAGCAGCCCGAACAGGGAGCGCAGGCGGTCGGTGGCGAAACGACGGGAGACGAGCGCTCCGACGCGGGCGCCGGGCACCAGGCCCAGGGCGAACACCGCCGCGACCAGCCAGTCGATGTCGCCGATCAGCGCGTGGGTGACGAGCGTGGGGATCGTGAGAACCGAGGCCACGACGAGGCTGGTGCCGGTGGCGCGTCCCATGTCGAGCCCCACCATGAGCAGGAAGAGCGGCACGAGCAGGAAGCCGCCGCCGTTCGCGAGCAGGCCCGAGAAGAACCCGACGGCCACGGCGGAGGCCGTGAGCAGGACCGGATGATCGTTGGCCCACGGGTCCCGGCGATCGGTGGCGACGGGACGCAGCACCCGGAGGCCGATGCCCAGGAGCACGGCGCCCGATCCGGCGACCAGCGCCGGGCCGCTCACCCAGTGGCTGACGATCGCCCCGCAGATCGCCGCCGGCAGCGCGCCGGCGATCGTGTGCTTGGCCACCCACCAGTCGACCTTGCCCTCACGGGAGTACGACCATGCGCCGGTCATCGACCCGGGGAGCAGCGCCGGCAGTGGGCCGGCGACGGCGGCCATGCCCGGCACGCCGATGAGCGCCAGCAGGGGGGTGGCGAAGGCCGACCCCACGCCGAACAGGCCGTACAGCACGCCGACGCCTGCGCCGGCGACGCAGATGAGGGTGATCGAGGGCATGTCCACAGCATCGGCGGCGTTGACCCATTCGTCCAAGACATCATTCCGATGCATTCGATAGTCTGAACCTATGGATCTGCGGCAGCTGTCGTTCGTCGTCGCCGTGGTGGATCACGGCGGCTTCACCCGGGCCGCCGCCGCGCTGCACGTCGCGCAGCCGTCCCTGTCGCAGGGCATCCGCACCCTCGAGGCCGAGCTCGGTGTCGACCTCTTCGACCGCGTCGGGCGGGGAGTGACGCTCACCGCCGCCGGTCGTGCCCTGCTGCCCGCGGCGCGACAGGCGCTGCACGACGTCGAGATCGCCCGCGCCGCGGTGGACGCGGTGCGCGGCGTCGCGGGCGGGCGGCTCGACCTCGTGTCGATCCCCACGTTGGGGGTGTCGCCGGTGGGCGAGTACATCGGCGCGTTCCGCCGGCTGCATCCCGACGTGACGGTGCGCCTCGTCGAGCCGGACGACTCCTCCGCGATCGCCAACCAGATCCTCGGCGGCGAGAGCGAGATCGGCTTCACCGAGCTCCCCGTCGGCGGCACGGCGGTCGCGGACGGACGACTCGTGGCCACCGAGCTCGACGAGCAGGAGTACGTGGCGGTGCACCACCGCTCGGTCGAGCGCGGGTCGCTCGTGTCGCTGGCCCAGCTCGCCGAGCTGCCCCTGGTGACGACGACGCCGGGCACCTCGACGCGGCGGCTGGTGGACGAGGCGTTCCGGCAGGCCGGCTGCGAGCCGAACGTGGCGATCGAGACCGACCTCCGTGAGGTGATCACCGCCATCGTCGGTGCGGGCGGCGGCTACACGATCATGCCCCGCACCGTCGCCGACCGGATGGTCGCAGCGGGCGACGTGCGCGTGGCCGAGATCCTCCCGCGCATCTCACGGCGCGTCGGGGTCATCTGTCGGGCGGGGGAGCTGTCACCCGCGGGGGCCGCGTTCCTCGCCCTGGTCACGCAGTCGGGCGGGGAGCGGCCCGTCGTCGCCTGAGCCCGGACCGGCCACGACGCGGATGTCGTGGAGCTCGAGCGCGCCGCCGCAGTGCTCGCACGTGGGGACCGCGGTGGCGACGTGGCCGCAGGGGCGGTGGTACAGCTGCACCGGCGGGCCGTCGGGCGCGGCCCAGGTGTCGCCCCACTGGCGCATCGCGGTGAGCACGGGCCAGAGGTCGCGGCCGCGCGGCGTGAGCGCGTAGTCGTAGCGGGGCGGGTTGTCCTGGTACGGGCGGCGTTCGAGGATCTCGTGCTCGATCAGGAAGTCGAGGCGCTGGGTGAGCACGTTGCGGGAGATGCCGAGGCGCTCCTGGATCTCGTCGAACCGGCGGACCCCGAGGAACACGTCGCGGATGATGAGCATCGTCCACCAGTCGCCGATCACCTCGAGGCACTGGGCCACCGAGCAGTTCATGTCCTTCACGCTGGTTCGCTTCACGGCACCGATCCTACCAGTGAGTTGCAAGAAAGAACTGTCGTCCCTAGAGTGAGTCCTGTCAAAGAACTCAATCCTCTGGAGGATCCCATGGCAGACGCAGTGATCATCGACGCGGTGCGCACCCCACTCGGTCGGGGCCGGGCCGCCGGCACGCTGGCGGCAACGCACCCGGTGGACCTCCTGGCCCACACCCTCGGCGCGATCGTCGAGCGCAACGACCTCGACCCGGCGCTGATCGACGACGTCATCGCCGGCTGCGTCACGCAGGCGGGGGAGCAGAGCCTCAACATCGGACGCCGTGCCGTGCTCGCCGCCGGCTACCCCGAGCGGGTGCCGGCCACCACCATCGACCGGCAGTGCGGGTCGTCGCAGCAGGCACTCCACTTCGCCGCCCAGGCGATCATGTCGGGCACCCAGGACGTCGTCGTGGCGAGCGGCGTCGAGTCGATGAGCCGGGTGCCGATGGGCTCCTCGGTGTTCGGGCCCAACGGGCCGGTCGAGGACCTCGACGGTCCGCGCTTCCACGCCCGCTATCCCGAGGGCCTCGTCTCGCAGGGCATCGCGTCCGAACTGATCGCCGCCCGGTGGAACCTGAGCCGCACGCAGATCGACGAGTTCGCCGTCCGCTCCCAGGCCAATGCCGCCGCCGCCCGTGACGGCGGCCGCTTCGACCGCGAGATCGTGCCGCTCAAGGCGGTCGGGCCCGACGGCGAGCTGACGCTGGTGACGACCGACGAGGGCATCCGCGAGTCCACCGTCGAGGGCCTGGCGTCGCTCCGGCCGGCGTTCCAGGCCGACTGGGCGAGTGAGCGGTTCCCGCAGATCGAGTGGTCGACGACCGCCGCCAACTCCAGCCAGCTCACCGACGGCGCCGCCGCCGTGCTCGTCACCAGCGACGCACGGGCGCGCGAACTCGGGCTGCGACCGCGGGCGCGCATCCACACGATGACCGTCGAGGGCGACGACCCGCTGTACATGCTCACGGCGATCATTCCGGCGACGGCGAAGCTCCTGGCCCGCGCCGGCCTCGGCATCGGTGACATCGACCTCTTCGAGGTGAACGAGGCCTTCGGCTCGGTCGTGCTGGCCTGGCTCGCGGAGACCGGCGCCGACCCCGATCGGGTCAACGTCAACGGTGGGGCGATCGCCCTCGGCCACCCGCTCGGCGCGTCCGGCGCCCGGCTCACGAGCACGCTCCTCAACGTTGAGCAGCGCGAGGGTCGGTTCGGCCTGCAGGTCATGCGAGGCCGGCGGCCTGTCGAACGCCATGATCATCGAGCGGCTGCCGTGATCGCCGGCCGGCTCGTGATCAGGCCCGAGGCGGGGTCGGCGTTCGTCGACCCCGCCGCGGGCGGCCCGTCGAGCCAGCGGCCGGCCCAGGGCGCCGAGCGCGCCGGAGGCCGTGCCCACGGTCTGCTCGCACAGGTTCGTCGCCGTGTTGATGATCGAGACGTGGAGAACGCCTGCGGGGTTGCCTTCCAGCTGCGTCCTGGCGGCGACGCCGAACTCCTCTGCGAGCAGACCCACGTCGTTCCGTAGGGCGAGCAGCCGTTCGTACAACGCGACGGCGTCGTCGGTCCGGCCGACGGCCCAGGCAGTCGGCCAGCCAGAACGAGCAGAGCAGGAACGCGCCCTCGGGCAGTCCGTCGTCGGTCTCCGCTGTCCGGTAGCGGGCGATCAGCCCGTCGTCGGCCAGCCCCGCCGACCGCCTCCACCGTGGCCACCACCTGCGGGTCCTCGGGCGGGAGGAAGCCGACGAGGGGGATGCGCAGCACGGCCGCCGAGCGTCGAGCCGTACGCCTGGCGGAACACGCCGTCGGCGCCGACCGCCCGCTCGCACACCTCGCGGTGCACCTCGTCGGCGAGCTCCGCCACTCGAGCCGTTGCCGAACGCGCTCATCGCTGCGCCGACTTCGCGGCGCGGTCGAACGCGACCCACGCCATCACCTTCGAGTGGGTGAAGTGCTGGCGGTCGCCGCGGACCTCCCAGATCCCCTCGTCGGGCTGCCGCCAGATCTGCTCGAGGTGGCGGAGGAGCGTGACCTGCAGGTCGTCGCCGTAGTCGTCCTCCGGCATCCCGCCGACGCGCGCCTGGTACAGCGAGTCGACGATCTCGCCGAAGACGTCGAGCTGCAACTGCTCGGCCGCGCCGTTGCCGATGCGCACGGGGCGCGCGCCGCCGAACCCGCGGAGCCAGTCGAGCTCGAACTCCGGCAGACGTCGCTCGCCGGCCAGCCCGTACATGATCTGCAGGTCCTCCGGATCGCCGGCCACCGCTCGCAGCAGCCAGTCGCGCCAGCGTTGCGCCTCGTCGCGGAGCCCCGCCTGCACGAACGCGTACAGGGTGAACGTGGCGTCGCGCAGCCAGCAGTGGCGGTAGTCCCAATTGCGCACGCCTCCGGGATCCTCGGGGAGCGACGTCGTCGGCGCGGCCACGATCGCGCCCGTCGGGCTGTACGTCAGCCCCTTCAGCACGATGGCCGACGCCTTCACGTCGTCGGCCCACCTCCCGTCGTAGTCGATCCGGTCGGACCACTCCCGCCAGCGGCGCACCGTCGCGTCGATCGCAGCGTCGACGCCGCTGTCCGGCGCCGCGCACGAGGGCGGGGTGGGGCGATGCGACTCGAACCACGCCAGCTCGAACCACGCGCACTCGCCGGCGCCGACCGCGAAGTCGGCGACGGTGGCCATGCCGTCGCCGTGGACCGGGACGTCGGTGTACAGCACGACCGCGTCGGGCCCGCCCACCGCCACGAGATGATGGTCGGGCCGCCGCACCCACGGCATCACCTCGCCGTACCCGAATCGGATCCGCAGCTCCATTCGCAGGGGGACACGGCCGGCCACGCCCTCGACACGACGGAGCAGACGCGGGGTCGCGCCGTCCCGGTCGGGCATGACGAGCACGTCGGTGACCGCCACCGTGCCCTCGGGCGTCGCGTGCGTCGTCTCGAGCACGAGCGTGCCCGGCAGGTAGCGGCGCGTGGTCGTGGCGGGGCCGGCGGGGCCCAGTGAGAAGTGGCCGTTCTCCTTCGTGCCCACGAGCGCGGCCATCGTCGACGGCGAGTCGAACCGCGGGAACGTCAGCCAGTCGACGCTGCCGTCGCGTGACACCATCGCCGCCGACCGCGTGTCGGAGAGGAGCGCGTAGTCCTCGATCCTCGGCGATCCCATAGGCATGCCACCGTACCCCGGGCCCCGTCGCCCGCCCCGCCGCCAGCGCACCCCTCCCAACTCAGGTTTTGGGGTTCGTTGTGCGCGACTGCTGCACACAACGAACCCCGAAACCCGGGGGAACTCTCGTAGGTTGGCGGCATGGCGGTCGGCAAGCCGTTCGACGAGCAGACCAAGCTCGGCCGCAGCCGGCTCCTCCGCGTCGTCGCGGCCGAGGTGCTGCGCGACGGGTACGGCATCGTCGCCGACCGTCTGCCGCTGATGTCGCTGTCGTTCAACACGCTCTTCCGCGTGGAACGTGCCGGTCGCGCGCCGCTGGTGGTGCGCGTCGGCGGTCGTCCGCGCATCCACGCCGACGGGGTGGAGGAGATCGAGTCGTGGTGGCTGCGGGCGATCGATCGCGACCTCGGGCTCGGCGTCCCGCAGCCGGTGCCGGCGCTGTCGGGCGGGTTCGCGGCGATCGGCCGTCACGAGCGGATCCCGCGACCGGTGGTGTGCTCGGTGTTCACCTGGGTCGCCGGGTCGCGCGTGCCCGAGCCGCTCGGCGCCGGCGACGCGGCGCGACTCGGCGGGATCCTCGCCGAGCTGCACGAGCACGCGGCGTCACTCGACGTGCGTTCGCTCGACCCGGCGGCGATCGACGCGGTGCGCGCCGACCGGGTGTTCCCGTTCGGGGATCGCGACGAGGTCCTGGCGCACACGGCCGGGACGGCGGACGGGCGGATGGTGGCCGAGGCGATCGACCGGGGCCGGCAGTTCCTCGACGACCTGTGGGCGCAGGCGCCGAGCGCACCGCATCTGCTGCACGGCGACTTCGGGCCGAGCAACGTGCTGCGTCGCCGCTCGATGCTCGTACCGGTCGACTTCCAGGACCTCCAGCTCGGCGTGGCGAGCCAGGACGTCGGGCTCACGCTCGCCGATCTCGCCGGCGACGGGGTCGACGCCACCGTCCGTGACTCGTTCGTGGCCGGCTACCGCGGGCGGCGGACGCTGGACCTCGACGCCGAGCAGATCGCGGCGTTCGCCGCGCTGCGATCGCTGAGCCTCATCGGATTCCTCGTCCGCGTCCGCCACCCGGCGCTGACCTCGTCGGTCGCCGACGAGATGCGCGTCGTCCGTGCCTGGATGGGCGGCACGTCGACCGGCTGACGATCGTCAGTTGCCGTTGCGGAGACGGGCGACGATCTCCTTCGCCGTGTCGATGGGGATGGCGAAGCCGATGTTCTGGGCGGTCGTGCTACCGCTGCTGCCGGCCACGGCGGTGTTGATGCCGATGACCTCGCCGCGGGAGTTCACGAGCGGCCCGCCGGAGTTGCCGGAGCTGATCGCGGCGTCGGTCTGGATCAGACCGGTGAGCGACTCGCTCGAGGTCTCGCTGCCCGCCTCGATGCTGCGGTGCAGCGCCGAGACGATGCCGCGGGTCACCGACATGCCGCCCTCGAGGGCGAGCGCGTTACCCACGGCCACCACGTCGTCGCCGACGATGGCCTCGGCCGAGCTGCCGAGCGTGGCCGGCGTGAGATCATGCGCCCCGGTGATCCGCAGGAGCGCCAGGTCGTTCGCGGTGTCGGCGGCGACGAGCTTCGCCGGGAGCGCCGTGGTCGAGCCGTTGACCGTGACGGTGATGTCGGTGGCGCCCTCGATCACGTGGGCGTTCGTCAGCACCTCGCCGTCGGCCGAGAGGATGATGCCGGTGCCGGCGCCCTTGCCCTGCGCGACGAACGGTCCGCGCTGCTCGGTGATCTGGGTCTCGATGGCCACGACGGACGGTCCCACCTTGGCGAGGATCGCGGCGACGTCGAGCGACTCGCCGATCGTGGCGTTCACGGTGCGGCTCGGTGTCGTCGCCGACGATCCGCCGGTGGTCGACGTGGTGGTCGCGGCCGAGCTCGCGGTGCCGCTGTCCGAGGCCTGACGCCCGGCGACCCAACCACCGGCGACGCCGGCGGCGAGGGAGGCGACGACCGTGGCCCCGACCACGGCGATCGTGCGCACCGGGCGGGTGGCGCGCACGGCCGTGGTCGAGGCCGGACTGCTGGCAGGCACGTACGGCGGGGGAGTGCCGAACGGCGGCGTCGCGAAGCCGCTCGGCGGCGCGGTCGGAGGCGCGGTCGGCGGCCCCGTCGGGGGCGCGGCCGGAGCGGCCGTCGGGGGAGCGGTGGGAGGCATCGGGGGGAACGACTGGTCCATGCCCGAAGACTGCTCCTGGAGCCTCAGAGAACGCTCAGAACCGGCTCCGAACGGCGTGAGCCGCTGAGAGCGCTGTCAGGCTCGCCGGCTGATCGGGACGGCAGATCGGGTCGGCAGATCGGGTCGGCAGATCGGGTCGACTCAGCCGAGCTTCTTGGGCGGGCGCGGCACGAACGGGCTCGTCCTCGCGACGTACTCCGCGTACCCGGCCCGGCGCTTGTGCAGCGACTTCTCGAGCAGCGTCACCCCCGACACGTTGCGGAGGAAGATCGTCATGACGATCGCCCCGACGAACCCCCACGCTCCCAGGCCGCTCTCCGCCGCGACGATCGCGATGCCCCACCACACGCACGCGTCGCCGAAGTAGTTGGGGTGCCGCGTGTACCGCCAGAGGCCGCGGTCCATCACCGTGCCGGCGTTGGCCGGGTCGCGCTTGAACGCGGCGAGCTGTGCGTCGCCGACGGACTCGAACCCCAGCCCGACCAGCCACACCAGCACGCCGAGCACGGCCACGATGCCGAGTCCGGGGGTGGCCCGAACCTGTCCGAGCTGCAGCGGCAGCGAGACCGTCCACATGATCAGACCCTGCAGCCCGAACACGGTGACCAGGCTGATCAACCCGAACCGCTCGCCGTAGCGCCGACGCATCGCCTGGTACCGGAAGTCCTCGCCGTTGCCGTGGTTCCGGATGAAGAGGTAGATGCTGAGGCGCAGCCCCCACACGGTGGCCATGCCGGTGAGCAGCCACTGACGAGCGTCGTTGCCGTCGACGGCGATCCGCACCGCCCACGCCGTGAGCACGAACCCGAGGCCCCACACGATGTCGACGATCGACGCGTTGCGCATCGCCAGGCTGACCAGCCAGGTGGCCGTCATCAGCACGGCGATCGTCAGGGCGGCGGCGATCATGGCGTGACTCATCGCTACTGCTTACCCCGCGAACGGTACGGTCACCGAGATGGATCGAGATGCCCTCGACGCGATGATCGCCGCGACCGACCCCGCCATGGTGGTCGTCACCTGCGTCGCCGGTGGAGAGTCGGCCGGATGCCTGGTCGGGTTCCACAGCCAGTGCGGCATCGACCCGGTTCGCTACGTCGTGTGGATCTCACGCGTGAACCACACGTTCGGCGTCGCGATGGTCGCGGACGAGCTCGTGGTGCATCTCCTCGACGCCGACGACCACGACCTCGCGGCGATGTTCGGCGGCCTCACCGGCGACGAGGTGGACAAGTCGGCGATGGCCGACGCGATCGACGCGATGGCCGGGCCTCGCATCGTCGGACGTCGCGTCGCGGTGCTCGACGTCGAGGGCCTCGATCACGTGGGCGTCGTCCTCGAACCGGTCGCCACGCACGGGGATGCGCCGCAGCAACCGCATCCGCTCCGCCTGAGCGACGTGGGCGACATCGAGCCGGGTCACCCCGCCTGATCGTCAGCCCCCGTTGGCCGCCGGGACGTAGCGGCGGCACGGCTGACCGCGGAGCGTGTCGCAGGCCGGCAGGGGAGCGCCCGCCACCCGTCCGGCCACCACCGGCAGCGCCAGTGACGACGGCGTGACCGAGCTGCTCACGACGGTGACCTTGTTGGTGCCGCTGCGATCGGTGTCGAACGTCCACAGTGGACGATCGCCGCCGGGCGCCTGCACCGTGACGCGGATGCGTGAGCCGGCCCGGAACGCGTGCACCACGGGGTTGATCGAGATGCGCATCGGGGCGGTGTGATCCGACGGCAGCGGCGAGGAGTCCTTCGCCTGATGGGTCGGCTCGGGATCGAGCTCGGTGGAGCGCTTCTCGTCGAGCGCCCGATGCGACGCCCGCAGCCAGCCGGTCTCGACGTAGGTCTCCTGGCCGTCGGGGCGCACCTCCGAGAGCGTTGCCTGGATGTCGACGTCGGGCTGCTCGGCCTTCACCGCGAGGTCGAGGCTGGATGTCCCGGCGATCACCACGTCGGAGGTGAGGGGTGCGCTCACCCAGGCGAGCCCCTTGCCGTCGGCGACCGGCGTCCAGTTGTTGACCTCGTCGGCGAAGCGCTGCGGTGTGTCCTTCGACAACGAGGTCGCGGGGCGGGCCGCCGGGTCGGCGACGTAGCTCTCGCTGTCGACCGTGGTGGGCGCCGTGGAGGTGAGCGCGCCGTCGGCGCCGAGATACCAGCGCGTCGCGACGGTGTCCGGCATCGGCCACGTGGGTGACGTGATCTCCCACACCGGTTGCAGGGCGCCGGGGCCGAGGGAGCCGCCGCCGACGTCGAGCAGCACGCGGATGCGCGGGTCGAGCCGGAACAGATTCCGCGCGGCGTCGACGTCGGTCATCTTCGCGAACCGCGACTGGGCGAGTGGGATGGCCGGCACGTGGGAGATCTGGTCGAACAGCAGGCCGGCGAAGCCGCGAACGCCGTCGGGGATGCTCGGGATGCGGTCCGCGACGAACAGGTTGAGGAACTCGACCCAGCGGGAGAGGACCGCGGGCTGCAGCGCGTCGTTGTGGTTGCCGTTGTACATGGTCACCCATGTGTCGGGGTTGTCCGCCAACGCAGGGATCACGTGGGCCCAGTGGCTCCCGAGCTGCTCGTCCTGCAGGCCGCCGACGAGGAAGGTGGGCACGTCGATGCGCTTCGCCCACTCGCCGGGGACGCGATCGTCGAACAGCGCCGGCTCGCGGAACTCGACCTTCGAGAGGATCTTGAGGCCGTCGCGGGCCTGGCCGTGGAGCGCCTGGTTGGCGAGGCAGGCCGTGTCGCCGGCGGCGATCTCCGCCTTCGCCCACGACTGCCCGCCCTCGGGGCCCGGTCGCCCGTCCGATTGGCGCTCGGTGAGCCAGCCCTTCGCGAACCCGGTGTTGAAGATGCCGCCGGGGAACCCGATGCCGTCGTAGAGGTCGTCGGTGACCGACATCGGCGCGAGCGCCGCGAGGTGCGGCGGCCGGGTGCCGCCGACGAACAGCTGGCTGTACCCGGAGTAGGAGATGCCGACCATGCCGACTTTGTGGCCCGTCACCCACGGCTGGGCCGCCACCGTCTCGATGGCGTCGTAGCCGTCGTAGATCGTGGGCAGGCCGAACAGGTCGAATGCTCCGCCGGAGCAGCCGCTGCCGCGGATCTGCACGCTGACCGTCGCGAAGTCGAGCAGGGGGGCGATGAGCGAGCCGACCGCGGTCGCCGTGTCGGGCGCAAGCGGGTCGGCCGGCTTCTTCGGGTCGGCGATCTGGGCGGTGATCGAGGAGAGCAGGTCGTGCGGTGCCGCGGTGCCGTAGCCCGAGTACTCGATCAGCGTCGGGAAGGGGCCGTCGTCGAGCGCCTTGCCGGCGGGGAGCCGCACGGTCATCGCGAGCGTGATGCCGTCGCGCATGCGCACGTAGTTGATGCCCTGCTGGAGCGCCTGGCCCGAGTACAGCGTCTCTGGCGGGAGCGCGTCGCGGTTCAGCACCGAGAACGCGGGCGAGCCGGCGGCGTGCGTGCCCGAGGTGACGACGCGGTAGCCGGCGCCCGGCGCGAGTCCGTAGAAGACCTTGGAGCCGAGCGCGTCGGCGGCGCCGGTGGCGATCACGCGGTCGTCACGGTCGACGAGGGAGAGCTGCATGCCGGGCTCGGCGTGGGTGACGGTGGCCTGCTCGATGCTGCCCGACGCGACGAAGGTCGCTCGGGCGAGCTTCGACGCCGCCGGGGCGATGCCCGATTCCGCCGCGGCCTTGTGCTTCGGGTCGTTGGCGCAGCCGGCGCCGGCGATCAGCGCGCCGGCCACCACCAGTGTCGCCAGCTTGAACCGTCGGTGCATCATGGGCTCCCACTCGTGTGCCGGACGTCTCGCCGGATCCCCTACCGCCGGTAGCCTACCAGTGGTAACTTGCCGCTGATCAAGCACGCTCCAGGGGGATCCGCATGACCGAACTACTCGACCTCGAGGCCGCGCTCTCGGTGACGAACACCGCCGTCGACGAGGTGCTGCACACCGTCGAGGACAACTCCGACGCCATCTTCACGTGGGACTACGAGAAGGGCGCCCGGCCCCAGCTCAACAAGCTGTACGAGAAGGCCAAGACGTCGCAGTGGAACGGCGAGACCGACCTGCCCTGGGACACCGATGTCGACCTCGAGGAGCAGGCGATGGTGCAGGTGAACACCTTCCGCGGGTTCACCGAGAACTATGACCTGAAGGGCACCCCCTTCGAGACGTGGGGCGACAAGGAGTGGATGCAGCTCAACATCGAGTCGGCGAACTGGACCCTCAGCCAGTTCATGCACGGCGAGCAGGGCGCCCTCATCTGCACGGCCAAGATCGTCGAGACCGTCCCGTGGTTCGACGCCAAGTACTACGCGGCGACGCAGGTCATGGACGAGGCCCGCCACGTCGAGGTGTTCGCCAAGTACCTCGACACCAAGCTCAGCGGGTTCTACCCCGTGAACGCGCACCTCCGGATGCTGCTCGACGACATCGTCAAGGACAGCCGCTGGGACATCACGTACCTCGGCATGCAGATCATGGTGGAGGGCCTCGCGCTGGCAGCGTTCGGCTTCCTGCACGCGCTCACCACCGAGCCGCTCCTCAAGCAGCTGCTCCGCTACGTCATGAGCGACGAGGCGCGTCACGTGGCCTTCGGCGTGCTGTCGCTCAAGGAGTTCTACGAGGGGCTCAGCGACGCCGAGATGTTCGAGCGTCAGCAGTTCGCCTTCGAGGCCTCGGTCCGCATGCGCGACCGGTTCCTCCAGCAGGAGGTCTGGGACCGCATGGGCGTCGACGTGAAGCAGGCGCTCCAGCTCGTCGTGCAGGACCCCGGCCGCGTGATGTTCCAGCAGGTGCTGTTCAGCAAGATCGTGCCGAACTGCAAGAAGCTCGGTCTGCTCGACCGCAACGACGGCTGGCTCCGCCACCGCTTCGAGGAGCTCGGCGTCATCCAGTTCGAGGACTGGGTCGACACGTCCGACGAGTACGAGACGCTCCAGATCGAGGGGCTCGAGGCCATCGCCGCCGAGCGCCGCCTCGGCGCCACGGCCTCGTGAGTCGATGAGCGGCCCGGCCGCCACGGCCGCGTCGACGGCTCGGCGCTCGAAGCAGCGCGCCGTCACCCCGAAGCGCACCGACCCCGTCGCCCGGCGGGCGCACCTCCTCGACGCGGCGATCCGGGCCATCCGCACGATCGGCGCGGACGCGTCGATGAGCGACATCGCAGCCGAGGCCGGGGTGAGCAAGCCGGTGCTGTACGACTCGTTCCGCGACAAGTCGGGCCTCGCCGCGGCGCTCGCCGACCGGTTCCTCGGCGAGCTCGACACCACGCTGCTCGACACCGTCACCGCGGAGATCTCGCCGCGGGAGGCGCTCGGCACCACCATCGGCGTGTTCGTGCGGTTCGCCGAGCGCGAGCCCGAGCTCTACCGCTTCCTCGTCGAGGGCTCGGCCGGGACCGGTCGCGAGGCCGTCGAGCTGCCGATGCTCACCAGCCTCGCCGAGCGGATCGCCGGCTACCTCACCGGGCCGGTCGCGACCATCGACGATCCCGAGCGCGCCGAGTCGTGGGCGTTCGCCATCATGGGCATGGTGTTCTCGTCGGTCGGGTGGTGGCTCGACGGCCGGACCCGCACCCGGGCGCAGCTGGTGGACGACCTCACCGACCTCATCTGCGGTGGTCTCGGTGGTGGGGGAGTCGACATCGGCTAGAGAAGGGGGATGCCGTCCTCGCCCCGTGAGCTCGATCCCCGCGCGCGCGACGGCTCGGGCCTGAGCGTGGTGGTCAATCCCACGGCCGGTCCGGCGCTCGGCGCCTCGCTCACCGAGCAGATCGCCGAGGCGGTCCCGGCCGCGACCGTCCGCGAGCTGGACGAGCACGACGACCTCCTCGACGTCCTGCGCGACGCGGCCCGGTCGCCCGTCCTCGGCGTCGCCGGCGGCGACGGGACGATCAACGCGGCGACCGGCATCGCGCTCGAGACCGACCGGCCGCTGCTCGTGATCCCCGGCGGCACGCTCAACCACTTCGCCCGCGACCTCGGCGTCGACACGATCGACGCGGCGATCGACGCGTTCCACCGGGGCCGGCTGCACCGCATCGACGTCGGGCGCATCGACGGCCGGCCGTTCCTCAACACCGCGAGCATCGGCGGCTACCCCGAGCTCGTCGACGAGCGCGAGCGCCTCGAGGGCCGGCTGGGGAAGTGGCTCGCGCTGGCCGTGGCCATGGTGCGCGTGACCCGTCGCATCGAGCCGACCCTCCTCACGATCGACGGGGTCGACCGCGACGTGTGGTTGATCTTCGTCGGCAACTGCGTCTACGACCCGCCCGGTCTCGCGCCGCGATCGCGTTCGACGCTCGACGACGGTCGCTTCGACGTGCGCTACCTCGACGCCGGAGCCCGCAGCCGGTCCAAGGTGTTCCTCGCGCTCCTCACCGGTCAGCTGGGCCGAACCAGCGCGTACCGCCGCGTGGTCACGGACCGCCTCGACATCACGTCGCGGCAGGGCCCGCTGCGGCTCGCCCGCGACGGCGAGACGTTCGACGGCGGCGTCGACATCGTCATCGAGAAGGATCCGGTGGGGCTCGACGTGTTCCTGCCGGCCGAGGCCGATCGGTGACCCCACCACCGGTGACGGCGCAGTCGCTGAGCCCCATGCTCGCGACCACCGGCGAGCTGCCCACCCGTGGCGGACCGTGGGCCTACGAGGTGAAGTGGGACGGCATGCGGGCGCTCGCTCACTGCCGCCCCGACGGCACCGTCGGGCTGCGGGCCCGCACCGGCAACGACATCACCGGCCGCTACCCGGAGCTCGCGGAGCTTGGGCAGGTCGCGCCCGTCGACGCTCCCCGCGGCGACGAGCCGATCGTGGTCGACGGCGAGGTGGTGATGTTCGGCGACGACGGGCGTCCCAGCTTCCAGGCGCTCCAGCACCGCATGCACATCGCCGACCCGGCCGTCTCCCGCCGCATGGCGGCCGAACGCTCGGTCGTGTTCGTCGTGTTCGACGTCCTCTGGGGCCCGACCGGAAGCGTGCTCGACCGCACCTACGACGAGCGCCGCGAGGTGCTGTTCGATCTCGAGTTCCCCGGTGCGCACGTCCTCGTCCCCTCCGCCGAGCTGGACGACCCCGACGTGCTCGTCGAGTTCTGCCGGTCGCGGCAGCTCGAGGGCATCGTGTCGAAGCGACGCGACAGCCGGTACCGGCCGGGGGAGCGCACCACCAACTGGATCAAGACCAAGTTCACGCGGGCGCAGGAGTTCGTGGTGCTCGGCTGGACCGAGGGCACCGGCGCTCGATCGCGGCTGCTCGGCGCCCTGCTGCTCGGATACCACGACGACCACGGCGAGATGTGCGTCGCCGGCAAGGTGGGCACCGGCTTCTCCGATCGCGTGCTCGCAGAGCTTCGCGCCGAGCTCTCGCAGCTCGCCGAGGTCGCCCCCGTGGCCGACATCGGCCGCCAGAAGACGGCGGTGCACTGGGTCGAGCCGACGCTGGTCGTGCAGGTCGGGTTCTCCGAGTGGAGCCCGAGCGGCAGCGTGCGCCACCCCACCTACCAGGGGCGGCGAGTCGACGTCGACCCCCGTCGCGTCGTTCGGGAGCCCTGAATCAGGCGGACTTGGCCGACTTGGTGGCGCGCTCGGCGGCCGCCCGGCGCGGCTTCTTGGCCGCCTTCACGCTGGCCTCGAGCGCAGCCATGAGATCGGTGACGTTCGACGGCGCGGCCGGACCGTCCTCGACGGTGATCGTGCCGCCCTTCGACTTCTCCTTGATCATCGCCTTGAGCTCGTCGGTGTAGGTGTCGCGGTACTGCTCGGGTGTCCACTCGGTGGTGAGCGACTCGATGATCTGCGTGGCCATCGCGAGCTCCTTCTTGGACGGCTCGGCCGCGTCGTCGCCCACGGAGCCCTCGTCGAACACGTCGGCCGCGGGCACCAGCTCGTCGGCGAAGCGCATCGTGGACATCGCCAGGTGCCCGTCGACCGGGCGGATCGCCGCGAGGTACTCCTTGTTGCGCATGACGACCGTGCCGATGCCGACCTTGCGCTGGTCCTCCATGGCCGCCGCGAGCAGACGGTACGGACGCGCCGCCGCCTCGGTGCTGGGCGCCAACCAGTAGGTGCGGTTGAAGTACACGGGATCGATCTCGTCGAGACCCACGAAGTCCTCGACGTCGATGGTGCGGGTCATCTTCGGGCGCAGCTCGTTGATCTCGTTCTTCGCGAACGTGACGTACTCGCCCTTCGACATCTCGAAGCCCATCTGGATGTCGTCCTTGTCGACCTCCTGACCCGTCGCCTCGGACACCTTGCGGTATCGGATGCGAGACCCCTCGGGATCGAGCTGGTGGAACTTCACGTCGTGGTCGCTGACCGCGCTGTGCGCGCGCACGCCGATGCTCACCAACCCGAAGCTGATCGATCCGTTCCAGACTGCTCGTGCCATTCCTCGACGATACCCCGAGGTACCGACAACCAGCCCGGGTCAGATGGGCGGCAGCGGCTGCGTCGCGCCGATCAGCGGCGCGAACAGGTCGCCGACCTCAGCCACGCGGGCCGGCGCGTCGAGGATCGACCACCGGTCGGGGCGCAGGTCGGGATCGTCGAGCTCGTCCCACGTGATGGGCATCGACACCGGCGCACCGGGCGCGGCGCGCACGCTGTACGGGGCCACCAGCGTCGTGTTCAACGCGTTCTGCGTGAAGTCGAGGCGGGCCAGCCCGTGGCGCTCCTTCGTCGCCCACGACCAGCTCACCATGTCCGGCACGATCGCCCCGACGGCGCGCGAGAGCCGCTCCACCCAGTCGCGGGTGTCGTCGAACGTGAGCCCCGCCTCGACGGGGATCCAGATCTGGATCCCGCGCTTGCCGGTGACCTTCGCCGCTGCCGTGACGCCGAGGTGCTCCAGCGCCGTCCGGTGCAGGCGCGCGAGCGTGACGATCTCGTCGAACGTCGTCCGCGTTCCCGGATCGAGGTCGACGAGCGCGTAGGTCGGCTCGGTGGGCGCCGACGTGCGCGAGGTCCACGCGTGGTGCTCGATCACGCCGAAGTTCGCCATCCACACCAGCGCCGGGAGGCTGTCGACCACGAAGTACCAGCGCGTGGTGCCGGCGCTGGCGCGCTCGTACTCCCATCGGGCGAGCCACTCCGGCGCATGGGTGGGCACCGCCTTGTGCCAGAAGCCGGCCTTGTCGACGCCGTCGGGGAAGCGGTGCATGTTGAGCGCCCGACCGGCGAGGTGCGGCACCATCACGTGCGCGATCGACGCGTAGTAGGCGATGAGATCGCGCTTGGTGAACGAGCGGTGCCCGTCCTTCCCGGGGAACAGCTGCTTGTCGAGGTTCGTGAGCTTCAGCGTGCGACCGCCCACCTCCCACTCGCCGTTGCGCCCGAGCTCCGACAGCGCTGCGAGCTCGTCGGCGGTCGCCGGTTCGACGTCGATGTCCGGCTGCTCCACCGGCTCAGTCTGGCGCAGCCCCGCCGTGATCCTGCGGAGCACCGAACCCCGGGTCGCGCAGCGCGGCGGCGATCGCCTCCCCACGGCTCGACACCCCGAGCTTGCGGTAGATGCTCTTCAGGTGGCTCTTCACCGTCTCCTCGCCGACGTACAGGGCGTTGGCGATGGCCCGGTTCCGCAGCCCCTGGCTCAGGAGCGCCAGCACCTCGGCCTCCCGATAGCTCAGCTTGCTGTTGCGGGGCGTGAGGTTGGGCGATCCGGTTCCGCTACGCGTCGCCACGACGACCTCCCCTCCGTGGATGCGTTCCAATGACCGAACGAGATCGACGGCGCTGAGCGACTTCGACAGGCAACCCGAAACTCCCATGTCCATGAGTTGATCGATGACCGTTGTCGGCATCGAGGTGGAGAAGACCACGACGTGTCCGATCCGATCGTCCGCCACCAGGGCGCGCAGACGGTCGACACCGGTGTCGGTGCGGCCGAACGTGTCGAACAGGGCGATGTCGGCCGGACCGTCGACGGCCTCGCCGCCGACGACCGTCTCGACGACGCGCACCCGCGCCGAGAACGGCTCGAGCATGCGCCGGAGTCCGGCGATGACGAGCTCGTAGTCGTTCAGGAGAACCAGTCGGATTGGGGATGACACGTGACGTACCTCCGTGGCGTTCGAGCCACCTCGGGCACCCTAGGAAGGGGCACCGTCACGTTCCTTCCCCCATACCGGGGGTTCGAACCCTCAGTCGTGATCGCGGGCGGTGCGACCGAAGGCCGCGGTGCCGACCGCGGCGGCGATCGCCTGGGTCCGCGACGACACGCCCATCTTCTGGAAGACCGACGCGAGATGGCTCTTCACCGTCTCGCTGCCGATGTACAGGGCCGCCGCGATCTCCTTGTTGCGCAGGCCCTGCGTGAGCAGCGCGAGCACCTCGCTCTCGCGGTAGGTGAGGCCCCACTGCCCGCCGGGGGCGGGCGCGACCACGGTCGGTTCGGCGAGGTCCTCGAACGAGCTGACGCGGTGCTCGCCCGCCATGATCGCCTCGAGCTCCTCGACGAGCTCGTCGGCCGGCAGCGATTTGGAGAGGCACCCCGCTGCGCCGATGGCGAGCAGCCGGTTCACCTCGGCGGGCGGCATCGAGTTGGTGAAGACGACCACCCCGCCCACCCGGTCGTCGGCCACGAGCGAGGCGATCTCCTCCTCGGCGAAGTCGGCGCGGCCGTAGGTGTCGAAGAGCGCGAGGTCGACGTGGCCGTCGACGGAGGCGTCGCGCACGCTCATCTCGACCACCCGCACGCGGTCGGGGAACTCGGCGAGCATCGCCGCCACCCCTGCGACGGTCAGCTCGTAGTCGTTCAGCACCGCGACCCGGATCACGGCCGGAGATTAGCGGCGACGGGCGGTTGCACGACGCGGGCGCGACGCCGTCCCACCTACCGGTGGGCGAGCCATGCCGAGGCCTGCGACGCGACGAGCGAGACCACGTCGCCCATGACGAGGTTGAGGTCCACGAGGTGCAGACCCCATTCCGGCGTGAGGTCACCGCCGATGTCGTCGGCGCGCGGGTCGGCCGGATCTCCGTGCACCGTCACCTTCAGGAAGTTGAATCCGTCGGCGCTGCTGCACTCGGTGCTCACCAGACCCGGCAGTGACACGAACGGGGTGGTGACCGTGCCGGCCGACGGGTCGACCCACGGTGTGGCGCCGGGGGCGTCGGGAGCGAGCGATGCCAGGATCGACGCGCTGCGGTTGGCCGGGAAGTACCCGTGCGGCTCGGCCGAGCCCCCGGCGAGAGCGGACGGGTTGTTGCAGGCCGCCGGGTCGTCGCCCTCGCGGGGCTTGCCGAAGAACGCGTCGGCGGGCGGTGGGGCCGTCGACCGGAACGACGCCCAGGTGACCACGCACCCGGTCTGGTCGGACCGGCGGCAGAGCGGCACGTGGCGGAAGTCGCCGCCGACGTCGCGGCCGGCCGGCACCCGCACGGCCCAGCCCGCGAGGTAGGCGGCGACCAGCCGGCTGCGGAGCGACGGCGACGGGTCGATCTCCTCGCTGACGAGGCGGCTCAGGAGGGCGCTGCCCTGCGAGTGGCCGACGAGCACGACCCCGCGTCCGTGGTTGTCCTCCGACATGTAGGTCTTCCACGCGTCGAGCACGTCGTCGTAGGGGTCGGCGCCGTCGGCCGTGGTCCCTCCGGCGACCCGCGTCGCGAGCGATGCGAGGGTTCGCTGCCGGTACACCGGCGCGAACACCCGGCAGTCGGCGCGCAGGCGAGCCACCTGGTTGTAGGCGGCGAAGCCCTCCTCGTCGGGTGAGGCGTTCCAGTCGCTGATCGCACCGGGATCACGCGAGATCGTGGGGTACACGTAGAAGCAGTCGATCGACGGGTCGGCAGCCGGCACGAAGGGCTCGACCGTGAGCGCGCCGTCGGCCGTGACGACCGTGGCGTCGAGGTCGCGAGAGCACGCGTCGTCGCGGTCCGGGCGGCACAGCCAGTGCGCCGGGTCGTCGTAGCTCACGCTGCGGTAGCCCGCGTACGCGACGGCCGTCGTCGTGGGTGTGCTCGTGGCCCGCGTCGTCGGGGCGGTCGACGAGGTGCCACTGCTGCACGCCACGGCCGGCAGCACCGACACGGCCATGAGGATCGCTGCGGCGAGGCTGCGTTGCATCGCCCGAACGTAGCAATCGGTCAGTCGGGCCGGCGCTGCGATTCGGCGAGCAACCGGCTGCCGCGGTCGTAGGTGAGGTAGTTCCAGCACCAGTTCACGAAGACGTTGAGCCGGTTGCGGAACCCCATCAGGTACACGAGGTGCAGGCCGAGCCACGCGACCCAGCCGACGGGACCGTTGAGGTGCAGGCCGTTGGGGAAGTCGGCGACCGCGTCGAGTCGACCGATCGTCGCCATCGACCCCTTGTCGTGGTAGCGGAAGGGCTCGGTGGCGTCGCCGACCAGGCGGCGCTCGATCTGCCGCGCGACGTGACGGCCACCCTGGATCGCCGGCTGCGCGACCTGGGGGAGCGGGCGTCCGTCGTCGCCCATCGTCGCAGCGATGTCACCGATGGCGAACACGTCAGGGTGGCCGGGCAGCGAGAGATCGTCGAGCACGACGAGACGCCCGCCCCGCGTCTGCTCGGTGCCCACCATCGCGGCCAACGGGTTGGCGGCGACGCCGGCCGCCCAGATGACGGTGTGCGCCGGGATGACGGTGCCGTCGGCGAGTCGCACGCGGGTGGCGTCGACCTCGTCGACGCCCACTCCCAGCCGCACCTCGACGCGCCGCCGCGTGAGTGTGCGCAACGCACGGCGTGACGACTGCTCGCTGAACGGTCCCAGCAGTCGCGGCGCGGCCTCGACGAGCACGACCCGCGCCCGGCGTACCGGCAGGTCGACGAAGTCGTGGCGCAGCACCTTGTCGTAGAGCTCGACGAGGCCGCCGGCCATCTCGACGCCGGTCGGTCCGCCGCCGCACACCACGACGTTGAGCGCCCCGTCCTCGACCAGCGACGGATCGGCCGCGGCGCGTTCGAACTGGTCGATGATGCGCCGACGGATCGCGATCGCGTCGTCCAGCTGCTTGAGCGGATAGGCGTGCTCGTCGACGCCGGTGACGCCGAAGCTGGTGGACACGGCGCCGGCCGCGATGACCAGCGTGTCGTAGGAGATCGGGGCCCCGGTGTCGATGGTGATGCGCCGCGCCGCGAGGTCGATGCCCGTCACGCGCGCCATCTTCACCTCGGCGTTCCGCTGCCGGCGGAAGATGCCGCGCACCGCGTAGGCGACGTTGCCGCTGTCGAGACCGGCGGTGGCCACCTGGTAGAGGAGCGGCTGGAAGGTGTGGAAGTTGTTGGCCTCGACGACGGTCACGTCGACGGGCGCCTCGCGGAGCGCCCGGGCGACCGCCAGCCCGCCGAAGCCGGCCCCGATGACCACGATGCGGTGACGACGTTCTCCGCTCATGACCACACGCTACCGCTGCGATCCGCCGTATGTGAAGAATTTCACAAGACGTCGGCGATCACGGGATGCGCTTGCGTCGGGCCGACTCCTGTGGTCATTTGTGGGATCGGCGCCACCGCATCCCCCCAGGCGACTCCCCTCGAGTCCGCACAGAGCAGCCGTCGGCATCTCGGACGCCGCGCGTTCGCCGTGTCGCTCGTCGTGATCGTGGTGCTGACCGCGTTCGGCTGGTTCGCGCTGCGTGCCAACTACGAGCAGAACAAGACGGCGGCCGTCCGCGGCGTCGCCCGCACCGCGCGGCTCGCGGGAGCGCTCGGGTCGAGCCTGGTCGGCATCGCGCAGCAGGAGCAGATCGTCCTCAGCAAGGCCCCGGTGTTCGTGGACGGCGACGTCGCGGCGATCGACCGGTACTTCCAGACGCTCAACCCACCGACGATCGGCTTCAACTCCGGCCTCGCCTGGTTCGACACCTCCGGTGTCGCGCGCTCGACGTCGCCGCCCGTGGGCGGCACCGCGCCGATCGACTTCGCCTCGCTCGACGTGACGACCGCGGCCCTCGCCGGCACGAAGGGCGTCGAGGTGTCGCCGGGCACCGGCGCGCTCCGCCCGATCGTGTTCGCGGTGCCCACGTACGGCGCGGACTTCCGGGTCAACGGCGCGCTCGTCGGCGCGGTGCTGCTGGATGCCAGCAGTCAGACGTCGCTCCGGTCGTACTTCGGCACCGACGCGCTCGTGGTCGTCGACGAACAGGGCAACAGCGTCTTCGGCGGGGCACGGACGACCGACGTCAGCGGGGCCACGGCCCGGCGGGCGCTCGCCGCGGTGGGGCGACGCACCGACGGCGTGTTCGCCGATCTCGAGCAGTCGGTGGTCGGCTTCGCGAAGATCCCCGCGGCGAAGTGGCTCGTGGTCGTGGAACGTCCCCGCAACGAGCTCTTCGCCTCCGATCGATGGCAGTTCGAGCGGTCGCTCTTCGCGCTCGGGCTCCTGTTCGTGATGTCGGTGCTCGGCGCGGCGTACGCCGCGGTCCGGCTCGACCGCACCCACGGACGCGAGACGGCGAGCCGGCTGCTGTTCCAGACCGTCCTCGCACAGCTCCCCATGGGGGTGGCCGCCGTCGACACGGACGGACGTGTGGTCGTCACCAACGAACGCGCCGACCACGCGCTCGGTGGCGGCGCCGTGACTGGTGAACCGGCGCCGGCATCGCTCGGGCTCGTGTTCGACGCGATGTCGAAGCGGTCGGTCACCAACGCCGACGTGGTCGTCGAGCCGACCGGCGACGGCGACGATCCGGCGAGCCGCACGCTGGCGTTGCGCGCTGCGCCCGTCGAGTTCCGGGGCGAGGTGAGCGGCGCGGCCGTGATCGTCGAGGACGTCACCGACGCGCGCCGACTCGCCGATCGCGCCGACCGTCTGGCCGCGGCAACGGCGGGCCTCGCTGTCGCCGAGAGTCGCGCCGAGGTCGCCGCCGTCGTCGCCGAGGGCATCGCGGCCTTCGGTGCGCAGAACGGCATCGTCGTGCTGCGTGACTCGCTCGACCCCGACCGGCTCCGGCTCACGTCGGCCGGGGGCTTCGCCGAGAACGAGACCGACGGGTGGGAGACGATCGACCTCGACTCGGGCACGCCGGTCGCCGAGGCGGCCCGCAGCGGCGTCCCGGTGTTCGCGACCCTCGAGGACGCGCCGGCCCGCTTCCCCGAGATGGCCCCGCTGTTCGAGGCGTCGGGCAACCAGGCGTGGGCGGCGCTGCCGCTGCGTTCGGCGGGGCGCGTCGAGGGCGCGCTCGGCATGAGCTTCCGCGATCTCCGCGACGTCGACACGGCGGCCCGGTCCCAGCTCGCCGGCTTCGCCGCCCAGGTGTCGCAGGCGCTCGACCGTGCCGACCGGCGGAGCATGGAGCACGACATCGCCCTCGTGCTCCAGCAGGGCATCCTCCAGCCGGCCGGCGGCGACGTGCCCGACATGGAGATCGTGAGCCGCTACGAGCCGGCCGAGGACCACCTCGAGGTCGGCGGCGACTTCTTCGACGTGCTGCCCCTGTCCGACGGGTCCGTGATGCTGGTCATCGGCGACGTCGTGGGACACGGCATCGACGCGGCCAGCGCCATGGGCCAGCTGCGGAGCGCGGCGAGGGCGCTGTCGGCGACGACCTGCTCGCCGGCTCGCGTGCTCGAGCTGCTCGACGAGTTCGCGCTGCTGGTGCCACCGTGCGCGTTCGCCACGGCGGCGATCGTGGTGGTCGCCTCCGATCGGCGTTCGCTGACCTACTCGCTCGCCGGCCACCCGCCGCCGGTTCGGCGGGCGCCCGACGGCACGGTCGAGCTGCTGGACGGCGCGCTGTCGCGACCGCTGGGCATCCAGTCAGGCAGCCGTCCCGAGGCGAGCATCGAGCTGGTGGGCGACGGGCACACCGTGTGCCTCTACACCGACGGGCTCATCGAGCGGCGCGGTGAGGTCATCGACATCGGTCTCGACCAGTTGGTCGAGGCGATGCGGCGGCACGGACACCTCGACTGCCAGGCGCTCGCGGACGCCGTGCTGGGCGAGGTCGCAGGCGCCATTCCACAGCGCGACGACATCGCGTTGCTCTGCGCCCGCTTCTGACGAGCGCCCGACGGGTCAGGCGTTGTCGGCGCGCCAGGCCTGGAAGCCGCCGTCGAGGTCGGTCGCGTTGACGAGGCCGAGTCGCTGCAGCGACTCCGCGGCCAGCGTGGACGCGTAGCCCTCGTCGCACACTACCACCACGGTCTGGTCCGGGCCGGTCACCTCGGCGAGCCGGTGGTCGCTGGTCGGGTCGAGGCGCCACTCGAGCTGGTTGCGGTCGACCACCACTGCGCCGGGCATCGCGCCGTCGCGGTCGCGGAGTTCGACGGGACGTGTGTCCACGATCAGGCCCCCGGCGGCGACGATGCCGGCCAGCTCGTCGGGTCGCGGTCGGTGGGGGAGCGCAGCACGCACTGTCGCGAGACGAGCGGCGATGGCGGAGCGGTCGTCGCTCACGGATGGGTCGGCGCGGGGTCGCCCGTCGCAGCGCGGGTGGGCAAGGACCAGATCGCCGGGTCGGCATCGACCGACTCCACTCGCGTCGGTGCGGTGCCCGAGCCCTCGTAGTAGCCCATCGACGACAGCGGCGGGGAGTACACGTGCACGCTGAGCGCCGGCCCGTCGCCCTCGTTCAGGACGTCGTGCACGGCGACGGAGGGGACGCCGCGCGTCGCTCCCGCGGCGAGCCGGCTGCCGTGTTCGGCGAAGCCGGTGAACACGACCTCGGTGAGCTCGCCGCTGACGACGCTGAACGCGCCGGACGAGCCCCCGTGATCGTGTGGCGTCACGGTGCCGCCCGGCGGCCAGGCGATGAGCCACGCGTCGTAGCGGTCGGTGGCGAGGAGGCGCCACCAGGTGCGCCGGTCGGCGTCGACCTCGGGCAGGACGCCGTGGCGCACGGCGGTGGCGAGGCCGGTCGCGATGTCGGAGAGCTCGCTCGACGAGAGCCGCTCGGGTGCGGCGGCCGGTCGCTCGGGGGCGCTCACGCCCTCCGTGCCGGGCACGGCCGGGAGGCGGTCGATCGGGCCCTCGGGGCCGACGCGCACGTACCACTCGTAGCCGTACACGTCGCCGAAGGTGTCGGCGACGCCGAGCCAGGGGTCGGCGCCGATCTGGCTCGCGTGCGCGGCGATGGCGCGTTGCTTGGCGTCGAGGTGATCGTGGATCGAGACGGTGGTCGTGACCTCCACGGTGGAGGAGCCGACGGGCCGGATCGAGGGCACGGCGGCCCCGGCGTGATCGATGAGGTGCGACTCCACGAAGTGCAGGTACTCGCGGTCGACGGTGGCCAGGTAGCGCGTCGCGATACCCGCCATGTCGGCGGCGGCGATGGCCGCGTCGTGGACGTGCACGTGGTCGGGGTGCCCGTAGATGCCGTGGTCGTCGTAGGTGACGATCGCGGTGGCGCGTTCCTCGATCGCGATGTCGGCGATCTGACGCGCGGCGGTCGAGAGCGCGACGTCGACGAACGCTCCCCACGGCCGCTCGCGTCGATCGGTGTCGAGACCGGAGTCGACGTGGTCGAGGAACACGAGGCGGTCCACGCCCAGGATGCGGCAGCTGCGTTGGGCCTCGGCGCGTCGACGCGCGGCGAGGTCGGCGAGGGAGCTGTCGGGATCGCGGTCGCCGAGCTCGCCCGAGGTCGCCAGCAGCACGACGGTGCGGTACCCGGCGCGGCCGAGGGCCGCCAGGGTGCCGCCGGTGAAGATCGCCTCGTCGTCGGGATGGGCGTGGACGAACACCACCGTGGGGCGTCGGCCCCAGGAGTCGACCGTGCCGTCGATGGCCGCGCCGCCGGCGTTGTCGTTAATCCCGATCATATTGGTCGTAATTGTAACGGGCGGTCGGGGGGTGGACAACCCGTCCACGATCGCGGGCGGTAGGTTCGTCGGATCGTGGGACGGGTGAGCGGCCAGCTGAGCGACCTCGCCCCGGCGCTCGCCTTCCTGCTCGCCGGCGTGCCACTCGCCGCCCTCCTCGACGAGCTCGGCTTCTTCGACGCGGTCGCCGGCCGGATCGTGGCCCGGTCGCCCCGGGGCACGCCGGTGCTCGCGTTGTGGCTGCTCGCGGCGGCGACCACCGCGGTGCTCAACCTCGACACCACCGTCGTCCTGCTCGGGCCGCTGTACCTCCGTCTCGCCCGACGGAGCGATGCGGACCCGGTGTCGCTGGCGCTGGTGCCCCTGCTCCTCGCCGGTTTGGCGTCGTCGGTGCTCCCGGTGTCGAACCTCACGACGCTGATCGCCGCCGACCACTTCGCGCTCGGCGTGGGCGACGTGGTCGGTCGCGTCGCGTTGCCCAGCCTGGCGGCGACGGCCGTCGGTTGGTGGGCGTACCGGCGCCGGCACGCGACCCGACTCGCGCCCGGCATGGTCTCACCGGATGCGGGGACGACGGACGCGCACGCGCTGCGCGTCGGCGGCGCCGTGGTGGCCGCCGTGCTGGTGGGGTTCGTGGTCGGTCCGTCGTTCGGCGTCGCGCCCTGGATGGTCGCCGTGGTCGCTGACGCGGTGCTCGTCGCCGTCACCCGCACCGTGCCGTGGCGGGTGGTGCCGCTCACGACGGCGGTGGCCGTGGCAGGCGTCGCAGTGGTGGTCGCGATCGTCGTCCCGGAGCGCGCCGCGCACCTGATCGGCGCGCAGGAACGGCCGGCATCGCTCGCCGCCGTCGCTGCACTCGCGGCGGTCGGGGCCGGGCTCGTGAACAACCTCCCGGCCCTGCTCGCCGCGCTCGGTCGATCGCATCATGTCGGGTGGGGGTTCTGGGCCTGGCTCGTCGGCGTGAACGTCGGCGCCGTGCTGGTGCCGAGCGGCGCGCTGGCCAACCTGCTGTGGCTGCGCATCATGGCGGCCGAGGGCGTGCCGGTCACGTGGCGCCGCTACGTCGCGCTGGTGGTGCCCGTGGCGGCCCCGGCGTTCGCCGCCGCGGTGGCCGTGCTGGTGGTCGAACGACTGGTCGCCGGATGACGGCGCGGAAATCCTCCGATTCCCCCGTCGGAACCCGGCGGCTCGCAACGATGGACGGTTCGTGAACGTGCAACCCGCCGACGACGAGCCCGCAGCGGCGTTGCTCGCGTTGTACGACGAGGCGTTGCCGGAGGTGTACGGCTACGTGGTCGGGCGGTGTCGGGACCGCTCGGCGGCCGAGGAGGTCACGGCCGAGGTCTTCATGGCCGCGGTGACCTCGATCAACCGGGGCCGGGTGTCGGCGGTGACCGTGCCGTGGCTCATCGGCATCGCGCGGCACAAGGTCGTGGACCACTGGCGGCGCAGCGAGCGCGACCGCCGCCGGCTGCAGGCCGTGGCCGACGATGCTGCGTCGACTCCCGCCGACGGCGGTGGCGCCGACGACTGGGACGAGCGCATCGGCGCGCTCGTCGCCCAGCAGGTGCTCGACGGCCTCGGCGCCCACCACCGCAGCGCGCTCGTGCTGCGGTACGTGGACGGCCTGCCCGTGGCCGAGGTCGCCGCGGTGCTCGACCGCACCGTGCACGCGACCGAGGCACTGCTCGTGCGGGCGCGCAGCGCGTTCCGCCGTGCGTACGAGGAGGTGGCCCCGTGACTCCCTTCGAGCAGCTGCGCCGCTCCGACGGGCCGATCGCCCCGTCGGCGCGGTTCGCCCATCTCCTCCGCACCCGGGTGGAGGCGGCCCTCGCCGTCCCGCCGACCTCTGCCGACATCCCGTCGATCCGCCTCCCAGATCGGAGCACCACCATGACCTCGTCCGTCGTTCCCTACCTCTGCGTCGCCGACGCCTCGAGCGCGATGCGCTGGTACGCCGACGTCCTCGGCGCGACCGAGACCGTCCGCTACACCGGTGACGACGGCCGGATCGGGCACGCCGAGCTGTCGATCGGCGGCGCGACGATCATGCTGTCGGACCCCTATCCCGACAGCGGCGTCGATGCGCCGGGGACATCGCTGCCGTCGGTGTCGATGAACCTCACCGTCGACGACGTCGACGCGGTCTTCGGACGCGCCGTCGCCCGCGGCGCGGTCGTGCAGCGCGAACCCGCCGACCAGCCGTACGGCGAGCGGTCGTGCACGATCGTCGACCCGTTCGGGCACCGCTGGATGATCCAGACGCCGGTGGCCACGCCGACCCTCGCCGAGATCGACGAGCGCATGGACGGCTTCACGGTCGTGGCGGGGGAGGGCGCGTCGGCGCCGGTGGAGCTGGGCTACCTCACGATCGGCACGGTCGACACGGCGGTCGCCTCGCGGTTCTACGGCGCGCTGTTCGGATGGACGACCGAGCCCGGCAACGCCGGCGACGGGTACGCCCACATCGCGAACACCCGTCTCCCGATGGGCTTCACCCCCGACGGGAGCGAGACCGCACCGGTGCTCTACTTCCGGGTTCCGGACGCGGCTGCCAGCGCTCGGCGGGTGGTCGAGCTCGGGGGAACCGTCGTCGGCGAGGCGTCCTACGAGTCCGGCGGTGACGTCGTGTGCCGCGACGACCAGGGTCGCGAGTTCCATCTGTGGCAGCCGGCGCCCGGCTACTGACGGGCCCGGCGTCAGGCGAGTTCGACCAGCGTCCAGACGGCGAGCGCGGCGAACACCGCGGCGCCGATGTAGTTGATACGCCAGATGGGAACGCGGGCGACCAGTTGGCGACCGAACGTCGCGGCGATGCCGGCAACCGAGGCGAGCGCAGCCAGCGCCCCGACGCCGGTGGCGAGCGCGTCGCCGCTCTTGGCGGCGAGGCTTGCCGTCGCGAGCTGGGTGAGGTCGCCCCACTCGGCGACGATGATCAGCGCGAAGCTGCCGGCCACCGCGGTGAGCGGCGAGCTCGTCGCCTCGGCCGGAGGTTCGTCCCCGAGCTCCTCAGCGACCTCGCGGTCCATCTCGCCCGGGGACGCTCGGCGGCCCTCCCGGAACAGCAGCGCGGCGCCGATGAGGAAGAGCGCGGCGACCGCGAGCTGCACGGGCGTCTTCGGCAGGAGGCTGATGGCGGTTCCTGCGGCGACGGCGACGACGACGTGCACCGAGAAGGCGAGCACGGCGCCGATCCACACGGGGAGCGGGGTGCGGTAGCGGGTGACGAGGACGATGGTCGCCACCATCGTCTTGTCGGGGAGCTCGGCCGGGAAGACGGTGGCGAACGCCTGGAGCAGTGCCCGGATCGACATCGCCCGGAGTCTTGCATCGTTTCCGAAGGCCCGGAATAAATACAACAGTGATCACTGTTCTATTGGCTCCACGACGAAGGGAGCCTCCCATGCACGCAGAATCTCCGACAGCGATCGTCACCGGAGCGTCGAGGGGGCTCGGTCTCGAGCTCACCCGCGCGCTCGTGGTGCGGGGATGGAGGGTCGTGGCCGACGGCCGCGACGGCGACGCCCTCCACGCAGCCCTCGACGACCTCGCCCCGTCCGCGGTGGCGGTGACCGGCGACGTCGTCGATCCCGCACACCGCGTCGCCCTCGCCGAGGCCGCCGGCCCGAGGATCGACCTCGTCGTCAACAACGCCGGCGGACTTGGGCCCACCCCGCTGCCCGCGCTGCTGGAGGTCGATCCCGCCGAGCTCGTCTGGCTCTTCGAGGTCAACACCGTCGCACCGCTCGGCGTGGTGCAGGCCGCTGCCGACCGGCTCGCACCGGGTGCGACCGTCGTGAACATCACGTCCGACGCGTCCGTCGAGGCGTACGAGGGCTGGGGTGTGTACGGCGTCACGAAGGCGGCCCTGGACCATCTCGGCGCGGTCCTCGCCGTCGAGCGTCCCGATCTGCGCGTGCTCACCGTCGATCCGGGCGACATGCGAACGGCGATGCACCAGGCCGCCTTCCCCGGTGAGGACATCTCCGACCGCCCGCCGGCCGTCGACAGCGTTCCCGGCTTGCTGGCCCTCATCGAGGGGAGCGAGCCGTCGGGCCGGTACCGCGCCCGTGAGCTCGCGCCGGAGGCGGTCTCGTGACCGGCGGCGTGACCGGCGGCGTAACCGGCGTGGTGATGACCGACCCGCTCCGGTTCACCCTTCCTCCCGAGCTCGAGGCCACCCAGCCGCCGGAGCTGACGCTCGGCCGGCGCGACGCCGTCAGGCTCATGGTCTCGGTCGGCGAGCGCGAGCCCGTCCACGCCCGGGCGAGCGAGCTCGCGCGCTTCCTGGATCCGGGCGACCTCGTCGTGGTCAACACGTCGGCGACGGTGCCGGCGGCCGTCGACGCGGCGACCCCGTCGGGCGAGTTCGTCGTGGTCCACTTCTCGACCGAGCTCCCCACCGGCCTCTGGCTGGTCGAGGTGCGGCGACCCGTCGACGGCGCCGCGACCCGTCCACACGACGGCGACTTCGCCGGCGTCACGCTCGGGTTGCCGGGCCGGGTGCAGGTGCACCTGCTCGGACACATGCCCGGCTCGACGCGGCTGTGGGTGGCGTCGATCGACCTCGGCGAGCCGGTGGTCGAGTACCTCGACCGGTGGGGGCACCCGATCCGCTACCGGTATGTGCCCGCCACCTGGCCCATCGACGCCTACCGGAACGCCTACGCGATCGAGGCCGGCTCGGCCGAGATGCCGTCGGCCGGGCGGCCGGTCACGGCCGAGGTGATCACCTCCCTCGTCGCCCGTGGCGTGGCCGTCACGCCACTCGTCCTCCACACCGGCGTCGCGTCGCTCGAAGGCGGCGAGATGCCCTACCCGGAGCGGTACCGCGTGCCGGTCGAGACGGCCCGGCGGGTGAACGCGGCCCGCGCCGCCGGCCGCCGGGTCGTCGCCATCGGCACGACCGTGGTGCGTGCGCTCGAGACCGTGACCGACGGCGACGGCGTCACGCACGCGGGCGACGGCTGGACCGATCTCGTGATCACGCCGGAACGCGGGGTGCGTGCGGTCGACGGGCTGCTCACGGGCTGGCACGAGCCGGAGGCGACGCACCTCCAGATGCTCGAGGCCGTGGCCGGTCGCCGGCCGCTCGAGATCGCCTACCCCGAGGCGCTCGCCGCCGGGTACCGATGGCACGAGTTCGGCGACAGCCATCTGCTGCTCGCGGAGCGGGCGTGACACGATGGTCGTCGTGACCGCGAGCGACGGGCCGGTGCCCGCACCCGAGCCGTTCACCGACGCCCAGCGGTCGGTGCTCTACGCGATCCGCCGTCGCGGCGAGGCCACGGCGGAACAGCTCGCCGGTGCGCTCGGCATCACGCTGTCCGGTGTTCGGCAGCACCTCGCCGCGCTGGTCGACGCGGGTCTGGTGGCCTCGTCGTCGGCGCCGCGCGTCGACGGACGCCGCGGTCCGAGCGGCAACGTCCATCGGCTCACCGAACGTGCGGAGTCGCTGTTCCCGAAGGCGTACGGCGAGCTCACCAACCAGATCCTCGGCTACCTCGAGCCCGAGGCGGTGACCCAGGTGTTCGTCCGCCGCCGGGACGATCGAATCGCAGCGGGCCGGGCACGGGTCGCCAAGCGTCGCGGCTTCGCCGCCCGCGTGCGCGAGCTGGCGGCCATCCTCGACGAGGACGGCTACCTCGCCGACGTGCAGCAGATCGACCGCGACCGGTTCCGCGTCACCGAGCACAACTGCGCCATCCTCTCGGTGGCCCGCGAGCACCCGCACGCATGCTCGAGCGAGATCGAGTTCATCCGGGCGGTGCTGCCCGACGCGTCGGTCGAGCGGACGACCCACATGATGGCCGGTGACCATTCGTGCAGCTACGAGATCACACGTGGCACGACGGGGGGATCTGCGTAACCTGAGCCACATGGTCTCGGTCGCCACGCCCCCGACCCGCTCCATCGGAGTCGGGGCGCACCGGTACCCGCTGCTGCTCCCGAAGCTCAGCGACCCGCGCCTGCACCTGGCGTCGGTGATCTTCTCGCTGCAGGCGCTCGGCCAGACGGTGCTCGGGTTCGAGCTGTCGATCGCGCAGATCCTCGTGTCGCTCGGTACCTGCGCCCTGCTCGAGATGTCGATCGCGTTCTGGCAGCGACGGGTGGTGATGTGGCCGGCGAGCGCGCTCCTCACCGGCAACGGGGTGGCGTTCATCCTGCGGGTGCCGGGCACCGAGCACGGCGACTGGTGGAGTCTGCGCGGCGCCCACATCTTCGTCGCCGTCGCGGCGATCTCGCTCCTGTCGAAGTACCTCATCCGGGTCGGCGACCGTCACCTGTTCAACCCGTCGAACATCGGCCTCGTCGTGTGCTTCCTCATCCTCGGCTCGAAGTACGCCGACCCGCAGGACCTCTGGTGGGGGCCGGTGTCGCCCGGCATCGTCGCCGCGCTCGTCGTGATCGGGCTCGGCGGGCTGATGGTCACGCGCCGGCAACGGCTGCTCTCGGTCGCCGTCGCGTTCTGGGTGACGTTCGCCGCCGGTACCGGGGTGCTCTCCGCGAGCGGCCACTGCGTCTCGGCCCGGTGGAACGGCGCGCCGGTGTGCGGCGCGTCCTACTGGTGGGTGCTCCTGTCGTCGCCCGAGATCCTCGTCTTCTGCTTCTTCATGATCACCGACCCGCGAACGATCCCGTCCGGTCGCGTCGCCCGCGTCGGTCACGGCGTCGGCGTCGGCGTCCTCGCGACGCTGCTGGTGGCGCCGCAGACGACCGAGTTCGCGACGAAGGTCGCGATCCTCGGGGCGCTCGTCGTCGTGTGCGCGGCGCGACCGTTGTTCGACCGGTGGTCGCCGGCGCTCGACAGCGGGCGCGACCGCCTCGGCGCCTGGATTCGCACCTCGCCGTACGGCTCACCGGCCACGCTTCGGCGCAGCTCGGCGGGCGTCCTCCTCGTCGCCGCCTTCCTGGGGGGCACGGTGCTGGCGGGGAGCGGGGCGCGCGAGCCCCGGGTCACGGCCGACACGCGAACCCAGGCGTTGGCCGCCGAGGCCGGGCCGCGGCCCAAGATCGAGCTCTCCCCGAAGCTCGTGCCGGCGGTGACGATCGACGACTCGGCCCGGCGCACCCAGCCGCCCCTGTCGCAGGCGACGGCCGACCGCATGGGGCGCAGCCTGATCGAGGCGTTGATCATCGAGCCGGTGGCGATGCGCGCCGCCGACCCGGCACAGCTGGCGACCGCCGTCGCCGGCGCCCGCCTGGCCGAGGACACGGCGCGACTGAAGAAGGGCCCGGTCACGACCGACGACGTCGACGGCTACGTCTTCGACGCCATGTCGGTCGTGCTGCTCCGGGACCCGGACGCGCCCCAGGCGGCCCCGCGACTGGGCATCACCGCCACGGGCACGGTGCAGCACGGCAGTGGTCGCCCGGCGCCGTTCCGCGGCTCCTTCGTGCTGATCGACGCCGGTCGTTACTTCGTGGTCACGGACCAGCTGAGCGCGTAACGGTCAGCACCCGGTCCGGCCGCACGTCGGCGACCACCTGGGGCGTGGTCGCTCCCGGCCACCACACCTCGACCGTCGCCACCGTCGCCGCCCGCCTGCCCAGGCCGACGTGCAGTTCGGGCATCCGCTGCGACTCGTAGGAGCCGTCGGTGCCGATCCAGCCGGTGGTCGACGCCTCGCCGGCGACCGGCGTCACGACGACCCGCGCGCCGATGCCCTGGCGGTTGCCGGGTCGCGTGGGATCGTCGAGGCGGACGGTGAGCCAGTGACGGTTGCGACGGTCGTTGCGGAAGAGGTTGGGCGGATCGCCGAAGTTCGCCACGAGGAGGTCGAGGTCGCCGTCCCCGTCGGCGTCGAAGGCGACGAGTCCGTGCCCGACGCCGTCGACGCCGAGCCCGGCGAGCTTCGCGGCCTCGACCATGGGTGCGCCTGCGGTGGCGCCCTTCACCGACGGCACCCAGAAGCGCATCGGGTCGGTGGTGAAGCGCTTGCGCGGCTGCTCCTCCCCGACGAAGCCGTTGGTCTGCGCGATCTGGAGGCGCCCGTCGTCGGCGAAGTCCTCGATCGCCGCGCCCCAGCCCCACCATCCGTTCCTCACGCCGTAGCGGTCGGTGAGGTCGCGGAACGTGCCGTCGCCCTGGTTCACGTACAGGCGGTTGCCGCTGCAGGCGGTGTTGCCGGTGCGCGTCGGACACTCGCCCGATCGGGTGCGCAACGCGATCGACGTGACGAACCAGTCGGGGTGCCCGTCGCCGTCGATGTCGCGGAGCACCGAGCCCATGCCGTTCTCGTCGGTGCCGACGCCGGCCGAGGCGGTGACGTCGACGAACTTCTGGCCGGCGTCGTTGTGGAAGAGGCGGCTGGTGCAGAAGTCGCCGGCGATCGCGAGGTCCTCCCACCCGTCGCCGTCCACGTCGACGAATTGGCCGGTGAACCCGGCGATCTGGTCGAGCGGCAGACCCATCGCCTGGGTGACGTCGGTGAAGTGGCCGGTGCCGTCGTTGTGGAAGAGGCGGCTGCGGTTCGGGCCGGCGGACGACGTGCGATCCATGCCGGCGGCACGGGTGGCCGCGATTCGTTCGCAGATCGACGAGGGGTCGGGCACCTCACGGAAGGCCGTCGCGGCAGCGTCGCCGCCGAGGAACGCCGGGTCCCAGTGCAGCACCAGGAGGTCGAGGAAGCCGTCGTGGTCGTAGTCGGCGAACGTCACGCCGTGGCCCTGCGGGCCCAGGTCGGCGTCGGTCGCCGGGAGGGAGACCCCGCGGGCGGCGGTCTCGTCGGTGAAGTGCCCGTTGCAGTCGTTGACGAGGAGTGCGGCCTCGCTCGACCGCTTGCGGTCACCGGCGCCGCTCACGTAGAGGTCGGGGCAGCCGTCGGCGTCGATGTCGGCGAAGGCCGCGGCGCTCGACCCGACGGCGCCGGCGCGGTCGACGCCGGCGGCCGTGGCGGTGTCGGTGAAGTGGCCTCGCCCGTCGTTGATGTAGAGCGAGTTCGGCCGACCGATGCGGGTGACGTAGATGTCGGCGTCGCCGTCACCGTCGACGTCGGCGACGGCCGCGCCGGACGTCATCGACATGTCCGCGGTGAGCGACTTCGTGGACTGGCGAGCGTCGAGTCCGGCGGACGTGGTGACGTCGGTGAAGTGGAGCCCGTCCAGGTCGGCCTTGGTGGCGGTCGACGGCGGGTCGTCGAGCGGCGGTTCCATCCCCGTGGTGGTGGGGAACGTGGGCGACGAACGCGGCACGGTGGTGCTGCCGCCGCGGGCCGCGGCCGAGGTGTCCGACCGCCCGGCGAGCGTGTCGGAGCCACCGGTGAGACGGATCGCGGCGAGGACGGCGAGCGCGGCGACGACGAGGATGCCGGCGACGAGGCGGACCCGGCCGGGTGACTCAGCGGACAGGGCGCGTCCCGATGACGGAGGCGCGTTCCATCACACGCGTCTGCGGCCAGTAGTCGCTCGACGCGTAGTGCTGCACGGCACGGTTGTCCCAGAAGGCGACCGAGTGGGGCTCCCACCGGAAGCGGCACTGGTACTCGCCGTAGTCGTTCTGTCGGCAGATCAGGTCGAGGAGGGCAGTGCTCTCGTCGGGCTCGAGGCCGACGACGTGCGACACGAAGTTCCGGTTCGCGTAGAGGTGCCGCCGCCCGGTGACGGGATGGGTGCAGACGAGCGGGTGGGTGACCTGCGGGAACCGGGCCCGCGTCTCCTCCATCTTGTCCGGCGGGATGAACGCTCCGAACGTGCGCATGTAGTCGTGCACCGCGTCGAGCTGCTCGATGCGCTCCCTGGTGGCGGCGTCGAGCCCCTCGTACGCCGCGTACATGTCGCAGAAGAGGGTGTCGCCGCCCACGTCGGGCACGTCGATCCCGTGCAGGATCGCCCCCATCGAGGGGCACTCGCGCCACGTCACGTCGTGGTGCCAGGCGTTCTCGTAGCCGGCGACCTCGGCCGACTTCTCGAACCTCACGAGCTCGGGACGGCCCGTATTGGACGGGATGAACGGGTGGATCTCGAGGTCGCCGAAGCGCCGTGCGAACGCCACGTGCTGGTCGGCGGTGAGGGGCTGGTCGCGGAAGAACACCACCTTGAACTCGGCGAGGGCGCGGGCGATCTCGTCGATCGTGGCGTCGGGCAGGTCGGTGGTGAGGTTGACGCCGAGGAGCTCGGCGCCCACGGTCGCGCCCATTCGTCGCACGTCGAAGTGGTCGAAGGTGATGGCCGACAACCGCTCGCGCTCCGCAGCGAGGTGGGTGGCGGGGCCGACCTGGAGGGGATAGGGGTCGAGCCGGACGCGCATCGCGGCGAGGCCGGATCCCGGGACGCGGTCGGTGACGGTGTCCGAGGCGCTCATGCGCCCGGCCGGGCGAAGTTGCGGTCGGGATCGGAGGGCGGGGGGATGAACCCGGCGCCCGGCCGCCAGCCGCTCGCGACGATGTCCTCGATGACGTGGGTCATGTTGAGCAGGTCCTCCTCGTATGAGAACCTGCCGTCGCCGGCGTACACCAGCGTGGAGATGCCGGACTGCGTGTAGCGGCTGCCGTCGTCGCGGGTGGCGGGGAGCTGCTGCCACCACTTGATCACGACGGTGTCGCCGGAGATCGCCGTGTACTCGATGGGGAAGTCCCAGTCCTCGAGGCCGCGCATCGACTCGTCGAAGAAGCGCAGCAGCTCGTCGCGTCCCTGGAGGCGACCCCACGCCGGGTCGATGTAGACGGCGTCCTCGGTGAACAGGTCGGCGAGGTCGGTCCAGGTCGCCTCGTGACGGCCGATCCGCTCGCGTAGGTCGACGTACGAGGCGAGCGCGGCGGCCACCTCGTCGGGTGGGTGGGTGTCGGGCATGGGGCGATCTTTGGCGGGTCTGTGACATGCGTCTAGTTAGTTTCGCTAGCTAACTATGCGGGGTATCGTGCACGACATGGCCAGGAGAGCAGCGAGCACCGCCCCCGACATCGACGAGACCGCCGAGTCCCTGCGCTTCTCGCTGGCCCGCCTCGCCCGGCTGCTGCGCCAGCAGGACCAGAGCGGCATGGCGCCCGCACTCGCCACCGCGCTCGCCTCCATCGGACGCGACGGCCCCCTCACCCTGAGCAGGCTCGCCGCGCTCGAGCAGGTCACGCCTCCCACCGTCACCAAGCTCGTCGACCGCCTGGTCGAGCGCGGGTACATCGAGCGACTCGTCGACCCCGGCGATCGCCGCGTGTGCCGGGTGCGCATCACCGAGGCGGGCGTCACCCAGCTGGCGGACATCCGTGCCCGCCGCACCGAGTGGCTCTCGGCGCGTCTTCGTGAGCTCCCGCCCGACGATCTCGTGCGCCTGCACGACGTCGTCGAGGTGCTCGACCATCTCGTGCGGCCACCGGAGGAACCGTCATGACGCGGTTCGAGCACGCCACCCGCGAGACGTTCTCGTCCCTCGCGGTGCGCAACTTCCGCCTGTTCTTCTGCGGCCAGATGATCTCGCAGGTCGGCAACTGGCTCACGCTCATCGCCCAGGCCCTGCTCGTGCTCAAGCTCACGGGCAACGGGTTCGCCGTCGGCCTGCTCACCGCGTGCCAGTTCCTGCCCGTGCTGCTGCTCGGCCCGTGGGCCGGCCTCGTGGCCGATCGCTCCGACAAGCGGAAGCTGCTGGTCATCGTGCAGGTGTTCGCCATGCTGCAGTCCTTCGCGCTGGCGGCCCTCGCGTTCATGTCGCATCCGTTCGTGCCCGGCATCTACGCCGTGGCGTTCCTCGGTGGCATCGCGACGGCGTTCGACAACCCGGCTCGCCGCTCGTTCGTCGTCGAGATGGTCGAGGGCGACAAGGTCAACAACGCCGTCAGCCTCAACAGCGCGCTGATGACCGGCTCACGCATCATCGGTCCGGCGCTCGCCGGCCTCCTCATCTCCACGGTGGGCTACGGGTGGTGCTTCGCCGTCGACGGCCTCACCTACATCGCGGTGCTCGTCGGGTACGGCCTCATGGACGCCTCGAAGTTCCGTCCCGGTCCGGTCGCCGCCCGCGGTCGTGGCCAGGTGCGCGCCGGCCTGCGCTACGCGCTGAGCGTGCCCGAGCTGCGCATCCCCCTCGTGATGATGTCGATCATCGGCACCCTGGCGTTCAACTTCAGCGTGGTGATCCCGCTGCTGGTGAAGCGCTCGTTCGGCGGCTCCGAGTCGACGTTCACGATCCTCTTCTCGGTCATCAGCGTGGGGTCGCTCATCGGCGCGCTCACCACGGCCCGGCGCACCGAGATCGACCTCCGCCACGTGGTCTCGGCGGCGGCGATGTTCGGTGTGTCGATGGCGGTCTTCGCCGTCGCGCCGAACCTGGCGTTCGCGTTCCCCGTCGGCGTCGTGCTCGGCGCCGCCAGCATCGGCTTCATGACGGCGTCGACCGCCATCGTGCAGATGCGCTCCGACCCGTCGATGCGTGGCCGGGTGCTGGCCCTGCAGGCGATGGTGTTCCTGGGGTCGACCCCGATCGGCGGCCCCATCCTGGGCGCCGTCTGCGATTGGCTCGGCCCGCGCTACGGCGTCGGGCTGGGCGCCCTGTCGGCGATCGTCGCCGCGGCCTACGGATGGTCGGCGTCGCGACGTGTCGACCGCCCGTTCGCCTCCGACGCTCAGATCGGGATGGACACGCCGATCCCGCCGAGCGTCGTGGCCCCGTAGCGGGCGATCTCGGCGTCGAGGTCGAGGGGGCGGCCCATCACGGCTGCGGCCTCGGCCCGGAGCTCGTCGTCGATGCGGTCGGCCGGCACGAGCCAGCTGAGCTCGAACTCGAGGCCGTCGGGATCGAACGCGTAGAGCGCCTTGGTCGTGATGTGGTCGGTGGCGCCGACGAGGGCGCCCCGCTCGACGAGCACGTCACGCAGGCGGGCGAGCTCGGTCAGCGTGTCCACCTCCCAGGCGAGGTGGTACAGCCCGACCGACGAGCGCCCGGCCGTGGTGGGGCCGGCGCCCGACCCGATCTGGAACGTCCCGAGGTCGTGGTCGTTGGTGGAGCCGTCGGCGCGGAAGAACGCTGCCTTGCCGGGCATCCAGACGAGCGTCTCGAAGCCGAGGACGTTCTCGTAGAACTCGCGGGTGACCTCGACGTCGCGGACGTAGAGCACGGCATGGTTGAGGCGGGTGATGGCCATCGGTGTCCTCCTGGATCGCGTGGTGCAACACATTGAGCGCTCAACTATTCCCGCCCCTCGTGTCGAGCCTCGTCACTCCAGCACAGCCCGGAGGCGTTCGAGGCGTCGGTCCCAGGCGTCGCCCGTCTCATCGATCCATCGTGCCGCCAGGTCGAGCGGCGTCGTGTCGGCGCGATAGCGCACCTCCCGACCCTCGCGGCGGCCGTGGACGAGCCCGGCCTCGCCGAGCACGGCGAGGTGCTTCGCCACGGCCTGCCGGGTGATGTCGCGATCGCGGGCGAGCTCGGTGGCGGTGCACGGGCCGTGGGCGGCGACGGCGCGGAGCAGCGACCGACGGGTGTCGTCGGCGAGCGCCGTGAACACGGCGTCGGTGCTCACCGGTCGATCACGCGGGGACGTGCGAGCCGACGGCGAGCACCGCCCCGAGCGCGAGGAGGCTCGGCAGCCACGGCACGGCAGTGGCGACGCTGCGGCCGGTGCAGGCGGTGGCGGTCGGCAGCGACTCGACGACCGTGACGCGGGTGCGGAGGCCCTCGCCGCTCACCACGAGGCGCACCTCGCTCGCCGCGGCAGGGTCGTCGACGGGGCTCCATGCCCAGCGCACGGCTGCGCCCGTGCCGTCGGCGTCGAGGAGGGTGACGCGGCGCGTCACGCCGTCGTCGGTGGTGACCGTCGCGCCGGTGCCATCGGCGTCGGGCGTCCACGGGCCGAGCCACGCCGAGAGGAGGTCGGGCCGCTGCAGCGCGTCCAGCACCTCGTCGATGCCGGCCTCGAGCAGGACGGTGCGCTCGACGGTCGCAAGGTCGGTCGCAGTGGCGTGGTCGATCTCGGTGTGTTCCATATGTGCAACGTAGCGGTTGCGTGTTCGTTCCACCACCCCTATGGTGAAACGCAACCAATCAGTTGCACAACTTCGAACGGAGCCCCCTGTGATCGTCCCCACCGTGTTGATGTCCAGCCCCCAGGGCGAACGGGCCTACGACCTCTACTCCCGGCTGCTGTCCGATCGCATCGTGTTCCTCGGCACGGCCATCGACGAGCAGGTCGCCAACCTCGTCGTCGGCCAGCTGCTGCACCTCGAGGCGGAGGACCCCCACAAGCCGATCAACCTCTACATCAACAGCCCGGGTGGGGAGATGACCGGCTTCTTCGCCATCGTCGACACGATGCAGTACATCCAGGCCCCGGTCGCCACGATCTGCGTCGGCCAGGCCGCGTCGGCGGCGGCGGTGCTCCTCGCGGCCGGCGAGCCGGGCCACCGGTACATCCTCCCGAACGCCCGCGTCCTGTTCCACCAGCCCCACGGGGGAGCGCAGGGCCAGTCGGTCGACATCGAGATCCAGGTGCGCGAGGTCGTCGAGATGCGCGACCGCATGGTCGACATCCTCGTCACCGCCACCGGTCGCGACCGGGCGCAGATCGTGGCCGACCTCGACCGTGACTACATCGTGCGTGGCGCCGACGCCATCGCGTACGGCGCCGTCGACCACATCCTCGAACGACGGCCGACCGAGGTCGTCGCCGCGCTACGGGACGAGGCCGCCGCCTGAGCCCAACCCGTCGAGCCACCCGGCGGGCCCGAGCAACGTCGGGCGGACCTCGACGATGCTCGGCCGGCGGGGCGACTCCGAGAACCCGAACCCGCACGCCGGGTGCAGCGGCCGCGACCCGCCGAGCTCGCGTCCGTCGAGCTCGGCGGCCGCCGACTGGACGAAACGGCACGACCGCGCCTGGTACCACTCCTGCACGCCGGTCGGGCTGGTGCCCCACGTGTGGACCCCGAGCAGCGCACGGGCCACCGGACGCTCCACCCACTTCGTGAACCACAACGGACGGTCGGGCAGCCACAACACGCGCCACCCGGCGTTGAGGCGGATGCGGAGCGGACCGGCGGTGAGGTGCAGCTCGGACGGGGAGTTGGAGCCGACGTCCTCGAACGGCACCACGCGCACCTCGTCGAACCGGTACACGCTCGTGACGTAGGTGGCCGTGGGCTCGTCGGGCGCCAGCAGCACCCGGGTGCCGTCGGGGCGCGCCCACATCACGTCCACCGTGGGGCCCACCGGCGAGGTCTCCCACCGCCCGATGACGAAGCGGTCACCACTCTCGAACCCGCACGACGCGATCGTGCCTACCATCTGCACACGGTCACCGGACATGGGCCGAGCTTGTCACCTCGCCGCCGAATCCGTGATGTCATGTGCCCCATGAACGTCGACCCAGCAGACCGGGCGCTCGCCGCCGAACTGCTCGCTCGGTACGCGGAGCACATCGACGCCGGCGACTTCGCCGCCGTCGGACGCCTCCTGGCGGATGCCGTGCTGGAGGACGCCGCCGGCAACCGGGTGGCGGCCGGCGCGGAGGAGATCGAGGCGCTGTTCGTGGCCACGACCCGGCGGCACGCCGACGGCACACCGCTCACGGCACACGTCATCACGAACGTGATCGTCGAGGCGGTCGGCGTCGACGAGCTGGAGATGCGGTCGCGCTTCACCGTGTTCCAGGCGACCCCGACCTTCCCGCTCGCCCCCGTCGTCGTCGGCCGCTACGTCGACCGCGTGGCCCGCCGCGACGGCGCCTGGCGGTTCGTCCGGCGACGCATGATCCCCGAGCGCTGGGGCGACGTCGGCGAGCACCTCACGTTCGATCCCACGCTGCTCGCCGACTGACGCCGCGATCTCAAGGCACGCCACGGGCAGGTCGATACCTCGAGGGTGACCCTGCTCGAACGCGACGCCGATCCCGCCGCCGCGTCGCGGCCCGACGCGACATCGTCGCTGCTGGAGCGCGTCGGCCTCGCCACGTCGCGGGCCTACGGGCACTTCTCCGTGCTCCTGCACCCCGATTTCTCGGTCATGTGGGGGTCGGAGACGCTCGGGTCGATCTTCGGGTGGGCCGATCCCGTCGGGCGCAACATCGTGGAGCTCATCCACCCCGACGACCTCGAGCTCGTGCTCGCGGCCATGGACTACCACTCCGAGCACGCGGAGGAGTACCGCTCGTTCGACGCCACCTGGCGCCCCGACGTGAGCACCATCCGGGTCGCCCATGCCAACGGCGACTGGGTGCGGTGCGAGGTCTCCGTGTTCAACCACCTCGGCGACCCCGCCGTCGACGCGCTCCTCGCGACCGGTCGGATCGCCGACGACCGCACCGACCTGCCGCTCGCCATCGACCTGCTCGGCAGTGGCGCCGGCCTCGACGCGGTCCTCCCGGTGATCGCCCGCCTCGTCGACCGGACGATCGACGGCGTGCGCTGTCAGGTGATGTGGTGGGACCACGGGTTCGATCACGTCATCTCGGCACCCGACGCGCCCGAACCACCCGCCGCGCCCATGGACATGGTCGCCGAGGTGCGCCGCAGCGGCGAGATGGCGACGGTGACCGACCTCGAGGGCGAGTACCCCGCGGTGTGGGTGCTGCCGATCGTGGCGCCGGGCGGCCCCGAGGTCGTCGGCTGTCTCGTCGCGTGGAGCCCGCTCGCCGTCCCGCTCGTGACCGGGCCGCAGCAGCCGATCCACCAGGCGCTCCGGCTGGCGTCGCTGGCGATCGTCGACCACCACGCGAAGGCGGCCCTGCGGTGGGAGGCGAGCCACGACGGTCTGACGGGTCTCGCCAACCGCGCCGGGTTCCACCGTGAGGTGTCCGCCGTCGCCTCGTCGTGCGCGCTGCTCTACGTCGACCTCGACGACTTCAAGGTGATCAACGACCGGCTCGGCCACCAGGCCGGCGACGCCGTGCTCGTCGAGGTGGCGCGACGCATCCGCGGCGTGGTCCGTGACGGGGACACCGTCGGGCGCCTCGGCGGCGACGAGTTCGCCGTGGTGTGTCCCGGCCTCGCCGACGAGGAGCTCGCGGTCGACATCGCCCGCCGGCTCATCGAGAGCGTGTGCCTCCCCATCAGTGTGGGCGGTCAACCGACCAATGTCGGTGCCAGCGTCGGCGTGGCGATGGGGCGCGGCACCGCCGACGGGATGTCGCTGATCCGCCGGGCCGACGAGGCGCTGTACCGGGCGAAGGATCTCGGGAAGCGCCGCGTGGTGGTCTCGCACCAGGTATGAGTCCCGCCACCGGCGGGTAGCAAACGGACGGTCCCGCTCATGGCGGGGCTCGCCGTGCCGACCCTGAGGGTGCCCAACAAGTGACAGACGACACAACCGTCGTCTACGCTTGCGCCGGGTCATAGGTATACGGCGAGCACCTACGGGGGATCATGCAACGGACGACGTCCAAGAAGGTTGGTCGGTTCGCGATCGGCGCGCTGGCGCTCTCGCTGGTCGCGGGGGTCGCTACGGCCTGCCCCCCGACGACCCCCGCCGGTCCGACCCCTGCTGAGCAGTTCTGCACGTTCTGGGACAAGGTGGCCGACGCGCCGCCGACCGCGGACACCGGCGTGCTCGTGAAGGACCAGGTGGTCGCCCTCGCGCAGAGCACCGCCGTCACCGGCACCAGCTGCACCGCCTCGAACGCCAAGGTCGGCCTGTCGGGCGCGACGCTGGCCCAGGGCCAGGAAGTGCCGTCGGAGCAGGGCAACACCAACTCGGCGCCGATCGCCGCCGTCACCGGTGACGAGATCGCCGCCGGCCAGCCGGTGCTCGACAACCTCTCGGTGCAGACGCTGTCCGCCGACATCGGCGCCGCCGGCATCACCGTTCGTGGCAACGTCGCCGTCCGCCTGTCGGGCGTGACCTCGACCATCGGCTTCGTCGGCACCCTGTCGAACCTCGACAACTGGTCGGTCAGCCTCTCCTCGACCGGCCTGACGATCCCCGGCATCACCACCTCGCCGGTCACGTTCAGCGGCACGCTGTCCATGATCAGCGGCGTTCCGTCGCTCACCCTGACGGCGCAGGCCAGCGCGGTGAAGATCGGCGACATCTCCGTCACCGGCGCCACGGTGAAGCTCACGGCCTCGCCGGCCACCGGCGTCGCAGCCACGGTCGCCGGCAGCCTCAAGATCGGGCCCAGCACGGCCAGCGGCGTCGTGGACGTCGCCTTCGACAAGGCCGGCGCCCTCGTCTCGGCCAAGGCCGACATCTCGGCGCACCTCGTCGGCACGCAGGCCGGCGGCAAGAAGATCGACCTCACCGGCTCGGTGAAGCTCGACGGCAACGCCACCGAGACCGCCATCACCTTCAAGGGCAGCGGCATCCTCGGCGACCTCAACGTCAACACGGCGAGCGGCTCGCTCACCCTGGCCACCAACAAGGCCACCTTCGTGGGTGTCATCGACGTCGCCCAGGGCGCCAACACGGTGCGCTTCGACGGGTCGATCGTGTGGGACGGCATCACGGCCTACACGCCCTTCCTTCAACTCCAGGGGGCGGGCTCGTTCTCCGGCACGATGCAGGACGGCTCGGCCGTCTCGGTCTCCGGTTCGCTCTCGACCACCATCGTGGGCGGCCAGGTGCACACCGAGGTGTCCGGCGACTTCAAGATCGGCACGCTGAAGGCCAACGGCTCGGCCGTGGTCGACACCAGCGGCGCCACCACGTCGCTCACCGTCGACGCCAACCTCGTGGGCGCCGGCTTCGCCGCCCACCTCGCCGGTGCGATCATCATCACCGACGGCCTCGCCGAGACCGTGAGCCTCGACGCCACCGTCAACGGTGCGGTCAACCTCGGTGACGTCACGCTCACCAACGCCAACCTGCACATCGGCAGCTCGTACGGCAGCCCGCTGGACATGTCGTTCTCCGGCGGCCTCAAGGTCGGCAGCAACGCCGATCTCACCGGTGCGGTGAAGGCGAGCTTCGGCCCCAACGGCACGCTGCTCAGCCTGCAGGGCAACATGACAGGCTCGCTGCACCTCGACTCGTGGGGTCTCCTGAACTTCGCCGGCACGGTCATCGCCAGCCCCGATCAGGTCAGCCTCTCGGGCACCGGCGGCATCGTGCTCATCAACTTCCCGGCGGGCATCAACTTCAGCGGCACCTTCACCTCGTCGCTGACGAACCCGAGCTGGTCGCTCAACGGTTCGGGCCAGTTCCGCATCGCCTCGATCAACGTGGCGTCGGCTCGACTGAGCCTCAGCCAGGGCGTCGGCATGAAGGCCACCCGCGTGGGCTTCTACTTCTCGCTCATCGGCATCCCGTTCTACTTCGAAGGCGACTTCTACATGAACGCCGGTGGCGGCTGCTCGAAGGTCAACATCACGGGTGGCAGCTTCCTCATGAAGCCGCTCCTCACGACGATCCTTCCGGGCGTCATCGGCTGCCCCGTCTACTGACGGTCGGCCAACTCGGTCAATCGACCGGAACCCGCACCTTCCGGGGTGCGGGTTCCGTCGTTTTCAGCACCCCCCCGTTCTGGCGTTGAATTCCGCCCCCAGGGGGCGTCTGAGCCCGGCGGATCGGGCCGTGGGGTGGGTCGGACGGTTTCATGGGGCGAGGGGTTCGCCAGGCACGACCACAGGCGGTCCAACGTCGAGACGGTGCTCCACTTGATCATGAGCATCGCTCAACGCACCCCGTCGACGGCTTCCGTCAGGAGACGTTGGACATGTCCGGGACCTGCAACGCTTGGGCGGATGAGGTCGCCGTTACAGGAGTCGCTGCTCGCCGTGCCCTGATGCGATCGCCCAGGATCGTACGGAACGCCGAGCCCTGCTGCTGACGTGAATTGGGCCGTTGTGCGGCGGGACGTACATCTACGTGATTCGTACCGTAGGTCGACGAGCGCGCATCCGTTGACGGATCACTGCCATGCAGAGCCCGATGGGGCACGACATCTCGCCGAGAAGTCCTGACGCCTGTCCAGCATGGGACTCACTCTCTCTCGCTGAGTGCGTCACGATCACCCAGGCCGCTGTGTGCGAATGCCATCTGAGGCCTGCGGGTGGTCAGGCGTCCGCGAGATCGAGGCGTCTCGTGTGATCTGAGCCGTTCCAACCTGCCGTGGCCCTTCGGACGAGGAGACGGTTGACCCGTGCCCGAAGCCTTCATGCCGTGAGTAGATGCGATCGCAGTCAGCTCGTCGTAGACGTAGTACATCTGCTGAAAGCTGACGTGGCGACCTGGCAAGGGCGGCTGTACACGAAATCGCTCGGTCCCATTCGCGTTCAAGATCACGGCGTTCAGTCGATCAGAGCCATCGAACGGCTCGACAACCGCAACCCACGAAACGGAGTCATCTCCTCTGGCCCACCTCAGGTCGATGACCTGGCGCTTCATCGACTTGAAATTACCCGGGGCCGGTGACGGTTCCGACTTCGGCTACGTGCCAGCTCGGCGATTGATCGCGGCGACCTTCAGATCTCTCCAGTCGGTCACTGCTAGCCGAGCAGCGGCAATGAGCCAGTCGAGCCGCCCGTCGGAGACCAGAAGCAGGTCCTCGATGATCGATTCGTCGGGAGTGATCTCCTGGTAGCAGTCGTGCCACGCGAGTTCGAGGATCTCGAGCAGGTCGAGCGCAACGTCAGCCTGCTCGGGACCGAACACGTTGACGACGGCTGCAGTACGTTCCCTCCTTCGGTCCGCTCTGCTGATTGCCATCTCCGAAGGCTACGCCAGAGGCTCTCCGGGACCCCTCAAACTGGCGACCGATAGCCCAGGCCAGGGCGCGGACCGTCACATGACGTCACCGCTGAGCGACGGAGACTCAGCAAGTAGTCGCGTCGCATCGCTTCATCCTCCCGTCGAACGATGACGGGACCGGGTTGTTTCAGCGGAGGACACCAGTGGCCCGAACTCCCGGCAGCAGACGCCCCGGAGGGGCGAAATTCAACGCCAGAACGAGGGGGCAGGGCGGGGCAGGGCGGGGTGGGGGTGGGGGCAGGGCGAGGGCGAGGGCGGGGTGGGGTAGGCGGGGAGGCCGGACGGGTTGTGGGGAAAACGAAAGCGGAACCGCCCCGGAGGACGGTTCCGCTGCAGCCCCTCGAGAGGGGAGTCGAAGAGTCGGGACTCAGCTGGTGATCGTGCCGTTGTCCCAGACACGGGCGAGCTGGCCGTTCGGACCCTGGGCACCGGCGGGGCCGGTGTTGCCCGTGGCGGCGCTGCCGCCGTCCTTGTTGTTGCCGCAGCCGCCGATGAGGGCGCAGTTGCCGCCGAAGCCACCGACACCGCCGGTCGCGGGGGAGGCGAAGGCGCCACCGGCGCCGCCTGCGGCCGGGATGGCCGGACGGGTGAAGCTGCTACCGGTGCCCGAGTAGGAGCCGACACCGACGTGGAGGACGGCGATGGACGGGCCACCGGCGCCACCACCGGCACCGCCGCCGCCGCCGCCGGCGCCACCACCGGCACCGCCGCCGCCGCCACCGGCCTCACAGCAGCTCTTGTTGCCGCCGTTGCCACCGTTGCCACCGTTGCCGCCGCGACCACCGGCCTGGCCGGCCGTGCCGGCACCGCCGGCCGAGGAGGTCACGAGGGTCGAGGAGAGGTTGATCGTGGCGCCGTTGGCGTACACGCCGAACGAACCGCCGCCGGACTGGCCGGCGCTGGTGCCGGCACTGCCGCCGTTGCCGCCGGCGCCGCCGCCACCACCGCCACCACCGGAGGCGCTGGCGGACTTGCCGCCGCCGCCACCACCGCCGCCGCTGCCGTTCGAGCCGTTGGTGCCGGCCGTGGCGTTGGTCGGGGTGTAGAGGTCGTTCGCGTTGAGGGCGTTGCTGCCCGCCGAACCGGCGCTGCCGGCCGCACCGATGCCACCGGCACCGCCGCCCGTGGCGTCGCCGCCGCAGCCGAAGAGCGAGCCGCAGCCGCCGCCGCCGCCACCGCCGCCGGCGGGACCGTTGCCGCCGCCGCCGTTGCCGCCGCCGCCGCTGTAGTTACCGCCGGTGCCGCCACCGCCGCCGCCGTTGGTGGCGCAACCGCCGCCACCGCCGCCGCCGCCGGGGCTGCTCGGGCCACCGGCGTTGCCGCCGTTGCCGCCGCCGCAACCCGAGGCCGCCTGGCCCGGAGCCGAGGTGGTGGTCGCCGCACCGGCGTTGCCGGGCTGAGCGGTGATGTCGTCGAGGGTGAGGTTGGCGATGGACAGGCCGAGGACCCGCACGCCGTAGGCGCTCTTGCCGGCACCGACCGTCGTGCCGGAGTTCACCTTGGTGTTCACGACGTTCACGAGGGAGCCGCCGGTGATGAGGATGCCGGTGGCGTTGGGGCCGGTGCCGCCACCGACCACGGTCTGCGGACCGGCGGCGTCGCCGATCGCCAGCGAGCTGGAGCCGCCGGTGACGAGCACGCCGACGGCGTCACCCGAGGTGCGGGTGATGCCCTGGGCGCTCACGCCGTAGATCTTCGAGTTGGTGACCCCGGTGATCGTGACGGCGGGCGTGGTGCCGGTGCCGAAGATCGTGCTGACCTCGGTGGCGCCGAAGTCGCTGAAGTCCTGCTGCCAACCGCCGCTGATCTCCATGTTGGAGGCCAGGGCGACGGGGCCGGTGTAGTTGCCGCCGGCGACCCGGATGATGTGGATGCCGTTGGCCACCGCGTTGGTCTGCGCCTGCTGGATCGTGGAGCAGGGGTTGAGCAGCGGGCCGCAGTTGGCGCCGGTGCCACCGGTGGTCTTGACGTAGAACTTCGGGTTCGGGTCGACGTTCACCTGGATGGTGATCGGCGACGAGAACGACACGCCGGCCGAGTTGCTCATGACGAGCGTGGCCGAGTACGAGCCGGGGTTCGTGTAGAGGTGCGTGGGCGACGGGGTGTTGTCGGCGGGCGAGCCGTCGCTGAAGTCCCACGAGTAGGTGAGGCCGCTGCCGGTGCCCGGCGTCGAACCCGACGAATCGAAGTGGACGGTGAGCGGAGCGTCACCGACGGTCGGGGTCGCACTGGCGATCGCCACCGGGGGCCCGGGGTCGATCGTCGTGGTGGTGGTGGTCGTCGTGCCACCACCTCCCCCGGTGTCGGGCGGACATGCTGTGACCACCAGGGCCATCAGTCCGAGGAATGGGATGAGCGCTCGCCGCACCGACATGTCTTCTGCTCCAGCCTGTTGCTCCGCCGGTGAGTCCGGCGAATGACGTAGTGGGTAACCCGACCGGCGTGACCACGTCCGATGTCGACCCTCTTCGACATCGGGGTGTGCGCGACGGCCCCGAAGGGAGACCATAACGTATTTGTGACTCATGACACAACGATGCAATTCGGCGCACCTGAGACGGTCAGGACCGCCGAATCGTGCGGGGTTCGGCGCCCGATCGCCAGGTGTCGATCCGGAGCTCGTCGCCCTCGACGCGGGTGAGCACCGCCTCGTGCAGATCGACCCGGAAGACCTCGCCGTCGGCGGGCACGTCGGGATTGCCGAGGGACTGCAGGAAGCGGGTCGCCTCGTCGCGGTCGACCTCGACCGCGATGCCCGAGACCTTGGCGTCGCCCTGTGCCAGCTCCAGGTCGACGGGCGCCGCGTGCAGCGCCATGCGGGGGTCGCGGCGCAGGTCGTCCGCCTTGCGTGAGCCCGGCATCGACCCGAGATAGAGGTGGTCCTCGAAGAACCGTGCCTCGGTGCCGCTGACGCGGGGGCTGCCGTCGGCCCGCAGCGTGGCGACGACGTGGTGGAGATGGGCCTCGAACCGCGAGCGGACGGCGGCGGCGAGCTGGGGGGCCTGGCTGGTGAAGTCGGCGAAGGAGGTCATCCCCCGATGATCGCACCGGCCACCGACAGTCGGGCCCTCAGCGCTGCTCGGCGAACCAGTCGCGGAGGACCCGCCGGTAGGCGGCGTCGTAGCGGTCGTAGTCGTTGCGCAGGCGTGTGCCCGGCCAGCGTGCCGGCAGCAGTTCGTCGGGGAGGAGCGGGTCGGCCTGGAACTGCCGGAGCACGGCGGCGCTGAGGACGAAGCCCTCGGCGAGCGCGGTGCGGTCCCCCCGTTCGAGGGGGGCGACGAGCCGGGCCATCGCCTCGCAGAGCTCCACTGCGGCGGCCGACCACGCGTCGAGGTCCCACAGGCGGCGTGTCAGCGGCTCCGGCTCGGCCGGCGTCGTGCGGAACCAGAGAGCGCCCTCGGCGACCGGCGCCGGGCCGAGGTTGTCGGGCCGCAGCCACACCCCTTCGCGGACCTCGGCGAGGCGCGCCGCCCGCAACGTCTCCCGGAGCGCCGCCCGCTCATCGGCGGGGCGCGGCCCGTCGACGCCGATGACCGCCTGCGTCCAGTCGCCGCGCCAGGCGTCGGTCGTCCCGGCGCGGCTGGCGGTCTGCCGGGCCTGGCGGGCGAGGAGCGCGTCCCCGGCCAGCTCGTAGACCCCGTCGACGGACCGGACCTCGCCGTTGGCGGCCATGCGGGACAGCGCGGTGCGGGTCGTTCCCTCGGCGATCCCGAACAGCTCGGTGGTCCGCACGAGCAGCAGCACGGGGAGCTGCGGCGGATCGCTGCCCAGCAGCACGCTGAGCACCACCGACCGGGCGGTGAGCGGCCGCCCGTCGCTGTTACGAATCTTTGACATGTGTTGAAGTTTCGTATTGAATGGACCGCATGGCAAGCACCATCGCCGACGGGCGCACGGTCCCGCACCGGCCGAACAGCATGGTCCCGCGCCCGGAGCTGCTCACCCAGGTGCTCCCCACCGACCGCCTCACGGCCACGGGCATGCCGGTGCCCGAGCTGCGTGCCGAGCTGCGCCGCATCGACGACGTCCGCAACGTCGGCAGCGTGCTGCTCTGCTGGGCGCACGCCGCGGTGGTCGTGGGCGTGGCGATCTGGGCGTCGCACCCCGCCGTGTACGCGCTGGCGGTCGTGTTGATGGGCCCCGTCTTCGCCCGCTTCGCGATCCTCGGCCACGAGGCCGCGCACAAGCTCCTCTTCACCAACAAGCGGTACAACGACATCGTCGGCAAGTGGTTGGTCGCGTACCCGGCGTTCGTGCCGTTCGCCCTGTACCGGCGCGGGCACTTCGCTCACCACAAGGAGGAGTTCGGCGCCAACGAGCCCGACCTCAACTTCTACGTCGGCTACCCGATCTCGCGGGCCAGCCTCGGCCGGAAGCTGCGCCGCGACGCGTTCGGGATCTCGGGCTGGAAGAACCTGAAGGCGCTCCTGAAGGCGCTCGGGTCGTCGACGTCGCGGCCGTTCGCCCTGCCGATCGTCGCCGCTCAGGTGGGCGTGCTCGCGCTGTTCACCCTGGTGGGCCGGCCCGAGCTCTACCTGCTGCTGTGGCTGCTGCCGTGGATGACCTCGTGGCGGGTCATCAACCGTCTCCGCGCCATTGCCGAGCACGGCGGCATGGAGCGCAACCCCGATCGCCGGTGCACCACCCACCACGTGCGCCAGTCGCTCCTCCCGAACTTCTGGATCGTGCCGTTCAACACGGGGTGGCACCTGGCCCACCACGTCGACATGGGCGTGCCGTGGCGCAACCTCCCGAAGCTGCACGCCGAGCTCGTCGCCGCCGGTTGGGTGGTGCCCGAGCTCGAGTACCCGAGCTACCGCGCGCTGTGGCGGGAGCTGGCGTCGGGCGCACGGGAGTCGTGACCGATCCGGTTCGGGTCGACGTCGACGGCCCGGTGATGGTCGTCACGATCGACCGGCCCGACGTGCGCAACGCCGTCAACCGGCCGGCCGCCGACCTGCTCGTCGACGCCTTCACCGCGTTCGACGCCGACGAGGAGCTGGCCGTGGCGATCCTCACGGGCGCCGGCGGCACCTTCTGCTCCGGCGCCGACCTCAAGGCCGTCGCCACCGGCTCGGGCAATCGCATCGAGGCCGACATCGACCTCGACGGCCCGATGGGCCCGACTCGCATGGACCTGTCGAAGCCGGTGATCGCCGCGATCGAGGGCCACGCGGTCGCCGGCGGGCTCGAGCTCGCGATCTGGTGCGATCTCCGCGTGGCGGCGTCGGACGCGACGCTCGGCGTGTACTGCCGGCGATGGGGCGTCCCGCTGGTCGACGGCGGCACCGTCCGCCTCCCGCGTCTCGTGGGTCACGGTCGGGCGATGGACCTCATCCTTACGGGTCGCGGCGTCGACGCGACCGAGGCCCACGCCATGGGGCTGGTCGACCGGGTCGTGGAGCCGGGCGGCGCGTTGGACACCGCGCTCGAGCTGGCGAGGCAGCTCGCCGAGCTGCCGCAGACCTGCCTGCGAAGCGACCGCCGCTCGGCCATCGACCAGTGGTCGCTCGACCACCGCGCCGCGATGGCCCACGAGACCGAGCTCGGCCTGGCCACCGTGCGGTCGGGCGAGACGCAGGCCGGAGCGCTGCGCTTCGCCCGAGGAGCAGGTAGACACGGGGCGTGACGGAACCCGCCTGGCGTCGACCCACCAACGGCGAGTCGCGGTGGGCCGCCTCCATCGCGATCGTCGTGGCGATCGGCTGCCAGGTGCTGCTGCCGGTGCAGTTCTCCCTCCGACCGCAATACCTGATCCCGGCGATCGAGGCGGTGCTCCTCGTGGGGTCGATCGCGGTGAACCCCAACCGGATCGACCGCCACTCGTCCGCGCTGCGCTACGCGAACCTCGTGGTGATCGCGGTGCTCTCCGGAGCGAACCTGTGGTCGGCCTCGATCCTGATCCGCCACCTGCTCCACGGCCAGGAGACCGATGCGACGCGCCTGCTGGCATCGGGCGCGGCGATCTGGATCACCAACGTCATCGCGTTCGCGCTCTGGTACTGGGAGTTCGACCGCGGCGGTCCGGGCCGTCGCAGCGAGGGCGTCAACCGCTACCCGGACTTCCTGTTCCCGCAGATGCAGGCGGAGGACATGGCACCGCCGGAGTGGGAGCCGGAGTTCGTCGACTACTTCTACATGTCGTTCACGAACTCGACGGCCTTCAGCCCCACCGACGTGCTGCCCCTGTCGCAGTGGGCGAAGCTCACGATGATGTCGCAGTCGGCGCTGTCGTTCCTCACCGTCATCCTGGTGGTGGCGCGGGCCGTGAACACGCTCAGGTAGCGGCGTCGGCCTCGTCGAAGTCGAGGGCGAGCGAGTTCATGCAGAAGCGCTGGCCGGTGGGGGCCGGACCGTCGTCGAACACGTGGCCGAGGTGCGAGTGGCAGCGGGCGCAGCGCACCTCGATGCGCACCATGCCGTACTGGCGGTCCTCGACGAGCTCGACGGCGTCGGAGTCGAGCGCCTCGTAGAAGCTCGGCCATCCCGACCCGGACTCGTACTTGGTCGACGAGTCGAACAGGGGCGCCGCACAGGCGCCGCACACGAAGGTGCCGGCGCGCTTCTCGCTCAGCAGCGCGCCGGTCCACGCCGCCTCGGTGCCGGCCTCACGCAGCACCCGGTACTGCTCGGGGGAGAGCCGGGCCTTCCACTCGTCCTCGGTCAGGATGATCTCGTCGCTCATGCGCGACAGTCTGGCGCGGTACTGACCCGAAGGTGCCTACACCCCGTCGAACTTCCAGTGCCACGACTCGCGCGGGGTGTCGGCGACGAAGCCGTACCTGGCGCCGTTGGCGCGCATCCACGCGAGCGCCGGCGCGTCGAGGTCGAGGTCGAGCGCGAGGCCGAGCCCGTGGTCGCTCGTGCCGGGCTTCGCGGCGAGTCCGCCCTGGCTGTAGAGGCCCTTGCGGCGCGCCACGTCCACCTGCGCGTCGTAACTGCGGTAGGAGTCGGTGACGCCGATCGTCACGCCCTGCGACGCGGCGGCGGCCTTCATCTGGAGGAACGCGTTGGCGGCGGTCGGCGACAGCCGGTGCCCGCCGCCGATGGGGGAGAGGGCGCTGTCGGGAAGGCGCCCGTTCGTGTATAGACCCTCGACCGCCTTCACCTCACCCTTGGAGGCGATGGCCGTCGTGGGCGCAGAGCTCGACGCCGAGCTGTACGCCGACACGCTGTTGTTGCCGCCGAGGACGGCGGTGCGTGAGGCGGTCGCCCCGGCGATCAACGAGGCGAGGTCGGCCTGCTTGGTGCCGCCGACCGTGGCGTCGTCGGACGCGCTCGCCGAGGCGAGCGCATCGGAGAGCACCGACGCGAAGTCGGTGGTCGACGTCGTCGACGCGGGAGCGACGGCCGGCTCGAACCGACTGACGATCTCGTTGATGCGCGCCTGCACGTTGGATGGGATCTCCACCCGTCACCCATCGGCCGGCGCCGACGGGCCGTTAGGAGCAGTGGCTGGCGGCGAGGTCGCCCGTGAAGGCGCCGAGATCGGGGTGGTGCTTCGACGCGTTCCAGAACCGGAGGCCGCCGTTCGACAGGCCGGCGCCGGTCGCCGCCGCCGACCACGGGGCCTGGTGGCGATCGGCCATCAGGGAGTAGGTGAGGAAGTTGCCGCTGTCGCCGGTGGCGTGCCACCAGAGCATGCCGATGCCGTTCTCCGGGGCGTAGTCGATGACGGCGCGTGCGCCGATGCGGTTCCAGATCGGCAGACCGGCCGTTCCCTCGTTGAGCGTGAGCGGGTCGCCGAGCTCGCCGATCACCACCGGGATGTCGTGGGTGCGCAGGTAGGTGAGCGCCTCGCGGTGGTTGGCGCGGCTCGCAGTCTCGTTGTCGTAGTCGGCGAACTCGCCGAAGGTGCCGTCCTTGCCGAGGGCGCCGTAGGCGTGCCACGAGTAGAGGACGTTGCACTGGCCGGCACCGAGGCGCAGCACCGAGTTGGGCCCGGTGAACGTGTCGACGGCCTGGCCGTAGCCGGGGATGTCGGCCACGAAGATGTTGTTCGGAGCGATCGAGCGGAGGCGGGCGAGGGCGCTCTGCTGCAGCGCCAGCCAGTTCGCGACGTCGCCGGGCGAGGAGTCGGCCTGCGGCTCGTTGAACATGTTGAACCAAACGTAGGGGTTGTTCTTCCACTTCGTCGCGAGGCGATCCCAGAAGGGGTACAGCGCCTGGATGGCCGGGTCGGCCGGGCCGAGGCTGCGGCCGGTCACGTCGTGGCAGTCGACCATGACCACGATGCCCTGCGAGGTGTACTCGCTGATGAAGTTGTCGATGCCGGCGTTGAGCTCGCCGACGGTCGGCGTGGGCGGCGGCACGCAGATGAGGTTGGCGCGCACGATGTTCCAGCCCCACGCGCGCACGTCGGCGGCGTGGCCGGTGGCGGTGCCGTTCCAGTTGAACGTGTACCCGTGCTCGTACTGGCCCTGACGCACCGACACGTTCGCGCCGATCGGGTAGAACTTGTTGCCCGAAGGATCGACGATGTCGCGACCGACGATCGTGAACCTTCCGGTCGGTCCCACCGGCACTCCCTTGCCGGTGGCGGGAGCCGCGCTGCAGGCGCCGAGCAGGGCCGACATCAGCAGGGTCGCGGCAACGACGAACAGGGCCGGGGAGCGGTGGGTCATGTCCGTACCATCGACGCGTCGCCGCGATTACTGGAGTGGGAATCGCGTGGTTCCCCCGCTCGGGTGAGCTCCGCTCAGCCGTGTGCCAGATCGCGGCGGTACCGGCTGATCGACGACGTGATGTCGGTGAGCACGCCGTCGAGCGCAGTCGGCTCGCCGTCGCGGTGCCAGCGGCGGCTGCCGCAGTCCGAGCACGAGCTCATCGTGAAGTCCACCCCGTCGATGACGAGGTCGACCCTCACCAGCTCGTGGCCGCAGGTACAGGTGTGATTCGTGGTCATGTGACTTCCCCAGGTCGTCGAAGCCACCCGATCGACCGTTCCGGCACGGCGTTGAGGCGCAGCGGCGTCAACCTGCCGGACGACTCACGATCCCCCGCCCGGTCAGGTGAGCGCGACGCGTTGGAGCAGCTCGCGGTACGACGCGAGGGGAGCGACCACGAGCCCGTCCACCTTGCCGCCGTCGTCCCATCCCCGCAGCGCGACGGCCGCCTCGAAGCCGGGATTGGCCTCGAAGCTCGCCACCTCCTCGGGGGTGAGTGGACCGCCCTGGACCTGCAGGCTCCGGCTCGAGCCCTCCGAGAGTCCCGCGGCGTAGCCCTCGTCGACCGCAGTGCGGTAGCGCTTGGCGCGGACGTGCAGCGCGACCGGGCCGGTGACGCTGGGCGGGAAGAGCCCGGCGAGGTGACGGGCCCCGACGGACTCGTGGTCGAGGTCGATCTCGGTGGGCACCCAGCGGCCCTCGGCCGCCTCGAGGTCCAGGAGGTGGCCGATGTCGTGCAACAGCGCGGCGGCGACGAGCTCGTCGGGCGCGCCGTCGGCGACGGCGAGCGCCGCGGTCTGCAACGCGTGGTCGAGCTGGCTGAGGCCCTCGTCGTAGTTCTCGCGTCCCCACCGCTCGTAGAGGTCGAGCACCTCGTCGATGTCGGAGGCGGAGGCGGGGCCCCGGAGTCCGGTCATACGGCGCGGCCCTGGAAGTCGCCGATGAGCGACACCTTGGTGTGGCGGCCGGCGCCGTCGTCGGCGGCGAACGCCGCAAGCTTCTCGGCGTAGTAGTCGTCGCGGAGGTCACCTTCGGACAACGCGTTGTAGGTGGGGTAGAGCGCCCGCCGGGCGGCCGACGAGGTGTTGGGGCCGCTGCGGTGCGGCGTGCGGGAGTGGAACCAGAGCGTCTGGCCGGCGGCGACCGGCACGGCGGCCCACTCGAACGATGCGGCCACGTCGGCGCGGACGCAGCCGACGTCGTCCATCGGCAGCACCTCGGCGTGCTGCGCCGACACCACCTCGAGGCAGCCGTTGTGGACGTCGGCGTCGTCGATGGCCACCATGCACGACACGTGGCTGGCGACGAACGGGTACGCCGGCGCGTCCTGGTGGGGCGCGTAGCCGGCGCCACCGGGCAGCTTGTAGTTGATCTTCTCCTTGTAGAGCACCGCGGTCTCGCCGAGGAGCGCCGAGGCGGTGTCGAGGAGCGGCCCCGTGGTGAGGAGCCGGCGCAGGCCGTCGTGGAACGGGATGAGGTTCTCGCTGCGGCAGAGCTTGGGGCCGTCGTCGGTCATCTCACGGTGGTGGAGCCAGCCGTCGCCGTCGTCGGGCCACGACGACACCTCGTCGACCCACGAGCGCAGCTCGGCGAGCCCGGCGGCGTCGAGCGTCTGCGTGAGCAGCCACCCCTGCTCGGCGAACTGTGCGACGGCCTCGTCGTCGGCGGTGTCGAACACTCGGGGCGTGATCGTCGAGGCGGGTCGGGGCGAGGTCACGTCGGCCGATCGTAGCTGCCGGGTCGCGCAGGGTCACCTGGGCGTACGGTGGTCCACGTGGACGACGACGCCTTCACCGACGAGGAGCTGACCGAGCTTGCGCTCGCCGCCGATCCGCACGAGCACCTGTCCGCCGACGCGACACCCCTCGGCGGCAGCGTGCCCGAGGCCGGTCCGCTGCCCGGCTGGTACATGCCGGCGGCACGGCGTGTGCCGCTCGGCCGGGGTCACCGATCGGTGGCCGTACTGATCACGGGCTCGTTCCTGCTGATCAACGCGCTCGGGCTGTGCGCGACCTACGGGTGGATCACGCTCGGTTGATCAGGCGCGGTCGAGTCAGCAGTGGCCGCTGCGGCCGAAGTCCTGCGTCCAGTACACGGTGCCGTCGGCGGCGACGGCCTGACCGAACCCGACGTCGGTGTAGGACGCGTTGAGGATGTTGGCGCGGTGGCCCGAGGAGTTCATCCACCCGGTCATCACGCCGTCGATCGACGTGTAGCCGTAGGCGACGTTCTCGCCGAGCGCCGTCCACCCGGAGTAGCCGGCGCGGTCGGCACGCACGCCGATGTTCGAGCCGTCGGACCCGGTGTGGGTCATGTCGTCGTGCGCCGCCTGGTCGGCGGTGTGACCCTGCGCCGCCCAGATGAGCGTCGGGCAGAGGCGGAGCGCCGGGGCACCGGCAGCGGCGCGCTGCGCGTTGACGCTGCCGAGCATGTCGGCGTACCAGCTCGTCGCCGGCGCAGCCGGTGCGACCGGGGCCGCCTTCGGCACGGAGCCGGGCTGCACCGGACAACCGGTGAGGGCGGGAACCAGGCCGAGGAGCACGAGAGCAACGCCACGTCGGATCATCTGTGGGGTATCGGTGGATTCCGTAACCCACTTGAAACATATGGGCCGATCGACCCACCGGCTCAGCCGTGCTGCCAGACCCGGTTCTGCAGCGAGCGGATGCCCTCGAGGGCGACGGCGTCGAGCGCGCCGACGTCGTCGGGCGAGAGATCCCAGCCGATGCCGCCGGCGTTCTGGCGGGCCTGGTCGCCGTTCTTCGCGCCCGGGATCGGCACGGCGCCCTTCGCGACGATCCAGCGGAGCGCCACCTGGCTCGGCGTGCGGCCGCCGTTCGCGTCGCCGATCCGCCGCAGCTCGGCGACGATGCGATCGACCTGCTCCATCGGATGGGCGGAGAACGTTCGCTTGCCGGGCGGCGGGTTCTGCGCCGAGTACTTCCCGGTGAGGCGACCCTGCCCGATGGGCGAGTAGGCCAGCGGCACGACCCCGAGGCGAGCGCACTCCGCGAGCAGCCCCGAGGTCTCGGGGCTCCGTCGCAGGAGCGAGAACTCGATCTGGTTGGAGGCGAGCGGAACGTCGCGCGCGGCGAGCGCGGCGTGGATCCGGCGCATCTCGCCGATCGAGTAGTTGGAGACGCCCACGGCGCTCGCCAGGCCGTCATGCACCTGCGCGGCGAGCGCGTCGGCGAGCGCGCCATGGCCACGCAGGCTGATCGGCCCGTGAATCTGGTAGAGGTCGACGCGCTCCACCCCGAGTCGGTCGAGCGAGGCGCGCAGCGACGCCCGCATGGCGCGACCGACGTCGAGCTTCCACGGCGACGGCATGAACTTGGTGGCGAGCACGAGCGAGTCGCGCCGGCCGGGGTCGGCGGCGAGGAGCCGGCCGATGATGCGCTCGCTCTCGCCGCCGCCGTACACCTCGGCGGTGTCGAACAGCGTGACGCCGGCGTCGATCGACGCCTCCCACGCCTCGGCGATCGTCGCCTCGCTGAGGGACGAGTCGTACCCGCCCATGCCCCACGTCGACGAGTCACCCCACGCCCAGGTGCCGACGCCCAGCGGGGCGGTCGGGGTGGTGGATCCGGGGAAGACGACGTCGGTGGTCACCGACGCGACGCTACCGGGCGCGTCGCGTCGACGAGCTGCGGGTGGAGTTGCGACCGCCGCCCGATCCACGCCCGCCACGTGCGGCGCCGTTCGAGGGCTTGCGGGGACGGTGGTTGCCGCCGCCGCCGGCCGGGCGCTGCTGCTGCGGCGCGCCGGGGAGGGCGGTCGCGATCTCGGCGGCCGTCAGGACCGTGCGCTCGCCCGGAGCCAGCGTCGTGAGCAGCGGATCGCCGAGGCGCACCTGGCTCACCGTCGGGTTGATGCCGGCCTTGCGGGCGAGCTGGCGGACGTCGGAGCGCTGCTCCTCGGTGGCGAGCGTCACGACCGTGCCGTCGTTGCCGGCGCGGGCCGTGCGACCCGAGCGGTGGAGGTACGCCTTGTGCTCGACCGGCGGGTCGGCGTGGATCACGAGCGTGACGTCGTCCACGTGGATGCCGCGCGCCGCGATGTCGGTGGCGACGAGCGCGGTGGCCCGACCGTCGGAGAACGCCGCGAGATTTCGCGTGCGGGTGTTCTGGGCGAGGTTGCCGTGCATCTCGACGGCGGGGACGCCCGACGAGATCAGCTGCTTCGTGAGCTGCTTCGCACGGTGCTTCGTGCGGGTGAAGATCATCGTGCGACCGGGAGCGGAGGCGAGGTCGACGAGCACCGGCAGCCGGTCGCCCGAGGCGACGTGGAACACGTGGTGCTCCATCGCCGCGACCGGGGAGGTCTCCGAGTCGACGCTGTGGGTGACGGGGTCGTGCAGGTAGCGCTTCACGAGCACGTCGATGCCGCCGTCGAGGGTGGCGGAGAACAGCATGCGCTGGCCGTGCTTCGGGGTGCGGTCCATGATGCGCTTCACGCCGGGCAGGAACCCGAGGTCAGCCATGTGATCGGCCTCGTCGAGCACCGTGATCTCGACGGCGTCGAGGCTGAGGTTGCCCTGTCCGAGGTGGTCCTCGAGGCGGCCCGGGCAGGCGATGACGACGTCGACGCCCTTGCGGAACGCGGCCACCTGCGGGCCGGCAGACACGCCGCCGAACACCGTGACGGTGCGGAGGCCGAGCGGCTTCGTGAGCGGCATCAAGGTCTCGTTGATCTGCGCGACGAGCTCACGGGTTGGGGCGAGGATGAGGGCGCGGGGGCGACCCGAGCGACGCTCGTTGCCGGCAGCGCTCGCGGCGAGGCGCGCCACGATGGGCAGGGCGAACGCGAGCGTCTTGCCGGAGCCGGTGCGGCCCCGGCCGAGCACGTCGCGGCCGGCGAGGGAGTCGGGCAGCGTGGCCGCCTGGATCGGGAACGGGGCGTCGATGCCCGACGCGGCGAGGACCTCGACGAGCTTCGTGGGCACGCCGAGGGAGGCAAAGGTGGTGGGGCGGTCGTCCGCCATGAGGGGGTTCTCCAAGCTGAGTGCCGCTGACGAGTGCGCCGACGCGTCGCGGGTGCGACGGTGTGGCGAGCGGTCCAGCGGGGGGCGCCCACGTCGGGCGCACGAGCACCATGGTAGCCCAAGGCTGTCGGTGGGCGTCACTACGCTCTGCCCATGGCATTCGGACAGTCCTCGGGCCCACCGGCATCGGCGAAGCAGGTGGAGTACCTCGCGTCGCTCCTCGAGGAGCACGACTACGGCACGTTCCGCGAGGCGCGCCACAAGCTCGGGCTCACGCAGCGACAGGCCAATGGGCGGTTCTCGGTGGGCGAGGCGTCCGAGCTCATCGAACGCCTGCTCGACGGCGATCCCGAGGCCACCGACGAGCACTCACGTGCCGAGGTGGCCGCGTCCATCACCGCCGACCGCGCCGAGCAGCGCCTCACCCGCCAGCGCGAGGAGCTCATCGCTGGCGTCCCCGCGGACATGCTGGCGCACGAGCTCGAGCGACGCGGCTGGTGCTGCATCGCACCCACGGAGTAGCCGGTGCGCCTCGTCTCGCTCACCGATCCCGTCGGCGCGCTCGCCGTCGTCACCGATCGCGGCGTCGTCACCGCGCGCCGGTTGGGCGACGACCTCCCGCCGACGATGGCCGCGCTGCTCGCCGGCGGGCCGGGTGCGCTCGACGCGCTCCGCAGCGCCGTGGCCGTGACCGAGCTCGACGGCCCCCCGCTCGACGATGTCGTGGTGCTGGCGCCGGTGCCCGAGTGTCGCCAGGTGATCGCCGTCGGGCGCAACTACCGCGAGCACACCAGCGAGCAGGGGGCCACGCCGCCCGCCGAGCCGCTGCTGTTCGCGAAGCTCCCGTCGTCCATCTGCGCTCCGGGCGACGACATCGTCTGGGACCCGACGATCGCGACGCAGGTCGACTACGAGGCCGAGCTCGGCGTGGTCATCGGGCGCACCACGCGCCGTGTCGCCGTGGAGGACGCGCTCGCGTCGGTGTTCGGCTACTGCTGCGTCGACGACGTCACGGCGCGCGACCTGCAGCGCAACGACGGCCAGTGGTTCCGCGGCAAGTCGAGCGACACGTTCTGCCCGTTCGGCCCCGTGCTCGTCACCGCCGACGAGGTGCCCGACCCGCAGCGGCTCGACATCCGCTGCACGGTCAACGGCGAGGTGCGGCAGTCGTCCAACACGTCGGAGATGTTCTTCTCCGTGGCCGAGATCATCTCCTACTGCAGCCAGGTGGTCACCCTGCGGCCCGGCGACCTCATCACCACCGGCACGCCCGGGGGAGTGGGCATGCACATGACCCCGCCCCGCCTGCTCGCCGACGGCGACGAGGTGGTGGTCGAGGTGGAGGGCCTCGGCCGGCTGGTCAACCGGTGTAGAACTCTGGTCTGACCAACTCCGGGGGGAGCGAGATGTCGACGGCAGAGGTCTTCGCGGAGATCCTGGACGAGTTGCGCGCGCTGGAGGCGAAGCTCGTCGCCCATCCCGAGATGGGTGCGGACGAGCAGAGCCGCTGCGAGGCGTACCGGTGGTTGTTCTCGATCACGCAGGTCGCGCTCGACTGCTTCGTGTGGGCCGACTCGTCGGCGCCCCGCTTCGTCGACATCGTCGGCACCACCAAGAAGTGGGGTGGCGACAACGCCGACGCGTTCTACCAGCACGCCCCGATCGACCCCACGCGTCGCTACCGGGTGAGCGGCGACCGCGGCGACGCCGTCTACCTCTCGCTCACCGTCTACGCCGGGCCCGACGACGGCCACTACTCCGAGCGCATCGTGGGCTCGCTCAACGATCGCGATCTCACGTTCGCCGACGACGGCACCTTCGAGTTCTGGGTGGCACCCGCGCCGGTGGACGACGGCCCGGGCATCGTGCTCGACGCCGACTCGGTGGTCGCCATCACCCGCGACTACCTGCCCGACCCGTCGCGGGGTCGGCGCACGTCCTGGCGCATCGAGGCGCTCGATCCGGCGCCGCCGTACCGCCTCACCGACGCCGACCTCTCGGCGCGCATGACGAAGGCGCTCACCTGGATCCGCGATCAGGCGGCCATCGTGCCCGTGCCGGTCTTCGGCGAGCCCAACACGATCGAGCCGCCCTATCCCGTGCCCACGACCACGTTCGGCTGGGCCGCCGGCGACGCGGCCTATGCGATGGGCAGCTTCGACCTCGAGCCGGGCCAGCGCCTCGAGATCTCGGGTCGGTCCCCGGAGTGCGCCTTCTGGAACCTGTGCCTCTGGAACCCCCTGCTGCACACGTACAACTACGACCGCGGGCGCGTCACCATCAACGGCGATCAGGCGGTGTACGAGCCGGACGGGTCGTGGACGGTCGTGGTGTCCGACGAGGATCCGGGCCACCCCAACTGGGTGTCCACCCAGGGGCACCGCTCCGGCCGGATCTGGTTGCGCTGGTTCCTCCCGGCCGAGACGCCGGAACCGCTCACGTGCCGGGTGGTGTCGTCATGACCATCGCACCCGTCCACATCGACGACTACGCCGCTCCGGAGTTCACCCCCGAGGTTGCCGAGATGATCGCGATGGCGGCGCCACTCGCCGACGCCCTGCCGCTCGAGGTCGACGCCATCTGCGACCAGGCGGTCGCCGACCTGTCCGCCAGCGGCCGCACCTTCGACGACTTCGGCGACGAGGGGTTCCGCGAGCCGATGGCCGCGCTGCTCGCCGCCTACGACGGCCTCGACGTGCTGTCGCCGATGGGCCGCATCACGGTGCACACGCTCTTCTCGCAGCTGTGCCGCAACCGCCTCCTCATCGCCGACCTCCTGGCGCAACACCCGGAGATCCACGACGTCGAGATCGCAGCGCCGATCATCATCGCCGGCCTGCCGCGCACCGGCACGACCCACCTCCACAACCTGCTCGCCGCCGACCCGGCCCTGCGCTCCCTGCCCTACTGGGAGAGCTGCGAGCCCGTGCCGCTGCCAACCGACATCACGCCTCCGGGGGGCGTCGATCCCCGCTGGGAGCGCACCGCGTTCGCGTGCGAGTTCCTGAACAGCGCACTCCCGTACTTCAAGCGCATGCACGAGATGACCCCCGATCACGTCCACGAGGAGATCCAGCTGCTGGCCATCGACTTCAGCTCGATGCTCTTCGAGACGTTGGCGCCGGTGCCGGCGTGGCGCGACCGGTTCCTCGCCACCGACCAGACACCCCACTACGAGTACTTGAAGACCGTGCTCAAGGTGCTCACCTTCCTGCGCGGCGGCGAGCGGTGGGTGCTCAAGTCGCCACAGCACCTCGAGCAGTACCGGGCGATCATGTCGGTGTTCCCCGACGCCACGGTCGTGGTGACGCACCGCGATCCCGTGGCCGTCACCGCGTCGATGGCCACGATGCTCTGCTACACGTCGCGGATGCAGGTCGACCCGGTGCGGCCGGCCGAGATCGGCCAGCTCTGGATGGATCGCCTGCACCGCATGCTCGGCTCGGCGATGCGCGACCGCGACACCCTGCCCGAGGCCCAGAGCATGGACGTGCGCTTCGACGACTTCATGGCCGACGACCTCGGAACCGTTGCGCGCATCTACGAGCTGGCGGGCCAGCAGCTCGACGACCGGGCCCGCACCGCCCACGCGACCTACCTCACCTCGCACCAGCGGGAGCGCCACGGTGGTCTGATCTACGACCTCTCCGACTTCGGCATCGATCCCGACGAGTGCGCTGCCGGGTTCGAGGCGTACGTCACCCGGTTCCTTCGATGACGTAGGCGGCCATGCGGCGCGCCTGGAGATCGAAGAAGCCGTCGTAGTCGGTGATCCCGCCGTGCAGGTGGCCGAACAGCTCGTAGCTGATGTGGCCGAACACCTGCGTCCACGCGATGAGGGCGCGGGACAGCACCTCGTCGGGCACGCCGGGAGCGAGCGCCCGGAAGTTCCCGAAGTCGCTCCGCACCTGGCGGGTGGTGTGGATCTGCTCGCCGGTTGCGATGGCGCCGTCGGCGATGCCGTCGCGCAGCACGCCGAGCATCACCGTCACGACGCGGGCCGCAGGGTCGACGGTGTCGACCGGCGCGGCGTACCCCGGCACCGGGGTGCCGTACACCAGCGCGTACTCCTGCGGGTGCGACACGGCCCACGTGCGGACGGCGGTGAAGGTGGCGACACAGCGACCGACGTGGTCGGCGCGGTCGACGGCTGCGTCCGCCACTTCCGCTGCAGCGCCGACCGATTCGTAGGCGTCGATGATGAGGCGTGTGAGGAGGTCGTCGCGGCTGGGGAAGTAGCGGTAGATCGCCGAGGAGACCATGCCGACCTCGCGGGCGACGGCGCGGAGGGACAGCGCTGCGGCTCCGTCCTGTGTGAGGTGGCGGCGGGCGACGGCGAGGATCTCCGACGTGATCTCGGCGCGGGCGCGGGCTCGTGCGGTGGCTGGCATGCCCTCAGTCTGGCCCCGTTTCGAGAGCAGTGCAACAAAAAGAGAGCAGTGCTCTTGACAATCTCCGATCGGCGGTCGATGATGACCTCATCGAAACGAGAGCAGTGCTCTCTCAAACAGGAGATGACGACATGACCGAGGCTCGGTACCTGGAACCCGGATGGTTCACCCGGAACGTGTTCAACAAGCTGATGGAACGCCTGGCCACGTGGGGTGTCAGCCTCCGTGGCTCACGGCAGCTCGCCGTGCGGGGCCGCGTGAGCGGCGAGTGGAAGACGGTTCCCGTCAACCCGCTCGACTTCGACGGGGAGCGCTACCTCGTCGCTCCCCGCGGCGAGACGCAGTGGGTGCGCAACATCCGTGTCGCCGGCGGCGGCGAGCTGCGACTCGGCCGTCGCACCGAGGAGATCGCCGTCGCCGAGCTCACCGACGACGTGAAGCCCGCGATCCTGCGTGAGTACGTCCGCCGTTGGAAGGCCGAGGTGGGCCAGTTCTTCCCGGGCATCGACGGCAACTCGTCCGACGACGACCTGGCCGCCATCGCGCCGGGCTTCCCGGTCTTCCGCATCGCCCCTTTCGCCGGAGCGGCCTGAGCGCATAGCGTGCTCGTCATGTCACTCGACGTGGTGTTCGTGGCGACGGTGCTCGCAGCGTTCGGCGCCCGTGAGTGGGCGCGGGCGGTGCTCGCCGACGAGGAGCGCTACGTGCGTGCGGTGCGGCACCTGCCCTCGTCGGCGCTCGTGCGACGGGTCGGCGGCGCGGCGGTTCGGCATCGATCGGGCCGACGCTGGGCCGGGATGGTCGCCACGACGCTGATGGGGACCGACGTGTTCGCCGCCGGATGGGTCCGGGCGCATCGCCTGGCGCACCGGACTCGGCCCAGGGCAGGGCGGCACGCGACCCGGACCACGGTCGCCATGCTCGCCCTCGGCGCTGCCGGGAGTGCGATCGCCGCCGGTCAGGCGGCGTGGAAGACCTTCGACAGCGCCTGACCGGTGCGGACGACGGCGTCGACGTCGCCCGGGTCCGCCATCAGGTTGACCACGAGGCCGTCGATGCCGAGGTCGGCCAGCGCCTGTGCCTGCTCGCCGACCTCGTCGGCGTCGCCCCACAGGATCGCCCGCGGCATGATCGCCGCCAGCGTGTCCGGATCGCGCACGATGTCGAGCGCGTTGTCGACCCCGCGAACGGTGAGCATCTCGGCGACCGTCGCCTCGGCGTCCTCGTGGGTGGCGCCCACGATGGCCGAGCCGAGGATGCTCACGCTGATCGACGAACGGTCGCGGCCGAGCCGCTCGAGGTGGCCGTCCAGCGCTTCGAGCTTGCGGGGGAAGTCGACCGGCGCGCCCACGATGTTGAGCTCGTCGGCGTACTCGGCCGCGATGCCGAACGTCTTCTTCTCGCCCGAGCCGCCGATGAGGATTGGCGGGCCACCCGGCGTGACCGGACGTGGCACGTTCCAGGCGTCGGTGATGCTGTGGTGGGTGCCGACCACGGTGCTCTGCTCCTGCGTGAACATGGCGGTGCAGATGCGCAGCGCGTCGACGAGCAGCTCGTAGCGCTCGCGCAGCGGTGGGAAGTCCACGCCGAGGGCGTGGTGCTCGACGTCGTACCAGGCGGCGCCGATGCCGAGGAGCGCTCGTCCGCTGCTGATGACGTCGAGCGCCGTCACCACCTTGGCCAGCACGGCCGGGTGCCGGTAGGTGACGCCGGTGACGAGCGTGCCGAGCCGCACGGTCGACGTGCGCGCCGCCAGGGCGCCGAGCAGCGTGTACGCCTCGAACATCTCGAGCTCGGGCGGGCCGATGAGCGGCGCTCAGCCGGCGGCGCGCGTGCGACGCAGCAGCGGGTCGGCTGCGGCGAGCACCCGGTCGGCGAGGCGCATCGTGGCCCCGCCGGCGCCGGGCATCGTGGGTTCGACGAGGTTGCCCATCACCTGCAGCGTGATGCTGGCGATGCCCTCGGTGCCGACGGCGAAGCGCAGGCCCGTGCGCAGGATCCACGGGTGCCCGATGAGGAACGAGAAGCGCCGTCCGGTGCGCAGGAAGCCGTCGAACCGTGCGCCGACCTCGGCGTCGTACCGCTCCGGAGCGGTGGCGGGGTTCTCGGCGAACAGGTCGGCCGCCAACATGCCCGACTCCAGTCCGTAGTCGATGCCCTCACCGTTCATCGGGTTGACGAGACCGGCCGCGTCGCCGACGGCCACCCATCCCGGGCCATGCCGGCGGGTGACGCTCATCGGGAGCCGCCAGGCGCGCGGCCGTTCGAGGTCGGGGCCGAGCTCCCAGTCGTCCTGCACGAGCGAGCGGTACGAGTCCTGCAGTCGATTGAGGTTGAGGTGCTTGAAGCCCTTCATCGTCGACAGGGCGCCGACCCCGATGTTCACGGTGCCGTCGCCGGCCGGGAACATCCAGCCGTACCCGGGCACGGGCGTGCCGGACTCGTCGCGGAGTGTGAGGCACGCCTCGAGGTAGCGCTCGGCGTGCCGAGGCGTCGCGGCGTAGGTGCGGATGGCGAGACCGAACGGCTCGTTGGGATCACGGTTGGCGCCCAGCAGCCGGGTCACCGGGCCCGGAGCGCCCGTCGCGACGATCACCAGATCGGCACGGAACTCCCGGCCGTTCGCGGATGCGCCGATCGCCCGGTCGCCGTCCATCACGGGCATGGCGTCGTGCTGCCACAGGATCTCGGCTCCGGCCTCCTCGGCGAGCTCCACGAGACGGGCATCGAGCCGCCGGCGGGGCCACACCGCGCCGTGCGCCGGGAACGGCGCGATGCCGGGCCACGGGAGCTCGCGCACCGTCGAGTTGGCGATCATGCGGAGGCCGTCGATGCGGTGGGCGTCCGCCAGGTCGACGCCGAGCTCGTTGAGCGCCCGGACCGCACGGGGCGTGAGCCCGTCGCCGCAGATCTTGTCGCGGCCCGGCGCGCCCTTCTCGAACAACGTCACCGACGCGCCGGACCGTGCGGCTCGGATCGCCGCGGCTGCGCCAGCGGGTCCGCCGCCGATCACGACCACGTCGCGCCGTTCGTAGGGGGTTGCGCTCACCCGCTCACCCTTACAGCCGCAGTTCTCGGATTGCCAGCTTGGCGCCATGCCGGATCGGGTAGACCACCTGCATGCGTCGTTCCACTCTTGTGCTGGCCATCGCCGGATCGGCGGTCTCGCTCACTGGGCTCACCGCCTGCCCGCCCACCGTCACGCCCGGTGCGCCGGCCTTCACGGTGACGACCGCGGTGTCGGGGCTCGATCACCCATGGGAGGTCGCGTTCACACCGGACGGGACGATGCTGGTCACCGAGCGGGCGGGTCGCATCGACGCAGTCGTCGGGGGAGTGAAGGGGGTCCTCGCCGCCCCGGCCGACGTGGTGTCGACGTCGGAGGGCGGCATGCTCGGGCTGGCCGTCGACCCCGCGTTCGCCACCAATCGCCGGATCTACGCGTGCTTCGAGTCGAACGCGTCCGGCTCGCTCGACGAGCGCGTCGCCGGCTTCACCGTGAGCGCCGACTACACGTCGTTGTCCGGGCGCACCGACATCGTGACCGGCATCCCGCTCAACAACACCGGCAACCCCGGTCGCCACTCCGGGTGCCGACTGCGCTTCGGCCCCGACAACGCGTTGTGGATCACCACGGGTGACGGCGTGCGTTCCGACACCGCCCAGAACATGCAGTCGCTCGGCGGCAAGATCCTCCGTGTCACGACCACCGGCGCGCCGGCCCCCGGCAACCCCTTCGCTCCCGGCACGTCGAAGGACCCGCGCATCTTCACCCTCGGCCACCGCAACGTGCAGGGTCTCTCGTTCCGCCCGAGCGACGGCAGGGCGTTCTCGATCGAGCAGGGCACCAACTGCGACGACGAGGTGAACCTTCCCGTCGCCGGCGCGAACTTCGGCTGGAACCCCGGCGCCTCCGGGACGTACGACGAGTTCGCCCCGATGACCGACACGGCGAGCGTGCCGGGCGCCACCGCCGCCCGATGGTCGTCGGGGTGCCCCACGATCGCCACCTCGGGCGGAAGCTTCGTGACCGGCTCGCAGTGGGGCTCGTGGGACGGGGCGCTCGTGGCGGCGGCGCTCGCCGGGACGCAGCTCCGGGTGCTGCAGTTCGACGCCGCCGGCACGCTCCTGTCGCAGTCGACCGCGCTCACCGATCGGGGCCGCCTGCGTACGGTCACGCAGGGCCCGAACGGCCACCTCTACGTGCCGACCGACGCGAACCCCGGCGTGGTGCTGGAGCTGACGCCGGCCTAGATCAGGTCGACGTCGGCCATCACCTCGACCAGCGCCGGGCCCGGGTGGGCGAGCGCGGCGCGCAGCGCGTCGTCGAGGTCGTCACGCCGCTCGACCCGGATGCCGAGCCCGCCGCACAGCTCCGCGTAGGCGGCGAACGACGGGTTCGACAGCGACGTCTGCCACACGTCCATCTCCACGGCGCGCTGCTCCTTGCTGATCTTGCCGAGCTCGGAGTTGTTCAGCAGCACGTGGGTGATCGGGATGCCGTACTTCACCGCGGTGGTGAACTCGGCGAGGTACTGACCGAACCCGCCGTCCCCGGTGACCGCGATCGACGCACGGTCCGGTGCGGCGAAGTGAGCACCCATCGCCGCGGGGAAGCCGAACCCGATCGAGCCGAGGTAGCCGCTCATGAGCACGGACTGTGCGGTGCACTCGAAGTACCGACCGAACGAGTACGCGTTGTTGCCGACGTCGACGGAGATGACGGCGTCGTCGGGCACGAGCCGGCTCATCGCGTCGAACACCGACGCCGAGTTGATGCCGCTGCCGGAGTCGTCGTGGAGACGCCGTTGCTTCTCCGCACGCCAGATCGCCCAACGGGCGGCGACGTCGGCGCGCTGGTCGTCGCGATCGGTGTCGGCGGCGACCTTCGCCGCCAGCAGACGGGCGGTCACGCCGACGTGCCCGAGCACCGGAACGGTCACGGGATGGAAGCGACCCAGCGCCATCGGGTCGAAGTCGACCTGCACGAGCGGCTTGTAGGTGGCGATGCCGGTGTGGTTGGAGAACGACGCGCCGAACACCACCATGAGGTCGCTCTCGTTCATCAACCACGACGCCACCGGGGTACCGCTACGACCGAGCACGCCGCAGCCGAGCGGGTGGTGGTCCGAGATCTGACCCTTGGCCTTGAAGGTCGTGAGCACCGGGGCGCCGAGCTGCTCGGCGAGCGCGATCACGGCGTCCATGTCGTGGCGGGCGCCGTGGCCCACCACGATCACCGGCCGGCGCGCCGCGTCGATGGCGGCGACCGCGCGATCGAGTGCGTCGGCGGGCGGCGCGATCTCCAGATCGGCGACGCGGCCGACGCTGGTGGCGGGCGTCGCCGTCGACGGCAGCACCTGCACCTCGTCGGGGAGGATCAGGTGGGCGACGTCACGCTGCAGGATCGCCGTCTTCAACGCGAGGGCCGTGAGCTCGCCATGGTCCGAGCCAGGGAGCACCGTGTGGGAGTACGCGGCGACGTCGGCGAACGCCCCGGCGAGGTCGAGGTCCTGGAACGCGCCACGACCCAGCACCTTCGACGGCACCTGACCGGAGATCGCGAGCACCGGCGCCCGGTCGACCTTGGCGTCGTAGAGGCCGGTCAGGAGGTTGGTGCTGCCCGGGCCGGCGATGGCGAAGCACGCGGCAGGACGCCCCGTGAGCTTGCCGAACGCCGAGCACGCGAACGCCGCGGCGCCTTCGTGCCGGATGCCGACGAACGTGAGGTCGCCCCGCTCCTCGGCGCGCCGGAGCGCGTCGGCGAAGCCGAGGTTCGAGTGTCCGACCATGCCGAAGACGTGGGTGACGCCCCACTCGACCATGGTCTCCACCATCGCGTCGGACACCGTGCGCTCGTGCGGCGTGGGCGCCGGCAACGAGACGTACACGCCGTCGGAGCGCTCCTCGACGGCGAACGGCGTGGCCCGATCGGCGTGGCCGCCGGGGGCCTCACCGGTGAGCGGGTCGTAGTCGTACCCGTGCCACGGGCAGCGCAGCAGGCCGCCCTCGATCGACCCCTCGCCGAGCGGACCGCCCTGGTGGGGACAGTGGTTGTCGAGCGCGCCGTACCTGCCGCCGCACCGCGTGAGCGCGATCGACCGGTTGCCGGCGACGACGGTGCGGACCCGACCCTCCTCGAGCGCGTCCGGTCCGCCCACTCGGTGCCATTCCATCTCGCTCACAGCGCCACCACCCCTCCGTAGGAGATGCCGGTGAGGTAGGCCATGTCCCGATCGAACGTCGTGAGGTCGGAGACGTCGAACTGGTCGAGGTGGTCGTGACCGCAGGCTCGGGCGAGCACGCCCAGCAGCTCGACGCTGGCCCGGAGGAAGCGGTCGAGCCGTCGTGCCGCGTCGTCGATCGGGAGGCGGGCACGGAGGTGCGGCTGCTGGGTGGCGATGCCGACCGGGCAGTTGTTGGTGTGGCACGCGCGCATGCCGACGCAGCCGATCGCCTGGATCGCCGAGTTCGCGATGGCCACGGCGTCGGCGCCGAGCGCCAGCGCCTTGGCGATGTCGGCCGGCGTGCGCAGGCCACCCGTCGAGACGAGCGTCACGTCGCCGCGACCCGAGCTGTCCAGATGACGACGGGCACGGGCGAGCGCCGGGATGGTGGGCACCGAGATGTTGTCGCGGAAGATCGTCGGTGCTGCGCCGGTGCCACCGCCCCGGCCGTCGAGGATGATGTAGTCGACGCCCACCGCCAGGGCCGCGTCGATGTCGGCCTCGATGTGCTGGGCGCTCAACTTGTAGCCGATGGGGATGCCGCCGGACCGCTGGCGGACCTCGTCCGCGAACTCACGGAACTGCGAGGGCGAGTCCCAGTCGGGGAACCGCGCCGGCGAGATGGCCGCCGTCCCCTCGGGCAATCCGCGGACCTCGGCGATGCGACCCGTCACCTTGTGGCCCGGCAGGTGGCCGCCGGTGCCGGTCTTCGCCCCCTGTCCGCCCTTGAAGTGGAACGCCTGCACGCGGTCGAGCACGTCCCACGACCATCCGAATCGGGCCGACGCCAGCTCGTAGAAGTAGCGGCTGTTCTCCGCCTGCTCCTCGGGCAGCATGCCGCCCTCGCCCGAGCAGATGCCGGTGCCGGCGAGCTCCGCGCCCCGGGCGAGCGCCACCTTCGCCTCCAGCGACAGGGCGCCGAAGCTCATGTCGGTGACGAAGATCGGGATGTCGAGCCGCAGCGGCCGCGTCGCGTTCGGCCCGATCACCACGTCGGTTCCGACCGGCTCGTCGTCGAGCAGGGGCAGCGTGGCGAGCTGGGCCGTCACGAACTGGATCGAGTCCCAGCTCGGCAGCAGATCGCGGGGGACGCCCATGGCGGCGGTCGGCCCGTGATGGCCCCACGTGGTCAGCCCGTGCTGTGCGAGCTCGTGGATGAACTCGACGTAGGGCTCCTCGGGAGTGAGGTGTGCGTCGGCGAACGCGCCCATGGCCTCGCTGTCGCCGTACCCGTGCGAGTCGAACGACTGGGGATGGCGACCGACATACGCCTCGATCTCCTTGCGGTCCACCTTGACGTCGTCGCCGTCGAGCCAGCTCGTGAACCGCTGGATCGTCTGGGAGTCGTCGTAGGCGCTCACGCCAGTGTCGATGCGGTAGTCCCAGCCGTGGATGCCGCACACGATGTCGGGCCCGCGCACCGTGCCGTCGGCGAGAAGCGCGCCGCGGTGCGCGCAGCGCCCGTACAGCACGTTCGGCGCGCCGCCGCGACGGATCACGACGAGATCGAGCCCGTCGACGACGACGCCGACGGGCGCGTCCTCGGCCAGCTCGCTCCAGCGGGCGATCGCCACCGGGTCGGGTGCACCCCGCCCGACGGTGACGGCGGTTTCGGTCAGGTCGGAGGTCATGGTGGTGCACCATATGACTGAACCTCCCTGAGAGGGGGTACAGGTTCGCCAACACGAGTGGGGGAGTGCTGAGCATGTCGACCAAGGTGAGTACGCGTCGTTTGCGGATGAAGCTGGCCGGTCTCGTCGCGGTGGCGACGGTGGTCGGCGGGGCGTGCGTCCCGCAGTCGGGTGGGGGAACGCTGATCCCCTTCGGTCCGGTCACCATCCCGCTCCCGCCGATCGGCACGACCGCTCCGCCCACGGTCATCCCGGTGCTGTTCTGCAACATCAGCTACTACCCGCCGTCGTTCCAGATCGTCGGCGCCACGGTGACGATCCCCGGAATCCTCATCGACACGTCGAAGTCGACGGTGGGCGTGCCCAACGTGGTGGTGAGCATCCCGCAGACGAAGGTCGGCCTGCCGGCCCTGGGCCTGGGCTGTGGCCCGCTCAACATCACGACGAACGTGAACCTCATCATCCCGGCGACGGTGAAGGTGCAGGCCGCGCTCATCAACCTGCAGACCCGGCAGCTGGTGCTGTCCGACCCGTCGTTCACGATCAACGGGGTCGGCCTCGAGCTGCCCGGCCTGTTCGGCCTGGTGATCCCGCTGCCGCCGATCACGATCCCGCTGTCCACGATCTACGTCGACATCCCGCAGTAGCCCGGGCGGTACCGTGAGGTCGTGTCGCCCCGTCCCCTCCGCATCGCCCAGGTGGTGTGGAGGATCGGGACCCGCGGTGGCGTCGAGACGGTCGTGCGCCAGGTCGCCACGAACGTCGATCCCCAGGCGGTCGAGACGCACCTGGTGACCGCACGGCCCCGGCTGCCGGACGATCGGATCGACGAGCTGCCGGTGGTGCAGCACCCGGGGACGATCGCCCTGGCGGACGGCCTCGGAGCGATGGTGCGGTTGCGGTGCAGCTGGACGACGACCGTCGCACTGCTGCGGATCCGTCCCGACTGCGTGCACGTCCACAGCGGCACGGCCTGGATGGGGTTCCTCGCCAGCGTCCTCATGCCGCGGACGCCGTTCCTGCTCGAGGTGCACGACGCGCCCGGCTCGGGCCGTCACGACCGGTGGACCGACGCCCTCGAGTGGTGGTGGGTGCGCCTCCGGAGGGTCACGGTCCTCTGCCACTCGTCCTCCGTGGAGGAGGAGATCCGGCGACACGCCGACCTGCCGGCCCGACGCCTCGTCCGCTTCCCGCTCGCGGCCGAGCTCTCCGACGTCGACGTCCGGGAGGGCGCCGCGTCGGTGCGCTCACGTCACGGCCTCGGGCCGGAGGCGTTCGTCGTCATCGCGGTCGGGCGACTCGTGCCGACCAAGCGGCTCGACCGGGCCATCGACGCGATCGCCGCTCTGACGGACGTCGACGCGGTGCTGCTCGTCGTGGGACCGGGGATCGCGGGGCCGGGAGAGGAGCGCGACGCGCTCGAACAGCATGCCGCCTCGATGGGCGTCGGCGACCGGGTGATGTTCCTCGGAGCAGTGGACGACGACGACCTGGTCGCCGTGTTGCGGGCCGCCGACGTGCTGGTGTCCACGTCGTCCTACGAGGGATTCGGCCTGAGCATCGTCGAGGCGATGGGCGCCGGCCTGCCGGTGGTGGCGACGGCGGTGGGCGGCGTCACCGAGCTCGTCGTCGACGGCGAGACCGGATTCCTCGTCGACGACGTGCCCGAGCTCGTCGACCGCCTGCGACAGCTCGCGAACGACCGGGCGCTGGCGGCGAGGATGGGCGCAGCAGGACGCGCCCGCGCCGAGGCGGAGTTCTCCGCGCCGGTGATGGCGTCGCGCGTCACCGAGCTCTACCGGCGGATCGCGGGGGCTCTCAGCGACCGGCGATCTGGCTGAACATCAGCGCTTCGAGTGCCGGCTCGAGCCCCGAGAACTCGACGCCGTACACCGACAGGCGGCCGTTGACGAGGTCGGCGACGCGGCGGACCCGCACCGTCCCGAGCGCGCCGGCGGCAACGATCGTGAGGTGCTGGTTCACGCGGATGCGTTCGTCGCGGGGCGCCAGCAGCTGTGCGCCGGTGACCGAGACGTCGATCACGTCGGCCTCCTCGAACGCCCGTCGGCCGAACCCCGGACGGCGGCGACCACCGGTGTTCCAGTCGACGACGACGCCGAGCACCGCGTGGCGCTCGCCGAGTCGACGCGACCTGTTGACGAAGCTCATGGGTGGTCTATCGGCACCCGGCGCTCAGTCGTGAACCCGCCGTCGCGCCGCTACGAGGTGGGTGACGGTGGGCCCGCCGTCGATCACCATGCCGCGCGCCGCTGCCTCCTCCGCCACGTCGGTCGCGACGGAGCGCTCGTGCTGACGCTCGTGCTCGGCCCACGACGCGACGGTGAACGACTCCAGCATTCGGCCGGGCACGGCCAGATCGTGGAACAACCCCCACGTCATCGCTCCGTCACGCCGCCGGTGCCGGCGCACCGCCCGCATGGCCAGCTCGAACTCGTCGGCGCGGTGCGGGTCGACCATCCACTCGACCGTCACCAGCACCGGCCCGTCGACGGCCGCCGGCTCGCACGCCACGGTCGGCATGGCCAGCGGCACCGGTGTGATGTCGATCTCCGCGTACTCGGCGATGGTGAGTGGCCGGGCGACGACGAACGCCACCGCTGCGACGCCGGCGGCGGCGACCGACAGCGCCGGGGTGACGCCGATGGCCTGTGCGAGCGTGCCCCAGAGGTAGGAGGCGGGGGCCGTGACCAGCCACACCGTGAGCATCGCCACGGCGAGCCCGCGGCCCCGCACCCACGCCGGCAGGATGCCCTGCAGCGTGGCGAACACGGTGGTCATCACGACGATCGCCGCCGCCCCGACGAGCGCGAGCCCGGTGCAGGCGAGCGGCAGCACCCGGCTGTGCGCGACCACCACGAGACCGACGCCGTACGCGACGGAGCCGGCGAGGATCACCCCGTCGGGCCCGAGCCGCTTGCGGAGACGCGGGAGCACGGACGCCATCGCGACGGCGCCCACTCCGAGCGCCGCCTCGAGCAGGCCGAAGCCGCCGGCGGTGACGCCGAGGCGCGTCCGGGCGAGCAGCGGCAGCAGCGCGGTGAGCGAGCTCGAGAACGCGACGAACAACGCGAGCCGCCCCAGCAGCACGAGCAGTGAGGGCGAGTGGCGCGTGTACCGCAGGCCGGTGCGGATCGCCGAGGCGACGTGCTCGGCCGGCAGCCCGGCCTCGGGCGCGTCGCGTCGCCAGGTCGCGATGACCGTGACGACCGCGACGAACGAGGCCGCGTTGATGAGGAACACGGCGCCCGAGCCCGACGCCGCGATGATGACGCCGGCGATGGCGGGCCCGACCGACTGCGCGAGGTTCATCGAGATCGAGTTCAGCGCCACCGCCTGAGGCAGCTGGTCCGGCGGCACGAGCTCGGGCGTGAGCGAGGTCCAGGCGGGCATGTTGACCGTGCCGCCCACGGACAGCAGGAACGTGAGCACGAGCAACCAGGTGGTGGTGGTTCGGTCGGTGAGCGTCAGGACGCCGAGCACGGCGGCCACGGCGAGCATGAACGACTGCGAGATCAGCAGCATGCGGCGCCGGTCGACGACGTCCGCGAGCGCGCCGGCGGGGAGCGCGAGCAGGAAGCCCGGCGCGGCGTACACCGTCTGGAGGAGCGAGATGAGCGTCGGCGACCTCGTCAGGTCGGTCATCAACCACGCTGCCCCGACGTTGTGCATGAAGGTGCCGACGTTGGAGACCGTGCTCGCGAGCCACAGCCAGCGGAAGATGTGGATGCGGAGCGGGGCCCACGCCGAGGCGGGGCGCTCGGCCGCGTCGGTCACGCGGCGGAGACGCTCGCGACGACCGGCAGGTCGCCCTCCGCGGCCACGTACTCCAGCTTCGCCTGCGCGATCGCGGACCGAACCAGGTTGAGTCCCGACAGTCCGGGCAGCATGTCGATGCGCTGCTCGATGCGGTCGACGAGCTCGTGACCGTCGCCGGTGCCGAACAGCAGTGCCCCGACGAACGCCGTCTCGCTCCGCGGCACGTCGCCGTTGCCGACGATGTCCCACTGGCGGGTGAGGAACTGCCGGGTGACCCACTGCGAACGCCGGTCGTCCTCGAGCAGGTCGCGGGCCCAGGCCGAGTAGAAGCCGGCGTGGCGACCCTCCTGCCGCATGATGCGGCCGAGCAGCTCGCTGAGCGTCGGGTGGCCGGCGAGCTGGCCGAGGCGGTTGTACGCGGCGTTCGCCGTCCACTCCTGGATGGCGCCCCACGTCATGTGCACCGCGGGGAAGCGGCGCACGCCGTGGCCGAGCAGCCAGAAGATGGCGGGACTCCAGAAGAGATACCGCTTGCCGAACTCACGCATCGCGACGAGGCGCTCGTCGTGCGCGGGCCGGTCGTGCATCTCGAGCACCCGACCGAGCGCCTGTCCGTGCCAGTACTCCTCGTAGTTCCAGAGGGTCACGAAGGCCGTGAACTGCGGGTCCTTCCACGCCGGCGTCATGAGCAGCTCGCGGGTGTACAGCACCGTCTGGTACTCGATGTCGTGCATGTACTCGATGCAGCGCAGCACGTTCTCCGGCAGGGGATCGGATCGGAACGACTCGAAGTCCAGGTCGTCGGTGACGATGCGACCGCCCTGCTCCTGGAACTTCTCGATGGGGATCTTCATGGGACTCCGCTGCGTGCTCGGTCGTGCGAGCCTACCCCCGACGCCTGTGGGAGGCTCTTCGCATGGGCTTCTACGAGGAGCAGGTGCTGCCCCGGGCGATCGATCTGATGCTCGGCAACGCGGCGATGGGCAAGCTCCGGGCGCGGGCGCTCGAGGGGGTGTCCGGCGAGGTGCTGGAGGTCGGGTTCGGGTCTGGCACGAATCTCGAGCACTACCCGGCGGAGGTCACGAAGGTGCTCGCCGTCGACCCGGCCACCGTCGGTCGCAAGCTCGCGCGGAAGCGCCTCGCGGCGGCCCGCGTGCCGGTCGAGTTCGTCGGACTCGACGGCCAGACCTTGCCGCTGCCCGACGAGTCGGTGGACAACGCCGTCAGCACCTGGACCCTCTGCACGATCCCGGATGTCGCCGCCGCGCTCGCCGAGATCCGGCGGGTGCTCCGCCCCGGCGGCCGTCTGTACTTCCTCGAGCACGGACTGTCCGACGACCCGAGGATCGCTCGTCGCCAGCACCGGCTCGACGGGTTGCAGCAGCGGATCGCCGGCGGCTGTCACCTCGACCGCCGCCACGACGACCTCATCCGCGACGCCGGCTTCGACCTCGACCACGTGGCGACCTTCACCATCGCCGGCCCCAAGGTGTCGGGCTTCATGTACGCCGGCAGCGCGGCCCGGGACTGAATTCACGACGACGCCACCGGCGCGTCACGTCGGGGACACCTCGCAGGGGCAGGCTCCGCACATGTCGACCGAGGGGGACATCGTCACCGAACGCGACGCCGTCGCCGAACGCCGCCGGCGCACGATCGAGTACGGCTACCGGGTGTGCGGCCTCTGGCAGGGGGAGATCCTCGACGGGCACCCGCGCATCTGCGTGATGCCGAGGGGTCATCTCACGAGCCCCCATCGCGACGTCGACGGCGACAACTTCCCGGACCCGGATTCCCGTTACTGGTCCTAGGCTCCCCCGATGACCACTCGCACCGCCCTCGTCACCGGCGCCGGTCGCGGCATCGGGGCGGCGATCGCCCGGGCGCTCGACGCGTCGGGCCATCGCGTGGCGCTCGTCGCCCGCACCGCTGCCGAGCTCGACGAGGTCGCCGCCACCCTCGCGAACGATCCCGTCACGCTCGTCGCCGACCTGTCCGATCCCGACGCCCCCACCGAGGTCGTCGCTGCGGCACTCGATGCGTTCGACGGGCGCTTCGACGTGCTGGTGAACAACGCCGGCCTCGCGCTCCGCAAGAGCTCAGACGAGGTGACCGCGTCGGAGATCGATCTCCTCTTCGCCGTCAACGTCCGCGCCGCCCTGCTCACCTGTGCGCGTGCCATCCCGGCGATGGTGGCCGCCGGCTCCGGCTCGATCGTGAACATCAGCTCGGTGAGCGGGCTGCGGGGCGCGCCGCGTCGCAGCGCGTACGCCGCCACGAAGGCCGCGCTGGACGGGATGACGCGATCGCTCGCCATGGAGTTCGGTCCGGCGGGCGTGCGGGTCAACGCGGTCGCGCCCGGTGTGGTCGAGACCGAGATGTGGCGCGAGAACCTCGCGAAACCCGGCGTCGCGGACGCCGTGCTCGGCCTCATCCCCACGCGCCGTCTGAGCACGCCCGAGGAGGTGGCCGCCGTCGTCGCCTTCCTCGCGAGCGACGCGGCGAGCGCCCTGACCGGAGAGGTACTCTCCGCCGATGGGGGAATCCACGCGACGCTCAACCTCTGGCCGCAGGTGTAGCGCGGCCGTCCTCGTCGCGGCGATCGCCTGCGCCGTGGCAGTGGCCTGCGTGCCCGACGCCCCGGCGACGACGCGCATCGACGTGACCACCGAGCAGACGGTGTGCGGCGGCACGATCCCGCCCCCGGGCGAGCCCTTCTGTCACACGAACCTCGTGAGCCGCACCGTCGAGGTGCGCCAGCACCGTGCCGTCGTCGCGACGGCGACGAGCGGCGTCGACGGCCACGCGTCGATCGACGTGCCCGCGGGCACCTACACCGTCGCCGCCTCCGCTCCGCCGGCGTACCTGATGTGCGACGAGCCCGACGTGTCGGTCGCCTCGGGCCAGACCGCGCCCGTGACGCAGAACTGCACCCTGAACGCACCCTGACGCACCGCGTCGTCGACAACTCGGCAGAAGTTCACCTCCCGTTCAGCGGGTGACTCGGTGGCCGTCACCTCGGCCGACGAGCGTGGTCGCCCATGGCGCCCCCGACGATGACCGCACCCTTCGTCGCGGGCGCTCCCGAGGATGCGCCGCGGCCCATCCGCCAGCAGCGATCGCGTGGCGACCGAGTGTTCCGCGGCATCACCCTGTCGGCGGCGTCGGTGTCGCTCCTCATCATCTGCTCGACGGCGCTGTTCCTCACGCTGGTGGCGCTTCGTGCGTTCCGCACCACCGGCGTGACCGAGTTCTTCAGCCACAGCGTGTGGAACCCGAGCGTGGGCGAGTTCGGCGTGTTCGGCGTGCTCGCGGGCACGATGATCGTCGCGCTCGTCGGGTTGATGGTGGCCGTCCCACTCGGCCTCGGGCTCTCCCTGTTCATCAACGAGTACGCGCCGATGCGGCTTCGACGGCTGCTCACCGGCGCCGTCGATCTCCTCGCCGCGATGCCGTCGTTGGTGTTCGGCATGTGGGGCTTCTTCGTGCTCCAGAGCCACATCGTGGGCATCGCCCAGTTCTTCGCCGACCACCTGAGCGCGTTCCCGTTCTTCCGGGTGTTCGAGGGCGAGCGGCTCACGCGCTCGCCGTTCATCGCCGGCATCGTCGTGGGGTTCATGATCCTCCCGATCGTCACGTCGGTGAGCCGGGACGTGATGTCGCAGGCCCCGCGTGAGCAGTGCGAGGGAGCGCTCGCACTGGGCGGGACGCGGTGGGGGATGATCCGCTCGGTCATCTTCCCGTTCTCCCGTTCCGGCATCGTCGGTGCGACCCTGCTCGGCTTCGGTCGGGCGCTCGGCGAGACGATCGCCATCACGATCATCGTGAGCCTGAGCTACCAGCCGAACTGGCGGCCCCTCACCGAGGGCGGCGGGTCGATCTCCCAGCTCATCGTCACGCGGTTCCCCGAGGCGCAGGGCCTGGAGACCAGCGCGCTGGTGGCGGCGGGCCTCGTCCTCTTCGTCGTCACGCTCGTCGTGAACCTCGTCGCCCGTCGCATCGTGGCGAAGGCCAGGAGCGCGGCGTGACCCTGCTCGACGTCGATCAACCCCGGTCGGTCCGCAACCTCGGACGCACCGACCTGTTCGAGATGGCCGTCGCGTTCGCGTCCGGGGTCTCGCTGGCGATCGTGCTGTCGGTCGTCATGGACTGGACGAACCCGCTCACGCTCGCGGTGTGGGGGTGCGTCGGCTTCTCGGTCGCCCAGTGGCTCCTCGTCCGCGATCGCGCCGGCTCGGTGGTCGCCACCGACCGGCTCGTGACGTCGTTGGTGTGGTCGAGCGGTCTGTTCGCCATGTCGATCCTCGGTTGGATGATCCTGTACGTCGCGGCGAAGGGCATCCCGGGGCTGAGCGTCGGCTTCTTCACCGACGACATGGGCGACGTCGGCCCGCTCAACCCCGGTGGCGGCGCGTTCCACGCCGTCGTCGGAACGCTGCAGCAGACCGGCCTGGCCACGGCCGTCAGCGTGCCGGTCGGCATCCTCACCGCGATCTACCTCAACGAGATGCGTGGACGCCTGGCCTCGGTCGTGCGGTTCGTCGTCGACGCGATGAGCGGCATCCCGTCCGTCGTCGCCGGTCTGCTCGTCTACACGGTGTGGGTCTCGCCCGACCTGCCGATCATCGGCAAGCAGGGGTTCAGCGGCGTGGCCGCGTCGATGGCGCTCACCGTGGTGATGCTCCCGTTCGTCACCCGGAGCGCGGAGGAGATGCTGCGCATCGTGCCCGGCTCGCTGCGGGAGGCGTCGCTCGCGCTCGGCGCACCGGAGTGGCGCACCATCCTCAAGGTCGTCCTGCCGACGGCGCGGAGCGGTCTCGTCACCGCGGCGATCCTCGGCGTGGCCCGGGTCGTGGGCGAGACAGCGCCCGTCCTGCTCACGGCCTTCGGCTCGGCGTCCACCAACTACAGCCCGTTCCACGCGCCGCAGAGCGACCTGCCGCTCTTCGTGTGGTCGCTCCTGAAGCAGCCGAACGCCGTGCAGATCCAGCGTGCGTGGACCGGCGCCCTGGTGCTGGTCGCGCTCGTCCTCGTGCTGTTCACCATCGCCCGTGCGATCTCCAACCGCGGCGCCCGACTCACCCGAGGTTCCCGATGACGCAGCTGATGCCCCCTCCCTACGTGCCCGAGGTGATCGCGCGCGGCGGCCACCTCACGGCGAGCCGGGTGAGCGCCTGGTTCAGTGGCCGCAAGGTGCTCGAGCAGTGCTCGCTCGACATGCCGCCCGGCCGGGTGACGGCGCTCATCGGGCCGTCGGGCTGCGGCAAGTCGACCTTCCTCCGCACGCTCAACCGCATGCACGAGCTCGTGCCCGGCGCCGAGCTGGGCGGCTCCATCGAGCTCGACGGCGACGACATCTACAGCGCCGACGCGTCGCCGAGCGCGGTGCGCAACCGCATCGGCATGGTGTTCCAGAAGCCGAACCCCTTCCCGGCGATGAGCATCCGCGACAACGTGCTGGCCGGGCTCAAGCTCACGGGCACCCACACCGGGTCCGGCGACGAGCTCGTGGAGACCTCGCTGCGCGGCGCGGGCCTGTGGGACGAGGTGAAGGACCGCCTCGACGACGGCGGCATGGGGCTCTCCGGCGGACAGCAGCAGCGCCTGTGCATCGCGCGAGCCCTCGCCGTGCGCCCGTCGGTGCTCCTGATGGACGAGCCCTGCTCGGCGCTCGACCCGATCTCCACACGCGTGATCGAGGAGACGATCCGCGAGCTCAGCCACGACGTGACGATCGTGATCGTCACCCACAACATGCAGCAGGCGCAGCGCGTGTCGGACCAGTGCGCGTTCTTCCTCGTCGACCGTCTCGGCGAGCCGGGTCGCATCTTCGAGGCGGGCGCGACCGAGCAGATCTTCAGCGCGCCGCGTCACGACCGAACCCTCGCCTACGTCAGCGGGCAGTTCGGATGATCCCGCGCTGGGCGTTCGCCGTCGCCGCCGTGGCGGTCCTGGCGGTGACCGTCGACGTCTCGCCCGCGTCGGCGGCCGGCGCGAAGGTGACGGGCGGCGGGGCCTCGTTCCCCCAGCTCGAGCTGGAGCAGTGGCGTGCCGACGTGTCGGGTCCGCCCTACAACCTCTCGATCGACTACCAGGCCGCCGGATCGACCTTCGGCCGTCAGAAGTACCTCGCCGGCCAGCTCGACTACGGCGTGAGCGACATCCCCTTCCAGCCCGAGGAGATGGACCAGCTCGCCAAGTCGCCGCGACGGAACTTCGTGTACGTCCCGGTGAGCGCAGGCGGCCTCGGGTTCATGTACAACGTGATCGGCCTCGACGGACGCCGCATCACCAACCTGCGCCTGAGCCAGGAGTCGGTGTGCCGTGTGTTCACCGAGGACGAGATCTACTGGGACGATCCGGGACTCGTCGCCGACAACCCGGGCGTGCCCCTCCCGCACGACCGGGTGCGACCCGTCGCCCGCTCCGACGGGTCGGGCACGTCGTACGTGCTCAGCGAGTTCTGCATCTCGACGGCGCCGGCGGTGTGGTCGAAGTTCATCGGCCTCGTGAAGGCGGTCGCGCCGAGCACCGCGTCGTCGGACTTCAGCGCCGGCGCCCCCACCAGCCAGTGGCCCAGTGGCTACGGGGCGGTGGGCGTCGCGTTCGCGTCGGACGGCGTCGCGAACACCGTCGCCAACGACGTGGCCGGGAAGTCCACCATCACCTACGTCGAGGCGGGGTTCGCGAAGGAGCGGGGCTTCCCCAACGCGCTCGTGCGCAACTCGGCCGGCGTGTACAACGCGCCGGACTCCCCGAACGTGACCGTGGCTCTGGGCTTCGCCACGGGGCGGGCCGACGGCACGTTCGACCTCGACTACCTGGCGGGCGACCCGAAGGCCTACTTCCCGTCCTCGTACAGCTACGTGATCGCCCAGACGACCGGCTTCGACCCGGCGAAGGGCGCGACGCTGTCGACGTTCCTGAACTACGCGGTGACCGCCGGCCAGAAGCGCGCCGAGTCGCTCGGCTACGCGCGCCTGTCGACGGTGCTCGTGAACCTCGCGCTCGACCAGATCGCGCGCATCCCCGGTGCCGGACCGCGCCCCACCGACCTCCAGGGCGCGCCGCCTCCGCCCCGCGCCATCGACACGTCGAAGATCGTTCCCGGAGCGACCGCCGGCGCGGTCGCTGCCGGGGCGACACCACCGGTGGCGGCCGCAGGTGCGGCGCCCGCATCCGGCGCTGCGGCAGCAGCGGGCCCTGCCGCATCCGCCGCGGCGGCTACCGAGGTCGCCGGGGCGAGCGTCACCCGCGGCGCCGACGGACGGGTGCGGCTCGACGCCGGACAGCTCGCCGCCGGCGCGTCCGCGTCGGCGGCCGGCAAGAGGACGGCGCCCGGCACGAACGACCCCATCTCGGACAAGGAGACGCTGTGGTACTTCGCCATCGGCGCGGGCCTCGTCGCCCTCGCACGGTTCGGGAGGGCGCTCGCGTGAGGCGGCGGGCCCTCGGCATCGCCGGCATCGTCCTGATGGCGTCGACCTTCGTCACGTCGGCGTCCGGCGCGCAGGACACCGGCGAGCGGGTCGAGCTCACCGGCACCGGCGCCTGGTCGGTCAACAACCAGATGAACCTCTGGAAGACCGCGCTGTACTCGAGCAGGCAGGCCACCGATCTGTCCTACCTGGCCAAGGGCGACCGCGACGGGCGGCAGATCTTCGCCCGCGGCGACGCCGACTTCGTGGTGTCGGGCGTGCCGCTGACGGCCGACGACACGGCCAAGCTCGCCGAGCGGAAGGTGTCGGTGATCTCGGCGCCGTTCTCGGTGGCGTCCGCGGCGCTGCTCATGTCGGGCCCGTACTCGCAGGGGCTGCAGACGTTCACGCAGGACCCCGACGACCCCGAGGAGGGCACCTTCGCCCCCTACACGGGGACGCTTCGCCTTCCCGACACGACCCTTGCGAGGATCCTCCTCGACCGCGGCTACTACAACTGGGTCGACCCGGACTTCGTGGCGGCGAACAAGTCCTTCCTCCCGGCGGGTTCGGTGATGGTGCCGCCGATCAACCCGACCGCCCCGCTGGTGCGCAGCGACCCGTCGGCCACCAACTTCTTCATGCTGCAGTTCACCCAGCAGTACGCGCCGCAGGAGTTCCTCCTGAAGGTGGCCGAGTCGAAGCTCGACGCGTTCCAGATCTCCGAGAGCTGGCCGTTCCTCAGCACCGGCTCCCGCACCGGGTCCGTGAACACGGCCAACCTCGTGGCCGGCTGGCAGAACCCGAAGGAGGGCGTGATCCCGCTCGGTGGTGTGATCGCGGCCACGCCGGTCTCGGAGGCGTTGAACCAGAAGGCGAACTATCCCGGCACGCCGTTGTTCATCCCGGAGATCCAGAACGCGGCGGGGGAGTGGGTCGGGCCGACGCCGCAGGCGATCTCGCTGGCCGTCGACAAGGGTGACGGTCAGCCGCTGGCGGCGATGCACACCGCGATCCCCGGCGCCTACCCCCTCGTCTGGGTCAACCGCCTCTACGCGCCGGCGAGCGGGTTGGGCGTCGATCGCACCAATGCCGTCGCGACCCTGATCCGCTACGCGGTCACCGTGGGGCAGAGCGCGTCGGACACCGTCGGCGAGGGGCGCCTGTCGGAGAAGCTCGTGAGCGAGGCGCTCACCGCCGCTGACGCGATCGTGGCCGGCAACTGCACGGGCTCCGACCGCAAGGTGATCGCGGCGGCGGACGGTGGCCCGCTCTGGCCGGCTGGCGCGACGATGCCCGTCGGCTCGTTCACCGTGTGCGCTCCGGTCTCCGATCCCGCGCCGGCGGTCACCACGACGTCGACGACCGTGGCGACGCGGGTGGCCGGGTCGAGCACCACCGGGACCGCTCGGCCGTCCTCGTCGTCGCGGTCGTACGACGACGAGCCCACCGCGATCGGCCCGAGCTCCTCTCTGCCGTCGGGCGCCGACGACACCCCCGTTGCCGAGACGGGAGCGACGACCGATTCCCCGACCGCCCCGATCGCACCGAAGCTCGCCTCGGTGTCCTTGCCGCTCCGCCCGCCGTCCGACGGACGCGGCGCGCTCGACCGGCTGAGCACGATGCTCCTCGGCGGTGCCTGCCTGCTGCTCGCGGGCGGCCTCGGTCGCCGCCGGAGGCCGGCATGACCGCCACGCTCATCGAGCCGGAGTTCACGATTCCCGCTCCGCCGCCCGAACCGGTGGCGCCGGCGCCCGAGGTGCAGCGCGCCGCGCTCCGTCGCCGGCGTCGGGTGGTCGGCATCGCCGTGGTGTCGATCGTCGCGGCGCTCGTGCTCTCGCAGCTCGTCGGCCTGCTCATGGAGTCGCAGCGCCAACGCCACCTGGCCTTCGACATGCAGACGCCCGACGCCCACATCACCGCCGGCGAGGCCGCACTGCTGCTGCAGATCCCCGACATCGGGGTGAACGTCGTGGTCGCCGAGGGAGCGAGCAGCGAGGAGCTGCGCGGGGGCCCGGGCCGGGTGATCGGCACGGCGAACCTCGGCGACGGCGGCAACGTGGTCGTGCTCGGCCGGCGCACCCGGTTCGGTGGACCGTTCGGCCGGCTCGGCGAGCTCACCAAGGGGAGCGCCGTCGTCGCGAAGTCGCGAGGTGGGATCGTGCGGGCCTACACGGTGACGTCGGTCTACCGGACCTCCACCGACAACGCCTCGCCGTTGCGCTCCACGTCGGACCGCATCACGTTGGTGACGAGCGACGGCCGTCCGACGAGGCGTCTCGTGGTGGTCGCGACGGCCGACGCCGATCCGCCGGCCACGACGTCTCCACGTGCCCGTCTCCGGCTCGGCGCCGACTCGCTCGACGAGCGCTCGACGGGTGCGCTCGGAACGATCGCCGCCCTCGTGCTGCTCGGCGGTTCGGTGGTCGCAGCGGTCGTCGGCATGCGCCGTCTCTCGCTGAGTTATCAGGTCGTCACGATCGCCAAAGTGGTCGTTCCGATCGTATCTCTTCTCATGATTGTTGGTTTCGTCATTGGAGATTCACTGCTGCCAGTGACGTTCTGAACACTCGCCGTTCCTGGCAGGTGAACGCCGCTCCAACACTGGTGGAACAAGCGCTCGGAGCCCTTGTGTCGCTCGGAGAAGTCGTCGAGAGTGACCTCGAGGCGGCGGAATAGCCATCTTGATCAATGGAGAATGCGGGCAGCGGTTTGCTCGATGATTCCCGTGTGCCAAATCACCAAATTACCTACTCCAAGGGAGAGTTGAATGCTACGAAAGATGATGGTTGCCTTCGGGGTGGCCGCGATGGGGCTCGGCGTGGTCGCCGGTTCCGCGGGCGCCTCGGGCACGGGTTCGGTCACCCCGAACCCGGTGCCGATCCCGGCGATCGGTGCGGCCGGGTTCACCTGGAAGACCAACGCCGCGACCGTCGACTGGTCGGCGATGCAGACCGGCAAGCCCGTCTACATCTCGATCTGCCGCCGCCCCCAGAGCGACCCGCAGTTCGTGAGCTTCGGCGACTCGTGCTCGGCGATCAGCGAGGTCATCGTCAGCGCTGCCTTCCAGACGAACGGCGCCGGCAGCAAGGCCGTCAAGCTCTTCCGCGGCGAGAACCCCGACGGCGACTCCGGCTGGGGCTGCTACGCACCCGGCGACACGGCTCCCCAGGGCGTCGAGAAGCTGACCACCTGCTACATCCGTGTGGCCTCGGACAGCGAGTCGGACACGACCTACGCCCACACGATCCCCTTCACGATCTCCGACGACACGTCGACGACCACCACCACGACCGTCCCGGGCAACCCCGATCCCGTCGTGCCCGAGTCGTCCAGCGTGATCTTCCTGCCCATCGTGGCCGGCGGTGTCGCCCTCCTCGCCGTCGGTGTGCAGCGCCGCCGCCGCTCCCTGAACGTCTGAACCGATCCACGAAAGAACAGGACGAACCAATGAAGCTCATGCGCAAGATGGTGGTCGGGCTCTCGCTCACCGCCACCCTCATCGGTGTCTCCGGCGTCGCCGCCGGGGCCACGGCTCCCACCGACTCCGGCTGGGACGACAAGGTCGACACCATCGTCGGCCAGGGGTCGGACACGACCTACCGGGTGATGGGCGATCTGTCGCTCACCTACAACGCGGCCAACGGCTGCGTCGTCGCCACGGCCGACACGGGCACCGCCCCCAACTTCACGGCGCCGCTCTCGGGCGACTGCGTCGTCACCGGCCAGACGTCCACCTTCACGAAGGGCAACTGGGACCACGACCTCGTCGTGAACAAGTACCCCGTCGGCTCGTCGCAGGGCGTCAAGGAGCTGCTCCGCGGCAGCGTCGACTTCGCCCGGTCGTCCCGGCCGCCGAAGACGTCCGGTGAGACCGGCTCCACGTTCTGGGGTTACGCCAAGGACGGCATCGCCATCGTCGTGATGGGCGGCCGCACGCCGTTCAACATCACGCAGGCCCAGGCCGTCGGCATCTGGAACTGCACCATCACCGACTGGAACCAGCTCGACAACACGCTGCCCTCGGCGCCGATCTACCCGTACGGCATGAACCCGTCGTCGGGCACGAAGGCCTCGATGGACTCGTTCCTCGGGTTCGACGCCAACTCCGGCGCCTGCGTCAAGAAGCTGTCGACGAACGCCTACCCGTTCGAGAACGACGTGAAGCAGCTCATCGACACGCCGGCCCCGGGCACGACGCTCGCCAACTCGATCTGGTGGGGCTCGTACGCCGAGCTCAAGACCTACGCCTACAAGCGGCAGAGCGCCGACTACATGGCGATCGGCGGCGTCGAGATCAGCAACGGCTCCATCGCCGACAACAGCTACCCGATCAAGCGCTTCGTGTACCACGTGACCAAGAGCGCCGACGTCGCCCCGAACGGCACCGGTGGCACCACCGGCGCCACCACGGGCAAGCCGGGTGCGGTGCGGGCGTTCACCGAGTGGATGTGCAAGCCGAAGTCGCAGCACATCACCAGCGACTACACGAACGCCAGCCTGTACGACATCAACACGGCGACGATCACCAACAACGGGTTCCAGCGGATCCCGACGATCGAGCGCACCAACGGCGGCGTCTGCAACATCACGGTTGCGCCGTAGCTCAGCAGTCACCACATGTGAGGGAGGGAGCGGCGTCCGATGCGCCGCTCCCTTCGCGTGTGCGGAACTGTTCACCTGCGAGACACCCGTCATTGGCAGGGCGGCAATCCCCGCACCGTACGTTCGGTCGCAGCCCGCTATGACCGCTCTCCTCGAACGACCAACCTCCCGCCGGCTCGAGCGGTGGGGACTGTGGGCCGGCGTCGCCGTCGCCTACGTTCTGTGCGCCTACGTGCTCGCCAGCCACCTCGTGCTCTCGGGCGACGCGATGTCGCGGACGCTGAGTGCAGCGAACACCGTCACCGGGCGCGATCCCCACCTCGAGTCCATCGGCTTCGTGTGGCCGCCGTTCCCGGCGATGTTCCAGATCCCGCTCGTCGCCCTCAGTCGCTGGTTCCCGTCGCTCGTGAGCCTGGGTCTCGCCGGCACGATCGTGTCGGCGTTGCTCATGGCCACGATGGTCGCGTCGGTCCGGCAGTGGCTCGAGGAGTCAGGCGTGTCGAGGCCCGTGCGCCTCTGCGTCGCGGTCCTCCTCGCCGTCCACCCGTTCGTGCTCCTCTACGCAGGGAACGGCATGAGCGAGGCCTCGATGCTCTGCTTCCTCGTGATCGCCGCCAACCGCCTGGCCCGGTGGTGGGAGCGGGAGACGCCGCTCGACCTCATCGCCTGCGGTCTGGCCCTGGCGATGGCGTACCTCAGCCGGTACGAGGTCGGGCTGTCGATCCTGCTCGTCGTCGCAGCGGTGTTCGCCGAGGGCATCCGCCGCTCGCCGGGCGACCTTCGGGCCCGGGCCCGTCGCGGGCTCGTGTGTGCGGCGTCGGTCGGGTTCATCCCGTTCTCGGCGATCGCGGTGTGGGCGGCGTGGTCGTGGACCACGATCGGCGAGCCGTTCGCCCAGTTCACGAGCCAGTACGGCAACTCGGCGATCGTGGCCGGCGCGGGCGTGTCGTCGGGTGTCGACCGGCTCGTGCTGTTCCTCACGCAGGCGGCGATCCTCGGTGGCGCAGCTGCTGTCCTGATCCTCGCGAGCATCTGGTTCGGCACTCGGGGCCTCGCCCGCGTGGTGTCGGTGATCGTCGTGGTGCTGACGCCGCTGGCCTTCAATCTCGCGGCCGCCTACTCCGGCACGACGTTCGCGTTCGCCCGGTTCTCGATCACGCTCATCCCCGCCGCGGTGATGCTGCTGGGCCCCCTGCTCGCCGGCTTCCGTGAGCTCGGCACCCGTCCCCGGTTCGTGTGGGCCTCGAGCGCCGCGGCCATCGCGACGTTCGTCGCCGCCGGCCTGATCGCGCTGCCCGTGATGTGGGACGGCCGGTACGGCACGGCCGACGAAGCCGACCAGCTCCGTGCGCTGCCCGGGCCGTACCGCAACGACCGGCCGGCACACGGCGTGCGAACCGTCGAGAAGATGCGGCGCATCGCCCACGACATCGACGCAATGCGCCTGCCCGACAACTCGGTGCTCTCGGACGACTTCAGCTCGTTCCTCATCGTCGCGAGCTCGACCCACCGGACGCAGTTCGTCACGACCCCCGACCGCGACTTCGAGCGGACGCTCTCGGCCCCGCGCATCTTCGGGGTGAAGTACCTGCTCGTGCCCGACAACGACAACCCCTACTACGACGCCGTCCGCGACGTGTGGCCCGGGGTGTTCGAGGGAACCAACCCGATCGGCCGCTCGGTTCGCGAGTGGGGCACCGACCGTGAACCCGGCACGCACTACCGCCTCGTGAAGATCGCGCCGCGGACATGAGGTTGCCCGACACGCGCGCGTTGCGCGATCCCCGGATGCTCCTGCTGCTCGTTCCGGTCGTCGCGCTGCTCCTCCTCGTGGTGTCGGGCCACGGCGCCCGGCCGATGACCGAGCTCGCCGCAGCGGCGACCACCACGACCACGACGACCACCACCGCGCCCGCGCCATCGTCCGCATCCGCGTCCCAGCTGCCGGACGTGGCGGTCGAGGACGCGACCACGAGCCGCGGTCACTCTGCGGGCAGGCGGTCGGCGGACACGGCGACGCGAGTGCTGGCCGCAACCGAGAGCCCCGAGCCGGTCGTGAACGAGGCGTCGAGTCCTGCGGTGCTGGGGATCGTCGGCGTGGGCGTCGCCGTGGTGGCCGTCAACGGCGCCGTGCTGTTCCGCCGACGCGTCCGGAGGGGCGACCATGACTGACCTGTTGATCGAGCCCGTCGTCGCGCCGCCGGCGCGACCCGCGCCGCTCCTCCCGCTCGCGGCACGGGTCGTGGTGGTCGTCGTCGCCGTGGTCGGCGCGTACCACTACTCCCTCACGACGCTCGTGCGGGCGCTGAGCGTCGACAGCCCGCTCGCGTACCTCGGTCTCATCCCGTTCATCGCCGTGGGCATCTGCTGGTACACGGCCCGCCCGGCGGCGGGGGAGCCCGAGGTGCACGACCGGTACCTCGACCGCATCATCGGCGTCCCGCTCGTGATCGCGCCGGTGCTGGTGCTGCTGATCCTGCCCACGCAGCTCTCCACCTACTTCTGGGTGTGGCGCATCGACCTGCTCACCCTCCCCCTGTTCGCCGCGGGTTGCGTGGCGCTCATCCTGGGGAGCCGGACGCTGATCCGGATGCGGCTCGGCATCCTCTGGCTGTTCGCCGCCTGGCCCGTCCCGTACCAGTTCGCGCTGCAGCACGGCCTCGAGCCGTTCACGGGGTTCACGGTGAAGGCGCTCCGGTCGACGAGCGGCATCCTCGGGTCGGCCACGTTCGTGCCCGGCGGCGACGGCGCCTTCTCGGTGGACGGCCCCGGCCGACCGTTCACCGTGGTGGTCGCGTCGGCTTGCTCCGGAGCGAACAGCCTGGTCGGCTTCCTCATCGTGGCCTCGGCCACCGCGATGCTGTCGCGGGGGACCCGTCGGGCGAAGCTGACGTGGGTCGGCGTCGGCTCCGCGCTCGTCTGGATGGTCAACGTCGTGCGGGTGCTCGTGATCTTCGCCGTCGGCGACATCTGGGGTGAGCGGACCGCGATCGACGTGTTCCACCCCTACATCGGCCTCGTCTTCTTCTCGATCGCCGTCACCACGATGATGCTGCTGGCGCCCCGTTTCGGTGTGCGGCTCGGCGGCCGTCGGCACAGCGCCATTCCGCTGCGGGCGAGCGTGGAGCGCGGCGCCACCAAGTGGATGGCTGCGGGCTCGGTGGTGCTCGTGCTCGCCGTGGTCGCCGGTGGTCTCGACGACCAGCTCCGCGTCGTCGACCCGGTCGCCGGCGCGCTGGGCACGCCCCGCCTCGGCGCCTTCGCCCAGACCGCCACCGAGATGGAGGGGTTCGAGGGCAAGGCCATCGACCACTTCGACTGGACCCAACGGTTCTTCGGGGAGGACAGCGACTGGACCCGGTACGAGTTCGACGGTCCCGGCACGATCTCGCTCGCCGCATCAATCCCGATCATCGCCGACGTCGTCACGACGTCGGACGTGCAGACCTTCAACGACTTCGGGGTGGAGGCCTGTTACAAGTTCCACGGCTACGACGTCGCCGACGAGCAGCGGGTCGACCTCGGCAGCGGTGTCACGGGCAACGTGCTCACCTGGAAGGACCCGAGCACGCCGATCACCTGGAACTCGGTGTACTGGCACTGGCCCGTCAGCACGCCCGACGGGGTCCGCTACCAGCGGATCGTGCTCATGTTCAACACCTCGACCGGCGCGCAGGTGGCGGCCCCGCAGCCGAGCAACCGCCTTGCGAGCAGCCTCGGCATCAGCCTCGACCGACTGCTCAACGACGAGGGCGACGGGCCCGGAGGGTCCGCTCGCAACGATCGCACGCGGGTGTTCCTCGTGAGCTTCGCCCAGCAGATGGTGCGCGACTCGGCGGCGAGGTCGGCCGAGCTCGCCGCCCGGACGAACGGAGGGGGATCGTGACGATTGTCGAGGAAGTCGCTGCCGCCCACGGTGGCGTGCAGGTGGTCGAGATCCCGCACGATGCCGCTGTCGAGGTGAACGAGTACGGGCTCGGGTGGGTCGAGCTCGTCTCGCCCGGCCAGAGTGCGCGGCACGGGCTCGGGCGTCGCCAGCGCGCCGTGCTCGTCGGGACGAGCGTCGCGGTGCTCGCGGCGCTCATCGTGTGGCCTCAGCTCACGATGCGCATCATCGTGGCGCTCTGCACGTTCGTGTACCTCACGGCCGTCGGCCATCGCCTGTGGCTCGTGCGGGTGTCGCTCGGCCGTGGCGCCGGCGTGTCGGTCACCGACGAGGATGCGCTCGCCGTGCCCGACGACGAGCTCCCGACCTACGCCGTGCTCGTACCCGCCTACAAGGAACCGGAGGTGATCGGCCACCTCATCTCGTCGCTCGAACGGCTCGACTACCCACGCGATCGCCTCGTCGTGAAGTTGCTCCTCGAGCACGGCGACCCCGACACGCTCGCTGCCGCCCGCGCCTACGACGTGCTGACGCCCACGGACCTGGCGATCGACATCATCGTGCTGCCGCCAGGTGACCCCCAGACGAAGCCCCGCGCGCTCAACTTCGGCCTGCAGTGCTCCGACAGCGACCTGGTCACGATCTTCGACGCCGAGGACCGGCCCGAGCCGCTGCAGCTGCGCCGCGCCGCCGTCGCCTTCGATCGACTGGGGCCGGAGTACGCCTGCCTGCAGGCCCGCCTCGAGTTCGACGACCGCGGCGAGAACCTGCTCTCGAAGTGGTTCGTCGTGGAGTACCTCACGTGGTTCCGGCTCTTCATCGGCGGCATCACGCTGTCCAACGGCGTCGTCCCGCTCGGCGGCACCTCGAACCACTTCCGACGCGACGCGCTCGACGCCGTCGGCGCCTGGGATCCGTACAACGTGACCGAGGACGCCGACCTCGGCGTGCGGCTCCAGCGACACGAGATGCGTGTCGGCCTGCTCGACTCGGTGACGACCGAGGAGGTGAACAGCGACATCGTGAACTGGGTGAAGCAGCGCTCGCGTTGGCAGAAGGGCTACCTGCAGACCAGCGTCGTGCACCTCCGCAGCCCACGACGCGTCATCGGCGACCTGGGCCTGCGGCGGTGGCTGCACCTCATGACGTTCATGGCGGGCACCCCGCTGCTGGCCGTCGCCAACCTCTTCTACTGGGGCATGTTCGTCGCGTGGCTCGCCACCCGCGCCGGCGTCATCGAGCAGCTCTTCCCGAGCGTCGTCTACTACCTCGCGCTCGGGTCGCTCGTCGCCGGCAACCTGTCGATGATCTACCTCGGGGTGATCACGCTGCTGCAGACGCGCCGCCACGACCACCTGCTCGGCGCCGCGCTGCTGTCACCCCTCTACTGGGTGCTGATCTCGATCGCCGCGGTGCGGGCGGTGGTGCAGCTCGTCATCGACCCGTTCCACTGGGAGAAGACCCAGCACGGCATCGGTGTGTCGGCCGCCGCGCCGGCGGCTCAGCCCTGAGCGCGAGCCAACGCGAGCGGCGACCGGCACACGAGCGACAGCGCCGTCAGGTCGAGCTCCCACGTCGCGCCCGACTGCAGGAGCTCGACGTCGCGCAGGTCGTCCGCCACCTCGACGCCGGCGGCGCGCAACGCTGCCAGCAGTGGCGTCATGACCTCGCCGTGGGTGCAGAGGAGCGTGCGGTCGGCGAGGCGGCCGAGGAGTTCCACCACGGCGGCCGGCTTCGTGGGGGGCTGCAGGGTGCGCTCGAGCCGGATGGGAACGCTGCTGGCGTGGTGCAGCGGCACGACCGTCTCGCGGCATCGCACGGCGGGGCTGGTCATGATCGCCTCGGGCGGGTCGAGCGCCAGCATCGCAGCGAGCGCATCGGCCTGCCGACGACCCATCGCATCGAGCGGCCGGCGGTCGGCCGGCCCCTCCCAGGTGCGGCGGCGCACGGCGCGACCGTGACGGACGATCCAGAGCCTCATGCCATGGACGGTACGGACGGCGACCGTCGCCGATCGGTGCAGGGGATGAACCCTTCGCCAACGCTCGATGACGGATCGGTGCAGCGCAATTCTCGTACCCGGGCGACGATCTCCCGCCGCTCCGCCCGACGACGCGCGATCAGCCGATCGAGGTAGGCGGGCTGCGCGGTGAACGGTTGGCCGGTGGGCCGCGTCACCGCGAGCCGGCCGTCGGTGTCGCGGGCGATCGCCCAGCCCCGGTCGTGATGGTCGTGGTGATGCGACGAACACAGCCCGGCGAGGTTCGGCGGATCGGTGGTGCCCTGGTGCTCCCAGTGCACGAGGTGGTGGAACTCCAGCCGATTCGGTGGGGCGTTGCACCCGGGGAACCGACAGGTGCGGTCGCGGTGGGCCAGGGCCCGCCGCAACATCGGCGGTGCGAGGCGTCGCGTGCGACCGTAGGAGAGCGGGGTGCCGTTGCGGTTGAAGATCGGCGTCACGTCGGCGCCGGCGAGCAACGCCCAGAACGTGTCGTCGTCGATGTCGAGGCCGGCCTCGGTGTGTGCCGGGCGATCGGTGAGGAGGTCGGCGAGCTCGGGCGTGGGGTCGGGGTGCAGCCGGTCGAGATCGATGTGGATGAAGGCGCCCACCCGGCCCGGGGCATCGGCTGTCGCTCCCGCCAGCAGCAGGCGGCCGGCGGCGATGGCCATGCGCTCGGACTGCGGCATCGGCTCGGCAGGTGACTCGGCGGATGTCTCGCACGACTCGTCGGCGGCCTCGGACACAGCGGGCTCGGACGGGTGGGCGGCCAGGTGGTCGGCGAGGATCGTGGCCCACAGCGGACCGTCCGCAGCCGAGAGATCGGCGGTGAACGCCCACCGACCGTTGAACAGCTGATGCAGCCACGCCCTCGACGGCTCGGCGGAGCGATCGGGCGCGCCGTCGGTGTCGAGCCGGTGCCGGACCCGTGCGCAGAACGCCTCGTACTCGGCGATGCTCAGCGACTGGTCGTCGTCGGTGGCGAGCGAGATGAGTCGATCCTGGATCTCGGCCACCATCTCGATCGCCGCTCGCAGTGCGTCACCGGTGAGGCGAGCCGGGATGATGCAGGCGATGGCGTCGACGTGGCCGACCGTGAGATCGCCGTCGAGGAACGCCTGGCGCACGAGGGAGTACCGGTCGAGGGTGTCCGCGCATCGGGCGAGCACCGACGCGTCGCGAGGGGAGAGGCCGGCGTGTCGTGCGAGCCACTTGCGGGTGGTGGTCTCGGCATCGGCCCGGTGGGCCTGGTCGGCGGCCACGAGTGACGCCGACACGACCTGCAGCGCAAGGGCCGCGTGACGGAGCCGCGCCGCCGCTGCCGCCAGTTCGCGGGCCACGCCGCGTCGATCGGGCGACGGCGACGTCACCTGCTCCCGGCCCTCGTCGATCGTCGCAGCGACCCGCTGCACGAGATCACCGACGGCATCGCCGACTGCGTCGACGGCGCGGCACTGCTCGCTCAGTTGTCGCCACGGATCGGTGTTGCCCATGCCTCAATTGTACGAACAGGCGTTCGATCGGCCAATGGGCGAAGGTACCCGCTCAGCAGCAGCCGCCGGCCGACGTGTCGGCGGTCTCGGCGGTCTCGGCGGTCTCCGGCGATGCCGAGCAGCACATCGCGGCGCCTTCGGCGGCATCGGGGTCGACGTGGCGGAGTTGGCCGGCGGGCATCTCGGCGTCGGCCAGCACGGTGTAGATCTCCCACGGCTCACCGTCGGGAGCGTCGACCCACACCTTGTCCTGCACGGCGAAGCAGCACGACACCTCGTTCTCGACCGCGCACGCGAGCCCCTCGCCCGTGAGCCGTGCGTTGGCGGCGGTCACCTCGTCGGTCGACTCGACCTCCACGCCGAGGTGGTTGAGGGTGCCGGGTGCGCCGGCGCCCTCGATGAGCACGAGCTTCAGCGGCGGCTCGGCGATGGCGAAGTTGGCGTAGCCGGGGCGCACCTTTGCCGGCGCGGCCCCGAAGAGATTGCCGTAGAACTCGACGGCGGCATCGAGGTCGGCGACGTTGAGGGCGAGCTGGACTCGTGACATGGGAGGCTCCTGATACATTGGCGAATGTCGATGTATCGATCATCGCGAATGTATCGACATCTGTCGATGTATTGATCGAACGACCCAGCAGCGAGGTTCCGATGGCCAAGGCGAGCGTGTCCCTCACCCCGAAGCCCCTCACCGAGCGCGACGCCGCCGACCTCGCGCAGGCCTTCGCCGCGCTGGGCGACCCGGTGCGCCTGCGCCTCTACAGCCTGGTCGCCTCCTCCGACGAGATCTGCTCCTGCGATCTCATGCCGCTCCTCGATCGCTCGCAGCCCACGATCAGCCATCACACCAAGGCACTCGCCGACGCCGGACTGATCGTCGGCGAGAAGCGCGGCAGGTGGGTGTACTGGCGGGCCACCGACCGCGCCCGCGGCGCGCTCCGCGACGCGCTCGCCCGCTGAGCCGCTGAGCCGCTGAGTCTCAGGGCCTCAGTCGCCGATGCCGAGCGAGACGAGGAGCTCACGCACCCGTCGGTCGATCTCGTCGCGGATCGTGCGCACGGCGTCCACGCCCTGGCCTGCGGGATCGTCCAGCGCCCAGTCCTCGTAGCGCTTGCCGGGATAGACGGGGCACGTGTCGCCGCACCCCATCGTGACGACGACGTCGGACGCCTGCACCGCCGCGTCGTCGAGCCGTTTGGGCGTTGCGCCGTCGGCGCGGAGGTCGATGCCCACCTCGGCCATGGCGGCCACGACCGCGGGGTTGATGTCGTCGGCCGGAGCGGTGCCGGCGGAGCGCACCACCACCCGGTCGCCGCCGTGCCGGGCGAGGAGCGCTGCCGCCATCTGCGACCGGCCGGCGTTGTGGACGCACACAAAGAGGACTTCGGGAGCAGCGCTCATGCGGGGACCTTCGAGACGTCGATCGGATAGAGGACGCGGACGAGGCCGTAGGCGAGTGCCGCTCCGAGCACCTGCATGACCACGAACATCGGCACCGACGAGGGGGCGATGCCGGCGAACGAGTCCGAGAACATGCGGGCCACCGTCACGGCCGGGTTGGCGAAGCTCGTGGACGAGGTGAACCAGTACGCCCCGCCGATCCAGATCCCGACGGCGTAGGGCACGGCGTCGCGGCGGCCGGTGCGGACGCAGCCGTGGATGACGAGGAGCAGGCCCACCGTGGCGACCACCTCCGACAGCCACAGCGCGCCCGACGAGCGGTGCGTCGTCGCCACCTCGAACGCCGGACGCGAGAACATCGCGTTCGCCACCACGCTCCCGATGCACCCGCCCGCCACCTGTGCCGCCGAGTAGGCGAGGGCATCGGCGGTGGAGATCGCCCCGAGCCACCGCTCGACGAGCGTGACGACCGGGTTGAAGTGCGCACCCGACACGTGGACGAACACGAGGATCAGGCCGACGAGCGCGGCGGCCGTGGCGGCGGCGTTCTCGAGCAGCTGCAGCCCGACGTCGTTCGGCGACAGGCGCGACGCCATGATGCCCGAGCCCACAACCGCGACGACGAGCAGGCACGTGCCCAGCGCCTCGGCGAGCAGGCGCCGCGCGAGTGCGTCTCCCTCGTCGTGACTCATGAGGCGCGCACCCCGACGAGCGCGTCGATGCGCTCGCCGAGCTCGTCGACCGTCGCGTCGAACGCGGCCTTCGTGCCCACCGGCACCGGATCGGGCAGCGACCAGTGGCGCCAGCCCGGACCGGGATCGAGGTCCTCGTGCGCCCGGTCGCACACGGTGATCACGAGCGCCGCCGCGTCATCGCGCGCGTCCAGCACACGTGGCGTGGCGTCGCCCAGATCGAGCCGGTGCCGGCGGGCGGCAGCGACCGCCCCGGGGTGCACGCGATCGGCGGGGTGGGTGCCGGCGGATGTCGCCGGGGAGCCGGTGCGCCGCCGCCACAGCGCGGCGGCCAGCTGACTCCGCGCGGAGTTGCGGGTGCACACGAACAGCGGGGTCGTCGCCGGAGGAGTCACTCCGGGCACCGGGAACGACAGCGCGTCGAGGGCGCCCCGCTCCAGGTGCAGGTACCGCCGTCGCCCGTCGCCCGTCGACACCGTCCTGCTGAGGAGCCCCACCCGCTCGAGGGTGTCGAGGTGGTGCGCCAACAGGTTCGACTCCAGGCCCAGCATCCGGCGCAGCTCGACCGGTGCTCGATCGGACTCTACGAGCGCGTCGACGATCGCCAGGCGGACGGGATCGCCGAGGGCGGCGTAACGTTCGGCTCGCATCCCGGCACTCTGTGCGATCGACCGTAGTTGAGTCAACTGATGTTGAGTGAACATGTCGTGAACGCCGTCAGCACGGGACGGATAGGGTGCGGTCATGCGCACCGCTGCCCGTCTCCTGCTGATCGAGGCCGACGCCCTCCCGCCGCTCCTGGCCTCGGTGCCCGCCGAGCACTTCGACCGCCCGAGCCCCTGCGACGGCTGGTCGGTGCGTGACGTGCTCGCCCACTGCTCGGCGGCCTTGGGCTCCCTGGTCGCCGGGACGATGGGCGGGTTCACCCCGGAGGAGAACCAGCGCGACGTCGACGAGCGCTCCACGTGGCCGCTGCAGGCGGTGATCGACGACCTCGTCATCAACTACGCCGAGGCGGCGCAACGCATCGACGAGCTCGGCGGCGCGGCCGACGGGCTCGGGCTGGGGGAGTGGGTGCACGGTGGCGACGTCCGCGAACCGCTCGGCCTCCCGAACGCCTACTGCAGCGCCGGCATCGAGCTCGCGCTCGAGCTCCTCTCGGATCGCTCGGTGCAGCGCGAGGCGCCGCCCGTCGAGGTCGTGGTCGACGGAGCGGCCCTGTCGTTCGGCGTGGGTCCGTCGACCGGCCGGCTGGTCACCGACACGGAGACGTTGGTCCGCCTCGTGGCCGGGCGCCGTCCCGACCCGGCGCGCTACGAGCTCACCGGCGACGTCACGCCCGCCGCGCTCGTCCTGTTCCGCTGACCGCGCCGCCTGGACGAGCGCGCCTCACAACGGCGGGATCGTGAACACCTCGTTGTCGGGGCCGGTGCGCGCCAGCGAGCTGTAGGTGCGCTGGGCGATCACCCAGCGCCCCTCGTGGCGTACGTACCGGTCGCGGTACAGGCCGAACGCGTTGGTCCAGCGCCCGCTCGCCGCCTCCTGTCGCAGCTCCCACATGTAGAGACGACCCGTGGCGGTCGCGTGCTCGGCACCGGCGTCGACCACGTCCACCACCGAGTTGAGCAGCGCGAACTCGAAGAACTCGAAGCGCTCGACGGCCCGCTCCACCATCCGACCCAGCGCCTCCGCCCCGACGAGCTCGAGCGGCGCACCGCGACGGAGGTCGAGGGTGATGGGCGCGTCCGGCAGGAACAGCGGCTCGAGCTCGGCCCACGCGCGACGCGTGATGACGTCGCCGTAGCGGGCCTGCAGGCGGGTGATGGCGAGGTAGTCGAGCGCGTCGCTGAGGTCGTCGTCGGGCATGGCGCCATCCTGTCGCAGATTTAACCGGGAGCAGTGCTGCATCGGTCCGTCGTCTGAGGGGGGCGAGCGGATGATCCGGCCATGCGACCGAGACCGCATCTGCCCCGAACCCGCCGTTGGCGGACCCTCGGCGTGCTGCTGGCGGTGGCGCTGTCGGCGTTCGGCTGGTCCTACGGCGGCTACCTCACCGCAGCGGGCAACGCACCGGTCGCGGTGCGAACGGTGGACTGGGCGCGTGACCACGGCTTCGAGACGGTCGTCGATCGGGCCGAGCAGTGGTGGTACACCCGCAGCAAGCCGACGGGCACGCGGCCGTCGGCGCAGGACCTCCCGCCCCGTTCCGGTACACAGGCTGTCGCGACGACCGCCGCGGTGCCGATCCCCGTCGTGGTGCACCCGGCGCGACGCGGTGAGGGGAGATGGCGGGTCGTGGACGGTCTCACGTCGGCGCCCGGCTCGGTGCAGGAGACGTTCGTACGCCCGGATCCCGGCTTCCCGTCGGTGTCGGCGGCGGTCGTCCGGCTCGACCAGCGGGCCACCCGGCTGGTGTTCGTGCCGGGCCTCCGCCAGCCCGGTGTGGGCCACTGGTCGTGGGGGTCGGAGATCCCGCCGGCGGTGCGGCCCACGGTGGTCGCCGCGTTCAACGCCGGCTTCAAGTTCAAGGACACGCGCGGCGGGCTGTACACCGAGGGCCGCCACACCGTCCGGCCCCTCGCGACGGGTCTCGCCTCGATCGTGATCCACCGCGACGGCACGGCCGACGTCGCCGACTGGGGCCGCGACGCCCACATGAGCTCCGACGTCGTGAGCGTCCGGCAGAACCTCTCGCTCATCGTCGACCACGGCCGTCCGGTGCCGGGCCTGCTGGTCGACCGGGGCTCGAAGTGGGGCAAGCTCAAGTCGCAGTTCCAGTTCACCTGGCGATCCGGCCTCGGCGTCGATCGCGAGGGCCGCCTCCTCTACGTCGCCGGCCGCCGGATGACGCTCACCGAGCTGGCGGCGGCGCTCACGGATGCCGGCGCCGTGCGCGGCATGCAGCTCGACATCCACTCCGACGTCGTGACGTTCAACTGGTTCCGACCGGTCGCCGGCTCGGCGACGGCCGTGCGGGCGGCGAAGCTGATGCCGTCGATGCAGCTCAGCGCGACGCGGTACCTGCGCCCCGACCAGCGCGACTTCCTGGCGGTGCTGGCGCGCTGACCCGTCGCCGGCAGACGCTCGTCAGGCCTGGTCGAGGGGGAGCAGCAGCTCGAAGGTGGTGGTGGGCGAGCCGGTCAGCGCCAGCCGTCCGCCCTCGGCCTCGGCGAGTCGCCGTGCCAGCGCGAGCCCGATGCCCGTCCCCGTCGCCTGCGGATCACGACGTGTGAACAGCCCGGCGTCGGACGGCCGGGCCCCCTGATCGGCGACGACGAGCACGGCCGTGTCGCGTCGGACGTCGACGCCGATGCGCACCTCGCCCGTCCCGTGCTCGCCCGCGTTGTCCACGAGCACGTCGAGCACGTGGGCCACCGCAGTGCGCGCACAGCGCACCCTCACCGCGGCGTCGGGCGTCGTCACCGTGAGAGCGCGTGCGCCGAGTCGTCGGCGCCACTCGGCCGCCCGGTCCTCGACCATCCGCCCGACGTCGACCACCTCCCGGCGCGTGCCCATCGTGTCGCGCGCCAGCGCGAGCAGCTCGTCCACCGTCGACTCCAACCGGTCGACGTCCGTGAGCGCCTCCTCCAGGGCCACCGCCGGGTCGTGTCGCGGGGCGGCGAGCTCGTTCTCGAGTGTCAGCCGCAGCCCGGTGAGCGGGGTCCGCAGCTGGTGGGAGGCGTCGGCGGAGAACGCCTGCTCCCGCGCCAGCAGGTCGCCCACCCGCTGGGCCGACGCCGCCAACGTCGCCCCGACGTGGTCGACCTCGGAGATCCCGCTGGCCGACGGACGCACCGTGAAGTCGCCGTCGCCGATGCGGCGGGCCTCGGCGCCGAGCGTCTCGAGTGGCCGGCTCAGACGCCGCGCCACCACCACGGCGATCGTGCCGGCGACGGCGATGACGGCCAGCCCGACGGCCAGCAGCACGAGGCGGGACGACCGCACGCTGCTGCGCCCGACGGCCAGTGGCTCCGCGGCGCGGACGGCCCCCACCACCCGGGTGCCGGCGGCGACGGGCACGGTGACCACGAGCTCCGTCGGCGTGTCGAACGACACGACGTGGTCACGCAGCGCGGCACGTCCGCCGGGGTCGAGGCGTGCCGGTCCGCGGCCGGCACGGCGCACACCGCCGACGTCGTACAGGGCGACCCGTTGGTCGGGCTCGGTGCGTCGCAGCTCGACCTCGTCGCTCCGGCCCGAGGTGAAGTCGCTCGGCACGCGGTCCGCGGCGCGCACGGCCACGAGGCTGAGCTCCGACCGGTTCTGCTCGCCCTGCCGCTGCCCGATGACGACGGCGAGCGGCACGGCGAAGAGGGTGACGGCGAGCACGGTCAGGCCGATGCACGCGGCGAGGAGACGGCGCCTCACGGCTCGAGCCGGTACCCGACCCCGCGGATCGTGGTGATCCGGCTCGTGGAGCCGGGGTCCTCGCCGAGGTGCCGGCGCAGCGACGCCATGTGCACGTCGAGCGTCTTGGTGGAGCCGAACCAGTGCTCGTCCCACACGTCGCTCATGAGCGTCTCGCGGCCGATGACCGAGCCGGGCTCCGACGCGAGCCGCGCGAGCAGGTCGAACTCCTTCGCGCGGAGGTCGACGGACGCCCCTCCCACGAACACGCGCCGGCCGCGGAGCTCGATGCGGAGGTCGGCCACCTCGATGACGTCCTCCGTCGGAGCCGGCCCGCTCGCCCCGCTGCGGAGCTGTGCACGCACGCGTGCCATCAGCTCGGCGAGGCGGAACGGCTTGGTGAGGTAGTCGATGGCGCCGGCGTCGAGCCCCACGACGATGTCCATCTCGGTGTCGCGAGCGGTGAGCATCATCACTCTGGTGCCGGGGTGCGCGGCGAGCACCTCGCGACAGAGGTCGATGCCGTCGGCGTCGGGAAGGCCGAGGTCGAGCAGGACGACGGCCGGCTCCGACGTCAGCGCCCGTGCCGCCTCGGCGCTCGGGGCCAGCTCGACGGTGTGCCCGTCGGCCTCCAGCGCGCGTATCAACCCGCGCCCGATCGACGCGTCGTCCTCGACCACCCAGATGGTGCTCATCGGCTGCGCCGGCGCTGCGGACCGACGCGTCCGGTGTCGCCGAAGTTCCGCGCCGCCCCGTAGTTCTCGGACTCGTCGGGCCGGCCCTGCTTCGACGTCCACCGCCAGGTGAGCGAGATCCGCTCCGACGGGTGGTCGACCTTCGGCACGGCGTGCATCCAGTCGGCCTGGTTGCGGCCGCCCATCACGATGAGATCGCCGCGGCCGGGCGAGAGGTCCACGTCGAACGTCGTGTCGTCGCGCGTGGCGGCGTGCGGTCGGAGCACGAACGGTCGGGGCTCGCCGAGCACGACGATGCCGATCAGCGTGTCGTCGAGATACCGCATCGAGCGGTCGCGGTGGAACCCGACGGAGTCGCGGCCGTTGCGGTAGCGCAGCACGTCCGGGCCGGTGAAGCGCACCCGGTACGTCGCGTCGAGGTGCAGCCCGGCCTGGCGGACCGCCGCCGGCACGGCGGTCGCCGGGATCGCCGCGGTCAACCGCGGATCGGTGACCCACACCTCGTACCGCCACTGGCGGTTCTCCCGCCACGCGAGGCCGGTGAGCAGCTCGTCGAGCAGCGCCTCGGGCTCGCGAACGAAGCCCCGCACGACGTCGACCCACGACGTGTCGTCGAGGTGCACGCGCTCCACCCCGGCGTCGCGGTCGATCGCGAGATCGGGGCGGGCGGTCGTCACAGGCGCGATCGTGTCAGATTCCGGTGGGAGACTGTGGGCGTGTCGTCGCCACCGCTGTTCTCGATCAGCGGCGTGCGGCTGGAGATCGACGGCCACACCGTGCTCGACGGCATCGACGCCGAGTTCGCGGCCCACCGCATCGTGGTGCTCGCCGGGCCGTCGGGGTCGGGGAAGTCGTCGCTCCTCCGGCTGTGCAACCGGCTGGAGCGGCCGACGGCCGGCACCGTCGAGTTCGAGGGCGTCGACGTCGCAACGCTCGACGTCGCTGCGCTGCGTCGCCGTGTCGGCATGGTGTTCCAGCGGCCCACGCCCTTTCCGGGCACGGTCGCCGAGAACCTGCGCGTCGCCGACCCGGCGCTCGCCGACGACGCGTGCGTCGAGCTGCTCGCGTCGGTCGGGCTCGACGAGTCGTTCCTCGATCGTGACGCGCTCGCGCTGTCGGGTGGCGAGGCGCAGCGCGTGTGCACGGCTCGATCGCTCGCGACGCGGCCCGAGGTCGTGCTCATGGACGAGCCCACCTCGGCCCTCGACGAGGACCATGCCCGCGGCCTGGAGCAGCTGGCGCGCGCACTTGTCGACGGCGGCGTGTCGATCGTCTGGGTCACCCACGACCGCGCGCAGCTCGACCGCATCGCCGACGACGTGATCCGCCTCGACCACGGTCGCGTGGTCGAGGCGTGAGGGGAGCGGGATGAGCAGCGACGTCGGCTTCGTGGGCCTGGCCCTGTCCACGGTGATGATCGCCGTGGCCGTCGGCATCTCGCTCGGGCAGCGCCTGGGGTTGGAGCGCTCGATGCTGTGGGCCAGCCTGCGAGCGCTGGTGCAGTTGCTCGTGGTGGGCACCGCGCTCGACCTGGTGATCGACCCGAAGCGCCCGCTGGGGCTCTCGTGGTGCTGGGTCGTCGCCATGATCGTGTTCGCGGCGTTCACAACGTCGCGCCGTGCGAAGGAGGTGCCGGGCGCGTTCGGTCTGTCGCTCGCGGCGTACGGCGCCGCGACCGCCGTCACGCTCGCGGTCATCCTGGGCCTCGGCGTGTTCCCCACGAACGGGCGCACCATCGTGCCCCTGTCGGGCATGGTGGTCGGCAACTCGCTGTCGGCGACGGTGCTGGTGGGCAGGCGCATCGTGGCCGAGTTCGCGGACAAACGCCTGGAGGTGGAGGCCCGCCTCGCCCTGGGCCGGTCCAACCGCGAGGCCGCGGCGCCCTACCTCCGCGAGGCGGTGCGCACCGCGCTGATCCCGCAGATCGAGACGACGAAGGCGACGGGCATCGTGTTCCTGCCGGGCGCCATGGTGGGCCTCATCCTCGCCGGCGTGAAGCCGATCGACGCGGTCAAGGTGCAGGGCGCCGTGATGTTCCTCATCCTCGGCGCCGTCGCCACCACCACGTCGATCATCGCCATTGGTCTGAGTCGCCGCCTCTTCACCCACGACGGGCGGGTGGTGCGACTCAGGCGAGCGGCGTGAGCACCGGGTCGAGCAACCGGTGCAGGGCCGTGCGCGCCGCCTCGTCGTCGTCGAGCGGGATCACGGTTGCGGGCGTCAGGACGAGGGAGATGGCGAGGCGCACGAGCACCTCGGCCACGACCGCCGCATCGGTGAGCTGCTCGTCGGACGCGCCCGGGCGCCCGGCCCGGTAGGCGGCCACGAGGAAGTCGCGCGCCGCGTCCACCACGGGCCCGCCGTCGATCGTGAGGAGCGCCAGCAGCTCGGGCTCGGCGCGCACCAGCACGCCGAGCAGCGACGTCTCGCCGGCGCGGAGCCCGCCGAGGAACGACTCCACCACCAGGTCGTCGAACCCGCGCAGGTGCGCGGTCGAGGCGAGGATCGACCCGAAGAACCGGTGGACCTCGCGTGCCAGCACCGCCTCGGTGATCTGCTGGCGTCCGCCGAAGCGCCGGTACAACGTGGTGCGACCGACGCCGCTGCGCTCCGCGATGTCGTCGAGGCTGCAGCGGCGCACCCCGATGGTGGTGAACAGCTCGGCGGCCGCGTCGAGGATGCGGGTGGCCGTCTCGTCGCCGTCGTCGGGCGCCCGTCCCACCGACGCGACGAGCTCCGCCACGTCGACGCCGACGCTACGCCGCACGTCGCGTCTCCCGCTTCCAGCCGGCGGCGGCACGGGGCGCCCACCGGAACTGGCGCGGCACGAACCGCCAGTTCTGGCGGACCCACAGCTCGAGGCCGCGCAGCTGCACGGTCTCGGCGACGCCGAACGGGATGCCGAACCGCTTCCGCACCGACACCGGCAGGCCGCCGATCGCGGTGAGGCGGAGGAGCGGGGTGACGATCTCGCGCTGGATCGGCGCGCTCCAGCTCGGCAGGCCCGGGATGTCCTGCACCTTGTCGTGCAGCGCCATGTCGACGGCGCGCTCGGCGGCCTCGGTCATCTCCAGGACGTCGGTGCAGTAGTGGTTCCACCGCTCGACGAACGCCTCGTAGTCGTTCGGCACCGGGCGCAGGCTCACGCCGTAGCGGCGGTACCACTCGACACCCTCGCGGTAGAGCTGCTCGCGCTCGGCGGGCGTGAGGCGATGGGTGTCGAAGCGGTCGGCCACCTGCTCCACCGCGTACTGGAACGTCGCGTGCGCCCACCAGAACGTCTCGGGCTTGAGCGCGCTGTAGCGGCGCCCGTGCGCGTCGACGCCCTTGATGCGGCCGTGGTAGTCGCGCACGCGGTGGCCGGTCGCCTCGGCATCGGGCCCGTCGTAGACGACGCCGATGATCTCGGGGATGGACCGGATGATGCGGTCCCACGGTTCGGTGAAGAACGCGGAGTGCTGCACGACGCCGGCCCCGAGGCCGGGGTGCATCAGCTGGAGGATGCCGGTGGACAGGCCGGTGAAGCCCAGCCGTTGGTCGCCGGCCCACCGCCAGAGGAGGGAGCCGGGGGCGAGGTCGATCGGTTCGGTGCGGTACACAAGTACGAGTTTCGTACCATCGTCCCGATTCGTCAACGCGTTCGACGCGCGTACGCTCGGCCGATGCCCGAGCCACGGTTCCTCGACGGGAGCGACGCCTCCGTCCGCCGCCTCGACGCGGCGGTCGCGGCGATCGGCGCCGCGCTCGCCCGCCACGCCCGACCGGGCCCGGGCCCCGGTTCGGAGGGGGCCGCGTGGTCGGGCATCGACACCGACGAGCTCCGCGCCCTGGTCGACGCGCTCGACCCGCTCCCGCCGGACGGCCTGCCGTTCGACGACGTCGTCGACGAGGTCGGCCGCATCGTGCTGGCCAACGCGGTGCGCCCCACCGACCGGGCGACCGTCGCCCACCTGCACTCGCCGACCTTGCTCGCTGCCGCGGCCACCGAGGTGGCGATCGGCGCGACCAATCAGTCGATGGACTCCTACGACCAGGCGCCGGCCGCGACCCTCGTTGAGGATCGTCTCGTCCGGCGCCTCGCCGAGCTGTGCGGCCTGCCACCGACGGGGTCGGGCGTGATGACGGCCGGCGGTACCGCGTCGAACCTGCTCGGCCTCGTGCTGGCGCGGGAGTCGGCGGCCCGCCGTCGTGGCCTTGACGTCGCGGCGGAGGGCCTCGGCCCGGCGACCGCGCCGTGGCGGATCCTCGCCTCCGCCGATGCCCACTTCAGCGTCACCCGCGCCGCCATGCTGATGGGGCTCGGCCGCAACGCCGTCGTCGCCGTCGCGTGCGACGAGGGCGGCGCGATGGACGCCGACGCGCTCGATCGCGTGGCCGACGAGGTCGTGGCCGGGGGCGGCGAGGTGATCGCCGTCGTCGGCACGGCGGGCTCCACCGACCTGGGCGCGATCGACCCGCTCGACCGTCTCGCCGACGTCGCGGCCCGGCTGGGCGCGTGGTTCCACGTCGACGCCGCGGTGGGCGGTGCGCTGGTGGTGAGCCACCGCCTGCGCCCGCGCCTCGCCGGCCTGGAGCGCGCCGACTCCGTCACGATCGACCTGCACAAGCTGTGGTGGCAGCCGATCAGCGCGAGCGTCCTGCTGGTGGCCGACGAGGCGTCCTTCGGCCTGATCCGCCGGCACAGCGAGTACCTCGACCGCGAGGAGGACGCCGAGGCCGGAGTGCTCAACCTCGTCGGCCGGTCGCTCGACACCTCACGCCGCTTCGACGCGTTGAAGGCGCTGCTGTCGTTCCGGGCGACGGGCACGCGCACGCTCGCCCGCATGCTCGAGCACCTCGTCGACACCGCGACCTCGACGGCCGACGCCATCAAGGCCCGTGACGACGTCGAGCTCCTGGCCACGCCCACGTCGGTGATGGTGGTGTTCCGCTGGATCGGTGACGGCACGCTCGGCGCCGACGAGCTCGACCGCGTGAACACGGAGGTACAGCGCAGGCTGTTCGACTCGGGGCGCGCCGTGATCGGCCGCACCCGTCACCGTGGGGTCGTGGCGTTGAAGTTCACGTTGGTGAACCCGCTGCTCGAGCTCGCGCACCTGGTCGCGCTGGTCGACCTCGTCGCTGCCGAGGCCGCCGCGGTCACGGCAGGCTGAGCCGCACGATCTTCCGCACGACCGTGCCGAGCTGACGGGCGAACGAGCCGGTGTTGTAGGTGAGGCCGTGCCGCTCGCACACCTCCTGCACGCGCGGCGCCACCTCGGCATAGCGCCGGGACGGGAGATCCGGGAACAGATGGTGCTCGATCTGGTGGTCGAGGTTCCCGGTGAGCAGGTGCATCAGCGGACCGCCCTCGAAGTTGGCCGAGCCGAGGATCTGCCGGCGATACCACTCACCCCGCGTCTCGTCGTCGGCGGAGCCCCGCGGAAAGATCTCGACGCCGTCGGGGAAGTGGCCGCAGAAGATCACCGCGAACGACCACAGGTTGCGCACGAGGTTCGCCGCGGCGTTGCCGGTGAGCACCGACACCGCCGACGGCACGCCGAGCGGCAGCGCCAGCGCGGGGAAGGCGACGTAGTCCTTCGTGACCTGGCGGCGGATCTTGCGGGCCACCTCGACCACCTTGGGCTTCACCTTCGCGAAGGTGACCGGCTCGCCGGGCTGGATGTCGCCCTCGATGTCGTGGAAGCCGACGCCCCACTGGAAGAAGGTCGCGAGCGTCACGAAGATGAGCGGCTGGGCGAGGTTCCAGCGCTGCCAGGGCTTGTCGGGGTCGACGCGCAGGATGCCGTAGCCGATGTCGTTGTCCTTGCCGACGACGTTCGTCCACTGGTGGTGCAGGTAGTTGTGGGAGTGCTTCCACTGTGAGGACGGGCAGACGTTGTCCCACTCCCAGGTCGTCGAGTGGATCTCGGGGTCGCGCATCCAGTCGTACTGGCCGTGCATCACGTTGTGCCCGATCTCCATGTTCTCGAGGATCTTGGAGAGGCCGAGCATCGCGACGCCGGCGATCCACGCCGGGGGCAGCACGCCGGCCATCAGCGCGGCCCGGCCGCCGACCTCGAGGGCCCGTTGGAGGCGGATCACGTTGCGGATGTAGTCGGCGTCGACCTGGCCCACGCTCGCCATCACGTCGGCGCGGATCGCGTCGAGCTCGGCCGCGAGCGCATCGAGGTCGAGTGACTCGGGGTCGAGTGAACCGGGGTCGAGCGTCGGCTCGAGCTCGGGGGTCGGGTCGAGCGGGCGGTCGATCACAGCGGTCATGGAGGGGTCCTTCGGGGGAGTGGGGAACGGGGAGCGGGGACTAGAGGTCGAGGGCGACGTCGCCGGCGGCGGCGTTGACGCAGAGCTGCACGTGCGTGCCGGCCTCGTTGAGGCGGCCGTCGCGGAGGTCGCGGGTGCAGCCGGAGAGCAGCTTCGTGGAGCACGTGTGGCACACGCCGCTGCGGCAGCCGTAGGGCGCGGGCAGGCCGGCGGCCTCCGCCGCGTCGAGCAGCGTGGTGGCCGTGTCGGCGGCGGCGACGACGCCCGAGCGGGTGAAGTGCGCCGTGGCTGCGGCGCCCGGGTCGGCGACCGTGGAGGTGGGGAGCGCGAGCGTGAAGCGTTCGAGGTGGAGGCGCTCCAGCGCGTCGTGCGCGGCCCAGTGGTCGGTCGCGAAGTCCACGAGCGACGCCGGTCCGCACACGTACGCGTCGCGGTCGCGCCAGTCGGGGCAGAGCTCGTCGAGGCCGGCGGCGCTCAGGTGCGCTCCGCCCGCCTGCGTGTGCACGACGTGCACGGTGAGCCAGTCGTGGGCCGCGGCGAGGAGGCCGAGCTCGACGGCGAACATGGTGCGCTCCGGCGTCGGCGCGTGGTGGACGACGGTGACGTCGACGTGGGGCGGGCGGGCCGCCAGGGAGCGGAGCATGCCCATGATCGGCGTGATGCCGCTGCCGCCCGACACGAACAGGAGCCGGTCCGGGGTGATCGTCGGGAGCACGAAGTCACCGGCGGGCTCGTCGAGGTGCACGAGGTCGCCGGGGCGGATCGTCCGCGTGAGGTGGGTCGACACGAGGCCGCCGTCGACGCGCTGCACGGCGATCTCGACGAGCTGCGCGCCGGCCCGCTCGGCGACCGAGGTGAGCGAGTAGCAGCGGTGGTGGCGAACGCCGTCGATCTCGACGCCGATCGTGACGAACTGGCCGGGCCGGTGCCCGGTCCACGAGCGGTTGGTGCGGATCGTGATGGCGCTGGCCGTCGGGGTGATCGGCCGGACCGACTCCACGACGCCGCGGGGGCTGCGACTCCACATCGGGTTGGCCATCGAGCGGTACGGATCGGCGGACCGGAGCAACGAGGAGATCATGACAGTGAATACTGTCGATGACAGTGCCCACTGTCAATAGATATTGCCAGCAAACTGTGTCACTATCGTCCGCATGGCCAAGCGCAGCGCCCCGACGCCCGACGAGCCGACCCCTCGGGCGGCCGCCCCGACGCTCGACGACAGCGAGCTGATGACGCTGGAGGAGCTGTCCGAGCGCAGCGGCGTCGCCCCGCGCACGATCCGCTTCTACCAGGGCGAGAAGCTGCTCCAGAAGCCCGAGCGCGACCGCACCGACGGGCGCGTCGCCCGCTACGAGCCGGCCCACCTCGAACGCCTCCGTCTCATCGGCGAGCTGCGCGATCGCGGCCTCAAGCTGCCGGCCATCCGCACCCTCCTCGCCGAGGGCGACGCGTCGACGCGCGTCGCCGACTGGCTCGGCCTCGACGAATCGCTCCGCGGATCGTGGGGCGTCGTCGAGCCGCGCATCGTGTCGCGCGAGGAGCTCACGAAGATCCTCGTCGACGCGCCGGCCGGCACCCAGGGCGAGATGGAGGACGCCCGGCTGCTGCTGCGTCAGGGCGCCTCGTGGCTCATGCCGAACCCCGGCCTGTTCGACCTCACGCTCGGGCTCATCGCCGACGGCGTTCCCGGCGACCTCGTGCTCGAGGCCGGCACGATCCTGCAGAACGCGCTCGGCACCGCGGCGACGCAGCTCATCGACCTGTTCGTGACGATGGTCGGGCAGGGCTACGGTCGCGGCATCGACACCTCGACCCTGGTCAACGCGTTCCGCCCCGCCGCCGGCGACGCCGCTCGGATGATCTTCGAGCAGCAGCTCGAGCACGCCATCGAAGACCTGCTCAACGACACGAAGCGACTGGGCAAGCGCCAGGGCAACGCCGGGTGACGCCGGTGGCGCAGGGCGGGCCCCTGGCGGGGCTCCGCGTGATCGACCTGTCCACGGTGGTGGCCGGCCCCGGCTGCACGCGCTACTTCGCCGACTTCGGCGCGACGGTGGTCAACGTCGAGCGGCCCGGCGGGGGCGACACGACCCGCTCGATGGGGTTTCCCGATCCGGCCGACCCCGACGGCACGTCGCTGTTCTGGAAGTTGATCGGGCGCAACAAGCGCTGTGTGGTGCTCGACCTCAAGGACGCCGACGACCGCGACCGGCTGCTCACGCTCGTCGACGGGGCCGACGTGCTGGTGGAGAACATGCGTCCCGGCGGGCTCGAACGACTCGGCCTCGGCCCGGAGGTGCTCCTGGCGCGCAACCCGCGTCTCGTCGTCACGCGCGTCACCGGTTTCGGTCAGACCGGTCCCTACGCCAACCGGCCCGGCTTCGCGACCATCGCGGAGGCGATGTCGGGGTTCGCCGGCCTCAACGGCGAGCCCGACGGCGGTCCGCTGCTGCCCCCGATCGCGCTCACCGACGAGCTCACGGCCATGGCCGCCGCGTTCTCCACGCTCGCAGCGGTGCACGCCGGTGTCGGCCAGGTGGTCGACGTCGACCTGCTCGAGACGCTCCTCCAGACGATGGGTCCGCTGCCCGCGGCGTACGCAGCCACGGGGTACCTGCAGCCGCGGCTCGGTTCAGGCATCCCGTACTCGGTGCCGCGAGGCACGTGGCGCAGCGCCGACGGGCAGTGGATCGCGGTCAGCGCCAGCCACGAGACGGTGGCCCGACGGGTGCTCGCGCTCGTCGGGCTCGCCGACGACCCCGAGCTCGAGACGTTCGCCGGTCGCGTCGCCCACCGTGATCGCATCGACGCCCGCCTCGCCGACTGGATCGGCGCGCGTTCGGCCGCCGAGGTGCTCGACGAGTTCGAACGGGCGGAGGCGGCGGCCGCGCCGATCTACGACATGGCCGACGTCGCGGCCGACCCGCACCTGGCTGCCCGCGACGCGCTCGTGGAGCTCGACGGCGTGACCATGCAGGGGCTGATCGCCAGGTTGTCGGCGACCCCGGGCGAGCTGCGCCACGCCGGCCGCGCCCTCGCCGCCGACCAGGCGATCTTCGACGCCGACGACCCGTGGCAGGCGGCCGAGGAGCGCGGAAACGGGGGATAGGGTGTCGGCGCACCACGACCAGGAGGAGAGACATGAGTGAGTGGGGTCCGCTGCAGGCACTGATCGGCGAATGGGAAGGCACCGGTGGCCTCGACTCCGCGTTCTCCCACTCTCGTGGCGAGGTCGTCGCGACGCCGTACCGCGAGAAGGTCGAGATGAAGCCGTTCGGCCCGGTCGACAACGGGTCGCAGTCGCTCTACGGCCTCGACTACCACACCGCCATGTGGCGCGACGACGAGGCCGCGCCGTTCCACACCGAGGTGGGCTACTGGTTGTGGGACGCGGCCACGGGGGAGATCCTCCGCGGGTTCGTCGTGCCGCGCGGCATCACCGTGCTGGCCGGTGGCGTGGCCGCTGCCGACGCCCGGACGTACTCGATGAGCGCCAAGATCGGCGATCCGAACTACGCGATCGGCGAGAACAAGTACCTCACCGCCAACGCCAGCAGCCTGAGCTACGAAGTCACGATCACGCTGAACGACGACGACACCTGGTCGTACGCGGAGCTCACGACGCTCCGCATGAAGGAGTTCGCGGATCCCTTCCCCCACAGCGACTCGAACACCCTCACCCGCATCAAGTAGGGCGAGAACGGGGTTCTCGATTCAAACGATCGTTTGGTACAGTCGGGGCCGGCTCAACTGCACCAACAAGGGGATCAACATGAACAAGCTCAAGCGCCACGCACCGATGATCGCGATGCTCAGCACCGTCGTGGTGTTCAGCACCGCCTGCACCATCGACGACGTGCTGACCATCGCGAAGATCATCGGCCTGTTCGTCTGATCGGGATCACATCCCGATCCCACGAGGATCGAGCGCTCGGAGGCCCCGCCACACGGCGGGGCCTTCGTCGTTCCCGGGTGCGGTGACGACGCGTCGTACGCTGCTGCGATGAGCGACGAGCCCTTCGACGCCGAGACCGAGCTCGAGAACGAGGAGGCCGGTCGGCACGCCACCAACCTCGAGCTGTTCCTCGACCTGGTGTTCGTGTTCGCGATCAGCCAGCTGTCGAAGCTCATCGCCGGCGACATCAGCGGTGCCGGCGTCGCGAAGTCGGTGCTCGTCGCCTATCTGGTGTGGCAGCTGTGGTCGCAGTTCAGCTGGCTCGGCACGGCGATCGACCTCGACCGCGACGCGCCGACGCGGCTCGCGTTCATCTCGTCGGTGTTTCCCACGCTGTTCATGGCGATCTCGATCCCCGAGGCGTACGGCGCCAACGGCGGACGCTTCGGCCTCGGCCTGCTGGCCGGCACCGCCTGGGTGCTCGGCCTGCAGGGCCTGGGCCTGTGGAACGAGCCGGGCACGCGTGCGGCGTTCGTGCAGTACGCCTCGCTCGCGTCGATCGCGCCGGTGTTCGTGGCGGTCGGAGGTTTCCTCCCGGAGACCCCGCGCATCGTGTTGTGGGTCGCCGCCTGCGTGGTCGGTCTGGCCGGCACGTTCCTCGTGAACCGCCAGCGATCGGAGGAGACCGAGACGGCATGGCGGGTCGACCCGGTGCACTTCTCCGAGCGGCACGCGCTCTTCGTGATCATCGCGTTGGGCGAGGTGCTCGTCGCCATCGGCGCCGCGGCCACCGAGCAGGACATGAGCGCGCCCGTCGTCGGCGCCATCTTCGTGTCGGCGTGGCTGGCGTCGGTGCTCTGGTGGGCGTACTTCGGCTTCGTCAGCCGCTTCGGCGAGGAGGCCCTTCGTCACGACCACGGGGTGGAGCGTGCGCGCCTGGCGCGCGACTTCTTCACGTTCGGGCACTTCCCGCTGGTCGTCGGCATCGCGTTCCTCGCGAGCGTGATCGAGCACGTCGTGTCGCACCCCACCGACCACCTCCACGCGAACGAGCTCGGGTTGCTGTTCACCGCGATCGTGTTCGTCGCGGGCGCCTTCATGGGCCTGCAGTTCCGCCTCCGGCGCAAGGTGGCGGCGGAGCGGGCGTCGGCCGTGGTGGTGACCGGCGTCGCGCTGGCGACGGCGGGTTCGCATCTCTCCGGGGTCGCCGTGATCGGCGTGGTCGCGGTCATCGTGACCACGATGCAGGCCATCACCGTCTACCGGGTGCGGCCCGGCGTTACACGAGATACTGCGACAGCCCGCGCCTGACGTAGCGGCCGTGGCCGGCGCGGCCCACGTACTCGTCGTTCTCGACGATCACCGATCCGCGCGACAGCACCGTCTCCACCTTGCCGTCGATCTCCCAGCCCTCCCACGCGGAGTAGTCCATGTTCATGTGGTGCTTGTGGTCGACCCCGATGTGGGTGTGGCCGGTCGGGTCCCACACCACGATGTCGGCGTCGGCGCCGGGGGCGATGATGCCCTTGCGGGGGTACATCCCGAACATGCGGGCCGGTGTGGTGCAGCAGGTCTCGACCCACCGCTCCAACGAGAGCTTCCCGGCGACGACGCCCTGGTAGATCAGCTCCATCCGGTGCTCGACGCCACCGATGCCATTGGGGATGGCGCTGAAGTCGCCGATGCCCTGCTCCTTCTGGTCCTTCATGCAGAACGGGCAGTGGTCGGTGGACACGACGGCGAGCTCGTTCAGGCGCAGGCCGCGCCACAGGTCGGCGCGGTGGTCGTGGTCGTGGACCGATCGCAGCGGTGTCGAGCACACCCACTTCGCCCCCTCGAACCCCGGCTGCGCGAGCGTCTCCTCGAGCGTGAGCCAGAGGTACTGCGGGCAGGTCTCGGCGAACACGTTGCGGCCGGCGTGGCGTGCCGCGGCGACCTCCTCCAGCGCGTCGCCGGCCGACATGTGGACGATGTACAGCGGCACGTTGCCCGCCACCTGGCTGAGGACGATCGCCCGGTGCGTGGCCTCGGCCTCCAGCGCAGCGGGACGGGTGTACGAGTGGTGTACCGGAGCGGTCTCGCCGCGGGCGAGCGCCTGGCGGACGAGCACGTCGATCGCGATGCCGTTCTCGGCGTGCATCATGATCATCGCCCCGCAGTCCGCGGCACGCTGCATGGCCCGGAGGATCTGGCCGTCGTCGCTGTAGAGCGTGCCCGGGTAGGCCATGAACAGCTTGAAGCTGGAGATGCCCTCGTGCTCCACGAGGTGCTCCATCGCGGTGAGCGACTGCTCGTCGACGCCGCCGATGATCTGGTGGAAGCCGTAGTCGATCGCACAACGACCGTCGGCCTTCTCGTGCCACGAGGCGAGGCTCTCCTCGACCACCTCGCCCGCCTGCTGGGTGGCCATGTCGACGATGGTGGTGACCCCACCCCACGCTGCGGCCCGCGTGCCGGTCTCGAACGTGTCGGACGAGACGGTGCCGGCGACCGGCAGCTCCATGTGCGTGTGCACGTCGACGCCACCGGGGATGACGTAGCGACCGGTCGCGTCGATCGTGCGGTCGGCGGTGACGCCCTGTGCCTTGACCTGCCCCGGTGCGTACAGCGCGGCGATCGTCTCCCCGTCCACGAGCACGTCGATCGCCTGTCGACCGGTCGGGGAGACCACCAGGCCGTTGGTGATGAGGGTCCTCGCCATGTTCGCTCCCGGGGTTCGCGGTCGCCCGACCTGGTGGGAGCGTAGCGATGCGTCCGCGCTCCCGTTCCGCCGGATAGAAAGGTCCGATGCGCCGACGCTCGTCTCCATCCGTCGCGCTGGCCGCGCTCGCGATCGCCGCAGCACTCACGGCGGGCTGCGCCGGCGGACTGCGCGAGCGGTCGGCGAGACGTGCCGCCACCGGTGGCGTCGGCGAGTCGGCCACGTCGACCGTCGTGTCGCCCACCTCGAGTCCTGCCGGCGGCCCGGCGTCGACCGCGCCCGCCACGACAGCGCCCGTGTGCGCTCCGCCCTCCTCGCCCCTGACGTCGGGCACGCGGACGGTGACCGTGAAGGGCGTCGAACGCGAGTACATGGTGGCGGTGCCCACGACCGCCACCGGTGCCGCGGCCCCGGTGATCCTGAACTTCCACGGCTCGAGCTCGAACATGGTGGAGCAGGCGGCGTACTCGCAGCTCGCGCAGCAGGGCACGCCGCGTGGCTACGTGGTGGTGACGCCCCAGGGGAGCGGCACGCCGCGCGGCTGGTCGTTGAGGGGCCCGGGCGACGACGATGCGTTCGTCGACGCGATCCTCGCCGACCTCGCCACCGGCGCGTGCATCGACACGCATCGGGTCTACGCGGTCGGCATCTCGAACGGGTCGGCGTACGCCGCGCTGCTGGCGTGCCGGGCCCCGTACCGCATCGCCGCAGTGGGCATGGTGGCGGCGACCCTGCCGTCGCTGTGCCCGGTCGACCACCCGGTGCCGGCGCTCGCGTTCCACGGCACCGCGGATCCCGTCGTGCCGTACGGCGGCGGGATGGTGAACGGCGAACGCCTGGGGGTGCAGGCGCCGGGAGCGGAGGGCGCGATCGCGCAGTGGGCCCAGCGCAACGGGTGCGGCGCCGAGGCACGCGAGGTGTCGTACGCCGCCGACGTGGTCTGGCGTTCGTGGACCGGCTGCCGCGACGACGCGTCGGTCGAGTTCTACTCGGTGGTCGGCGGCGGCCACACGTGGCCCGGCGGCATCCCGATCCCTCGGCTGGGCGCCACCACGGCCTCGATCTCGGCGACCGCCACCTTCCTCGACTTCTTCGACCACCTGCCGCGGCGGTGACGTGACCTCGTACCTGGCAGTGGGACACGTGTGCGTCGACGAGTTGGTCGGGCGTGAGGATCGCCTCGGCGGCACCGTCTTCTTCTCGGCGGGCCAGGCCGCGGCGATGGGGTGCGATGTGTCCGTGCTCACCTCCTGCACGCCCGCCACCGCCGAGCGCGCCCGGCGCCAGCTCGGCGCAGCGGTCGCGCTCGACGTGGTCGACGCACCGGACGACACGCGCTTCGAGTTCGGCGAGGATGCCGAGCGCGGCCCTCAGCGCCTCGGGTCGACCGCCACCCGGCTCGACGACCTCGGTCGGCACGCAGGGGTGGATGTCCTGCACCTGGCCCCGGTGTTCAACGAGCTCGGCCCGGCGCTGATCGACTCGGCCCGGGGCCGCGCTGGCTTCGTGGGCGCGACGCCGCAGGGCCTCCTGCGGGGCACGTCGGCGACGGGGGCGCTCACGTTCGTGGCGGCCAACTGGCCTGCGGGCGACTTCGCCGACGCGATCGTCCTCAACGACGAGGAGTACACCGACCTCCGGCGCATCGGCCTGCTCGACGGCTTCGGCGGCCTGGTGTTCCGCACGCTCGGCCCGGACGGTGCGGCCGTGCTCCGCCACGATGTCGAGCTCGCCCGTCACCGGCCGGCCCCGGCGGAGGACGACGCCCGCCCCCAGCGCACGATCGGCGCCGGCGACGTGTTCGCCGCAGCCGCCTTCGTGGCGATGGCGTCCGGCGACGACGTCGAGGTCGCGCTGGGGGTCGCGGTGGAGGCCGCCACGGCGTACGTGCGTCGATCCTCCGACGCGCCGTCGTTCGTCGACCCTCGGTAGGCGACACCGGTCGGTAGGGTGCGGCGATGATCAACTGGATCTCTCGGCTCCCCGAGCGGACGGGTGACGGCCTGATCGCGGTCGTCGACGGCGGCGCCACCCACTCCCGCGTGGCGATCACCGACGCGTCGGGGACGCTCGCGGGCTACGCCACCGGCGGCCCCACCAACGCACGATCGGTCGGCGACGACGGCGCCGTCGCCAACCTCGTCCACTCCGTCACTGCCGCGCTCCAGGACGGCTCGGTGGACGCGTCCACCGTCGGCTACTGCCTCGTCACCAGCGCGTCGATCGACACGATCGCCCAGTCGGAGCTCCTCTCCGACGCCGTGCGAGCGGTGCTGCCGTCGGCCGTCGTGACGACCGTGCCCGACACGATGGGGTGCTGGGCGTCCACCGCCTCGCTCGGCCCGGCGGTGGCGGTCATCTCCGGCACCGGCAGCGTGGTGGTGGCGGCAGACCGTGAGCGCGGGGTGTGGTTGCGGTTCGGCGGCTGGGACTACCTGCTGGGTGACGAGGGCTCGGGCTACGGCATCGGTCGGGCCGCGCTGCAGGAGACGCTGCTGGTGAGCGAGGGCCGCTCCGAGGGGCACGACCTGAGCGCCGCCGTGCTCGGGAGCCGGCAGGCCGGCGAGCACCATCTCACCGAGGTCGACGGCATCCCCGACGCGGTGCACAAGCCGGCGGTGGACAAGGCGTGGATCGCGTCGTTCGCGCCGCTCGTCCTCGACCTGGCCGCTCGCGGCGATGCCACGAGCATCGCGATCGTCGAGCGGGAGGTGGCGATCCTGGCGGACGCCGCCGCCGCTGCCGTCGACGCGCTCGTCGCTGCGCGGGGGACGGCCGACGCGGGCGAACCGGTGGCCGTGGGCTGCTTCGGCGGCACGTTCAACGCGTCGGTGCTGAGCGACCGGTTCTCGGCCGCCGTCCGCGCCCGCACGGAGCACGCCGTGGAGCTGTCCGTGCCCGAGCAGCCGGCGCTCGTCGGCGCGTTCGCCATCGCGCTCGGCTGGGGCGGCGGCGACGGAGGGGACACCACCGCCACCGAGCGCCTGACCGCTGCGCTCACGGCTCGGCACGCTCCGGATTGAGGCGCACCCCCTGATCATGCGTTCGGGGGGTCCGAGAGCGTACTCTGGGGGATGCGCGAGGCTCCGCTGGGGAGACATCGCCCGTGACCCCGAGGTGCTGGGTGTTTTCGGGCAACGCAGAAACTGGTCGGACATGAACAGGAATCTGGGGAGTGGAGGCGGAGTGAGGCGTCGGCTCGACGACGTGCGCGCGCTTCCGGGAGAGACCGTGCGGCGTCTGGGCTCGTTGCGAGAGCGCCTGCTGGCGAGTTGGGCCGGATACTCCTTCGGCCAACGCGCCTCCACGTTGGCGCTCGCTCTGGCCGTGCTCGCCTCGGTGACCGTGGCCATCGTGGGCGGCGGCGGTTCCGACGACGGCGACCTGGTGGTCGCCCGCGACTCCGCCGGCAACGCGAACACGACGGTGTACGCGGTCGACACGTCCGCTCCGGCCACCCCCGGTGGCGCCGACGCGGCGTCGACCGGCTCGCCGATCCTCCCGATCGCGCCCACCACGGCCGGTGCGCCGCAGCCCGGCGAGGTGCCGGCGCTCGTGCTCGGCCAGTCGATCACCGCCCCCGACCGCACCAAGGCCTCCAAGACGTCGGTCACGACGACCACCACCAAGAAGTCCACCAAGGGCAAGCCGAGCTCCAACGACCTCCGCAACTGGATCCTGACGGTGGCGAGCAACTCCGGGCTCAAGATCCCGGTCACCGCGTACGTGCCCATCACCGTTCCGCAGCCCCCGCCCACGGCGCCGCCCACGACGAAGGCGCCCACCACCACGGCGCGTCCGCCCACGACGCAGCGGCCCACCACGACCGAGCGGCCGACGACCACGCTTCCGCCCACCACGGCGCCGCCGGTCACCCTGCCTCCCACGACGGAACCGCCGACGACCGCGCCTCCCACGACGGCGCCGCCGACCACCGCGCCTCCGACGACGGCGCCGCCGACCACCGCGCCGCCCACCACTGCGCCGCCGACGACGGAGCCGCCCACCACCGCGCCGCCGTTCGATCCCTTCCTGCCCTGACCCGTCGCGCATGAGTCGCTTCGCTCTGCGTCGGTGATTCGCTTCGCTCATCGCGGCGGGGCGTGGGACGGCGCAGCGGAGAACACGCTCGTCGCGTTCGGGCTCGCGCTCGACGCCGGCGCCCGTGCCGTCGAGAGCGACGTGTGGGTCACCGCCGACGGGGTGGCCGTGCTCGACCACGACGGTGACGTCGACGGTCGGTCCCTCGGCGAGCTCGCCGTCGCCGACCTGCCGGGCCACATCCCGACGCTGGCCGCGCTGCTCGACCGGACGGGGCCGTCGGTGGTGGTCTCGCTCGACGTGAAGGACCCGGACGCCTTCGGGGCGGTGGTCGCCACGGCCCGGGCCGCCGATGCGCTCGACCGCGTGTGGCTCTGCTTCCATCGCTGGCGGCAGCTGGTCGCCTGGCGCGCCGCCGAACCGCAGGCGCGCCTGGTCGACTCGACGTACGTGGGCTTCATGCGCGGCGGTCCCGAGCTCCGGGCGGAACGACTCGCCGAGGCCCGCATCGACGCCGTCAACCTCCACCACAGCGAGTGGACCGGGGAGCTCGTCGCGACGTTCGCCGCTCGCGGCCTGCAGCTGTGGGCCTGGGACGTGCAGACCGCGACCGATCTCGACCGCATGTCGGCGCTCGGCATCGACGCCGTGTTCACCGACCAGCCGCATCTCCTGTGAGGTCGGGCGGGGTCCTCAGGAGGGCGTGACGAAGATGACGTCGGCCTCTCGCTGCTCGAGCGTCGCGGCGAGCGCGCCGAGGTGACGATCGATGCCGTCCCACACGAGGATCGCTGCGTCGGCGTGGCCGGTGATCCAGGTGTCGCGTCGACCGGAGGCCCGACCGGCGAGCTGGCGGGTGGCAGGTGCCGCGGCGTCGAGGGTGATCACGCGTGACGCTCCTGTCAGCAGGTCGGCGAAGTGGGCACGGCTCGATGCGGGCCACACCTTGTCGGGATCGGGGTAGGGAAGCACGGCGACGTAGGGCACGCCCGCAACGCGACACGCCTCCGCCGCCAGCTGCTCGGCGCCCAGGCCGAGCCCCGTGAGCACGACCGAATCGTCGTGCACGACGGCCCACCCCCGGAGCACCTCCTCGATCCGCGAGCGCACCCGCGTGGCCACCGGGTTGCCCGGTTCGTACCCGCCGAGCTCGGGTGGGCGATGGCCGAACACCGCGATCCGAAACCCGGTGAGCTCGCCTCCGCCACTCGGCGTACTCGCCCCGCTCGGCGTCGCCGCCCTTTCGCTCGCAGCCCGCGGGGACGGAGGCGTTCCGGCCCGCTGGCTGCGTGCCGCGTCGGTCGCGAGCCGGTCGACCAGATCGTTCATCTCGTCGCCGCTGTGGCCCTTCACCCACTCGAAGGTGATCTCGCCGCCGCGCTCCAGGTAGTGCTCGACGAACGGTCGCCACAGGTCCTGGTTCGCGATCGGCTGCTTCGACGCGTTCCGCCATCCGCGACGCTCCCAGCCCTCGTACCACCGGTCGTTGAAGCACTTCACGACGTAGTTGGAGTCGCTCACGACGTGGAGCGGGCCGGGCAGCGCGAGCGCCCCCTCGAACGCCGCACGGACCTCCATGCGCTGGTTCGTCGTGGCCGGCTCGGAACCGCTCGCGCTGGCGCCACCGGGCACGGCCCACGCCCATCCGCCCGGCCCGGGGTTCCCCAGACAGGCGCCGTCGGTGTAGACGGTGGTCACCCGTTGGGCGACGAGGTGGTCCCCGGGTTGTCGAGCTCGCGCAGGCGGAGCCGGACGGTGGCGAGCTGGTAGGTGAGCACGCGTGCGAGGCCGACCAGCATGGCCGCCTGGGAGATGCCGACGCCGAGCACGGCGAGACCGATCGCGACCCGGTTGGAGTTCCAGGGGTTCGAGAACGCTCCGACGCTGCGGGCGTTGTACAGGATCACGGCGCCGGCGATCACGGAGGCGCCGAACACGAGGCCACCCAGGAGGTTGAGCGCGGTGGCGAACCCGTCGCCGCGGCCGAGGCGGAGCGCCCGGGCGGCGGCGGGCGAGCGCATGGCCAGCGCCGCGTAGCGGTCGTTGTCGGCGCGGAGCTGATCGAGGTGGGCCTCGGCCGCGAGATCGGCGGCGGCGTGGTCGACGTTGGGGCGGTCGGTGCTCCGGCGCTCGGGCCCCCGCTGGACGTGAGCCGACCGCGGGTCGCCGAAGAGCTTGATGGGCGCCTCGTCCGCTTCGGCGGACGACGGATCGGCTGAGGCCTCGGTCACCTCGACAACTGTACCCGCAGCGTCGCCGCCCACCGCGGAAAACGTTCGGTACCGGCACTTCACCGGGATCGGCGGCGTCTCCTAGAATGTCCCATGTCCTCAGGCGGAACCTCGGCACACGGGATGAGCATGTTCGGCGCCGACGGCGCCTGGGTCGAGTCGGCGTTCACGCTCGCCGACCACGCGCTGGGCATCCTGCAGGCGGGGTCCGGCAGCGAGTGGCGCTGGGAGTACCTGCGCACGATCACCAGCGTCGACCAGGTGGGCACGGACCCCGAGGGACGGCCCGTCCTGGAGTTCCTGCTCGCGGACCAACGCACCTTCGGCGTGCGCGTCGCCGACGACGTGGTGGCCGCGATCGTCGAGCGGCTGCAGCTCACGCGGCGCCCGGCGGCGGCCGTGCCCGACCCGCCCTCGTCGTCGTCGCCACCTCCCCCTCCGCCACCCCCTCCGCCACCGGGGCCGCGCCGTTCCGGGTCGAAGGCGGCGCTCGCACAGGAGGTGCAGGAGCTCCGTGCGTACATCGACGCGCTCGGCGCCGGGGAGCGAGCGGCGCTCGCCGAGGAGGTCGCCGCGCTCGAACGGCACCTCGGGTCGCTGCGCGAGCACCGCGACGAGCTGGTCGAGTCGGTCCGTTCGCTCACGGCCGACGAGCGGGCTGCTCGGGCGCAGCTGGTGCAGGTGCGCCGCGAGGCGATCCTCCAGGACGCCGGGGTGTACCGATTCCGGCATCCGGCGGAGTCGTCGACCACGTTGGCCTCGAAGCTCGCGTCGGTGCGTCGGCGCATCGAGGACGCCGTGGTGGCCGGCGAGGTGGTCTCCGCCGACCGGGAGTGGGCGCCGAACGAGTCGCGAAGTGCGGGAGCCAAGCTCGTCGACGACCTCGCCGCGCTCGTCACGCGGCTGTACAACGCCGAGGCCGATCTGCTGGTGCAGACGCTCGAGCCGTTCGGGCTGGCGGCGGCCGTGGACCGTCTCGGGGTGACTCGAGACGCCATCGCGCGGCTCGGACGCTCCATGGACCTCGTGATCGTCGACGACTTCCACCGTGCACGGGTGGAGGAGCTGGAGCTCACGGCGGAGCACCTGGCGCGGGTCGCGGAGGAGTCGGCAACACGCGACACCCACGGCACGCGGCTGTACGTCGTCTCCAACCCCGGCGCCTTCGGCCCGGGGATCGTGCGGATCGGGCTCACCGACACGGCCGACCAGGCGGCGCTCCGGCTCGAGCTCGACGGTCGGGCGCTGCCCTTCCCGTCCGACGTGCACGCGCTGGCCGCGCTGCCCGACGTCGTCGGAGTGCTCGACGGACTGCGCCACCGACTCGACGCGCAGCGCGTGAACCTCACCGATCCGAGCTGTGAGTTCTTCCACGCGACTCCTGCGGACGTGCGCGACCTGCTCCTCGCCGACGGCGTCCTGCCGGCGTCGTTCGTCGACGACGCTCCGGCCGTTGCCTGGCGCCAGTCGGAGAACACCCGCTCGCTCGGGTGAGGCACCGGGTCGGCCGGGGCCCGTCGCCGCTCCCCGGAGTAGCGTCCGGTCCGACATGGATCGACTCACGGTTCCCCAGGGAGATTTCGATCTGGCGCGCTCGCCGGTGCGGCGCCACGACGCGCGCCGGGCGTGGGACGCCGCCGACGAGTACGTGCTGGCGTACCTCGCGGACCAGCACGCGGATCGCGATCCCGGAACGCTCGTGGTGGTCAACGGTGGGCAGGGTGCGATCGCCGTCGCGCTTCGCATCGGCGCAGCCGTGGCTGTGGAGCGACTCGTTCCTCGACCAGGTGGGCACCACCGAGAACCTCCGCCGCAACGGCATCGACGAGTCGGCCGTTCGCTTCCTCGGGCCGTTCGACCCGCTGCCCGACCGCATCGACACCGTCGTCGTCAAGGTGCCCAAGACGCTGACGCTGCTCGACGACCAGCTGCGGCGACTCCGCCCGCACCTGCACCCCGACACGCTGGTCGTGGGCGCCGGGATGACCAAGCACATCCACACGTCGACGATCAACGCGTTCGACGCCCTGATCGGCCCGACGACCACCTCGCTCGCGCAGCGGAAGTCCCGCCTGATCCACTCGACGTTCGACGCCGAGCAGACGGTCGGTGAGGCCCCGTGGCCGTCGACGCGGATCGAGGGCGCGCTGACGGTCGTCAACCACGCCAACGTGTTCTCGAAGGAGCGGCTCGACATCGGCACGCGGTTCCTCCTCGAGAACCTGCCCGAGCCCGCCGCTCCCGGCGAGACGCGACGCGTCGTCGACCTCGGCTGCGGCAACGGGATCGTGGGCGTGTCGGTGGCGATAGCCGATCCCGAGGCCGAGCTGGTGTTCGTCGACGAGTCGTTCATGGCCGTGGCGTCGGCCGAGGCCACGTTCGCCGCGAACCTCGGCCCCGATCGCACCGCCCGCTTCGTGGTGGGCGACACGCTGTTCCACCTCGCGGCGGGCGAGCCCATCGAGCGCGGCAGCGTGGACCTCGTGCTCAACAACCCGCCGTTCCACGACGACCACGCGCTGAGCGACGCCACGGCCTGGCAGATGTTCACCGAGGCCCACGGTGCGCTGCGCTCGGGCGGGGAGATCCGCGTCGTCGGCAACCGGCACCTCGCGTACCACGCCAAACTGAAGCGGATCTTCGGCAACTGCCGGGTGGTGGCGTCCAACTCGAAGTTCGTGGTGTTCAGCGCCACGAAGTGAGCTCACACAGGAGAGACCAGTTGACCGGAACCGTACGCCTCGACGTCGATGGCGCCGTGGCCACGATCACGAACGACAACCCGACCAAGCACAACGCCTTCGACGACGAGATGGACGCGCAGCTGTTCGCCATCCTCGACGAGCTCGGGCGGCGGCGCGAGGTGCGGGCCATCATCTGGCGCGGCGAGGGCCCGTCGTGGTCGTCGGGCCGCGACGTCGGCTCGATCGGCACCAACAAGACCGAGCTCACGCACCACGAGCTGATGACGCGGGGTCACGCCGGCATCCAGCAGATCTGGGGCATCGAGGCGCCGATCATCGTGGCCATCCAGGGCTGGGCGCTCGGCGGGTCGTTCCAGCGGGCGCTGCTGTGCGACATCCGCATCTGCGCCGAGGGCGCGAAGTTCATGCTGCCCGAGGTGGGCCACGGCGTGATCCCCGACACCGGCGGCATGGCGGTGCTGTACGAGATGTGCGGCCACGGGCTCGTGAGCGACATGGTGCTCACCGGTCGGCGGCTGAGCGCCGAGGAGGCGCTCGCCCACGGCATCGTCTCGCGCATCGTGTCGCCCGACGCCCTCGACGACACGGCCCGCGAGATGGCGGACCGCATCGCCGCGTCGCCCGCGGTCGCCGTGAAGCTCGCCCGCAAGGTGATCGGGCACCTCGCCCGTCCGCCGATCCGTGCCTCGATGGACGACGAGCTGATCTACCAGACCTTCCTCAACCGCAGCGACGACTTCGCCGAGTTCCGCGCCGCGAAGGCCGAGGGTCGCGAGCCGAACTACCGGGGGAGCTGAGATGACGTCGGAATCGGAGTCGACCGAGGCGCGCTACCCGGGCATCCCGAGGCCGCCGGCCGTCGGTGACACGGCGCTGAAGCCGGGCACGTTCGACGGGCAGACGGTGTTCGTCACCGGCGGCGGCACCGGCCTGGGCAAGGCCATCGCCTCGGAGTTCGCGCGGCTCGGCGCGTCGATCGTCATCGCGTCGCGCAAGCCGGAGCACCTCGACGCCGGCACCGACGCCATCGCCGCGCTCGGCGCAGACGTGCTCACGGTGGCGTGCGACATCCGTGAGCCCGAGTCGATCGCCGCGGCGTTCGACGCAGCGGAGGAGCGGTTCGGCCGCCCGACGGTGCTGGTCAACAACGCCGCCGCGAACTTCCCCGTGCCGGCCGAGGACATGTCGCCGAACGCCTGGCGCACCGTCGTCGACATCACGCTCAACGGGACGTTCTTCTGCAGCCGCGAGTTCGGCCGGCGCCACATCGCCGCCGGGACCCCGGCGTCGATCGTCAACATCGGCGCGTCCTACGCGTGGACGGGCGGGCCGGGCTTCGCCCACTCCGCCGCGGCAAAGGCCGGCGTGAAGAACCTCACCGAGTCGCTCGCCGTGGAGTGGGGGCCGTTCGGCATCAGCGTCAACTGCCTCGTGCCCGGCCTCATGCCGCACGAGGACATGACCGCCGACATCCAGGGCAACCTCGCCGGCACCGCCGACAAGGACGTGTGCCAGCCGGCGCTGCGTGTCGGCGAACGCCAGGAGCTCGGCTGGGCGGCCACGTTCCTCGCGTCGCCCTACGGGCGCTTCATCAGCGGGCACACGCTGGTGGTCGACGGCGCCAACTGGCAGCGCCGGTCGCTGGTGAACCCGCCGGTCGTCCCCATCCGCGAGCAGATGGGGAAGGGTCCGTTCGAGCTCTGACCGCCGCCTCGGCGACGGGCGCGCCGGTCAGCGCATCAGCTCCCCGCCGTTGACCATCAGCGACTGGCCCGTGATCATGCGGGCGCGGTCGGAGAGGAAGAAGCTCACGGCGTCGGCGACGTCCTCGTCGGCGACGATCTCGCCGAGCGGGATGCCGGCCTCGATCTCGGCCTTGATCACGTCGCCCTCGACGCCGCGGGTGGACGCTTGCCAGTCCACGTACATCTGCACGGGCGGGCCCCACATCCAGCTGGGTACAACGGTGTTGACGCGGATGTGGTCGGGGCCGAGCTCCTTGGCGAGGTGGAACATCGCCGTGAGCAACGCGCCCTTCGAGGCCGCGTAGCCGATCTGCTCGATGAGCGGCAGGTACATCGACTGCGAGCCGATGAGCACGACGGCGCCTCCGCCGTTGGCGCGGAGCGCCGGCGCCGCGGCCTGCACCATCTGGAGCGAGCCGATGAGGTTCACGTCGATCGACTTCCGCACCCGGTTGAAGTTCGTGTCGGCGAGGCCACCCATCGCGCCCTCGTAGGCGGCGACCTGCGCGATGCCGTCGAGCTTGCCGAAGCGGTCGACCGCCGCAGCGACGATCGCGGCGCAGGCGTCGGGGTCGCCGATGTCGGTGGCGACGTAGGCGACGCGCTCGCCCGACGGGTCGAGCTCCTTCGCCACCTCCGCCAGCTGGCTCTCGGTGCGCGCCCCGATGACGATGTTCGCCCCGTCGTTGAAGACCGTCGTGGCGACCTCCTTGCCGAGGCCGGTGCCGACACCGGTGATGACGATCGTCTTGCCGGCCAGGAGGCCGGTGCTCTCAGTTCCCATGGCGGGTCACCGTAGCGGGAAGCGCGATCGTTCGCCGTAGCCTGGTCGGCATGGATCGATTCGCCGAGGAGCAGCCGCTGCCGCCCGCCGCGCTCACGATGGTGCGCGTGCGTTGGGCGCTCCGGTGGGGCGCGGTCGAGGTGCTCCTGGTCGCGTTCGCCGGTCTCGCGTTGGCCTACGGCTCGCCGGGTTCGGGCGTGGCGTGTCTCGTGATCGCCGCGGCGCTCGCCGCCGCGTGGTGGTACGGCTCGGCGTTGCGCGTGCAGTCGTACCGGTGGTGGGTCACCGAGGCCACCGTCGAGCTCCGTCACGGCGTGATCGTCCGGCGACACTCGGCCCTGCCGCTGGCCGGCGTGCAGAACGTGACCGTGAGCTCGGGCCCCGTCGCCCGCGCCAAGGGCCTGGCCACGGTGACCGTCCACTCGGCGGGCGCCGACACGCCGAACATCACGATCCCCGATCTCGAGATCCCCGTCGCCGACGAGCTCCGCGACGCGCTCCTCGCTCCGGTGAACGTGCCCGCCTGACCAGACGACCTCGGCGCGCGCGTACGCTCTCGCCGCATGAGCATCGATCGTCGCTACAAGGTCATCGTCTGGGGAACGGGGTACGTCGGGAAGATGGTCCTGCGCGACCTGATCGGACACCCGCTGTTCGAGCTGGTGGGCGTCATCGTGAGCAACCCCGAGAAGGACGGCGTCGACGTCGGCACGCTCATCGGGCGCGATCCCATCGGCCTCACCTGCAGCACCGACATCGCCGAGGTGCTCTCGCGTGAGGCCGACGCCGTGGCGCACTTCGGCCCCACCGCCGCGCACCCCGGCGTGAACATCAAGAGCGCGATCGCCTCGATGCGGGCGGGCAAGCACTGGGTGTCGACTGCCATGACGCCGTGGGTGTACCCGCCCATCTGCGGGCCGGGCGAGATCGACTCCGTCGTCGCCGTGTGCGAGGAGACCGGCAAGAGCTGCTTCACCACCGGCATCGACCCCGGCTTCGCCAACGACCTGTTCCCGATGACGCTCATGGGCCTGTGCGGTCGCGTCGACTCGGTGCGCATCCAGGAGATCCTCGACTACGCGACCTACGCCGGCGACTACGCGCCGATGGGTTTCGGGCAGGGGCCGGACGAGACGGCGCTGCTCGAGCACCCCGACATCCTCATCTACTCGTGGGGCCGCACCATCCCGATGATCGCCGACGCGATCGGCGTGGAGCTCGAGAAGATCGACACGGTGTGGGAGAAGTGGTTCGCCACCGAGCCGATCACCTACCCGTTCGGGGTCATCGAGACGGGCACGGTGGCCGCCGTGCGCTTCGAGATCCGTGGGTGGGTCAACGGCGAGCCGCGCATCATCGTCGAGCACTGCAACCGCATCACCAACGACGCCGCGCCGGACTGGCCGCGTGCCGCCTCCGCCGACAACGACTGCTACCGCGTCATCATCCAGGGGTCGCCGAACATCACGCAGGAGACGCTCTTCCGCGACGAGTTCACCGGCGACGCAAACGCCGGCGGCTGCCTCTCGACCGGCATGCGCGCCGTCAACGCCATCCCCGCCGTGTGCGCGCTCGAGACCCCGGGCATGGTGTCGCCCCTCGACCTGCCCCTCGTCCCCGGCACCGGCACGATGCGCTGACCCATCCCGCCCCTCCCTCGCCCCCTCCCTCGCCCTCCTCGCCCCCTCGCCCCCTCGTTTTGTGCCCCGGATCTACCGGTTCCCCGGTAGATCCGGGGCACAAAACGGGGTTTTGGTGAGGGTTGGAGAGCTGGGGCGGTGGTCAGTCGTCGTCGTTGGCGTCAGCCAGGAGGCCGTTGCCCGCGGCGAGCGCCACGGCCAGGCCGGCGGAGCGGTCGTAGACGGCGCGGAAGTAGTGCTCGGCGATGACCTCGTGACCGGCGAGGGGCGGGGCGCCCAGCGAGCGCACCAGGGCGGAGGCGTCCTTGGCCGGGCGCACCGGCGTGACCGTGTCGGGCACCGACTCGGCGCTGCCCCAGAAGTCGCGGGGCGCTGCGGCGCGGCCGCGGTTCTTCGTCTGCTTGGCGGGACGGCGTGAACGACTCATGATGCGACTCCGGCTCCGACGGTCTCGACGACTTCAGGTGCTTCCAGTTCCTCGTGCTCGTGGGCGAGTTCCGACTCCTCCATGAGGATCGCGTCCTCCTTGAGGCCGAGCGCGACGCGCAGCTGACTGGCGTCCAGGTCGGCGAGCGAGGACGACTTCGGCAGCACGAGGTCGGCGATCTTGCGCTTCCCCATGACGACCTCCTCGACCTTCTCGTCGACGGTGCCGGGGCACACGAGGCGGTGGCAGATGACGGTCTTGGTCTGCCCGATGCGCCAGGCGCGGTCGCGGGCCTGGTCCTCGACGGCGGGGTTCCACCAACGGTCGTACAGCACGACGTGGCTCGCGGCCGTGAGGTTGAGGCCGGTGCCACCGGCCTTCAGCGACAGCACCAGTGCGCCGCCGCCCGACTTGGCCTGGAACTTGGCGATCATCTCGTCGCGGGCGGTCCGGCTGAGGCCACCGTGGTAGCACTCCACCTTCTGACCGGTGAGGGCCGTGAGATGGTCGGCCATCTTCACGCCCCACTCGGCGAAGTGGGTGAAGATCAGCACCTTCTCGTCGGCCGCGAACACCGAGTGCACGATCTCCTCGAGACGGGCGAGCTTGCCCGAGCGGCCGGCCAGCGGGCGATCGTCGTCCTGGTACGCCGACGGGTGGTTGCAGATCTGCTTGAGCGCCGTGATGGCGGCCAGCACCTCGCCCTTGCGGGGCTCCGCGTCGTCGGAGGAGTGGGTGATGAGCCGGTCGAGCACGGCCTGGTAGAGGCCGATCTGCTCGGGGGTCATCGAGCAGTGGTCGAGCGTGTCGACGCGATCGGGGAGCTCGGCGGCGATCGACGGCTCGGCCTTGGTGCGGCGGAACACGAGGATGCCGTTGAGCGCCCGCAGCGCGTCCTCGCCCTGCGCACGGGCGGAGTCGCCGCCGCCGGACATCTGGGCGATGAACTGCGGGCGGGGTCCGACGAGGCCGGGGTTCGTGAAGTCGAGGATGGCCCACAGGTCGCCGAGACCGTTCTCGATCGGCGTGCCGGTGAGCGCGACGCGCACGCGGGCGTCGATGCGGCGCAGCTGCTGAGAGGTGTCGTTGGCCGGGTTCTTGATGGCCTGCGCCTCGTCGAGCACCAGGCGGTCCCAGCGGATCTTCTCGATGGCGGCGATGTCGCGGACCGCCGTGCCGTAGGTGGTGATGACGACGTCGGCGGTGGCCGCCTCGCTGGCGATCTCGTCGTTGACGGCACGGGTCGCGCCGTGGTGCACGACCACCCGCAGCTTCGGCGTGAACTTGGCCGCCTCCGACGCCCAGTTGCCCACGACGGCGGGCGGGGCGATGACGAGCGCCGGGCCGTCGCCGGCCGTGGCCAGCAGGTGGGCGAGCATCGTCGGCGTCTTGCCGAGGCCCATGTCGAGGGCGAGGCAGCCGCCGAGACCGGCGCTGTCGAGGAACCCCAGCCAGCCGAGCGCCTCGCTCTGGTAGCTGCGGAGGTCGCCGTCGAACCCGTCGGGGGTGACGACCGGGGTGGTCGACACCTCGCTCGCCGCGGCGAGCAGGTCGGCGGCCCAGCTGGAACCGCCGATCGTCATGCCGCCGGCGAGCTGCGTGCCCTCGAGGCCGAGCGCGTGGCGGAGCATCTCGGCGCCGGTGAGCTGGGTCGTGTTCGAGCGCTCGGCGAGCGCTGCCGCGGCCGACGCGAGGTCGGCGTGGTCGAGGGCCACCCACCGCCCGCCGGAGCGGATGAGCGGGCGCGCCTCCTTGGCGAGGCGGGCGATGTCGGTCGCCGTGAGCTCGATGTCGTCGAACACGGCCGACCACCGCACGTTCGCGAGCTGGTTGGCGCCGACGACCGAGCTCGCGGAGCCCTCCGACGTGAGGCGCAGCGACGGCGTGGCCTTGCGATGCGACAGGGCGGGGACCCGGAGGTCGTAGCCTGCGGCCGCGAGCTCGGGGCCGGTGACCGACATGAGGTCCCACGCCTCGTCCTGGCTCAGCAGCACCTCGCCGCGGCGGTTGCCGCCGGGCCGGAGCAGCACGGGCAGCATGCGCTCCAGGCGCACGAGCTGGTCCTCGATCTCCCGGCGCTGCGAGCCGGCGTTCACGAGTGCGACCTCGACCGAAACGAGCTGGTCGTCGGGGTCGGCCGCCAGCACGATGAGGTGCCACGCGTTCGACGAGTCGGGCGGGTCGAGCTGCACCACGAGCCGACCGGGGTTGCCGGTGACGATGGGGCGGGCCCACCGGTCGAGCCGGCCGACGAGCTCGTTGCCGGCCTGGTTGGGCGCCTCGAAGTGCGAGCCGTCCAGCTTGGCGAGGAACGTCTCGGCGGTGTCGCGGGCGTTGCGCACCTCGGGTGGGGGAGCGGGCACGTCGATCATCCCGGCGGCCCGCCGGCAGATCGCGTCGATCATGCCGGTGAGTGCCGACTTCACGACCTCGCGGCCGTCGGTGGACGGCGACGCGGCCGTCGACGCGCCGGGCATCGAGTCGGCGAGCTCGGCGAACCGGTTGGGCTCGATGAGCGCCGGCGTCCAGCGCACCGAGAACGAGCTCATGTTGGCGTCGGTGTTGTTGCGGTTGCGGCGGCGCTGACGGAGCAGCGGCACCATGGCGCCGCGGGTGGCGAGCTCGACGGCCCACACGGCCACCTGCCCGAGCCACAGCGCGCTGGGGCCGACGACCGGGGACGGCTCCTCGGCGCCGAGGGCGACGAGCCAGCCGAGCACGTCGCCCGCGCTGATCGACATCGCCTCCGCCGCGGTGCCGTCGGGAAGGCGGACGGCGGGGTGCTTCACCCAGCCGGTCGCCGACGCTCCGGCCTCGACGAGCATCTCGGCGACGCGGGCGGCGCCGACCGCGCCCACGGTGGGGCCGGCGGCCCAGGCCACCACCTTGCCCGGCTCCCACGAGAGCTGGAGCAGCGCGACGGTGGGGTGGCCGAGCCCGGCGTCGGTGACGTCGATCTCCAGCACGGTGGCGTCGCCGGTGAGACGGGCGTACGCGGCGAGGAGGAGGCGGTGCTCACGCTCGAGGTCGCTCACCACCTGGTAGCGCTCGTCCTCGGGGAGCCTGCGGGCGCTCTCGAGGGCCTCCTCGGTGTCGGCCAGCAGGTACACGAGGGTGGTGGTCCACCGGCGCGGCTGCGCATCCAGCACGGCGAGATCGTCGGTGGACGCCTCGCCGTGGGCGTGGGCTTCGACGAGCGCCAGGAACGGCTCGTCGGTCATCTGGGTCTCGGCCATGGTTGGTGGCACGCTCCGCTTCCATCGGTTGTGATGGCCGTCGAACACGCTGTCCCTGGTGGGAGGCGGGAGGTTCCGGCTGGGGGGTCACCCTCCGGGTCGATGACGCCGAACCGTGGGTGGAGGGACCGCATCTCGCACTGCGTCCCCCGGGCGGGGGCACCTGCCCCTCGACCGCTTTCCGAAGTATACGCCCCCGGTGGGCGTGCCCGTCACTTCGCCCGGAAGTGTCCGGACGCCCGGCGGCTACTTGACCAGGAGCTCGTAGCTGCGCTTGCGGGCGTCGTGGTCGTGGATCATCGACAGCACCATGACCTCGTTCACGCCCGCCTCGGCCGCCTGCACCATGAGCGCGCCCTGCACCGTTGCCGGGCCACCCACCAGGTGGCGCGCCCGGTTGGCGGCGCGCTGGGCGAGCTCGGCCTCGGTCCAGCGGTGGGCGCGTGCCTCCTCGACGCTCGGCAGCGGACCGCCGCGGCCCTGACCGATGCGCAGCCAGGCGAGGTCGACGGTGAGCGCGAGCTCCTCGGCGGCCTCGTCGTCGTCGGCGCAGACGGCCGACAGGGCGAGGATGGCCCTGGGCTCGGGGAACGCCTCGGAGGGGACGAACTCGTTCTGGTAGGCGCGCGCACCCGGGCGGCGGGCCCGGGGTTGATGTGGCTGGCGAGCGCGAATCCGAGGCCGAGGCGGGCGGCCAGGGCGCCGCTGAACCCGCTCGAACCGAGGAGGTAGACGGGAGGGGCGCTCTCGACGCGGGGTGAGGCGACGAGGTCGGAGAAGGGGTGCTCGGAAGGCCAGTGGTCGCCGAGGAAGGCGAGCATCTCGTCGAGCTGCTCGGGGAAGTCGTCGGCGTACAGCGCCTCGCGGGACCGACGGAGGGCGAGGGCGGTGAGACCGTCGGTGCCGGGCGCTCGGCCGATGCCGAGGTCGATGCGGCCGGGATGCAGGCCCTCGAGGAGGCGGAACGACTCGGCGACGTGGAGCGGGGAGTGGTTGGGGAGCATCACCCCGCCCGAACCGACGCGGAGCGTCGAGGTGGCGGCAGCGATGTGCGCGATCAGGATCGCCGGCACGGAGCTCGCGATGCCCGCCGTGTTGTGGTGCTCGGCGAGCCAGTAGCGCTCGTAGCCGAGGGCCTCGACGTGGCGGGCGAGATCGGCGGAGTTGGCCAACGCCTGGGGCACCGATGCGCCGGAGAGCACCGGCGCGACGTCGAGTACGGAGAGCGAGACGGGGTGGGGCATGACCCGTCGTCCAACCGGACGCCCGTGGCCGCTATTCCTCGCGCCGGTTCTGTGCCCCGGATCTTCCGGCTACCCGGTCGATCCGGGGCACAAAACAGGGGTCAGGGAGGGGGTCAGGGAGGGGGTCAGCGCCAGATCATGCGCTCGAGGGGGATGCGCGCCCCGTTCCACCAGTCGGCCACCGCGGCGTGGGGCTCGTCGATCTCGGGGCCGCACAGGAAGAGGCCGCGCGCCGGCTGGCTGGCGCCGATCTCGGTGAGCACCGGACGGAGCTGCGTGTCGACCGCGAGCGCGTGGAGCGGCGTGGCCCCGGTCATCACGGCGACGGTGGGGAGGCCGTCGAGCTCGTGGCGATCGAAGCGGTCGATGAACAACTTGAGCAGGCCGGTGAAGCTCGCCTTGTAGGTGGGCGTCGCGACGACGAGGGCCTGCGAGCCGGCGACGATCGCCTTGAGCTCGTCGACGGAGCGGTCGCGCCAGTCGAGGAGGCGGGCGCCGACATCGGCCAGCTCGATCACCAGCACGTCGTCGGGGGCGCTCGTGAGGGAGGCCACGTGGCGGGCGACGAGCTCGCCGACCGCCCGCGTGCGCGACGCCGGTTCCGGATTGCCGACCACGACCACGGCCGACGCCGACGGCACCCGGCCGGGCCCGATGGCCGACGAGGTGGAGAAGAGGGGTGAGTCCGGGGTCAAGTGCCGAACCCTAACGGGACGGGAATGCGGTTGCGCCGTCCGTGGGGCGTGTGGTCGCGTCCCGGCGTGTCCGAGACCCCCACTGCCCGCCCGCGGTCGGTGGTGTGGTGGTCCGGCGCGCTGGTGGTGGCGTCGGTGTTCTGGGCCGGCGGCGGACTGGTGGCCAAGAGCGCGCCGATGTCGGGCCCGCAGTTCGCGCTGTGGCGCTCGCTCGGCGGCGCCGCGACCTACCAGACGGCGCTCCTCGTCACCGGCCGGCGACCGCGCCTGGCGCACCTGCGGGCGGCAGCGATGGGCGGCGTGGGATTCGGACTCGGCGTGCTCTTCCTGTTCGCAGCGTTCAAGTCGACCACCCTCACCTCGGCGAACGTCATCAACGCGCTGCAGCCGATCCTCTTGGGCATCGCCGCGACGCGCCTGCACCACGTGGTGCTCTCGAAGGCGGCCGTGGCCGCGATGGCCGTCGCCGTCGCCGGCACGATCGTGGTCGTCGCGGGGTCGACCGGCGGCGGTTCGTGGAGCCTCCACGGCGATCTGCTGGCGGCGGCGGGCGTGGTCGTGAGCTGCCTCTACCCGCTCGGCACGAAGTCCGCCCGCCGCACCCTCGACGCGCTCGAGTACCAGGCCGCCTGCCTGTGGGTGTCGGCTGCCGTGTGTCTCGTCGGCGTGCTGATCATCGACGGCCGGCCGATCGAGCCGACGGCGTCGGGCTGGCTGTCGGTCGCCGGCATCGTCGCCGTCGGGGGCACCGGCCACCTCATCTTCAGCTGGGCGCAGCACCACGTGTCGGTGGCGGCGTCGTCGGTGGTGCTGCTCGTCGAGATCGCCGTCTCCGCCGTGGGCGCCGCCGTGTTCTTCGACCAGCCGATCGGTGCCGTCCAGGTGCTCGGCATGGCGATCGTGGGTGTGGGCATCGTGGCCTGGGTTCGGGCCGAGGCGGGTACGCTGCCCGCATGAGGCGTGCTTGGGGGGTCGTGGGGCGTCACCGCGCGGTGAGTGCCCTGTTGTTGATCGTGATCGCCGTCGCCGGCGCGTTCGTGTTCCGTCAGGTCGAGCCGATCGTGATCGCACAGTTCGACGACGTGAAGTTCGTGCCGCCGCTCGCTCCGCACCTCACTCCCGGCGCGGGGGAGAGGCTGTTCCGGATCGACCCCTCGCTGTCCAAGGCGACCTACGCCGTCGACGAGGAGTTCGCCGGGAACACGACCGGCACCGCCACGGGCACCACCCGCGGCATCGCCGGCGACATCGCGGTCAACACCGGCAACCCGGCCGCCACGCGGGTGGGCGAGATCGACATCGACCTCGAGCAGCTCACCTCGGACTCGAGCCTTCGTGACGCCCGCATCCGTCACGACTTCCTGCAGTCGTCGAAGTACCCGCTCGCCCGCTTCACCACGACGAAGGTCGAGGGCCTGCCCGGCCACATCCGGCAGGGCAAGGACCTGTCGTTCACCATGACCGGCGACCTCAACATCCGCACCACCACCAAGCCGGTGACGTTCTCCGTCGACGCCGTCCTGCGTGGCGACGAGATGCAGGCGAACGCCACGGCGACGATCAAGATGTCGGACTTCGGGATCGGCCCCATCGACGTGGTCGGGCTGGTCTCCACGGCCGACGAGATCAAGCTCACGTTCGAGCTCGTCGCCGTCGACCCGTCCACCCGCACGGTGTCCACGCAGATTCCCGCCCCCGAGCTCGCCGCGGCGAAGAAGAACGGCCCGTCGTTCTCGTCGAAGGTGCAGCCGATCCTCGAGCGCAACTGCGCGTCGTGCCATGCGCCCGGCGAGATCGGGGCCGGCGACTGGAAGTTGGCGACGGCCGGCGATGCCGCCCGCTACGCGAGCGGCATCGGCCTCGTCACCCGCACCAAGTACATGCCCCCGTGGCCGGCGTCGGACAAGAGCGTGCCGCTGCAGCACCCGCGCAACCTCTCGACCGCGGATCTGAAGACGATCAGCGACTGGGCCGCTGCCGGTGGGCCGCTCGACGTGCCGACGTCCACCAAGGTCCGTGCCAAGCCGGACGACAGCGACGTCGTGGTTCCCCGCCACGACGAGGTCCTCACCATGGATCGGCCGTACCGGGGCACCGGCGAGATCAAGAACGACTACCGCTGCTTCGTGCTCGACCCCAAGTTCACCAAGCCCACCTTCATGACCGGCTACGAGTTCCTGCCGGACCAGCGGCAGGTGCTGCACCACGTGATCGTCTACCGGGTGGGCGCGCAGGCGCGCGCCGAGACCGACCGCCTCGACGGCGCCGACGGCCGTCCCGGGTGGCCGTGCTTCGTGGGCACCGGCCTGCGGTCGGCGAATCCGGCCGCGGGCGCGGGTGGCGGCAACGGCCTCTCCCTGATGGTGGGCGGCTGGGTGCCGGGGCAGCGGCCCGCCGACTTCGGCGAGGGCGCCGGGATGAAGTTCGAGGCGGGCGACCTGCTGATCATGCAGGTGCACTACCACTACGACGACCAGGTGCTGCCCGACCGATCGAAGTTCGCGATCGAGGTGGCGCCCGACGGAACCGACCTCCGCAAGATCCAGGTGTTCAACCCGATCGCTCCGGTGGAGATCCCGTGCGCGACCGGCGAGTCGGGTCCGCTCTGCGACCGGGCCTCGATGATGAAGTACATCCGCGACACCTACGGGCCGATCGCCGCCGGCATCCCCGGGTTCGCGCTGAAGACGTGCGGGCACACCGTCGCGGACTTCGCCGACCAGACGGAGGGCACCGGCTGGACGTCGTGTGACACCCCGCTGCGCGGCAACGGCGAGATCGTCGCGGTGCACGGCCACATGCACCAGCTCGGCAAGTCGTTCCGCATGACGCTCAACCCCGGCAGACCCGACGAGAAGGTGCTGCTCGACATCCCGACGTGGAACTTCGAGTGGCAGCTCAACTACCCGCTCGTGACACCGGTGAGGGTGAAGCCCGGCGACAACCTGCGCATCGAGTGCACCTGGGACCGCTCGCTCAAGTACACGCCCCAACCGCGCTACCTCCTCTTCTCGGAGGGCACCGACGACGAGATGTGCTTCTCGACCTTCTCCTACATCGCCGACGACTCTCCTTGATGGCCTCGGCCACCTCCGCCTCAGGCTTGGTCGCCTCGCTCCCTGCTTCGGCTGCGGTACCTCGGCGTTCCCGAACGAGTTGCGTCTTGATATCTGGACAGGTGTCTGATTAAATCTGGACACATGTCCAGTTCGACCGGAACCCTCTCGCCGCGGACGCTGTCCTCGCGGCAGGCCGACACGGTGAACCGGCTGGTGGAGGCCACCGTCGAGGAGGTGCGCGAATCGGGGTTCGGCGGTCTCACCGTGCGCAACGTCGCCGCCCGCGCCGGCGTCGCGCCGGCCACCGCCTACACCTACTTCGCGTCGAAGGAGCACCTCGTGGGTGAGGTGTTCTGGCGTCGCCTCCAGTCGATGGGACCGGGCCGCCTCGACGGCCGCCTGAGCGTGGCCAACCGCGCCGGCGCCACGCTGCGGGAGGTCGCGATGCTCGTCGCCGACGAGCCCGAGCTCTCCGCCGCGTGCACCACCGCGCTGCTCGTGAACGACCCCGAGGTGAAGCAGCTCCGCGATCGCATCGGCGCCGACATCCACCAACGGCTCGTCGTCGCGCTGGGCGAGGACGACCCAACCATCATCGGCGCCCTCGAGCTGGCATACTCCGGCGCGATGCTCCAGACCGGTACCGGCCACCTCTCCTACGACGAGCTGGCCGACCGCCTGGCGGGCGCCGCCGAACTGATCCTGGGGGGACGATCGTGAGTCAGGCAGACGCAGCGGTGCGGTACAGCCCGTACGACTACGCGGTGCACGAGGACCCGTACCCGTTCTATGCCCGGCTGCGCGCCGAGGCGCCGCTCTATCGCAACGACGAGCTCGAGTTCTGGGCGCTGTCGCGTCACGCCGACGTGGCCGCGGCGTTCCGCGACTCGGCGCGGTTCTCGAGTGCCGACGGCGTGTCGCTCGACAAGCTGGCGTCGGGCCCCAACGCCCACAAGACGATGTCGTTCCTGGCGATGGACCCGCCGCGCCACACGCGGATGCGCTCGCTCGTCGCCCGGGGGTTCACCCCGCGTCGCGTCGTCGAGCTGGAGCCGCGCATCCGGGAGATCGCCGTCGAGTACCTCGACGCCGCCCGCGATCTCGACTCGTTCGACATCATCTCCGACTTCGCCGGCCGCCTGCCGATGGATGTGATCAGCGAGATGATGGGCGTTCCCGTCGCCGACCGGATGGAGCTCCGGCGCCTCGCCGATCTGCTCGTCCACCGCGAGGAGGGCGTCGAGGACGTGCCGCAGAGCGGCATCGAGGCGGCCATCACCCTGTTCGGCTACTACAGCGACATGATCGCCGAGCGGCGAGCGCGGCCGACCGACGACCTCACCTCCGCGCTGCTCGTCGCCGAGATCGACGGCGACCGGCTCGACGACGCCGACATCGTCGCCTTCATGTTCCTCATGGTCGTGGCCGGCAACGAGACCACGACGAAGCTGCTCGGCAACTCGCTCTACTGGGCGTGGCGCAACCCCGACCAGCGCGCCGCGGTGTGGGGCGGCGACCAGCCGATCGAGGCGTGGGTCGAGGAGACCCTGCGCTACGACACCTCGTCGCAGATGCTGGCGCGCACCACGCTGGTCGACGTCGAGGTGGCCGGTGGGGTGGTGCCCGCCGGCGACCGGGTGCTGCTGCTGGTGGGCTCGGCCAACCGCGACGGCGACGTGTTCGACGCCCCGGACGACTACCGCATCGGGCGAGACACCACGCAGGGCGTGTCGTTCGGGCTCGGGCGGCACTTCTGCATGGGTGCGTCGCTGGCGAGGCTCGAGGCCCGGGTGGCGCTCGAGGAGTTCCACACGCGGTTCTCGGGCTACGACCTCGACGCCGACGGCATCCGGCGGGTGCACTCGGTGAACGTCCGGGGCTTCGCGAACCTGCCGGCCACCCTGCACTGGCGTGACGCATGAGCGACTTCCCCGACCACCCCGATCGCCGGCCGGCGCTCGTCACCGGCGCGTCGTCGGGCATCGGCGCGGCAACCGTCACCGCCCTGTCAGCGGCGGGCTTCCCCGTCGTGCTGGCCGCCCGCCGCGTGGAGCGCCTGGAGGAGCTGGCGGACGTGCTGCGAGCGAACGGGGGCGAGGCCGCCGTGGTGCGCCTCGACGTCACCGACGACGAGTCGGTGGGCGCCGCTGCCGCGGCGGCGCAGGAGGCGATGGGCCCCATCGAGGTCGTCGTCTCCAACGCCGGCGACATGGTGCCCGCCGCCGCGCACACGGCCGACACCGCGACGTTCCTCCGTCAGCTCGACACCAACCTGGTCGGCGCGCACCGTCTGGTGGTGGAGCTGCTGGCCCCCATGGTGGAGCGCCGGCGTGGCGACATCGTGCTCGTGACCTCGCAGAACGCCAGCACGCCCCGGCCCCTGGTGGGGGCGTACAACGCATCGAAGGCGGGGCTCGAGTCGTTCGGCCGCACCCTGCAGATGGAGCTCGAGGGCTCGGGCGTCCGCGCCTCGATCGTCCGGCCGGGCCCGACCTTCACCGAGATGGGGTGGAGCTGGGACCCGGTGATGATCGACCGCTGCCTCAAGGACTGGAAGCGCTGGGGCCTGCTCCGCCATCACCAGTACCTGCCGGCCGAGTCGATCGCCGCTGCGGTCGTCAGCGTGGTCGCGGCGCCGCGAGGCACGCACCTGTCGCTGGTCGAGGTCAATCCCGAAGCCCCCATCCGAGACGAGGACTGATGAGCGACACCACGATCTCCCTCCACGAGCCGCCCCTGGTGTCGGGCGCGCTCGACGACGGCGGCCACCTCGAGGAGCTGCGCCACGACCCGATCGGGCTCATGGAACGCGTGCGGGCCGAGTGCGGCGACGTCGGCACGTTCCTCCTCGCGGGCCGTCCGGTGGCCCTGCTCAGCGGCGCCGAGGCCAACGAGGCGTACTTCCGCGCGTCCGAGGAGCAGCTCGACCAGGCCGAGGCCTACCCCTTCATGAAGCCGGTGTTCGGCGAGGGCGTCGTGTTCGACGCGTCGGCCGAGCGGCGGCGCGAGATGATGCACAACCAGGCGCTGCGCGACAAGTTCATGCGTGGCCACGCGGAGCACATCGCGGCCGAGATCGACCGCATGGTCGAACGCTTCGGTGCCGACGATCCCGAGGGCGCGGAGCGCGGTGAGTTCGAGATGCTCGACTGGTTCGCCGAGCTCACGATCTACACCTCGACGACGTGCCTGATCGGCGCGAAGTTCCGCGAGGAGCTCACCCCGCAGTTCGCCCAGCTCTTCCACGACCTCGAGCAGGGCACCGACGCCCTCGCCTTCGTCGACCCATACCTCGAGATCCCCAGCTTCCGCCGGCGCGACGAGGCCCGCGCCGCGCTGGTGACGCTGATCGCGGAGATCCTCGACCGCCGCCTCGAGCAGCCCCTCGCCACCGGCGACGACCGCGATCTCGTCGACGTGCTGCTCTCGCTGCGCAACGAGGACGGCTCGCTGATGTTCAGCGCCGACTACGTCACCGGCATGTTCATCTCGATGATGTTCGCCGGTCATCACACCACCTCGACGACGCTGTCGTGGACCATCATCGAGCTGCTCCGCAACCCCGAGGCGATGGCGGCCGTCGTCGCCGAGCTCGACGAGCTCTACGCCGACGGCCGCTCGGTCAGCTACCAGGCGCTGCGCGAGATGCCCCGCACCGAGGCCGCCATCAAGGAGGCGTTGCGTCTCCACCCGCCGCTCATCCTGCTGCTGCGCGTCGCGAAGCAGCCGTTCGAGGTGTGCGGTTACACGATCCCCGAGGGCTGGCTCGTGGGCGCCACGCCGGCCGTGTCGAATCGCATCGCCGAAGACTTCCCCGACGCCGACCGCTACGACCCCGAGCGCTACCTCGACCCCCGCAACGAGGACCTCTCGAACCCGTGGACCTGGATTCCGTTCGGTGCCGGCCGTCACCGCTGCGTCGGCGCCCAGTTCGCGATGATGCAGCTCAAGGTGATCCTGTCGGTGCTGCTCAAGGACTGGACGTTCGAGCTCGGGCAGCCGCCGGAGAGCTACGTGAACGACCACTCGAAGATGGTCGTGCAGATGCAGCGGCCCACCGTCGTCCGCTACGCCCGCCGGGAGCGCGCGTGAGCGGCTGGCGCGTCGTCGTCGACCCCGACCTCTGCCAGGGCCACGGCGTCTGCGAGGGTGAGGCCCCCGACGTCTTCTCCGTCTCGAAGAAGGGGGAGCTCACGATCCTGCAGCCCACCCCCGACGACGCGCTGCGGCCCCAGGTCGAGGCCGCCGTCCGCTTCTGTCCCACCCACGCTCTGTCCATTCAGGAGGATTGATGACTGCGTATCCCCGTGCCGAACTCGAAGAGATGGTGGAGCGGTGGCTGCAGGCCAATCGCGACGCCGAAGCCGCCGGCGACTGGACCGGCATGGTCGAGATGTACACCGAGGACGCCACCTACGGGTGGAACTACGGCCCGAACGAGGACTTCATGACGGTGGGTCGCGACCAGATCCGCGACGTCGCGCTCGGCATCGAGATGGGTGGCCTCGACGGCTGGGAGTACCCGTACCAGAAGGTGCTGATCGACGATCAGCAGGGCGAGGTGCTCGGCTTCTGGAAGCAGGTCGCCACCACGCCCCGCCCCGACGGCGGCACCTACGAGGTGGCCGGCATCGGCGGCAGCTGGTTCCGTTACGCCGGCAACTTCCAGTGGAGCTGGCAGCGCGACTTCTTCGACGTCGGCAACGCCACGGCGCTCTTCATCCAGATGTTCCGCGACGACAACCTCTCCGACGGCATGAAGCGTCGCATGGACATCGCCGCGTCGGGCGAGCCGCAGCCGTGCCGCTACCCGGTGGGCAAGTCGCCCGTCGGACTGTGGGACTGACGATGGCGCTCCCCGGTTCCGGCGCGCCCGAGTCGCTCCTCCTCATCGACGGCAAGCTGACGCCCGCCACGGGCGGCGCGACCTACGACAACGTCAACCCCGCGACGGGGCAGGTGGTGGGCGTCGCTCCCGACGCCTCCGTGGCCGACATCGAGGCCGCGATCGCGGCGGCACGGCGGGCGTTCGACGAGACCGAGTGGTCGACCGACGTCGAGCTGCGCGTGCGGTGCATCCGTCAGCTGCAGGCGGCGTTCGTCGAGCACGCGGACGAGATCCGCGAGCTCACCGTCGCCGAGGTCGGCTGCCCCGTGTCGCTCACGTTCGGCCCGCAGCTCGACATCCCCGTCGAGGGCCTCGGCTACGCGGCGGACGTCGCCGAGTCGTACGAGTGGGAGACCGACATGGGCGACGCGAAGCCGTTCGGCGTCGCCACCCACCGCACGATCCGGCGGGAGGCGGCCGGTGTCGTCGCGGCGATCACGCCGTGGAACTTCCCGCACCAGATCAATCTCGCGAAGGTCGGGCCGGCGCTCGCCGCCGGGTGCACCGTCGTGCTGAAGGCCGCCCCGCACACGCCGTGGTCCGCCACCGTGCTCGGCCGCCTCGTCGCCGAGCACACCGACATCCCGGCGGGGGTGTTCAACGTGATCACGTCGTCGGACAACGCCATCGGCGAGATGCTGTGCACCGATCCGCGGGTCGACCTCGTGTCGTTCACCGGGTCCACCGCCACCGGCCGCAAGGTGATGGCGGCGGCTGCGACGACGGTGAAGAAGACGTTCCTCGAGCTCGGCGGCAAGTCGGCGTACGTCGTGCTCGACGACGCCGACATCCCCACGGCCGCCATCGGCGTCGCGTTCCAGATCATGGCCCACGCCGGTCAGGGGTGCGCCATCACGACGCGCATGCTGGTGCCGCGCGCGAAGCACGACGAGTGCGTCGAGCAGGTCGTGTCGATGATCGGCGGCATCGGTTGGGGCGACCCCACCGACGCCGGCAACTTCATGGGCCCGCTCGTGAGCCGGGCGCAGCAGGAGCGGGTGCTCGGCTACATCCGCACCGCCGTCGACGAGGGCGCGACGCTCGCGACCGGCGGGGCGGCGGGAATGCTCGACGGCGACCTCGCCGGTGGGTTCTTCGTGGAGCCGACCGTGCTCGTCGGGGTCGACCCCGACTCCACCGTCGCCCAGGAGGAGATCTTCGGGCCGGTGCTCGCGATCATCCCCCACGACGGCGACGACGACGCCGTGGCCATCGCCAACAACTCGACGTTCGGCCTCTCGGGCGCCGTCGTGGGCACCGACGTGGAGCGCGCTCGGGCCGTGGCACGGCGTGTCCGCACCGGAACCATCGGCGTCAACGGGGGCATCTTCTACAGTCCCGACATGCCGTTCGGGGGGTACAAGCAGAGCGGTATCGGCCGCGAGATGGGCGTCGCCGGTTTCGAGGAGTACCTCGAGATCAAGTCGATCGCCGAGGGCATCTGATGCCCGGCCGAGCATGACCGTCGCGGGGTTCATCGGGCTCGGCAACATCGGCGGGCCGATGGCCCGCCGGTTGCTGGCGCACCCGGACGGACTCGTCGTGTTCGACGTGCGCCCCGAGTCGTACGAGAGGCTGGTCGCCAAGGGCGCGCAGGCGGCGGCGGACGTGCCCGACGTGGCCCGCCGCGCCGACGTCATCTCCGTGGTCGTGCGCGACGACGACCAGGTGCGCGACGTCACCACGCAGCTGCTGGCCGCATCGCGTCCCGGCCAGGTGATCGCCATCCACTCCACCATCCGCGCCACCACCGCGATCGCCCTCGCCGAGGTGGCGGAGCCGCTCGGCGTGTCGGTGGTCGACGCTCCCATCTCCGGCGGCGCCATGGGCGCCCATGCCGGCACGCTCGCGGTGATGGTGGGCGGCTCGGCCGACGCCGTGGAGGCGTGCCGCCCGGTGTTCTCGCACTTCGCCTCGATGATCAGCCACATGGGCGACGTCGGCGCCGGCACGCGGGCCAAGCTCGCCCGCAACCTCCTGCACTTCGTGGCGTTCACCGCCGTCGGCGAGGCGCAGCGACTGGCCGACGCGGCGGGCATCAGCGTGGCCGAGCTCGGCGCCATCGTGCGCCACACCGACTCGGTCACCGGCGGGCCCGGCGCCATCATGCTGCGCGACTCGGTCGGCCCGCTCGCCCCCGACGACGACTGGTACGGCGTCTTCGCCAACGTCGCGTCGCTCGGCGAGAAGGACCTGACGCAGGCACTGGAGCTGGCCGACGAGCTGGGCGTCGACACGCCGCTGGCACGGCTCGCACTCGAACGACTGGCAGCAGAGCTGGGGGTACCCGATGAGTGAGATGAGCGAACAGCGCCGCAGGGGTCTCGAGAAGATGACCGAGGTGTACGGCTGGGAGGTGAGCGACGGGCCCGGTGACTTCTTCGGGTACACGGTCGACCACCTCTTCGCCGAGATCTGGAACCGGCCCGGCCTCACCAACCGCGACCGCCGGCTCCTCCTCATCGGCCTCGTCATCGGCTCCGGCCAGGAGGACGTGCTCGACATCCAGCTGCCGGCGGCGCTCGGCAACGAGGAGTTCACCGACGAGCAGCTCCGCGAGATCGTGATCTTCGTCGCGCACTACGCGGGCTGGCCCCGCGCCGCCCGCATCAACAACCAGGTCGAGAGCGCGATCGCTCGGAACAACAAGAAGAAGGAAGGCGGGAGCTGATGGGTCGCTTCGACGGGAAGGTGAGCATCGTGACCGGTGCCGGGCAGGGCATCGGCGAGGGATACGCGCTGGCGCTCGCGCATGAAGGCGCTTCGGTCGTGGTGGCCGACATCAACGACGAGAACGCGGCGAAGGTGGTCGCGGCCATCGAGGGCGAGGGCGGCGCCGCGCTCGCTGTGCACGTCGACGTGTCCGATCCCGAGAGCTGCATCGCCATGGCCGCGGCGACCGTCGAACGATTCGGTCGCATCGATCACCTCGTGAACAACGCGGCGATCTACCACTCGATGGAGATCAACGGCCTGTTGCGGATCGACCTCGACTACTACCGCAAGTTCATGGACGTGAACATGAACGGTGCGATCTACGCGACCCGTGCGGTGTGGCGTGAGTTGCGCAAGCAGGAGGGCGCGGCGATCGTCAACCAGTCCTCGACGGCTGCGTGGATGGCGGCGGGGTTCTACGGCGTCGCGAAGGCGGCGCTCAACTCGATCACGATCAACCTCGCCGCCGAGATGGCGTCGATGGGCATCCGCGTCAACGCCATCGCCCCCGGCCCGACCAACACGGAGGCGACGCACCTGATCAGCGGCGGCGAGGAGAACTTCGGTGTGCTCCTGGGTGACGTCATGCTCAAGCGCCCCGGTACGCCGGAGGACATGGCGAACATGCTCATGTTCCTGCTCTCCGACGACGCGTCGTGGATCACGGGCCAGATCTTCGCCGTCGACGGCGGCCAGTCGAAGCGCATCTGACCCACGGTTTCGCCGGCGTCCGACGCACCGTTCCTGCGTTTTGGGGTTCGTTGTGTTCACCCCTCGCGCACAACGAACCCCAAAACCCGCAGTGTGTGGGAGGGGCAGTGCGCGGGGAGGGTCGGTGCGTGGCGCGGTAGGTTCGCCGGGTGGCGAGGTTCGCCGCGGTGAGTCGTGGGGGTCGGGGGATGGTCATGTCGAGAACCGCTCGTTCGGTGATGGCAGCGGTGCTGGCGCTCGTGGTGGTCGTGGTGGCCACCGCGTGTGCGAACGACCCGGCGACGGGAGCGGGCGCGTCCGCCCGCGTGACCACGACGATCGCGTCGTCCACCGCATCGTCGGGCGAATCGTCGGGCGCGACGCTCGCGTCGACGGTCGAGTGGCAGAAGGTCGTCGCGCCGTCGGACTGCATGTGCAGCGACGCGTCGGAGTTCCACTTCTGGATCCACCACGGCACGTCGAAGCGCGTCGTCTTCTACCTGGAGGGTGGCGGCGCCTGCTTCTCGGCGACGACCTGTGGGCCCGAGGACCCGTCGTACACGCGCAACCTCTCCGGCGCCGACCCCAAGCAGCCGAGCTCGCGCCTGACGGGCATCCTCGACCTCGACAACCCGAAGAACCCCTTCCGCGACGACTCCATCGTGTTCGTCCCGTACTGCACCGGGGACCTCCATCTCGGCAACGCGGTGCACGACTACGGCAAGGGGGTGGTGATCCACCACAACGGGTCGATCAACGGCAGCACGGCCCTGGCCGCGGCGGCGTCGGTGTTCCCCGCCGCTACGCAGGTGGTCGTTGCGGGCGGCAGCGCCGGCTCGGCGGCGACGCCCATGTACGGCGGTCTCGCCCATGACGTGTTCCCCACGGCCAAGGTGACCGTGATCGCTGACGGCTCGGGCGCCTACCCCGGAACGCCGGCCATCACGTCGGCGATCACCGCGCTGTGGGGCACGTCGACGGCGATCCCTCGCTGGCCCGAGAGCGCCGGCGAGCCGGCCTCGGCCTGGACCCTGCCGGGCACGTTCGTGCAGGCCGGCAAGCACGATCCGTCCATCACCCTCGCCAGCATCAACACCGCCTACGACGAGACGCAGCAGCGGTTCGTGTCACTCGTGGGCTTCCCCGGTGACGACCTCATGACGATGATCGACGAGAACAACACGTTCGTCGAGGACCACGGCGTGACGATCCACAGCTGGGTCGGCCCCGGCACGCTCCACACGATCCTCACCCGCCCGCAGTTCTACGACGTGAAGGTGGACGGGACGTCGCTGCTCGACTGGGTGACGGACCTGGTGGACGGCAAGGACGCCCCCGACGTCCACTGCAAGGACTGCCAGAAGCCCTGACGGCTACGGCCGGGGCCAGGGCGAGTCGGGCAGCACCCACACGTGCTCGGCGCGGGCGTTCTCCTGGTCGAGCGCGATCGCGGTGAGGAAGAACTCGTCGAACTGGCTCGGGTACCAGATGCGCGAGTGCTTGCCCGGCCCCATCGGGCCGCTCACTGGGCGGCGGACCAGGCGCGGGTCGATCGCCGACGCAGCCTCGGCGAGCTGCTCCTCGGTGAGCACGCACGCGTACGGCCGATCCTCGTAGAACGCCATGGCCGCGCCGGTGTCGGCGGCGATCCGGCGGGCCGCCTCGGCGCACAGGCGGTGGTCGACGTGGTCGCCGATGCCGAGCGGGGCGATCACGACGTCGTAGGAGGGGGCCCACTTGCCCAGCACCGTGAGGACCGACGGCAGCTCGCTGGAGGCCGCGGCGTCGAAGTCGCTCGAGAGGAACGTGGACGAGTCGAGCTCGCCGGTGCGCAGCACCACCTCCTCCAGCCCACCCCGCCGCACGCGGTAGCGGAACCGGACGGCGTTGCGCGCTTCCTCGGCGAGGCGGATGGCGGTGGCCAGCGGCCAGCGTGCCCGAGTGGGGTGGAACCAGCGGGTCCAGTTGGACCGCGAGTACACGACCCCGACGGTCACCCGGTGTCCCGACAACTCGCCGTCGAGCAGCGACTGGCCCAAACTGAGGGGCGCATCGTCGAAATGCGGGGAGACCACGAGGACCTTCACCCCGAGGACACTATCGTCGGGTGAATTCGTGACCGGGGGAGCAGGGCAGTGAGCGCGCCAGCAGGCAAGTACCGAGTAGTCCAGTGGGCGACGGGCACCGTCGGCATCCACGCGGTCCCCGCGATCGCCGCACATCCCGACCTCGAGCTGGCCGGGCTGTGGGTCCACTCCGACAGCAAGGCCGGGCGTGACGCGGGCGAGATCTGCGGTGGGCCGGCGCTCGGCGTGCTCGCCACGACCGACGGGGAGGCGCTGCTCGACAGCCGTCCCGACGCCGTCTGCTACATGGCCAACTCCGATCTGCGCCCCGGCGAGGTGATCGAGGACATCTGCGGCATGCTGCGTCGCGGCATCAACGTCGTGAACACGTCCTACGTGCCACTGCTGTTCCCGAAGGCCGCCGGGCCGGGCGTGTTCGACCGCCTGCAGGAGGCTGCGCTCGAGGGCAACGCCAGCTTCTACACGTCGGGCATCGACCCCGGCTTCGGCAACGCCGGCATCACCGTGCACGCGCTCGCCCTCTGCAAGGAGGTGCACCACGTCCGCATGATGGAGATCGTCAACTACGCGACCTGGGACAACGCGTTCACGATGTTCGAGATCATGGGGTTCGGCAAGGAGCAGCCGGAGCAGTCGCTCCTGCTGTCGCCCGGCTCCACCACGCTGGCGTGGGGCCCGGTCATCGAGATGGTCGCCGCCGCGCTCGACGTGGAGCTCGACGGCATCGAGGAGTGGCACGAGGTCATCCGGGCGGACGAGGCGTTCGACATCGCGTCGGGCACGGTGCCGGCGGGAACGATCTCGGGAATGCGCTTCGAGATCCGCGGCATCGTGGGCGGCGAGGAGCGCATCGTGGTGGAGCACGTCACCCGCCTGCGCGACGAGGACGCGCCCGAGTGGCCGCACGGCGAGGGCTACCGCATCGAGGTGACCGGAGAGCCGCACGTGAAGGTGGAGCTGTCGGTGTCGAGCGATCGTGGCGACCACAACCACGCCGGCTGCCTGGCCACCGCCATGCACGTCATCAATGCGATCCCGCACGTGATCGCCGCCGAGCCCGGCGTGCTCACCACGCTCGACCTGCCCGTCTACTCGGCGCGCCACTTGATGATGCCGGCCCCGGGGGAGCGCACGTGAGCGAGAGCTCACCCGTCGCCAGCCCGCCCGAGCGCCACCTCACCGATCTCGTCGAGCGGTTCTCGCCGCGCCAGACCCGGTTCGCGGTCGCGGGGCTCGCCGTCGCTGCGGCGATCGTGGCGTGGGCGTTCCGCTTCGTGCAGGACGACGCGTTCATCACGTTCCGCTACGCGCGCAACCTGGCGCGCGGCGAAGGCCTGGTGCTGAACCCGGGTCAGCGCGTCGAGGGCTACACGAACTTCCTGTGGACGTGGTTCATGTCGATCCCCGAGCACATGGGGTGGTCGGCCCCGACGTTCTCGGTGATCGTCGGCATCGCGCTGCTCGTGGTCACCACCTTCGTCGCGTTCCGCCTCGCCACGCTGGTGCTGCCGTCCGAGAAGCTGGCGTTGCTTGCCACGGCGGTGCTCGTCGCCAACATGAGCTTCGTCGGGTACGGCACCGGCGGACTCGAGACGATGCTCCAGACCCTGCTGGTCACCGGGGTGGCGGTGCTCCTCCTGGAACCCGCCGACCGCTCCCACCGAACGCTCCGCCGTCTCGCGGCCGGCGCGATCGGCGCGATCGCGTGCCTCACGCGTCTCGACTCGGCGGTGCTGGTCGGCACGTGGTTCCTGTTCGTCGTGTGGCAGGAGTGGCGTGGGCCGGCCGAGGGTCGCGTGCAGCGCACCGCAGGGGCGGCGGCGCTGCTCGGGGTCCCGCTCGTGACCATCCTCGCGCCGTGGCTCGTGTGGAAGTACGACTACTACGGCGAGCTGCTCCCCAACACGCTCACCGCGAAGTCGGGCGGGTTCGTCGTGCCGTTCCTCTACGGCGTCTTCTACCTGCTCGCGTTCTTCGCCTCGTACTTCGGGTTCCTGCTCATCGGGCGGTTCCGTCGTGGGCGCAAGGAGTTCTTCGCCAACCCGCTGGCGCGGGCGGCATTCCTCCCAGTGGCGGTGTGGTTCCTCTACACCTGCGTCGTGGGCGCGGACTTCATGGAGTACCGCTTCATGGTGCCGATCATCCCGGTGCTCGCCCTGCTCGCGGCCACCTTGCTGAACGGGTTCACCGACGTCCGCCGCCAGGCCGCGCTCGTGGTGGTGCTGCTGGCCGCGTCGGCCGTGCACCTCGTGGCGCCCACCGTGGTGCCGTACCCGGTGCTCACGTTCCAGGAGCTGCACCACTGGCCGAGCGAGTCGAAGACCGCGTGGATCGCGCTCGGCCGGCACCTGGCCGACGAGTTCCCGGGTGGCCAGAAGGCGCCGGGCCAGCCGGTCGTCGCGCTCCAGCCGCTCGGCGTGATCTCGTACTACTCCGACCTCCCCGTGGTGGACATGCTGGGCCTCGCCGACAAGGAGATCGCACGCGACGGCCTGCAGATCCCGCTGTACTACCCGGGCCACGTGCGCATGGCCACGGTGCCCCAGCTCGAGGCCAAGAAGGTCAACCTCGTCGTCGGCCTACCCACCTACCTCACGGCGAAGCAGCTCGACGACCACCGCACCTCGCTGCGTCTCTCCGAGCTCGGCGGCATCTACTCGACGGCCGACCTGAAGCAGCTCCCCAGGTCCGCCTCCATCGTGGAGGTGCCGATCGCCCCCCGGCAGGTGTGGTTCATGATCTACCTGCGGCGCAACGACAAGGTGGAGGCGCTCATCGAGTCCGGAGCGTGGAAGCGGATCGGCATCGACCGGACGTGCCGTGACAGCGACCTGAACATCCTCACCCGGGTGCTCTCCAAGAAGACCTGCGACGGCGCATGAGGACGGTCGAGTACTCCCGCCTGAGCGAGCGCCACGGCGAGTGGGTCGAGGCGCGCTCGCGCCGCATCGAGGCGGCGCTCTACGGCATCGCCGTGCTGGCGGCGCTGGCCACCGCGTCGGTGCAGGACGACGCGTTCATCTCGTTCCGCTACGCGCGCAACCTCTCCCAGGGCCACGGCCTCGTGTTCAACGCCGGCGAGCGGGTGGAGGGCTACACGAACTTCCTGTGGACCTGGCTGATGTCGGTGCCCGAGCGGTTCGGATGGAGCTCGGCCGGCTTCAGCATCGCGATCACCGTCCCGCTGATGGTGGTCACCTTGGCGCTGGCGCTGCGGTTCGCCCGCAAGGTGCTCGGCAACGAGACGCTCGCGTTGCTCGCCGGCGCGGCGCTGGTGGCCAACATGACCTTCATCGGGTACGGCACCAGCGGCCTCGAGACCATGTTGCAGGCGATGCTCGTGACGGGTGTCGCGCTGGCGCTCGTGCCGTACGCCGGTGACCCCTCGGCGCTGGGTCGTGTGGTGGCGGGCGTGCTCGGCGGCCTGGCGATCCTCACGCGCATCGACTCGTCGGTCGTGGTGGGGGCGTGGTGCCTGGTGCACCTGTGGTGGCTGTGGCGCCGTCGCGGCGAGCCCGTCGCGAAGGTGGTGCTCGCCGCCGTGCAGATCGGCGTGCCGATGGTGGCGGTCGTCGCACCGTGGCTCGTCTGGAAGCACGGCTACTACGACGCTCTCTTCCCCAACACACTGCAGGCCAAGGCGTGGTCGAACCACTGGGTGCCGTTCCTCTTCGGCATCGGCTACCTCCTCGGCTTCTTCGCCGCCTACGCCGCGTTCGTCCTCATCGGTCGGTGGCGCCGGGCGCGTGGCACGTTCCCCGCCGCGCATGCGTGGGCGCTTGCCGCCGTGGTCGTCGCGTGGTTCCTCTACATCTGCTGGGTCGGCGCGGATTTCATGGAGTTCCGGTTCATGATGCCGGTGCTGCCGATCCTGGTGCTCGTGGCCGCGTGGCTGCTCGACCACTACCGCACGCCCAGGCGGCAGGTGGGCCTGGCCGCGTTCCTGCTGTTCGTGTCGGCGCTGCACGCCGTGCTCATCATCCCGTTCCCCGTGTTCAGCTTCCAGGAGCTGAAGCACTGGCCCGACGACAACCCCAACAGCTGGCAGGCCTTCGGCGAGATGCTGCACCGGGAGTTCCCCGGCGGCGTCGCCGCGCCGGGCCAGCCGGTGATGGCGATCATCCCGGCCGGCGTCGTCCCGTACTACGCGCAGCTGCCGATGGTGGACATGCTCGGTCTCAACGACCGCGAGACCGCGGTCCACGGGCTCGACTACCCCTTCTACTTCCCCGGTCACGTGCGCACCTCGACCATCGCGTACCTCGAGCGTCGCCACGTGAGCATCATCCTCGGCTCGATGCGCGACACGCTCGTCGATCCGGCGCGGACCAGCTACCACCTGTCGGAGGTGCTCGACATCTATCCGGCCGGCGACCTGCGGAACCTGCCGTCCACCGCGAAGCTGCTCGAGATCCCGACGGGCACGCCGGGCCGGGCGTGGCGGTTCATCTCCCTGCAGCGCGACACGAAGGTCGACGCGGCGATCGCGAAGCATCGATGGCGGCTGCTGCCCATCGACCGCCGGTGCGACACGGCGAACATGGACTTCCTCACCCGCACGTTCGGGCAGCGGGGCTGCCCCACCTGATCAGCCGGTGACGGTGGGCGTCGGGGTGGCACGACCCCGGTTGCGGAAGTAGCGCACGGCCGGCTTCTCGATGAAGCGGTGCGTGAACTCGGTGCTTCCGATGAGGAGCGGCACGTAGAGCAGGCCGCCGAGCGTCTGGAACTTCTCGTGCTGGGCGCCGATCTGGTCGAGGATCATCGCGAGCGGGAAGTGGATCAGGTAGATGATGTACGAGCGCCGGCCGAGGGCCCGCCAGAGCTTGCCGGACATGCCCCGCACCAACCACCAGTCGCCGCCGCGCACGAGCGACACCACCATGAGCGCGGCGCCGAAGTTGGCGAGCGAGTAGCCGTACTGGCCCCAGAGGAACTCCTTGCTGATGTCGCTGCCGACCCGCGGGAAGGACCGCACGTACAGGCCGAACGGCTTGAGCAGCACCGTGCCGCTGAGCATGGCGAACATCAGCAGGAAGAAGCCGAAGCCGCCGGCGATGCGGATGCGCTTCACCGTCGACTCGGCGAGCTCCTTGGGCATCAGACCGTTGAGGAACGCTCCCGCCACACCGATCGCGATGGCGTCGGGCCGCTGGTACCACATCATGTCCCAGCCGACGTGGTCGGTGGCCCGGGCGATGCAGACGAAGACCCAGAAGCCGACGAAGGCCGCGATGAGGGGCTTCACCTTGTTGAAGCGGACGGCGAGCACCGTGACGAGCGCGCCGAACAGGTAGAAGTGCTCCTCGACCGACAACGACCACAGCTGGATGAGTGGGCGTGACGGCGGCAGGCCGCCGCTCACCAGCGTCTGATTCACCGGATGGATGACGTGGTACATGTAGATCGCCGCGGCGCCGACGTCGCTCAGCACCTCGTGACGGAACTTGGCGTCGCCGAACGCCAGGCCGCCCACGAGGGTGGCGAGCAGCACGGTGTACATGACGGGGAACAGGCGGATGGCCCGGCGCCTGAAGAACTCGCGCAGGTTGATCGAGCCGTCCTTGCGGTCCTCCTGCAGCAGCAGGGTGGTGATGAGGAAGCCGCTGATGATGAAGAACACGTCGACCAACGGCGCGAACCCGGCGAGCTGCTCCGAGGCGGCGTGCACGATGACGACGAGCACGACGGCCATGCCGCGGAACCCGTCGAACGGCGGGACGAAGCCCAGGCTCGGAGCGTTGCTCACGAAGCGGGGACGCGTCTGTGGCTGCACCGGCGTCCCCATCCGGGGAAGTATTCACGTTGCCCCGCGCGGGGGCAAGGACGTCGCGCCCTCAGGCGTGCGATTTCTCCCACGCCCGCTGCAGCATGAGCAGGAGCCGCTCCGGTGGCTGCGCGCCCGACACGCCGGCGGCGCCGTCGACGAGGAAGAAGGGCACGCCGCTGATGCCGAGCTCGTGCGCGGTCGCCTCGTCGTCGCGCACCTCGGCAGCGAGGTCGTCGCCGGCGAGCATCGTCGCGACGGCCGTGCCGTCGAGACCGGCCTCGACGGCGAGCCGCTCGAGTGTGGCGGCGTCGGCGAGGTCGGCGCCCTCGGTGAAGTAGGCCGCGAGCAGGCGTTCCTTCACCGCGTCCTGCAGCGCTGCACCGCCGGTGTTCGCGGCGAGGTGGATCACACGGTGCGCGTCGAACGTGTTCGAGCGGTGCGCGAGGTCGAAGCGGTAGTGGAGGCCGACACCCTCCGCCACCGACGCGACGCGGTCCATCATCGAGAGCGCGCCGGCGCGGTCGGTGCCGTACTTCGCGGCGAGCGACCCGGCGAGGTCGGTGGCCGACTCCTTGGGCGCACGGGGGTCGAGCTCGAAGCTGCGCCACCGCACCTCGACGTCGCCCGCGTGCTCGAACGACGCGAGCGCCGCCTCGAGGTTGCGCTTGCCGATGTAGCACCAGGGGCAGATCACGTCCGACCACACCTCAACCAACATCGTGCTGCTCCTGTTCGTCCTGAGGCTCCGCGACCGGGAGCTGCACCACGAACCGTAGGTCGGTGCGCCCTGCCGGGATCAACTGCTGGTATTCGAAGGTGAGGCGACCATCGGTCGGGTGGTCGAAGCGGCGGAGCCGGGTCTCGAAGCCGGCCACGTCGTGACGTTCCCACCACTCGTCGAACTCCGTGCTGATCGCGCGGAGGCGGGCGACGAGATCGACGACCGCCGGCTCGGCGCGCCACGGCGTGATGTCGGCGCGGAACTGCGAGAGCACGCGGCGGGCCTCCGACGGCCAGTCGACGATGAGCTCGCGGGTCTCGGGCAGGGCGAACATGACCCACACCAGGTTCCGCTCGTGCGGCGGAAGGTCGACCATCGGGGGGAAGAGATGGGCCTGCGACTCGTTCCACGCCAGGTACTCCCACGTGAGTCCGAGCAGGTAGGCGGGCGCCGGGTCCATGCTGCTCAGCAGGCGCTCGGCCCACTCGGGCACGTCGGATCCGGTGGGGTCGCCGGTGGCCCGGATGGAGTGGCCGGCGAGCGCGACGAGGTGGTCGCGCTCCACGGGTCCGAGCTGCAGCACGCGGGCGAGCGAGTCGAGCACGTCGATGCTGACGTTGATGGGGCGCCCCTGCTCCATCCACGTGTACCAGCTGACCGACACGCCCGCGAGCATCGCCACCTCCTCGCGGCGCAGGCCCGGCGTGCGCCGGCGCCCGCCCTCGGGCAGGCCCACGTCGGCCGGCTGCACGACGGCGCGGCGCGACGTGAGGAAGTCGCCGAGCTCGGTCACGGCAGCAGCTTTGCGAGCGAGACCGGTGCGGTGCAGCGGTAGGCGTCGGCGAGGATCTCGCGGGCCTCGTCCCAGTCGGGGTCGACGGCCAGGTCGACGCCGACCCAGCCCCGGTGCCCCACGTAGGCCGGGCGGTAGAAGCGGTGCGGCGCCGACTCGATGAGGAGTTCCTGGGCGCCGGGAGGCGCTGCGCACCACACGCCGAGGTGTCCGTCGCCGTGGTGGTCGTCGACGAACGAGGCGACGGTGCGCTTGCCCCGGACGAACCAGGCGGGCGCGCCGTGGCTGGGGCGCTCCACGATCTCGGGGAAGGCCGTGCAGATCGCGCGCACCTGGTGCAGCACCGACTCCGAGGTCGCGGTCGTCCAGTCGCGTGCCATGTCAGTCCGTCCCCACGGCGCCAACTCTAGGGCGGGTGCCCGTTCGCCAGAGTGGGAGCGTCACTCCCAGGATCGACCGGCCCTGGTCGGCCGGCGCGGATCGTGGTCGAGTCCGTCCATGGACCCCGCCGATCTGTTGTCGAACCGCGCCCGATCGTCCACGTCGTCGGTCATCCGTGACCTGCTGCACCTCGTCGACCGTCCCGACATGCTGTCGCTCGCCGGCGGCCTTCCGGCGCCCGAGCTGCTGCCCACCGAGCGGGTCGCCGATGCCGCGGCGCGGCTCCTCGCCGACCCCGTCGCCGGCCGGCGGGCATTGCAGTACGGCCCGACGGAGGGCATGGCCGAGCTCCGCGAGGTGGTGGCGGCCCGGCTCGGCGTCGTGCCCGGGTCGCTCGTGATCACCACCGGCTCGCAGCAGGGCGTCGACCTGGTGGCACGCGCCCTCGTCGACCCCGGCGACGTCGTGGTCGTCGAGTCGCCGAGCTACCTCGGCTCGCTGCAGTCGTTCCGGGCGAACGGAGCCTCCCTCGTCGCGATCGACGGGGACGGCGACGGGCTCCGGGTCGACCTCCTCGCGGCGGCGATCGAGGACGGCCTCCGTCCGAAGGTGGTCTCGGTCGTCACCAACTTCGCGAACCCGACCGGCGCGACGCTGTCGCTCGATCGTCGGAGTGCCCTCGCCGAGCTCGCCGACCGATGGGGCTTCCTCGTGATCGAGGACGACCCGTACGGCGAGCTGCGGTGGCGGGGCGTCCACCTGCCGCCCATCTCGTCGTTCACCGATCGCGCCGCCTCCCTGGGGTCGGCCTCGAAGGTCCTGTCGCCGGGGCTGCGGCTCGGGTGGCTGCGGGGGCCGGCGTGGCTGCTCGACGCCGTCGTCCGGATGAAGCAGTCGGCCGACCTCCACACGAGCTCCCTCGACCAGCTCCTCGCCGCCGACGTGCTCGGGGACGGGCCGTTCGTGACGGCGCACGTCGACCGCATCCGGGCGGTGTACGCCCACCGGTCCGGCGTGCTCACCGACGCGCTCGCCGCCACGTTCGGCGACCGACTCGACGTGCGGACCCCTGACGGCGGCATGTTCGTGTGGGCGCGCTGGCGCGACGGGCGCGACGCCACCGACCTCTTCGGGGCCGCGGTGGCGGCCGGCGTGGCGTTCGTGCCGGGCTCGGCGTTCGCCGTCGACGCGGCGGCGCAGGGCGACGCGACCGCGGCCTCGATGCGCATGTGCTTCACCACGTTGGACGACGACGATCTGCGGGCCGCCGTGGGCCGGCTGGCGGTCGCGGCGGGGGGCTGACGGGGTGTCGGGGCCCGAATACCCCTAAGCTGCCCTGCGTGGTCGTCAAACAGGCGGCCTCGCACAGAAGAGAGAATGTTTTGGCAACAGGTACCGTGAAGTTCTTCAATTCCGAGAAGGGCTTCGGCTTCATCGCACGCGAGCAGGGCGACGACATCTTCGTCCACTACTCGAACATCCAGGGCAGTGGCTACAAGTCGCTCGAAGAGGGCCAGCAGGTCGAGTTCGACACTGCCCCCGGTCGTAAGGGCGAAGAAGCCCAGAACGTCCGAGTCATCTGAGACGTCGTGTGATGGGGCCGCCGGCAATCTTGCCGGCGGCTTCGTCATGCAATCGGGTCACGGCACACCGGTCCGGCCGACCCAACCGTCCCACCGAAGGAGGCCCAGATGGGCGTACAACGAACGAGTTTCGAGAAGCTGCAACGAGATCGCGCCAAGAAGGCGAAGGCAGCTGCAAAGCGCGACAAGCGCATCAACGGCCCCCAGGTGCTGGAGGGCGACACGAGCGTGGATCCCGATGAGGTCGACAAGCTCATGGGCGACGAGGACAAGCAGTTGTCCGCCGCCGAGCTGCTCGAGCTGATCGAGAAGATCCACCAGCAGTTCGAGAACGAGGACATCACGTTCGAGGAGTTCGAGGAGCGCAAGATCGAGCTCTTCGCGCGGCTCCCGATCGACTGATCCCTGCCATGCGGCTCAGCCGACCGGCAGGCGGCCTCCTCGGTGCCGGCATGATCGCCATCGCCGGCCTCTCGGCCGTCAAGGTCGCTGGCGGTCGACTGCGCCACCGCACCGATCCGGTACTCGACTCGCTGGCCACCGGGCCGGCCGAGCCGGTCCACCACCGCATCCCCACCGCCGACGGCGGCGAGCTGCACGTCGTCGAGTCCGGCGATCCCGCAGCGCAGCCGGTCGTGCTGATGCACGGCGTCACGCTCCAGTGGTGGGTGTGGTCGTCGCTCATGGAGCTGCTCGGCGACCGCTACCGGGTGCTCGCCTGGGACATGCGCGGGCACGGCGAGTCGCGTGCCGGCAGCGACGGCGTGTCGCTCGAGGCCACCGCCGTCGACCTCGCGACGCTCCTCCGCGAGCTCGGTCTCGAGGACGCGATCGTGGTGGGTCACTCGATGGGCGGCATGACGATCGGCCAGTTCGTGCGTGACCACCGCGCCGAGCTCGAGGCGCGGGTCGCGGCGTTGTACTTCGTGGCCACCAGCGGGTCGGCCATCGACAAGGTGGTGAGCCGCGGCTCGCTCCGCACCGCGTACGGGGCCGTCGGCCTCGCCCTGGTGAACGGGCTCAAGCGCCCCATGCCGTACCCGTGGAAGGACAACGACCTCTCCGCCGTGCTGCTCCGTGCCGCCTTCGGGCACCGTGCCACCGCCGTCATGATCGAGCAGGTGCGCGAGATGGTGGGGTCGATGTCGACGGCCACCATGATCGAGGCCGGCAACGCGATCGCGCTCCACGACGTACGCGACGTGCTGGGCGCCATCGACGTGCCCACCGCGGTGGTCGTCGGCGACACCGACCGCATCACGCCACCGGGCCACGCCCGCGAGATCGCGGAGCTCGTGAAGGGCGCCACGCTCACCGTGCTTCCCGGCGTCGGCCACCAGATCATGCAGGAGGATCCGGAGGCGCTCGTGTCGGGCATCGACGAGCTCGCGGCGCGAGCCCGCCGAGTGGCCGTCGACCCGGCCCCGACCCCCGCCTGAGGTCTACGCTTCGGCGATGATCTCGCCGCGTGTCCTCGTCGCCGGGCTCCTGCTCGCAGCGCCCCTCGCCGCCTGCGTGCCGGACGGGACGCCGCCTCCGGTCGGCACGACCACCACCACCACGATCGATCGCTCGTGCCAGCTCGAGTTCCGCACGATCAAGACCGCGGCCGAGGCATACCGCGCCATCGAGGGCCGGTACCCGGTCGACGCCGCCGAGCTGAACTCCTACCTGACGGAACCGGTCGACGGAAGCCGGTGGGCGGTGACGTTCAGCGCGACGGGGTCGTCGATGATCGTGATCACCGGCATCGGTGCGTGCGCCGGCGTGATCTGACCATCTCGTCCCGAAGCGCGCCGGCTCGGCGCTGCCGGTCAGACCCGCGGGTCGGCGTGGTGCAGCAGGCCGCGGCGCTCGCTGAGGTGGTAGGTCGACAGGGTGCGCTCGTCGTGCTGCATGCGCCAGCGGAGCAGCCGCTGCGCGCCCTCGAGCATCTGGGGCAGGTGGGCCGGGTCGGCCGCCAGGTTCGTGAGCTGCTGGGGGTCGGCCTCGAGGTCGAACAGGAGCGGCGGCATCCGATCGTCGGTACCCGCGAACTGGACGTACTTCCAGCGACGTGACCGGACGACGTTGAGGCTGCAGTGCTCCGACGGCGCGTCGAGGAGGTGCTCGCTGAAGCGGTGCTCGGGGTCGTTGAAGGCCCACTCCCAGCACACGGCATCCCGCCAGCGGTCGGGCGTCGTGCCCTCGTGGACGAACGGGGTGAGCGATCGGCCGTCGCACTGGTCGGGGATGTCCACGCCGATCCAGTCGAGGATGGTCGGCAGCACGTCGACCGACTCGGTGAACTCCTGTACCTGCTGGCCGCGGGTGCCGTCGGCGGCGGGGCGGGGGTCGCGCACGATGAGGGGGATGTGAAAGCTCTCGTCCCAGTAGCCGAGCTTCTCGGTGAGCCAGTGGTCGCCGCCCATCTCGCCGTGGTCGCTGGTGAGGACGACCAGGGTGTCACCGTCGAGGCCGCGTTCGCGGAGCGCTGCGAACAGTCGGCCCAGCTGATCGTCCACCTCCCGCTGCATGGCGTGGTAGGTGGCGCGGAGCTGGCGGCGATCGCGGTCGTCGACCGGCGCGCCGACACCGTCGATCGAGATGCTCGCCTGGTTGAGCGGGTGCGCTGCGATCTCGTCGTCGCGGTTCGCATGGCCTGCGAAGGGAGGCACGTCGTCGGCGGAGTAGAGGTCGTGGTAGCCGACGGGGTTGCGGTACGGCGGGTGGGGCCGGATGAACGAGGCGTGCACGAAGAACGGGTCGTCGGTGGGCCGGCGATCGAGCCAGTCGATGATCTCGCCGACCATGAACGCCGTCTCCGTGTGCTCGGCTGCGAAGCGCGTGGGCGCCCACGTGGCGCCGTGGTCCTCGGCGCCGGGGAAGTCGTCGATCGGGTCGTAGAGGTCGCGCACGCGCTCGGGCACCTCGACGCCCTGGCTGCGCAGCCACGACGCCCACCGCTGCGACCCGAGGAGCTCGGGGTCGTTGACGACGGGGTCGAAGCCCGGGAGCACGCCCTCGTAGTTGTAGAGGCGCGGGTCGTCGGGGGACACGGTGCGCGGGTCGACGCTGGTGTCGGTGTAGCCGAACAGCGCCGGGTCGTAGCCCACGGTTCGGGCGAGCTTGGCGACGTTGGTGAAGCGGGCGTCGAGGGGCGTGCCGTTGAGGATCGAGCGGTGGTTCTGCGCGTACATGCCCGTGTAGAGCGAGGCGCGGCTCGGGCCGCACGGGGCGGTGTTGGCGAAGTGCCGGGCGAACAACACGCCGTCGGCGGCGAGGGCGTCGAGGGTGGGGGTCTGCACGAGCGGGTGCCCCACGCACGAGAGGGAATCGCCGCGCCACTGGTCGACAGTGATGAAGAGGATGTTGCCGCGGGTCATTTGCCCGGATACTTGCTCAACCCGGTCGGGCAATCCAACCCAATCGGCCCGAATGGGCTCGAAATGGGGCGTCGTTGTCGGTGGTCGGGTGTTGAGTGGAGGCATGACCCCGAACACCAGTTCGCTCCACGGCTCGCCGTTGGCCGCCGCCGTCCGCGCGGCCGGCGAGCCGTTGCGCGAGCTGATCCGCACCCTCGATCCACGCGAGGTGCCGCTGCCGTTCGCGCCCGACGTGTTGGCGGCGTTCGCCGAGGTGCAGCGCGTCGCCGAGTCGGGCCGCGTCCTCATGACGGCGCGTGCCGCGGAGGCGCAGCAGTGGGAGCGCGATCGGTTCCCATCGGCCGCCGACTGGCTGGCGGCACAACTCGGCACCACGCCCGGTCGGGCACGGGCCGATCTCGAGACGTCGGAGCGGCTGGGGTCGCTCGACGCCACCGCCGACGCGGTGCGGGCCGGGCTCCTGTCGCCGGAGCAGGCGGGCGCCGTGGCCGATGCGGCGGCGGTCAACCCGGCGGCCGAGGAGGACCTGCTCGACCAGGCGCAGCGCGACTCGCTTCGGCGCACGCGGCAGGAGGCCGAGCGGCGCAAGGCCGAGGCACAGAGCGAGCAGGAGAAGGCCGAGCGCGAGGAGCGGGTGACCCGCGAGCGCGACGTGCGCTTCTGGTACGGCAACGGCGCCGGCCACATGGAGGTGCGCGGGCCGGTGGCGGCCATGAAGGACCTCGAGCAGCGCATCCAACGCGAGGTCGATCAGGCGTTCCGGGCGCATCGACCGCTGCCGGTGAGCCAACGCGGCACGCGGGGGAACTACGCGTTCGACGCGCTCATGGCGTTCGGTCGCGGTGGCTCTGGTGGCGGCGGGCGCACCGGGTCGGAGCGAAAGCGTGCGTCGCTCACCCGCATGACCTTCATCAAGGTCGACCTCGCGGCGCTGCTCCGTGGCCGCGTCGGGGTCGGGGAGCGGTGCGAGATCGGCGGGGTCGCCGTGTCGGTTGCGGCGCTGCGCGAGCTGCTGGGCGACTCGGTGCTGCAGCTCGTCCTCACGAACGGCGAGGCCGTCGTCGACGTCGTCAACCTCAACCGCCGACCGACGGTGAGCCAGAAGGTGGCGAAGTTCTTCACCGACTCGACGTGCTGCGTGCAGGGGTGCGACCGGGCGGCTCGTCTCGAGTTCGACCATCGCGACGACTGGGCGCGGGTGCGGGTCACGGAGGTCGCGAACCTCGACCTGCTGTGCGATCACCACCACGACCTCAAGACCTACGAGAACTGGCAGATGGTCGAGGGTGAGGGCCGGCGGCCGATGATGCCGCCGAAGGGTGCTCGGCGGTTGGCTCAGTCGGCTCGGGCGGCTCCGATGGGGGCGGCTGCGAGCGCTGCCGCAGCGGCCCCGGCGGCCGATCTGGTGGCCCGGCTGGAGCGCATCAAGCGGAAAGAGGCCGACCGCCAGGCCCGGATGGCCGGTCAGGACACGCTGTTCGACACCGGGTGACGCGGTGTCGGCCGGGGTGGTGGCGGGTGCCGGCTGCGGGCGACCGGGGTCAGGAGGCAGGGAAGACGATCGGGAAGAGCGGGTGATCCATCGGGGCGCCCGCAGGGAGGGAGTGCGGATGGGAGTGGGTGTGGTCGGCGTCGTCGTCGTCGTCGTCGAGGAGCTCGGGAAAGGGCGGAGAGGTGCGCCAGGGGCGCGGCGCGTGGCGCATGTCCTCACCCAGGTAGCGAAGCGAGAGCACCCGTCGCCGGCCGGGGCCGGCGAAGCCGGCGGCGCCGTGGATGGTGAGCATGTGGAACGCCACCAGGTCGCCGGGCTCGAGCGGCCAGGACAGGATGCGGAATTCGTCGCTCCCGGTAGCACGGGCCGCATCGATGTCGGGCAGCTCCGCCAGCTCGCCCTCCGGGAACCACTTCGCCGCCTGGTCCATGAACGCGCGCGGCGTGCACCAGGGGCCGAGGTGGCTGCCGGCCACGAACTCCAGCGAGCCCTCGACGGGCACGGGGTCGACGGGAATCCAGAAGCTCACGTTCTGGGCGCCGGCCACGTTGAAGTACGGGAGGTCCTGGTGCCAGGGCGTGCGCTGCAGCGTGCCGGGCTCCTTCACCAGGACGTGGTCGTGGTACAGCCGGGCGGTGGGCGAGCCCATGAGCGTCGCAGCCAGCTCGCCGAGGCCGGCGTCGAGCGCGAGCTCGCCGATCGGAGCGATGCGCTGCCAGTTGCGGAAGTCCTCGACGAAGTGGCCCGGGTCGCCGGGCGAGCTGGCCGTGAGGGCGAGGGGCGACGGGTCGGCGAGCACGGCCTCGATGCCGGCGGCGGCGACGGCCACCTGCGCCGGGGTGAGCGCGCCGCGCACGACCACCGCGCCGTCGCGGGCGAAGTCCGAGTGCGGGCTCATCGCAGCTCCTCCGGGGTCATCGCAGTTCCTCCAGTGCGAGCTCGGCCGCCGCCGTGGGATCGAAGGACGGGTCGTGGGCCCACGTGGTGAGCGCGGAGCGGGCGATGCCCATCGCGGCCACGGCGATCGTACGGGCGCGGAACTCGACGGCGGGGGACGCGCCCCAGCGGGAGGTGAGGTGGTCGACGATCACCTGCTCGTACTCGAGGTCGCCGAGGATGTCGCGCTCGCGCAGCGGGGCGATCTCGTTGAAGAGGCGGTACCGCTTGGCACGGGTCCGCGAGTCGGCGGTGGCCGTGACGCCGAGCACGACCAGGCTCCGCAGGAGGGGGAGCGGATCCTCGGCCGTGTCCGACGCGAGCGCCTCGGCGAGGGCGTCGACGCGTTCGTCGTGGTCCGGGAACGCTGCGGCCTCCTTCGAGGGGAAGTGGAGGAAGAAGGTGCGCGACGACACTCCGACGGCCGCGGCGATGTCCTCGACGCGGGTCTCGTCGAAGCCCTTGGTGGTGAACAGGTCGATCGCCGCGCCGGAGAGCGCCAGCCGGGTGGCGCGTTTCTGGGCGTCTCGCTGGTTGGGCGGTCGGGTCACGGTTCCGATGGTAGTCCACTTGACTTCATTGAGTGAAGTGAAATAGGGTCGTCCGTAATGAGCGCATACCCGTACCAGGACCGTTTCCCCGTCAACCGCACGTTGCCCGAGCACGGGCGCCCCCGCGAGGAGATCCTCGCCGAGATGCGTGCCCTCGCCGAGGAGGAGGACCGCTCCTGGGAGACCGGCCGCGTGTCCGGCACCATGTACTGCGGCGACCACGACCACTACTCGTTCATGAACGACGTGTTCGGCCTGTACGCGCACGTCAACATCCTCCAGCGCGACATCTGCCCCAGCGCCACGCGCTACGAGGGCGAGGTGCTGGCGATGGCGCTCGACCTGTTCCACGCCGGTGCGGTCACCGACGGCGAGCCCGCCGGCCTGGTCACGAGCGGCGGCACCGGCAGCATCTGCCACGCCGTGTTGGCCTACCGCGAGAAGGCGGCGCAGGAGCGCGGCGTCACCCGCCCCAACTTCATCAAGCCCGAGACCGGTCACCCCGCGTTCGACAAGGCGTGCCACCTGTTCGGCATCGAGCTCCGCCGTGCGCCCGTCGATCCCGTCACCACGCTCGTCGACGTCGACTGGGTGCGCGCCAACATCGACGACCAGACCATCGGCTTCATGGGCTCGGCCTGCAACTACGGCTACGGCACCATCGACCCGATCGAGCAGCTGTCCGACCTCGCCGTCGAGACCGGCGTGCCGCTCCACGTCGACGGCTGCCTCGGCGGCTTCATCCTGCCGTTCGGCGAGGAGCTCGGCTTCCCGAACATCCCGGTGTTCGACTTCCGCCTTCCCGGCGTCACCAGCATCTCGGCCGACACGCACAAGTACGGCTACGCCTTCAAGGGCACGTCGACGGTGCTGTTCCGCGACAAGTCGTGGCGCAACTCGCAGTACTTCTTCCTCACCGACTGGACCGGCGGCAAGTACTGCTCGCCGGGCATGGACGGCTCCCGCTCGGGCGGTCTGCTCGCCGCCAGCTGGGCCGCCATGGTGCAGCTCGGCCGCGAGGGCTACCGCAACTACGCGAAGGCGATCTTCGACACGTCGCTCGCCATGCAGGAGGCCGTGCTCTCGCACCCCGAGCTCCGCATCCTCGGCAACCCGACGTTCCTGTTCAGCTTCACGAGCGACGAGTTCGACGTGTACCACATCAACGACTTCATGCGTCCGAAGGGCTGGCGCTTCAACGGCCAGCAGTATCCGAACGCGCTGCACATGGCGGTCACCCGCCCGCAGACGCAGGAGGGCGTGGTCGAGGCGTTCGTCGCCGACCTGGCCGACGCCGTGAAGTACGCGGTCGAGAAGGGCCACGAGCCGGCCGCCTCGGGCGCCATCTACGGCGGCGTCGCGGGCGGCATGAACGACGAGGCCGACGAGTTCATCCGCATGGTCATGGCGGACATGCTCGACGAGCAGCAGACGGTGCCGCCGCTCGCCTGAAGTCACTAACCTCCGGTGCCATATGAGTGGCAGCGATCCGCGTGACGATCAGTACGTCCTCGTCGTCGACCTCGGCACCGGCGGTCCCAAGGTGGGGTTCGCCTCGCTGCTGGGCCGGGTCGTGCACCAGGTCCACCACGAGGTGGAGACCACGTTCGGCTCCGACGGCGCCGCCACCCAGGACGCCACCGAGTGGTGGCGCCTCATCCTGAGCGAGGCCAAGGCCGCCGTCGCGTCCGGCGCCGTCGACCCCGCGAAGGTCGTGGCGGTGTCGATGACGGGGCAGTGGGCGTCCACCGTTCCCGTCGACGCCGACGGCGTGCCGACGTCGCCGGTGATCATGTGGATGGACAGCCGCGGTGGCGAGCTCGTGCGCGAGAAGATCGGCGGGCCGGTCAGCGGCTACAAGCCGCGTGGCATCGCCGAGTTCATCCGCCGGTCGGGCGGCGCGCCGTCGCTCGACGGCGCCGACCCCATCGGCCACCGCCTCTTCCTGAAGCACCACCAGCCCGACGTGTGGGCCGCGACCCGTTGGCTCCTCGAGCCCGTCGACTACCTCTCGATGTGCTTCACCGGTGTCGCCGCGGCATCGCCGGTGTCGATGACCGGCACCTGGCTGGTCGACACCCGCGACCCGTCGAACGTGGCGTACGACCCGATGCTGGTCGAGCTCGCCGGTGGCGGCCTCGACAAGCTCCCGCCGCTGCATCCCTTCGGCTCGGTGCTGGGCGTGGTGCAGCCGTCGGTGGCGGCCGAGCTCGGGTTCGGCGACGACGTGAAGGTGGTCACCGGCGCACCCGACATGCACACCGCCGCGATCGGCGCGGGCGCCGTGAAGCTCGGCGAGGCCCACATGGCCGTGAGCACCACCGGCTGGATCAGCGTGCCGACGACCCGCAAGAAGACCGACATCGTGCGCAACTGCGCCACCGTGCTCGGCCTCGACCCGAGCAGCTACCTCGTGGCCAACAACCACGAGACCGCCGGCATGTGCCTGCAGTGGTTCAAGGGTGCGATGGGCGGGGGCCTCTCCTACGACGAGCTCACCGCCCTCGCCGCGCAGTCGGCGCCGGGCGCCGGCAACGTGATCTTCACCCCGTGGCTCAAGGGCGAGCGGTCGCCCGTGGCCGACCGCTCCATGCGGGCCGGCTTCCAGAACATGTCGCTCGCCACGACGCAGGGCGACCTCGTGCGCGCCGTGCTGGAAGGCGTCGCCTACAACAACCTGTGGCTGCACGAGGCGGTGGAGAAGTTCGTGGGCGGTCGCCTCGACAACATCCGCTTCATCGGCGGCGGCGCGCAGTCCGACCTGTGGTGCCAGATCCACGCCGACGTGATGGACCGGACGATCGAGCAGGTCGTCGACCCCCTCTACTGCGGGCTCCGCGGCGCGGCGCTCAGCGCCGCGCTGACGCTCGGCGAGGTGACGCAGGACGAGCTCCGCGGCCTCGTCGAGGTGCGCGCGACGTACCGTCCCGATCCGGCGAACCGCGCCACCTACGACAAGCTCTACGCGGAGTTCCCCGGCCTGTACGGGTCGCAGAAGAAGTTCTTCCGGCGGCTCAACCGGTGAGCGGGCGGCCCGGTCCGCTGCGGCCGTTCGTCGACCGCGACCGCGGTCGTGCCGCGTTCTCGGTGAGCATCGCCGAGCCCGATCCGCTGCCGCAGGTCGACCGCCTGCTGGCCGGTGCCGCGGAGGTCGACCTCACGCCGCCGCCGGGCATGCCGAAGGCCGGCTACTCGTCGAACGCGCACGACGGCGTCGGCTTCCGCACCCGCCTGCGCGCCCGCATCCTGCACCTGCGCTGCGGCCGGTCGTCCATCGCGATCGTGCAGTGCGACCTGCTGGGCGGCTCCTCCGTGCTGCAGTTCCTCGTGGCCGACGCGATCGCCGACCGCACCGACATCCCCCTCGCCGGGCTGATGATCGGCGCCACCCACACCCATGCGGGCCCCGGGCAGTTCAGCGGCACCGACTTCTACAACCGGTTCGCCTCCAACCGCAGCGGCTTCGACCCGGCCTGGGCGCAGTTCCTCGTCGATCGCATCGCCGCCGGCGTGGTGGAGGCGTACGAGTCGCGGGTGCCGGCGTTCGTCGCCGTCGGGTCGACCGAGGTGTGGGGCTCCACCCGCAACCGCTCGCTCGACCCTCACGTGCAGAACGAGACGGTCGTCGACAAGCGACAGGAGCCGCAGCGGAAGTTCGCGTCGATCAACCCCGAGCTGCATCTCGTGCGCGTCGACCGCGCCGCCGACGACGGGAGCGCGGCGGGTCCGCTGGGCGCCGCAGTGATCTTCAGCGTGCACGGCACGGGCGTCTCGCAGCACGCCCGCGAGTACAACGCCGACCTGTGGGCGTACCTCGTCGACGAGCTCGGCCACCGCATCGAGACGGCCCGCGGCGAGCGGGGTGTGGTGGGCGCGATGGAGGGCACGCACGCCGACATGGCGCCGGCGCTGCACCCCGGTCGGGCCGGGCACATCGAGTCGCGACGCATCGGCCGCCAGATCGGCGCCGAGGCGGCCGATCTCTACGAGCGGCTCGGCGCGGAGCTGGCCGACACCGTGGAGCTCGCGTGCGGTCTCCGTGAGATCGACATGACCGGCGGAGCGTCGATCGACGGCGTGTCCCTGCCCGATCGCCCCGCGGTCGGCGCGGCGCTCGTCGCCGGGGCGAAGGAGAACCTCACGCCCGTCGTGCAGTACCTCCCGCCGTTCCGCGCCGGGTTCCCCAAGCCGTTCGACGTCGACGGCGAGCAGGGCCGCAAGTGGGTCATCGGGTCGAAGTGGCTGCAGCCGCTCGTGCTGCCGTTGCGGTCGTTCCCGCGGCGCATCCCGGTGCAGATGCTGCGCGTCGGTCGGGTGGCCGTCGTCGGCCTCCCGTTCGAGGTCACCGTCGAGTCGGGTCGTCGCATCGTCGCAGCCGGCCAGGCGGCACTCGACGAGGCCGCGACCGCGAGGGGCGACTCCGGCATCGAGCGGGTGATCGTCTCGTCGGTGGCCAACGAGTACTGCGGCTACGTCGCGACGGCCGAGGAGTACTCACGCCAGTACTACGAGGGCGGGCACACGCTCTACGGCCCGAACACGCAGCGGTTCCTGGCCGCGCACGTCCGCCGGCTGGTCGGCGAGGTGGCCGCCGCCGACCCGGCGCGCCCGGTCGTCACCGACGTCGGCACGAAGCGCTCGTGGGACCTCCGGATCCACCGCTACCTCGCCCGCCGCGATGCGGCCCGCGTCGGCCGCAGCGCGCTGGGCACGCCCCGCTACGTCGACGCCACCGGGGACGAGGACGGCTACTGGGAGTTCCGCTGGCGCGACGAGGCGCCGGGCAACCTCCTGTGGCACGAGGCGATGGTGCGCGTCGAGCAGCGTGACGCCACCGGCGAGCACGCCGGGGAGTGGCTGCCCGCCGTGCACGACGGCCGCCGCGTCGACGATCAGGGGACGTCGATGGAGGTGCGCTCGGAGGGCACCGACAGCATCGGTCACGTCTACGCGGCCCGCTGGCACGACCCGGCCTTCCGCGTCGGTCGCATGCACCGCTTCGTGGTGCTGGCGAACGGGACCCAGGCCGAGCTCGCCTCGGTGCCCTTCGACTGAGGTGCCCGCGCCGGCCGCGAGCGCGTCAGGGCCGAACAGCTCCGCGGGTCCGAACAGTTCCGCGAGTCCGAACAGCTCCGCAGGGCCCAGCAGCTCCGCAGGCCTGCGGGGGTTCGGCCTCGTGATGGTGTCGATCGTGTCGGTCCAGTTCGGCGCCGGCATCGCGAAGGAGATCATCCCGATCACCGGCGCGGTCGGCACGGTCTTCTACCGCGTGGCGTTCGCAGCGATCCTGATGTGCCTCGCGGTGCGGCCCACGCTGCGCGGCCGCAGTCGCGCCGACTGGGGGCTGCTCGTCGCGTTCGGCGTCGTGCTCGCGGCGATGAACGTCTGCTTCTACGCGGCCCTGCAGCACCTGCCGATCGGCGTGACGGTGACGCTCGAGTTCACGGGTCCGCTCGGCGTCGCGATCCTCGGCACCCGCCGGCGCATCGACATCTTCTGGGCGTTGCTGGCCGCGGTCGGTCTGGTGCTCCTGAGCCCGATCACCGGCGTCGACCTCGACGTGGTGGGCGTGGTGCTCGCCGTCGGCGCCGGCGGCTTCTGGGCGATGTACATCCTGCTGAGCCACCGGGTGGGCGAGCGGGTGTCGGGGATGTCGGGACTGGCGCTCGCGCTGGTGGCGAGCGCCGCGGTCACCGCGATCCCCGCCGTGGCCACGGCGGGCACCACCCTGCTGCAGCCGAAGGTGATCGGCATCGGCGTCGTCGTGGCGCTCATGGCGTCCGCCATCCCGTACGCCTGTGAGCTCGAGGCGTTGCGCTCGTTGTCGCCGTCGGGCTTCGGGATGCTGATGAGCCTCGAACCGGCGGTCGCCGCGCTCGCCGGCGCCGTCGTGCTGGGCGAGCACCTGGGCGCGCCCGAGCTCCTCGCGATCGCGTTCGTGCTCCTCGCGAACGCCGGAGCGGTGGTCACTCGGCGGCCGTCGCCGTCGGTCGACCTCGGTAACGTGGCGCCGTGAACGGCGGTGGCCCGGGCCTTCCCGAGGAGCGGTGGGACGACATCGACCTGCCCGACGGCGAGCACCTCCGCGTCGACCTCGCTTTCCTCGGGTCGGGCTGGGAGTGCGTGTGGGGCCGGGGCTGCCGGGGCATCGGGCCCGACGCCGACCCCGACCACGTGATGGGGTGCTGCACGCTCGGCGCCGAGTTCGCCGACGAGGACGACGCCCGCAACGTGTCCGCCCATGCCGCGTTCCTCGACCCGGAGCACTTCCAGTTCGCCGCCGTCGCGGCGAGCAGCGGCATCTTCGCCGACGACACCCGGCGCGCCACGCGGGTGGTGGACGGCGGGTGCATCTTCCTCAACCGAGCGGGGTTCGCCGGCGGCGCCGGGTGCGCGCTGCACGCTGCAGCGCTCGCGGACGACGAGCCGCCCCGGGACTGGAAGCCGGTCGTGTGCTGGCAGCTGCCCGTCCGCATCGACGTCGAGCGCCGTGTGGGAGATGGCGGTGCGGGCAACAACAGCACCCCGGTCACCATCGTCCGCCGGTGGGCCCGCGCCGACTTCGACGACGACGACGGCACGCCACCGATCCCGTGGCTGTGCACCGAGGACCCCGTCGCCTATGGCGCCGACTCGCCGACGGTGGAGCGCCTGCGCGACGACCTCGTGGAGCTGCTCGGCGAGCCCGCGGTCGAGGCGATCGAACTGCGCCTGCGCGACTGAGCGAGTCGTGAGGCCCAGGATGCGAGCCGGTCAGCCGACGCGGAAGCGGGCGATCTTGTCGGGGTCGATCTCGGCCCCGAGACCCGCGCCGGTGGGCACCCGGATCGAGCCGTGCTCGACCACGATCGGCTCGGCGACGATGTCGGTCGCGTAGAAGCGGGCGCTGGCCGACAGGTCGCCGGGCAGGGTGAAGCCGTCCATCGCCGCGAGCACCACGTTGGCGGCACGGCCGAGGCCGGTCTCCAACATGCCCCCGCACCACAGCGGGATCTGGTGGGCGAGGCACCAGTCGTGGATCCGCCGGGCCTGGAGGTAGCCGCCGACCCGCCCGGGCTTGAGGTTCACGACGTCGCAGGCGCCGAGCGCGACCGCCGTCTCGGTGGTGGCCACCGACACGATGGGCTCGTCGAGGCAGATCGGCGTCGTGAGGCGCTCGGCGAGCAGTGCGTGGCCCACGAGGTCGTCGTCGGCGAACGGCTGCTCCAGCAGCAGCAGGCCGAACTCGTCGAGGCGCACGAGGTGCTCGATGTCGTCGCGGCCGTAGGCACCGTTGGCGTCGGCCTGCAGCGCCAGCGCGGGGAACTGGTCGCGGACGGCGGACACGTACTCGAGGTCGCGGCCCGGGGCGATCTTGAGCTTCACCCGGCGGTAGCCCTCGTCGACGTAGCCGGCGACGCGGTCGCAGAGCTCGGCGGGGGACACCGCGAACCCGATGGCCACCCCCGCGTCGACGAGGTCGCGGCCCACGCCGAGCTCGTCGGCGAACGACCGGCCCTCGGCACGCAGCTCGGCGTCGAGCACGGCCATCTCGAGCGCCGACTTCGCCATGCGGTGCCCGTCGACGTGAGAGAGCACGGCCGCTACCTCGCTGCTGTGGATCTGCGTTGGCGCGACCAGCTTCGGGATGAGGTGATCGCGGAGCACGATGCGTGCCGAGTCGACGAACTCCGACGAGTAGCCCGGCTCGGCGAACGCGGCGCACTCGCCCCAGCCCTCGCCGACGCTGCTGCGCAGGTGCACGAGGAGCACCTCGCGGTCGTTCATCGTGCCGTCGACCGTCTGCCAGGGCGACCTCAGCGGGAGCCGGAGCGGAACGACCTCGATCGATTCGATGCGCACACCCAGGTTCTATCGCGTGTCGGCTAGAACACCTGTCCATGCTCACGATCACCGACCAGGACCGGGTGCGGCTCCTCACCCTCGACCGTCCCGACGCCCTCAACGCCTTCAACGAGGCGCTCTACGACGCGCTGGCCGAGGCGCTCATCGCCGCCGGCACCGACGACGCGGTGGCGGTCGTGGTGATCACCGGTACGGGCCGGGCGTTCTCCGCCGGCCAGGACCTCCTGGAGATGGCCGAGCGCATCACCGACCCCGACTTCGTGCAGGGCGTCCACGGGTTCCCCGGCCTGATCGACCAGCTGGCCGCCTTCCCGAAGCCGCTGCTGCTCGCGGTGAACGGGCTGGGCCTCGGCATCGGCGCCACGATCATCGGGTTCGCAGAGCTGGTGTTCATGGCCGACGACGCGCGGTTGAAGTGCCCGTTCACCTCGCTCGGGGTGGCCCCGGAGGCGGCGTCGAGCCTGCTCTTCCCGCAGCTGCTCGGCCACCAGAACGCCGCGTGGGTGCTGTTGAGCGCCGAGTGGATCGGCGCCGAGGAGGCCGAGCGGCTCGGCCTCGTGTGGAAGGTGACGACGCCCGAGACCCTGCTCGAGGTGACGATGGCGCACGCCACGAAGCTCGCCGCGATGCCGATCAGCTCGCTGATCGCGGTGAAGGCCACGATGACGGCGGGACGCGTCGCCGCGACCCGGGCGGCGCGCGACCTCGAGGACGCTCAGTTCCAGAAGCTGATGGGTGGCCCCGCCAACATGGAGGCGCTCGCCGCGTTCGCCGACCGCCGGCCCGCCGACTTCACGAATCTTCCACCGGGCTGGTGATGATCTCGTCCGGGTCGTCCGCGATCGACTCGGGGTCGGCGACCACCGCGCCGTGGTGGAACGGGAACCGGTCGAGGCGGCGGATGGCGGGGAACAGGATCGGCCACACCACCACGATCGCGATGGTGGCCGCGCCACCCGCCATGATGGCCGGGCCGGCGCCGATGAGCTGACCGAGCGTGCCCGACTCGAACGCGCCGAGCTCGTTCGACGCGCCGATGAACACGTTCTCCACGGCGCCCACCCGGCCCCGCACCTCGTTGGGCGTCACGAGCGGCACCAGCGTCGAGCGGATGAACACGCTCACCGAGTCGGCGCCCGACAGCACGACCAGGGCGACGAACGCCACGGCGTAGGTGTGCGTGAACCCGAGCACCAGCGTGCCGGCGCCGAACAGGCCCACGACGCCGAAGAGGGTGGCGCCCACCCGGCGCCGCACGGGGCGGACGGCGAGCACGACCGTCATGAACGCAGCGCCCATGCCGGCGGCGGCACGGAGCCAGCCCAGGCCGACCACACCGACGTGCAGACGCTTCTCGGCGACGGCCGGGAGCAGGGCGACGGCGCCTCCGAACAACACGGCGAACAGGTCGAGCGAGATCGCGCCGAGCAGCAGCGGCTCGCGGCGGATCACCTTGAGGCCCTGGAGCGCCTCGGTGAGACGGCCCCCGGTGGCGCGGTCGCGTGCCGGAGCCGGAGCATCGCGGTAGACGGGATCGACCCGCACCGTCGCCACGAGGACCGCCCCCACGCCGAGGCACGCCGCGGCCACGGCGAAGGGCACCCACACGTCGATGGTGTAGAGCAGCGCGCCGATGACCGGCCCGGCGATGACGCCCGCCTGGAAGGTGCCGATGTAGAGGCTGTTCATCCGCGGCAGCGCGTGGGGCTCGACGATCGTGGACGGGAGGGCGCGGATGGCCGGCGAGAGGAACGCCCGGGCCACCGCGTAGCCGACGACGAGACCGAAGATCGGCCCGATCGACGCGTCGGAGCGCTTCACCTCGGCGATCAGCGCGACCGAGAAGGCGGCCTCGCCGGCCAGGGCGAGCGCCGCGACCCGCTGCCGTGGGAAGCGATCGGCGACGGCGCCGGTGAGGAGCACCAGCAACGCGACGGGCAGGAACTCGGCGAGGCCGAGGAGGCCCAGATCGCTCTCGTGGCCGCTGATGTCGAACACCCGCTTGCCCAGCGCCGTGAACTGCGACGTGATGCCCACCTCGAGCACGAACGTGGCGACGAGGAACACGACCACCGACGGGCGGCGCGCGACGCTCCCGAGCGACGGGATCTCAGCCGTCATATCGGAACATCTGGAAGCGCCCCGTCTGCGGCGGGATGCAGATCGCGGCGAGTGCGTCGAGCAGCCACGACGCCTGCGCCAGCGTCGTCGTGCTCGCGGGCGGGCGCACGACGAACCCGCGACGCGGGTTGTCGCTGAGCACGAACCAGTCGCCGGGCACGGCGGCCGGCCCGTCGGCGAGCGCCCGGGCCGCCTGCTTGGCCGCACCGTGCTGGATGCCGATCTCGGACGGTGCGACGGCGCCGTTGCGGGCCGCCGTGGGCGCCGTCCAGGTGCCGAGCGGCACCACCGGGCCCCGCTTCGAGAAGATCGCCAGCGCGTTGGGCGTGGAGGGCACGGGCACGTCCTCGGGGATCTCGGGCAGGAGGTTGATCCAGCCGCGCCCGGTGGCCGCCAGCTCGTCCATCACGGCGGCGAGCTCGGCGGCGTCGTGGTCGATGAGCACCGGCGCGGGGCGGGAGGAGGCCATGGCGGGGCAGCCTACGATCTCGCCATGACCGAGGGTTCCGCAGTTTCGTTCGCGTCGGGCGGGCTGCCGTTCACCGCGGTCGTCACGTCGCCCGACGATCCGTTCGTGGCCGACTTCATCGGTCTCCGCGATCGCGACCTCCGCCTCCGCGAGCGGGCGACCGCCGCCACCGACGAACCGCTCACCGCCGTGTTCGTCGCCGAGGGCGACAACGTGGTGGTGCGCGCCCTGCGGGCCGGGTACCGCCTGACGAAGGTCCTCGTCGACGCCACCCGCACCCAGCCGCTCCCGCCGGAGCTCGTGGCGGCCGTCGACGCCGGCGCGACGCTCATCGGTGCCGGGCCCGAGGTGCTGTTCCGCATCACCGGGCTGGGCGTGCACCGCGGGTGCCTCGGCGTGTTCGAGCGGCGGCCCCTTCCCGCCGTCGGCGAGATCCTCGCGACGTCGCGTCGCCTCCTGGTGCTCGAGCGCGTGGTGAACCCGGTGAACCTCGGCGTGATCTGCCGCAGCGCCGTCGGCCTCGGCATGGACGGCTTGCTCCTCGACGACGCCAGCGTCGACCCCCTCTACCGGCGGGCCTCGCGGGTGGCGATGGGGGAGGTGTTCGAGTTCGCCTACACGCGAGCGGGCCGGTTCCCGGCTGGGCTCGACGCCGTGACCGACGCCGGCTTCACCCTGGTCGCGCTCACCCCGGCGCCCGACGCCGAGCCGATCGACCGGGTGACGTTCGGCGCCGACGAGCGTGTCGCCCTGGTGCTCGGCTCGGAGGGCCCGGGTCTCACCGCCGAGACGATGGCACGCTGCGACCGACGCGTCGTCATCCCGCTCGCCGGGAACGTCGACTCCCTCAACGTCGGCGCCGCGGCGGCCATCGCCTGCTACGCCATCACCCGGGGCTGACCCATCACCCGGGGCTGACGTCGTTCGCTCCCGGCTAGGTTCGGCGCCGTGCCGGATCCGCAGCCCGTCCCGTGGTGGACGTCCACGTCCATCTACCAGGTGTACCCACGGTCGTTCGCCGACTCGAACGGCGACGGCATCGGCGACCTGCCGGGCATCGTCGCCCACCTCGACCACCTGGTCGAGCTCGGCGTCGGCACGGTGTGGGTCTCGCCGTTCTTCGCCAGTCCCCAGCGTGACATCGGCTACGACGTGAGCGACTACCGGGCGGTCGCCCCCGAGTACGGCGACCTCGACGACGCCCAGACCCTCATCGACGAGGCGCACGCACGCGGCCTGCGCGTGCTGTTCGACCTGGTGCTCAACCACACGTCCGACGAGCACCCGTGGTTCACGGAGTCGCGCTCGTCGCGGGACAACCCCAAGGCCGACTGGTACGTGTGGAGCGACGGCCGCCCCGGACGCGGCGGCAAGCGACGCCCGCCGAACAACTGGCGGTCCGAGCTGCAGCTGACGAAGGCCTGGCAGTGGGGCGAGGAGCGCCAGCAGTGGTACCTGGCCACGTTCCTGCCGTTCCAGCCCGACCTCAACTGGCGCCATCCCGAGGTGCGGGCGGAGATGTTCGACATGGTCCGCATGTGGCTCGGTCGCGGCGTCGACGGGTTCCGCCTCGACATCTTCGGGTCGATCATGCAGGACGCCGACCTCCGGCCGAACGACCCGCGGCCCCGCATGGTCGGCGGCATCCCTCGGGTGCAGACGCCGAACCACACGCTGAACACCGACGAGAACTTCGCGCTCGCCGGCGACCTCCGGGCGGTGTGCGACGAGTTCACGCCCGAGCGGGTGCTGCTCGGCGAGGTGTTCGGCGAGGCGCCGGTGCTGCGCCGCTACGTGCGCGACGGCGATCGGGACGGCCTGCACCTCGTGTTCCTCTTCGACTTCCTCGCGGCCCGCTACGGCGCCGCGACCTACCGCCGCCTCATCGAGCGCTTCGAGCGCGACTTCGCGCCGCCGCTCCTGCCCACCTACGTGCTCGAGAACCACGACCGCACCCGCTCGCTCTCGCGCGTGGGCGGCGACATGGCCAAGGCCCGCGTGCTGGCCACCCTGCTGTGCACTCTGCGCGGCGTGCCGGTGATCTACCAGGGCCAGGAGATCGGGATGACCAACCGCTACATCCCGCTGCGCGACGCCAACGATCCCATCCCCGGCGTGGTCGCCAGGCACCTCCCCGAGGCGGTGAACCGCCGCCTCACCGAGCGCCTGAACCGCGACGAGGTGCGCACGCCGATGCAGTGGACCGACGCGCCGGGCGCAGGGTTCTGTCCCGACGACGTCACGCCGTGGCTGCCGGTCAACGAGAACCGGCTCACGCGCAACGTCGAGGCGGAGGCGGACGACCCGACGTCGCTGCTCGCGTGGTACCGCTCGCTGCTCGCGCTGCGCGCGGAGCGGCCGTCGCTGCACCAGGGCACGCTGCGGCTGCTCCCGTCCGACGCCGACTCGCTCGTCGCCTACGAGCGGACCGACGGCGACGACCGGCTGCTGGTCACGGCGAACCTCGGCGACGCGCCGGTCGTGGCCGAGGTCGACGCGGCGTTCTCGCGCGTCGTCCTGGCCTCCTCGGAGCGCGTCGAGCTGCAGCGGCCCCGGCGGGACGGCGAGCCGGGCCACGTGCTCCTTCCCGCGCACACGGCGGCGATCCTGGGGGAGCCGGAGCGCTGATCCCGCGCCGACCCGACGGGGTACGGTGATCGGCCATGGTCCTCAACGACGCGGCGCAGGCGGCGCTCAACTCCCACAAGTTGGCCCAGCTCACCACCATCAACCCCGACGGATCGACGCAGGTGTCGGTCGTCTGGGTGAAGGCCGAGGGTGACGACGTGCTGCTCGGCCACCTGGGCGCAGGTCAGAAGGTGCGGAACCTGCGGCGCGACCCGCGTGCGACCGTCACGATCCTCACGGGGGAGCGCAACCAGATCGGCCTCGACGAGTACCTCGTGGTGCACGGGCTCGCCACCGTCACCGACGGCGGCGCGCCCGAGCTGCTGCAGGAGCTGGCCCACGGCTACCTCGGCCCCGACGTGAGGTTCCCGCCGATGCCCGACCCGCCGCCGGGCGTCGTCGTGCGCATCACGGCGAACCGCGTCGGAGGCGTCGGCCCCTGGACCGACTGACCCGCCGCAGCGTTCGGACGCGTTCGGCGCTCAGACGCGTTCGATGACGGTGGCCGAGCCCATGCCGCCGGCGGCGCACATGGCGACGGCGCCCCACTGCGAGTCGGTGCGCTCGAGCTCGTTGATCATCGTGACGAGCATGCGGGCGCCGGTGCAGCCGATCGGGTGACCGAGCGAGCAGCCCGAGCCGTTCTGGTTGACGATGCCCTCGTCGAGCTTCAGCGCCCGGGTGGCGGCGACGGCGACCGAGGCGAACGCCTCGTTGATCTCGACGGCCTGCAGGTCGAACTCGGAGATGCCGGCCTTGGCCAGCGCCTTGCGCATGGCGGGCTCGGGGGTGAGGCCGGTCTGCTCGGCGGGCAGCGCCACCGACGCCCAGCCGCGGATGACGGCACGGATGGGGAGGCCGTGGGCCTCGGCGTAGTCGCGCGACACGATGGTGAGGGCGGCGGCGGCGTCGTTGAGGCCCGAGCTGTTGCCGGCGGTGGTGGTGGCCCAGTCGTTCTGGGGGTTGAGCACGCCGAGCGACGCGAGCTTCTCGAGGGTGGACCCGCGGCGGGGGTGCTCGTCGGTGGTGAACTCGCCGCCACCGGGCAGCGGCACCGGCACGATCTCGTTGTCGAAGCGGCCCTCGTCGATGGCGCGGATCGCGTTGTGGTGCGAGTTGAACGCCCACAGGTCGGCGTCCTCACGGCTGATGCCGGCGATGCGGGCGGCGTTGTCGCCCACGCCCAGCGCGGTGTTGAACGGGGGAGCGAGCTCGGTCGGCTCGTTCGCCGGGGACATCCAGAACTCCGGCTGGAAGTCGGCGCCGGGCTTGCTGCCGGACGGGGCGGTCGACATCGACTCGGTGCCGCCGGCCAGGCCGACGTCGATCATGCCGGCGGCGATGTTCGCAGCGACCCACTGAACGCCGGCCATGCCGGAGGCGCACCAACGCTGCGTGGCGACGCCGGGCAGGTTGTCGAGGCCGGCGCGGATCGCGGCGTTGCGCCCGATGTTGCCGCCGCCCTGGAACGACTCGCCGAAGCCCATGTCCTCGAAGTCGAAGGCGGGGATGCCGGAGCGCTCCACCGCGGCCTTGATGACGATCTCGGCGAGGGCGAACGCGTCGACCCCACCCAGCGAGCCCTTGTAGGCGGTGGCGATCGGCGTGCGAACGCCGCTCACGATGACGACATCGGTGGACATGTTGGGCCTCCCCGTACCTGACGAACCGTCAGATTGTGTCATGTAGCGTGCCTCGGCGTGAAGCTGGACACACAGCTGTGGGGGCTCCGTGACGCGCCGGAACGCGCCCGCGAGCTGGCGGCGGTCGGTCTCGACGGCGTGTTCACCTTCGAGGGGCCCCACGACGTGTTCACCCCGCTCGTGCTCGCCGCGCCCTCGACGACGCTCGACCTCTACACGAACGCGGCCATCGCCCTGCCCCGCAACCCCATCCAGCTGGCCCACCAGGCGTGGGACCTGCAGGCCCTGTCCGAGGGCCGGTTCGCGCTCGGCCTCGCGTCCCAGGTGCGGGCGCAGATCGAGCGGCGCTACGGCACCGACTTCCACCCGCCGCTCGGCCGGATGCGCGAGCTGGTGGCGGCGCTGCGGGCGATCTTCGACTCGTGGCAGCACGGCGCCCGTCTCGACTTCCGCGGCGACTACTACACCCACACGCTCATGCCGCCGCTGTTCAACCCCGGGCCGCTCGACGTGGGGCCACCACCGATCTGGCTCGGCGGCCTCGGCCCGAAGATGGTCGAGATGGCGGCCACCGTCGCGGACGGGCTGCTGGTGATGCCGTTCTGCACCGAGCGGTTCTTCACCGAGCACACGCTCGTCGCCGTCGATCGTGGCCTGGCGGCGTCGCAGCGCACCCGCGACGACTTCGCGATCGTCTGCGAGTCGATCATCTGCTGCGGTCGCGACGAGGCGGAGATGGCGGCGGCCCGCGACGGTGTGCGCATGCTGCTCAGCTTCTACGGCTCGACGCCCGCGTACCGTCCGGTGCTCGACGCGCACGGCTGGGGCGAACTCCAGGGCGAGCTCAACGCGATGACGAAGGCGAACGAGTGGGACCGCATGCCCGACCTCGTCGACGACGAGATGCTCGCGACGCTCGCCGTGTGCGGCACGCCCGACGAGGTGGCCGACCAGCTGGTACGTCGCTTCGACGGCGTGGCCACGCGCGTCGGCTTCTACTTCCCGTACGCGATCCCCGACGACTGCATCGCGGCGATCGTGAGCAGTATCCGTACGAAGACCGGCGCCTGACGCCGAGCGACAGGAGGACGGCCATGGCCATCAAGAGGAACGGCGTGATCGACGACGAGGTCGCGCACTACGCCGCGGCGCACTCGACGCCGCCCGACGACGTGCAGCAGCACCTGGTCGAGGAGACCGAGGCGGCGACCGGCGCCTACAGCGGCATGCAGATCGGCGGCGACCAGGGCGTGTTCATGGAGATCCTGGCCCGCGCCGTCGGCGCCCGCAGCGCGATCGAGATCGGCACCTTCACGGGGTACTCGTCGCTCGCCGTCGCCAAGGGCATGGGGCCCGACGGCCGCCTGCTCTGCTGCGACGTCAGCGAGGAGTGGACGGCCATCGCCCGCGACCACTGGGAGCGCGCCGGCGTGTCCGACCGCATCGACCTCCGCATCGCGCCGGCGCTCGACACGCTCGAGGCGCTCGACGCCGACGTGCGGTTCGATCTGGCGTTCATCGACGCCGACAAGGTGTCGTACCTCGCCTACCTCGAGGCGCTCGTGCCCCACCTCGACCCCGGGGCGCTGGTGCTCGTCGACAACACGCTGTGGAGCGGGCGGGTGTTCGACGACTCGGTCGACGATCCCGACACGGTCGCCCTCCGTGCCTTCAACGAGGCGGTGGCCGCGGACGACCGGTTCACCGTGGTCGTGCTCACGATCGGCGACGGCGTCACGATGCTGCAGCGTCGCTGAGCCTCCGTCGCCGTCGATCAGTCGCCGTCGATCCAGGTGATGACGGGCTCGGCGCGCCGGCCCGGCGGCTCCTCCCCGGTGGGGTGCCCGAGGTAGACGGCGCCCACGGCGAACGTTCCCTCGGGGAAGCCGCACAGCTCCCACAGCGCCGGCGAGGTGGGGGTGGCGACGCTCGACCACAGCGTCGCGAGCCCGCGGGCGTGGGCACCCAGCAGGAGGTTGTTGATGCCCGCTGCCACGGCGTCGCGGTTCTCGCCGGTGGTCACCGGATCGGGCCCGGCGATCGAGCCGACGACGATCACGACCGGCGCCCGCAGGTACTTGGTGCGGGTCTTGAGGATCTTGGCCTCGTGCGCGCCGGCGGCGGCGAGCTCGTCGGCGATGGTGGCGCCGAGGCGGGCCCGGCCGTCCCCGGTGAACACGGCGAACCGCCATGGGTCGGTGCGGCGGTGGTTCGGCGCCCAGGTGGCGAGGGCGCACAGCTCGGCGATCACCTCGGGCGTCACCTGGCGGTCGGGGTCGAGCAGCTTCGTGGTGCGCCTCCCCCGGATGAGGGTCGAGAGCGCCGCTTCGTCGTCGTGCATCGGTGCATTGTCCCAGACACCGAACGGATCACCGGCCCGTTCGCCGGCCGGTCAACGTAGGCTCGGGCCATGTCGGGTCCCACCGATGCCGAGAGCGCCGACCCTCCGGCCCGCGAGGTGCCGGCGCGGATCCAGACGATCCTCGACTGCCTGCCGCGCGGCATCGTCATCTGGGACCTCCACGGCAAGGTGCTCGCGTGGAACCACTACGCCGAGGTGCTCTACGGCTGGAACGTCGACGAGATCCTCGGTCGTCACATCGGCGACCTGCTGTTCCTGCCCGCCGATCTCGACGCCGCGTACGAGATCGCGCTCGGCGTCGAGGCGGGTCGGCCGTGGAGCGGCGACATCACCATCGTCCGCGCCGACGGCGACACCGTTCGCATCTTCACCGTGCTGGCGCCGCTCCGCGACGACGACGGCAACATCGTCGGCTCGGTCGGCATGTCCGACGACGTCACCGACCAGCGCATCGTCGAGGAGCGCGCCGCCGAGCTCACCAACCACCTGCTGATGGCGCTCGCCGGCGGCGAGCTCGGCACCTGGCGGTGGGAGCTGGCGTCCGGGCGGGTGGTGTGGGACTCGACGATGGAACGGCTGTGCGGTCTCGAGCCGGGCACGTTCGGGGGCACCTACGAGGCGTGGCTCGAATCGGTGCACCCCGACGACCGCGAGCGCACGGTCGCCGTCGTCGACGACGCCGTGTCCGAGGTGACCTCGTACCAGGTGGAGCACCGCGTGGTGTGGCCCGACGGCTCGGTGCGCTGGCTGCAGGGGCGCGCCATGGTGACCCTCGCGCCCGACGGCAGCGTGTCGGGCACGATCGGCTGCTCCGGCGACGTCACCGGGCGGAAGCTCGCCGAGCTCGAGATCGCCCGCCGGGTGCAGGAGGCGGAGCGACTCGTGGAGGAGGGACGGCTGCAGCGGCGCCGCCTCGAGTTCCTCTCGGCCATCAACGCGGCAGCGCTCGCGGCGTCGAGCCACCGCGAGCTCATGGCCGAGGTCACCGCCACCGCGGTGCCCCTCCTCGGTGACTGGTGCTCGCTCCACTTCATCGACGGACAGACCGCGGCTGCCGCGGCCTCACCGGAGATCGTCGTCGCCCACAGCGACCCGGCGCGCATCGAGTGGATCCACTCGCTGCTCGTGAAGCACCCGTACGACCCCGAGGCGCCGGTGGGGGCCGCTGCCGCGGTCCGCACGGGCGCCACCCAGTTCATCGCCGACTTCGGCCCGCTGCGCGAGGCGATCATCGAGGGCGCCGTGCGCGCCCGCCCGTCTGAGGCCCGCCGCATCCTCGACGAGCTCCAGCTGACCAGCCTCATCGCCGTGCCCCTCGTGACCAAGCGCGGGGTCGTGGGCGCGATGCAGTTCGTGAGCGCGGAGTCGGGGCGGCTCTACACCGACGAGGACGTCGCGCTCGCCGAGACGGCGGCCGGTCGCGTCGCCGAGGCGCTCGAGAGCACCTGGCTCCGCGACCAGCAGCGCAACGTGGCGTCGGTGCTGCAGGCGGCACTCCTGCCGTCGACGGTTCCGGCGGTCGACGGGCTGAGCGTGGCCGTGCGGTACTGGGCGGCCGGCGCGGTGAGTGACGTCGGTGGCGACTTCTACGACGTGTTCCCGCTTCCCGATCGGGACGATGCCGCGGCGCCCGGCGACGGGGCCGCGGAGTCGCCGCGCCGTTGGGCCGTCGTGATCGGCGACGTGTGCGGCACCGGCCCCGAGGCCGCCGCCGTCACGGCGCTGGCCCGCCACACCATCCGTGCCGCGGCCCGGCACGGCGCCTCGCCCGTCGAGGTGCTGGAGTGGCTCAACGAGGCGATGCTCGACGGTGACCGCGACCGGTTCTGCACCGTCCTCTACTCCACGCTCGAGCGCGTCGACGCCGGGCGTTGGCGGTTCACGTCGGTGGCCGGCGGCCACCCGTTGCCCTGGTTGGTGCGGCCCGGTGAGCACGCTGCGCCGCTCGGCCGGCCCGGCACCCTGCTCGGCGTCATGCCACGTCTGCGGCTGCACGCGCAGGAGACCGAGCTGGTCGAGGGCGACACGGTGGTGCTGAACACCGACGGCATCACCGACGTGCCCTCGCCGTACGGACTCGACGAGGCGGCGATGGGGGACATGGTCACGGCGGCTGCGGGCGCCGGCGGTCACGCCGAGCGGGTGGCGGAGCGACTGGGCGAGGCCGTGCAGCGCATCCTGCCGCTGCCGGACCGCGACGACGACATCGCCCTCGTCGTGCTGCGCGTGCTCGGCCCCGACGACGAGCGCTCCGGCCCGCCGGTCGCCGAGGCGCTCGGAGAGCGGTCGTTCGCTCCGGCCCCCGCCTCGGTGTCGGCGGCACGGGAGTTCGTGGTGTCGACCGTAGGGGACCCGTCGCTCGCCGACGCGCTGCGGCTCGCCGTCTCCGAGCTCGCCACGAACGCCGTGATCCACGCCGGCACGGAGTTCCGCGTGACGATCTCCCGCTCTGGCCCCACGGTCCGCGTCGACGTCGTCGACCGCAGCGACCGCCTGCCGACCCGACGCGACCGCGGGCCCGAGGCCACCGGCGGTCGCGGCATCGGCATCGTCGAGCAGCTGTCCACCCGGTGGGGTGTCACACCGGGGATGCCCGGGGCGCCGGACGCCCCCGGCAAGGCGGTGTGGTTCGAGCTCGGCCGCTAGCCGCGGCTATCGGGTACCACTCGACAGGCCCAGGTAGGCCTCGATGCCCGCCACGAAGGCCGCGGCGAGCCGCCGATGGCCGTCCGCCGATCGCATCGTCGCGAGGTCGGCGTCGTTGCGCATGTTGCCGCACTCCACCATGGCCGCGGGAACACCGGCGCGGTTGAGGGTGCCGAGGTCGCGTCGTTGCGCGAGGCCGTGGCGCGCCGTGTAGGTGGAGGGCGTGAAGCCGGCGGTGACGAGCGCGTCTCGCACGTCCGTCGCGAGGCGCGCCGACGGGTCGACGATGTCGTCGGTGTACCCCGGCACGCGACCCGGTGAGATCACGTGGAACCCGCGACCTCCCGGCGCGGAGCCGTCGCCGTGGATCGAGAGGAGGAGGTCGGCGTGGTGCTCGGCGGCGGTGAGGCCGCGGCGGTCGACGCACGGCCCCCAGCCGTCGTTGTCCGGCCGGGTGAGGACGACGGTGGCGCCGGCCGCCTCGAGCAGCGGCGCGAGCTCCCGTGCCACGTCCCAGGTGAACGTCGCCTCGCTGTAGTCGCCGCCTGCGGTGCCCGTGGTGTTGCACGGCTTGGAGAACCCACCGGCGTCCACCGGCGCAGCGATCTCGCGCGCGTGGCGGGCGTTGCCGCCGTTGTGTCCGGGGTCGATCACGATCACGCGCCCGGCGAGAGGCAGGGGCGAACCGGCCGGGACGGTGGTTGTCGTCGCCGAAGGTCGATCGCTCGGCCGGCCGGCGGCGGCACGGTGCGGGGACGTGCAGCCGGCGGCGCCGCACCCGAGCAGCGCTCCGCAGAGCACCGCCACGAGCGCCGCGCCGCGGCGACCGTTCACCGGTGGATGCCGGGGTCGGTCTGGGTGACTCGGGTGCGGACGGTGAAGACCGAGTCGCCCGACAGCACGCCGCCACGGCCGAAGAGCCGGCCGAACTGCCAGTTGCTCAGGCCGAGCTCGGGCTTGCCGAGCGCGTACTGGCCGTCGACCCACCGAGTGAAGCCGTTGCCCACGAACGGCGCGTCCACGAGCTCGTAGAACCGGTCGTGCGCAGCCGGATCCTCGGACACCAGCGACGCCACGAAACGGGGCGAGTGTGCGTTGAACAGCGCGACGGCGGCGTCGGCGTCGTCCACGACGACGAGGCTGATCTCCGGCGACTCCTCCCACTCCCACTCGGTGCCGAGCTCGTGGAGCTCGATGCGCTCGGCTCCGGCCTCGCGCACGGCGCCGCCGGCGCGGGTGATGTCGGTGGGCTCGAACCACTCGTCGGACACGTGGGCCTCGGCGCCGGGCGCGACGTGCAGCTTGGGGTTGGTGCCCCGGCGGTCGGCGGCGGCGCCGACCGCGGCGAGCACCACCGGCACCAGCTCGGCCGCCCGCTCCGCGACGATGCAGCACACGTTGAGCGTATTGCACACCTTGCGGTCGAGGGAGTGCAGCACCGCGGCGGCGAGCGCACCGGCGTCGGCGGTCGCGTCGGCGACGAGCCACGCGCCACCGGTGCCGTGCAGGCTCACGGGCACGCCGGCCTGACGGGCGACCGTGCCCAGCTGGGTGACGGCGGTGCCGGAGCCCCGCGCCACGGCGAGGCCGAGGCGGGCGTCGCCGAACATGGCCCAGCCCGCGGCGTGGGCGGCGGAGTCGACGAGCGACGCAGTGCCCGGCGGCAGACCGGCGGCCGCGAGCGCCGGGTCGAGCGCGTGCTCGACGATGGCGCGGGCGGTGCCCAGCGCGTCGGAGCCGATGCGGAACACGACCGTGTTGCCCGAGCGGATCACACCGCACGCGTCGGCGAACACGTTGGGCCGCCCCTCGAACACGAAGCCGACGACGCCGAGGCCGGCGCGCCGGAGCTCGGCGGACCAGCCCTCGTGGGTCACCCGCTCGAGCACCGCGCCACGGCCGGAGTCGGCGGCGGCCCAGCTGCGCAGGCCGGCGATCATGTCGGAGCGCATGGTGTCGCTCAGCACCAGTCGGGTCGTGGAGCGGCCCCTCGCCCGGGCGGCCTCGATGTCGGCCTCGTTCGCGGCGGCCACCGGGGCGAAGGTGGCGTCGTCGGCGAGCCGGTCGGCGAACGCCTCGAAGAACGCGGTGACCTGGGCGTCGCTGACCGAGCCCATCGCGGCGAACGCGTCGGCAGCGGCGCCCACGGCACGTGCGGCAGTGGTCGACTCGGCGAGCGGGATGTGCAGGACGTCCTCGCCCACGACCACGAGTCGGTCGCCGGGCGCGAAGTCGGCCGCCAGCTCGTCGGTGACGCGGATCACCCGGTCGCCGCCGGCCAGGATCGCCATCCCCGCGGTCAATCGGTCGAGAGGTTCGATCATGGGCGTAGAACCTAGACTGCCGTCGATCGTGCCGAGGGCGAACGTGGGGGAGTGCGTGTGACCGAACTGATCGAGGCGATGGCCGCCATCGTCGGGGGCGCCAACGCCCGGAGCGCGGCGGACGCCGGCGACGACTACTCCCACGACGAGGCGCTCAACGCCGACTGGTGCGAGCCCGACGCAGTGGTGTTCCCGGCGTCGACGGCGGAGGTCGCGTCGATCCTCACCTACGCCGACGAGCACCGCATCCCGGTCACGGCCCGCGGCGCCGGCACCGGGCTCTCGGGCGCGTGCATTCCCCGCCAGGGCGGCATCGTCATCAGCTTCGACCGCATGAACCGGGTGCTCGAGATCGACACCGAGAACCACGCGGCCGTCGTGCAGCCCGGCATCACGCTGGTGGAGCTCGACGCGCTGCTCGCCCCGCTCGGCCTCGTCTATCCCGTCTTCCCCGGCGAGTACTCCGCCAGCCTCGGCGGCAACGTCAACACCAACGCCGGTGGCATGCGCGCCGTGAAGTACGGCGTGACCCGCCACCACGTGCTCGGCGTCGAGGCCGTGCTGCCGACGGGCGAGGTGATCCGCTCCGGCGGCAAGATCGTGAAGGTCTCCACCGGGTACGACCTCACGCAGCTGATCATCGGCTCGGAGGGCACGCTCGGCATCGTCACCGAGGCCACCCTCAAGCTGCACCCGCGCCTGCCCCACGCGGCGACGGTGCTGGCGCCGTTCGGCACGCTCGAGGGCGTCACCGGCGCGGTGCCGCGCATCATCGACTCCGGCATCGGCCCGCAGATCCTCGAGTACATCGACCTGCTCACGATGGCGGCGATGACCGCCTCGGGCGAGCTCGACCTCGGTGTGCCGCAGGACATCAAGGACACCGCGCTCGCATACCTGGTGGTGGTGCTGGAGAACGCCCACGAGGACCGCCTCGAGGCCGACGTCGAACGACTCGGCGAGCTCGTCAGCGACCTCGGCGCGCTCGACGTGTACGTGCTGCCGTCGGGGGCCGCGACCCAGCTCATCGAGGCCCGGGAGAAGGCCTTCTGGCTGGCCAAGGCGAACGGAGCGAACGACGTGGTCGACGTGGTCGTCCCCCGCGCCACGATCCCCGAGTTCATGGAGCGGGTGTCGAAGCTGGGCGCCGACACCGGTTCGTGGATCGCCGGCTGCGGCCACGCCGGCGACGGCAACGTGCACCTCGGCGTGTTCCAGGCCGACCCCGAGAAGCGCCACGAGGTGATGATGGGCCTGTACCGCGCCGGCATGGAGCTGGGCGGCGCGATCAGCGGCGAGCACGGGCTCGGCACCGAGAAGCGCGGCTACTTCCTCGAGCTGGAGGATCCCGCCAAGATCGCGCTCATGCGCCGCATCAAGGCCGCCTTCGACCCCAACGGCATCCTGAACCCCGGCGCCGTCTTCTAGTCCCGCTACTTTCACCGGCGCGGAACGCCCTCCTGGGGCGGAATTCAACGCCAGAACCGGAGGAATCCCACCCATGAACGGCGCACGCGCACTCATCCAGACCCTCGTCGACGCCGGCGTCGACGTCTGCTTCACCAACCCGGGCACGTCGGAGATGCACTTCGTCGCAGCGCTCGACGAGGTGGAGCCGATGCGGGGCATCCTCTGCCTGTTCGAGGGCGGCGCCACCGGCGCCGCCGACGGCTACGCACGCATGGCCGGCAAGCCCGCCGGCACCCTGCTGCACCTCGGCCCCGGCCTCGGCAACGGCTTCGCGAACCTGCACAACGCCCGCCGGGCCCACACGCCGGTCGTCAACATCGTCGGTGACCACGCGACGTACCACAAGCAGTACGACGCACCGCTCGAGAGCGACATCGACGCCGTCGCCGGCGCGTGCTCCGGCTGGGTGCGCCGCTCGACCACGCCCGACGAGGTGGCCGGCGACGCCGCCGCGACCGTGGCGGCGGCGATGGCCTCGCCCAACCAGGTGGCCACCCTGATCCTCCCGGCCGACGTGTGCTGGCTCGACGCCGACGGCCCGGTCGCGCCCGTCGCCCCCGTTGCGGCGACCGCGCCGTCGGCCGAGCTGGTGGCCTCGCTCGTGGACGTGTTCTCCGGCGATGCCCCGGCCGTGCTGCTCGTCGGCGGCCGCGTCATGCGCGAGGCCGGCCTCGTGGCGGCCGCCCGCATCGCGGCGGCCACCGGCGCACGGGTGCTCGCCGAGACCTTCCCGGCCCGTCAGGAGCGCGGCGCCGGCCTCCCCTCCGTCGATCGCCTCGCCTACCTCGCAGAGTTCGCGCAGATGCAGCTCGACGGCGCCGAGCACCTCGTGGTGGTCGACACCGCGTCGCCGGTGTCGTTCTTCGCCTACCCGGGCAAGGCCTCGGTGCTCCAGCCCGAGGGGTGCGAGGTGCACGAGGTCGACCTCGCCACCGACCCGGTGGCGCTGCTGGTCGCCGTCGCCGACGCCCTCGGCGCGCCGACCGAGGTGGCGCTCGCGGCGCCGTCGCGCCCCGAGCTGCCCACCGGCCCGCTCACGTCGGAGACGGTGGCGCAGGCGCTGGGCGCGCTGCTCCCCGAGGACGCGATCGTCGTCGACGAGGCCAACACGTCGGGCCTGTTCATCCCCGGCGCCACCGCCGGAGCGCCCCGCCACGACTGGCTGTGCCTCACCGGCGGCGCGATCGGCATCGGCATCCCGCTGGCCACCGGCGCGGCGGTCGCATGTCCCGACCGCCAGGTGCTGTGCCTCGAGGCGGACGGCTCGGCGATGTACACGATGCAGGCCCTGTGGACGCAGGTGCGCGAGCAGCTCGACGTCGTCACGGTGATCTTCGCCAACCACAGCTACGCCGTGCTCAACATGGAGCTCAACCGTGTGGGCGCGTCGGACGTCGGGCCGAAGGCGCTGCGCATGCTCGACCTCACGGGGCCGACCCTGGACTTCGTCGCGCTGGCCCAGGGCGTGGGAGTGCCGGCGACCCGGGCCAGCACGAGCGAGGAGTTCTGCGAGCAGCTGAGCGCCGCGCTCGCCGCCGGTGGCCCTCGCCTCATCGAGGCGGTCGTGCCGCCGCTCGGCCTGTAGGACGGCGTCGATGGGCCTGTCGGCCCAGCCGACGGGCCTGTAGGCCGTCCGCACCTCCCCGGGGGAGTTGTCAACCCGACCCCGTTCGGGGCCGATGACTCATGGATGCGGTGGAGTCGCCTCGGCGCGGAACATCCCGACATCGGCAACGGCGTCGATCGGCGCGAGCTGAACGTCATCTTCGCGGCCCGCCACCTGGTGGTGATCGCGTTCCAGCTGCTCTCGTACTTCGGTCGGTCGCGGGCGCTGCCGTGGTGGGAGCCGATCGTCGACTTCGCGCTCGTGCTGCCCTACAGCTTCGGCGCCCACTGGGCCGCGCTGCGGAAGGGCCAGATGCCCGGCTGGGTGCCGATCGTCGACGCCGGGATCATGCTCGCCTGGATCATGGCCGAGCCGACCTCGTCCACCAGCCTCCTGGCGATGATGGTCGCCACGCTCACGATCGCCGGCCAGTCCGTGGAGCGTCGCTGGCTGTGGACCGGGTACGGGATCAGCGTGTCGGGTCTCGTGGTGGCCGTGGGCGTCACCCACGGGAGCGTCACGATCGTCGACGCGTCGCGGTTCGCGGCGCTCGGGGCCGGCGTGCTCACGACGGTGACCGTCGTCCGCAGCGCGCGGCTCGCGGCGCAGCGGGAGCAGCAGCACCGCGCCCTCCACGACCAGCTCACCGGGTTGGCCAACCGCACGCTCCTCCGTGAGCGTGTCGTCGAGGCGCCCGCCGACGCGTCGCTGGCGCTCCTGCTGCTCGACCTCAACAACTTCAAGGAGGTCAACGACGCCCTGGGGCACCACGTGGGCGACGAGCTGCTGGTGACCGTGAGCCGCCGGATCTGCGAGGTGGTGGACGACCACGCGACGGTGGCCCGCCTCGGCGGCGACGAGTTCGCGGTGAGCGTGCCCCGGTGTGGACGGTCCAAGGCGGTGGAGCTGGCGGATCGCATCACCGGCGCCCTGCGCGACGCGTTCGTGGTGGACGGCCTGACGATCGAGGTGGGCGCCAGCATCGGCATCGCGCTCCGGACGGCCGCGGAGGCCGATGTCGTGGATGCCGAGCTGCTCATCCGCCACGCCGACGTGGCGATGTACCAGGCCAAGAAGGCGGGCCGGCCGTTCCGGGTGTACGACTCGTCCGACGACCGGTCGAGCGTCCGTCGCGTGACCCTGCTGGGCGAACTGCGGGCGGCGATCGCGGACGACCAGTTGGAGGTCTGGTACCAGCCCGGCCTGGACCTGTCGTCGGGCCGGCTGAACTGCATGGAGGCGCTGGTGCGCTGGCGCCACCCTCGACACGGGTTGCTGCTGCCCGACGAGTTCATCGAGCTGGCGGAGATCTCCGGGGCCATCGACGAGCTCACGCGCTGGGTCATCGACCGCGCCGTCCGCGACACGCACACGCTGTCGGCTCTCGGGTGCGACATGTTGGTGTCGTGCAACCTGTCGGTGCGGAACCTGCACGACCGCGGGCTCATCGACTGGTTGGAGGGGCTCATCGGCGAGGTCGGGCTCCCCGGCGCCGGCCTGTACCTCGAGCTCACCGAGAGCCAGCTGATGGAGGATCCCCAGGGTGCGGCCCGCGTGCTCCAGCGCCTGGCCGGCATGGGGGTCGGCGCGGCCATCGACGACTTCGGGACGGGCTACTCCTCGATGTCGATGCTGCTGCACGTGCGGGCGTCGGTGCTCAAGATCGACCAGTCGTTCGTCGCCGACCTGCTCAGCGTCCGCGAGGCCGCGGTGATGGTGCGCTCGATGATCGACCTCGGGCACAACCTCGGCCTCCTCGTGGTGGCCGAGGGCGTGGAGGACGCGGCGACGGCGGCCCGGCTCTCCCAGATGGGCTGCGATTTCCTGCAGGGCTTCCACGTCGCCCGGCCGATGCCCTTCGATCAATTGGTGCCGCTGCTCGTGGCTAACCTTCCCGAGTGCGCGACTGGTTGAGTCTGTTGGCGGACCCGGGCTCGGCCACGCCGCTCCCGGGTGACGACGAGTCCACTGCCGCGGCCCGTTGCCGGGTCGGGGGCCACGACGTGATGGCCGTGTGGTGCCGCTTCGACGTGTCGGCGGGCACGCTCAGCGTGGCGGCGGGGCAGCGGTTCGTCGCCGCGGTGGACGCCGCGGTCGCCGCCGGCGTGCCGGTGGTGGCGATCGCGAACTCGGGCGGCGCCCGCATGCAGGAGGGCACGCGTGCGTTCGTGCAGATGATCCCGGTGACGGCCGCGGTGCGGCGTCTCCGCGACGCCGGGCTCGGGTTCGTGGTGTACCTCGCGAACCCGACGACCGGTGGCGTGTTCGCCTCGTGGGCCTCGTCGGGCCACGTCACGTTCGCCGAGCCCGGCGCCACCATCGGCTTCACCGGCCCGCGCGTGGCCGAGGCGATCGGCGAGCCCATCGAGCCGGCGGCGAGCCAGACGGCCGAGGGCCTGTTCGCCAACGGCCAGGTCGACGCGGTGGTGCCACCCGAGCGCTTGCGCGACGCCGTGGCCGACGTCCTGTCGGTGCTGGCGCCGGCGTCGCCGGGGGAGGTTCGCCGACCCGCCGAGTCGACGGCGGGCCCCAGCGGATGGGCCGCGGTGGAGTCGTCGCGTCGCGGCGACCGGCACCGGGTGCTCGACGAGCTGCTGCGCCGGTCCAGTGCCACCGTCGAGCTGCAGGGCGATCGCTCCGGGTCGGTCGACCCCGACGTCCTCACGGCGATCTGCCGCCTCGAGGGCCGTCGCACGATGGTCGTGGCCCACCGTCGCACGTCGAGTCGTCCCTCGGCCGCGGGCCTGCGCTCGGCGAGGCGGGCCATGGCGATCGCCGAGGAGCTCGGTCTGAGCGTCGTGACGGTCATCGACACGGCGGGCGCGGTGATCAGCGGCGAGCAGGAGCGGCAGGGGTTCGCCGGCGAGATCGCCCGCTCGATCGACGCGCTCACGATGCTGTCGGTGCCGACCGTCGCCGTCGTCGCCGGCCAGGGGAGCGGGGGCGCGGCGATCGCGTGGATGTCGACCGACCGGGTGCTGGCGGCGGACGACGGGTGGGTGGCGCCCATCGCACCGGAGGCCGCGTCCGCCATCGTGCACCGCGACGTCGACCACGCCGGCGAGATGGCCGATCGTCAGCGGGTGAGCGCCCTGGAGCTGCGCGAGCAGGGCATCGTGGACGCGGTGTACGCCGCGGAGGATCTCCCCGACGCCGTGCTGGTCACGCTCGACGACCTCGCGGCGGCGCCGCGCGAACGGCGTCGTCGGGCCTGAGGGCGGCGCTCAGCGCAGGCGCCACTCCAGGCGCTGGCCCGAGGTGAAGCGTCGCTGGCCTTCTGCGAGGGCGTCGGGGTCGTTGCCGACGTTCGTGTAGAGGTA
>JAXLRH010000005.1:0-310949 GCA_046331245.1 Acidimicrobiales bacterium | reverse complement strand
AGTGACGCCGATCGCTGTGTAGATCGGCCGGTTCGCGACTTGGCCGTCACGGATCTTGACGACCATGGCGTCGATGAACACGACCGGGTACACCCGTTCGAGGGGGCGGGTCATCCACTCGGCCATCTCCCCCAGAACGGCGTCGGTGATCTTGGAGACCTGCTCTCGGGCTCATGTCGGTGCCGTACACCTCGGCGAGGTGCGCTTGGACCTCGCCGGTCGGCCGGGTTCGTGTGGATGGCGAAGTGGTCGCCCTCGATCTCACGGTGTCGGAACCGGCCGCTGGTGACCTGCCGCCACGCCTCGGCCGACGGCGAGGTGGTGCGATCCGATCGGGCACTGATGGCACACACCGGAACGTCCAGGATCCCGTCGCCGGGCTCGGCGGCGCCTCGGAACAGGTGCATGTCCGCGAGGTCTGAGCGGCGACCCGATCGAGCAGTCCGGCGTGGTGGAGCTCGTCGCCCGAGGGATGCGATCGACGGATGTCCTTCGCGACCGATTCGAGGTCGGTGCCCCAACGACGCTCACCGTGCGGCCCGACGGCCGACATGGCCGGGAGGAGACCTATCAGGGCCGATCCGGCCACGGTGCAGCGTTCCGCTGTAGCGAGGCCGATGCGGGCCCCGATGCTGTACCCGGCGATGATGAACGGCTTGCCCATCATCGCCAGCTCCCACTCCAGATCGTCCACGAGGGTTGCCAGATCCTCGTAGGGCGCCTCCGTCATCCGATGGGTCCGTCCCGGGAGCGCCAGGTACCGCACGTCGTGGTCCGGGACGAGCCAGCGCAGCTCGTTGGCGAACGCCTGGGCCGTTCCGCCGGCATACGGGCACACGATGAGCGCGACGTCCGCGTCGGTCGGACTGCCGGGGAGCGACCAGAGCAGCGACGGGGCGGCCGATGACGATGTGGGGGTCATGCCGGCGCGTCTGGTCCGGCGAGGAAGTCCGTGACGAACTCGGCGAGACGCGTCTTCCAGGCCGCGTCCGCCGCGGCCACGCCTCGCGGCGCGATGGACGGCTCTGCGAGCCACCGGCTGAGCATCATGGCACGAAGGATCACGAGGTCGTCGACGGCGGACCGATCGAGTGGTGTGGCGGCGACCGTGTCGTACGACGAGAGGAAATCCCGGCGGAACGCTGAGAACAGCTCGCCGGCACCTCGCTCGACGGTGAGGTCGAACAGGGCGAGGTAGAGCGAGTTCGCCACGTCGTACTCGGCCGGTCCGACCCCACACTCGTCGAAGTCGAAGACTCGCACCTCGCCAGCGGACATCCGGAGGTTGTGGCTGCCGTAGTCGCCATGGAGGAGCGTGGGCAGGCGCCGACCCGTCGAAGCGCCGGACTCGCTCGAGGACCCGTAGCAGGGCGTCCGTCGCACTCGGGGGTGCGAGGGCGGCTGCTTCGACGTCGATGACGGCGAAGCGCGGGACATCGTCATGGGCGATCGAGCGACCGGCGTCGTGGATCAGCGCCAGCGTGGCACCGATCGCCTCGGTGTCGGCCGGCAGGAGCGGCGACGGTGCACGCCCGTCGGCGAACGCGAACAGCATCACATGGTCGAGGTGGCCGTCGACCCCGGGGAGCGACGAGATGATCGCTCCGTCGAGGTCGAGCGGCGCACACACTGCGGGCGCAATGCCGGCCAAGCGTCGTACGGCGGCGAGACGTCCCCGCAGCGCCGCGGCATCGACGGCGTCGGCCGACACGACCTTGATCACACGTCGGCGCCGTCGTGACGGGCGCGCCACACGGTGCTCTGATGCCCCCCGGCGAGCGCCTCGACATCGGTGATTCCCGGCAGCGTGGCTACTGCCGATCCCATGTCGCTCACGTTCCGACGCTAGTGGTTCGACGGCCCCGCGGAGGTCGACACGACCGTGGCGAACAATTTCGTCCATCGAGCAGGCGGCGCGTTCGGCGTGCGCCCGGAAGGAACAGCTCATGCGCAAAGCAGCGTTGACGACAGCGATCGTGATGGTCGTGGTGACCGGAGTCGCGTGCTCGAACGGATCGGTCGACGGCCCGGAGAGCTCCGCCGACGGGACCCGACCGGCACAGGTCGAGCCTGCCGAGCAGCGCGACGATGCACGCGTCCTCCGCGAGCTCGAGGCAGTTCGTGCGGCCTTGCCCGCCGACCCATCGCCTCCTCCGACGACGGGAAGGTACGGCTACTCGGTCTGGCGGTCCTACAGCGAGCCAGGTGGCATACGCGACGAGGTCGACGCGATCGTGCGAGCGCACCCGGATCGGGCACGGTCGATGGTGATCGGCACGTCGCATCTCGGCCAGGAGATCGTGGCCGTACGAGTGTCCTCGGACCTGTCGTCGGCGATCGGGGAGCGTCCCAGCGTCGTCCACCTCGCCGGCCAGCACGCGCGGGAGTGGATCGGCACGGAGATCGATCTGCGCCTCCTTCGCCTCTACCTGGACGGCACCGATCCCGACGGGGCACTTGCTCGCCAACCCGCAGCACCGACCTGTGGTTCGTTCCGGTCGCGAATCCCGACGGATACGACTACAGCTTCAGCACGGAACCGCTCTGGCGGAAGAACCTGCGGGACAACGATGGCGACGGCCAGATCACCGATGCCGACGGCGTGGACCTCAACCGCAACCTGCCGTACAAGTGGGGCTTCGACAACGAGGGGTCGTCTCCGCTGCCCGGCGCCCCGACGTACCGTGGCCCGTCTCCGGCGTCGGTGCCGCCTCCTACACCACGTCATGGGACTCACTCGGCCACCTCGCCACCATGTCGTATCCATCGGGGAGGAACTCGCGATCTGGGCTTCAGGCACCGCCACGAGACCGCACTCCACGGCCAGGTCGGTGACGAGCGACTCGAACATCGCTGACCCATTGTGAGGGGTAGCGACGAAATGCTTGTGGTCGGACCCACGCCAGGTCGCCGCAGGTTCGAACTCCAGGAGGAGGCATTCGTTGCCCATCTCACTCCCAGCAGCGACGACCGTGGCCTGAGAACGCGTGTCGTCGTGCCCGTCGGCCGTGAGGTCCCACGGATCGCTCACAAAAACGTCGAGATGCAGCCCCAGCAGACTCGACGCAGCGATCACCACCGGCAGGATAGGAGTCACGGACGACTACGCAGAAGGGCAGGCGACGGTGAACACGTCCGAAGGCTGCGGTCGGTCGTCGGCCGGTCGGCAAGTCAGAATACCGGTCGTGCGAGCGGGAGTAGGCGTGGTCACAATTTGGTCACACACTTCCCGAAACTCGCCAACAGCGGTCGACAGCGGCCGAACTCGCCAGTCCTCGAAACGCCCAATTCGTGGGCATTCTGAGGGCCGCCGGCATTGGCTGACATCCGCCGAACGCCTCGCCCGTCGGAGTTCGAGTCCCACCCCGGGCACGCAGGCGTGGCGATGAGAGCCCGAGGGCCCGCTGTTCAGCCGTCGGACGTTGCGCGGCCGCAGAGCGCCGTGAATCGGTCGACGGAGAAGCTGACGAAGTTCACGCCCCACAGCCGACCGTCGTGGTAGTGGTAGTCCTCCATGCGACCCTCGGCCACGAGGTGGTGAGCCCGGGCCAGTGACAGGAGATCGATGTTGAAATCGGGCACCTGGAGGTACACCTTGCGGAGCCGGAACGTCGTGAAGGCGTAGTCGGCCAGGTTCAGAAACACCGCAGCCGCCCACGTCGAGTCGCGCGCCTCCGGGGTGAGGACGATCCCGAGGCTCGCATGCCCGGCCGAGGGGTCCATCGACAGCACCGAGGCGAAACCGATGCCGGCGGAGCCGTCCGGGAGTTCGGCGACGAACGAGGCCACGGCGTCACCGGTGAGCAGGTCGAGGAACCGGTGCGGCGAGCCGACCAGGCCTCGGAACACGTACTGATGAGCGTTCGACGGACGCTGCATCAGCTCCCGCAGCCAGATCGCGTCGGGCTCGTGGACGGGGCGGAGGCGAACCCGCGACATCAGCTCCGCGGCGATGGTCGGGGCGTCGGCCGATCGGGAGGCCAGCCTCGCCGTCATCCGCTCGGCGGTGCGCTCGGCGATGACGCGGGCGGAGAGCGAGTCCACCGGCGCGTCGACGAGCCAGGTCAGATCCGCCCCCGCCTGTTCGCGCAGCGCGTCCTCGCACACGAGCATGACCTCGACGAGAGCGAGACTGTCCAGCGACATCACGTCGCCGAGCATCTCGTCCGGGTCGAGGTCCTGGCCGGCGAGGCGACTGAGCTCGGGATGGATGAGGGCGAGCAGCCGGGCCGGCAGGGCCTCAGCCATGTTCGATGCTCAGCACCTGCACATCGCTCTTCCGGGCTCCGTCGCCGACGGTGGAGGAACGGACGGGCTCTCCGTCCCGGTCGTACTCCATCCGGATGCCGTCGGTCGTGACGGTGTAGCCATCGTCGGTCGGGCTGACCGACAGCTTCTCCCGGAGCCAGAACCCGCGACGATCGGTGGGTCGGAACAGCGAGAGGAGGGCGAAGTCGCCGGGCACCGCATGCGCTGACGCCGGCAGCTTCTGCTCGCTCCCGAGCACCTGGTCGGTCAGGGGAATGCGGCCGTCGGCGATCATCTGGTCGACCAGCGGGCCCCACTGGTCCGGTGTCAGGGCCTTGTCGACCTGGAGCTGCTGCTCGGGCGTGACGACGGCCGACAGGTTGTAGGAGGGCTGCGTCCACACCCAGTTCCCGGGCGTTCTCACGAACCGCGTCCCGTCGCGCTGTCCCGTCGAGTCGTCGGATCGGTACGTCACCGTCCACGACTCGGGGTTCTCGTAGTCGACGGTGACGAGGCTGGTGGTCAGCTCGCCGACGTCCTCGGTGACCCGGAGCTCGGCGTGATAGGGCCCGTCGTGAACGAACGGTACGAGGGGATCGGCCACGGAGGCGGGCGCTGCCGAGGTCGTCACGGTGCTGTCGGTGCCGCAGCCGCCCGTTGCCAGGGCGCAGAGGAGTGCGACGATCGCCACACTCGGCGCGCGGTACGAACGTGAGGGGTGCTGGTGTGAGGTCATGGAGGCTCCTCGGATGATCAGGGGTGGACGACGGTGATGGAGAACGAGGCGTTGCCGATCGACACGCAGTCACCGCCGGCGGGATTGCAGGCCTGGCCGACGGTGGCGTTCGCTCGGATCGGCCATCGGGTCGCCACTCGCTTGCTGTCCACCGGCGCGTAGATCCGCTGCCACTGGTTGTATCCGGAGTTGCAGAGGTTGGCGCCGGCGGTTCCCATCGAGACGTTCTGACTCCCGTAGGTCACCCAATCGGAGTTGTCGTTGCGATACGCCTGCGACGCGAGGGTGCCGGTGATCTTCGATCGGTTGTCGCTGCCGTCGGCGTCGGCGGTGCACCCGCCGGGAGCGAGGGCCGCTCGCCAGTTGCCGTCGGCGGGCATGTCCTCGCCCTGGAGCCCGAAGCACGCGTACTTGCCGGACAGCTGGCACTGCCGAAGCGGATCGGTCGGGATGTACGGGGTGGCTGCCGCTCCGGGGGCGACGGCCACGCCGACGGCGGCCGCTGCGGCGACGGCGGCCAGGGTGACGGTCGCTCGTCCCGCCCGGCCGGGGCCGGCGGCTGATTCGGACAACTCGGTCGTTGGCACGGTTCCTCGTCTCGTCGTGGGATTCGTCATCATATTGTTCACGGTGCCCGAGCGGACTGGGCCGGGGCGAATTGCCCAGGCGCGAGCACCCTGGGACGGGTGAGCCGGAATTCTTTTTGTTCGGATCCGGCTCATCTCGGATCGGAAGTGACCGAACAGGAATATGACAATCCGATCGTTTCCGACCCGCGCCCCCACGAGGCATCGCCATGACCACCACCACGACGTCGTTCACGAGGACCAGTCGAGCCGCCGCCCGGGCGACCCGGTTGCGCCGGAAGCGCACCGCCCTCGCCGTGATCGTGACCGCCACGTTGCTCGGCATCGTCGCGGCCTCTGCCGCGTCGTTGGGCGGTATCACGTCGGGCAACCTCGGTGCCGACACCGGCGTCGTGGCCAGCTGCGACACCGACGGTGTCACGCTCGCGTACACGAACACCTACGACGCCACCTTGGGCCGCTACCAGACGACGTCGGTGGCGGTGTCGGGCATCAACACCGCCTGCAACACGAAGGCGATCTCGCTGACGTTGAAGGACAACAGCAACGTCAGCCTCGCGTCCGGCTCGGGCACCGTCACCGCCGGCGCGGCCACCCTCACCATGTCGGGCAGCGGCGCCAACGCCAACGCCGTCGTCGGCGCGGCGGTCGTCATCAACGGCTGATGATCGTGACGGCCGTCGCGATCCGGTCCCACTCGGTCCCCGAGCGGTCGATGCGGACGTTGGGGACGGCCGCCCTGATCGCCTGCGCCCTCACGTCGGCGTCGGCGTCCTCGGTCGGCGGCGTGACCGCGCGCAGCCTCGACGGCTTCACGATGTCGGCCGACCCCGGCGCCCCGACGGTGATCGCCTGGGACGCCTTCGACGGCACGAACGGCACGAACCTGAACGGGGCGACGACCGACGGCGGCTCGAAGACCTGGGTGAAGTTCGGCGGGAACTGGTCGATCCAGGGCAACAAGGCCAAGTCGAACGCGGCGTCGCCGTCCGGGCTCATCCTCAACGCCGGTGTCTCGTCGGGCTCGTCGGAGGCGACGATCACCGCCTCGGGCACCTACGACGCCGAGATGATCACGAACTCCAACTCGACGGGCACCGATCACCTGCTGCTCTCCTGGAACAGCGCGGCCGGCGGAAGCCTCGAGATCTGGAAGTACCAGGGCAGCTCGTACACGGTCCGCGCCAGCATCACCGGCATCGGCGCCCCGACCAACGCCAAGGTCCGCCTCGAGTCGACGTCGGGATCGGTGTTGAACGGGTACGTCGACGGGGTGCTGCGGGTCACCTACACGCTCACGGCGGGTGAGCAGACCACGTACAAGAACGGCACCCACACCTACTTCGGCATCGTCGCGTACAACGACTCGGCGTCGACCTTCGACAACTACCACGTGGACGCGTGATGGCGACCCGGCGGGCGCGCCGTCTCGCCGCCGACCGGCGTCGCTCCCGTCGCCGCTCGGTGCTGGGGTGGCTGCTCGTCGGGGTGCTCGCATTCGTGTTCTGGCCGCAGCAGCTCGGCGGCGACACCGCCATCGTCGTGGTGCACGGCACGTCGATGACGCCCACGTACCACACGGGTGACGTCCTCCTGGTGCGCTCCGTCGACTCGGTCGCGGTCGGCGACATCGCCGTCTACCGGGTCCCGTCGGGCATCGGGAAGGGCCAGCACGTGGTGCACCGCGTGATCGACGTCGCGAGCGACGGGCGGCTGCAGTTCCAGGGCGATGCGAAGGACCGGCCCGACGACTTCCGCCCGACGATGGCCGACGTCGTGGGTCGCCCGGTGGTCGATCTCGGTCCGCTCCCGCTCCGGCTGGTCGGTGCGCTGCCGTTGATCGCAGCCGTCGTGATCGCCCTCACCGTCGGGTGGATGATCTGGCCCGACCCGGTGGAGACGACGCCGACGGCGCGGTTTCCCGATGCCGTTCCGGCGGCGATCGTCCTCGACGAGATGGACCGGCTGGACGAGATGGACGGGGTGTCCGCGTAGCGGGGGAGACCGAACGAGAATTTTCAAGCCGGCCCATCCGGACGTCGACATTCCTGACGAGGAACATCATCGCGGCGACCGTCCGGGATGCGACATCAGGAGCCGGCAGTGACCATCCCCGACACGAGCACCGATCCCAGCACCGACACGCGATCCGCCGCGCAGCGTCGCCGCCGCCGTCGTACCGTCGGCGCCCTGATGATGAGCGCCGCCTCGCTCGCCGTGGTCGGCGCGTCCGCCGCCTCGCTCGGCGGCGTCACCTCGCCGGCGCTCGGTGCCGACACCACCGTGGTCGCGAGCTGCGACACCGACGGCGTCACCCTCACCTACACGAACACCTACGACGCCACGCTCGGCCGCTACCAGACGACGGCCGTGGGTGTGACGGGGATCGACGCGAGCTGTGTCGGCCTGTCGCTGTCCATCACCCTCAAGAACGGCGCAGGCACCTCGCTCGGCGGCGGCACGGTCGGATCGATCAGCGGCACGTCGGAGTCGGTCACCCTCAGCGGTGCCGGTGCCGATGCGAGTGCCGTCGCCGGCGCCGCGATCATCATCGCCGCCTGATCCGGGAGCGCCGGAGCGGGCGCGCCGCGGCGTGCGCCTCAGCGGATGCGCGGGTGGCGTTCGCTGAACGTGGTGTTGGGCGACTCCCGCGGCGTTCGGACGTCGACGGCGTCCGAACGGAGGTCGATGTCGACCCGCGGCGGGGCGAGCCACCATGCCGGCAGCTCGACGATGTCGCCGGAGTGAGTCGGGTCGTCGAGGATCTCGACCACGGTCGTACCGAACCGGGATCGCATCGTGCGGACGATCCCGTGCGCGCCGCGTCGCCGACCGAAGCGGATCCGCACCAGGTCCCGCCCGTGCGGCCGCCACCAGCGGAGCCGGCGAGCGTTCGTCATGTACAGATTCTAACCACCCCTTTGCGGACCGAACGATGCTCTGTACCATGTGCGAACCGCTGAGGTGTGCATATCAGTAGGGGATGGGAGGGGACCCATGGACAGATCTCGCTTTGCGAGCGTCACTCGAACGCTGACCGGTACGGGCACGATCGTCGAGGTGTCGGGAGAGCTCGACGCCGAGGCGGCTCCGTCGTTGCGGCGGGTGCTCATCACGGCCATCGTCAAGGGTGGTCTCGTCGAGGTGGATCTGTCCCGACTCACCTTCGCCGACTCGCACGGCCTCGGCGCCCTGATCGACGCCAAGTCCTTCGCCGACGACTACCGCGTGAACATGCGGGTCACGGCGGTCACGCCGGCCGTGCAGCGCCTCCTGCAGCTCACGAACGTGCCCGATCTGGCGGGCGAGCCCATCCAACACACCGCCTGACCGGCGCCCAAATGGTGTGACGAATGTCACAGTCTAGGAATCGGGGCGACGGGTAAGAACACGACAGCGACGGACCGAGATCCCCTCCCTGAACGTCGCGAGCCTGCCTCAGAGACCCCTCGGCCTCCAGCCCGAGGGGTCTCGGCAGTTTTCGGGCGGGCGTACACTCCCTGCGTGTCCATGTTCCCCGAGCGCCGCCTCCGCACCGTGTCGAAGCGGCTGCAGCGCGCCCGCGAGGACCTCGCCGTCACCGACGAGCAGCTCGTGCAGTTCACCGACGAATCCGACGACGCCCGCCTCCGCTCGCTGGTCGCCGACGACCCGTCCGCCGCGCTGGACCACACCGACAGTGAACGCCACCGGTCGGCGATGGCACGTCACCGCCAGGAGCTCGTCGACACGATCGCCCGGCTCGAGGCCACCCAGGACGAGCTGCTCGACGAGATGAGCGAACGCCGCCGGTCGTCCTCGTGAGCGACACTCCACGACTGCGCGTCGTCGTCGCCGAGGACGACGCGATCATCCGGATGGACCTCTGCCAGCTCCTCGACGAGGTGGGCTACGACGTCGTCGCCGACTGCGGACAGGGCGACGTCGCGATCGACCTGATCCGCGAGCACCGCCCCGACGCGGCAGTGCTCGACGTGAAGATGCCGGGCCTCGACGGCATCAGCGCGGCGAGCGTCATCTCGGGTGAACGCCTCTGCGCCGTCGTGCTGCTCACGGCGTTCAGCCAGCGCACGCTCATCGAGTCCGCACGTGACGCCGGCGTGATGGCCTACCTGGTGAAGCCGTTCCAGCGCGACGACCTCGTGCCGGCCATCGAGCTCGCGGTGGGACGGTTCGCCGAGCTGGTCGCGCTCGCGGAGCACTCCTCGTCGTTGGAGGAGCAGCTCGCGGTGCGCAAGCTGTCCGACCGGGCGAAGGCCCGGCTCATGGCGGAGCACTCGATGACCGAGGACGACGCGTTCCGGTTCCTGCAACGCACGGCGATGGATCGCCGCGAGTCGCTCCGCAAGGTCGCCGAGGACGTGTTGAGCGGCGCGCTGGAGCCCTGACCGCATCGGTCGGGGAGCGGGGGTCCCGGACCTCGCTGTCGGGGGTGTGCAGTAGTTTCGCGAGCGATGCCGACGCTCATGCTCATCGACGGGAACTCGCTCACGTACCGGGCGTTCTTCGCCCTGCCCACCGACATGGCCACGGCGTCGGGGCAGGTCACCAACGCGGTGTTCGGCTTCACCTCGATGCTCATCAACCTCGTGCGCGACCACCAGCCCGACCTGCTCGCCGTCACGTTCGACCGACCCGAGCCCACGTTCCGCCACGAGATGGTCCCCACCTACAAGGCCACGCGCGAGTCGGCGCCCGACATCCTCCGCCAGCAGATGGGCCTCGTCCGCCAGCTCGTCGAGAAGCTCGGGATCCCGATCGTCGACCAGGCCGGGGTGGAAGCCGACGACATCATCGCCACCCTCGCCACGCAGGCCGAGGCGGAGGGCATCTCCACGATCATCGTCACCGGCGACCGCGACAGCTACCAGCTGGTCCACGACCCGCACATCCGCGTGCTCTACAACAAGCGCGGGGTGAGCGACTACGCCCTGTACGACGAGGCCGGCATCCTCGAGCGCACCGGCGTCCGGCCCGACCAGTACGTGTACTACGCGGCGCTGCGTGGCGATCCGTCCGACAACCTGCCCGGCGTCACCGGCGTCGGCGAGAAGACGGCGGCGAAGCTCATCAACTCCTACGGCGACCTCGACGGCATCTTCGCCAACGTCGACGCGCAGACCCCCAAGCTCCGCTCGAACCTCATCGAGCACGAGGCGCAGGCCCGCAGCAACGTCGACATGATGCGGCTGGTGCGCGACGTCGAGCTCCCCGTGGCGCCATCCGACCTGGTGCAGGGGGAGTTCGACCAGGAGGAGGTCGTCGACTACTTCAAGTTCCTGGAGTTCGGCTCGCTCATCGGCCGGTTGGGCGAGGCGTTCGGCAACCAGGTCGCCGGCGATCTGGCCGAGCCGCGCAACGTGATCTCGGCCGAGGTCACCGAGGTCGAGCCTGCGGCAGCAGCGGCCGTGCTCTCCGAGCTCACCGCCGACGCCGGCCCGCTGGTGCTGGCCGTGGGCTGGTCCGGTACGCCGGGCCGGAGCGACATCACCGGTGTGGCAGCCGTGACCGACCGCGACGCCGGCGAGGTCGCATGGTTCGCCGCCGACGTGCTCGACGCGAACCGCGACGCCTTCGCCCGGCTGCTCGTCGACGGCCCGGCCGTGGTCGCCCACGACGCCAAGCCGTTCATGCGGCACCTGCTCGACACCGGTCTCGGGCTCCCGCGCCTGCACGCCGACGTCAAGATCGCCGCCTACCTGCTCGACCCGGCCGACACCCGGTACAGCGTCGCCGAGCTGCTCGTGCGCTACACCGACCACGAGCTCGCCGAGGGGGGCGCCACCGAGACCGGCCAGCTCGACTTCGACGGCACCACCGAGTCGGTCGCCGCCGCACCGGCGCGTGAGGCGCTCGGCGTCGCGTTCGTGGTCGAGCCCATCACCGCCGCGCTCGACGATCAGGGCCTCGCCAAGCTCGCGCACGAGATGGAGTACCCGCTCATCGCCGCTCTGGCCCGCATGGAGCACTACGGCGTGGGCGTCGACCGCGCGGAGCTCGAGCACCTCAACCAGCGCCTGGTGTCGGAGTGCGAGCGGCTGCGGGCGCTCGTCATCGAGGAAGCCGGCGAGGAGTTCAACGTCAACTCCACCCAGCAGCTCGGCCCGATCCTGTTCGAGAAGCTGGGCCTGCCGGTGCTCAAGAAGACCAAGACCGGCAAGCCGATGACCGACGCCGGTGTGCTCGAGAAGCTGCGCGACCAGCACCCGATCGTCGACCACCTGCTGGCGTACCGCGAGGTGGAGAAGCTGCGGGGCACCTACGGCATCGGCCTGCTCGCCGAGATCGCGCCCGACGGTCGCATCCACGCAACGTTCAACCAGACGGTCGCCCGCACCGGGCGGCTCAGCTCCGACGCGCCGAACCTCCACAACATCCCGGTGCGCTCCGAGACCGGCCGGCAGTTCCGCAAGGCGTTCATCCCCGCCCCGGGTCACGAGTTCCTGATCGCCGACTACAACCAGATCGAGCTGCGGTGCATCGCCCATCTGGCCGAGGACCCAGGCCTCATCGAGGCCTTCACCGGCGGGCACGACATCCACAACGAGACGGCGGCGCGGGTATTCGGCGTGTCGCCGGCCGAGGTCACCCTCGAGATGCGCTCCAAGGCGAAGATGGTGTCGTACGGCCTCGCCTACGGCATGGAGGCCTACGGCCTGGGCCAGCGCCTCTCGATCCCCACCGGCGAGGCGCAGCAGATCCTCGACGCGTACTTCGTGGCCTTCCCATCGGTGAAGGCCTACATGGACCGCACCGTCGAAGAGGCGCGTGAGCGGGGCTACACCGAGACGCTGTTCGGCCGCCGCCGTCGCATCCCCGAGCTGGCGTCGGGCCAACGCAACGTGAGGATGGCCGGGGAGCGGCAGGCCATGAACGCCGGCATCCAGGGCCTCGCCGCCGACATCTTCAAGGTGGCGCTCGTGCGCATCGACGAGGCATTCCAGGCGGCCGACCACGGCGGTCGGCTCATCCTCCAGGTGCACGACGAGGTGATCTGCGAGGTCGTCCCGGACCGTCTCGACGAGGTGCGCACGCAGGTCGTCGACATCATGAACGGGGCGTTCGAGATGAACGTCCCGCTCGAGGTCAACGTGTCCACCGGCTCGAGCTGGGCCGCGGCGAAGGGCTGATCTGCCCACCCAGCACCGTGCACAGCACTCGGATCACCCACTCGGGGTCGCCGGCGATCTGGTGGTGGGTGAAGCGGATCGTGGTGAGCCCGTGCATCAGCGCCGCCTGATCGCGCCGTCGGTCCCGTTCGAACGCAGCGAGCCGAGCGTGGAATCGTCGTCCGTCGAGCTCGACGATGACGTTGGCGTCGGGGTACCAGCAGTCGACCCGACCGTGCTCGTGGTCGGACCACGCGAATCGTTGCTGTCTCACCGGCGACGGGAGGCGGCGGCGGACGAGGAGTCGCTGGAACATCGCCTCGAGCTCCGACTCGCTCGGCGGTTGTCCGTCCACAGCTGCGAGCACCGAGCGCGTACGTGCGATGCCGGTTCGGCCCGGTCGACTCAGCCGAGTGAACGTGGCCTCGATGCGGGAGAACGTGGTGGCGCCGCGAACGAGTTCATCCTCGACGCACCGCTGCAGCCGGCCGGCGCTCATCGTCGCGCCGAGGTCGATCAGGGTGCGCTCGATCGTCGTCACGCGGAGCCCGTGACGCACGACCACGTCACGCTCCTCGAGGACGGTCCGGTGCAGAACGGCACCTGGAGCACGAGAGGTACCGCCGGCGGCGATTGCCAGATGAAGGCGGGTGTCCGCGGTGCGGGTGCCGTTCACCCGCAGCGCCGTCTGGTGGCTCAGGGCGGCGGTCGGCAGCGCCAGGAGCGCGGCGATCGCCCGCATCGCGAACGTCTCCGGCGCAGCTGCCACCACCAGGATGCCGTTGTCGAGCCGCCGCCACTCACCGCTCGCCACCCGTAGCCGCCGTTGGCGGGCGGTCACGCCGTGCCGATCGAGGCTGTCCGGCGTGAGCACGCCGTGGTGCTGCGCGGCGGATGCCGCGACGGATCGTTCGTCCATGGTGTCCTCCCATCGTGATGAGAGGGGAAGGTGCGCTGCAGCGTACGCACGGGCGGTGACAGCGAACCGCCGGCCGCGAATCCGTGCCGGATGTGACGCCGGGCGTCACGTTCTGCACGGATTGGTGGCGGGGTGGGGGAGACTGGCGGATATGACGCACTGGTTCGAGGAGCTCGCCGACCACATGGGCGAGGCCTACCTGCGGTACTCGTTCACGAAGGGGACCGAGCAGGAGGTGGGCTTCCTGGTGGAGGCGCTCGGTCTGGAGCCCGGCATGCGCGTGCTCGACGTCGGGTGCGGGCCGGGCCGCCACGTCAACGCGCTCGCGGCCCTCGGCATCGAGGCCGTGGGCCTCGACATCTCCCAGACGTTCGTCGACGTGGGCGCCGCGGCGAACGTGGCCGGAGCGACCTTCGTGCGCGGCGATGCCCGGGCGATGACGTTCGACGCGGAGTTCGACGCCGCGATCTCGCTGTGCCAGGGGGCGTTCGGTCTCGGTGGCGCGCCGGCCACCCTCGACGTCTTCAACCTCGACAACGACAGTGCGGTGCTCGACGGCATCCGTCGGGCGTTGCGGCCCGGCGGGCGGGTGGCGCTCACCGCGTTCAGCTCGTACTTCCAGGTGCGCTGGCTGGAGGATCAGGACACGTTCGACGCCGCGACGGCCGTCAACCACGAGACCACCGAGGTGCGGGACAGCGCCGGGCGGGCGGTGCCGGCCGACCTCTGGACCACCTGCTACACGCCCCGCGAGCTCCGCCTGATCCTCGAACGTGCCGGCCTCGAGATCGCCGATATCTGCGCGGTGTCGCCCGGCGCGTACGCCCGCCGGCCGCCGGATCTCGACCACCACGAGTTCCTCGTGCTGGCACTGCGGCCCGATCGGCCCTAGCCTGAGCCGTTGCCTTCGGGCGTCGGACGTCGCGTCCGCGCTCGGGCACGTCCCATCCCTCTCATTTTTGTAGGCCTACCAAGTGTCAGACACCACCGAAGCAGAAGAGCTCCCCATCGAAGCCAACCCCGAGGCGACCGACGCCGTGTCCGAGGAGTTCGCGTTCCGCCAGATCCTCGACTACGACGTCTCCGACGCCGACCTCGAGGCCCTGTACGCCGGCTCGATGAAGGGCGTCGACGACGGCCAGCTGGTCACCGGCACCGTCGTCAAGGTCGACCACGACGAGGTGCTCCTCGACATCGGCTACAAGTCCGAGGGCGTCATCCCCGCCCGTGAGCTCTCGATCCGCAACGACGTCGACCCCCACGAGCTGGTGTCGATCGGCGACGAGGTCGAAGCCCTGGTCCTCACCAAGGAGGACAAGGAAGGCCGCCTGATCCTGTCCAAGAAGCGCGCGCAGTACGAGCGTGCCTGGGGCCAGATCGAGAAGATCAAGGAAGCCGAAGGCGTCGTCAGCGGCCCGGTCATCGAGGTCGTCAAGGGCGGTCTCATCGTCGACATCGGCCTCCGCGGCTTCCTCCCGGCCTCCCTCGTGGAGCTCCGTCGGGTGCGCGACCTGCAGCCGTACGTGGGTCAGACCCTCGAGGCGAAGATCATCGAGCTCGACAAGAACCGCAACAACGTGGTGCTGTCCCGCCGTGCGTGGCTCGAGGAGACGCAGAAGGAGCAGCGCGACGAGTTCCTCACGAACCTCAAGCCGGGCGAGCGTCGCCGCGGCGTCGTGTCGTCGGTCGTCAACTTCGGCGCCTTCGTCGACCTCGGCGGCATGGACGGCCTCGTCCACGTCTCCGAGCTCAGCTGGAAGCACGTGGATCACCCGGGCTCGGTCGTCGCCGTGGGCGACGAGATCGAGGTCGAGGTGCTCGAGGTCGACATGAGCCGCGAGCGCATCAGCCTCTCGCTCAAGGCCACCCAGCAGGACCCGTGGCAGGAGTTCGCCTCCAACCACCAGGTCGGCGAGCTCGTGTACGGCCGTGTCACCAAGCTCGTGCCCTTCGGTTCGTTCATCCAGGTGGGCGACGGCATCGAGGGTCTCGTGCACATCTCGGAGATGTCGGCGCACCACGTCGACCTTCCCGAGCAGGTCGTCACGCCGGGCGAGGAGCTGTGGGTCAAGATCATCGATCTCGACCTCCAGCGTCGCCGCATCAGCCTGTCGATCAAGCAGGCCGCCGAGGGTGGCATCGTGGCCGCCGAGTACCAGGAGCACTTCGGCGAGCACGCCTACGACGACGAGGGCAACTACATCGGTGGCAACCTCGACCCCGACGCCACGTCGGAGGGCCAGGAGGCGTGGGAGCAGTACTACGCCGAGCAGGGCTTCCAGGCCGACGGCGTCACGGCGCTCGATGCGCCGGCTCCCGAGGCCGCCGAGGCCGAGCCGGAGGCCGCCGCAGCCGACGAGGGCGGCGAGTAGCCCCCGATCACCGACCTGTCAGCCGAACGACCCCGCTCCGGCGGGGTCGTTCGCATTTTTGGGCCGTTTTTCCGGAAGAACGGTTCCAAAGTCCTAAGTAGTCACGACGTTGGTGCCGACGAACAACGTGGTCGGCGAATTCTCGGCCGCCAAAACGCTCACTCCATCTAGAGATCGAGGTCGTCGTGAGTTCTCGGAGAACGCTTATTCTCATCGGTGCCCTCGTGGCGGGCGCCGTCGCCGCACTCCTGATCTTCCAGTACGTCGGAGGGATCGAGGAGAAGGCGCAGGGCGACGCACAGATGGTCAGCGTCGTGATCGCGAAGGCCGACATCAAGAAGGGCGCCGTCGCCAACGACCTGATCGCCACGAAGCAGATCGACATCGGCCAGCGCCGCCAGGTGGAGCTGCCCGCGAACCGCATCACGCGGCCCGAGGAGATCAAGGGCCAGATCGCCCAGATCGACCTGACGCCCGGCATGGTCATCACCTCGTCCATGTTCCAGGCCGACGCCGCCCTCACGAACTCGGTCAGCACCGCCCTCAAGCCGGGCATGGTGGCCGTGACGACCTCGACCGACCAGGTGAAGGCCGTGGCGGGTCTCATCACCCAGGGCGACTACGTGAACCTCACCGTGGTCGGCTCCTGCAAGCTCGATCCGTCGGGCAAGACCGTCATCGACGGTGGCACCGCCAGCGGTGGCGGCAGCGGCGACTCGGCCAGCGGTGGAGCGACCGGCTCGAACGCACCGGCCACGTTCGGTTGTGGGGCCTCGCTCTACCAGAAGGTTCGCATCCTCGGCATCGGCCGCTCACTGGGCACGGGCGTCTCGACGCCGGTGGCGACCCCCGGTGAGGCCACCCCCGCGACCACCGTCGCCCCCACGTCTGATCTGATCACCTTCGAGGTGCCGCAGGAGGCCGCGCAGATCATCCAGCTCTCGGGCCCCGGCTCGCTGTACCTCACCCTCGTCCGCAAGGACTACCAGCCCCATCCGCTCCCGATGACGTCGTTCCTGCCGTTGCCGGGCGTGGACGGCAACACCCCCTACGGTGCCGACCCCGAAACCCAGACTGCAGGTCAGTGATGTCCAATTACGTCGACCAGCCCGCGGGCGCCGACCCCTACGGGTCCGGTTCATCCTTCGGGAGCTACAACCCTGCGGACGGCTACCAGTCGTCGGACTCCTACATGGCGTCGGACGGGTACCAGGCGGCCGCCGGTGACACGTACGGCTCCCACCAGGATCCGTACGGCGCCGCCCCCGACCCCTACGCGGTGCCGGCCCAGCCCGCTGCCCCGCAGCCGGCGTCGATCCGGGTGTCCGTGGCCGTCGTCGAGCCGCATGCCGCGACCCGCGACCGCATCCTCCGCCTGCTCGGCAACGGCGGCACCCCCTTCAACTCGATCGAGGAGCTCGCCAGCCGCCTCACCGGCTCCGTCCCCGTCGTGGTGATCCTCGGCCCGTCGTGCGCCACGCCCGCCGAGCTCGGGATCGCCGAGCGCCTGATCGGGGCGCACGCCGCCCTCGGCGCCATCCTCGTCGTCGAGGAGCTCACGACCTCGCTCCTGCAGCAGGCACTGCGCTCGGGCGTGAAGGACGTCCTCACGCTGAGCGGTGACGCCGCGCAGTTGAGCACCGCCATCCAGCGCGTCGCGATCACCCTCGACGCCACACCCCGCCGCTCGGGCCACGACCAGGGCACCGTGCCCGACGCCGACGCCCCGCAGGCCGGTGGCGGCGAGCTCGGTCAGGTGCTCACCGTGTTCTCGACGAAGGGCGGCGCCGGCAAGTCGGTCATCGCCACGAACCTCGCCGTCGCGCTGGCGATGCGCTCGAACCAGCCCGTGTGCCTGGTCGACGCCGACCTCCAGTTCGGTGACGTCGCCGTGATGCTCAAGCTCACCCCGCACCACACGATCGTCGACGCCGTCGCCTCGATCGACCGGCTCGACGCCCCGCTGCTCGACTCGCTCCTCGTCACCCACGAGATGTCCGGCCTTCGCGTGCTGCCCGCTCCGCTCGAGCCGGCCTTCGCCGATCAGGTCGGCGCCGGCGAGATGGTGGCCATCGTCGAGCTGCTGCGCACCTTCTGCTCCTACGTCGTGGTCGACACGCCGGCCTACTTCAACGACGTCGTGCTCGGCCTCGTCGAGGTGTCCGACAAGGTCGTGCTCGTCGCCGGCATGGACATCCCCAACATCAAGAACGTCAAGATCGGCCTGCAGACCCTGCGTCTCCTCAACACGCCGATGGAGAAGCTGATGCTGGTGCTGAACCGCTCGAACTCCAAGGTGAAGCTCGACATCGGCGAGGTGGAGCGCACGCTCCAGGTCAAGGCCGACGCGCTGGTGCCGTCGGACGTGCTGATCCCGCAGTCGGTGAACAAGGGCGTGCCCGTCGTGCTGCACGCGCCGAAGTCGCCGGTGGCGAAGTCGATCCAGCAGCTGGCGGAGCTCTTCCTGCCGGCATCCGTCAAGCGCCGCTGAACCAGCCGCAGCTCAGTTTTTCTTCGCTTCGGCCGAAGAGATCATCGTCAACCCTTCGCGACCGACCAGGAGCGCCCACGTGTCTCTCTACCAACGCCTTCACGAGGTCAACCAGAACGGACCTGCGGCTCCGGGGGCGGCGCCTGGTGGGGCCATGCGGCGTGATCCGATCATGGACGAGCTGCGCCAGCGCATCCACGCCCACCTGATCGACGAGCTCGGCCCGATCCTCTACGACAACCGCCTCTCGGGCGACGACCTGCGCCGCCGGGTGCACGAGCAGCTGCTCTCGATCCTCGGTCAGGAGCGTGCCCCGCTGTCGGCCGCCGACAAGGCGCAGCTGATCCAGGAGGTGTCCGACGACATCCTCGGCTACGGCCCGATCGACAAGCTGCTGAGCGACCCGAACGTCACCGAGGTCATGGTCAACGGACCGTCGATGGTCTACGTCGAGCGAGGCGGCAAGATCGAGCGCGACCCGACGAGCTTCGTCGACGCCGACCACCTCCGCCGGGTGATCGACAAGATCGTGTCGGCCATCGGCCGTCGTGTCGACGAGTCGACGCCGATGGTGGACGCCCGCCTTCCCGACGGCTCCCGTGTGAACGCCGTCATCCAGCCCCTGGCGATCGGCGGACCGTTCCTCACGATCCGAAAGTTCAGCAAGGACCCGCTGCAGGTCGACGACCTCATCCGCTTCGGCTCCCTCAACGCCCACGCGGCCCGGTTCCTCCAGGCGTGCGTGGTGGGCAAGCTCAACATCATCGTGTCCGGTGGTACCGGTTCCGGTAAGACGACGCTGCTCAACGTGTTGAGCTCGTTCATCCCGGCCGACGAGCGCATCGTCACGATCGAGGATGCGAAGGAGCTCCAGCTGATGCAGGACCACGTCCTGTCGATGGAGTCCCGCCCGCCCAACGTCGAAGGTCGTGGCGAGGTGTCGATCCGCGACCTCGTGAAGAACTCGCTCCGTATGCGCCCCGACCGCATCGTCATCGGCGAGTGTCGTTCCGGCGAGGCACTCGACATGCTCCAGGCCATGAACACCGGCCACGACGGGTCGCTCACCACCCTCCACGCCAACACCCCGCGTGACGCCCTCGCCCGTCTCGAGACGCTCGTGCTCATGAGCGGGTTCGACCTGCCGGTGCGGGCCATCCGTGAGCAGGCGTCCGGCGCCGTCGACATGATCGTGCAGCTCTCCCGCCTCCGTGACGGCTCCCGTCGCGTGACCCACATCACCGAGGTGCAGGGCATGGAGGGCGACGTGATCACCCTCCAGGACGTGTTCCTGTTCGACTTCGGCATGGGGGTCGACGAGCACGGCAAGTTCCGTGGTCACCTGAAGGCCACCGGCGTCCGTCCCAAGTTCACCGAGAAGCTCGCCGATCAGGGCATCCGGCTCGGCCCGGAGGTGTTCGCACAGGCCGGCGGCGAGATGGGTGCACGCAAGGGCATCGGCCGATGACGGCCAAGCGCGGACTCGCCCTCGGCGCAGCCCTGCTGCTCGCGACGCTCACGTTGAACGTGGGCGTCAGCGGCGCGTCCGTCGACGACTCGACGCCCAACCTGCAGGTGCGCTCGATCGACGCACGCGACGGGAAGGTCGTCGTCGACTACATGTACCACGGTCGCGGTGACGGCCGATCGGCCAAGCTCGTCGTGGGCGGCAAGACGACCACCCAGCAGGCCACGCCGCTCACCGAGGCCGGCATGAAGTCGAGCGTCGCGGTCGTCATCGACAACAGCAACGCCGTGAGCAACGCGACCGTGCAGCTCGCCAAGGAGGACCTCGTCGAGCTCAGCCCCGGCAACGGTGCGATCGCCGACCTCGCGGTCGTCTCGACCGGCGACGGCGCCAAGACCGTGGCCCAGCCGGCGACCTCGATCGGCAACGTCACCAGCGCGTTCGACGCCATCATCCCGATGGGCCAGTCGTCGCTCTGGGACGGCATGGTCATGGCCGCGGGCCTGCTCCGCACGACCGGCTCGACTCAGCGCAACGTGGTGCTGGTGGTCGCCTCGGCCGACTCCGCGAGCATCGCCACCTACTCCAACATGCTCGTCGCCCTCCGCGCCGCGGACGCCAGCGTCCACGTGATCGCGATGACCGGGTCGAGCGCCGACGGGTCCGCCCTGCGCGAGCTCGTCGAGCGCATGGGCGGCTCGTTCCAGGTGGGCACCGACCAGGACTTCCGCAAGCTCTACCGCAACGTCGCGACGCTCATCGGTGGCCAGTACCGCGCCACCGTCACCGGCGTCGCCGGCACCCGCAACGAGTTCGCCGACCTGTCGCTCACCGTCGGCAAGGAGAAGGTGCTCGCCAGCTACCGCCCCGACGTGCTCAACGTGGGCGCGGAGGAGGTGAAGCCGGCTCCGATCATCGCCGACGCCTCCGTCGGGTTCTTCGGCAGCGACATCGTCAAGTACCTCATCGTGGCTCTCGTGGCGCTCGGCGCCGCCGGCGGGTTCTTCGCCGTGGCCAACCTCATCACCAAGCGTCGTGACGGCCTGAAGTACGCGCTTCGCCACTACGACGAGAGCTACGGCGCGACCTCCGTGGAGGAGGACGACGACCAGAGCCTCGCCAAGTCCGCGCTGCTGCAGCGCGCCGTCGAGGTGACCGGCAACATCGCCGAGGAGCGCGGCTTCCTCGTCCGTGTGGAGCATCTGCTCGAGCGCGCCGACCTGCCGCTGCGCCCCGCCGAGGCGCTGACGTTCTACCTGGGCGGTGCGCTGGCCTCGGTCGTCATCGCCTTCGTCCTCACCGGCAACATCATGATGGCCGCCGGCGTGGTGCTGCTGGCGCTGATCGCCCCCGGCTTCGTCGTCGACTTCCTGGCGAAGCGCCGCAAGAAGAAGTTCAACCAGCTGCTGCCCGACATGCTGCAGCTGCTCGCCGGCACGCTGCGCGCCGGCTACTCGATCGGTCAGGGCTTCGAGGCCGTCTCCGGCGAGATCCAGGAGCCCATGGGCAAGGAGCTGCGGCGTGCCGTCACCGAGGCGCGCCTCGGCCGACCGCTCGACGAGGCGCTCGAGGCCGTCGCGTTCCGCATGGACAGCGAGGACTTCGGCTGGGCGGTCATGGCGATCCGCATCCAGCGCGAGGTCGGCGGCAACCTCGCGGAGCTGCTCATGACGGTGTCGGACACGATGACCCAGCGCGAGCGCCTCCGCCGCGACGTGGCATCGCTCACGGCCGAGGGTCGCATGTCGGCCATCATCCTCGGCCTCCTGCCCCCCGGCCTGGGTGTGGCGATGTGGGTGATGAACCCGGAGTACATCTCCAAGTTGTTCAGCGGCACCGGGCTCATCCTGCTCGTTGCCTCCATCTTCATGATGCTCGTGGGCTTCGTGTGGATGAAGAAGACGATCACGATCGAGGTCTGACATGTCCGCGCAACTGCTGCTCCCACTCGTCCTCGTGATGGTCGCCATCGGCGGCGCCGTCTTCGCGATCGCGTCCGGCGTGCACGACAAGCAGGTGGTGCGCGAGTCGCTGCGGAGCCTCGAGGGCTACGACATGGACGGGCCCAAGGTCGACATGCGCGGCGAGCACCTCGCCGAGTCGCTCGGCCGGCGTGCGCTGCTCCCGGCCGCCACGCGGGTCATGGAGATCGGCCGGCGCCTCACCCCGCTCGGGTACGTCGACAAGATCCGCCAGAAGTTCGTGATCGCCGGCATCCAGACGCCGGATTCGGTGGACCGGTTCATCGCCGTGAAGTCGGTGATGTTCCCGCTCGGCGTGATCTTCGGCCTGGCCAACGTGATGTTCGGCTTCCTGCTCGACGGGTTCATGGGCCTGGTGGCGTCGATCGTGTTCGGCGGCGCCATCGCGTTCGGTCCGGACCTGTGGATCAACCGGAAGGTCGCCGACCGGCAGAAGGGCATCCTGCGGTCGCTGCCCGACGTGCTCGACCTGCTCACGATCTCGGTGGAGGCCGGCCTCGGCTTCGAGCAGGCACTCGACCGGGTGGTGAACTCGGTGGCCGGTCCGCTGTCCGACGAGTTCGCTCGCATGCTCGGCGAGTCTCGATCAGGTGCGTCCCGCGCCGATGCCATGCGCGCCATGGACGAGCGGTGCAACATCGCCGAGCTGCGCTCGTTCGTGCTGGCCATCGTGCAGGCCGACACCTTCGGCGTGTCGATCGGTCGTGTGCTCCGCGCCCAGTCCGAGGAGATGCGCATCAAGCGCCGTCAGCTCGCCCAGGAGAAGGCGCAGAAGGCGCCGGTGAAGATGCTCATCCCCATGGTGTTCTGCATCTTCCCCGCCCTGTTCTGCGTGGTGCTCGGCCCGGCGGCGCTGAACATCAAAGACAACTTCCAATAGGCCGCGCTCGTGGCCCTCGCCATCCCCGGTTCTGTTCCCCCCACAGCCGGTGAGCACCGGCCGGCGGGGGAACAGAACGGGGCGCGGGCGGCCGATCGCGTCATCGAGCACCGCTGGTGGGGCCTGATCGCGTGGACGACCGGGCTCGTGATGGGCGCCGGCGCGCTGTCGGACAACAGCTTCCTCACCCACCTGGCCACCGGCCGCCTGTTCCGCGAGAGCGGAGCTCCGCACCACGACGTGTTCACGTTCGCCTCGGGTGGGAAGGCGCTCGTCGTGCAGTCGTGGCTCGCGTCGTGGACCTACGCGACGTTGGAGCACCTCGGCGGAGCGACCGCGATCCGGATGTTCGTCGCGCTGGTCACCGGCGCGCTGCTCGCCACCGTGTGGCGGTTGTCCCGCCCCGCCGACGCGCTCGTCGCCCGCCTCGGCCTCACGGCCGGTGCCGCGATGATGGGCCTCCTCTGGTGGAACGAGCGGCCGCAGCTCCTGGCGTTCCTCGCGCTGGCCCTCGCTGCGCTGGTGCTGGGGGAGCGTCGCTCGCCGTGGTGGCTGGTCCCGATCTTCGTGGTGTGGGTGAACGTGCACGGCTCGTTCCCCCTCGGCGTCCTGTACGTGGGCGCGGCGACGGGGCTGTGGCTGGTCGAGCGACGTGCGGACGGCCGACGTCGTCCCGATGCGGTCGAGCTGCGCCGCGCCGCGCAGTTCGGGGTCGCCGTCGTCCTCGGGGTCGGTCTGGGTGCCGCGCTGAGCCCCTACGGCATGGAAATGCTGTCGTTCCCCGTGCGGCTCCTGCGGCGTTCGAGCTCGTTGATCCTGATCTCGGAGTGGCGGCCGCTGTCGCTCGACAACGCCAACAACGTCGTCTTCCTGGTCGAGGCGGTGGCGATCGCCGCGCTGCTGGCGATGCGCCGGTCGTGGCTGCGGCTCGCCGTGGCGGCGGTGTTCGTCGGCCTCACGCTCATGGCGATCCGCAACGGCGCGATCGCCGCGCTCGTCCTCGTCCCGCTCGCCGCGCCGTCGTTGGCGGGCCTCGGCACCCCCGACGCGCTCGGCCCGGCACCGCGCCGGCGCCTGCTCCAGCTCGGCGCGGCCGCAGCGCTGGTGGTGGGCGTCGTCGTGATGGTGACGCCGGACTACGACCTGTCGTCGTACCCCGTCGCCGCCGTGGACTGGCTGGAGGCGCAGGGCTATGTGGGTCGGCCCCACGGTGAGGATCTGGCGGTGCTGTCGCACGACTACAGCGGCAACTACCTCGAGTGGCGCTTCGGCACCCGTGCGAACCCCTGGTTCGACGACCGCGCCGAGCTGCACTCGTTCGCCACCGTGCGCGACTACGTGCTCCTGCTGTCGAACATCGGCGATCCCGACACGATCCTGGCCCGCCATCCCCACGACCTGGTGATGTGGGCGGCCGACACCGGTCTCGCGCGGCACCTCGCACACGACGACGCGTACCGGATCGTGTACCGCGACGCCGGCACGGTCATCGCATGCCGCGTCGCCAGCCACCGCTGCTGACGGACGCGCTCGGGGGCAGGCCGCTCAGCGGCGACGGCGCCGGCGAGCGTGACGGTCGAGCGCGAGGCGGATCATCTCGTCGAGCAGGTCGCCGTAGGACAGACCGCTGGCGCCCCACATCATCGGGAACATCGAGATGGGCGTGAAGCCCGGGAACGTGTTGATCTCGTTGACCACGAACCCGCGCCCGCCCTCGTCGTAGAACATGTCGACCCGGGCGAGGCCCTCGGCGCGGAGGGCGCGGTAGGTGGCGAGGGCGAGCTCGGACATCTCGGCGACGGCACCGGGGCTGAGGTCGGCGGGGACGATGGTGCGTGCCGCCCCGTCGCGGTACTTGTCGTCGTAGTCGTAGAACTCGGCGGCCGGCACGATCTCGCCCGGCACCGACGCCCGCGGGAACTCGTTGCCCAGTACGCCGATCTCGAGCTCGCGGCCCACGATGGCCTCCTCGAACACCACGATCTCGTCGTGGTCGAGCGCGTCGGCCACCGCACGGTCGAGGGCGTCGCGGTCGACGGCGCGGCTCACGCCCACCGAGCTGCCCATGTTCGCCGGCTTCACGAAGATGGGGAAGCCGAGGTCGTCGGCGATGTCGTCGAGGACGTCGGTGGCGGTGGCCGGATCGAGGAGCTCCCACTCGCGGGCGACGCGGTAGCGCGCCTGGGGGATGCCGGCGGCGCCGAGCACGGTCTTCGCCATGGCCTTGTCCATCGAGACCGACGAGCCGAGGACGCCGGTGCCGACGTACGCGACGTCGGCGAGCTCGAGGAGGCCCTGGATCGTGCCGTCCTCGCCGTTCGGACCGTGCAGCACCGGCAGCACCACGACCGGGAGGTCGTCCGCCCGTCGCGCCTGGAGCTCGGGGAGCGCGTCGACCGGCGGGCCGGCCACGCGGAGGCCGCCCAGGCCGGCGTCGTCGCCCGCCGGCAGCGCGTCGGCGGCGTGGCCGGCGGCAAGCAGCCAGGTGCCGTCGCGGTCGATGCCGATGGGCACGACCTCGTAGCGCTCGGGGTCGAGCGCCGCCATCACGTTGGCGGCGGACAGGCGCGAGACGTCGTGCTCCGCCGAGCGGCCGCCGAACACGACGACGACCCGCACTCGCGGCGGGAGCTCGGTGGGGCGGCGAGGGGCGGGGAGCATGGCCGGGATTGTAGGCGGGCAGGCCAGGGCGCCCCGTCCCCAGCTGGCAGGATGGCGCCCATGATCATCCCCCTCGCCGACGTCGTGGAACGCACCGGAGGCCGCCTGCACGGCGACGGTCCCGTCTCGGTGCGTGGAGCCTCCATCGACTCGCGTGCGGTGGCGCCGGGCCAGCTGTTCGTGGCCGTCGTCGCCGAGCGCGACGGCCACGAGTTCGTTGCGGACGCTGTGCGGATGGGCGCGTCCGCTGTGCTCGTGTCGCGGCCTGTGGACGCGGAGGTCGCGCAGGTGGTGGTGGACGACACCGTCGACGCGCTCGGGCGCATCGGCGCGCTCGCCCGCGAGCGGCTGCAGGGGCCGGTGGTGGGCATCACCGGGTCGGTCGGCAAGACGTCGACGAAGGATCTGCTGGCAGCGGTGTGCGCGTCGGTGGGCGTGACCACCGCGAGCGAGAAGTCCCTGAACAACGAGATGGGGGTGCCGCTGACACTCGTCAACGCCGACGAGTCGACGGTGCGCACCGTTGTGGAGATGGGAGCGCGCGGCATCGGCCACATCGCCGCGCTCTGCGCCATCGCCCGGCCGACCGTGGGCATCGTGACGGCGGTCGCTGCGGCGCACACCGAGATGTTCGGCTCGCTCGACGGGGTGGCCCTGGCGAAGGGTGAGCTCGTGGAGGCGCTCCCCGCCGACGGCACCGCGGTGCTCAACGTCGACGACGAGCGCGTCGCGGCCATGGCGTCGCGATGCGCGGGCTCGGTGGTCGGCTACGGCGAGCGCGGCGAGGTGCGGGCCGTGGACGTGGTCGTGGGCGACGACCTCCGTCCGTCGTTCGTGATCGAGAGCCCCTGGGGGAGCGCTCCGGTGCGCCTCGACATCCGTGGCGCGCACAACGTCGGCAACGCGCTCGCCGCGGCAGCGGCAGCCCTGGTGACCGGGATCGCGCTCGACGACGTCGTCGCCGGACTCGGCCTCGCGCACCTGTCGCCGTCGCGTATGGACCTCGTGGTGCTCGACGGCGGGGGCGTGGTGATCGACGACGCCTACAACGCGAACCCGTCGTCGATGCGCGCCGCGCTCGCCGCGCTGGCCCGTGTGGACGCCCGCCGGCGGGTCGCCGTGCTCGGGTGCATGGCGGAGCTCGGGCCCGACGCCGGTGCCGAGCACCTCGCCATCGCTGCGGAAGCGGCTGCTGCCGGCATCGAGGTGGTGGCCGTGGGCACGGACCTCTACGGGATCGAGCCGGTGCCCGACGTCGACGCGCTGCTCGCCACGGTCCCGCCGCCGTCGGCCGGCGAGGCGACGCTGCTCAAAGGAAGTCGGGTGGCTGGACTGGATCGGGTGGCTCGGCAATGGCGCCGCGAAGGTCGGCCAACGCGATGAGGGCGAAGGCGACGGCCGCGCCGAACCACAGCACCGGTCGGTATCCCGTGTGCGGGATGATGGCGCCGGCGAGGTAGCTGCCCACCGGCACGAGACCGGCCCACGCCATCATCCAGAGACCCATCACCCGGCCGCGGGTGTGGTCGGTCACCTCGTGTTGGATCGCGGTGGACAGCGCGGTGATGACGACGAAGTAGAAGAAGCCCGTGACGGCGACGGCGGGGAACGCCGGCGCCGGCGTGCTGAGCGAGCCGAACACCGCGAGGCCGACGGCGAATCCGCCGAGACCGACGCGGACGAGCACGGTGCGGTCGGTGGAGCGGAGCACGGTGCCCACGGCGATGGCGCCGACCGCCGCACCCAGGCCGAACGTCGCGAACAGCAGTTGGAACCAGCCGGTCCGCAGGTGCAGGGCATCGCTCGCCAGGCCGGCCATCTGGTAGATGAACACGAGCGAGCACAGCGAGTAGATCGCGACGGTGGCGAGCGCCCGACCGATCACCGGGTCGGCCTTCGCCGCAGCCAGGCCGCCGGCGAGCTCGCGTAGCGGACCCTCCCGCTCCTCCTCGTGGCCGGTGCGGCGGCGCGGACGGCTGTCGAACTGCACGACCGCGACGGCGACGATGACGAACAGGTACGTGGCGGCGTTCACCAGGAACACTGCGCTCGGCACGTGGAGGAAGGGGATGACGGCGAGCAGGGGACCGAGGACGCGCGACGCGTTCATCTGGGCCGAGTTGAGGGCGACGGCGCCGCCGAGGTCCTCGCGGGGGACGAGCGCCGGCAGCGTTGCCTGCGCGGCGGGTGCGTTGGCCGCCGCAGCGATGCCGATGCCGCCGACGGCCGCGACGATGAGCGCGTGCGACGGACGCGAGGAGTGGGCGACGATCGCCAGCCCGACGCTCAGCACCAGCTGCACGGCGGCTGCCGTGATCATGAGCACCTTGCGGTCGAGGCGGTCGGCGAGCACGCCCCCGAAGGGTGACAGCACGAGCATCGGGCCGAGCTGGGCGAACGTGACGAGGCCGACGAACTCGGGACCGCCCAGCCGGTTGGCGAGCGCGAGCAGCGCGACGTTCTGCATCCACGTGCCGATGTTCGACGCGAAGGCGCCCAGGAAGACCCAGCGGAACGCCCGGTTCGCGAACGCCGACCGAGGGGTGCCCGTCCTCGGCTCGGCGATCGTCGTCACCCCGCCAAGGGTACGGCCCGGCCGCCGCCCGCCACGACCTCGTTTCGGAGGATCCCGGTAGCCTGGGTCGATGGCGGCGGTGCAGAAGGTGCTCTCGGTGTTCGGCACGCGCCCCGAGGCCATCAAGATGGCGCCGGTGGTGGCCGCGCTCGCCGCGTCGCCCGAGTTCGACGCCCGCGTCTGCGTGACCGCGCAGCACCGGGAGATGCTCGACCAGGTGCTCGAGCTGTTCGGCCTCGACGTCGATCACGACCTCGACCTGATGAGCGCCGGGCAGTCGCCCACCGAGGTGCTGTCGCGTGTCGTCGCCGATCTCGAGCCGGTGCTCGCCGCCGAGCGCCCGGACTGGGTGCTCGTGCAGGGTGACACGACCACGGCGATGGCTGCGTCGCTCGCCGCGGTGTACGCCGGAGCGCGGGTCGGGCACGTCGAGGCGGGCCTCCGCACGTTCGACCGCCGCAGGCCCTTCCCCGAGGAGCTGAACCGCCTCGTGGTCGGTGCCGTGGCCGACCTCCACTTCGCTCCCACGGAGCAGGCCCGGGCCAACCTCCTGCGCGAGGGCAAGACGCCGGAATCGGTGCTGGTCTGCGGCAACACGGTCATCGACGCGCTGCTCACGGTGGCCGGGCTCGATGCTCCCGTCGGTGGCGATCCCCTCGAGGGCGTCGCCCCGGATCGCGACGTCGTGCTCGTCACCGCCCATCGCCGCGAGAACTTCGGCGCGCCGTTCGCCGAGGTGTGCGAGGCGCTGGCCGAGCTCGCCACGACGTTCGCCGACGGCATCCAGATCGTGTACCCGGTGCACCCCAACCCGCGGGTGGCCGACGTGGCCCGCGCCCGGTTGAGCGGCCTACCCAACGCGACGCTCTGCGAGCCGCTCGACTACCACCGCCTCGTGCAGGTGATGCGCCGTGCGCGTCTGGTGATCACCGACTCCGGGGGCATCCAGGAGGAGGCCCCGTCCCTCGGTGTGCCGGTGCTCGTGCTCCGCGACGTCACCGAACGGCCCGAGGCCGTCGATGCCGGCACGGTGGAGCTCGTCGGGTGCGATCGGGCGACGATCGTCAAGCGTGCGGCGCAGCTGCTCACCGACGCCGCGGCCCACGACGCGATGGCCCGTCGCACGAACCCCTACGGCGACGGCCACGCAGCGCCGCGCATCGTGGACGCGCTGGCGGGGCGGCCGGTGGAGGAGTTCCGTCCGGCGGGTTGAGTCCTGCCGGGCGCCGGCTGTCGGACGCTGGGCAATCCCTCCCGGGGCGAACATGCGTTCGATCCAGCCCGGTATCATGGACCCATGGAACTGGTGCGGGAGGCGACGCCGAACGAGCGGGAGCTCGGGGCGAAGGCCGCGGCGATCCGCGAGCTCGCCGGCCACGTCCATGCCGCCCAGGCCCGGCTCGCACGCATGGTGGCCGAGTTCACGGCCGACGAGTTCTGGAACGCCGAGGGTTCGTGGCGCTCGGTTGCCAATTGGCTCGTCGTGAACTGCGGCCTGTCGGCGGCCGAGGCGTCGACGCTGGCTCGGGTGGCAGGTGCGGTCGAGGAGATGCCCACGGTCATGGCACACGCCGAGCGGGGCGAGGTCTCGCTCGGTGTTGCGGCCATGGCAGCGCGGGTGGCGACCCCGGCGATCGACGAGCAGTTGGCCCGGATCGTGACCACGGCCACCTCCACGCAGGCCTCACGGTTACTGTCGCAGTACCGGGGCATCGAGCGGCGACGCGCGGCCGAGGCGGCGGCTAAGTCCGGTGACGGAGCCGACGACGAGTCCGCCGAGGAGTCCGAGGCCATCGCGGCGGACAGCTACTGGCGTTCGTGGTTCGACGAGGACGGTCGCTACCGGGCCGACATCGCGGCGACGCCGGAGGTGGGCGCGCTGCTCGAGGAGGCGCGGGCGGCGGGGGAGCGGATGGCTGCTCGCACCGGGGACGCGGAGCGTCCCACGCTGTCGGACAGCCTGCGCGAGCTCGCCGGGCTGGCGCTCGAGAGCGCGCGGTCCGTCCGGCTCCACCGGGAGGGCGGTGAGCCGTTCAACGTGGGCGTGCTCATCGACATCGAGACCCTGGTGGCGGGCACGCTCCGCCCTGATTCGGTGTGTCGGCTCGAGTGCGGCCCGGCCGTCACGCCCGGGCTCGTGCGCCGCCTCGCCGAGGAGGGCACGCTGCAGGCGATCTGGCATCGCGGCGGCATCCCCCTGCGGCTCGGTCACGAGGTGCGATTCGCCTCCCGTGAGCAGCGGCGGATGCTCCGTCTCCGCGACGGCGGCTGTGCCGTGCCGGGTTGTGCGAGCGACCGCGGGCTCCACGCCCACCACATCGTCCACCACCCCGCAGGCCCGACCGACATCGACAACCTCGTGCTGGTGTGCCGGTTCCACCATCGGGTCATCCACTCGGGTCGGCTGACCGTGGAGACCGACGGTCTCCAGCACTTCACGTTCCGCGACCGCCACGGCGAGGTCCTCGGGAATCGGGTGGCGACGGAGTTCGGCGACGAGGAGCGACCTCCGCCGGGCCCACTCGAGCACCATCCCGACCAGCTGCCGCTGGGGATCGACGCGTCGACCGCGCGGCCGATCGGCGGCGGTGAGCGCCTGACCGACTTCGGCGCCAACGTCTGGATGCACGCGCTGCTCACTGCCGCCTGAGGGGCTGGTGGCGTCGCGATCTGCCGCTAGATCGGGATGCAGAAGGGCGCGTCGCGGAGGTCGAGGGTGATCGACTCGACGTACACGGTGGCGTGGTCGCCGGCGGCGATGCTCCACGGCGCGCCCACGCTCAGGTAGGGGCCACGGCCGTCGGCCTCGTTGCCGTCCCAGTCCATGCGGTACGTGTCGGCGCCGAGGGTGGCCCGGGCCCGCACCGCGACGAGCGGGTAGTTGCAGAAGCTCGGCGTGCCGGCGAAGTCGGTGTAGGTGTCGGCGGCCGCCCACTCGTAGCCGGAGCCGGAATCGAAGGTCTCGAGCGACAGGGTGACCGTGTGGCCGCGGCCGTCGGGGACGCCGAACGAGATCGTCGTGCAGTTCGTGCACCCACCGGTGCCGACGGTGGAGCTGCGGCCGCCACCGTCGAACACGGTGTACGGCGACGGTGGCGGCGGGCACGCGGTGGCGAGGAGGAGCGGGGCCACGAGGACGGCGGCCAGCAGTGCGGCTCGGCGACCCCGGACGCGGTGCGCGACAGCTGCTCTCATGGGACCCCCCGGTTCCGGTGGGCGATGGCAGACTCGAACTGCCGACCTCACGCGTGTGAAGCGTGCGCTCTAACCAACTGAGCTAAACGCCCGAAAGCGGAGCAACCTTAACACGACGCGGTATCGACGCAGATCGTGGTGGTCGGGAACGAGGTCACGGACGTGTCGTCGTCGCTCGGGCCGCCGGCGTAGGCCGTCGCGATGAACAGGAAGGCGGCGAGCAGCAGGAGCGCGATGAGCGGGCCGCGGGTGAGCACGAAGGCGACGAACGGCGAGACCTCCAGGTTGTCAGGATCGACGTGCTCGGGCCGCGGGTCGGGCTGCGGGGCGGGTTGCGCCTCGGGCCGGGGCCGTGCGGGGCGCTCCTCGGCGCGGAGTGCCCGGTCGTAGTCGGTGCGGCGAGCGCTGTCGCGGAGCACCTCGTAGGACTCGTTCACCTCGCGCATCCGCCGCTCGGCGAGGCGCCGTTCGGCGGGCGCGGCATCGACCAGCCGGTCGGGGTGCAGGGCGCGGGCGAGGTTGAGGTAGGCGACGCGCACCTCCTCGGAGCTGGCGTGCCGGCTGACCCCGAGGATCGTGTAGTGGGTGCGCGTCGCCATGCGGTCAGACGCCCAGGGAGCGCCCGATCACCTCTTTCATGATCTCGGTGGTGCCGCCGTAGATGGTGGTGATGCGGGCGTCGAGGTAGGCGGTGGCGACCGGGTACTCGAGCATGTAGCCGTAGCCACCGTGGAGCTGCAGGCACGTGTCGACGGTGCGCTTCTGCATCTCGGTCACCCACCACTTGGCCATCGCGGCGTTCTCGACGGTGAGCGCGTCGTCGGCGAGCTCGGTGACGCAGCGGTCGACGAAGGTCTGGGCGAGCTCGATCTCGGTGGCCATCTCGGCGAGGCGGAACCGGCTGTTCTGGAACGAGCCGATCGGCTGGCCGAAGGCGGTGCGCTCCTTGCAGTAGGCGAGCGTCCAGTCGAGGGCAGCGCGGGCGTGGGCCACGCCCGACGCTGCGATGCTGAGGCGCTCCTGGGGCAGGTTGTTCACCAGGTGCAGGAAGCCCTCGCCGACGTTGCCCAGCACGTTCTCCTTCGGCACCCGCACGTCGGTGAAGAACAGCTCCGCGGTGTCCTGCGCGTGCAGGCCGACCTTCTCGAGGTTGCGGCCCCGCTCGAACCCCTCCATGCCCCGTTCGAGCACGAGGAGGCTGATGCCCTTGTGCCGCTGGGACGGGTCGGTCTTGGCGGCGACGATCACGAGATCGGAGTTGATGCCGTTCGTGATGAAGGTCTTCGATCCGTTGACGACGTAGGTGTCGCCGTCGGCGATGGCGGTGGTGGACATGCCCGCGAGGTCCGAGCCCATGCCCGGCTCGGTCATGGCGACGGCGGTGATGAGCTCGCCCGAGGCGATGCCGGGCAGCCAGCGCTGCCGCTGCTCCTCGGTGCAGTACTTCATGAAGTAGGGGAGCGTCACGTCGTTGTGCAGCGTGAACCCGGCCCCGGCGGCGAGCACCCCGGCCGCGGCCAGCTCCTCGGCGACGATGAGGTTGTACCGGAAGTCGTCGACGCCGGGGCCGCCGTACTCCTCGGGCACCTCGAAGGCCAGGAAGCCGGACTCGCCGGCGGAGCGCCACACGTCGCGGGAGACGATGCCGGCCTCGTCCCACTCGCGGGCCCGGGGGACCATCTCCCGCTCGATGAAGGAGCGGTAGGCACTGCGGAACATCTCGTGGTCGTCGGAGAAGAGGGCACGGGTCATGGGCCCGATTCTGGCAGGCACAGGGCGGAACCGTAAGCTGGCCCCATGTCAGAGCTGTTCACCGAAGAGCACCACATGTTCCGCAAGACGCTGCGGGAGTTCGTGGAGCGCGAGATCAACCCGCACGCCGAGACGTGGGAGCACGAGGGCACGTTCCCGGCTCGCGAGTTGTTCCCGAAGCTCGGTGAGCTGGGCGTGCTGGGCCTCACCTACGACCCGGCGTACGGCGGCGGCGGGGCCGACTTCGGCTACGTCGCGATCATGGCGGAGGAGTTCGGGCGCATGCCGTGCCTGGGCGTCGCCATGGCCATCGGCGTGCAGACCGACATGGCCACCCCGTCGCTGCACCGCTTCGGCAGCCACGAGCTCAAGGAGCAGTTCCTCCGTCCGGCCATCGCCGGCACCCAGATCGCCGCGATCGGCGTGACCGAGCCCGACGCCGGGTCCGACGTCGCCGGCATCCGCACCCGTGCGGTGCAGGACGGCGACGAGTGGGTCATCAACGGCTCGAAGACGTACATCACCAACGGCACGCAGGCCGACTGGATCTGCCTGCTGGCCCGCACGTCCGACGAGGGCGGCCCCCGCGGCATGTCGCAGATCATCGTGCCCACCTCCACGCCCGGCTTCGCCGTGAGCCGCAAGCTCGACAAGCTGGGCATGCGCAGCTCCGACACCGCCGAGCTCAGCTTCGAGAACATGCGCGTCCCGATGTCGAACACCATCGGGCAGGTCGGCCGGGGCTTCCAGCAGCAGATGTCGCAGTTCCAGGACGAGCGGATGATCGCGGCGTACCAGATGGTCGGCGCCATGGAGTACGCCCTGCGGCGCACCGCCGACTACATGAAGGAGCGCATGGTGTTCGGCAAGCCGCTGCTCGCGAACCAGCACCTCGCCTACGAGCTCGCCGATCTCGCCAGCGAGGTCGACATGCTGAAGATCTACAACTACAACGCCGCCGTGGCGCAGACCCGCGGCGACGACATCACCCGGTTCGCCACGGTGGCGAAGCTGCGTTCGGCCCGCCTCGCCCGTCGTGTCGCCGACATCTGCCTCCAGTTCCACGGCGGCGTCGGCTACATCGAGGAGACGTGGACGGCTCGCTTCTTCCGGGACACCCGCCTGTGGTCGATCGGCGGTGGCGCCGACGAGGTCATGCTGCGCACGCTCGCCCGCATGGACGGCTACTGGGTCGACTGATAGAACACATCTGAACCGAACGGGGAGCTGGAGCGAGTCCGGCTGAGAGGGTGACCGATGCGTCACCGACCCGCACACCTGATCTGGGTAATGCCAGCGGAGGAAATCGAATCATGCGGATCGGAGTCGTCCTCGCGGGCGGCGAACACACACGTCAGGCCATCCCGCCCGTGCTGCGGGACGAGGAGACGTTCGCGTCGGCGCTCCTCGTCGCGGCCGACAGCGGCCTCGACCTCGCCGAGCGGATCGGCTTCGTGCCGCATCTGGTGGTCGGCGACTTCGACTCGGTGACGCCCGAGGCGCTCGATCGGGCACGCGCCCGCGGCGTCGAGATCGTCGAGTACCCCACGGGCAAGGACGAGACGGACCTCGAGCTGGCACTACGGGCCGCAATCGCGAGGGAGGTCGACCGCATCCTGGTGATGGGTGGGGGAGGCGGCCGGCTCGACCACCTCCTCGCGAACGTCTCGGCGATCGCTGCGCCGGAGCTGCCGGTGCCCGTCGAGGCCTGGATGGGCGAGCAGTACGTGACGGTGCTCGACGCCGCGACGACGTCCGCGGCGCCGCCGACGTGGCGGGCCGAGCTCCCGCCGGGCGCCACCGTGTCCGTCCTCGCCTGGGGCGCCGACGCCGTCGTCTCCGAGACCGGCCTGCGCTGGCCACTCGACCGTCACCTCGTCGCCGTCGGCTCCACCCTCGGCGTCAGCAACGAAGCGCTCGGCGGCCCCGCCGAGATCACCGTCCACCAGGGTCGCGCCGTCGTGATCCTCCCCGTCTCGAAGGTCCTCTCATGAACGCAACGATCCTGAAGTCGTCCGCCCTCGCGCTCGCCGTCGGCGTGCTCTCCCTCGCCGGCTGCTCGAAGGACGCCACCGACACAGCCACCGACTCGTCGGCCGGCGGCCGTCCCACCATCACCATCGTCACGTACGACTCCTACGTGCTCGACAAGAAGGTGAAGGCCACCGTCGAGAAGGACCTCGGCGTGAAGCTGGAGGTGCACGCGTCCGGCGACGGCGCCGAGGCCCTGGCGGCGGCGATCCTCACGGCCGGACGGCCCGAGGGCGACATCTTCTTCGGCGTCGACAACACGCTCCTCTCGCGTGCCGTCGACGGCAAGGTGTTCGACCGCGTCGACACCGCCACCGACGTGCCCCAGCTCCAGTCGGTGCCCGCCGCGCTGCGCCTCGACGACACCGGGCACCTCGTGCCGGTCGACGTCGGGCCGGTGTGCGTGGACTACGACCGGCAGTGGTTCGACGAGCACCATCTCGCGCCGCCGACATCGCTCGCCGATCTCACCGACCCCCGCTACAAGGACCTGCTCGTCGTGGAGAGCCCGGTGACGTCGAGCACCGGCCTCGTGTTCCTCGTCGCCACCCATGCCGCGCTCGGCAGTGATGCAGCCAAGTTCTGGACCGATCTCGTGGCCAACGGCGTGTCGGTGTCGGGGAGCTGGACCGACGCGTGGGAGACGCAGTACACGGTGAGCGGCGGCGACCGTCCGCTCGTGCTGTCGTACGCGTCGAGCCCGCCCGCCGAGGTCGTCTACTCCGACGGCAAGGTGACGACCCCGCGTACCGGCGTGGTCACCGCGACGTGCGCCGACCAGATCGAGTTCGCCGGCGTTCTCCGGGGCTCGAAGCACCCGGCGAAGGCGGCGCAGGTGCTGAACGCCATGCTGGGCACACCCTGGCAGGCGAGCCTGCCCCTCGCGAACTTCGTCTACCCGGCGCGCTCCGACGTGGCCGAGCCCGACCTGTTCACCAAGTTCGCGCCGCGCCCGTCGACGTCGATCCGGCTCGACCCCGCCGCGATCGCCGAGCACCGCGACGCGTGGATCGACGAGTGGCGAACCATCGCCGGCTGACAGCGCTCGTCGCGTCGGCGTTGTTCGCCGTCGCGTACGGCTGGCCGATCGTCGCGATCGTCGAGCGGAGCCTCGCCGGGGTCGCCGGGCGTCCCGGCCTGTCGACCGGCGCCGTGACCGCCGTGTTCCGCGACGCCCGCATCGGTCGGTTGGCGCTGGTGAGCCTCGGCCAGACCGTGGCGTCGACCGTGGTCGTCGTGCTGCTCGGCGTGCCGATCGGGTGGGTGCTCGGACGGCTGCAGTTCCCGGGTCGGCGTTGGCTGTCGGCGATCGTGATGACGCCCTTCGTGCTGCCCACGCTCACCGTCGCCGGGGCCATGATCGCCCTGGCCGGCGGCCTGCCGCGGTCGGATGTCGCCCGGCTCGCGCTCATCGTCGCGGCGCACGTGTGCTTCAACCTCGGGATCATGGTGCGCTCCGTGGCGGCCTCGGTCGCCGCCGTGCCGCCGGCGCTCGAGGAGGCCGCCGCCGCGCTCGGACGCGGTCCGGTGCGCTCGGTCGCCGGCACCACCCTCGCTGCGATCCGGCCGGCGGTCACCGGCACGGCCATCGTCGTGGCGGTGTTCTGCCTCACGTCGTTCGGGGTCATCGTGGCGTTGGGCGGCGCATCGCTGGGCACCATCGAGGTGGAGGTCTGGTACCTCAGCACCCGGTCGCTCGACCTGGCCCGCGCCGCGGTGCTCGCCGGCGCGCAGCTCCTCGTCGTGCTGGCGCTCCTGGGTTGGTACCGCCGGCTCCGGGTGTCGCACCACGGTGGGGTGGCGCACGCGTTGCGGCCGGCGCGGCGGCCGTCCGACCGCATGGCGATCGTGGGAGCGTGGATCGTGGCCGCCGTGGTCGCCGGCCTCCCGCTCGCGGCGCTGCTGGTGCGGTCGTTCCGGGGCACCGACGGCTGGACGGTCGACAACTACCGCTTCGGCTCGCTCGGTTGGAGCGCCCTCGGCTACACGCTGCTGGGCGCCGCGGTGGCGACGGTGGTTGCCGTCGTGCTGGCCGTGCCGGCCGTGGTGGTGGCGACGCGCGACGACCGGGTGGGCCGGTGGTTCGAGCAGGCGATGATGGTGCCCCTCGCGCTGTCCGCGGCGACGTTGGGCCTGGGGTTCCTCGTGGCGTTCAGCGGGCCGACGCTCGACCTGCGCGGCACGTGGATCGTCGTGCCCCTCGTGCAGGGCGCCGGCGCCGCGCCGGTGGTGGTCCGCGTGCTCCTCAACGCGACGCGGTCGCTCGACCCGGCCCCGATCGAGGCCGCCGCCGTGGCCGGGGCCGGCGCCGCCCGCCGCCTGGTCACGGTCGTGTGGCCCGCGTGCCGGCGAGCCGCCGCCGTGGCCGCCGGATTCGCCTTCGCCATGTCGGTCGGGGAGTTCGGCGCCACCGTCTTCCTCACCCGTCTCGACCGCCCGACCGCGCCGGTGCTCATCGGCCGGCTCCTGGGGCGACCGGGCAGCGCCAACCTCGGCGAGGCGCTGGCGCTGAGCTGCGCGCTCGGGCTGATCGCGGCGATCTCCGTGCTGCTCGTGGACCGGGTGGACGGCACTGGGCCCACGTTCTGAAGCATGGGTACAATCGCCCAGAATGATCGGGCGACGGGGACTCACGGCCGCGGCCCTCGTGGCGTTCGTCGCCGCGGGGTGCTGGCAGTTCGCTCCGAATGCCGCGGCCGCGCCCCGGCGCACGAGCCCTCGCCGTCAGGGGGGAGGTCACGCCCTCACCTCCCTCGGCCAGCTGTGGATGGTGACGCCGCCCATGGCCCCGAACACCGTGGCGCTCACCTTCGACGACGGCCCGACGCCGGAGTACACGCCGAGGATCCTCGACATCCTCGATCGCTACGGCATCACGGCGACCTTCTTCGTGCTCGGCCAGCAGGTGGCGCTGCATCCCGACCTCGCCCGTGAGATCGTGCGACGGGGGCACTCCATCGCGAACCACACCTGGAACCACCCCACGCTTCCGACGCTGCCGGTGGGGAAGATCGACGCGCAGATCTACCGCACCGACGACGTGATCATGCTCGCGACCCGCCGGCGCCCCACCTGCGTCCGCCCGCCCTACGGCGCCGTCAACGGCACGGTGCTCAGCCGCATCACCGGCTCGCTGCACTTCCCCGTGACCTGGACGGTGGATCCGCTCGACTGGAAGCGTCCCGGCGCCGGGGTGATCGCGAGTCGCGTGCTCGCCGCCACCCGCCCCGGCGGCGTGGTACTCATGCACGACGGCGGCGGCAACCGCTCGCAGACCGTCGCCGCGCTGCCGCTCGTGATCCAGGGCCTCCTCAACCGGGGGTACCACTTCACGTCGACCTGCCGGCCGTTCGACCTGACACCGCCGCCCGTCACGACGACGACCGCCGCGCCGGTGACGACCACGACCACGACGACCGCGCCGCCGACGACCACGACCACCACCACGACGAGCACGACGACGACGAGCACGACCACCAGCACCTCGACCACGACGACGACGCCATGATCCGCTGGGTGTGGGTCCTGGGGTTGGTGCTGCTCGGCGTGTCGGGCGGTGTCGCCGTCGGCGTCGGCATCGAGAGCGGCAACGCCGCGGCGCCCACGACCACCGCCGCGCCCACGGCCCAGGCCACCACCAGCACCACCGCGATGGACATGGGTGAGGCCGATCGCCCCACGATCATCCAGTTCCAGGGCGCCGAGCGCGAGCAGCTGGCACAGCAGCTCGCCACGGTGCGCGAGGTGGCGATGCGGTACCCGACCCGAGCCGACGCCGCGGCCGCCGGGTTCGAGCCCACCACCCCGTTCACGCCCGGGCTCGGCAGCCACATGGGCCGCGACGACTGGACGCAGACGGCCGGCCAGCCGCTCGACCTCCAGAAGCCGCAGTCGTACCTCTACGACGGCACCGAGCCGACCTCTCGCCTCGTCGGCGTCATGTACGTGGTCATCGGTGGCGACACCGCGCCCGACGGCTTCGCCGGTCCGCTCGACACCTGGCACGAGGTCAAGGGATCGTGCCTCAAGGCCGACGAGTTCGACCCGCTGTACCCCGCCGCCGACGGCGTCACGAAGCAGATGTGCGACGCAGGCGGTGGCCGGTTCCTGCCCACGAACGTGTGGACGCAGCACGTGTGGGTGGTGCCCGGATGGGAGGCGCCCGGCGGCGTCTTCGCCCGGAGCAACACCGACATCGTGTGCGCCGACGGCACGACCAAGTCCGATCCCGTCACGGGATGCACTTCACCGGTGCGTCCGTAAGCCAGGAGACCACATGTCCCTCATCCGCAGCACCGCGACCGCAGCAGTCGTCGCCGTCGCCACCCTCCTCGTGGCGAGCGCCTGCTCGAACGATCGCGCCACCGATGCGAAGGTGCTGGGAACCTCCGTCTCCCGCACCGCCGACCAGGCCGCGAGCTCGCAACCCACCGAGTACGTCGGCATGAGCGCCCGCATCCCCCTCGACCCCGCCCGTCCCGAAGCGGTGCTCGACCGCGTGTTCGGGAAGTCGGCCGACGCCGACGGGTCCGCCGTGATCGATCTCGGTGTGGGCCTGCGCCTTCGCTCCGAGCCGCACCCGGCGACCTCCGCCGAGCGCGTGCTCACCTTCGAGATGGACACCTCCGCCGAGCCGGCGAAGCGGGTCCTCGCCGTCGCTCCCGTGTCGAAGGCGAACGGCGCGGTCTTCATCGAGGCGGCCCGTGCCGCGCTGGCGAAGGACGCCGAGGTCGAGGCGACGCAGTCGACACGGCCCGAGCCGGTGCGGCTCGAGTACCGCACGAAGTCGTCGAAGGGCGGCTCCATCACCCTGTCGGTCATCGACGACGTCGGCGTCCCGCCGGTGCTCGAGGTCGCCGCCAACAGCCCGGTCACGTCCCTCACCAACGGGCACATGAACCAGCCCGCGACCGACGACGCCGCGGTCGAATCGATCTACGGGCTCGTGTGGTTCCACGTCTCCCGCGACAAGTTCGACTTCTTCGTGCACCGCGCCTACGGCCTGTCCGCCGGCAAGGCCCAGAACTTCAGCGACTTCGAGCTCGTGCCGCACACGTGGCTGCGGCTCACCGTCACACCGCTGCTCGACAAGGGCCGCGTCGACGTCGGCTTCGAGGTCGTGACGCTCGACGGCAAGCGCGTGCCGGTCGCCAAGGCGCCGGCGTCGCTCGTCGCCGGCGAGCAGTTCATGAACACCGTCTTCCGGGGCTTCGACACGATGGCCGCGCAGGAGGCCGCCGCGCCCGGATCGTCGACGCCGTGGGAGGCGCCCTTCTACTACGACGACCCGAACGGCGGCGGCGTGGTGGAGGTGATCGCCCAGGGGGAGAAGGGCGAGGCCAAGATCGCCTACTCCATCGAGTCGCCCAAGACGAAGCTCCACGACGTCGACTTCGTGCCGTACCAGGGCAAGGTCGTCGTGCCGAAGGACTGGAACGCTCCCGATCCGACGTGCGCGAAGCTGGGCACGAAGAAGGCGGCAGCCGGACGGTTCGACGTGGCGTTCACCGCGTCGTCCACGGTGCGGTCGACCCCGCTGAAGGCGCCGCTCACCGGCCCCATCTACGGCAGCGTGTACCGCTCCGCCGACGTGAAGATCACGGGTCCGCTGCCGGGCACCACGCCGGTGGCCCGCTTCAGCTTCCCCGACGTCGACAGCACGCAGGGCCCGTCGAAGCCGTTCCTCATCGACACCCAGCTCGACGCCGGGTCGTACCAGATCCTCGGTTTCATGGACATCGATCGCAACGCCGACCCGGCGGCCCCGAAGCCCGATGCCGGCGACCCCGTGTTCATCCCGATCGGTGGCTTCGAGCTGGCGTGCGAGCGCCAGCCGGTGACCGCCGAGTTCGCGCTGACGTTGCCTGCCGACCAGGTTCGCTAGCCGTGGGTCGCCGGCGCGCCGCCCGGTGCGCGTTCGCGTCGCTGCTCCTGCTCGCGTCGTGCGCCACCGAGCGGTCCACCCCGACGGCCACAGCGCTCGCCCCGAGCGACGGCACCATCGTGCGCGTCGGCTCGGCGCTGTGGGTCGCGTCGCCCGACGACCGCTCGGTCGACGTGGTCGACGCGTCCACCATGCGGACGACCTCGCGGACCGAGACCGACGGAACGCCGGCTCGTCTGCTGGCGGTCGGTCGCCGGGTGCTCGCCTCGTTCGCCGACCGACCGTCGCTGGCCGTGCTGTCGGGCGGCTCGTCGCCGAGCCCGATCGCCGTCCCGTGCGCCGCGACGTCGGGCCTGGCGACCTGGACGTCGGGCGGGCGGACGTTCGGTGCTGCGGCATGCCCGGTCGACGCCCGAGTGGCGATCGTCGACCTCGACCGGGACTCGGCGATCGGCTGGCTGAGCGCGCCGAACCGCACGACCGCCGTCACCGTGGACGGGCGCGACCTCGTGGCCGCGGGTGCCATGGGGGAGCTGCGCCGGTGGCCGCTCGGCGCGGTGGCGGACGCCGGGGTCGCGGACGGATCCGGCCCGGGCGAGCTGGCGGTGCGCGGACGGCGTGGTGACGTGTGGGTGCTCCGCGGCCGCCGCTCGTCGCAGCTGCGCACGATCGTGCCGTCGCCGGCGGGAGCGGTGGCCGCGTACCAGGTGGTCGACAGCGAGCGGGCCGCCGACCCCACCGACCCGGCCGACACCGGGAGCTACGCGGCGGTGATCAAGGGCAACGCCCGTGTCGAGCCGGCGGTGAGCGGGTGGTGTCCGCACCAGTACAGCGACGTGGCCGACGCGTCCCACGCCCTGGCCGGGCCGTCGGCGCTCGCCGTGGACGCCGCCCGTCGGCGCCTGTGGGTGGTCGGCGAGTACACGGGCAACGTCCTGGTGCTCGACTGCGCGGCGCCCGCCCGGTTGGTGGACGGCGTGCGGCGCGCCGTCGTCCTCGCCTCGTTCGACGTGGGCGTGGGGGCGCGGGGCATCGTGCTGTCGGCCGACGGCGACACCGCGTGGGTCGACAGCGCGTTCGACCACTCCGTCGTGCGTCTCCGGATGAGCAATCGTCCCGAACCCGTGGCCCGCGAGCTCGGCACCCTCACGTTGAGCCCCGATGCCGAGCAGGGCCGGCGCTCCTTCCACGACGCCACCGACGTCCACCTCACCCCCAACCGCGTGGTGTCGTGTGCGTCGTGCCACACCGACGGTGGCGACGACGGGCTCAGCTGGCGCATCTCGACCAAGGACATCGCCCGGAAGTACCGACGGAGCATGCCGCTGTGGGCCCTCGTGCCCGAGCGCGACACCGGCGGGGTGCTGCACTGGGACGCCGGCTTCACCAGTCTCGACACGCTCACCACCGAGACCATCCACCAGCTCCTGGGCGGCGACGCGCTGATGGTCGACCGCAGCGCGATCGCTCAGTGGCTGAGCGAGCTGTCGGCGCCGCCGGCCGCCGAGGCCGCCGCCTCGGCACCCGCCGAGGTCGAGGCCGGGCGAGTGCTCTTCGAGGGCGCCGCCGGGTGCGCCACCTGCCACACGGGAGCGTCCGGGAGCGACGGGAAGCTCCACGACGTCACGAGCCGCTCCACCGACCCCGACGGCGTGATGGCCCGGGTGCGGACCCCGCGCCTCGTCGGCCTCGCCGGCCGCTCGCCCTACCTCCACGACGGTCGCGCCCTCACGATCGAGGACGTCCTCACCGACAACCCCGGCGACCGGCACGGTGTCACGTCCACCCTCACCGACGAGCAGCGCGCCGCGCTCGTCGCCTACCTCGAGTCGCGATGAGGGCGGACTGCCCCTGCGGCTCGGGCCGCGCCTACTCGGCGTGCTGTCGCTCGTTCCACCTGCGCACGGCCGTGCCGGAGACGGCCGAGGAGCTCATGCGGTCGCGGTACACCGCCTACGCGAAGCGGCTCGAGTCGTACCTGCGGTACTCGTGGCACCCCGACACCTGCCCGTCGGACCTCACCCTCGACCCGCGTCTCGTGTGGACCGGCCTCACGATCGTGGAGACCTCCGGCGGTGGGCCCGACGACGACACGGGCACGGTGGAGTTCGTCGCGACGTTCAACGAGCGGGGCCGGTTGGCCGAGCGCAGCGAGTTCGTCCGGCTCGACGGCCGGTGGGTCTACCTCGCCGAAGAGTGACCGGGGAGCTGGCAGGCGGCGTCGAGGCCGAAGATGTGGTTGAGTCGTCCGAAGGCCAGCCACGAGCCGAGGCACATCGTGAGCTCGACCAGCTCGGCATCGGTGAACTCGGCGCGGAGCCGCTCCCAGAACGCGTCGTCGATGCCGTGGTGGTCGAGGGCGAAGCGCTCCGAGAACTCGGCGGCGAGGCGGGCGCGCGGCGAGAGGGCCTCGCCCGGCTCGTCGGCCCAGTGCTCCACCCGCTGCGGGAAGTCGTCGTCGACCGTGATGCCGTCGCGCTCGGTGCGCCAGTCCTTGCAGAACAGGCAGCCGTTGATCTGCGCCATGCGCAGCCGCGCCGCCTCGAACGCGTCGAGCTCGAGCGTGCTCCGCTCGTAGACCGCCTGGGAGAACCTCGACGCGGCGGGGCCGATGCCGGGCACCAGATCGCCCCACACGTGCATGATCGGATGAGCGCCGTCGGGGATCTCGAGGAACATCAGGTGGCCCACCTTTCGTGTGCGATCGCGGGGTCGGTGATCGCGTTGAGGGGAACGTCGAGGCCGTCGTGGATGCCGGGCTCGGCGTCGGCCAGCCACGCGACGGCGCCGAGCAGGCGATTGGCCGCCGTCGCGTTGCCGCCGTCGGCGCGGGTGCCCCCGGGGACGTCGGCCCGGACGACGATCGTGAGCTGGGGGTCGCCGTCGACGACGATGCGGTGGTCGCCCACGCCCTGGTCGGGCTGGGGCCAGTGCGGGGCGCAGCGCGGGTCGATGCGGGTGATGTGGTCGATCACGATCCGCTCACGGCCACCGACGGATCCGATGATCTCGAGGCGGAAGGCCCCCTGCGTGCCGGCCTCGAACCGGCCCATGTCGTTGTCGACCGCCTCGTCGAGCGGGAGACGTGCCACCCGCTCGGTGATCTCGTCGATGTCGAGGCCGAGCCCACGACCGATGAGCCGGATGTTGCCGCCCCACACCATCGTGGGAACCGAGGGCAGCAGCATCATCGGCACGTCCTCCATCGGCTGCCCGAACCCGCACAGCACGCGGACCGCGTGGGGCTGGTCGTAGGTCGAGTAGTCGAAGATCTCCTGGCACCGGATCGTCTCGATCCTCGTGCACAGGCCGGCGGCGAGCACGGCCATGGCGTCGTTGGCCCACCCGGGATCGACGCCGGAGACCAGCAGCGAGGCCCCGCCGGCCCGGCAGGCCTCCGCGAGGCGATCGGCGAGGGCCGGGGGAGCGGAGGCCGGGTCGTACAGCGAGTACAGCGAGGGGGTCACGACGTGACGGCCGGCGCGGAGACAGCGCTCGATATCGGCTGCGGCCTCGTCGGGCCGCGTGTCGCCGGACGCCATGTAGGCGACGGCGTCGCACGCGGCGAGCGCGGCGTCGACGTCGGTGGTGGCGAGGACGCCAGGGCTCACCTCGGTGCCGTCCTTCTCGGGCGACGACGTGATCACGCCGGTGAGCCGGAGCCCGGGGAAGGCGGCCGCCGAGCGGATCGCCGCGGTGCCCATGTTGCCCGTTCCCCACACGGCCAGTCGATGCATCCCTGCAGGGTAGGTCAGATGAGGCCGGAGGTAGGGTGCGACGCGTGACGGGGCGGCTGGTGACGGGGCGGCTCGCCTGGCTGGCGGTCGCCGTCACGGTGGCCGTCGGGTTCACCGTCGGCGCCTTCGGCTTCTCGACGCAGCTCGAGCGACTGCTCGACCCCGCGACGAACGGCGTGGACGCGCTCGACACGCTGCCGGCGGGCGCCGTCGTGATCACGGCCCGCAGCGATGCCGTGACGTCGCCGACCGCGCTGGACGACCGGCTCCTCGCCAGGGTCCGTGCCGTCGCCGGGGTGGCGATCGCCGAGGGCTCCTACGACCAGCCGATCGCGTTCCGGCTCCCGGCCGGCGCCCAGGCCGAGCGCCCGGTGATCCTGCGCGGCGTCGTGCTCTCCTCGACCTGGTCCGACGAGCGGTGGACGGTGGTGGAGGGCCGGTCGCCGCGCGGACCGAACGAGGTCGTGACCGACGCCGCCGGCCTGCTCGTCGGGCAGACGGCGCTGGGCGCGGAGGCGCGCGTCGACCTGCCCACCGGCGTGCGGACGATGCGGGTCGTCGGCGTGGCGCGCTCGGCCACGGCGCCGGACCCACCCCCGGCCGGGAGCGGTGGCGGCGTCGTCGCGCTCGCGTCGGCCCACGCCATCCTCGACCCCGGTGTGGCGCCGATCCTGCTCGACGCCGTCGGGAAGGTGGACCGCATCACCGCGCTGCCGACGCCGGGCACCGACCCCGGGGTGTTGGAGGACCGGCTCCGGGACGCGCTGCCGCCCGACGTGGTCGTGTCGTCGTCGCTCAGCCGAGCCGCGGTGACCCAGCACACGGTGGCGCGCATCGACGACGGCGTGACGAGCGGCGTCACCGCGTTCGCCGCGTTGACCGTGCTGATCTCGTCGCTGGTCGTGGCCAACACGCTGAGCGTCGTCGTCGCCCAGCGGACCCGCGAGTTCGGGCTGCTCCGGGTGGTCGGCGCCTCGCGGGCTCAGGTGGTGCGGAAGGTGCTCGCGGAATCGACCGCCGTCGGTCTCGTCGGCGCCGTCGCCGGCTTCGGCCTGGGCATCGTGCTCGCCTACGTGGCCGCTCGCTTGGTGCGCGACAGCACCGTGCCGGTGGGCTTCGCGGTGACGCCCTCGATGGCGGTCGTGGCGATCCTGGTGGGACTCGGGGTCACCCTGCTGGGCGGCCTCGTGCCGGCCGTGCGGGCGGGGCGGATCCCGCCGCTCGCCGCGCTGTCCGACACCCGGGGCGGCGCCGACCGGCCGCCGCGTCCCGCCGTACCGTTGATGCTGGTCGTGGTGGGCGGCGCCGTCGCCGCCGCCGGCGCGGGCGATGGCGGCTGGAGCCGGCTCGGCGTCGTCGCCCTGTTCATCGGCGTCGCCGGGTTGTCTCGGTGGGTCGTGCGTCCGCTGATGGCCGTCATGGGAGCCGCGACCGGGGCGGTCACCGGGCCGGCGACCCGCATCGGGATCGGCAACACGCGACGCCAGCCGTCGCGCACCGCCGGCGCGGCGTCGACCCTCATGGTGGGGTTGGCGCTCGTGGGTCTTGTCGCCACCGTCGGCGCCTCCGTCCGCGTCACCGTCCGGTCCCAGTTCGACACGGCGGGCCGGGCCGACCTCTACCTCGAACGTCGCGGCGTGGAGCGGGTGTCCCCGGGTGCCCTGGAGGCACAGCTCCTCCGAATGCTGTCCTTCCGTCGGCGTGGGTTCGACGGCGCCGATCTCATCGCCGTCGACGGGGTGCTGGTGGGGCGCGACGGCGCGACGACGACGCCGATGGCCTCGAACCTCGCCGCGCTCGACCGGATGGTGGACCTCGGCCTGTCGTCGGGCGACCTCGGCACAGCGTCCGGCGACCTCGGCACGACGGCCCGCTCGGTCGTGCTGGCGGACGGCGTCGCGTCCGACCTCGGCGTCGGCGTGGGCGACAGCGTGCGGCTGCGGGCGATCTCGGGTGCGGAAACGACGCTGCGGGTGACGGCCACCTACGCGAACACGGCCGTCGCCGGTGGCGCCGTGGTCGACGTCACCGGGGTGGACCGCTCCGCCCTCGGCACCTGGGAGCTGGGGATGCTGCGATTCGACGGCCGCATTCCGGTGCGGCGCGTGTCGGAGGTGGCGGCGCGGTTCCCCAAGGTGCGGGTGCACTCGCCGACCGAGTTCGGCGACCTCAACGCGTCGGTGGCCGACACCGTGCTGCGGGTCATCGGCGTCGTGCTCGTGGGCATGATCGGCATCGGCTACCTCGGCCTCGTCGCCGCGCTCGGCCTGTCGACGCTCGAACGGCGCAAGGAGCTCGTGATGCTGCGCGCCATCGGCGCCGGTCGAGCGCAGGTGCGGGCCATGGTGACGGTCGAGGCGGTGATGATCGGTCTCATCGCCGTGCTGGTCGGGCTCACGATCGGCGTCGTCGCCGGATGCGTCGGCGGCGCGCTCGCGCCGCAGGACCTCGTGGCGAACGTGGTCGTCCCGGTGCGCGGACTGCTGGTGATCGCCGCGTGCTCGGTGGTGCTCGCCGCTGGCGTGTCGCTCGGCGTCGCACGGCGGGCCTCGCACGTTCCGCCGGCCGAGGCCGGCCGCTGAGCCCGCCGGGTCAGCCCGCCGGGTCAGGCGTCGGCGACGAGGTCGCGGTACTCGGCGTGCCGTTCGAGGAAGCGCTGCACGAACGGGCAGGTGGGGATGATCCGATCGCCGTCGAGACGGGCCTGATCGAGCGCGTCGCGGATCAGCGCGGACCCCACGCCGAGGCCCTGCGCCTCGGGGTGGACCACCGTGTGCTGCAGGTCGATCACGCCGTCGCCGCGTACGTAGGAGAGGACGCCGAGCTCGCGCCCGTCGAGCGTCGCGACGTACTCGGAACGGGCGGGGTCGTCGGCGACGACGGGTGCGGTGGGGTCGGGTTGGTCGCTCACGGTTGCTCCTCGGGGTGAAGCCAGCGGTAGATCTTGTCGCGCAGGAGGTCGATGTTCACGCCCTTCGCGGCGCTCACCCACGTGACGGCCTGCTCGGGCACGCCGCACTTCTCGGCGAGCTCGCGCCGGCGCTTCTGACGGGCGGACGACTTCACCTTGTCGTGCTTGGTCGCGACGACGGCGAACGGCAGGTGGTGGTGGCGCAGCCAGTCGAGCATCGAGACGTCGAGTTTCGTCGGGCCGATCTCGCCGTCGACGAGGACGAGGATGCGGGCGAGCTCGTCGCGCTCCAGCAGGTAGCGCTCGATCATGGGCCCCCACGCGGAGCGCACCGCCTTCGGCGCATTGGCGTACCCGTAGCCCGGCAGGTCGACCACGGTCGTGCCGTCGGCCAGCGTGAAGAGGTTGATGAGCTGCGTCCGGCCCGGGGTCTTCGACACCTTCGCGAGCTGCTTCTGGTTGGCGAGTGCGTTGATGAGCGACGACTTGCCCACGTTCGAGCGGCCGATGAACGCCACCTCGACCTGCCCGGCGGGCAGGGTTCCGACCTCGGCCGCCGACGTCACGAACCGGAGCTGCAGGGGAGGCACGGCGCCATTGTCGCGGCAATCAGACTAATGCACTACATTAGTCCGATCCCGATCGTCGACACACCGGAGCGCATCACATGGAGTTCGGACTCTTCCTCAACGGCTACCTTCCCGGCCCCGCGTCCCGCGATCCCGAGAGCGAGCACACGATGCTCATGCGCGAGATCCAGTACGCGATCCACGCGGACGGGTTCAACTGGAAGTACGTGTGGCTCGGCGAGCACCACGCCCTCACCGAGTACTCGCACATGTCGGCGCCCGAGACGGTGTTCGGCTACATCGCCGCCAAGACCGAGCGCATCCACATGGGCTCGGCGATCATGAACCTCTCCCGGCCCGTGAACCACCCGGTCCGCAACGCCGAGCGGGTCGCGATGCTCGACCACGTGTGCGGCGGTCGCTACGAGTGGGGCACCGGTCGCGGCGCCGGCAGCCACGAGATGGCCACCTTCGACCTCCTCACCTCCGAGACGAAGGCCATGTGGGACGAGGCGGCGCCCGAGATCCTGCGCATGTGGGAGCAGCGCGACTACACGTTCGACGGCGAGTTCTTCAAGGTCGAGACACCGCACAACATCCTCCCGAAGCCCTACGGCACGGGTCACCCGCCGCTGTGGGTGGGCTGTGGCAACCCCGGCACCTTCACCAAGGCCGGCGAGCTCGGCATCGGCGCCATCGCGTTCAACTTCGAGCCGATCTACAACCTCAAGGGGCGCATCGACGCCTACAAGGAGGGCATCGCCAACTGCACCGAGCCGCTCGGGCAGTTCATGAACGACAACGTGATGATGACCAACGCCGTGGTGTGCGTCGCCGACCGCAAGCGGGCCCGTGAGATCGCCATGTCGCCCGGCCGTGGCTACCTCAACACGATGGTCAACATGTACCACGACACGATGCCGCCGCAGAAGAACGCGGTCGTGTGGCCGAACGCCCCCTACGGCATCCGCGACGAGGCGATGCTCGACCAGCTCATCGAGGCCGGCTACCTCCTGTGCGGCAACCCCGACGAGGTCAACGAGCAGATCTCGAAGTACCAGGAGGTCGGCTGCGACCAGCTCGTGTTCGGCATCCCCAACGAGGGCTTCGAGCACGAGGAGGTGCTCGAGATGATCGAGCTCTTCGGCAGCAAGGTCATCCCGAACTTCGACACCGACCCGCAGCACTCCACCGACCGGTACCGGGCCACGGCGAAGCGGAAGTACCCCGACTACGCGAACCCGCTTCCCGAGGGCATGGACGTCACGATCATCCCGTCGAACGCCCTCCTGCCGCTGGCCTAGGCGTGGCCACCCGCGACCGGATCCTCGACGAGGCGGAACGCCTCTTCGCCCGGTCCGGCATCGCGGCGGTGACCACCCGCGAGATCGTCGAGGCCGCCGAGCAGCGGAACACCTCGGCGGTCTCGTACCACTTCGGATCGCGAGAGGGCCTTCTGCTCGCGATCCTGTCGCGTCGCGGCGCGCCCGTCGACGGGCGGCGCGGCGAGATGCGCGACGCGCTCGCCGACGAGCCGCCGCTCGCCGAGCTCGTCGCCTGCCTGGTGGTGCCCTACGGGGCGCTGCTGCACGACGAGGGCGGGCGTGCGTACCTTCGGATCGTGGCGCAGCTGCGCGGCCGGTTCGCCGCCTGGCGCGTCGAGTCCGACGCGGCAACCACCGAGGGCCTCGCCCGGATCCTCGACGAGATCGAGAACCGGCCGGCCGCGTCGGCGGCGCTTCGACGCGAGCGCACTGTGGCGCTCATGATGCTGATGACGGCGACGACGGCGGAGCGGGCGCGGGTGATCGAGGAGGGGGAGGTCCCCGAGCTGAGCCACGACGAGTTCGTCGACAACCTCGTCGGCATGTGTGCAGCCCTCATGGGGGAGTCGGTCAGCCCTTCGCGTCGGCCCAGCAGTCGATGACGGCGGTGTCGGCCAGGAAGCGCACCGGCGGCTGTGCCGGTGCCCAGCGGTGCGCCGCCTCCTGCAGGCACTCGTCGACGAGCGCCGCCACATCGTCGGCCGTCTCGGCGGGAGCGTGCACGAGGAGCTCGTCGTGGAGGCACAGCACGATGCGTGCGCCGAGGGTCGCCGCCCGGGCCCGGACCGTGACGGCCCACAGCTTGAAGAACTCCGCCGCCGCCCCCTGCACCATCGCGTTGCGCCCGTAGCGGCCCCGCGCCGCGGCGTGGCTCCGCAGGTCGCGATCGCTCACCTCGTTGGCGTTCGCCGACGACATCCGAACGAGCCGGCCCCCGAACGTGCGGAGGTCGTGCGCTCCCTGCGCCTGGGCCGACGCCTCCTCGAGGTACGCGATCGCCACCGGGTACGCCGTCTGCAGCCGGTGCAGCGCCTGGGCGCCGTGGCCGGTGGTCTGTCCGTACATGGCCCCGAGCACGGCGACCTTGGCCGTCGCCCGGTCGACGCCGAGCTGGGCGGCGACCGGGCGGTACATGTCGTCGTCGCGGGTGGCGGCTGCCAGCGCAGCGTCGCCCGACACCGCGGCCAGGATGCGCGGCTCGATCTGGCCGAGGTCGGCGCGGACGAAGCGCCACCCGTCGCCGGCGCGCACCGCGGTGCGGAGATCGCCCGGCAGGTTGTGGAGGCCGGCGGAGGCCGTCATGCGTCCGGCCGCTCCGTCGGCCGCGGACCACTCGCCGCGGAGCCGGCCGTCGTCGCCCACGTACGTGTCGAGCCAGCCGTACCCGTAGGTGGTCGCGACGCGCTCGGCCTTACGCCACACCAGCAGCGCGTCGACGAGCGGGTGCTGGTCGCGCATCGCCTCCAACCTCCAGGCGCGGGTGTCGGGCACCTCGATGCCGACTCGACGGAGGAGCGACTTCACCTGGCCGGGGCTGCGGAGGTCGACCTCCGTTCCGGGTGCGTGCGCCAGCACCGCCGCGTCCCGCTCGGCCCGGCGCTCCGCCGCCTCCCGTTCGTCGCGGGGGCGCGGACCGATGAACGCGGCGATCGACGCCTCGGCCGCCGCACGGTCGACGGGGAGCCCGTCGACGGTGAGCTCCGCGCACAACAGCTCCGCCGCGGACTCGACGCGCGCCGTGGCCAGCGCCCGTTCGGGATCGGGCAGTGCCGCGAACATCGCCTCCTGCCTTGTCGCCGCCTCGACCGCGAGACGAGCACGGGTACCGGGTTCGACCGCGTCCCACTCCGCCGTGAGGTAGCCGTCGGCCCGCACCGGAGCATCGTCGGAATCGTCGGCCTGGTGGAACAGGTCGTGGGGCCGTGGCCCGGGGATGCCGGAGGTCGGAAGGTCGTGGGCACGGGCCCACGCCAGCGCGGGCTCGGCCCGCCAGCCCCCGAACAGGAGGCGGTGCGCCGCCGCGACGTCCCAGCAGCGCGTGAGGCGCACGCCGCCTCGCACGAGCTCCAGCGCGTCGGCCTGCGACCAGGTCACCCAACGCGGATGGCGCTCGGCCTCGATCGCGGCGATCCGATCGAGGGCCCCGTCGAGGGCGATCAACCGGCGCGTTTGATCCGGCGCAGCGGCGGCACCGTCATCGGGGGCTGACGACGGGGCGGGAGGGTGGCCAGGAGCTCGGTGGTGGCCTCGGTGATCCGCTGGACGGCGAGCTCGAACGCCGCCTCGGTCGCCGCGGAGGTGGACTGAACGCCGCTCACCTTGCGGACGAACTGGCGGGAGGCCGCCTCGATCTCCTCCGGCGTCGCGGCGGGCTCGAGGCCCCTCAGGGTGGTGATGTTCCGGCACATGCCCGCGATGCTCCCACGCGGGCGGCGCCGATGTCAGCCGCGCCCGGTCTGGATGTAGTCGTGGAGGCGTGCGCTCTCGGTCTCGAGCTGGTCGAGGCGCCGGGCGACGAGGTCGCCGATGCTGACGATGCCGGTGAGCCGCCCGTCGACCACGACAGGGACGTGGCGGAACCGACCGTCGGTCATCGTCTTCATCAGCTGCTCGAGCGACTCCGACGGCTCACAGGTGCGCACCTCACGGGTCATCACCGTGGCGACGGTGCTGTCGAGGCCGACTCGACCGACGGCGGCCAGATGGGCGACGACGTCGCGTTCGGAGAGGATGCCGGCGACCGATACACCGTCCTCGGACACCACGAGCGCGCCGATGCGCCGCTCGCCGAGCAATCGGGTGGCCGCTTCGAGGGTCGCGGAGGGCGACACGGTGGCCACCGCGTTCCCCCCGGACGAACCGCTGCCCTTGTGACGGAGAATGTCGGCCACTCGCATACGTACCCCCCGGTACTCGTGAACCCCGCCCAATGCTCGCGGCGCGGTCGGACCGTGTCAACGGTTGTCGCCCCGGCGCGAGACTGGCGCCCATGAGCGTGCCGCCCGCCGTGATGTCCGCCCTCGACCTCGAGGAGTTCCTCGCCGCAGCGTTCCCGCTGGCGCCCCGCACCTACCGGGTCGAGGAGGTCACCGACGTGGGGGTGCTCATGCGCCTCCCGATCGGGGACGAGCACGAACGGCCCGGGGGCACGGTGTCGGGGCCGGCCATGATGACCCTCGCCGATGCCGCAGCGTGGCTCGCCACCGTCTCGCGCATCGGCCCGGTGGCGCTGTCGGTGACGAGCAGCCTCACCATCAACTTCCTCGACAAGCCGGCGATGGCCGACCTGTGGGGGAGTGCCGAGCTCTTGAAGCTCGGTCGCCGGCAGTCGGTCACCCAGGTGAAGCTGTTCTCCGACGTGGGCGGGGCGCCGGGCGACCGATTGCTGGCCCAGGCATCGGTCACGTACGCGATCCCGGGCGACCGCCGACTTTGATTTCGGCGCCCGGCGCGCTGAACTGGTCCGCGATGCACGGATCATCCCCCCTCGTGCGTCGATCGTTCCGCCGCCACCTGGTGATCGCGATGATCGGCGGTCTCACCGCGCTCGCCGTCGCGGGCTGTGGCGAGTCGTCGCGGCCCATCGACGTCAGCGGCGCGTCCATCCCGCTGCCCGCGAACCCGGCGGAGGCGTCCGTGTACCTCACCATCGTCAACTCCGGCGACACCGACGACCGCCTCCTGTCGGTGGAGTCGCCGTCGGCGGTGGCCGTGCACCTGCACGAGACGACCATCGCCGACAACGGGTTCGCGAGCATGACGGCCGTGCCCACCCTCACCATCCCGGCGGGGATGACCATCGCGCTCAAGCCCGGAGGCCTGCACCTCATGATGATGACGTCGAAGCCGCTGGCGGAAGGCGACCGCGTGAAGCTCACGCTCACGTTCGAGCACGCCGGCGCCCTGCACACCGAGGCGCGGGTGAGCAGCGCGCTGGGGACGCCGTGACCCCCCGGCACCCCGTCGGTCGCCGAGCCTTCCTCGGCGCCGGCCTCGCCGCCGCGGGTCTGGCCGCCGTCGGGTGCTCCGACGACTCCACCGCGGCGAACGACGACGACCTCGGGTTCGCCGGCACCGTGCTCGGCATCCCGCTGGCGAAGCCGACCGTCGTGTTCACCGACACCTCCGGCAAGCCGTACGACGTCGGGGTGAAGACCGCCGGTCACCTGTCGCTCATGTTGTTCGGCTACACGTCGTGCCCCGACGTGTGCCCGGTGCACCTCTCCATCCTGGCCAGCACGCTCAAGCACATGACCGGCCCGGCGTCGAAGACCACGGTGATCTTCGTCGGGGTCGACACCGAGCGCGACACGCCGAAGGCGATCCGCACCTTCCTCGACAACCGCGACCGCGACTTCGTCGGGCTCACCGCCGCGCCGGCGGACATCGAGACGGCGCTGAAGCAGCTGCAGCTGCCGCCGACGGTGATCGAGCCGAAGCGTCCCGACGGGTCCTACGTCGTGGGCCACGCCAGCCAGATCCTGGCGTTCACCCCCGACAACCTGTGTCACATCCTCTACCCCTTCGGGGTGGTCGAGCAGCAGTGGTCGAAGGACCTCCCGCGCCTCGAGACGTTCGACTGGCCGGACACCCGACGATGAGGTTCTGGTGCTCCAACGACGGCACCAACTGGACGTGGGCCTGGCGCCCCTACGTCGGTGCGTGGATCGTCGTCGGCCTCGTCCTGTTCGCGCTGTACCGCGCCGGAACGTGGCGCTCCGACGTTCCGATGCGCCGTCGCATCGCCGCCGGCATCGGGGTGTTCCTGCTCCTCGGCGGCACCGACTGGCCGCTCGCGACCCTCGGCGCCGGCTACATCGTGTCGGCGCAGATGGTGCGGCAGGTGCTCATCGTGATGATCGCCTGCCCGCTGCTGCTCTTCGGTGCGCCGGCCTCCCTCGGCGAGTGGCTGTCGGCCACGCCGAAGCGCCTCCGGGTCGTGAAGCTCGTCACCAACCCGTTGTTCGCTCTCCTCACGTCGGTCACCCTGCTGGTGCTGGTGAGCGCGCCGGTCGTCGTCGACCCGTTGCTCACGAGCCAGGTCGGCTCGTTCGTCCTCGACCTCGCGTGGATCTCCGCCGGCTTCCTCATCTGGATGCCGGTGCAGCCGCCCACGCCGATGACGCCGCGTCTGACGGGCCCCGTCGCCATCGTCTACCTCATCGGCGTGTCGGTGGCGCCGCTGCCGGTCGCGTTCTTCATGACCTGGTCGGAGTTCCCGATCTACCGGGTGTACGACCTCGCCCCGAGGGTGTGGCTCTCGTTCGACGCGAAGGCCGACCAGGAGCTCGCGGCGGCGATCTTCCAGGTGGCCGGCGGCATCGTGATCTGGATCCAGATCGCCGTGCGGTTCGTGCGAATGGCGAGCGGCACGTCGGGCCCGCGGTTCCGGGGCACATTGGTGGAGGCCGACGCGTGAAGAGGGTGCTCCTCGTCGTCGTGCTCGCGTTCGGCCTAGCCGTGGCCTGCACCGACGACCCCGCCACGAACGTGAAGCTGTCGGCCGCCGGCAAGCAGGGCGAGGCCGTCGTGAAGGCGAACGCGTGCGCCGCGTGCCACTCGATCAACGGCGACGCCCTCACCGGTCCGACGTGGAAGGGCCTGTACGGGTCGAAGATCACCCTCAAGGGCGGCGGCACCGTGACCGCCGACGCCGCGTACATCGAGCGGTCCATCCGCGAGCCGAACGACCAGCGGCGAGCCGACGCGAACGGCGTCATGCCGACGTTCGACGAGTCGCGCATCACCGACGCGCAGATCGCCGAGATCGTGGCCTACATCAAGGACGTGTCCGGCTCGTAGTCGCCGGTGGACGGGTCCTGCACGTAGCGCACCGGCGCCGGGGCGCCCGAAGCGATGTCGGCCACGGCGGCGAGGAACCGGTCGATGTCGGCGGTCGTCGCGGAGATCGCGGCGCTGGCCCGAACGGCGCCGGGGATGTTCCGCCGGTCGCCGCTCACGATGTCGGCGCGGTACCGGGCGGTCTCGCCGGCGGACAGACCGAGCAGCCGCACGAGGTAGGGGTGGGCGCAGAAGCAGCCGTGGCGGACGCCGATCGCGTGCTCGGCGCTCAGCCGCGCCGCCACGAGCGAGTGCTGCATGCCCTCGACGACGAACGTGCCGACCGCCAGCATCCGGTCGTCGACGGTCGGGTCGCCCGGCGCCGGGCCGAGGAGACGCACGTTGTCGATGGACGCGAGACCGCTGCGCAGGCGAGCCGACATCTCCCGCTCGTGCGCCACGATGGCGTCCCACCCGACCCGCGCGTACTCGTCGATCGCCGCGTGCAGGGCCACGGCGCCGACGACGTTGGGCGAGCCCGCCTCCTCGCGTTCGGGCGGATCGGTCCACAGCACCTCGTCGAGGTCGACGAGGTTGACGGCCCCGCCGCCGACGAGCAGTGGCGCTCCGGTCTCGAACACCGAGCGCGGCCCCACGAGCACGCCGGTGCCGAACGGCGCGTACATCTTGTGCCCGCTCCACGCCACGAAGTCGGCGTCGACGGTGACCGGCCGGTGGGGCGCGAGCTGCGCCGCGTCGACCAGCACCCGGAGGCCGCGGTCGTGCGCGTGCGCGACGATCTCGTCGAGCTGGGGCATCCAGCCGGTGACGTTGGTGGCGCCGGTGATGGCGAGGAGCTTGGGCGAGGTCGCGCCGTCGATCGCTGCGGCGACGTCCTCCGCCGTGAACGTGCCGGCCGCATCGCACTCGACGTAGTGGAGCGTGACGCCGCGCTCGGCCGCGACCCGCTGCCACGGCAGGAGGTTGGCGTGGTGCTCGGCGACGGTGGTGACGATCGAGTCGCCCGGTTCGAACGCGAGGCGGTAGGCGAGGATGTTGATCGCCTCGGTGGTGTTGCGGCAGAGCACCGCGATGTCGCCGCTGCGTGACGCACGGGGGCCGGCGCCGTTGACGAAGGCCAGCGCCGCCTCGCGGGCGTCCTCGTAGGCGCGGGTGGACACCTGCGACTTCGCGCCGGCGCCGCGGTGCACGCTCGAGTACCAGGGGAGGAACTCCTGCACCCGCCGCGCCACCGCCTCCATCGCCGGGGTGGAGGCGCCGGCGTCGAGGCCCAGGTACACGCGATCGACGCCGTCGACGCACGGCACCGCGACGTCGTCACCGACGAGCTTCGTGATCATGGCGCCCGTCAGTCCGCTGCCGGGGCGAGGGTGCCCTGCGCGGCCAGCCGATCGACGTGCTCGGTGGCCTGCGCCAGCGCGGCATCGGGCACACCCCAGCCGCGCAGCAGGTCGAGGTTGGTCTGCCGGGCGAGGCGCCCGTCGCCCAGCAGCTCGGGCACGTAACGGGCGAGGCTGTCGGTCTCGAGCACGCCGCCGAGGGCGGCCGCCCACACGATGACGCGCTCCAGCGACTGGCCCGGCGACGCCACCCCGTGGGCCTCGGCGTCGTCGAGGCACTCCGCCGCCTGACCCAGCAGCACCATCGCGATCGGCAGCACCTCGAAGCCTCCCGCCGGGTCGAGGTCGTGCGTGCGCTCCGACATGATCATCTGCAGGAGACGGAGCTCCTCGAGGTGGGTGTCGGCCGTCGCGCAGAACCACCGGCCGAAGAGCACGAGCCGGGCCACGGCCAGCTCGGCGTCGGTGAGGCCGGCCTCGACGAACGCCGCCTCGCTCGCGGCGCGGATGAGGCCGTAGCTGGCCGTGAGGCGCTCGATCGCGTCGCACTGCACCGCCGTGATGAGCGCGCCCTTCGACGCGAAGTAGCGGTAGACGGCGCTCGGCACGGTGTCGAGCTCCTCGGCGAGACGCGCCATCGTGAGCGCGGCGAGGCCCTCGTCGGCGACGATGTGCAGCGAGGCGTCGGCGAACCGCCGCATGCGCTGGCGCCGGTTCTGCTCGACCTTGCTCTCGCTCTTCACCCGCCGCTCCTTGTCCGGCGATCAGTCTCTCACTTCGCCGCCCCTCTTCGCGACGACACCCCTACGATGACCGCATGCGAGTCGGCGTGCCCAAGGAGATCAAGAACGCGGAGCGTCGGGTCGGCCTCACGCCGGCGAGCGTGCGCGAGCTGGTCGCCCACGGTCACTCCGTGTCGGTCGAGACCATGGCCGGCGTCGGCATCGGAGCGTCGGACGCCGACTACGTGGCCGCCGGTGCCGAGATGGTGGCCGACGGCGCCGCGGTGTTCGAGGCCGCCGAGCTCGTCGTGAAGGTGAAGGAGCCGCAGGCGGTCGAGCGGGCGCGGCTCCGGCCCGACCACGTGCTCTTCACCTACCTGCACCTCGCACCCGACGCCGAGCAGACGGCGGATCTCGTCGCCGGCGGCGCCACGTGCATCGCCTACGAGACCGTCACCGACCAGCACGGCGGCCTGCCGCTGCTGGCCCCGATGTCGCAGGTCGCCGGCCGTATGTCGATCCAGGCCGGAGCCCACTGCCTGGAGAGCGCCCAGGGCGGGGCCGGTGTGCTCCTCGGCGGCGTGCCCGGGGTCGCTCCCGGCAAGGTCGTCGTGATCGGCGGCGGCGTGGTGGGGGAGAACGCGATCCAGATGGCCGTCGGGCTCGACGCCGACGTGACGGTGCTCGATCGCGATGTCACCGTGCTCGACCGGCTGTCGCGGCGGTTCGGCTCGACCCTGCACACGCAGTACTCGACGCGCACGGCGCTCGACGACCACGTCGTCGGGGCCGACCTCGTGATCGGGGCCGTGCTGGTCAAGGGGTCGCGGGCGCCGCGGCTCGTCACCGCCGACATGGTGCGGGAGATGCGCGCCGGATCGGTGCTGGTCGACGTGGCGATCGACCAGGGCGGGTGCTTCGAGACGTCGCACCCGACCACGCACGAGGCGCCCACGTTCCTCGTCGACGACGTCGTGCACTACTGCGTCGCCAACATGCCCGGCGCCGTGCCGCACACGTCGACCCACGCCCTCAACAACGTGACGCTGCCGTTCGTGCTGGCGCTGGCCGACCACGGGGCGCGCGACGCCCTCCTGGCCGACCCGCACTTCCTCGGCGGCCTCAACGTGTGCCGCGGCCAGGTCACCGAGTCCCACGTGGCCGAGGCGCTGGGCTACGACCACGTGGCGCCCGAGGTGGCGCTCGCCGCGCTCTAGTCCGCGAGCTTCAGCCGGCGAGCTTCAGGAGGGCCTCGACGCCCGAGAAGTCGAACGGCTGGCCGAGCATCACGATGATGTGCGTGGCGCCGGCCTCGAGCAGCGGCTCGACCTGGTCGAGGTCGCCGGGGCTGATGCACACCGTCCGCTCGATCTCGGACGGATCGCGGCCGACCTTCGCGCACCAGTCGTCGAGGATGGCGTTCTTCTTGGCCCAGTTGTCGGGCGGGCCGAACGTGTTCCACGCGTCGGCCTTCTCGGCCACGATGCGCAGCGTGACCTTCTCGCCCGAGCCGCCGACGAGGATCGGCAGCCGGCCGAGCGGCTGGGGGTTCAGCTTGGCGAGGCGGCCCTTGATGCGATCGAGGTCGGCGTCGAGGCGGCGCAACCGGCCACCGGCCGTGCCGAAGTCGTAGCCGTACTCCTCGTAGTCGCGCTCGAACCAGCCGGAGCCGATGCCGAGGTAGACGCGGCCGCCGGAGATGTGGTCGATGGTGCGGTGGAGGTCGGCCATGAGCTCGGGATTGCGGTACGAGTTGCAGCCCACCATGAGGCCGAGCATCGGGCGCGAGGTGGTGGCGGCCATCGCCGCGAGCAGGGTGGTGCCCTCGAAGTGGTCGCCGTAGGGCTCGCCGTAGAGCGGGTAGAAGTGGTCCCAGGTCCAGATGCTGTCGAGCCGCAGCTCGTCGGCGGTGGTCCACGCGTCGCGCAGCTGCTCCATCGTGCAGTGCTGCGGATGCAGCTGGACGCCGACCTTGAACCTGCGATCTGTCATGTGGTGCTCCTCGAGCTTCGACGGGGACCGGTCGGGCGGACCGGATCGCCACGTTCTACACCCTGCCTGCAACAATGGCGCACCGTGACCGCGAGCCGAGCATGACCGTCACCGACGTACTGGGGCTGGTGGCCTCGGCGGTGTTCATCGCGCGCCTCACGCCGCAACCGGTGCGCCTCGCGCGGTCCGGCGTCGCCGAGGGCGTGTCGCCGCTGAGCGCGCTCAACGCGGTCATCGCGGCCGTCGCGTGGCTGGTGTACGGCCTGGTCGCCGACCTGCCGATCGTGTGGATCGTCTCCCTGCTGGCGATCCTGCCCGGCGTGTGGGCCGTGCTGCTGCTGCGCCGGCACACGGTGCTCGCCGACGTGCTGTGGGCGTCGGCGTGGGTCGGGGTCATCGTCGCCGCCGCGGCGGCCGGCCTGCTCGCCGCGGCCCTCGGTCTCGGCGTGGTGGTCACGCAGGGGCCGCAGGTGTGGCGGGCATGTCGTGACCACGACCTGAGCGGGTTGTCGCCGGTCACGTGGTGGCTGTCGATCCTCGACGCACTCACGTGGGGGGCGTATGGCATCGCCGTGGGCGATCCCGCGTTGATCGGCTATGCGGCCGTGCTGTCCACGTCGGCGGTGGTGGTGCTGTCACGCCTGTGGTGGGTGGCCCGGGCCCGCAACGCCGCCCAGGCGGCCGCCGCCAGCCAGACCGCGCCCACGTAGACGAGGAGCCCCCGGGCGTAGTTGCGGTCGAGCAGGGAGGGCACGCTCTCGTTGCGCCCGTAGCCGCGCACGAACGGCCAGGCGATCAGCGCGAGGACGCCGGACGTGGCCGCCGCCCAGCGAACCGGTGACCGTGCGAACGGCGGGAGCACCCGGCCGATGCACCAGCCGATCGCGACGACGAACGGTGCGAGGAGGAGGTCGTGCGCGAGATCGGCACCGATCACCCAGCGCGCCAGCTCGAACGGGTGCGTGCGGTCGGCGTCGGCGAGGACGCCCCACACGCCGTACGCGAGCATCGGCACGCCCACGAGTGCGCCCAGGATCGCGGGACGGGCGTCCCGGTTCACGAGACCACCAGCCGTTCCACCCACTTCGTCTGGAGCACACCGGGCCGGTTCGGCCCGATCAGCCGCACCGGGAAGCCGTGGTCGATGTGGAGCGGTTCGCCGTCGAGCCGCAGCGCCAGCAGCGTGTCGGGATCGTTGGCGTGCGACGGGCCGAGGTCGGAGCGTCGGTAGAGCCCACCCTTCTGGAACGACTCGACGGCGACCACGGCGGTCGCTGCGGCGCCTGCCGCTTCGAGCAGGTCGCGCACCGGCACCCCCGTCCACCGCGCCGACGTGCTCCATCCCTCCACGCAGGCGATGGGGAGTGTGGCCGACCGCTGCGGCATGGCCTGGAGGTCGGCGAGGGTGAGCTCGAGGCGCCGGCCCACCCGGCCCTCCACGACGAGCCGGTACCCCGGGTCGTGCGCCCGGGCCCGCACCCCGCCCGCGTCGTGCGCCGACTTGTTGACCGGCACGCCCTGCGGGCCGGTCCCGGGGCGGCGCTGGGCGAGGGCCGCGACCCGCGAGAGCGGACGGATGGTGTTGCCGGCGACGGCGAGGAACGTGATGCCGGCCGTCGCCGCAAGGCCGCCGAGGAAGCGGCGACGGTCGGGCTCGATCGCGTCGAGCCGCGCCTCGCTGCGAGGACCGACCTGCTCGCGGACGATCAGCCACTTCGCGCCGAGGTGCACCGCCAGCGCTCCGAACGTGACCCACGCGACCCAGTAGTGGGCGGTGGGAAAGAAGAACGTCCACGGGTACCACCGGGCCACGTTCGCCGTGCCCGACATCACCATGAACAGACCGCCGCCGACGAGGGGGAGCAGGCTGAGGCGTTCGAGCCCGTGCACGACCGACCGCACCGGGGGCCACTCGAACAGCTTCGGGTAGACGATCCAGAGCTTCGCGAGCAGGAGCGGGATGCTCACGAACCCGCAGATCGTGTGCACGCCTTGCGTGATCCGGTAGAGGCCGGCCGGGCGGGAGGGCCAGGCGAACCACGACGGCGGGTACTGGATCAGATGGCTGAGGAGACCGGTCGCGAAGCACAACGTGAACGCGATGCCCAGCGCGATGCCGACGAGGGCTGCCGTGCGCTGCTCGTGCAGCCCTCGCGTCGTCACGGTCTGAACGCTCTCGCGAACCACCGGCCGCCGAACGCGGCGACGCCGGCCGGGCGCAGACCCGCGTCGACGAAGCAGCCGTCGATGTGGTCGGCCGAGACGCGCGCCCACGGAAACCACGGGCCGTTGCCGTCGGGCGTCTGCACGCGGACCGTCAGCCGGTCGGTGGCGGACCCGGGCTCGCCGACCTCGGCCACCGCGGTGCCGCCGGGAGCGAGCAGCTCGCGGGCGCGGGCCAGCAGCGCGACAGGATCGCCTCCGATGCCGATGTTGCCGTCGAGCATCACCACCGCGCCCCAGCGCTCCTCCCCGGGGAGCGGGTCGAAGACCGAGCGGTTGAGGACGGCCACGCCGCGCTGGGAGGCCTCGGCGCTGGCGGAGGGCGACGTGTCGACGCCCATCGCCATTCGGCCCGAGGCGGCGATCGCCGCGACGATGCGGCCCGGGCCGCACCCCACGTCCATCACGGGCCCCTGGAGGTCGGCGAGCACGGCGATCTCCACGTCGTCCGCCGGCCGGCGCCAGCTCTCGACGTCGAGCGGAACCACCTCGCCGCAGCGGCTGTGCAGCGCGGCCCGGCTCACGACGGCGGTCATGCCATCACCTGCGCGAATCGGGTCGTCGGAGCGAGTGCGGCCACCGCCAGCGCGTCGTCGAACGTGTCGACGTCGGTGAGGGACGGGAGATCGCGCACCGACAGGCCGAGCTGCGCGAGGCGCGCCCGTTGGAGCGCTCCGGTGTCGGGTCGACTCATCGGCACGCCGTCGAAGACGGCGGGGTCGGCCGAGTGGAGGCCGATGATCCACCAGCCGCCGTCGTGCGCGTCGCCCAGCACGGCGTCGGTGCCGGGTGAGGTGAGCGTCTCCATCGCGTGGTCGAGCAGCGCGCCCGTCACCTGCGGGGTGTCCATGCCGATCTGCACCGCCGGACCGCCCACCGTGCTCCACGCGTGGGCCAGGCGCCGGTCGAACGTGCCGTCGCACTGCGGCACGATCCGCACGCCGTCGGGGCACCAGTCGCCCGGCCGACCGTCGAGCGCGAGCACCACCTCGTCGGCGCCGCTGTCGAGCGCTGCGTCGAGCGTGTCGGCGAGGGCGGCTGCGGCGAGGTCGGCCGCCCCCTGGGGATCGCACGGCGGGCACAGGCGGGTCTTCACCCGACCGGGCACCGGCTCCTTCGCCATGACGATCATGAACATCCTCCGGACCATACGGTGTCGTTGCATTCCCAGGTACTGCCCGGCGCTTACGGAATTCGAAACACTCGCCTCGGGGAGGGGTGCGGGCGGGGCGGCTCGGCGGTCGGCACCTACGCTGAGCCCGTGGCTCCCGATCGCATCCTCATCGTCGACGACGATCCGAACGTCGCCGAGGTGGTGAGCCGCTACCTGCAGCTGGAGGGCTACGCGACCGAGACGGTGTCCGACGGCGCCGAGGCGCTCGACCGGGCGCTCGCCGACCCGCCCATGCTCGTCGTCCTCGACCTGATGCTGCCCGGCATGGACGGGCTCGAGGTGTGCCGCCGGCTGCGCGCCGCGTCGCCGACGCCGGTGATCATGCTCACGGCGAAGGGCTCCGAGAGCGACCGCGTGATCGGCCTCGAGCTCGGCGCCGACGACTACGTCGCCAAACCGTTCTCGGCCAAGGAGCTCACCGCCCGCGTGAAGGCCGTGCTGCGCCGGGCCAGCGGTCCGCTGGCGGGCGCGGTGCCCGGCACGCCGTCCGAGCTGGTGGACGACGACCTCGTGGTCGACGTCGCCGGACGGCAGGCGACCGTCGGTGGCGAGCCGGTGGCGCTCACGGCCCGGGAGTTCGAGCTGCTGGTGTTCATGATGCGCCACCCGGGGCGGGCCTTCCGCCGGGAGGACCTGCTGCAGTCGGTGTGGGGCTACAGCTTCGGCGACTCGTCCACCGTCACCGTCCACGTGCGCCGGCTCCGCGAGAAGATCGAGGTCGACGCCGGCAACCCGCGCCGCATCACCACGGTGTGGGGGATCGGCTACCGGTGGGGAGGCGCGGCGTGACCTCCGAGCGGCGGCTGTACGCGGCGGTCGTCGTGGCCGGGCTGCTGGGCGCTGCACTCGTCGCGGTCGCCACCGGCATCCCCGCGGGCGACGCCGGCGTGCTCATCGCCATCTCGTTCGGCGTCGCGCTCGGGTGCTGGTTGCTGAGCGTCGTGATCGTGACCCCGATCAGCGAGCGCTGGATGACGCGCCGTGCCGGCGTGCGGTTCCGCGCGTCGGTGATCGCGCTCACGCCGGCGTTGAGCCTCAGCGTCGGTGCCTGGATCGCCGCCCGTTCGATGTTCGTGTCGCCGCACGACCTCAGCGCGCTCGCCGTCGTGATCTGCGGCGCCGGCGTCGTGGGCGTCGTGGCCACGCTCCGGCTCGTGGACGAGCTCGAGCGCCGCCGCCTCATGATCGCCGCCGGGCACGAGCGGCAGGAGGCCCTCGAGCGGTCGCGGCGTGAGCTCGTCGCGTGGGTGAGTCACGACCTGCGCACCCCGCTCGCGGGCATCCGGGTGATGGCCGAGGCGCTGTCCGACGGCGTCGTCGACGATCCCGAGACGGTGGCGGGGTACCACCGGCGGATCCAGGTGGAGGCCGAACGGCTCGCCCGCCTCGTGGACGACCTCTTCGAGCTGTCGCGTCTGCAGGTCGAGCGGGTGAGCCTCGCCGTGGAGCGGATCTCGCTGGGTGACCTCGTGTCCGACGCCGTCGCCTCGGCCGCGCCGACCGCCGGCGCGAAGGGCGTGGAGCTCACGGGCGAGCTGGTCGGACCGGCCCCCGAGCTCGACGTGTCGTCCCCGGAGATGCTGCGCGTGGTGCAGAACCTGCTCGACAACGCGATCCGCCACACGCCGGCCGGCGGCGTCGTGAAGGTCGAGGTGCGCCACACCGGTGGGCACGCGGAGCTGGCGGTGGAGGACGGGTGCGGCGGCATCCCGCACACCGACATCGAGCGGGTGTTCGACCTCGCCTACCGCGGCGACAGCGCCCGCACGCCGGCCCACGGTGGTGGCGGGTTGGGCCTGGCCATCGCTCGGGGCCTGGTGGAGGCCCACGCCGGGGTCATCGACGTGCGCAACGTCGACGGCGGCTGCCGCTTCACGGTGCGTCTGCCGATGCCGGCCGCCTGAGCGGCGCGTTCACGAACTCGGCCATCCCGTCGGCGAAGGCCACCTGCGCCCGCACGCCGAGCGCATCGGCGAGCCGGTCGGCGCTCGCCACCACGTGGCGCACGTCGCCGAGACGGTGACCGCCGACGACCGTGGGCCGAACCGACCCGGCCGCGTCGCAGAGGGCCTCGGCCATGTCGAGCACCGAGTGCGGTGAGCCGCTGGCGACGTTGAGCGCACCGTCGTACGGGGTGGAGGTGGTCAGCGCCGCCACGTTGGCGCGGGCGACGTCGTCCACGTGCACGAAGTCGCGCATCTGGCCGCCGTCCTCGAACACCCGCGGCGACTCGCCCCGTTCCAGCGCACTGCGGAAGATGGCGGCGACCCCGGCGTAGGGCGTGTCCCGGGGCATCCGCGGGCCGTACACGTTGTGGTAGCGGAGGGACGTCACCGTGGTGCCGTGCTCGTGGGCGAAGGCGGAGCACAGGTGCTCCTGGTGCAGCTTCGTCGCGGCGTACACGTTGCGGGGGTCGGTGGGGGCGTCCTCGTCGACGAGGGTCCAGGCGAGCGGTGCGTCGCAGCGCGGGCACGGCGGCTCGTAGTCGCCGACGTCGAGCCGCTCGACCCGGCGTTGGGCCGGCCGCACGATGCCGTGCTCGTCGCAGCGGTAGCGGCCCTCCCCGTACACGACCATGGACGAGGCCAGCACGATGCGACCGTCGAAGCCGGCGCGGTGCATGGCCCAGAGCCCGGCCGCGGTGCCGACGTCGTTGTCGCCGACGTAGGCGGGCGCGTCGCCGAAATCGACGCCGAGGCCGACCTTGGCCGCCTGGTGGCAGACGGCGTCCACCCCGTCGAGGGCCGTCGCCCACGCCCCGGGGTCGCGGACGTCGGCCTCGAGGTAGCGGACGTCGGCGCGCAGGTAGTCCGGTCGCGACGGATGGACGTCGGCTGTGAGGTTGTCGAGCACGACGACGTCGAGCCCGCGCTCCACGAGCTGGTCGACGATCGCCGAGCCGATGAAACCGCACCCACCGGTGACCAGGATCCGTTGCACGCTCACCAGGGTGACACCAGCACGGCCTGGATGCCGAGGCCGAGGGCGAGCGACGCGCCGAGCCAGCACCGCTGCGAGTACGACGTCGGGCGACGGATGCCCGTCCACACGAGCGCGCCTGCCGCTGCGAGCCACGGCACGAACGGCAGCCAGATGCGCTCGACCTCGGCCTTCGACAGGCCCGAGAGGTCGGCGGCGAGCACGGCGACGAGGACCGCGAGCGGCAGGATCGCGCGCTCCCAGTGTTCGGGGAGCTCGCGGCGCCGCCTGCCGCGCACGAACCCGGTGACGGCGATGCCGAGCCCGCCGATCGCCGGCGGACCCATCGAGATCGCCAGCGCGCCGGGGTTGCCCGCGAACGTGAAGTAGCCGTAGGGCCGGTTGAGCGCGATGCCCTCGTGGTAGAAGCCGCGCGTCGCCTCCAGACCGTCCAGCCACCAGAACCCGAACGCCACGAACGCCGCCGTCACGGCCGCGCCGCCGACGGCTGCGGCCACGGCGGTGCGCCACCGTCGGCGCATCGCGATCACGGCCACCGCGACGAGCAGCAGGGGAGCGAGGCCGTACGAGAGGTGGAGGCTGAACGCCGCAGCGGCGCCGCCGAGCACGGCGAGCACGTCGCCCCACACGTCACGCCGCCCCGACGCCACCACCACGGCGGCGAGCGAGACGGCCATGGCCCCGGCGAACAGCGCGTCCGCCGACGTGGCCGCCCACACGACCGCGGGGACGAACGCGACGGCGCCGCTCGCCCGGCGAGCCGTGTCGGTCCCGGCGACCTCCGCCGTGGCCACGAGGACGGCGGCGACGCCGAGACCCCACACGACGAGCACGAGCACCGTGGCCCACCGCGGCCCGCCCAGCCCGATCGCCGACAGCCAGTGGAAGAGCAGGGGAGCGCCCGGCGGGTGGCCCTTCACGTGGATCGGGTATCCGTCGGCGTTCGCGACGAAGTGGCGCAGGAACGCCGACGGTTGCAGCCGCTCGGCGACGCCGAGGTAGCCGTGCCGCTCGGCCATCGGCGCCCAGATCGCGTCGATGCCCGGCGAGCCCGCCAACGCGACCGCCCACACCACCGACGCGGCGCCACTCGCCAGGGCGAGCCGCCAGCCGGCGATCGAGGCGGTGAACCGGGGCCAGATCCAGAGGATGATCCCGGCGCAGAACACTGCGAATCGGAGGCCGCTCAGGTCGTGGACGTCCCACGAACCGACGAACGGCTTGGCGTGCACACCGTCGTGCTCCGGCACCTTCCACAGGTGCGGCCACACGAGCGCGAACGCGACGACCACCCCGGCGACGCCGAATCCCCAGGACATCCCCGACCGCCGCATCGGGTCCGAACGTTAGATGCTCGCCTAGCGTGACGCCGTGCCACCGCTCGTCGACGTGATCCTTCCCGCTCTCGACGAGGCCGAGGCGCTGGAGTGGGTCCTGCCCCGGATGCCCGAGGGCTACCGGACGATCGTGGTCGACAACGGCTCCACCGACGGCACAGCGGAGGTCGCGGAGCGCCTCGGCGCGCTGGTCGTGACCGAGCCGCAGCGGGGGTTCGGCGCCGCCTGCTTCGCCGGCCTGACGGCGGCGACGGCCGACGTGATCGCCTTCTGCGACGCCGACGCGAGCCTCGATCCGCAGGACCTCCCGTCGGTGTGCGACCCGGTGCTCGCGGGGCGTGCCGACCTGGTGATGGGCGCTCGCCGCGCCGAGACCCGCGGTGCCTGGCCACCGCACGCCCGCCTGGCCAACCGCTTCCTCGCCCGCCGCATCCGCCGGATCACCGGCGCGCCGGTCACCGATCTCGGGCCGATGAGGGCGATGAGGCGCGACGCACTGCTGGCGCTCGGCGTCGCCGATCGGCGCTTCGGGTGGCCGCTCGAGATGGTGATCCGGGCCGGCGACGCCGGGTGGCGGATCGAGGAGGTCGCGGTGCCCTACCGGCCCCGCGTCGGGCGGTCGAAGGTGACGGGCACGGTGAGGGGCACACTGCGGGCCGTGTCGGACATGAGCGCCGTGTTGCGCGACACCCAGTCCTCCACCTGATCCCACTGGTCGTGCAGCCACGCCCGCTGCCCGGCGGGATCCTCGGGCACCTCGGCGCGGGGGATGCGGCGGATCGACACCCGCACGGGATGGCGGAGGGGGAGGGCCCGGAGCGCCTCCTTGGGGCCCGACAGCCCTTCCAGCCCGGTGTGCGCGACGACCGCCACGTCGGCGTCGGCCGCGCCGGCGAGGATCGCGAGGGTGCCGCGCGATCGCGGCGGCATCGTGAACACGTTGCGCTCGGCGCGGCGGGCCCGTTCCGGCTCGCGTTCGTGGAGGGAGTCGATCACACGGCGGCGCTTGCCCGGTGACCAGCGCGTGCCCTCGGGGAAGATCACGACCGCCTCGTCTGCCGCGGCGCCCGCCGCGAGCCGGCCGATCGCCAGCGCCTCGGCCTCCGGATCGGGGCTCGACCGGTCGACGAAGTAGTTCGGGAGGCGGTGCCCGATGATGTCGAGCGCCGGATCCCACATGAGGTCGTCCTTCAGCACGTAGCGCACCCCGAGGCCCTGCGTGAGGAGCAGGCGGGCGGGGATCAGCGTGTCGACGAGGCTCGCGTGGCGGCAGAGGACCACGAGGGGGCCGTCGCTGAGGTGCTCCGCGCCCTCGATCTGCAGATCGAGCCGCAGCACCCGGCGGGCCGCGCCGAGGAGCGAGACCACCCACGTGGTCTGCAGGCGGCGGTGCGCCAGGAGGAAGCGGGGGGAGTGGATGCGCCACCCGAACCCCGAGGCGACCCAGAGGGCGGAGGCGGCGGCGACGGCGACGACCTCCCAGCCGAGGTACCAGAGCCCGAACACCGCGAGCCGGGCCATGGGGAGGGAGGGCTTCCCCGTCGCCAGGTCGACCAGTGCCAGTACGGGGAGCGCCACGACGAGGAGCGGCGCGAGGGCGACGACGGCGACCGCGACGCCGCCCACGCTGAGCGCTCGCCGGCGCAGCGTCATGCCACGGGACCCACTCATCCTCATGCGTGCGGTCTACCCCCTCGTTTCGAGGGATGCCACGAATCGCGCTGCTGGAGCAGCCTCCGGTACTCGGAAAGATATGTAATGACACGAAAGATACCGATCGTTACGGTCGCTCCATGGCCGGATTCCCCCGCACGCTCGCTGCCGGCGGCCGCATCCTGGTGCGCGCCACGCTGCTCAGCGCGCTGATGGTCACCTCCGCCCTCGCCGGCGAGGCCGGCCCGGCGAGCACGGGTCGGGCGGCGCCCGTGCCCACGACCACCGTGCCCACGACCACCGTGCCCACGCGGGTGGAGGGCATCAGCATCGAGCGGTCGAGCGTGGAGGCTCCGGCTCCCGCCGCGCCCGCTGCGGCCGCTCCCGCTGCGGCTGCTCCCGCTGCGGCGGCGCCCGACACCGTGCCCACGAGCGACGCGGCACTGCGGGCCGCCGTCCTCGCCCGCATCCCCTTTGACTGGGTGCACCGCCTCCCGGGCTGGCGCATCGAGTTCCTGCCGCCCCGGGCCGGCTACCGGGGGAGCACGTTCCCGCGCACCCAGACCATCCAGATCTACCGCCGGGACGGCCTCACGCTGGACGACTACGTGCACGTCACCGCCCACGAGCTGGGCCACGCGGTCGACGTCTCGCTGCTCGACGACGCCGACCACCGGTTGTGGAACCTGACCCGGAGCCGCGATGCCGACGCCGGATGGTGGGTCGCGTCGGGCGCCGACGACTTCTCGAGCGGCGCCGGCGACTGGGCCGAGTGCTTCGCCTGGTCGCAGATGCCCCGCGGCCGCTTCTACTCCGAGCTCGGGGCGCCACCCGACGCCGAGCAGTTGCGAATCCTTCACCTGATCGTGGGCTGATCGGCCCCGTCGGTTCGATTGCCTCCCGATACAGTGTCCTCGCCCATGACTACCGCCACCCCCACGACCGGGTCCCAGATGGGCCTCGCACGCGGCCTGCTCAAGGCCTGCCGTCCCAAGCAGTGGGCGAAGAACGCGCTCGTCTTCATCGCCCCCGCCGCGGGCAACGCCTTCTTCTCGCGCGGCGCCGACGGCGGCGTCGACTTCCACTTCATCGCGGTGCGCCAGAGCCTGCTCGCCTTCGTCGCGTTCTCGATGGTGGCCAGCAGCACCTACCTCATCAACGACTCCGTCGACGTCGAGTCCGACCGGCGTCACCCCACCAAGCGCAACCGGCCCATCGCCGCCGGCATCGTGTCGGTGCAGCTGGCGATCGCCTCGTCGGTCGTGCTCCTCCTGGGTGGCCTCGGCCTCGGCCTGTGGCGCAATTGGCAGTTCTGCCTGGTCGTCGGCATCTACGCGGTGCAGACCACGCTCTACTCCTTCTGGCTGAAGAACGAGCCGGTGCTCGACGTCGTCGCGCTCTCCGGTGGGTTCATCCTCCGCCTGCTCGGCGGCGCCTACGCCGTCGACGTGGGCATCTCCAAGTGGTTCTTCATCATCAGCTGCTTCGGGGCGCTCTTCATCGCCGTCGGCAAGCGGCTCGCGGAGAAGCGGGAGCTCGGCGACCGCACCGAGGGCATTCGCCGCACGCTGGGCGTGTACACGGAGAACTACCTGCGGTTCCTCCAGGCGGTGTCGGCCGGCATCGTGCTGGTCGGGTACATGGAGTGGGCATTCGAGAAGGCCGAGCCCGCGACGGGTGTCGCGCTCGCCAACTCCACCGCGTCGAGCCCCGGCGCCGTGTGGTTCCTCGTGTCGATCCTGCCGTTCCTCGTGGCCATCCTGCGCTACGGCCTGCTCGTCGAGCTGGGCGAGGGGTCGGCGCCGGAGGAGCTCCTGATGAAGGACCGGCAGCTGCAGATCATCGGCGTGATGTGGGCCGTGCTCGTGGGGATCGGGTTCTATGTCTCCGGCTGACCTGCGTTCGAGGGTGCACGCCCGTCGGCTCCTCAGCGGATGGGGCCGGACGGCTCCGACCTCGGCGGCGATGACGTCGATGCTCGACCTCGCCGAGCTGCAGGACGCGCTGGGGGAGTCGCCACGCGGCATGCTCGGGCGGGGCCTCGGGCGCGGCTACGGCGACGGCGCGCAGAACTCCGGCGGCGTCGTCGCCGACGGCACCACTGCGGTGGGGGTGCTCGACTTCGACCCCTCGGCAGGCCTGGTCACGGCCCGCGCCGGCACGTCGCTCGAGCAGCTGATGGAGTGGTTCGTGCCCATGGGCTGGTTCGTGCCCGTCACGCCGGGCACCCGCCAGGTGACCGTCGGCGGGGCGATCGCCGCCGACATCCACGGCAAGAACCATCACCAGGCGGGCTCGTGGTGCAACCACGTCGAGTCGTTCCGGCTGCTGGTCGGCACCGGCGAGGTGCTCGACGTCAGCCGCGCCTCCGACCCCGACCTGTTCTGGGCCACCGCCGGCGGCATGGGCCTCACCGGCCTGGTGCTCGACGCGACCTTCCGCATGAAGGCGATCGAGTCGAGCCGCCTCGTGGTCGACACCGACCGGGCGGCCGACCTCGACGAGGTCATGGCCCTGATGGTCGAGGGCGACGACCGCTACGACTACTCCGTCGCCTGGATCGACATCATGACGACCGGCACCGGCCTCGGGCGCTCGGTGCTCGACCGCGGCCGGTTCGCACGCCGCGACGAGCTGCCGGCGAAGTACGCCGGCGACCCGCTTCAGTTCGTGTCGAACTCGCTGGCCACGCTGCCGCCGGTGGTGCCGTCCGGCATGATCAACACGCTCACCGCCCGGGCGTTCAACGAGCTGTGGTTCCGCAAGGCGCCGGCCAAGCGCCGCGACCACCTCCAGACCATCACGCAGTTCTTCCACCCGCTCGACCTCGTCGAGGAGTGGAACCGGGTGTACGGCCCGCGCGGCTTCCTGCAGTGGCAGTTCGTCGTACCCGACGCTGCGGGTGACGTGGTGCGCTCGTCGCTGGAGGCGCTCAGCGACGCCGGAACGCCGTCGTTCCTCGCCGTGCTCAAGCGGATGGGCCCCGGCAACGAGGGCCACCTCTCGTTCCCGTCGAGTGGATGGACGCTGGCGTTCGACGCGCCCCTCGGCGACCCGGGCCTCGGCCCACTGCTCGATCGCCTCGACGAGGAGGTGGTCGCCGCCGGCGGTCGCATCTACCTCGCCAAGGACAGCCGCGTCAGCGCGAGGCACATGGAGGCCATGTACCCGCGCCTCGGCGAGTGGCAGGAGATCCGCCACCGCGTCGACCCCGAGGGCCGCTTCCAGAGCGACCTCGGGCGCCGACTGCGGCTGATCTGACCTACTTGTTGGTCTGGTTGTACTTGGTCAGCGCGTCGTTGATCGCGCTGGTCGCCGTGGCGAGGGCCGGCTTCACGTTGGCCTCCGCCGTGGACGCGTCGCCGAGGGCGATCGTCTCGAGCATCGCCCGCTCGATGTCGCGGAACTTGTCGTACGGGCCGATGAGCGGGCCGGGGAAGTCGGCGGAGAGGCCCTTCATGCTGTCGTAGGCCGTGGTGATCCACTGGCCCCGCTGGCTGGCGCCCCATGCCGGATCGTCGTTGAGCGCCTTCTGCGCGCTGGCCCGCACCGGCAGGTAGCTGCCCTGGCTCGTCCAGATGACCTGGTTGTCGGTCTGGTTGAAGTACTTCATGAAGTCCCAGGCAGCCGACTGCACTTCCTTGCTGCCGGTATTCGTCATGTAGAAGGCCGAACCGCCGGCCTGGCCCTTGCCCGACACGGTGATGCCCGGCACCTGGGCGACGCCCACCTTGAACGGCACCGTCAGGCCGTCGAAGGCGGCGAACTTCTTGGCCGTCTCGGCGTCGACGACGTCGGACAGCTTGAGGCCGCCCGCCGACGAGGTGACCTGGTCGATGATCGTCGCCGCGGTGGACGTCTCGAGGAGCATCGACGACTTCTGCGTCGCCACGGCGACGTAGTGGTCGATGAGCGACTGGCTCGAGATCGCGTTGAGCAGACCGTCCTGCTTCATGGAGGCCAGCCAGTTGAGCGCGGTGTCGGCCGACTTCGACTCGATCGTGCTCTCGGTGGCGCGGTTGCCGTCGCGACCGTTGTCGTGGTTGACGATCGTCTGGTTCTCGGCGGCGAGCATGTTCTCGACGAACCACGGGTCGAGCTTCATCGCGAGGGGCTCGCCGGCCGGGCCGTCGGGCGCCGGGACCTTCTTGAGCGCCTCGGCGGCGGCACGGAGCTCGGTGAGGTTGGTCGGCGGCTTGTCGGGGTCGAGACCGGCGGCCTTGAAGTGGTTGCGGTTGTAGTACAGCACCACGGTGGAGGCGCCGAAGGCCGCCGGCCACTGCACGCCACCGACGGAGTACGCGGCCTTGATGCCGGGCAGCAGGTCGTCGATCTTGGCCCGCGGGTCCTTGTCGGCGTTGATGCACGACTGCGCCGGCAGCGTCTTCGTGTTGTCGATCATGTACTGCGTCCAGGTGTCCTCACCGGCGACGAGCGCCGGCAGCTGGCCCGCCGCGAGACCTGCGTCGTAGTTCTTGCGCAGCTCCTCGTAGTTGACGCCCTGCGACTCGAGGCGGATGTGCACCTTGGTCTGGCTCGCGTTGTACGCGTCGACGATCTTGGTGAGCGCGGCGATCGTGTTGCCGACGTACGACGTCCAGAGCACCACCTCGGTGGGCGTGGACGACTTCTTGAAGGCGTCGACGGGACAGTTGGGCAGCGTCGACTCGGTGACACCACCGTTGGACTTGCTCGGCGAGCTCGCCGACTTCTTGCCGGGGCCACAGGCCGTGGCGAGCACCACGACGCTCAGTGCCACGACGGCGAAACGGGAACGGAACTTCATTCGGGGGCTCCTTATTTGACGGCGCCGGCGGTGAGGCCCCGCACGAGCTGCTTCTGGAAGGCCAGGAGCAGCAGGAGCACGGGCACGGCGGCGATGAGGGCGGCTGCGAAGCCCCAGTTGAGTTGGTTGGGGTTCTCCGTGAGGAAGCCCCGCAGCGCGATCTGGATGGTCTGGTAGTCGCTGCGCTTCACGGCGAAGCGTGGCCACACGTACTGGTTGTAGGCGCCCAGGAACGAGATGACCACGAACGAGGCCACGATCGGGCGGGTGACGGGCACGGCGATGCGCCACATGAACTTGAGGTCGCTGTACCCGTCGAGCCGGGCGGCGTCGAGCAGGTCGCCGGGGATGCCGAGGAACCCCTGCCGGATGAGGAACACACCGAGCGCCGTGGCCAGGAACGGGATGGTGAGCGCTCCCAGCGTGCGGAGGTAGGTGGGGTCGTTGATGCTGATCAGGTTGAGGTCGTACATCGTCTGGATGTTGGCGATGAGCGTGACCTCGATGGGCAGCAGCAACGTGCCGATGACCAGGGCGAACAGCGTCTTCTTGAACGGGAAGTCGAGGAACGCGAAGGCGTAGGCGGCCATCGTGGAGGTGACCGTCTGGGCGACCACGATGATGGCGGTGACGAACAGGCTTTGCAGGATGGGGATGCCGAGCTCGCCCTCGGTGAACGCGTTCCAGAACGAGCTCCAGTCGGTGGCGACGGGCAGGAGCGACGGCTTCTTCTGGAAGAGCGAGGCCGCGCCGCCGGAGATGGCACGAATGAACGTCATGTACACCGGGAAGAGCACCAGCAGCGCCAGCAGGGTGAGGAGGAGGTACCAGCCCGCGGCGCCGAGACGGGAGCGCGTCCGACTAGTTGTCATAGTGGACCCTCCGGTTGAGCATCAGGAACTGCCCGGCCGACACCACGAGGGTGAGGAGGAACAGCCCGATCGCCATCGAGGCGCCGGTCTGCAGGTCGGTGCGGCCCTGCAGCCTGGTGATCTTGTAGAGGAGCGTCTCGGTGGAGCGGTTGGGCCCGCCGAGCGTGAGGATCTCGATCTGCGCGTACGCCTGCAGCGCCTGCACCACGAGCACGACGGCGAGGAACAGCAGCGTCGGCGAGATCATCGGCACGGTGACCCGGAAGAAGCGCCGCACCGGTCCGTACCCGTCGAGCGTCGCCGCCTCGTTGATCTCGTCGGGGATCGCCTGCATGCCGGCGAGCACGATGATGAACGTGAGGCCGACGTTCTGCCACACCGAGCTCAGCGCCACGCCGCGCATGGCGCCGGCCGGTGTCTCGATGTTGAGCCAGCCCACGTTCTGGAAGAAGCCGGCCTGGCGGTTGACGAGCGTGAGGAACACCACCGACGACACGGCCACCGACGAAGCGACGGTCGACGAGAAGATCGTCTGGAAGATCTTGATGCCGCGCAACCGGCGATGCGCGGCGGTGGCCATGAGCACGCCCAGCACCAGGCCCGCCGGCACGGTGTAGAGCATGAACTTGATGGTGATCCAGAGACCGGAGAGGAAGTCGTCGCTGCGCAGGACGTCCCACACGCCCGCCAGGCCCACGAACGACTCGTCGTTGCTGTTGCCGAACTTCTGGTACAGCGCGAAGTGGATGATCCGGTAGAAGGGGTAGTACGCGAACGCCGCGAAGATGAGCAGCAGCGGCGCGAGCAGCGAGTAGCCGAGCACCGCCTCCTTCGCCCTGCGGCTTCGTGCGACGACGGCCGGCATCAGTTCAACCGTTCGGTCGTGGCGGTGTCGAAGACGTGCACGTGGGCGGGGTCGACGACGAGCACCACGGCATCGCCGACCGCGACCGAGCCGGCATCGGCGTCCTGACGCACCACCCACCGCTGGTCGCCGACGGTGCAGATGACGTGACGCTCGTGGCCGAGGAGCTCGACGGTGGCCACGGTCGCGGCGACGTGGCCCTGCTCGCCGGGAGCGGCGAGCCGCACGTGCTCGGGGCGGACGCCGACGGTGACCGACCCGCCCGAGGCGGTGGACCCGGCGACGGCGAAGGGGACGTGGCCACCGGTGACCGATGCCCACTGCGGCGACTCGACGACGCCGGCGGCGAGGTTCATGGGGGGGCTGCCGATGAAGGCGGCGACGAACAGGTTGGCCGGGCGCTCGTACACCGCCTGGGGCGCGCCGACCTGCTGCAGTCGACCGGCCGACATGACGGCGATCTTCGACCCCATCGTCATGGCCTCGACCTGGTCGTGGGTGACGTAGATGAAGGTGGTCTCGAGCCGACGCCAGAGGTCGACGAGCTCGAGGCGGGTCTGCGTGCGCAGCTTGGCGTCGAGGTTCGACAGCGGCTCGTCCATGAGGAACACCTCGGGCCGGCGCACGATGGCGCGGGCCAGGGCGACGCGCTGGCGCTGACCGCCCGACAGTGCGCCGGGCTTGCGGTCGAGCAGGTCACCGAGGCCCAGGACGTCGGCCGCGTCCTGCACGCGCTTGGCGCGCTCGGCGGCGTCGACCCGACCGGTGCGGCGCGCGACCAGCGGCGACTCGATGTTCCGCCGAACGGTCATGTGCGGGTAGAGCGCGTAGCTCTGGAACACCATCGCGATGTCGCGGTCGGTCGCGGGCACGTCGTTGACGACGCGGTCGCCGATGCGCAGCTCGCCGCTCGTCACCGACTCGAGGCCGGCGATCATGCGGAGCGCCGTCGTCTTGCCGCACCCGGACGGGCCGAGGAGCACCATGAACTCGCGGTCGCCGATGTCGAGCGTGAGGTCGTCGACGGCCACGCTGTCGCCGAAGTGCTTCGACACATGGCTGAAACTGACTTGGCTCATTCGTCTCCCGTCGAACTCGGCGCCGCGCGATCCGCGAACCCTAGCCAGCCCACGGCGGAAACCGTGTACCGAACGTCGCGGAGCAGGGGGCCGTCGGCGAACAGGGTCAGATCTTCGAGCAGCTCGGTGACGCCGCGGTGAACGCCGAGCGTCCACCGGGCGAACAGTGGCCAATCCATCCACGCCACCTGCGCCGGCGTGAGGCCGACCGGCGCGACCTCGCGCTCGACGATGGAGCGGTGCAGGCGAGACCACGGCGACTCGCCGGCCGCGAGCAGCGTGAGGCGGGCGAGCTCGTCGGGCGTGAGCGAGCCGGTGCCGGGCGCGGGCGCCAACGGGTGGAGCGCGAGCGCGTCGGCCCACGACCGGATGCGGCCGCAGGACGGGTCGGCCACCCGGTCGAGCAGCTGCTCGAGCCAGCAGGCCGTGACGAGTGCCTCGGGCCCCGGCACCGGGCCGAGGGTGGGCAGGCCGAACACCCGGCGTGCCACGTCGACGAGGAACCCCGAGCTCGAGCCGGGATCGTCGATGGGCGCGATGCCCGCGGGCGTGCGCAGCGCCACCTCCAGCGAGCCGCCACGATCGATCGCGAGCGACAGGGTGACCCCGTCGGCCGATACCGCGGCGTCGGCCGGATCGAGTGCGGTCGATGCGCCCGCCAACACGATGGCGAGGCCGCGCCAGCCGGGCGGCGCGTCGACGCCGATGAGATCGTCGGGGTCGACGATCGGGCCCACGAGGGACGTGGTGGCGCCGCGGGAGGTGCGCACGATGGCGTGCAGCGTGCCGGGCGGACCCGCCGCGAGACGGGTGGCGACGGTTCGCAGGGTTGCGGCGCCGAGTGGCGCAGCAGGACGGGCGGCGGAGGCCATGGGGCGTGCCGGGGCTCGGAGGTGTGGGGCGGGCCACCGAGACGGCGATGGCGACCGATGACCGAGTGTCCCACCGGGCACTGACAGTCGTCCCGGACGCGACGATGGCGCCGGCCGTGCCCCGCAGGACACGACCGACGCCATCGTCGTGGATCAGATGATCAGCTGGTGCGGATCAGGCCGAGGCGGACTTGCCCGTCGTACCCGTCGCACCGGCGTTGCCGCCGTTGGGCGAGGCGCCACCTGCACCACCGCTCCCGGTGGTGATCTGCGTCGCCGTGTTGCCGGCGAAGGTGATGGCGCCCGTGCCGACCTTCATGAGGCCGACGCTGGGGCCACCGGCGCCGCCGCCGCCCGAGCCGCCGCGGCCACCGTTGCCGCCACCGGCACCGCCGCCACCGCCGCCCGAGGCGGCGTTGCAGCACGTGCCGGCGGAGCCGTTGCCGCCACCGCCACCGTTGGTGTTCGGAGCGCCGCCGCTGCCGCCGCTGCCGCCGGTGCCGGTGCAGCAGTCGGCCTTCACGCCGGAGCCGCCCGAACCGCCCGAGCCACCGCTGGCACCGGCCTGGCCGATGGCGCCGGCGCCACCGGCGCCGCCGTTGCCGGCCGTGATGGTCGTGTTGGCGTCGATGGTGACCGTGGAGTTCTGGCTGTACACGGCGAACGAGCCGCCGCCGGCCGTACCGGCGGTGCCGCCGCCGCCCTGGCCACCGCCGCCGCCACCACCGCCGGCGCCGCCACCGGTCCACTGACCGGCGCAGAGCGTGGCGTCGCAGGTACGACATCGCCGCCGCCGCCGCCACCGCCGCCACCGCCGTTGCCGGCGGTGCCGCCGTTGGTGGCCGCGGTCGGGGTGAAGAGGAGCCGAACGCCAGCTGGCTGGCGGCACCCATGGCGCCGGTGGCGCCGTTCGGGCCGGCTGCGCCGCCCGCAGCGCCGCCGCCGCTGTAGTTGCTGTTGGACGTGCAGTTGTTGCAGCCGCCGCCACCGCCGGCGCCACCGTTGGCCCCGCCGACGCCGGAGGAGCCGTCACCGTTGCCGCCGTTGCCGCCGCTGTTGGCGCCGCCGCCGGGGCCGGCGCCGCCGGGCACGGCGTGGTTGCCGCCGTTGCCGCCGCTGCTGCCGTTGGTGCCGGCGGTGAGGGCGCCCGAGGGCGTGGTGCCCGAGGTGCCGGCGATGCCGGGCTGGGCGGTGATGCTGCTGCTGTTGATGGTCAGCGCGACACCGCCGAGGGCACGGATGCCGTAGGCGCTGCTGCCGGCGCCCGCCGCCGTGCCGCTGTTCACGGTGACGTTGCTGAGCGTGGCGGAACCGCCGGTGGCCGTGATGCCGGTGGTGTTGATGCCGCCGGGGCCCACGATGGTGAGGAACTGCAGCGCGAGGCTGGTGTTGGCCCCGAGCGTGACGCCACCGGTGGAGGTGGTGGTGCCGGTCCTCGACTTGAAGTCGGTGGCGAAGCCGCCCCGGATCGTCAGGCCCGACGTGCCCGAGACGGTGAACCCGGCGAAGCCGGCGCCGTTGGACACCTGGATGACGTGCTTCGAGGTGCCGGCGGCGAGGATGCCACGGGCGATCGTCTGGCACGGCGCAGCGAGCGTGCACGCTGCGGCGTCGGAGCCCGACGTGCTCACGAACACGGTGTCGGAGACGGTGCCGTCGGCGCCGTCACAGTTGCTGTCCTTGGCCGAGCCGTCGAGCGCATCGGGGGCGCCCGGGTAGGTGGTGTTGTCGGCGTCGTTGCAGTCCGTGGGCGGCGACACGCCGTCCTGGTCGGCGTCGACCGTGACCGTCACGGCGATCGCCGCGGAGGTGGTCGAGCCGCCGTAGGGATCGCTCACCGTGAGCGACGCCGAGTACGAGCCCGGCGTGGCGTACGCGTGGGTCGGGTTGGCCTGCGTCGAGGTGTTGGACCCCGAGGCCGGGTCGCCGAAGTTCCAGGCGTAGGTGAGCGTGTTCGTCGCGTCGTCGACGTCGGCGGTGCCCGCCGAGCTGAAGTTCACCGTGAGCGTCTGCGGGCCGGCCGTCGGGCTGCCGTTGGCCACCACGGTCGGCGCCTGGTTCTGCGTCACGGTGATGTTCACCGTGGTCGTGTCGAACTTGCCGAACGGGTCGGTCACCTTGAGGGTGGCCGTCTTGGCGCCCGCCGTGGTGAAGGTGTGGCCCGGGTTCGCGGCGTTGGACGAGCCGCCGTCGCTGAACGTCCACGCATAGGTGAGCGTGTTCGTGGCGTCGTCGGCGTCGTTGGTGCCGGCCGAGGAGAACGCCACGTTGAGCGGCGCCTTGCCCGTGAGCGGCGTGCCGCCGGCGACGGCGGTCGGCTGCTGGTCGGCCGTCGTGGTGACGGGGACGATGACGGTGTTGGCGCCGAGGGCGGCGTCCTTCACCTGCAGCTGCACGTTGTGGAGGCCCACCGTGGTGAAGACGTGGGTGGGGTTGGCGATGGTGGACGTGCCGCCGTCACCGAAGTCCCAGGCGTAGGTGAGGCCGCCGGGCGTGTTGTCCGGGTCGGACGACTGGTCGCCCGTGAACTGGATCGTCGTGCCCTGCTTGGCGCTGGTGGGCGCTGCGGAGCCGACGGCGACGGGCGCCACGTTGGGGATCGGCTGCACGTCGATGTCGATGGTCGCCGTGTTGGAGACGCCGTTGTCGTCGGTGACGGTGAGCGACACCGTCTTGAGGCCGACCGAGCCGAACGTGAACTGCGGGTTCGTGGCGTTCGAGGTGATGCCGCCGCCGAAGTCCCAGAGGCGGCTCACGATGGTGCCGTCGTCGAAGGAGGCGGTGCTGAAGAAGTTCACGATGAGCGGCACCTGGCCGGCGGTGACGTCGGCGTTCGGCACGGCGACGGGCGCCTGGTTGGCGTTGACCGTGACGGTCTCCTGGCTCGTGTCGGACGCGCCGAGCGGGTCGGTGACGGTGAGCGTCGCCGTGTACGGGGAGCCGAGGGCGTTGGCGTAGACGTGCGTCGGGTTGGCGGCGGTGGAGAGCGCGGTGCCGTCGCCGAAGTTCCAGGAGTAGGAGAGCGTGTTGGTGGCGTCGTCGCCGTCGGCGGTGCCGGCGGAGCTGAAGTTCACCGTGAGCGGCTCCTTGCCCGAGGCGGGCGTGGCCGACGATGCCGCGACCGGCACCTGGTTGGCGTTGACCGTGATCTCGGCGGTGTTGGCCGAGTTGGTCGCGCCGCCGCCGTCGGTGACGGTGAGCGTGGCGATGTAGCTGCCGGCCGCCGTGTAGACGTGCGACGGGTTGGCGACGGCCGAGTGCGGCGTGTTGTCACCGAAGTTCCAGTCGTAGCTCAGCGTCGTGTTCTCCGGATCGGACGACTGGTCGCCGGTGAACGCGACGGTGAGCGGCGCCCGGCCGACCGTGGTGCCGGCGGTCGCGACCGCCGTCGGCGGCAGGTTCACGGGTGCGCCGGCGGTGATGACGGTGGAGGCGGTCGCCGTGAGCGTGGTGCCGTCCATCGCGGTGAGGACGGCGGTGTAGCTACCGGCCGCCGTGTAGGTGTGCGAGGGGTTGGCGTTGTTGTCGACGGGGCTGCCGTCGCCGAAGTCCCACTGGTAGGTGATCGGCGTGCCCTCGGGGTCGAAGGTCCCGACCGAGCTGAAGGCCACCGAGAGGGGCACCGTGCCCGAGGACGGGGTGGCGTTCACCACGACGGTGGGTGGGAGGTTCGTTGCACCCCCTTGCGGAGGACATCCGGTGGCGACGAGCGCCGAGGCGCCGACCAACGCGAACAACAACAACGAGCGTGACCGCTTCATAGGTTCCCCTCCATGTGGTTGCCGGAGCCACCGACAACCTCGTGAGTCTGCGGGCTGGGGAGGGCCGTGTCAAACTTTCGTCATGTTCCGTCTGATCTCCCTGCTCGTCGTGGTGGGGATCATGGCGGTGCTGTGGCTGACGATGGCCGACGGGGTGACCGGCACCTGCCCGGCCGGTGCGACCACGACGTCGCTGCCCGTGAACGTCCCGAAGGGCCTCGACCGCCTCGTCGGCTGCTAGGCGCCGTCGCTCGCGACGAGCAGCTCGAGCACGTCGACGCCGGGTGCGCACGCGGGCCAGCGCCGGAGGACGAGCTCGCGGGTGACCTCGGCGTCGCTCGCCACGTAGGCGGCGAGCCGATCGGCCGGGAGCTCGGTGATGGCGCTGCGGTCGACCTCGACGGGGTCGAGGCCGACGAGGCGCGCCACCGATTTGAGGGCGCACGACAGGCCGAGGCTGGCGCCGACGTCGGCGCGGTACACGCGGTACGCGCCGAGGTGCGTGCCGGCCCCACCGCGCCCGGTACGCGCCGGTGTGCCCGGGCAGCGGGTCGGGACGGCCGCGCAGGCCCGGGTCGAGCCGCACCTCGAGGCCGAGCTCGACCCCGCACGCCAGCGCCCGGTCGGCGAGGAACGGCAGGTCGAACGCCGACCCGTTCCAGGTGGCGACCACCCCGGGCTCGAGCTCGTCGAGCGCACGGTCGAGCCGCCGCAGGATGTCGGCCTCGCCGCCGCTGAAGACCTGCGTGCCCGAGGCGGTCGCGAGCGCGACGGCGACGACGGGGGAGACGCGCGGGTCGAGGCCGTCGACCGACGTGTCGGTCTCGATGTCCAGCGCGTAGAGCAGATCCGCGGCCACGCCCCGAATCTAGGCCTGACCCCTGACAGGGGCCGGTACGATCCCTCCCGCATGACCCGCTACCTCGTCACCTCCGCCCTGCCGTACATCAACGGCGTGAAGCACCTCGGGAACCTCGTGGGGTCGATGCTGCCCGCCGACGCGTACTCGCGGTACCTCCGTTCGGCGAACGAGGAGGTGCTGTTCATCTGCGCCACCGACGAGCACGGCACGCCGGCGGAGCTGGCGGCGCGCGCCGCCGGTCTCGACGTCGCCGAGTTCTGCCGCGTCAACCACGAGGTGCAGCGCGACCTGGGGGAGCGGTTCGGTCTGTCGTTCGACCACTTCGGCCGCACCTCCAACATCGCCAACCACGAGCTCACCCAGCACTTCGCCGAGCGTCTCGACGCCGAGGGGTTCATCGAGGAGCGGGTGATCCGCCAGATCTACTCGAACGCCGACGGCCGGTTCCTGCCCGACCGCTACGTCGAGGGCACGTGTCCCAACTGCGGCTACGAGCGCGCCCGCGGCGACCAGTGCGAGCACTGCACCAAGCAGCTCGACCCGACGATGCTCATCGACCCCCGCTCGGCCATCTCCGGCTCCACCGATCTCGAGGAGCGCGAGAGCCGTCACCTCTACCTCCTGCAGTCGCGTCTCGCGGAGCGGCTCCGGCCGTGGATCGAGTCGAAGGTGGGGATCTGGCCGACGCTCGCCACCTCGATCGGGCTCAAGTGGCTCGACGAGGGCCTGGAGGACCGCGGGATCACCCGCGACCTCGACTGGGGCATCCCCGTCAACCGTCCCGGGTTCGAGGGCAAGGTGTTCTACGTCTGGTTCGACGCCCCCATCGGCTACATCTCGGCCACCCGCGAGTGGGCCGAGGCCGGCCCGGCGGCGGGCGAGCCGGATCGCGACTGGGAGTCGTGGTGGCGCAACGACCGCGGCGCGGAGGACGTGATCTACACGGAGTTCATGGCGAAGGACAATGTCCCGTTCCACACGCTCGGCTTCCCGGCCACGCTGATGGGGTCGGGCGAGCCGTGGCGGCTCGTCGACCACCTCAAGAGCTTCAACTGGCTGAACTACTACGGCGGCAAGTTCTCGACGAGCGACCACCGCGGCGTGTTCATGAGCGACGCGCTCGAGCTGCTGCCCGCCGACTACTGGCGCTGGTACCTGCTGTCGAACGCCCCCGAGAGCGACGACACGAGCTTCTCGTGGGAGCTGTTCGCGGAGTCGGTCAACAAGGAGCTGGTGGGGACGCTCGGCAACTTCGTCAACCGCTGCGCCACGCAGATCTCGCGGCACTTCGACGACCGGGTGCCCGCCGGCGGCGAGCCCGGCGACGAGGAGACCGCTCTGGTGCACCGCCTCACGGCGTTGGTGGCGGAGTACGACACGCACATGCGCGCCCTGGAGTTCCGGAAGTCGGCACAGGCGCTCCGCTCGATCTGGGCCGAGGGCAACGTGTACCTCGAGGCCCGGGAACCGTGGCGGGCCATCAAGACCGACCGCGACGCCGCCGCCGTCACGCTGCGAACGGCGCTCGGCCTGGCGCGTCTCTTCGGGCGGTTGTCGTCGCCGTTCATCCCCGCGACGGCGGATCGGCTGGGGGAGCTGGTGCCGGGCGCGCCGTCGCTCGACGGCATGGCCGCGTCGCTCGCCGGGACGATCCTGGACGTCGAGCCGGGGCTGGCCTTCGTCGCCCCCGGCCTGCTCTTCCAGAAGATCGACGACGACACCACCGCAGCGTGGATCGAGCGCTTCGGCGGCCCCGAATGACACGTGGGTGAGAGGCGCCGCCACTAGGTTGGCGCCATGGCTTCCCGCGGCGCGCAACCACGGCTCCGCTCCAAGGAGTCCGCACCCTCACGCGGACGATCGCGCTCCAGCCGGCGTGCCGCGCTGCTCGCCGGCAACTCGGCCCGCATCGTCGCCCTGATCGCCGTCGTCATCGGCAGCGGGGCCGTCGCCGGCATGGCGCTCGGCTATCCGCTGCGCACCCTCGACCTCGGCGGGTCCGACGCCGTCACGCTCGACCAGGAGGCGCTGTCGGGCACGATCGACGCGGAGCAGGCGCTCGTGACGCTCGACGACCTCCCGAAGAGCTACGCGGTCGCGCCCGACACCGTGGTGGCCGGCGTCTCGCTCATCGGCGCGAACTACTGCGGCGGCACCGTCGCTCCGGGCGACCAGGTGGGCGACCGCCTGGCGCAGGCGTTCGTCGACAGCAAGAACAACTCCCTCGTGCTGGCCGAGGTGGTGAAGGTGCGTCGTCAGAACGACGCCGGCAAGTACGTCCGCGAGATGATCAGCCTGTTCGACGGGTGCGACAACGGCCGCTTCTTCAAGGTCGAGGGCGAGAACCGCACCGAGGTCAAGATCAGCGACGACCGCCGCGACCAGCCCCTCGCCGCCGACTACGTGAGCCGCACGCTCACCCCGGTCAAGGGCGGCACGATCCAGATCGTCACCTACTTCCAGGTGGGCAACGTCATCGTCGCCATCCAGTACGCCGGCCCGGCGAACCCGCCGAAGACGCTCATGCGCAACGCCGAGCTCGCGGTGCTCTACCGCGTGGCGCCCGACCAGCTGTCGAAGACGGCCAAGGTGAAGGGCGCCAAGCCCCTGCCGGAGGAGACCACGACGACGGTCACCGACGCGGTGCAGCCGTCGCCCACGTCGAGCCCTCCCACCGTGGCGCCGCCCCCGACGTTCGAGCCGCCCACGACCACGCGTCCGACGGGCAAGAAGAAGACGACCGCGACCACCGCACCGACCCAGCAGCAGGCGGTCACCACCGCCCCCGGGCAGTGAGCGCGTACGACGACCTGCTGGTCGACCTCGCCGAGGAGACCGCTGCGCTCGACGACGTGGTCGCCGACCTCGACGAGGCCGGTCTCGCCCGGCCCACCCCCGCCGAGGGTTGGTCGATCGCCGATCAGCTGAGCCACCTCGCCGGCTTCGACGAGGCCGCCACGACCGCCATCCTCGATCCCGACGGGTTCCTCGCCGACCTCGACCGTCGCATCACCGAGGGCGACGATCCGATCGCCGGCTACACCGCCGTCGGCCGTGCCATGACCGGCGCCGAGGTGCGCGACTGGTGGCGCCGGGCCCGCGGGCATCTCGCGGCCGCTGCGGCGCCGCTCGATCCGAAGGCGCGCATCCCGTGGTACGGGCCGCCGATGAGCGCGATGTCGTTCATCACGGCGCGTGCGATGGAGGCGTGGGCGCACGGTCAGGACGTGCGCGACGCGCTCGGTCTCCCGCCGCTGGTGAGCGCCCGTCTCCGTCACGTGGCGCACATCGGCGTGGGCGCACGGGCGTTCAGCTACCTCAACAACGGCATCGAGCTTCCCGACACGCCGATCGACGTGGTGCTCCGCGCTCCCGACGGCTCCACGTGGTCGTGGGGCCCCGGCGACGCCGCCGATCGGGTCGAGGGCGAGGCGATCGACTTCTGCCTGGCCGTCACCCAGCGTCGCCACCGCGACGACCTCGCGCTCGTCGTCACGGGCGCGGAGGCGGAACGGTGGATGGGGTTCGCGCAGGCGTTCGCCGGTGCGCCCGGTGGCGGCCGGCACGCCGGCCAGTTCGCCGACTGACGCCGTCGACTGACGCCGTCGGCTACCGCACGCGGTAGTGCAGGCGCAGCACGCCGTTGCCGACCCGCTGCTCGTCGACGAGCTCGAGCTCGACTCGCGCATCGGTGGGGAGCGCCGGGTTGCGTCCACCGATGGACACCGGCCACACGTACAGGACGAGCTCGTCCACGAGCCCGGCGGCGATCGCCTGCGCTGCCAGGTGCGGGCCGCCCACCAGCAGGTCCTGCTCGGCGGACGCCTTCAGGGCGCGCACCGCGTCGGGATCGAAGTCGCGTTCGACGCGAGTGCGGGCGGTGGTCGGCGCTGCGAGGCTGGAGGAGTACACGACCTTGTCCGCTGCCTGCCAGACCCCGGCGTAGCGGCCGGTGAGCGCGGACCGCTCCGCGAGCGTGGGATCGGTCTCCCACACGGCCATGGTCTCGTACATGCGCCGCCCGTAGAGATAGGTGCCGACGGACGCCATCACCTCGGTGATCGACGCGAACACCTCGTCGTCGGGTGGCGCCCAGTCGAGCGCGCCCTGCGCGTCCTCGGTGTAGCCGTCGAGGGACATGTTTGACGCGTAGATCATCTTCGCCATGTCAGAGATCCTCCATGAGGTGGAACGCCTCACCGTATGCGGCGGCGGCGCCGAGGGCGGTTGCGGCGTCGGCCATCTTCTGTCGCTCGCGGGCCCGGAACCCGTCGAGCGGATCGGCGTCGCCGTCGAGCGCGTAGAAGTGGGTGGTCTCCAGCTGCGAGCGGTGCGCCTCGAGCGCGGCGAGCTTGGCGGCGATGGACGTCTCGTCCGCGGGCTCGAGGTGGTTGGCCTCGTCGGCCTCGAACAGCAGGAGCGCGTCGGGGCGGTGGTGGGCGATGCCGTGCTCGGGGAAGAAGTGCGGGTCGCGGGCGGCGACGACGGCGTCGACCGTGAGGAACCCCGCGGCGCGGTGGTCGGGGTGGAGGCGGTAGCGCTTCCAGGGGTCGTGGCCGAGCACGACCGTCGGCCGCAGGCGGCGGATCTCGCGGCTGACGGCCGATGTCGTCGCGCGGTCGGCGACCAGCTCGCCGTCGACGGCGCCGAGGAACACGACCTCGCCGGTGGCCCCGAGCGCCGCCGCCGCGTCGCGCTGCTCGGCCTGGCGTCGCTCGACCAGCGCGGCCTGGTCGGCCGTGACGTCCCAGGTGCCCTTCGAGCCGTCGGTGCAGATCAGGTGGTGGACGACGCAGCCGGCGGACGACCAGCGGGCGAGGGTCGCTCCGCACCAGAACTCGACGTCGTCGGGGTGCGCCGCGATGGCGAGGGCGACGGCGGGCGTGGGGAGTGGGGCGTCGATCGTGCCGGTCACGTCGGCATGCTAGGGCCGCGTGCGCTGCGGACGTACCAGGCCAGGTCCTCTGCGGTGTCGACGTCGTGCCCGAGGGACGTGCCGAGGACGGCCTCGAACGCCAGCCCGAGGCGTGCCGCCTCGGTGGCGTGGCGGTCGAACGATCCCGGTCCATAGTGGAACCGGAACGCCGCCGAGGTGGGCACGACGAGCACGTTCGTGCCGTCGTTGCGGTGGTCGGGGACGCCGGCCACCACGTCGACGCGATCGGGAGCGCCGCAGTGCGTGAGGGTCGCGGAGAGATCGCCCGGCGCGGCGAGGTCGGCGTGCACCACCGCCACCTGCGCGTACCCACCGGCCGCGGCGTGGTCGCGTCCGGCGCTGGCGGCGGCGTCGAGCCCGGGCGTCGCCGGCTCCACCACCTCGGCGCCCCACTGCGCCGCCCACTCGCGCACGTCGGCGTCGTTGGTGACGACGGCGGTGACGTGCGAGGCGAGCGATGCCATCACGCCATCGGCGAGCCGGCGCGTGAGATCGACCCGCTCTTCCGGCGACAGCACCTCGCTCAGCCGGGTCTTGGGGCCGTCGAAGCTCCGCAGCGGCACGACGACGAGGCAGCTCTGGTCCGACGGCATCGACGGCGACTCTAGGACCCCTCGCGAGGGGCGTCGCGCGTAGGGTCGCGTCCATGCGCATCACGGTCGGGATCATCGGGGGCGGTTCGTGGGGGACGACGGTCGGGCACCTGGCGGCACACAACGTGTCGACGGTGCTGTGGGCCCGCCACGCCGAGACGGCGGAGGAGATCAATGCCTCGCATCGCAACAGCCGCTACCTGGACGGCTTCGACCTGCACCCGGAGCTGCGCGCCACCGCGGACCTCGGGGAGGCCGTGTCGCAGGCGGACGTCGTGGTGATGGGCGTGCCGTCGCAGTCGTTCCGCTCGACGCTCGAGGCGGTGTCGGACCACCTGCGCGCGTGGGTGCCGATCGTCAGCCTCACGAAGGGCCTCGAGCAGGGAACGCGGCTGCGGATGAGCGAGGTGGCGAACCAGGTGCTGCCCGGGCACCCGGTGGCGGTGCTCACCGGCCCGAACCTCGCGAAGGAGATCCTCGCCGGCGACGCGGCGGCCTCGGTGCTGGCCACGCACGACCCGGTGGTCGCCGCCCGGTTGCAGGAGGTCTTCTCCACGAACCTGTTCCGCGTCTACACCAACCCCGACGTGGTCGGCTGCGAGGTGGCCGGCGCGTTGAAGAACGTCATCGCCATCGCGTCGGGGATGGCCGACGGGCTCGGTGCCGGTGACAACACCCGCTCGGCCGTGATCACCCGCGGCCTCGCGGAGCTCAGCCGCCTCGGCGTGGCGATGGGCGGCAACGAGCTCACGTTCGCCGGGCTGGCGGGCATGGGCGACCTCATCGCCACGTGCATCTCGCCGCAGAGCCGCAACCGGTACGTGGGGGAGGAGCTGGGCCGGGGGCGGTCGATCGACGAGGTGATCGCGTCGATGAACATGGTGGCCGAGGGCGTGAAGACGGCGCCGGTCGTGCTCGATCTCGGCGCCGAGTTCGGCATCGAGGTGCCGATCTCGTCACAGGTGCACGCGGTGTGCCACCAGGGTCGGACGGCGGCCGAGGCGTACGACGGCTTGCTGCGTCGCGGATCGGGCGTGGAGCACCCGTCGCTCGACTACTGAGTAACAGAGGAACGTCGCACGTCGTCGGCGGGGAAGCTGACGGGGAGCACGGCGCCGTCGGAGCGGCGGCGGAGGCGGTACCCGTCCTCGGCGGCCGAGGCCACCTCGAACCCGCGGGCCCACTCCTGGTCGAAGCGGCGCCGGACCTCCACCGACGTGCCGAGCGCCAAGGTGATCACCTCGACGAGATCGCGAACCTGTTCTTCGGTGTCCTGCTGCATCGGTCCCCCCGATCGTGCACCCGATTCTCTGATGTTTCGCTCTATGTGGTGGTGCGACTGCACACAGTGAGATTATACCGGCGGAACCCGTCGGTCCAGGCGTTGCGACGAGGAATCGCGAAATCCCCGCGTCGCTAGGATCCGGGCGTGACCGTCCGCTCCCGCCCGCCCAACCTGAGCGTGGAGCGGTCGTACTGGGACGCCGGCGTCGAGTGGGTCGTCGGCGTCGACGAGGTCGGGCGCGGCTCGTGGGCCGGGCCGCTCACGATCGGTGTCGCCGTGGTGCCCCGCGACCGCCGCGTGAATCGCATCCGCGACTCCAAGCAGCTCACCGAACGGGCACGGGAGCAGATGTTCCAGCGGGTCGCGGACTGGTGCATCGCCTGGGCGGTCGGGCACGCGTCGCCCGAGGAGTGCGACGGTCTCGGTATGTCCGAGGCGCAGCGCCTCGCCACCCGGCGGGCGTTCGCCCGGCTCGACCTCGACCCCGAGGTGGCGCTCGTCGACGGCAACTGGGACTTCGTCGCCGGCGGCCCCACCGGCCGCACCCGCACCCGCAAGATCATCCGGGGCGACGCCACGTCGCTGTCGATCGCGTCGGCGTCGATCCTCGCGAAGGTCACCCGGGACCGCATCATGCGCGACGCCGCCGAGCACTTTCCCGCCTACAGCTTCGAGGCCAACAAGGGGTACCCGTGCCCCCGCCACAAGACGGCACTGCAGGGGTACGGCCCGTCGTCGATCCATCGCCGGAGCTGGGTCTTCATGGACGGCCTGGTGTGGGACGGCCTCCACCGGCCGGTGCCGGAGGGGCAGCCGGAGCCGGAATCCGTGGGATGAAATCTGTCACCCCCCGGTATGCTTGCAAGAGTAAGCACGACCTGGGACGATCGACAGAGATGAGCACGAGCCGCAGCACCCGCCCGACAGCGCAGAAGCGACCGAAGGTGGCCGCCCCGCTGGACAACGCGCAGCGTGCCGTTCGTCGACTGCTCACCGCCGAGGTCGACGAGACCGAGCGCCTCACCGAGCAGATCCCCGCGATCGCCCCGCAGGGCACCGGCACCGAGCGTCCCGTCCCCGAGTGGGTGGAGCTCAACCAGTCGCTCTACCGCGTGTTCGCCTTCGTCGACGTGTGCGGCTTCACCAAGTACACCGACCAGTTCGGCGCTCACGCCGCAACCGAGATGCTGTCGCGCTTCCGCTCCGCCTGCCGCGACGTCACGGCCCGCCGTGGCGCCCGCGTCGCGAAGTGGCTGGGCGACGGCGTGATGCTGGTCGGCACCGAGCCCGGGCCGGTCATCGCCACGGTCGCGGAGCTGCTGCTGCGCTTCCGCGACGATGCGTTCGAGATCCATGCCGGCCTCGCTGCCGGCACCGTGCTGCTCTTCGAAGGCGACGACTACATCGGTCGGTCGGTCAACCTCGCCGCCCGCCTCTGCGAGGCCGCCGCCCCCGGCGAGCTGCTCGCCCAGGGCGTCGACGAGTCCGTGCCCGACTGGGTGACGATCGCGGGCACGGTCACCGTGCGCGCCATGGGCATCGGCGACGTCGGCGGCGTCTCACAGCTCCACGTGGACGACCGCGCCTGGGCGACGATGGCGCCCTCCGCCGCCCACCCGTCGCTGGCGCTCGTCAGCGACGACCCGACCGAGTAGTCGACGAGCCGGACGCGTCCTACGCCGCGCCGGAGGCGGCGTGGACGATCGACGCCAGGTGGCGCGTGAAGAGCGCCTGGTCGGGCGTGTCGCCCGACAGGTAGTCGCCGAGGAAGAGGCCGGCCGAGGCCTGGCCGCCGTAGTCGACGAAGCAGGCGACGGGGCGCTCGACGGTGGCGGCGACGGTGGCGGCCGGGTACACGCGCTCGATGGCGAGCGACGCCGGGGAGCCGTCGGGCGTCGACAGGCGGAAGCTGTGGTACTCGTCGGAGGTGAGCGACTCCTCGACGGTGAAGCCGATGTCGCCGAGCGATCGCTGCACGACGTCCATGAGGGCGCCGTCGAGGGCCGCAGCGCGGGCGTGCTCCTGGGCGTACGCGTCGGAGCGGCTGGTGAGCGAGGCGAACGTGCCGGCGAGCTCGTCGGGGTCGCCGAGCGCGAGTGCCGGCGCCGCAGGGGCGGGCTCGGGCTCGTAGGAGGTGGGGAGCGTGACGGCGGGAGCCTCGAACGTCACGGGAGCCTCGACGGCCGCCGGCGTCTCGAAGGCGGCGGGAGCCTCGAACGCCTCGAACGCGGCCGGTGCCTCGAAGGTCGCCGGTGCCTCGAAGGTCGCCGGTGCCTCGAAGGCGGTGGGCGCCTGGAACGCGCTCGCGGTCTCGAACACCTGCTGCGGCACCGGCTCGGCGACGACGGGTTCGGCGACCACCGGCTCGGGAGCGGGCGCCGGCGCGAGACGCGTCTGCAGCGCGTCACGCAGTTCGTCGTTGGCGTCGAACGGCGCCCAGTTGGCCGATCCCTGCCACCACACCGGCGTCGAGGAGGGGATCTGGTCGAACGCGATCCGCTCGATCACGGTGGCCAGCGGTTCGGGGCCCTGCTGCTGGCCGGCGCCGTCGATCCAGAAGACGGCCGGAGTGTCGTGAGGGGGAAGAATGCTCATGGCGCAAACTCTTCCACAGGGGTTCAGCGGGGTAAATCCCTGAACGCTGTTTTTGCGTCGATGGACGGGTCCTTCGGGAGGCCGAGCACGCGCTCGGCCACGATGTTGCGCATGACCTCGTCGGTGCCCCCGGCGACGCGCATGCCCGGCACGCCGAGCACGAACCGCGAGTACGCGAACGTGCCCCACTCGCCGGAGTCGGCGATGAGTCGCGGCCCGAGCACCGCGGCCACGAACTCGGCGAAGGCGCTCATGTTGTTGGTCAGCGCGAGCTTGGCGGTCGAGAGCTCCGGGCCGGGGAGCTGCCCGGAGCGGATCTTGTCGAGCGCCCGCTTGCCGTTCCACTTCGCGACCGTGAAGTCGGCGAAGAGGTGGGCGTAGCGATCGCGCACGATCGGGTCGTCGAGCAGGCCGAAGTGGTCGAGCATCGCCCGCACCCGCTCGGGGGTGAACAGCCCCTGGCCGCCGCCGTTGCCCCCGCCGATGGCGGCGCGCTCGTTCATCAGGGTCGTGAGCGCCACGCCCCAGCCGGCGTTGACGTCGCCGAGACGCTGGTCGTCGGCGACGCGGACCTCGTCGAAGTACACCTCGTTGAAGGAGGCGCCGCCGGTCATCTGGCGCAGGGGACGCACGTCGACGCCGGGCGCGCGCATGTCGAGGACGAACCCGGTGAGGCCGCGGTGCTTCGGCGCGTCGGGATCGGTGCGGCAGATGATCTCGCCGATGTCGGCGAGGTGGGCGAACGACGTCCACACCTTCTGGCCGCTGATCACCCACTCGTCGCCGTCGCGCTCCGCTCGGGTCGCGAGCCCGGCGAGGTCGCTGCCGGCGCCGGGTTCGCTGAACAGCTGGCAGCCGACGAGGTCGCCCCGGTACAGCTTCGCGAGGTAGGCCTCCTTCGCGGCCTCGCTCCCGTGCGCCAGGATCGTCGGCGCGACCATGCCCAGCGAGATCGTGAAGAACCCCATGTTCGGTGTGACGTACCGCGACTCGATGGCGCCGTAGGTGCGCTCGTAGGAGCCGGGGAGCTCGCGGCCGCCGTACGCGGTGGGGCCGCTGATCCAGCCGAGCCCCGCGTCGAAGCGCTCGGCGCGCCACGCCTTGGCCCGTTCCAGCTCCTCGAGCTCGGCGGCCGGCTCCATCTCCTCGAACACGGAGATCTCGTCGGAGCCCTCACCCCAGACGAACCCGGTGGACGCGACCCGACGGGTCGTGTGCTGGTCGAGGAACGAGGTGACCTCGTCGCGGAACTCGGTCTCGGTGATCACGCCGCTGAACGTAGCGTCGGTCGGCCTAGGCTGCTCGCCGATGTTCCGCTCCAAGCCGATCGCCGTGACCGTCTTCGCCGCGTGGACCCTGCTCGTGTGGGGCCAGCGCATCGTCAACATCCTCACGAAGAACGGTGGCGACGGGCTCGATCTGGCCCGCGCCATCGCGTTCGTCGCGGTCGGCGTGGCGCTGGCGTACGTCGTGTTCCGGCCGGTCGGACCGATCGCCACCCGTCGCGTGGTGCTCGGGGGCGCCGCGGTCACGACGCTGCTGTGGCTGATCCAGATGGTGGCCATCCCGCTGCGCGACCACCCCGCCGGGTTCATCGCCGTGCACCTGGTGCTCGGCGCCATCTCGATCGGGCTCGCCGCGTGGGCCGCCCGATCGGTCGAGACCGTCGACGCCGTCGCGGCGGGCTGAGGAGGCCGACATGGAATGGGACGCCAAGGAGGGCAAGTCGAGCGACATCATCGACGAGCGCGGCGCGGACAACGGTGACGCCGGCCTCGGTGGGCTCGGCGGTCTCGGTGGTGCGGCCGGCGGCGCCGGCCCGGTGCTCGGCGGCGTGCTGGCGAGCGTGCTCGGCGGACGGGGGCGCAAGGGGGGAGTGCTCGGTCTGGTGATCGTGCTCGCCGCGACGTTCATCCTGCCGAAGATCCTCGCCTCGTCGGGGTTCGACGTGCCGAGCGGCAGCGCCAACCTGCCGCGCACCGGCAACGCGGGCCCGCTGCCGGGCACGGGTGCCGCGGCCGACGCCACGCTCACGCCGGCCGTCACCGACCCCGATCCGGTTCTCACCGCGTTCGCGAACGTGATCATCTCGGACACGAACGACATCTGGTCGCGTCAGTTCGAGGCCGGCGGCCGGAAGTACGACCGCACGAAGATGGTGCTGTTCAGCAACCGGGTCGACACCGCGTGCGGCGCGGCCAGCTCCGACATGGGGCCCTTCTACTGCCCGGGCGATCAGCGCGTGTACATCGACCTCAAGTTCTTCGACGAGCTCGCGACCCGGTTCGGGGCGGCGGGCGATTTCGCACAGGCGTACGTGATCGCGCACGAGGTCGGCCACCACGTGCAGGACGAGCTCGGCATCACCGCGCAGGTGCGCCGCCTCGAGGAGCAGGACCCGTCGTCCGCCGAGGGCGCCGACGGGTTGTCGGTGCGCACCGAGCTGCAGGCCGACTGCTTCGCCGGCGTGTGGGCGCACAGCCGGTTCGAGCGGGGTCAGTCCGATCCCTCGAAGCGCCTCGACGACGGCGACATCGACGAGGCCTTGAAGGCTGCGGCAGGCGTCGGCGACGACGCGATCCAGAAGGCCGCGACCGGCAGGATCAACCCCGACAGCTTCACGCACGGGGAGTCGGCGCAGCGCGAGCGCTGGTTCAAGCGCGGCTACGACTCCGGCCGCTCGACCGATTGCGACACGTTCACCGCCGACTCGCTCTGATCCTGCGTTCTGCGGGACTTCCCAGGGAAGTCTGAGCGGCATCCGATGGCCGGGCCCGATCGTAGGGTCCATGACCGCACTCGCCATCGCCCCCACGCTCGACGTGGTCATCCCCGTGTACAACGAGAGCCACGTGCTCGAGGCGAGCATCACGAGGCTGCACGACCATCTCCGCGCCCACATGCCCTTCAGCTGGCAGATCACCGTCGTCGACAACGGCTCGACCGACTCGACGACGCAGGTGGCGAACGACATCGCCGCCCGGCTGGAGGGCGTGCGGGTGCGTTCGCTCGATCGCAAGGGGCGGGGGTTCGCGTTGCGCACGGCGTGGTCGGCGAGCGAGTCGCCGGTGCTGGCCTACATGGACGTCGATCTCTCGACGGGGCTCGACGCGCTCCTGCCCCTGGTGGCCCCGCTCGTCAGCGGCCACTCCGACGTGGCGATCGGGTCGCGACTCGTCGACGGCGCGTCGGTGGGTCGGGGTCCGAAGCGTGAGGTCATCTCCCGCATCTACAACCTGATCCTGCACACCGTCTTCGCCACGCACTTCCACGACGCCCAGTGCGGCTTCAAGGCGCTCCGGGCGGATGCCGCCGCGGCGCTGCTCCCGCTCGTCGCCGACGAGAACTGGTTCTTCGACACCGAGCTGCTGCTCGTCGCCGAGCACAACGGCCTGCGAGTGCACGAGGTGCCCGTCGACTGGGTGGACGATCCCGACAGCCGGGTCCACGTCGGGCAGACCGCCCGGGAGGACCTCGCCGGTGTGGCCCGGCTCGCGTGGGAATTCCTGCGCGGCGGTGGCCGCATCGACACGCGGCGCTACGGGCGCCGCATCGTCGACGACCCGATGGGTCGCCAGCTGGTGGTGTTCGCACTGATCGGCGTGCTGAGCACCGCGGTGTCGGCGGGGTTGTTCCTGGCGACGAGGGGAGCGCTCGGCTCGGTCGCGGCGAACGTCCTGGCCGTCAGCAGCACCGTCGCCGTCAACGCCTGGGCCAACCGTCGCTACACGTTCGGGCGGCGCGGACGGCTCGGACGGGCCGCCGACTACGTGCGCGCCGCGGCCGTCTACGTCGTCGGTCTCGCCGTCTCCACGACCGTGCTGCTGGTGCTCGAGGCGGTCGGCGTGTCGCCGGCCCTCGAGTTCGCCGCACTCGGCGCCACCTGGGCGCTGACCACCCTCGCCCGATTCGCCGTGCTCAGCCGAGCACGCATCTTCCCGACCACGGAGGTCTCCGCATGATCACCACCACCGACGTCCCACCCGACCTCCTCCCGGTCGATCTCGATCCCCCACCCGGTTCCGTTCGTCGCTCGAGGTCGGAGAGGGCCGCGCGCGACGAGCGGAACCCGCGGTGGGGACGGCCGGCGTTGTGGGCACTGCTCCTCGGCACACTCGTCCTCTACACGTGGACGCTGTCGGAGTCCGGCTGGGCCAACTCCTTCTACTCGGCGGCCGTGCAGGCCGGATCGGCGAGCTGGAAGGCGTTCTTCTACGGCTCGTCCGACGCGGCCAACTCGATCACCGTCGACAAGCCGCCGCTCGCCCTCTGGCCGATGGCGCTGTCGGTGCGACTGCTCGGGTTGAGCTCGTTCAGCATCCTGCTCCCGCAGGCGCTGATGGGCGTGGGGTCGGTCGCCGTGCTCCACGCGACCGTCCGCCGCTGGTTCGGCACGGTGGCCGGCCTCGTCGCCGGCGCGGTGCTTGCCCTCACCCCGGTGGCCGCGCTCATGTTCCGCTTCAACAACCCCGACGCGCTCCTGGTGCTGCTGATGCTCGGCGCGGCCTACGCGGCGCTGCGGGCCATCGAGAGCGGAAGGCTCCGCTGGTTCGTCTGGACCGGCGTCGCCGTCGGCCTCGGGTTCCTCACCAAGCAGCTTCAGGTGCTGCTGGTGGTGCCGGGGTTCGCGCTGGCCCACCTGGCGTTCGGCGGGCACGGCATCTGGCGGCGGATCCGTGATCTCGGCGCCGCCGCGGTCGCGATGATCGTCGCTGCCGGCTGGTGGATCGCGATCGTCGAGCTCGTGCCGGCGAGCATGCGCCCCTACGTCGGCGGCTCGCAGCACAACTCCATCCTCGAGCTGACGTTCGGGTACAACGGTCTCGGCCGGCTCACCGGCAACGAGACCGGGAGCGTCGGCGGTGGGGCGCGGGCCGGCGGCGGCAGCATGTGGGGAGTGACCGGCATCACCCGCATGTTCACGAGCGAGGTGGGCGGTCAGATCAGCTGGCTCATCCCCGCCGCCCTCCTCCTCGGCGCCGCGACGTTGGTCGTGCTGCGCAAGGCGCCACGCACGGACCTCCGCCGGGCCTCGGTCGTGGTGTGGGCGGCGTGGCTGCTCGTGACCGGGCTGGTGTTCAGCTTCATGAGCGGCATCTTCCACGCCTACTACACCGTCGCCCTGGCGCCGGCGGTCGCAGCGCTCGTCGCCATCGGCGTCACGCAGCTCTGGCCGCACCGTCGGCACTGGGCGGCGCTCCTCACCATGGGGGCCGTGAGCGCCGTCTCGACGTGGTGGTCGATGGTGCTGCTGTCCCGTGCCTCCACCTGGCACAGCTGGCTCTCGTCGGTGGTGCTGGTGGTGGGTGGCCTGGCGACGGCGGGCTTCCTCGCCGCTGCGGCGATGGGTCGCCTGTGGGGTGCGGTGGGCACCGGCCGGGTGGCCGCGGCGTCGATGGTGATGGCCGGCGGTGCGATGCTCCTCGGCCCGACCGCCTGGACGTTGCAGACGGTGGCCACCGGTCACACCGGCTCGATCGTGACGGCCGGCCCCACCGTGGCGGGCGGCATGGGCGGGCCCGGGGGCGGCTTCCCCGGTGGCGGGTTCCCGGGTGGAGGATTCCCCGGCGGGGGCTTCCCCGGCGGGACCGGCACGGGCGCTCGAGCCGGCGGTGGCGGCATGGGAGGTGGCGGCATGGGCGGTCTGCTCAACGCCACGACACCGAGCTCGGAGCTCGTCGAGACGCTCAGCGCCGACTCGTCGGACTACACGTGGATCGCCGCAGCGGTCGGTGCCAACAACGCCTCCGGCTACCAGTTGGCCACCGAGCTGCCGGTGATGCCGATCGGCGGCTTCAACGGATCGGATCCCTCGCCGACCCTCGCGCAGTTCAAGCAGTACGTGGCCGAGGGGAGGATCCACTACTTCATCGGCGGCGGCGGGTTCGGCGGTGCGCAGATGGGTGGCAGCAACTCGTCGGCGGAGATCTCCAGCTGGGTGCAGTCGAACTTCACGGCCACCACCGTCGGGGGCACCACCCTGTACGACCTGACGAGCGCGACGAGCTCGAACTGACCGGACCGGCTGAACCTGACCCGACCGGCTGACCGACGCTACGCTCGCGGCGCTATGGGTCAGCCGGTCACCGTCATCGAGAAACAGTCCACCACCACGGGCGTGGTGCGCTTCGAGCTCAACCGTGTCCTCACCGGCACGGGTCACGAGCGGTACCGCCCCGACGACGACATCGTCGGCAACCGTCCGCCCGACGAGCTGGCCCGCCGCCTGTTCGCACACGGCGGCATCGACGGCATCCACATCAACGGCTCGGTCGTGAGCGTCGACGTGTCCAAGGGCCACACCGCCGAGGGCCTCAAAGAGATCATCGAAGGTCTCTACACGTACTACACGCCCGGGGTCGAGGTGCCGTCGTTCCCGGCGCCCGCCGAGTAGCCGGGGATCCGATACCTGAACGTCGCGGCGCCCGCCGCGACGAGTGGCGCAACCGACGCGACGTCAGCGGCCGTGAGGTTCTCGCGCCACCGCTCGATCCGGCGGGAGTGATCGGGGCGGGAGTTGCGACGCGAGGTCTCCGCCTCGACGAAGCGCTCGTTGTTCGTGTCCTGCACGCGGTCGATCCAGGCGTCGAGGCCGGCCCGGCACGCTGCCGTGTCGACGCCCATGATCGCGGCCGTCCGCTCGGCGGTCGCGGCGGGGTCGCGGATCATGTCCTCGAAGTGGTTCACGACGGCCCGGTCACGCACCAGCTCGTAGCCGACGGTGTTGATCGTCGCCCAGTGGTGGGCGCACCGTTCGAGGAGCGGCCGGTCGAGCCAGTCGAGCCAGTCGGCGGGGCGGGGGTGGTGCCCCCAGTCGTCCGCGATGCCGACGCGGAGCGAGCAGATCGCGTCGAGGGGATGGCGGACCTGCCAGAACACGACCGGGTCGGGGAGCACGTCCTCGACGGCGGGGTCGCCGGGCGCCTCCCGCGGCACCTTCACCGCCGTCGGGCCGGCGGCGGCCACCGCCGCGATGTCGGGAACGTGTGGTTCGGAGAGGTAGGTGTAGTTGTCGAACGTGGCGAAGAGCTCGCCGAAGATCGAGGTGCCGCTGCGGCCGCAGCCCAGGATCAGCGCGTGACGTCCCCCGTCCATGGGGTCGATGTCTAGCGCTTGCGGGCATCGAACGTGTGTTCGATACTGGACGACATGGAGGAAGCGGCGACCCCTGATCTGGCAGTCCCCGATCTGCCAGCCCCTGATCTGGCAGCACCCGATCTGGCAGCACTGATCGAGCGCATCCGCCCCACGGTGCTGTCGGCGGAGCGCACGTTGCCGGTGCCCGGGGCGCTGCAGGGTGTGTTCCCCCTCGGCGGGTTGGCGCGGGGCTCGCGGCTGTCGTTGCGGGGCACGGGCGCAGCGAGCATCTGCATGGCGACGGTGGCGGAGGCGTCGCGGAGCGGATCGTGGGTGGCGGTCGTCGGGGTGGGGGCCTGGGGGTGGGCGGCCGCGGCCCGGGCGGGGTGGGCGCTCGAGCGGAGCGTGTTCGTGGTCGAGCCGCCCACCAGCCAGTGGGGCACGGTGGTCGCGGCGCTGGTCGACGCCGTGGACGTGGTGATCGTCGACCCGTCCCACCAGGTGACCGCGGCCGACGCACGCCGGCTGGCGGCGCGGTCGCGCGAGCGCGGCGCGGTGGTCGTCGACGTCACGCTCGACGACGGCCGCCGCCGGTTCCGCTGGCCCACCGAGCCCGACCTCGAGCTCACGGTGGAGTCGGTGTCGTGGTCGGGCCTCGACGTCGGGCACGGCTCGTTGTCGGAGCGGGTGCTGCGCGTGTCGGCGGTCGGCCGGCGCGGCGCGGCACGGCAGCGGCGGGTCGACGCGGTGATGGACGCCCGTGGCTCGCTGACGCTCCGCGAGCCGGGTGCCGCGTCCGGCCCGATGACCGCTGCTCCCGCCGGCCGTCATCTCCGCTCCGTCGGCTGATGACCCTCGACGCCGCGGACCGGCCCACGCGGACGGTGGTGGTGTGGTGCGCCGACTGGCCGGCCATCGCGCCGGGCCGGCCCCCGGACCGGCCGGTGGTGGTGATGACCGCCAACCGGGTGGTGTCCACCAACCCGCTGGCGCGGGCGCTCGGCGTGGAGCTCGGGGTGCGCCGTCGCGAGGCGCAGCGCGCCTGCCCCGAGGCGGAGCTGCTGGAGCGCGACGCCGAGCGGGAGGCCCGCGTGTTCGAGCCGGTGGTCGCCGCGCTCGACGACATCACGCCGCGCATCGAGATCGTCCGGCCGGGGATGTGCCTGTTCCCGGCGCTCGGGCCGTCGCGGTACTTCGGCGGGGACGCGCCGCTGGCCGATCGCCTGGCGCGCACCGTGCGTCGACAGCTGGCCGTGCCCACTGCGGTGGGGGTGGGCATCGCCGACGGGTCGTTCGCCGCGTCGGCGGCGGCCCGGCGCAGCGCGGCGATGGTCGAACGGGGCGACGACGTGTCGGTCATCGTGCCGCCGGGGGAGACCTCGATGTTCCTGTCGGCGTTCGGGGTGGGCGCGTTGTCCGACGACGGGCCGACCTCGCCCGAGCTCGTCGAGGTGCTCGTACGGCTCGGGTTGGTCACGCTCGGCTCGTTCGCCGCGCTGGCCCCCGGCGACGTGGTGGCACGGTTCGGCGCCGAGGGCGTGGCCGCCCACCGGCTGGCACGGGGGCTCGACCTCCGCCCGCCGCGACTCACCGATCCGCCCGTCGACCTCGACGTCGTCTGGGACGCCGACCCGCCGCTCGAACGCGTCGACCAGGCGGCGTTCGTGGCCAAGTCGCTGGCCGACGACCTGCACGAGCGGTTGGGGTCGCGGGGTCTCGCCGCGGTCGCCATCCTCATCGAGGCCACCACCACGGAGGGTCACGTGGTGGAGCGGCGGTGGCGCCACGACGGCGCGCTGAGCTCGACGGCGGTGGCACAGCGGGTGCGATGGCAGCTCGACGGCTGGTTGACGGGCACGCAGGGGCGGAGGTCCCGCGGCGCCGGCGCGCTCGCGCGGCTTCGTGTGCGGCCCACCGAGGTGGTGCCCGACGTGGGGCGGCAGATGGGGTTCTGGGGTGGGGCCGACGCCGCGTCGATCCGGGCGCGCCGGGGGCTGGCGCGGGTGCAGGGCGTGTTGGGCGCCGACGCCGTGATGGTGGCGGAGTGGAACGGCGGGCGGGCGCCGGGGGAGCAGTACCGGCTGGTGTCGGTCGACACGGTGGCGGTGGCGTCCGACGAGTCGTTCGACCTGGCGGCCCCGGGCGTCGAGCCGTGGCCCGGCCGTCTACCCGACCCGCCGCCGGCGCTCGTGTGGCAGAAGCCGCTGCCGGCCGACGTCGTCGACGTCGCCGGGGCCATGGTGCGCGTCGACCGGCGGGGCGGGTGCTCGGGCGTGCCCGCGAGGTTGTCGGTGGCGTCGGGGCCGTGGCGCGAGGTGGTGGCGTGGTCCGGGCCGTGGCTCACCGACGAGCGGTGGTGGGACGCGCTGGCCCATCGCCGTCGGGCCCGCTTCCAGGTGCAGACCGACGACGGCTCCGCTCACCTGGTGACGCTGGAGTCACAGCAGTGGTGGGTGGAGGCGTCCTACGACTGACGGGTCGAAAGCGTGAGTGTCGACACACCGGGTCCGGCCGGAATTCGGCTGATATCGTCCGGCCGGCGACAGGACATGTCGTCGGGGCGGGCGGGAGACAAACGATGTGGTTTCGACCGAAGTTCGGGTCGTTCAAGGTGCTCGACGAGATCGCCGTCGGGGCCGAGGGAACGGTCTACCGCGGCTGGGATCGACCAAATCGACGGATCGTCGCCGTCAAGCAATTCGACTCACGGGCCGGTGAGATCGGCGTGTGGCGCACGATGCGGGAGCAGCGCGTCACGTTCCACCATCCCAACGTCATCGAGGTCCACGACTTCGGCATCGAGGGAACGACTCCGTATCTCGTCACGGAGTATCTCGAGGCCGGCGACCTCGACCGCTACTGCTCCACGCGCGGCCACCTGCGGCTGTCGCTCGCTCTCGCGCTGGCCGAGGACATCTTCACCGCGCTCGCGGTGGTGCACGACGCCAACGTGCTTCATCGGGATGTGAAGCCGTCCAACATCCTGTTGCGTGGCGGGGGCGATCGTCCGGTCGCGATCCTTTCCGATTTCAGTTCTGCCTGGGTCGATGATGGGCGGAATCTCACGATCTCGTCACATGAAATCGGCACGCCGGAATACTGGGCCCCGGAGCTGCGTGACGGTGACCATCGACACACCCGGGCATCGGATGTCTTTGCCGTCGGGCTGACGCTTCGACAGATGTTGACCGGTGGTGCGGTGGACCAGACCCTGCCCCGTGACGCCGTCCTGGTTCCCGTGGGCAACTTCATCGATCGGCTGTGCGCCCCCGACCCGTCGAAGCGGCCGACGGCGCGCGACGCAGCTGCGACGTGTCGAGCGATGCTCGCCGACGCGCGGAGCGTAGAACCGCCGGACGCGCTCGTCGGGGCGGCACGCATCCCTCCGGCGTACCCTCCGCCACCGGATCCCAATCGGGCGCGGAAGCTGGTCGCCGGCGCCACGGCTCTGGCGGTGCTCAATGGTTGCGGCTTCTACTTCGTCACGATGGAGCCGGGTCCGCCCCCGTTGGAGGTCGCTCGCGTCGGACAGGTGGCGTGGTCGCTGCCGACCTACGAGGCGGAGTTGTCCCTGGCTGTGTCGGACGACGGAACGGTCTACTCCGCCGATCCCATACGTGGCGTGGTGTACCGCCACACGAGGGAGGGGGTCGTGGTGGTCGCCGGAGGCGGCGCCCGTCTCGGCGACGAGGGTCCGGCCGTCGAGATGGATCTCGCCGGCCCGATCCGGAAGGGAGGGATCGGTGGTGTCTTCAACCCGACGGTGCCGTACCGGTGGACGCTGTCAGTGGCCCACGACGGCACGCTGTGGATCAACAACGGCGACATCTGGCGGGTCGATCGCGACGGTGCCGCACGCCGCGTGGTCGCGGTGACGGACACCTCGCAGGACCGGCCGTACCGCGTGTGGGTCTTCAACCACAGCAGAACGTTGCCGACGACGAGCGTTCTCGACGGATGGGGCGAGTACTACGCCGAGGCATCGACCATGCAGATGACGCAGCACGGGGTCGCCTACCTCGTCCAGACGCACGGCGGCACGAAGATCGTCGAAGCCGACGACGGGCGCGTGGTGACGCGTTGCGATCTGACGGGAGTGAGGGCGAGTGTTCCGCGAGCCAAGGAGACGACGATCTCGGATCGTGACGGGGTCGACCTGACCGCTGCAGGCATCGTGGCGCCCGACTGGTGGGTGATGGTCGGTGCGAACGAGTGTCTCGTCACCGATTCGGCCTCCCATGAGCTGATTCACGTGAAGGACGGTGTCGGCGCGACGGTGGGTTTCGGCTGGAACTCGAGTTCCGACTACACCTCGACGTTGTCCACGACGTCGACGGCGCCGCCGGACGTCGTGACCGAGTACGGCTCGTCCGTCAAGTGGTCGGCCGCCGACCTCAAGCTCGTCGGCATGCTGCCGGGAGGACACGTCCTCCTCGACGTCGGCTACCAGATGGCGGAGCTGACCGCCGAGGGCGCTGTCGTGCGCATGCTCGATCGTGCGGTCGAGCGTGTCGACATCCTGTCGAACCTGACGGGCCCGACGAAGTACAAGCACGAGGCGCCCCTGTCGTCGCGGGCGGCGCTGTCCGGTGATGGCACGCGGTTCGCGGTGTTCGCGCAGGACGGCAACGGCCTCGGCGACAACCGCCCCGACGTTCCGGCTCCGCGCGTCGCCCTGCTCAGCGGTCGGACGGAGCGGATGTTGGCGGACGGCGGCATCGTGTACCCGGAGGCGGTCGCGAAGTACACCTCGCTGAGCTACGGCGTGCGCTCGACGTTCAACCCGACCTCGGGCTACGACGCGCCCCCCGTGGTCGGCACACCGGGCGATCTCGTCGAGGTGGTGGAGTCCGACCTGATGTCGAACGACGTCCACATCGCCAATTCCGGCGACGAGTGGGTATCGGACTTCAACTCGAAGCGATACCTGTACCGGGTCAAGGCGTCCCCGTCGGCGCGTCTGGAGTACCTGGCGGACCTGGGTGCCGGCGGGCCGGGCGGCGACTCGAACTGCGACATCCTCGCGATGTCGCCGAACGCGTTCCGCGGGAAGCTCGCGGTGCTCTGCAGCATTCCGATACCGAGCGGAGGGTGGTCGGGGCTTCGCGTCGTGTCGGTCGACGTGCACAGCGGCAGGGCCGTCGAGCTGGTGAGCGCGAAGCAGGTCGACGCGGCGCAGACGGCGTACGCCGCCGCCCATCCGAAGGGTCAATTCGGCCCCGGGTTCCAGATCGCCTACACGTCGTCGGGTGACGTGATCGTCGACGTGGCCGACGACGGGCTCATCTACCGCGTCGATCGCGGGCGCCTGGTCCTGACGCACCGCAACGACTTCGACGTGTCGCCGTCGGCAGCGGAACGCCGGCACACGGCGGCGCTGAAGAAGGTGGCCGACGATCCGGTGCTGCTTCGGGCGTTCCTTCGTGAGGACGAGCGGCGCCCGCCGGCAGGCGTGCCGTTCGTCTGCAGCAAGGACGTGACGGCGCCCGGGCCGTACACGAACCGAGGGCTGGTGGCACTGAGTCGCACGCACGACGTGATGATCGAGATGCGCTGCCTCGTCGAGCGCACGAACGGCGCGCACACGCGGTTCGACACCGGCACCGCGAACCCCACCGGCTTCGCTGCCGTGACGGCGTCCGGTGACTACGTCTATGCCTACAGCTCCGCGGACAACGTCGTCTGGCGGTTCGACCGGACGGGAGGCCACGCGGAGATCGTGGCCGGCCGCCGTGGCTACGTCGGGACGTCGCCCGACGGCGTCAAGGCGGCGGGCTCGCCGATCGCACCGGTCCTGACGGTGATCGTCGATGCAAAGGGGGAGCCGTGCTTCAACGACACCGAGCTGAACTCGCTGAGATGCGTCGACGCGCGCGGAGCGCTGACGACGGTCGTGGGGAGGAGCCCGCGTGCTGACGCATGACCGCCGACGCCGGTTGCGACGGCGGGCGCGCAGGTGGTGGCGTGAGATCACCGGCCCTGGTCGTCGGCGGAGCCGCATCGCCGCCGTCGCATTCCTCGTCCTGGCAGCCGCATCGGCTGTCATCTTCGTCATGAGCGATCCGGAGAAGGACCCGAAGCTGCTCACGTTCGGCGGTGCCCTCGTCTCGGGCGCAGTGATCGCGGGAGCGACGGTGGGCATGGAGCAGTCGATCGAGGGTCGCCGGGAGCACGAGGCCGCGGTCGGACGACGCATCGAGCAGCGTCACCGCTATCAGGTAGCCCTCGGGCTCGCCGAATCCCTCGAGGATCGGACGCTCGCAGGCCTCGACCTCTCCGGCATCCGGCTGGTCCGCCGGAACATCGCGTCCTCGGACTTCACCGACGCCGACCTTCGCGGCGCCGTGCTCACGGAGTCGGATCTGCGGGGCGCCGACTTCACGCGCGCAGCTCTCGATCGGTGCGATCTCTCGCGATGCACGCTGGGGGAGGCGCAGTTCAGCTATGCGGTGGCGCACCGGGCGCGTTTCGACGGCGCGGAGATGGTGAGGGCGATGGCGACCGGGGCGAAGTTCGGGGACTCCACCTTTCGAACGTGCGACCTGACGGGTGCGAACTTCACCTTTACGAGTCTCAGCTGTGCCGTGTTCGACAAGGCGATCATCGACGGACTCGATCTCGGCGAGGCGAACCTGTCCGGTGCCTCGTTCGCCTCGTGCTCGGGGAGTCCGCGACTCGACGGGGCGCGATGGTGTGACGTGCATCCGCCGACGGGTCTTGCGGGCGATCTTCCGGAGAGCGCAGGCATGCGTCCCAATGACCACTGCCACGCATGTGCCCCGCCGGGGACGGACGACGACTGACGGGTTGCGATGACCGACGGGTCAGCGCACCCGCGACGCCGGCTGGTAGTTGGTGCCGGCGGTCAGGTCGACGCGGGCGAGCAGCAGCTCGCACGGTGGCTCGAATGCGTCGGCGAACCAGAGCGAGCGCTCCTCGCCGAGCAGTTCCCACGCCGGAGCGGTGAGGCGGTCGGTGTCGTCCTCGATGCGCTGGCGTAGCGCGATGCCCTCGGCCGTCACCTCGTCGTCGACCACCAGCCCGCGGGCGGTGAGCGATGCCCAGCCCGCGGCGATCTCGTCGGCGTTGCTCCCGCGCGACGTGGCGAGCCAGTCGCGCTCGTAGCCCAGCCAGGCGTTGTGCAGGATCGAGGCCTCCACACCGCTGAGGCCGGCGGCGACCACGAGCGCCCAGTGCGTGTCGCCGCGCCACTCGCGGAGGCAGTTCACCGCGTGCCAGCCGGAGAGCGCCGGATCGGTGGGCCGGGGCATGCGGAGGTGCGCGGCGTAGAACGTGCGGCCGCTCGTGGGGAGCTGCTCGATGACCGGCCACAGGTGCGGGCCGAGCTCGGCGAGCGGTTCGAGGATGGCCGGCGCGTGCGTGGCGAGGCCCTCGAGGACGGCGGCGTCACGGGCGGCCCACACGTCGTCGAACGTCGTGTGCGTGCGCACGAGGTCGAGCGCGAGGGCGATGCCGAGCGGGCTGATCGAGCCGAACGCGGCGGTCACGGCCTCGGGGCCGGCGGGGCCCAGTGGAGCGGCCCGCGCCGCGATGTAGCCGAGCGGGCCCGGGAGGCCCAGCGCCTCGAACCGGGCGACGGCGCCGGGATCCCAGAAGATCCACCCGATCGTCGTCTGCACCGAGCGTGAGTTGCGCCGGCAGATCGCCGTCCAGTCGGTCATGGGTGCGTCTCGGTCTCGGGCATCCGTCATTGTCGCGAAATCTCCCCGGCGGGTGGGTGGTGGGAGCGGACCCCTCGTCGTGGTCGCTCCCGTAGGGTCGAAGCGTGACGTTGCGCCCGGGCGACGTAGCGACAGGAGCGGTATGGGCATCACCTACGAATCGATCGGCGCTGCCCGACTAGCGGTGTTCGCTGGGCCTGACGGTGTGACGCTGAGTGCGAACCGGGATGGGCTTCTGAGCCTGGCAAGGCTCCTTGCTGCGATGTCGGAGCTTGCAGGCGATGACCACGTCCACCTCACTCCGTCCATGCAGCTGGCGAGTGAGTCACTCTCGCTGACAGTCGTCCGTCGGAGCGGCGATACGACGGTCGACTGATTTGTCGATCAGGCGACGGTTGTGGAAGCACCCATGGTCGGGTGAGCGGTGGCGGTACGTTCGGTAGGTGATCGCTGTGGAGCGCGTCTTCGGCCTCGTACTGCTCGGGGTCGCTGTTGGTCTTGTCGGAGTCGCCGTGGCGTCTACCCGGTGGGGTGCACGTCTCGCGGAGCGCGAATGGCGTCTGCTGTTTCCGCGAGGAGTTCCCAAGTCCCTGACGAAGTGGTACTCGGACGGCCTACCTGCTCTCCTCATCGGGGTCGCCGCCTTCCTGGTCACGATCGGCGTGCTTACGCTCCTCGGAGTCGTGCGTTGAGCCCCTGGGCCAGGCCACGGTGTCGGAATGTCATCTGACTCCTGAGACCACAGTGGGCTTGGAGCATCCGTGCGAACATGGGCACGTGTTCCCCCGTGGCGTCACCGGCTTCTGGAGTTCGACTGACCCCGACCCGCCGGTGACCGACCGGCGCAGCGTTTTTCAAGTCGTTCATGAGGCAGCTTGGGCTGCTGGTGGTCACGCAGTGGAAGTCGAGACGGACGCCGGGATTCGGAGCTACTGGGAGCTGGAGGTTGCCTGCCCAGACATCGAGAACGTGTCGGTGCTGGTGAACCGTTCGCATCCGATCGCCGCCTTCGCTCGAACGGGGTCGTTTCCTCCGTCGTTCATCGAGTGTCCTCGCATCGGCTTGTCCTTGGGTGAGGTGCTGACCGTGCTCTCGGCATCAGAGGCTGAGCGAGCGCCCTCGAAGGATGATCTCGCCCGCCTTGGCGAGGCGGAGATGCGCCAGGTTCGCGCTTGGAGGCCCGAGAAGCTCGGTTGGGTTGCCTTCAACTGGTGGGACTGACGCCATTCGCCTTGACCAGGCGTCGGTGTGCGAATGACGCATGAGCGTCGGCCCTGTGTTGCGAGGCTGGTCGGCGCTTGAGTGAGCGCTGCCGTCGATTGTTTCGAGCACACTGGTGGCCGTGGCGCGGCGATCCGATCGATACGACAATGCGATCGCCGGGGTCCGGGAGATTGTGATCGCCCACGACCCCATCGGGCTATTGGCGCTGGGAGCTCTCTTGGACGAGTACAACGCCGAGGTCAGCGATCTGGTTCGGCTCGTCCTCGGACGAGTCGAGTTAGGGGAAGCGGAGGTCGACGAGGTTTGGGCCCGTTGGTTCGGAGAGACTTACAGAATGGCTGGCACGGATACTTCGCGAGGGATCACCGATGAACTCCGGGCTCTGCAGGTGCGGCTTTCCTAACCTGCACTTGCGTGCACCGGACGACGTCAGCGACGTTCACGCCACTGTGTCGAAACCACGTATGAGGTCAGGGTTCGACTCGCACTACGGTCGGTCGGGTGAGTGGGCAAGGGTCTGTCGGTTCGTGCGCCTTGTGTGGGCGGATCATCAAGGCGAACGCTGCGTTCGTGAATATCGGACCAACGAACTGGAACGACCCGACAGCACCCAAGTCCAAACGATGGGTCGCCCCCAATACGGACATTCACGGTTGGATGCCGTTTGTCGTCACACACCCGGAGTGTTTCGCTCGTGAGGAAGGCACAGCGGTATTGGCGAGTCTGATCGCCGCCGCCCTACCAGACGCAGAGCCTCCTGCGTGGGGCTAGCTGCCCAGGCGACGGTGCTCACGCCTGGGTGGGTGATCGTTCCCGACACCTGATCCTCGGGGCCTGACTGTCAGTGCTGAATAGTATTCTCGAACGCATGTTCGAGTGGCCCAACCTCACCACCACCACCTCCAAGATCGCCGGCCTCGACGCCACCACCGCCACCAACGACGACCTCATGTGTGGCGTCGAAGCGATCGAAACGGCACGTCGGTTCCTCGACGCCGCAGAAGGCCACATGCTCGCCGAGCTCCACGCCCGCGACGCCTGCGACATCGAACACGGGCTCCGCACCCAGCACTGGCTGTCGCGCCACACCGGCATCTCCCCGCACACCGCGACCGCCCGCACCCGCACCGCCACCACCCTGCGTGTCGATCTGCCCCACACCGCGGATGCGCTCCGCCACGGCCGCATCACCCACGACCATGCCCGAGTCATGGCCACCGCCGTCAACGACCGCATCGCCGAACAGTTCCGCGACCTCGAAGAGGAACTCCTCACCATGATCGACGGGTGGCTCTTCGAACGATGGCGCCGCCACGTCCACACCGTCGCCGCCCTGTTGGACCAAGACGGCGGCTACGACCCCAACGACGATCTCGCCAACAACCAGCTCCGCTGGAACGTCACCCCCGACGGCACCTACCTCACCGGCACCCTCGTCGGTGACAGCGCCGTGGTCACCGAACAGGTCCTCGACCAGATCGCCGACGAACTGTTCCGCCAGTTCCTCCGCGACAATGAGACCACCCACGGCGAAGCACCCGTGCCCAGCCGCGCCACCCTGCGTGCCCTCGCGCTCGCCGAAGCCTGCCGCCGCGCCGCGGCCCCCAACCCCACCCGACACCACACCGGCATCACCGAAGCCACCATCGTCATCCCCGCCGAACACCCCAACGATCCCCACGACCCCCACGGCCACCGCCTCCAGAACGGCAGCATCATGCGGCTCATGTGCGACGCCCGCCTCCACGCCGTCGTCGTCGACTCCCTCGGCGTTCCCCTCGACCTGGGTCGCACCATCCGCACCGCCACCGCCGCCCAACACCGGGCCCTCGCGGTTCGTGACGGCGGCTGCGTGTTCCCCGGCTGCGGAGCCCACCCCAACCACGTCCAAGCCCACCACGTGTTCCACTGGACCCGAGACCACGGCAACACCAACGTCGAACACATGGCCCACCTCTGCCCCCACCACCACGGTGTCGTGCACCGCACCGGCTGGAACCTCCACATCGGTACCGATGGCTGGACCTGGATCACCACCCCCAACGGCCAACACCTCTGGGGCCAACAACACGGCCGACGACGAACCGGGTCGCCACCGCCCGGCGAGCAGAGTCCCGCGCGCCGGGTTCTATGCTGATCCCGCCATGACTGCCGACGACGCGACCGAGATCGCCCCGGACATCGCCGCCGAGCTGGCGGAGCTCACCGCAGGCACTGCCGAGGTGCTGCCCGGGGACGGCCTCGCGCAGCGCCTCGTCGCAGCGCGGGCCGAGGGGCGGCCGCTGCGGGTGAAGCTCGGCATCGACCCGTCCGGCACCGACCTCACGCTGGGGCACGCGGTCGTGCTCCGCAAGCTCCGTCAGTTCCAGGACCACGGCCACATCGCCGTGCTCATCGTGGGCGACTTCACGGGCCGGGTCGGCGACCCGACCGGGCGCAACGAGGTGCGGCAGGTGCGCTCCGCCGAGGAGACCACCGCCAACGCGGCCACCTACCTCGACCAGGTGCGACGCATCCTGTCGAACGACCGCCTCGAGGTGCGCCGCAACTCCGAGTGGCTGGGCACCATGGACTTCTCCGAGGTGCTCGGGTACACCCGCATGCTCACGGTGGCCCGCCTGCTCGAGCGCGACGACTTCTCGAAGCGGTACAAGGGCGGCCAGCCGATCTCCCTCATGGAGTTCATGTACCCGCTCATGCAGGGGCTCGACTCGGTGTTCATCGAGGCCGACGTCGAGCTCGGCGGCACCGACCAGACCTACAACAACCTGGTGGGGCGTCAGCTCCAGCAGCAGCTCGGCAAGCCGGCGCAGACGGTGATCACCGTGCCACTCCTCCGTGGCACCGACGGCGCCGACAAGATGGGCAAGTCGCTCGGCAACTTCATCGCGATCAGCGAGCCGGCCGGCGAGCAGTACGGCAAGGTGATGTCGATCTCCGACGACCTCGTGTCGCACTACGCCGAGCTGTGCTGCGGCTGGAGCGTCGCCGAGGTCGCCGCGCTCCACGAGCGGCTCGCCACCGATCCGTTCGCGGCGAAGCACGCCGTGGCCCATCGCATCGTCGAGCTCTACTGGGGGGCCGAGGCGGCGGACGAGGCCCGCGACAGGTGGGTCCGGCGATTCAGCCAGCGCGAGATCATCGCCGACGATCTGCCCGAGTTCGCCGTGCCGGCCGGACCGGTCGACCTCGTCGAGCTCCTCGTGGCCGCGAGCCTCGTGAGCTCGAAGGGCGACGCCCGCCGCCAGCTCGCGCAGGGCGCCATCCGCCTCGACGGCACGAAACTCGACGCCGACGCCGAGGTCGGCGACGCCACCGACGTGGTGGGCAAGGTGCTGCAGCGCGGCAAGCGCCAGGCCGTGCGCCTCGTCAGCGCCTGAGCCCCGACGGCCCTCCGCGCCTGAACGAACCGCGACCCGTCAGCCGCAGACGATGCCGGGAGGCGGGTCGCCCAGGTTGAGACCGAGCGTCTTCTCCGGCGTGGCCGTGCCGGCGCCCGAGGCGGGCACGGTGGTGGCGACGGCAGCCGCGCCGCCGGCGGAGGCGGGCGTGTTCACGGCGATCGCCACGTCGGACGAGCCCGGCACGTTCAGCTCGGAGGCGAGCTTCACGACCACCTTGCCGGCCGCGAGCGACGGGTCGAGCTTCACGGCGGGCACGGGCGAGATCTTCGAGGCGACCAGCTTGGCCTGTGCCTCCGAGCCCGTGGCGTAGGAGACGACGGTGGCCTTCACCCGAGCGCTGTTGTCGACGGTGCCGATGGCGAACCCGAGCGACCCGAGGCGGTTGGCCGCGGTGCGGGCGAGGCCGGCGACGCCGGCGCCGTTGAGCACGTCGACCGTGACGGCCTTGGGCGTGAGCGCCGTGGTGGGCACGGTGGCGACCTGCGTGGACGCGGCCTTGCCGGAGAAGATGTCGAGCACGGGCTTCGACAGCTCCTTCGAGACCTGCAGCACGTCGGCGCCGCGTGAGGTGCGGAACGGCGTGGTGGAGAGCCGGTGCACGACCATCTTCTTGGCGTCGAACCCGGAGAACTTGCGGGCGAGCCGGATGATGTCGTTCGTGCCGAGGCTGTCGTCGATCTTGACGTTGTTGACGGCGACGCCGGTGAGCACGCGGAGCGAGTCGAGGTCGTCGAGCCCCATGCCCGAGACCTTGGCGAGGGCGTGGCGGAGGAACGTCTGCTGACGGGTGATGCGGCCGAGGTCGCCCGTCTGGTCGTTGATCCACTTCACGCCGTCGGAGTACAGGAGGTGGCGGGACCGGGCGAACGCCAGGGCCTGCACGCCGTTGAGGTTGTAGCAACCCTTCTTGCGGATGTTGAGGCCGGTGTTGGAGTCGCGCACCGGCCGGTCGAAGTAGAGCTGCACGCCGCCGACGGCCTCCACGAGCCCCTTGAACCCGTTGAAGTTCACCTCGACGTAGTGGTTGATCGGGATGCCGAGGTTCGACTCGATGGTGTCGACGAGCGCCTGGGCTCCGGAGTTGTAGGCGCTGTTGATGCGCTCGCCGCCGTGGGTGTTCACCCACAGGTCGCGGGGCACCGACAGGATCTCGATGGTGGCCTTGCCGGGGTCGACCCGGGCGATCACGATCGTGTCCGCACGCTTGCCGCCGGGCGCCCGCTCGGACTTGCTGCCGTAGATGGCGCCACCGTCGGCGCCGTTGGGCCCGTCGCCGAGCTCACGGGTGTCGCTGCCGACCACCAGGAAGTTCTGCGGGGCGAGGTCGGCGGCCTTCGTGAGGTCGACGCCGACGCGGTCGATGCGGTTGAACTGAATCACGCCCCATGCGGCGACGCCGCCGAAGAGAAGGGCGAGGATGCCCATGCCCACGGCGAGCCACCGGCGCACCATGTGACGGCGCGAACGGGGCCGGTTCGAGCCCGCCGGACGCGGCGTGGCACGGGGGTTGGGGCGCTGCGGCGGCCGGCGATCGGCCGATCCGGAGCGGGCCGCCGGCGGACGCCGAGTGGGCGCGCGACGCGACTCGACATCGTGGGGAGGGACCGGCACGGACGGGAATCGTAATCGGACCGACACAGTCGAGGCGCGCACCCGGCGCCGACGCAGGCCCTACTTGGCGGCTTTCGGCTCCCGCGGCAGGCCCAGAACACGCTCGCCGACGATGTTCCGCTGGATCTGGCTGGTGCCGCCCCAGATGGTCTCGGACCGGCTGAAGAAGAACGCCGTCATCATCGGGCTGACCGGGTAGTCGTCACGACCGCCGATGCGGGCGACGCCGGGCCAGCCGTCCTCGGGGCCGGTGTCGATGAGCATCGCGTCGGCGCCGTAGATGTCGAGCGCGAGCTCCATCGCCTGCTGGTGCATCTCCGACCAGAACATCTTGTTGGTGGCGCCGAGCGTGGCGGTGCCCATGTCGCGCTTGCCGGTGAGCGCGGCGGTGAGGTTGCGCAGGCCGTTGATGCGGAGGATCTGGATCTTGGTGTGGTAGCGGGCGAGGCCCTGCCGGATGAGCGGATCGTGGATCCGGCCGTTGGCCTGCGCGGCGCGCACCATGCGGCGGAACTCCTCCTCGAAGCGGCGGTGCCCGGTGGTGGCCGACATCCCGCGCTCGAAGCCGAGCGTGTCGTTGGCGACCTTCCACCCGTTGTTGAGACCGCCGACGACGTTCTCCTTCGGACAACGCGCGCCGTCGAAGAACACCTCGTTGAACTCGGCCGTGCCGTCGGGCTGGGTGATGGGCCGCACCTCGACGCCCGGCTGCTTCATCGGCACGAGGAGGTAGCTGATGCCGGCCTGGATCTTCACGTCCGGGTCGGTGCGGGCGAGCACGAAGCAGTAGTCGGCGAACTGCGCCTGCGTGGTCCACACCTTCTGCCCGGTGATGACCCACTCCTCGCCGTCGAGCACCGCAGTGGTCTTGAGCGACGCGAGGTCGGAGCCGGAGTTCGGCTCGGAGAAGCCCTGGCACCAGCGCATGGTGCCGTTGAGGATCTTCGGCAGGAAGAACTTCTTCTGCTCCTCCGTGCCGTTCATCAGGATCGTCGGACCGACGAGCGTGTCCCCGAAGAAGTCGGCGCGCATCGGCGCCTTGGCGCGGGCGAACTCCTCGGCGAGCACCACGCCCTGGATCGTCGTGAGCCCCTTGCCGCCGTACTCCTCCGGCCAGGTCGCGCAGATCCAGCCGCCGTCGAACAGCTCCTGGGTCCACCGCTCGTTGAACGCCTTCTTCTCCTCGGGCGTCATCTCGAACCCCTCGTCGAACCACCCCGACGGCAGGTGCTCCTCGAGCCAGGTGCGGATCTCCTTGCGGAACGTCTCGGCTTCGGCGGGATAGCTCAGGTCCATGGGGACATTCTTGACCGATCGGTCAGTTCAGTCCACTCACGCACCCGGATATCGCAGCCAGGTGTCCCCCAGCGGCGTGTTGCGCACCACGGTGAACAGGACGAGCAGCGCGACGGCCGCGCCGATGATCGGCGTGGCGCGCGCCCGGAGCGGATCGAGCCGGGTGAAGCGGGCGGGGAACGCCCACGCGAACCAGAAGGCCGCGGCGAGCGGGAGCAGCAGTAGGAACATCGCGTTGTAGTGGAACGCCGACGTCAGATCACCGCGCAACAGCCGACTCGCGGCCCGGGTCGCGCCGCAGAACGGGCACCACCAACCGGTGAGGGCGCGCATGGGGCACGGCGGCGTCACCATGTGCCGCGTCGGGTCGACGACCGCGACCGCGACGCACCCGCACACGGCGGCGCCGGCGAACATCCACGGGCCCTGACGCAACCGGTCGCGGAGCAGCTCCATCGCCGACCACGCTACCGCCCGATACGGCTTCGGCCCGCTGCAGACCGGGCTTGTATCCTTCCGCTCATGTCGACCGTGATCGAGACCCCGGACCTGCCGCCGCTCGCCAACCGCGCCGAGCGCTGGACGAACCAGTGGCTGGAGCTCAAGGCCGAGGTGATCGACGCGAAGCTGTGCACCGGGTGCGCCGGCTGCGTCATCAGCTGTCCTCACGACGTCATCGGCTACCACCACGAGGCCGGCGGCTACACGCCGTTCCACCTCGAGGAGGAGCTGGGGCCCGACAACTGCGTGCACGGCGAGAAGGGCTGCACCAGCTGCACCCGCGCCTGCCCGCGCTTCCGCCTGTGGGAGCACCAGGCGAACGAGCACCTCTTCGACCGCGACCGCGCCGACGACGAGGTCGCCGGCATCTACCAGGACATCATGCTCACCCGGGCGTCCGACGACATGGTGCACCAGATGGGCCAGGACGGCGGCCTCGTGTCGGCCATCCTCCTCTGGGCGATCGAGCACGACTACGTCGACGCCGGCCTCGTCTCGTTCTTCGAGAACGACGACATGACCACGTGGAAGGCCGTGCCCGGCGTCGCGTCGACACGCGAGGAGATCCTCAAGGGCGCCGGCAGCCGCTACACGTACTCGGCGAACACGCTGGCGCTCGACGAGGCCTTGGACAAGGGCTTCAAGCGCCTGGCCCTCGTCGGCATGAGCTGCCAGTCGTCGGTGCCGCCGACGATGTGGTCACGCAAGATCGGCAAGATCGGCAAGCCGATCGTGTTCAACATCGGCCTCCTGTGCAGCAAGACGTTCGACGACGCCATCTTCGAGGAGCTCTTCTGGGCCAAGTACGGCCTGCCGAAGTCCGAGATGGTCAAGATGAACATCAAGGGCGTCTTCCAGATCTGGATGAAGGACGGCAGCTACCACGAGATCAACCTCAAGGAGTGCCACGCCTGGACGCGTGAGGGGTGCAACCACTGCCCCGACTTCGCGGCCGAGCACGCCGACATCTCGACCGGCGGCATCGGCAAGGACAACGACTGGACGCTCACGATCGTCCGCACCGATCTCGGTCGCGAGATCATGAGCCGGATGATCGCCGACGGTTCGGTCATCGCCCGGCCCGGCGACAGCGACCCCGGAGCGATCGCGCTCATGCGCAAGCTCGCGGAGAAGTCGCGCTCGCGCTGGCCCGAGACGGCGGAGCCGGCGGTGCGCGTCGGGCTCCCGATGCCGAAGAAGAAGGGCGCCTAAGCGCTCGACCGGCCGTCAGCCGGCGACGGGACCGGCCTCGCGGCAGTCCTTGATGGCGCTGGTCAGCTGCTTCGGCGGCGTGGGCGGCTTCGCCCCGGCCTTCGCCGACTGCTGCTTCGCCTCGTAGTCCTTCAGGTTCTGGAAGTCACCCAGGGGGTACTTCCCACCCTTGGCGATGTCGTCGTAGATGCACTCGCAGGTGGACTTGCTCGCGATGAGGATCGTCGTGGTGGTGCCGCCGCCCGCCTTCACCTCGGTGGTGCACCCGGCGACGAAGTTCTTCTTCGCCGCGGCGCCCCAGTCGCGGGGGTCGGGATTCTGGTAGCACGCCGTGAGGAGCACCGTCGTCATCGTCAGCAGCAGCGCCATCGAGGCGAGCGACCGACGGCGTCGGGTCTTGGAACCGGTGGGGATGCCAGCGTGCACAGGGGGTCTCCGTACGTAGAACGTCGGCGGAAACGCTACCCGCAGGCACCACCCGAGTTGAAACCGGCGCCGAACTCGACCGGCACGACGAAGTCGAACATGCCCGCCACGGGGGTGGCCACGTCCTCGCACCACCGCTGGTCGACGACCGCGACCTTGCCGACGATCGCGTCCCACAGGCCGACGCCCGACCGGGGGAAGTTCGGCGGGCTCGCCACCTGGGGCGACTGCGTTTCGATCGACCGCATGTGAGAGTTCTCGGCATCGGGCCGCGATTCCCGTAGGGGGCCGTTGGGACTATTCGGCGCGGCGCTCGTCGCAGAGCTCCCGTGCCCGCCCGAACACCGCGTCGAGCATGTCCTCGGTGAGCCGTCCGGTGAACGTGTTCTGCTGGCTCACGTGGTAGCTGCCGAGCAGGGTGCGACCACCCTCGAGCTCCACCTCGGCGCCGTGGGCGAACACCGGCTTGCGTGCGACGCCGAACAACCGGGCCGCCTCCGCGAACCCGAACGCTCCGAGCGCCACCACCACCCGCAGCTCGGTGAGCAGGGCGATCTCCCGGTCGAAGAAGGGGCGGCAGGTGTCGCGCTCGGCCGGTGTCGGCTTGTTGGCCGGCGGCGCGCACTTCACCGGCGACGTCACGAACGCGCCGTCGAGCCGGAGGCCGTCGTCGATCGACGTCGACTCCGGCTGGTTGGCGAACCCGGCGCGCCACAGGGCGCGGTAGAGCCACTCCCCCGACCGGTCGCCGGTGAACATCCGACCGGTGCGGTTCGCGCCGTGCGCCGCCGGGGCGAGGCCCACGACGAGCAGCCGCGCGGCGGGATCGCCGAACCCTGGCACGCCTCGGCCCCAGTACTCGTCGTCGCGGAACGACGCCCGCTTCTCGGTCGCCACCTCCTCCCGCCAGGCGACGAGGCGTGGGCATCGACGGCAGTCGGCCACCTCGGCCGCGACGGCGGCGAGGGTGTCGGTGCGCACCGGAGGGCTCATCGGTCCACTGTGGCACGCGGATCGAGGTGACCCGACCCGGTACTAGCGTGGAGCGCAGATGGCCAAGCCTCCCCCGCCCCCCGCACCCACGCTCGTCCTGCTCGTCCGCCACGGCCAGACCGCCACCACCGGCACGCTGCTCCCCGGCCGGGCCCCGGGCCTCCACCTCGCCGACACCGGTCGGGCCCAGGCCGACAAGGCCGCCGCCCGCATCGGCGCGATGGGCGAGATCGCCGCCGTCTACGCCTCCCCGCTGGAGCGCACGCAGGAGACCGCCGCGCCCATCGCCCGCGCCGTCGGCCGCCGGGTCCGCACCAGCAAGGGCCTGCTCGAGTGCGAGTTCGGCGAGTGGACGGGGCGCAAGCTGAAGGACCTCTACAAGCTCCCCGAGTGGAAGACCGTCCAGGGCGCCCCGTCGGTGTTCCGCTTTCCGGGCGGCGAGTCGTTCACCGAGATGCAGACCCGCATGTGCGGGGAGATCGCACGCCTGGTCGCCGCCCATCCCGGCGAGCGCATCGTGTGCGTGTCCCACGCCGACCCGATCAAGGCGGCGGTGGCCCAGGCGCAGGGCACCCACCTCGACCTCTTCCAGCGCATCGTCATCTCGCCCTGCTCGATCACGCCCATCCTCTACGGCCCGGGCGTCCCCATCGTGCTTGCCGTCAACTCGACCGGCGACGACCTCTCGTCGCTGGCGCCGTCGTGATGTCGAACTCGTTCGACCTCCCCCAGGTGGAGTCCTTCGCCGTCGGCACCGAGGGCCCGGCCGGCCAGCGCGTGTTCTTCCTGCAGGCCGTCACCTCGTCGCAGGTCGTCACGCTGCGGCTCGAGAAGCAGCAGGTGGCCCTGCTCGCCGACTATCTCTCCCGCGTCATCGCGAGCTACGAGCTCGAGGAGGCCGTCGCCACCGTGATGCCGCCGCTGTACCAGCCGGTGATCTCGGAGTGGGTCGTGGGCTCGATGATGGTGGCGATCGACGAGGCCGAGTCGAAGGTCATCGTGATCGCCGAGGAGATGGTTCCCGACGAGTCCGAGGACGACCCCGACAGCGCGCCCACGGGCAGCCAGGCGCGGTTCGGCCTCACCCGCGGCCAGGTCGAGGCGTTCGTCGAGGGCGCACGAGAGGTGGTCTCGTCGGGGCGGCCGACCTGCCCGCTGTGCGGCCGGCCGATCGACGCCGACGGCCACTTCTGCCCCCGGCTCAACTGACGTCGTCGAGCCCATGAGCGAGGACTCCCAGGAGATCAGCGAGGTGCTCGACGCCACCGTCGACGTCGGCGACGAGGTGGCCGCGCCGCTGCTGGAGCGCGGCGAGATCGAGATCCTGGGCCGGATGCCGTGGAGCTCCAACGGCACGTACCTCGTCACCGTCTCCGACGCCGACGGGCTCCGCTGCCAGGGGATCTACAAGCCCGAGGCCGGCGAGCGTCCGCTCTGGGACTTCCCGTCGGGACTGTGGCGTCGCGAGGTCGCCGCCTATCGCCTCGCCGCCGAGCTCGGGTGGGCCATCGTGCCGCCGACCGTCGAACGGGACGGCCCGCTCGGCGTGGGCTCGCTCCAGTTCTTCGTGCCCTCGCGCTTCGAGGAGCACTACTTCACGTTCAAGGACGAGACACGCCATCGGCGGGCACTCGAGCAGCTGTGCCTCTTCGACCTGGTGTCGAACAACACCGACCGCAAGGGCGGCCACATCCTGCTCAGCGAGCTCGACCACCTCTGGGGCATCGACCACGGGCTCAGCTTCCACGAGGAGTTCAAGCTGCGCACCGTCATGTGGGACTTCGCCGGCGACCCGATCGCCGCCGACCTCGCCGCCGACCTCGTCGACTGGCTCGATCGGGACGTGTCGGAGGGCCTGCGCGACCTCCTCACCGACGACGAGGTGGCGGCGATGCGCGATCGCACGGCCTCGGTGGTGCGCCGGGGCACGTTCCCCCACGACCCCACCGGACGCCGCTACCCCTGGCCACTGGTCTGACGCGGACCCGGACCCGCCACTCCCTCCAGCGGCGAATCCGGGTCCGAGTTGCCGGGGGACCCTAGGTGGCGCCCGCCCGGCGGCAATATGGGCAAATCTGCCCAAGGACCCGTGAGCGGGCGGCTCAAGGAATTCGCGGCGAATCCCGATCCACACGGCATCGACACCGACCACACGCTTCCCGACCTGCCGGCACGGACCCGGCCCACCGGCGCTGCCCCGGCAGGCGTCGTGGAGGCGATCGTGGCTCCGACCGTCGATCTCGATCGCCTGCGGGCGAGCGCCGAGTCGGCCCTCGACGCCGAGCGACGACGACCCGCGGACGAGCCGCCCTCTCCGGCGCCGACGGCCGAGGAGCCCGCAGAGGGCGACGCGGCACGCCGTCCCGCCACGGCGGTGCTCGTCGTGCTCGCACTGCTCGCGCTCGCCACCGCCGGCGTGGCCGCCTTCGCGATGGGTGGGAACGACGGCGCGGCTCGCACCGAGGCGTCGCCCCGCGCTGCGGTCACCATCACCTCGCCCCCGGTCACCGAGTCGGCCCCCACGATCGCACCGACCACGATCGCACCGACGACCGCCGCGCCGGTGACCGCGCCCCCGACCACCGCCCCGCCGTCCGTCCCGCCCACCACCGCGCCGCCGGCTCCGGCGGCGCCCACCCACAAGGCGGTGTACCGCGCCGGGAAGCTGTACCTCGAGGACCGCATCTCCTCCGCCGAGGAGGCCCAGCAGTACATCGCCAAGGCCGCCGCCGTGCTCGGGCCCGACAACGTCGTGAACCAGTACGTCGTCGACCCCTCCGTGCCGGTCTCGACGGACGGCACGGTGTACGTCGACGAGCCGTTCCTGTTCGCCACCGGGTCGGCCGAGCTCGATCCGGCCTACACCGGCGTGCTCGGCCTCGGCGTCGCGGCGCTGCGGCTCAGCCCCGCGGCCCGCATGGTGGTGACCGGCTACACCGACAACGTCGGCGACCCGGCGAAGAACCTCGCGCTGTCCACCGCCCGGGCGAACGCGGTGGTCGACTACATGGTCACCACCGGAGGCATCGACCGCGCCCGCTTCGATGCCGTCGGCGCCGGCGACCAGAACCCGGTCGGCGACAACGGCACCGAGGAGGGCCGGGCGCGGAACCGGCGGATCGACGTGCGGTTCGTCAACCTCCTGGCCTGAGACGCGACGACGCCCCGCTCCGAGTGGAGCGGGGCGTCGATCGGATGATCGGTGTCGATCGGGCTCAGCGAGCCTGGAGGGCTTCGAGGAGCTTCGGGAGCACCTTGTGCACGTCGCCCACGATGCCGAGGTCGGCGACCGAGAAGATCGGGGCCTCGGGATCCTTGTTGATGGCGATGATGTTCTTGGAACCCTTCATGCCCACGAGGTGCTGCGTGGCGCCCGAGATGCCGGCGGCGATGTACACGGTCGGCTTCACGACCTTGCCGGTCTGACCCACCTGGTAGCTGTACGGCACCCAGCCGGCGTCGACGATCGCACGGGACGCACCCGGTGCGGCCTTGAGCGCCTTGGCCAGATCCTCGACGAGCTGGTAGTTCGCCGCCTCGCCGAGGCCGCGGCCACCGGCCACGACGACGGCCGCCTCGTCGAGCTTCGGACCGGAGTGCTCCTCGACGTGACGGTTGACGACCTTGGCCGTGCCGGTCGCGCCGGTGTCGGGCACCGAGAGCGACGCGACGGCGGCAGCGCCACCGCCGGACTCCTCCGCGGCGAACGACTTCGGGCGGATGAGGAAGATGCCCGGGCCCGAGCCCGTGAACTTCGTGTACACGTCCTGCGTGCCGCCGAAGATCGGCTCGACGCCGCAGAGGGCGCCGTCACGGACGTCGAGGTTGGTGACGTTGGTGATCACCGGCACGTCGAGGGCGACCGACAGGCGGCCGGCCACGTCGCGGCCGTCCTGGGTGGTGCCCAGGAAGATCGCGTCGGGAGCGGCGCCGCCGACGGCAGCGGCCACGGCCGCGGCGACCGGGACACCGAGGAGCGAACCGCCGAGGTCGCCGGTCGCGTGGACGGTGGTGGCGCCGTGGGCGCCGAGCGTCGCGGCGATGGCGTCGGCGTCGCCGCCGCCGTAGAACGCCTCGACGGTGCCGGCGAGCTCGCGGGCCTTGGCCAGCATCTCGAGGGTGATGGGAGCGACGTTGCCGTCGGTGGCCTCAGCGAAGACCCAGATCTTTGAAAGCGTCATGGTGATCTCCTCAGATGACCTTGAGATTGGACAGGAAGTCGACGATCTTGGCGAACGCTTCGCCGTCGTCCTCGATGATCTCGCCGGCCTCGCGGGCGGCGGCCGTGGCCACCTCCACGATCTCCTGGCCCGCACCGGCCCAACCGGCCTGGCTGGCCTCGATGCCGAGGTCGCCCAGGGTCACCTGGTCGACGGGCTTCGACTTGGCGGCCATGATGCCCTTGAACGACGGGTAGCGGGGCTCGACCACGCCGGCCGTCACGGACACGACGGCGGGCAGCGGCGAGGTGACCTCGTCGTAGCCGGCCTCGGTCTGGCGGTCGACCTTCACGGTGTCGCCGTCGACGGTGACCGACTTGGCGAACGTGACGGAGGGCAGGCCCAGCACGGCGGCGATCTGCTCGGGCACGACGCCCGTGTAGCCGTCGGACGACTCGGTCGCCGCGAGGACGAGGTCGAAGTCACCGGCGCGGCCGATGGCCTTGGCCAGCACCTTGGCGGTGGTGAGGGCGTCGGAGCCCTTGAGCGCGTCGTCGCTCACGAGGACGGCCTTGGCGGCGCCCATCGCGAGCGCGGTGCGGAGGCCGGAGACCTCGCCGTTCGGCGCCATCGACACGAGGGTGACCTCACCGGAATCGCCCACGAGCTGCAGCGCCATCTCCACGCCGTAGCTGTCGGATTCGTCGAGGATGAGCTTGCCATCCCGCTTGAGGGTCTTGGATTCGGGATCCAGCGCGCCCGGGTCGGCCGGGTCGGGGATCTGCTTGACACAAACTACGACGTTCATGGCGACAGTCTGCCAAGGCTCGCGGTGAGCGACCAAACCGAGCCCGGCCGCCACGGGCTACGGTTGCCGCCGTCATGAAGGTCCTCCTGATCGTGAACGCCGCTGCGTCGTCGGTGACGCCCCGGCGCCAGGTCGGGGTGCACCGTCTGGCCTCCGCCGCGCACGACGTGAGGATGGTGGAGACGCGCCACCGCGGCCACGCGACGGAGTTCGCGCAGACCGCCGCCGCCGAGGGATTCGACGTGGTGATGGTGCTCGGCGGCGACGGCACGCTCAACGAGGCGGCGAACGGCATCGCCGGCACCGACGTCGCGCTCGCGCCGCTGCCCGGCGGCTCGACGAACGTGTTCGCCCGTACCCTCGGCCTCGCCGACCACCCGATGGACGCGCTGCGCACCACGCTCGAGGCCCTCACGGCCGGCTCCATCCGGCGCATCGGCCTCGGCTCGGTCAACGGGCGCTACTTCCTCTTCCACACCGGCGTCGGCTGGGACGCCCGGCTCGTGCGCCAGGTCGAGAAGCGGTCGCACCTCAAGCGGCGGCTCGGCCACGCGCTGTTCGTCTGGGCCGGCATCGAGGCGTGGGGCTGGCTGTACGACCGCGACACCCCGCACCTCACCGTCACCTACGACGACGGCACGGTCGTGCCCAACGGGTTCTTCTCGGTCATCCAGAACTCCAACCCGTACACCTACGTCGGGCACCGTCCCTTCAACCTCTCCCCCGACGTCACCCTCGAGGGCCCGCTCACCGCGATGACGCTCACCGAGCTCAAGTCGCCGTCGTTCCTGCGCCTGATGTTCGCCACGCTGCGCGAGCGCGACGCGATGAAGCGCAGCCCGATCGTCGACTACCGCGCCGACGTGAGCGCGCTCACCATCTCCATGGACCAGCCGATGCCGTACCAGGTCGACGGCGACGACCTCGGCGACGCGACGCTGCTCGAGTTCCTCCACCACCCCGCGGCGATGTCGCTGGTCGTGCCGCTGGGGTACGGGGCCTGATGCTCGCGGTGACCACCTCCGGGCTCGTCACCGGCGGGGTCGTGCTGGTGCTGGCGATCGGCCTCGCGGCGGTGCAGGCGCGTCGCCGGACGCTCAGTCGAGGCCGAGGGCCCGACGGGCCACCGCCGGCCGATTCGTGATCACCGCGTCGACCCCCCAGTCCGCCAGCTGACGGATGCGGTCGGGATCGTCGACGGTCCACACGTTCACCTCGATGCCGGCGTCGTGCGCCCGCGCCACCGAGGCCTCGGTGACGCACGGGTCCCACGGGTTGACGGCCCGATGGCCGCCGCCGACGGCCATCGCCACCGCATCGTCGGGCTCCTCGGTGCTGAGCACGAGATAGCCGGTGGCCAGCATCGGGTCGGCCGAGCGCACCGCCTCGAGCGTGCCGATGTCGAAGGAGCTCACGAGCACGTCGAGGCCGGGCCCGACACCGCCGATCGCCAGCACCGTGGAGCGGGCGAGCGCGCCCGTCGGGTCGTACCCGGGCTCCGCCGGGGAGTTCTTGATCTCCACGTTCACGCCCATCGGGAGGCACGTGGCCAGCGCCAGCTCGAGGGTCGTCACCGTGTCGGGGAGGTCGCCGGCAATCGTGTCGAAGATGACCCGGCCGTCGGGCAGCACGGCGTCGTGGTGCACCACCAGGACACCGTCGGCGGTGCACCGGACGTCGAGCTCGACCCAGTCCGCGCCCTGCGCCGCCGCCCCCTCGAAGGCCTCGAGGGTGTTCTCGGGGAAATCGAAGGAGGCGCCCCTATGACCGATGACCATCATGAAATGCAAATCCTCCCGAACTTTCCCTTTACAGGGCCGTAATCCGACGATACCTTGGGCTTGTTCCACTTTTCACAAGAGCCCGACCAACCGGTCCGAACGGCGGGTAGCTCGTGAGCCCTGACACCGGTCCCCATGCAGTATGGGGCCTCTGTCGCGGTGGAGCCGAATCAGTTCTGCAGTGTCCTCATCACCCCTCTTGCACGCCTTTCTGGAGGAATCGTGGCCATGACCTCGAGCCGCTCTCTCACCCTTGCGAACGATGACTGGCGTTCAGTCGCGGCCTGCCAGGACACCGATCCCGACCTGTTCTTCCCGGTCGGCACCACCGGCCCCGCCATCGAGCAGATCGACACCGCAAAGGCCGTGTGCGGCACCTGCGCCTCGAAGGCCCCCTGCCTCGAGTTCGCGATGATCACCAACCAGGACTCCGGTGTCTGGGGTGGCACCTCGGAGGAAGAGCGCCGCAAGCTGCGCCGCGCCTGGCTCGCCAGCCAGCGCAAGTCGGCCTGACCGACCCGTCAGTCCCACTGCTTGTGGGACGACACCTCGAGCACCACTGACGTCCCCGGGCCGTCGGCCCGCTGCCGGTACCCGATCGCGCCCCGCAACTCGTCCTGCACGAGGGCCTGCACGATCGACTGGCCGAGGCTCGTCGCCGCCGCCGGGTCGAACGCCGGCCCCACTCCCACACCGTTGTCGACCACCTCGACGCGGATCGAGTCCGCGTCGTGGGCGAGCACGATCCGGACGAGCGGCTCCTCCCCCGACGTCCGGTCGGCGGGGAACGCGTGCTCCACGGCGTTCTGCAGGAGCTCGGTCACCACGAGCGACAACGACGTGGCGACCTCCGACGAGACCACGCCGCCGTCGCCGTCGATCTCGAAGCGGATCGGGTGCTCCGACGACACCAGGCCCTCGTTGACCATGCGCACGAGCGGCTTGAGCACCTCGCGGAACTCCACGTCGTCGCCCGGCTCCCGGGACAGCGTCTCGTGGACGAGCGCGATGGAGCGGATGCGGCGCACCGACTCCTCCACCGCGGCGCGGGCGGACGGCTCGGTGAGGCGGCGACCCTGCAACCGCAGGAGGGACGAGATCGTCTGCAGGTTGTTCTTCACCCGGTGGTGGATCTCGCTGATGGTCGCGTCCTTCGACAGGAGCAGACGGTCGCGGCGACGGACGTCGGAGATGTCGCGGATCAGGACGACGGCCCCTCGGACCGAGCCCTCGTCCACGAACGGCAGCACCCGCACCACGAGCGTGACGTCGCCGGGGCGCTCGAGCTCCTCGGTCATCGGGCGGCCGAGGCCCAGGCTCGAGCGCACGGCGCCCACGTCGAAGCCGAGCTCGGCCAAGGTCGACCCGCGCACGACGCGATCGACGCCCGAGCGCGTGAGCGTGGACGTGGCGTTGGGCGACGAGTACTCGATCTGACCGCGCCGTCCCAGAACGACCACGCCGTCGCCCACCCTGGGCATCGTCGCGTGGCCGACGTCCTCCTGGGGGAACGGGAACGCGCCGGCGGCGATCATCGCCGCGAAGCGGGCGAACACCCGCTCGTAGGTCTGCTCGAGCTCACCGGGGCGGAGCCGGATCGCGGAGAAGAACTCCCGCGCGAGCACGGCGATGACCCGACCGCCCAGCCGGACGGGAATCGCGTCGACCCGCACCCGCTCGCCGAGCCAGGCCGAGTCGATGTCGCCGCGGCCGCTCGCCCCGTCGCGGAACGCCTGGTGGATCAGCGGGCGCTGCGCCGCCGTGCGCACCTCCCCCACCACGTCGGTCTCGTAGATCGTCTGCGAGGTCGCCGGGCGCACGTGGCGGGCCATGAGGTAGCGGTCGTCGCGATCGCGCACGTAGAGCACGAGGTCGCTGAAGCAGAAGTCGGCGAGCATCGCCCACTCGTCGGTGAGGCGACCCAGGTGGTCGCGGGCGGCGGCGTCGAGGTCGGTCCTCGTCGTCAGGATGTCGACCGGGACGCCCATCGGTGGCTCAGCTCGTCCAGAGCCGTTCGCCGAGGGCGAGGAGCCCGGCGAGGTCGGCGATGTCGTCGCTGAAGTACGGCACCGTGGCCACGGTGGACGCGCTGGAGGACAGCTCGCCGCGGAGCTCGGCCTCGCGCTGGGCGACCAGCTGGTAGTTCGTGAAGCTGGCGCCGATCTCCTCCAGCACCCGAACTCCGTTGCCGCCCTTGCTCCACACCGACCCCAGCGACTCGGCGATGGTGGCCGCGTCGCCCGCCATCTTTCGAGCCGCCTCTGCGCCGGGGCGGCTGAGCAGGTAGTCGGGCAGCACCTTGTTGAGCACGAGCGCTCCCACGTGGAGCTCGCGCTCGTTGAGCAGGTCCAGGAAGAACTGCGCCTCCCGGGCCGGCGCGGCCTCCAGCGTCGACACGACGATGAACGTCGCCGACGGGCTGGCGAGCAGCCGCTGCACGGCGTCGGCCCGCTCCACGAACCCGTCGTACATCGACTGGAAGAGGATGAAGAACTCGGCGATGTCCTGCAGGAACTGCGTGCCGAGGATGCGGTCGGCCACCGAGTAGAAGGGCTTGGACGCGAAGCTCACCACCTTCGACCGGTACGGCGCGATGAGCCACCGCAGCAGCCGCGAGCTGAAGAAGTCGGCCATCCGCTCGGGGGCATCGAGGAAGTCGACGGCGTTGCGGGTGGGGGGCGTGTCCACCACGATCAGGTCGTATCGGCCCGACGTGTGGATCTCGTACAGCCGCTCCATCGCCACGTAGTCGTGGCTCTGGACGAACTTGCCGGTGATGTTCTGGTACAGCGGGTTGGCGAGGATGTCGTCGCGGGTCTGGCGGTCGGGGGCGTGCCGGGCGATGAGATCGTCCCAGCTCTGCTTGGTGTCGAGCATCGCCGCCCACAGCTCGCCCTCGGGCTTCGCGCCGGCGGCGACGAACGCCTCGGTGGGTACCCGGGTCTCGACGTTGCCGAAGCTCTGCAGCCCCATCGCGTTCGCCAGGCGCTTGGCCGGGTCGACCGTGAGCACCAGCACCTTGGCGCCCATCGTGAGCGCCGCCTGGGCGCCGAGCGCCGCGGCGGTGGTGGTCTTGCCGACGCCGCCGGACCCCGTGGAGATCACGATCTCCTTCGCCGCGCAGAGCTGCTCGATCGTCACCTCGGGGGCGGCGGCGCGACGCGGCGGCGTCACAGCAGCTCCTCGCCCAGGCGTTCGGCGACCTGGCGGGTGGTGCGGATGCCGTGCGAGCGGGTGAACAGGTACGGCACGTTGACGAGCGGCACGTCGGCGGGAAGGCGCTCCGCCAGATTGGCGAGATGGACCGCGCGGCTCCGGCGCAGATCCACCGCCAGGCGCGCCGCGTCGACCACGAGCTCGGCGGGCTCCCCCACCGCGGCCACGAGCGCAGCGCGACCCTTCGGCCCGTCGAGGCGGTCGAACAGCGCCTCCTCGTCGCGGCTGAACAGCTCGGGCAGCACCCGGTTGGCGATGACCGCCGCCACCGAGATGTCGGTCTCGGAGTCGAGCCGACCGATGAGCTCGATCGTCTCGTTGACGGGCATCTCCTCGGGCGTCGCCACCACGACGACACCGGTCTGCAGCGGATCGGTGAGGATGTCGAGCATCCACTCGGTCTGCTGGCGGACGATGCCGACGCTCACGAGCTCCTTCATCGCCACCGGCGAGGCCAGCTGGCCGACCACGTGGCCGGTCGCGGAGGCGTCGACCACGACGAGGTCGTAGTTCTTCTCGCGGACCTCGTACGCCAGCTTCCCGACGGTGAGGATCTCCTTCACGCCGGGGGCCGCAGTGGCCACGAAGTCGAAGGTCTTCGCGAGCGGGCCGAGGCGGCTGATGAGCGGCACCCGCAGCTGGAGCTTGAGGTACTCGCGGAGCGACTCCTCGGTGTCCATCGTCATGGCGAACAGGCCCGACTGCACCTCGGTCGGCGCGAACCGCAGCGGCTTGGTGCCGTAGAATTCCGCGAGGTTGCCCTTCGCGTCGACCTCGCACACCAGCGTGCGCTTGCCCTCCGTGGCGGCCAGGATCGCCAGCGACGACGCGATCGTGGTCTTGCCGACGCCGCCCTTACCGGTGACGAACAGCAGCCTGCGGTCGAGGAGGTGCGGGCGAGCGCTCACTCGGGCGCCATGAGCTCAGACGGAGAACCCGATGTTGCGGCTCTCGGTGCCGCTGCCCACCTCGACGTAGGAGATCTTGGCGGCGGGCACGGCGACCTCGCGACCCTTGCGGTCGGTGAGCCACAACACGCCCGTGTCGGAGTCGAGCGCGGCCGTCACCTTGGCCACCAGCTCGGCGCGATCGACGTCGTCGCCCAACTCCAGCTCGAGCTCCCGCATCGACTGCGTGATTCCGATACGTACGTCCACGATGACTCCTCAGAAGATTTCCGAACGGGGCAAGCCTACGCGCTTCGCCGCGTGGGCCGATTCAGCTGATCCGGAGCTCCTTGTTGAACCGGCGGGTCGGGGCCAGCTCGACGTCGATGCGCTCAGCGATGGCACGGAACGCCTCGGCTGCCTCGCCGGTGGGGTCGGTGACCACCACGGGCCGGCCGGCGTCGCTGCCCTCGCGGAGCGCCGACAGGAGCGGGATCTGGCCGAGCAGGGGCACGTCGATGCGGTCGGCGAGCTCCTTGCCGCCACCGGCGCCGAAGAGCTCGTAGCGCTTGCCGTCGTCGCCGGTGAACCAGCTCATGTTCTCGATGACGCCCTTCACCGCGAGGTTCACCTTCTTGCCCATCGACGCCGCCCGCTGGGCGACGCGCTGGGCCGCCGGCTGCGGCGTGGTGACGACGTACAGCTCGGCACGAGGCAGGAACTGCGCGAGCGAGATCGAGATGTCGCCGGTGCCGGGCGGCAGGTCGATGAGCAGGTAGTCCGGCTCGTCCCAGAACACGTCGGTGAGGAACTGCTCGAGTGCCTTGTGCAGCATCGGCCCACGCCAGATGACCGCCTGGTCCTCCTCGGCGAAGAAGCCCATCGAGATGCAGGACACGCCGTGCACGGTGGGCGGGACGATCATCTGGTCGATCAGCACCGGCGGGCGGTCGACGCCGAGCATGCGCGGGATCGAGAAGCCCCACACGTCGGCGTCGACGATGGCCACGGACTTGCCGCGCTCGGCCAGAGTGACGGCGAGGTTGGTGGTGACCGACGACTTGCCGACGCCACCCTTGCCCGAGGCGATGAGCAGCACGCGGGTCTTCGACGCCGGGTCGGCGAACGGGATCGCACGGCCCTCCGCGTGGCCGTGCGCCGCCTGCGAGCCGGCGGTCGAGGCCGGGTCGCCGTGAAGGAGCTCGCGCAGCGCGGCACGCTCCTCGTCGGTCATCGCGCCCCACGACAGGTTCACGTCGGAGGCGCCCACACCGGTGAGCGCCGCGCCGACGCGCGACGTGATCTCGCCCTTGAGCGGGCAGCCGGGGATGGTGAGCACGACGGTCAGCGAGACGGCGGTGCCGTCGACGACGACGTCGCGCACCATGCCCAGATCGACGATGGAACGGTGGAGCTCGGGGTCCTGGACGGGACGCAGCGCGTCGATGACGACGGCTTCGGTCAGCGCGTTGGGGGCGGCGGTCATGGAGGCATTCTCCCGCACGGGCGACCCCGGCGGCGAACGGGGGGTGGTGGCCGTCGGTCACTCCGGACCGTTGAGTACCCTTGAGGGATGGCGAGCGCCGGCAACACCGACACCTCGAGCCGACTGAACCCCACCGACTTCGCGTCGGCGGTGTCGGCCATCACGTCGGCCTTCGGCGACCCCACGCGCCGCGAGATCTACCTCTTCGCCCACGAGTCGACGACCGGCGTAACCGCGTCGGAGGTCGCACAGCGGTTCGAGCTGCACGCCAACGTCGCCCGCCACCACCTCGACAAGCTGGCGGCCGGCGGGTACCTCGAGGTGGCCACGGTGCGCGCCGCCAGCGCCGGACGTCCCTCCAAGCGCTACCGCGTGCTGAGCGAGCACATGCCGTTCGAGATGCCGGTGCGGCACGACGACATCCTCATCAACCTCCTGGGCCGGGCGCTCGCGGAGCTGGGCGAGGAACGCGCGACGGCCCTCGCGGAGGAGGTCGGCGTGGCCTACGGCCAGGCGATGGCCACCGCGATGGGCGACACGACCGCCGGGCAGCGCTCGGTGCGCACGGCGCTGCACGCCGTCGCCGACGCCCTCTCGGCGCACGGCTTCGCCTCCCGCGCCGAGCAGCACGGCGACCAGCTCCGCATCGTGAGCGAGCACTGCCCCTTCGGCGAGGCGGTCATCGAGCACCCGGTCATCTGCGCCGTCGACCGGGGCATGGTGTCGGGCATGCTCGGCGCGCTGTACGGCGAGACGCCGGTCGACCTGAAGTCGTCGCTCCCCCGCGGCGACACGCGGTGCATCACCTCGATCGACTCGTGACGGCCACGCGCACCTACCTCGACCACGCCTCGACCTCGCCACTCCGCCCCGTCGCCGCCGCGGCGATGATCGAGCGGCTGCAGGAGTCGGGGCTCGGCGCCGTCGGCGACCCCAGCCGCTCACATCACGAGGGCATGGCGGCGCGAGCTGCGGTCGAGCAGGCCCGCGAGGAGGTCGCCGCCGCGTTCGGCGCCCGGCCACGCGAGGTCGTCTTCTGCTCGGGCGCCACCGAGGCCATCGCCATGGCGAGCTGGGGCGCGGGGGCGCGCACACCAGGCGCCCGGAGCGTCCTGAGCGCGGTGGAGCACTCGGCCGTGCGCACGTGGGCCGAGCGCGGGCCCACGACGGTCGTCCCGGTCGACCGGGGCGGACGCGTGGACGCCGACGACCTGCTCGCCGCGGTGGACGACACGACGGCCGTCGTGCACCTCCAGTGGGGCAACCACGAGGTGGGCACGACCCAGCCCGTCGCCGCCGTCGCCGAGGAGTGCCGTCGGCGCGGCGTGCTCCTGCACGTCGACGCCGCTCAGGCCGCCGGCCGGGTGCCGATCGCCTTCGCCGAGTCGGGCATCGACCTCCTGTCGATCTCGGCACACAAGTTCGGCGGACCGGCGGGCGTGGGCGCCCTGCTCGTCCGCCGCGGCCTGCGTCTCGACCCGCTGCTGGTCGGCGGCGACCAGGAGCGGGCTCGACGCGCCGGCATGGAGAACGTGGCGTCCCTCGCCGGGTTCGCGGCCGCCGCCACCGTGGCGACGACGCACGTCGACGCCGAGGCACGACGACTCACCGAACTCGCCGACCGGGTGCGCTCGTGGGCGGACGGCGCCGGCGGCGTCACCGTGCTCGGCGATCCGGCCCACCGCCTCCCCCACATCGTGTGCCTCGCCATCGCCGGCATCGAGCCGCAACCGGTGCTCATCGGCCTCGACCGCGCCGGCATCGCGGTGCACTCCGGCAACTCCTGCTCGTCGGAGGCGCTCGAGCCGTCGCCGGTGCTGGCGGCGATGGGCGTCGACGCGCACCACTCGCTGCGGGTGTCGCTCGGCTGGTCGACGGTCGACGACGACGTCGACCGGCTGCTCACCGAGCTGCCGCGGGTGCTCGACGAGCTCCGGCGCCTGCGCACCTGAGCCGGGCTCAGTCGTCGACGCCGAAGGCGATGTTCGCGCAGAGCCGACGGAGCTCCTCCTCGAACACCGGGTTCGGGGCGAGCACCGACGACAGCGGCGCCGCCAGCACCACCTCGTCACCGCCGCGCAGCCGCACCGACACGCCGCTCCACCGCCGGTGGCACACCCGCTGCACCACCTCGATCTGGTCGACCTCGACGCGACGCACCCACCCGAAGTTGCGGCTGACCAGCACGCCTTCTGCGATCATCACGCTGGTCGTCGACCACTGCAGGATCGCGTGTGCCAGCCCGATGAACGCGCCGATGGCGACGGCCTTCCACACCTCGGTGAACGGCACCAGGCCGCCGACCAGGCCGACGACGGTCCACACGACCGCGTGCGCTCCGACCCATGCCCCCACGGCGCCCGGATGTGCCCGGAATCGGGCGACCGACCTCACGCCCGCACCCTACCCAACAAGATGTTCAGGGTCGCCCCGTCGCGTGTCGACACCATCGGTGTGATGTCCTGCCCGAGCTGCCACTTCCTCCTCGGCCCCGGCGCAACCCAGTGCCAGTTCTGCAAGCGCACGTTGGTGGCCGAGGAGCTGCCGGCGGAGCTCGTGGCCGTCGCGTCGGCCGCCTCGTTCACCGCCGCGGCGCCCGATGCCTCGGAGCCCGCGGCCGCCCCGGCGCCGTCGTCGACGTGGACGCCGATGGCGGCGCCCACCCGCATGTCCGCCGCGGTCTGGGACCGCTCCGCGCCCGGCTACGTCGGGCCCGCCGGCGCGTCCGGGGGCAGCTGGGCCATCCCCGGCAGCCCGGCGAGCCGGCACGCGAAGCGACGCAAGATCGCGATCGTCGTCGCGACCGTCGCCGTCCTCGGCATCCTCGCGGCGTTCGTCGTCGGTGCCGTCTCGCGCTCGCACGACGACGCCTCCGCCCCGACCTGGGCCCCGTACACCTCACGGGACGGGTCGTTCACGGCGACCGCGCCGGGCCGCCCCTCCGTGCACCGAGCGAGCCTCCCGCAGACCGACGGCTCGACGTTGACCCAGCTCGACTACACGTTCACGACCGGCGTCGGCTCGGATCTCGTCGTGAGGACCATCCAGCTGCGACCCGAGGTGATCTCGCTCGTCGGCGTGCCGTCGCTCCTGGCGATGACGCTCGGCGACCTCGCCAAGCAGGGCTACACGATCGGCCAGCAGACCCTGTCGACGGCCGGCGCCGACGCGGCGAACGCCTTCACCGCCACCCGCCGGGTCGGCTCGCGCACCTACGACGTCCGCGGCCAGGTGTTCGTGCACGGGCTCCGCACGTTCGTGGTGCTGACCGACACCCGGTCGGGAACGACCGACGGCGCCGGAGCCTTCGAGCGGTTCATGGCGTCGTTCCAACCCGCCGGCTGACGCGACGCGCCGCACTCCGTAGGGTGAGGCGATGGCCCGCCCCCGGATCGCGCCGGTGTCCGCCGCACGGGCGTACTTCGCGGCACAGGCCCTCTGCGGCGCGGCCTGGTGGATCGCCGTGTTCGCGTCGACCCACGTCCGGTGGTGGACCCTCGGCCGGTGGGATCCCGCCGTGCTCGTCGTGCCCGACGCCCTGCTCTTCGTGGGCGCCTCGGCGGTGGCCGCCGCTCGCACGACCCGGGTTGCGGCGACCGTCGTCACCGTCTGGTCGATTCTCGTCACGATCGCCCTCGCCGTCACCGGACTCGTCGACCGTGTGGCCGGCTGGGGCGTCGTGCTCATGACCACGGCAACCGTGTGCAGCGCTGCCGCGACCGCGACGATCCGGCTGGGGCACATCCCGACCGGCTGGTTCTTCGTCGGCCCCTTCTCGTTCCGTCCCGCCGACGACGCGTCGGGCGCGCGGCATCTGCGCCGGAGCCTGTCGCAGCTGGTCGTCTTCTGGACGACGTTCTTCGTCGTCGTGCCCCTGGTCCTCGGCGCGATCGAGAGCCGACTCCGACTCCGGAGCCCACTGCTCGACCACACCGCCGTGCGGGTCGCCGGCATCGTGTTGTTCGCGGCCGGTAGCGCCGTCGGGCTGTGGGCCTGCGTCACGATGGCGCTCCGGGGGCGTGGGACGCCGCTCCCCGCGGCGACCGCCCGCGAGCTCGTCGTCGCCGGGCCCTACCGCTGGGTCCGCAATCCCATGGCGCTCGCCGGCGTGTTCCAGACGATCGGCGTGGGGTGCATCGTCGCCTCGTGGACGGTCGTCGTCGTCGCCGTCGCCGGCGCCGTCGTCTGGAACGAGCTCATCCGGCCGACCGAGGAGGCCGACCTCGCCGCACGGTTCGGCGCGAGCTACGACGCCTACACGCAAGCGGTCGCGTGCTGGGTTCCCCGTCGCGCCGCGCTCGATCGTCGGGCCCTCAGTCGTCGGTGAAGCGCTGCTCCAGGAACGGGTCGCCGTACATGTGGTAGCCGTTCTGCTCCCAGAACCCGGGCGCGTCGCCCGCCATCAGCTCGAACCCGCGGATCCACTTGACCGACTTCCAGAGGTACAGGTGCGGCACGAGCGACCGCGCCGGGAACCCGTGCTCTCCGGTGAGCGGAGCGCCGCCGAACGAGATGGCCACGAGCGCGTTCGGGCCGGTCATGTCGGCCAGCGGGAGGTTGGCCGCGTAGCCGTACTCGGCGTGCTGCTGGACGTGCGTCGCCTCGGGACGCACGCCGGCCAGGTCGAACAGGTCGGCGATGCGCACGCCGGTCCACTGCGTGTCGAACTTCGACCACTTCGTCACGCAGTGGATGTCGGTGGTGACGTCCACCATCGGGAGCGCCGTCAGCTCCGCCCACGACAGCTCGACCTCGCGCTCGACGAGGCCGGTGATGCGCAACGTCCAGTCCGACAGGTCGCCGTAGTCGGGCACGGCGCCGACGTGGAGCACCGGGAACCGGTCGGTCGAGTACTGACCCGGAGGCAACCGCGAGGGATCGATGCCCTGCTCGGCGAGCCGTTCGCGGTTACGACTGAAGAACGACATCGGTCAGGCGTCCGAGGGCCACGCGTCGCGGCGGGGCGGGAGCGGGGCGCGGCGCCCGTTCCGCGCCGACGCGGCGGCGACCTCGTCGGGCACCTCGATGCGTAGCCGGAGGAGGGCGCCGCCCAGGGTCTTGCCGAGGTTGTCGGCGCGCAACGAGCGGGGCCCGCCGCCACCGAGGGCGTCGGTCATGACGAACTTGAGCGCCCACACGTTGGGCACCTCGTACCGCGTGACCGTGCCGCGGACCAGATCGCCGAAGTGCTCGGCGACCCGCTCGGCGGTGACCTCGCGACGGATCACGTCGAACGACGCAAGGTCGTCGGCGAAGAGGGACAGGTCGCTGATGTCGCCCTTGTCGCCCGACCGCACTCCACACAGATCGCGCAATTGCATGGTGACCATCGCGGCGAGTTTAGGCTCAGCGACGTGACTCTGTTCCTGGTCCGGCACGGCTCCGCCGGGATCCGCAACGACGGCGACCCCGCCGACACCGAGCGCCACCTCGACGACACCGGCCTCGGCCAGTCCCTGCTCGTCGCCGAGCACGTGCGCCGCACCTGCGCGGACGCCGCTCCGGTGGCCCGCGTCCTCTCCAGCCCGGCCGCACGGTGCGTCGAGACGGTCGAGCCGCTGGCCACCCAGCTCGGGCTCGCCGTCGAGCGCACGCACGCCCTGTTCGAGGGCACCGACATCGAGCACTCGTGGGCGCTCCTGACCGGGCTCGCCGAAGCCGGCGCGACGGCCGTCCTGTGCTCCCACGGCGACGTCATCCCCGACCTCGTCCGCCGCGCGCAGATGCGGGGCATGGAGGTGCGCGGCAAGACGGGCTGCTCGAAGGGCTCGATCTGGGCCCTCGACTGGGACGGCGCCCGGTTCGCGACCGGCAGCTACGTGTCGAAGCCCGCCTAGAGCTCGGTGATCTCCACCCGCACCTGATCGTCGACGAGGGCCCGGTCGACCGCCAGCGCCTCGAGCGCCAGCAGCTGGGAGGGCTTCCCGTCGCGGGCACGCCCGGCGCCGGCGATCATCGGAGGGCCGGAGAGACCGAGCAGACCGGCTTCTCGACCGAGGCGCCCCGCCTCCTCCGGCGTGTCGCAACGCCAGGCGAGTCGGGCCACGACCTCGGGCGGCTCCCAGCCGTCGGGTGGCGAGGGCACGGTGGGGCCGCCGAACGCGCCGGCGCCGAAGTACTCCTCGTGCCACTCCTTCACGTCCATGCCGATCGCCTCGGCCCGCCCCCGGAGGAACGCCACGGCTGCCCGCGCCTTCGCCTCGGCGTCGGGCCACCCGTAGGTCGCGCGTAGCTCGCACGACCAACCGCCGGGCCGGCACACGAGACCCTTGTAGGTCGCCGGGGCGGGCGCGCCGACGACCCCGCTCACGCGCACCCGGTCGTCGCCGAGGTCGTCGAGACGGGCCGACGCGAGGTCGACCGTGACGTCGGGGTTCAGGTACGCCGTCGGGTCCTGCACCTCGTAGAGGAGCTGCTCGCGAACCGTGTCGAACGTGACGCGACCGCCCGATCCGCTCGGCTTCGTCACGACGAACGTTCCGTCCGGCTCGAACTCGCCGATCGGGAACCCCACGAGCGCCGGGTTCGAGTCGACCCACCAGTCGCCCGAGTAGTTGCCGCCGGTGACCTGACCGGAGCACTCCAGGAGGTGCCCGCCGGCCACACCGGCAGCGAGCCGGTCCCAGTCGTCGGGCGCCCACCCGAACTCGTGGATCAGCGGCGCCAGGAACAGCGACGCGTCGGCGATGCGGCCACCGATGACGATGTCGGCTCCCTGCTCGAGCGCCGCCACGATCGGGCGGGCGCCCAGGTAGGCGTTCGCGAACAGCGTGTCGGCCGCCAGCCCCAGGTCGTCGGCGTGGGGGCGGATGTCGTCGCCGACGATGGTCGCGACCTTCAGCCCCGTCACGCCGTGCGCACGGAGTGCCCCCACGACCGCCCGACCGGCGCCGATGGGGTTGATGCCGCCGGCGTTCGTGATGAGCTTCGTACGTCCCGCCAGCAGATCGCCGATGGCGGCCGCGACGTAGAGCGGCAGGTCGCGGGTGTACCCCAGCGACTCGTCGCGCTGCCGGTCCTTCTGCAGGATCGCGAGCGTCAGCTCCGCGAGCGCCTCGCAGACCAGGTAGTCGATCCCGTCGGCCAGGAGCGCCGTCAGCGGGAGATGCCCGTCGCCGTAGAAGCCCTGCCCGCCGCCGATACGCACCGTCATGTCACCCAACTCCTCACGATCGCGTCGACGGAGACGATCACACACCCATGGCGTGTGGCTCACATCTTCCTAACAGGTCTGATCGATAACTGCCGTGTACCCATCACCCACCTCCCGGAGGACTCCACCATGAACACCCGAACCGTCCGACTGCTCGCAGTCACGACCATCGCCGGGCTCGGCCTCGGCGCCGCCGTCGTGCCGGCCGGCGCCTCCCCCGCCAAGCCGGTGAACATCTACACGAAGGCCAAGTGCAACCAGGCGATCAACGAGCGCCTCTTCGTGCTGACGATCTCCGAGAACCGCATCGCCACCGTCAAGCGCCTCACCGCCGACCAGAAGGCCTCCGAGATCGCCGGCATCGACGCCGTGAAGGCGAACCTCGTGAACGTCAACCGGCCGGCCCTCAACAGCGCCGTCGGCACCAAGGCCATCCGGGCCGCGTGCGCCGCGATCTACTCCGACAACCGCGTGTACGCCGTCGTGATCCCGCAGCTCTTCGCCTCGGTGCGCATCGACGAGTTCAGCAACGCCTTCGACAAGTTCAACCCGCTGATCGCGGAGAAGAAGGCCGCCGGCGCCGACACCGCCGCGATCGAGGCCCTGATGGCCAGCGCCGCGACCCACGTCGACACCGCCGCCGGCCTCAGCTCGGGCGTCACCGTCGCCTCCTACAACGCCGATCCGGCCGCGGCCCGCGCGGCCTTCGCCTCGGCGGTGGACGAGCTGAACGCGGCGCTCGGCGACGTCCTGCACGCCCTCGTCGCCTACCGCGACCTGCCGGCCGCCCCGTAACCCGGCCCCGCATCCCGTACCGCCCGACTCCCCGTCGCCCCGCGGCGGGGAGTTGTGGCTGTATCTGCGAGAGACTCGTCATTGCAGACAGAGGGGTCGGTGTCGCAGCATGCAGGCATGACTCCCCGCCGCATCGCCGTCGTCGCGTTCGAGGACGCTCAATCCCTCGACGTCTGCGGACCCCTCGAGGTGTTCGCCGCCGCGACGCAGATCCTCACCGCCGCCGACCGACCGGGCTACGACGTCGGCGTCACCACGATGGACGGGACGCCGGCGCGCTGCTCCAGCGGCGTCACGCTCGGCGGACGGTGGACGCTCACCGAGCTCGACGACGTCGACACGCTCGTCGTGGCCGGCGGTCGCGGCAACCGCGCCGCATCGCAGGACGCCGCCTTCCTGGCGGAGATCCGGCGGGTGGCGGCCGGCAGCCGTCGAGTCGGCTCGGTGTGCACCGGGGCCTTCGTGCTGGCGGCCGCCGGTCTGCTCGACCACCGCCGTGCCACCACCCACTGGGCGTCCACGGCCCGGCTCGCACGTGAGCACCCTCTCGTGGAGGTCCAACCCGACGCGATCTACACCCGCGACGACGACGTGTGGACGTCGGCGGGCGTGACGGCCGGCATCGACCTCGCGCTGGCGCTGGTCGCCGACGACCACGACGACGAGGTGGCGCGTCAGGTGTCCCAGTGGCTCGTGATGTACCTGCGCCGCTCGGGCGGTCAATCGCAGTTCTCCGCTCCCGTCAGCGCGGTCGGCGCCCGACGCGACGAGATCCGCCGGGCGCAGGACTGGATCGCCGCCGACCCATCCCGCGACTGCTCCGTCGACGCGCTCGCCGCCGTCGCGGCGATGAGCCCGCGCCACTTCGCACGGGTGTTCCGCGAGCAGGTCGGCGTGACGCCCGCCCGCTACGTGGAGGCGTGCCGCGTCGACGTCGCACGATCCCTGCTCGAGACGACCGACCTCACCGTCGCCGAGGTGGCCGGCCGCTCCGGCGTCGGCGATCCGTCCACGCTGCACCGCCTCTTCGACCGACACCTGTCCACCACCCCCGCCGCGTACCGCACGCACCACGCCACCTCCCGGAGGAGCTCCCGATGACCCGGATCGCAATCGCCATGTACGACGAGATGACCATGCTCGACGCCATCGGCCCCTACCAGGTGCTCACGTGGCTGCCCGGAGCGGAGGTCGTGCTCGTCGGCGCCGCCCGCGGGCGCATCACCGACGACCGCGGGCTGCTCCACGTCGACATCGAGCACACGTTCGACGACGTGCCCCATCCTGACGTGCTGGTCGTGCCGGGCGGCTTCGTCACCCGGACGATGGCCGTCGCCGGCAACCCGCTCGTCGAGTGGGTGCGCGCCGCGCACCCAGCCACCACTTGGACGACCTCGGTGTGCACGGGCTCCCTCGTGCTGGGCGCCGCCGGCCTGCTCGACGGGGTCGACGCCACCACCCACTGGAGCGCCTACGACGCGCTGGCATCGTTCGGCGCCCACCCCACCGAGGAGCGGGTGGTCGTTCGCGGCAAGGTCATCACCGGCGCCGGCGTGTCGGCCGGCATCGACATGGCGCTCCGCCTGGTGATCGAGATGGCGGGCGTCGAGGTGGCCCAGGCCATCCAGCTCGGCATCGAGTACGACCCGCAGCCACCCGTCCACGCGGGGTCGCCGTCGACGGCGCCGGCGGAGATCGTCGAGCTGGTGCGGGCCATCAACCGCTGAGGAGCGGCACGCGGGTCGCCGGTCAGCGCAGCTCGAGACCCCACGGCGAGTCGTACTCGCCCTTCACCATGTCGAGGAACGGCACGGCGTCGAACGCCTCGGGCCCGAGCACGCCGGCGCCCGACCACACACCGGAGGCGATCAGCTCCATCGCGACGACCGGGAACAGGGCGGTCTGCCACACGACGGCCTGCGCGCCGTCACGGGCGAGGGTCTCGGCGTTGTCGGCGACGTGGTACAGGTAGACCTCCTTCGCCTCGCCGTCCTTGCCGACGCCGGTGACCCAGGTGCCGGCACACGTCTTGCCCTCGATCTCGTCGGTGAGGTCGGCCGGGTTGGGAAGACAGGCCGCCACCACGTCGCGGGGCGACACCTGCTGGCCGCGAACCGTCACCGGATCGGTGCCGTCGAGGCCGAGCTTGTGCAACGTGCGCAGCACGTCGATGAACTCGTCGCCCAACCCGTACTTGAACGTGACCCGCCGGCAGTCGACCCACCGCGGCACGAGCAGCACCTCCTCGTGCTCCACGTTGACGCACTCGACGGGGCCGATGCCCTCGGGGAAGTCGAACACCTCGGGCTCGCTGAACGGCTCGGTCGTGAACCACCCGCGATCCTTCTCCCAGATCACCGGCGGGTTGAGGCACTCCTCGATCGTGGTCCAGATCGAGAACGTCGGAGCGAAGTCGTAGCCCTTCACGACCATGTTCGACCCGTCGCGCACGCCGATCTCGTGGATCTCGCTGAAGAGGTGGTCGGCCGCGTAGCGGGCGAACACGTCGGCGAGCCCGGGCTCGACGCCCATGCCGCCGAGGGCCAGGAGCCCGCGGTCCTCCCACTGCTTCGAGCGCTCGAACTGGTAGTCGCCGAGCTTCTCGCCCACCTGCGAGAACGGGTCGGTGGGGTGCGGGTGCGAGAGCGACATCGCCATGTCGAGGTAGGTCGCCCCGGCGGCGAAGCAGGCGTCGAAGATCGGCACCACGAACCGCGGATCGGCGGCGTTGAGCACGATGTCGCATCGACCGGCGGCGATGGCCGCCTCGATGTTCGCCGGGTCCGACGCGTCGACCGACAGCGCGGTGATGCGGGGGTCGCGCAGACGATCGACCGTGCGCCGGGCCCGATCGACGTCGAGGTCGGCCAAGACGAGGGACTCGAAGAAGGGGCGCCGAGCCGCGATCGCGGCGAAGGCCGATCCGACGCCACCGGCGCCAACCACCAGGATTCTCATGCGGAGGACTCTACGGGGCGGTGGTCGTGGTCGCGGCGGACGCCGCGGCGACCTCGGCGCGCACCGACGCGGCGTCGACGTAGTTGCCGACGAGCGGCCACACGCGCCGGTCGCCCAGCGCGTCGAGATCGGCGGTGGCGCCGGCGAGGTCGCCGAGCCGGTCGCGCCACACCGCCCGGAGCAGGAGGGCCGCCGGATCGTTCGGCGTGAGCTCGAGCACGCGGTCGACGTTCTGCTTCGCCTTCGGCACGGCCGACTCGTCGATGAGACCCAGGAGACCGACGGCGAGCGACCGGAGGCGCAGGTTGTCGACGTCGTCGGTGCGCACCTTGGCGATGTCGTCGAGGCACGACACGGCGATCGCGAGGTCGGCGAACGCGTTCGCCACCTTCGTGCGATCGAGCTTGTCGGTCGACACGCTCGTGGCCGCGTCGACCTCGGCGAGCGCCGTCTTCTCCTTGGTCCAGCACGCGCCGACGTCGGCGGGGAGCAGGCCCTCGGCGACCTCCGTGTCGAGCCCCATCTGCTGCAGGGTCGACACGACGAGCGGCGACGGGTTGAGCGAGTAGAGCGTGTCGAGCTCGGCCTGGGCGCCGGCGAAGTCGCCGGCGTTCTTCCGGACCGACGCCCGGAACACGTGCACGTCGGGGAACTTCGGGTCGAGGGCGACCACCTTGTCGAACAGCGCCGACCCGCCGGCCACGTCGCCGGAGCGCACCTTGGCCCACCCCTGATACGTGAGCGCGTCGACGTCGTCGGGCCGGTCCTTCAGGACCTTCGCGTAGCAGGTGATGCCCTCGGCCGGCTTCTGGAAGCTCAGCGAGCGGCACCGGTCGGCTTCGTCGGACGGCGACGCGCCACCCGTGAGCCCGCCGCTCCCCCGCGAACCGAGGGCACCGGCGAGGAGCACCCCCGCCACGACGCCGAAGCCCACCACGACGCCCACCCACAGGAGCGCACGGCCGCGGCGGGGCGGCGCCGCGTCGCGCTGGGCAGCCAGTGTGTCCTCGCGCGCCTCCACGGCACGGATCGCCGCCGCTGCACGGGCGACGTACCCGTCGCGCAGCTCCTGGTAGTCCTCGGGATCGACGTCGCCGGCCGCGTGCTCGCGGTCGAGGTCGTCGATGGACCGGAGGAGGAAGTCGCGCTCCTCCTCGAGGTGCGCGAGCTCGTCGAGGTCGATGCGCTCAGCCATGATCGGCCGGCGCCTCCTCGACCGCGTCCTCGACGGCGTCCTCGTGGCGGAGTGCGTCCTCGACCAACGAGCGGTCCTCGGCGCTGACCTCGCGCGCCGTCGCGTCCCGCCGGCCACGCCGCGCCGACGCGTAGGCGAGGCCGAGCCACGCGATGCCACCGCCGGCGACGATCGCGGGGATCACCCACACCAGCGACGTGAGCCCCGAGCCGGACGGGTTGAGCAGCACGCGCTGGCCGTAGCGGTCGGAGAAGAACTCGAGGATCTCGTCGTCGCTCCGTCCGGTGCGCATCTGCGCACGGATCTCGCTGCGCATCTTGATGGCGATGTCGGCCTGCGAGCCGGCGACCGACTCGCCGAGGCACTGCAGGCACTTCATCTGCCCGGCGAGCGAGTACAGGCGATCCTCCGACACGCCCGACGTGGGCGTGGTGCGCGCGCCGACGGCGATCAACACGACGACCGCGACCAGCACGGCGAGCCAGCCGGCCCGGCGAAGGGCGGGGCTCATCACTTCGACGCCTTCGCGGCCTTCGCCATCTCGGCGTCGACGGCCGAGGCGGTGATGCCGCCGACGAACTTGTGCACCACGACGCCGTCGGGGTCGACGAGGTACGACTCGGGCAGGCCGACGACGGCGTAGTCGATGGAGAAGTCGCTCTTGTCGTCGGCGATGACGGCCCAGTCGCCGCCGTTCCGCTCGAAGAACGCCTTCACGGCCGACGGCTCGTCGTTGTAGGCCACGCTCACCACCGAGGCGTCACCGCTGCGGACGTGCGCCTGGCTGAACGCGACCAGCTCGGGATGCTCGGCGATGCACGGCGCGCACCACGTCGCGAAGAAGTTCACCAGCAGCCAACGACCGCGGTAGTCCTGCACGCGGAACGAGCGACCCTCGGTGTCGCGGGCGTCGATGTTCGGCGCCTGCTTGCCCACCAGCTGGTTCGTGTCGACCGACAGCGGGTCGCTCTCGCTCCCCGCGGACACGAACAGCACGATCAGCGCGACCACGACGACGCCGACGATGCCGGCGATGAGTGCCGAGCGGTGCTTCATGCTCCCACCGGTTCCTTCGCCGCCGGAGCCGAGACGGCGTCGAGCGGGTTGCGGCGACGCCCGGGGAACGCCGACAGGCCGGTTCCCACGAGCATGATGAGGCCGCCGATCCAGAGCCACACGATGAGCGGCTCCACCACGATGCGGAGCTTGATGGTGGGGTCGCCGGCCGCCGGCGCCTTCGTGAGGTTGAGGTAGAGGTCGGTGGTGGGCGTCACCTTCACCGACGGACGCGGGATGACCTTGCCGGTGGACAGGTACTGGTTCATGGACGGCTCGAACACACCGTCGCCGTCAACGGCGATGCCGGCGCGGATCTCACGGCGGTTGGCCGCGTCGACGACACGGTTCGACTCGTAGGTGAACGTGTGGCCGCCCACCCGGACGGTCTGGCCCACCTTCATCGCGAACTCGCCCTGGTGCGTGAACGACTGGCTGGCCACCAGCGCGACGGCGATCACGAGGACGCCGAGGTGCACGACCATGCCGCCGTTCGCACGCCCCACCAGGCCACGCCACCCCTGGCGCCGGGTCGCGAGCGTCAGCTGGCGGGCCACCGAGCCGGCGGCGAAGCCGGCCAGCCAGAACCCGAGCAGCGGAGCGACGCCGCGAGCGCCGACGACGACGGCGAACGCCAGCGCCGCGACCGACACCCACGCGGGCCACCACAGGCGCTTCGACAGCAGCTCGGTGCTGGCCGAACGCCACGGCAGCACCGGCGCGACCGCCATCAGGAACAGCATGACGAGGCCGATGGGCACGGTCATCCGGTCGAAGAACGGGGCGCCCACCGAGATGCGGTCGTCGTTGAGCGCCTCGACGATCAGGGGGAACACCGTGCCGAGGAGCACGACGAACGCGAAGGCTGCGAAGAGGACGTTGTTGGCGAGGAACGCTCCCTCACGCGACAGCGGCGAGTCGATGGCGCCGGGCGAGCGCAGGCGGTCACCGCGCCAACCGATGAGCGCGATCGACGCGATCACCACGAAGGCGAAGAACCCGAGCAGCGTCGGGCCGATCGTGCCGTTCGAGAACGCGTGCACCGACTGCACCACGCCCGAACGCGCCAGGAACGTGCCGAGGATCGTGAGGCTGAACGTCGACACCACGAGCGTGAGGTTCCACACGCGCAGCATGCCGCGTCGCTCCTGCACCATCACCGAGTGGATGAAGGCGGTGCCGGTGAGCCACGGGAGGATCGACGCGTTCTCGACCGGGTCCCAGGCCCAGTAGCCGCCCCAGCCCGACACCTCGTAGCTCCACCACGCGCCGAGGATGATGCCGGCGGTGAGGAAGCCCCATGCGAAGAGGGTCCAGCGACGCGTCTCGGCGAGCCAGCCCTCGCCGACCCGGCCAGTGATGAGCGCTGCGACCGCGAAGGCGAACGGCACCGTGAACCCGACGTAGCCCAGGTAGAGCATCGGCGGATGGAACGCCACGAGGATGTGGTTCTGCAGCAGCGGGTTCGGGCCCGGACCGTCGAAGTTCGGCGCCGCCTCGAAGCTGCGGAACACCGGGGCGACGATCAGCATCAGCGTGAAGAAGAAGCCGGCGACGGTGAACATGACGACCATCGCCCAGGCCACCAGCGGGTCGGTGAGCCGGCGCCGGAACTTCGCCGCGACCGCCACCGTGAAGATCGTGAGCAGGAGGCCCCAGAGCAGGATCGACCCCTCGAGGGCGGACCACATCGTGGCGACGTTGAACGGGAACGGCGTCTTCGACGACCCCTCGTCGGCCACGTACTTCACGCTCGTGTCGTTGGTGAGCAGCGCGACCTGCATGATGCCGACCGCGATGATCGAGCCGAGGAGGGCGACCGACGCGAGCGGACGCGACCACACGAGCTGGGCCGGATTCGACCGGCGCAACCCGGCCACCAGCACGGCGACCCCGGCGACGCACGCGAGCAGGCCCAGCGTGATCGCGGCGTTTCCCAGGGCGACGGACACGAGCGGACCTACGGCGCGGGGATCGTGGTGGACGCCGCGTTCTTGCGGGCGTCGGCGTCGGCTTCCTTCACCCGCGTCTTGTTCTTCTCGTCGTAGGTCTCGTCGTGCTTCACGAGCACCTGGTCGCTGTAGAAGCGGGAGCCCTTGAACCGGCCCTCGATGACCACCGGGATCGACGGGCCGAACAGGTCGGGCACGTCGCCGGTGTGGCTCACGTTCACCGATACGCCGTTGTACTTGAGCACGAACTTCAGGCCGTCGCCGGTCTGGTCGACCGAGCCCTTGAGGATGTTGCCCTGCAGCCGCACGCGCCGGTCGCCGATCTCACTGCGCTTCGCGACCGCGTCGTCGACGTTGTAGAAGTAGGTCGTCGCCCCGGCGAGGCCCGATGCCACCACGCCGATCGCGCCGAGCACGGCGACGGCGAGGAGCCACGGGGCGAAGCGGCGGATGCCGCGCCGGCTCGACGGACGAGGCGCGTCGCGGGGCGTGAGGTCGAGCGGAGCGGGCCCCGACCCGGCGTCGGCCGACTCCGGGTCGTCGATGCTCACATCCATCGCCGTTTGTCCTCGGGAACCCGCTTCGACAGGGCCTTGCCGCGGCGGAGGACACTGACGGTGTAGCCGCCGACGACGGCTGCGGTCACCGCCCAGGCGGCGCCGACGTAGGCCCACGCCGCGCCGTTGTTCACGACCCCGGCGATCATCGGGCGGCCTCCGCGACGGGCGGGATGTCGCCCTCGGAGCGACGGTCGACGAGCGCCGTCTCGAACTCGGTATCGGCGACCTGATCGGCCAGCCACGCGACCCGGAACCGGTGCATCGTCAGCCACGCCGCGAGCAGGAGGAACGTGATGAACCCGAGGTAGAACGCGAACTCCTGCGCGCCGTGGATCTTGGACTCCCCCGGAGCGCCGATGGTGCCGCCCTGGTGCAACGAGTTCCACCACGTGGTGGACATGTGCACCGGATAGATGAGGAGCGCCGAAACGATGCCGACCACGGCGGAGCGCGTGCCACGCGCCGCCCGCGGCGCCGGGATGTTCCGCACCGTGACGTACCCGAGGTACATCAGGAAGAGGAGGAGGGTGGACGTGAGCCGGGGATCGCCCCACGACCAGTACGCGCCCCAGGTGGAGCGGCCCCACAGCGCGCCCGTGACGAGCGTCAGGCCGAGCAGGACGGTGCCGAGCTCGCCGGTCGCCGCCGCGAGCAGATCGGGGAACGCCGTGCGGCGCCACAGGTACACCGCGCTGCACACGGCGTTGACGATCATGCAGAGGTACGCCACCGACACGGTCGGCACGTGGATGTAGAGGATGCGCACCGTGTTGCCGAGCTCGACGTCGGCGCCCGAGAACCAGAACGCGTAGGCCACGCACAGCGTGCCCGTGACGAGCGCGGAGATGCCGAGGATGCGGGTACCGCGGGAGGCGGTGTTGTGGTGAGCCATCATGCCTCTTCGAGCAGCGCAGCCGAGGTCGCCATCCCGACGACCACGTAGATCGCACTCAGCATGCCCAACATCGCCACCCATCGCCAGCCAGGCCCGACGGTCGTGCCGAACGCCACACCGAACGCGCTCGTGGCCGCGAGCAGCACCGGAGCGAGCGCCGGCAGCATGAGCAACGGCAGCACCGACTCCTTGCCGCCGAGCCCGGCGGCGAGCGGGCCGTAGATCGCGCCGACCGCCGCGACGGCGACCGTGCCGAGCGGGATCGAGGCGAGGATCAGCGCGACGCCGCTCACGCGGACGTCGTAGGACACGAGCATCAGCACGGCCAGCACGACCTCGGTGAGCGTGAGCTGCACGAAGAGGGCCAGGGCCTTGCCCAGGAAGACGCCCGCCGGCTGCAGCGAGCTGAGGCGCATCGCGTCGCCGATGCCGTCGGCACGGTCGACGGCCGACACGCGCTGCGTGACGATGTTCGCCGCGAACAGGACCGTCACCCAGAACAGCCCGGAACTGGCGCGTCGCAGGATCGCCGAGTTCGCGTCGAGCGCGAAGGCGAACAGCATCACCACGGTGAGCACGAACGGCAGCACGTGGTGGAACGTGACGCGGCTGCGGCGTTCGATGCGCAGGTCCTTGCGGCAGACCAACCAGGCGTCACGCAGCATCGGCGCCACCGGTGTCCTCGACGATCACGCCGCCGACGATCGTGACCGTTCGCAGCGCCACCCGCGCCGCGCGGTCGAGGTCGTGCGACGCGAACAGCACCGTCGCGCCCGCTGCCGTCGCGTCGACCATCAGCTCGTCGACGAGGTCACGGCCCTCGGCGTCGAGACCCGCGTGCGGCTCGTCGAGCAGCCACAGGCGCGGGCGGCGAACGATCATCGCCGCGAGCGACACGCGACGACGCTGACCCGTCGAGAGGCGCGACGTCGGGACATCGCGCAGGCGAGCGGCGAGCCCCACCCGGTCCATCGCCGCGTCGGAGTCGGCGGCCGCGACCCGGCTCGCCTCGGCCCAGAACCGCACGTTCTCCGCGGCCGTCAGCTCGTCGTACAGGCCGGTCGCGTGCGCCATCAGCCCCACGAGCGGACGGACCGCGCGTCGATCGACGGCCAGGTCGTGGCCCAGCACGACCGCCTCGCCCGAGCTCACCGGCACCAGACCTGCGAGCGTGCGGAGGAGCGACGTCTTTCCGGCCCCGTTCGGGCCCTGCAGCAGCACCCGCTCGCCGTCGCCGACCTCGAGGTCGACCCCCGCCAGCACCGGGAATCCGCCCAGGAGTGCCACGGCGGCGCGGAGGTGGAGAACGGATTCCATGGTCACCTGGGGTGTCGCGCCGGGCTGCGACGACGTGGCCGAGCGCGGCGCGAGGCTACCGGCCGCCCGGAGGGGCCACCAATATCGAGGATCTCGCCGCTACCGTTGAACGGAATGTTGAACCGACTGCTCGGCGGCCTCGGCCGGACGCTCATCTTCGCGGGCATCGTGCTGCTGCTGTTCGTCGGCTACCAGCTGTGGGGCACCAAGCTCGACGAGGAGAGCCACCAGGCCGACCTGACCCGGTCGCTCGGCCGCAGCGTCGGGCTCAGCACCTCCCAGACCTCCGACTCCGCCGACCCCGACGCGATCGCCCAGGAGATCACGGCGAAGCTCGCGCACATCGACCCCACGACGGCCGAGGCCGCGACGGCGCCGAGCGAGGGCCAGCCGGGTGGGTTCATCGAGATCCCGAAGATCGGGCTGCGCAGCAAGACGTTCGTCGAGGGCGTCAGCAAGGCGGACCTGCGGAAGGGGCCCGGCCACTATCCCGGCACCCCGCTGCCCGGCAACGCCGGCAACGCGTCCATCGCCGGGCACCGCACCACCTACGGCGCCCCCTTCAACCGCATCGACGAGCTCGTGCCGGGCGACAAGGTCGTGACCTACACGCCGCAGGGCAAGTTCGTCTACGAGGTGATGGAGTCGCCGGCCAACCGACGCTCGGGCAAGAGCGGCGGCACGTGGGGGCCGGGCTGGTTCGCGGTGAACCCGAACGACGTGAGCGTGCTCGCGCCGACCGACGACAACCGGCTCACGCTCACCGCCTGCCACCCGAAGTACTCGGCGAAGCTGCGCATCATCGTGCAGGCGAAGCTCGTGGCCGAGCCGGCGGAGGCGCCGACCGCCACCACCGTCCCGCCGACGACGGGCAACTCCGAGACCGTCTTCCAGCCGAAGACCGAGACCGCCGAGGACATGATCGCCGGCGACCCCAACGAGCTCACGCCGTCGCTCCTCTTCCTCGCCGTCGTCGTGGCGTTGTGGCTCGGCTCGATGGGCGTTGCTGCACTGCTCCGGCGCCGCGAGCGGCGGGGCTGGCCCGTCTACGTGTTCACGGTCGTGGCCAGCATCGCCCCGCTGTGGTTCTGCTTCGTGCACATGGACCGGTTCCTGCCCTCCTTCTGAGCGACCCCGGCCGACATCTAGGGTGTCGGCCGTGAAGTTCCGATTCCCCGTCGCGCTCGGCGCCGCCGTGCTCGCGTGCAGCCCGCTCGCCGCGTGCAACGGCGACTCGGGCACGGGGGCCGCGGCCACCACGACCACGTCCGACGTCACCACGACCACGGCGCTGTCCGGCGTCCTCACCCCCACCGAGGCGGTGCTGGCCGGGCAGTGCCTGAACGAGCTCCCCGATCCGGCGCAGCAACCATTCGCCGTGATGGTCGTGCCGTGCGAGGAGTCCCACACCTACGAGGTGTACGCCCAGACCAAGATCGACATGGGCACCCCGACGCCCAACGGCACGGCCTACCCGGGCGCGCTCGCCGTGGCGAACGCCGCCGAGGCGCAGTGCTTCGCCGGCTTCACCGCCTTCATGGGCATCCAGTGGGAGGCCAGCGACTACGACATCCAGACGTGGTGGCCCTCGGAGTCGTCGTGGTCGACGAAGCGCGACCGCTCGATCCTCTGCGCCGTCTACCGGGTGACCGGCGGCCGCACCAAGGGGTCGGTGCGGGGCAGCGCCAAGTAGCGCGCCGCTCCCCTGCTCAGCGGCCCTTGAACACCGGCGAGCGGCGCTCGCTGAACGCCAACCGACCCTCGGCGAGGTCCTCGCTCGTCCAGGCGCGGGTGAAGGCCTCGTTGAACGCCGGCTCGTCGAGGGCCCGCTCGACCAGGTTGAGACCCACCTTGGTGCCGGCGAGCGACAGCGGCGCGAGGTCGCACACCCGGGCGGCCAGCTCCTTCGCCGCGTCGAGGTCGCCGCGCACCTGCGTGAACCCCAGACGCCAGGCGTCCTCCTCGGCGAGCGTGTCCGCCGTGAGCACCATGAGGCGCGCCGCCCCGAAGCCGAGGCACCACGCGAGGCGCTGCAGCGTCCAGTGGTTCACGACCAGGCCGAGCTTCCCCGCCGGGATGCCGAAGTACGCGTCCGGCGTGGCGACACGGATGTCGCAGGCCAGCGCGAGCTGCATCCCCAGCCCCATGCACGCGCCCGAGATCGCGGCGAAGGTGGGCACGGGGACGTTGGCGATGTGCTCGAGCACCCCGCGGAGCCGGGTGTCGAACGACAGGTCCTCGAGCTCCTTCAGGTCGGCGCCGGCGCAGAAGTGACCGCCCTCGCCGCGGATGATGACGGCGGCCACGCCGTCGTCGATCGCCGCCGCCATCGCGGCGTCGAGCGCCTCGAGCGCCTCGAGGTTGAGCGCGTTGCGGCGCTCCTGGCGGTCGATCGTGAGGACGGCGACGCGGTCGGTCGTCTCGCTGCGGATCACGGGCCTACGACGGGTCGATGGTGAGGACGAGATCGCCCTCGGTCACCTGGTCGTCCGGCTTCACCGCAATGGCCGTGACCGTGCCCGAGATCGGCGCCTCGACGGGGATCTCCATCTTCATGGACTCGAGGATGACCAGCTCGTCGCCCTCCGACACGGTGGCGCCCACCTCGGTGCGTACCTGCCACACGTTGGCGGTGATCTCTGCGTGGACGTCCATCAGTTGCTCCCTCTCGTTGCAGCTCGTGTCATACCGGCATCACGCCGCTCATACGGGCATCACGCCGTGCTTCCGCCACGGGCGGAAGACCTGCTTGTTCCGGTTGGCCCGGAGGCCGGCGATGATCGTGGCCCGGGTGTCGGCCGGGTCGATGACGTCGTCCACCAGCGCGTGCCCGGCGGCGACCCACGGGTCGATGTTGGCGCGGATCATCTCGGCGAGCTCGATGCGGTAGGCGTCGCGCTCGGGGCCCTCGGGCTTCTCCTCGAGCTGCTTGCGGAACGCGATGTTCACCACGCCGTCGGGCCCCATGACGGCGATCTCCGCCGTCGGCCACGCGACCAGGTAGTCGGCTTCGTAGGCCCGGCCGTTCATCACGAAGTAGCCGGCGCCGTAGCTCTTGCGGAGGATGACCGAGATCTTCGGCACGGTGGCCTCGCTCACGGCGAACAGCATCTTGGCGCCGTGGCGGATGATGCCCTGCTTCTCCACGACCGAGCCGACCACGAAGCCCGGCACGTCGTGCAGGAACACGAGCGGGATGCCGAACGCGTCGCACAGCCACACGAACCGCGCGCACTTGTCGGCGGCGTTCACGTCGAGGGCGCCGCCGAGCACCTTCGGCTGGCTGGCCACGATGCCCACCGGGTCGCCGCCCATGCGGGCGAACCCGCACACGATGTTCTTGGCCCAGGCGGGCTTCACCTCGAAGAAGTCGCCGTCGTCGACGATCGCCGTCACGACCTTCACCATGTCGTACGCCCGCCGGGGCGCGGTGGGGACGATCGAGTACAGGTCCTCGGCGCGGCGGTCGTCGGGATCGGCCGTCTCCTTCACCGGGGGCGGCGTGGTGTTGTTGGACGGGAAGAACGAGAGGTAGCGCTTCACGGCCTGGAGGCACTCGACGTCGTCGGCGACCTCGAGGTCGGCGACGCCCGACACCTTCGTGTGGACCTCTGAGCCGCCCATCTCCTCCTCGGTCACGTCCTCGCCGGTGGCCGCCTTCACGAGATGGCGGCCGGCCAGTGCCATGGAGCTGATGCCCTTCACCATCACGATGAAGTCGGTGAGCGCCGGGATGTAGGCGGTGCCGGCGGCGCAGTGGCCCATGAGCGCCGCCACCTGGGGCACGACGCCAGAGAGCACGACCTGCTCGCGGAACAGCGCTCCCGCGCCGGCGAACGTCGAGCCGGTGCTGCCGCCCACACGGGCGCCGGCGGAGTCGAGCAGCCACACGATCGGGATGCGCTGGCGCAGCACGAGCTCACGGAGCCGGGTGACCTTCTCCTCGTTCACCTGGCCCATGGAGCCGGCCATGATCGTGAAGTCGTAGGCGACGACGGCGACCGGGCGTCCGTCGACGTTGCCGATGCCGGTGATGCAGCCGTCGGCCGCGAAGCTGCCCTTCGAGGCGAGCCCCGGGTCCATGTGGTCGGCGAGCATGCCGTACTCGACGAAGCTCCCAGGATCGAGGAACAGGTCGAGCCGCTCCCGCACCGGCAGCTTGCCGAGGCTGCGCTGCCGCTCCACCCGCTCGGGCCCGCCCATCGCCAGCGCCGTCTCCTTGCGCTGTGCGAGGTCCGCGACCAGGGGGCCCCAGTTGTACCGCTCGTCGACGTCGTCTGCCATGACGGCTGAACCTAGCCTCAATGAGGTCAGCGGCCCGTCCAACGCGGCTCGCGCTTCTCGAGGAACGCGGTGATGCCCTCGGCCGCGTCCTCGAGCGACGTGTTGAGGGTGAGCAGCGGGTGCAGCTGGGCGAGCGACTCCGCCGCGCCCCGACCCCACACCGAGTAGAACGAGTCGCGGCCCATCCGCATGACCGACGGCGACTTCGAGGCCAGCGTCGTGGCCAACTCGTGCACCGTCTCGTCGAGCTCGTCGACCGGCACCACGCGGGTGAGCAGGCCCAGGGCGTCGGCCTCCGCGGCGTCGATGCGCCGGCCGGTCATCATCAGCTCGAGCGCCTTCTTCGGCGGCATCGATCGGGTGAGCGGCACCGTGATCATGTACGGCCACAGGCCCACGTTGATCTCCGGCGTCGCGAACCTGGCGTCGTCGGCCGCCACCACGAGATCGCACGCGAGCGCGAGGCCGAACCCGCCGGCGAGGCAGAAGCCCCGCACCTTGGCGATGGTGGGCTTCCCGAGGGCGTACAGGTCGAGGAACAGGCGGGCGAGCTCGCCACGGGCGTCGTGCACCTCGGCGAACGACGCGTCGGCCGCCATCCCCGACAGGTCCGCGCCGGCGCAGAACGCCTTGTCGCCGGCGCCGGTGATGACGACGCAGCGAACGTCGGCGTCGTCGCGGGCCGCGGCGACCGCCTCGCGCAGGCCGCTGATGACGTCCCAGGACAGCGAGTTGCGCTTCTCGGGGCGGTTGATCGTGAGCGTCAGGATGCCGTCGTCACAGGAGACGAGGAGTTCCGTCGAAGGGTCTGCCATGCGCCGGACTCTACCGGGCGGGGTCTACGCTCGACCCATGGCGGCCCTGCTCACCGTGCTCGCGATCGGCGCCGGGCTCGCGTTGGGCCTGCGCAACGGCGGCAACCTCGGGCGGGTCCTCCACTACCGCCCCGAGCTCTGGCAGGCCGGCGCCGGGGGCCTGCTGGTGCAGCTCGTCATCCGGGTCAGCGGCGTCTCGGGCGGATGGGCCGTCGTGCTCGAGATCCTGAGCGCGCTCGCGCTGCTCGCCTTCACCATCGCCAACATCCGCCTGGGCGGCATGGTGGTGATCGCGCTCGGGCTGTTCCTCAACCTCGTGCCGACCGTCGTCGACTGGGGCGTGCCGACCAGCCGTGACGCGCTGGTGAGCGCCGGCGTCATCGAGAAGAACACGACCGGACGCATCGAACTCGCGGGCGCCCGTCACGTCGCGACGAACGACGACTCGCTCACCTGGCTCGGCGAGACCATCGCGCTGCCGACGGGCCAGGTGATCTCGTTCGGCGACGTGCTGCTGCAGGTGGGCTACCTCCTGGTCACCGCCTCGCTGGTGCGCGGCCGATTCGTCCGGCGTGACCGCGACGGCGACTACCGCCGTCGCATCGCCCCCCTCGGACAAGGGCCGGCACGGCGTCGTGGCCCGGGCCTGCACCCGTCCCGCATGACGCAACTCGCCGGCGCTCGGCGCAGGACGCGCGCCGACGAGGCCCCCGAACCCGACGACGAGTGGGACGCCGACGAGGTGTGGGACGACGGCGAGTGACAAGCTGGTCGGCGTGAGCGACACCGAGACCGACCCCGTCCTGGCGCGCCGTGCCCAGATCGCCCACTGGTGCGACCTGGCCAAACGCGGCGGCTACACGGCCGTGCTGATCGCCATGATCGTGTTCGTGGTGGGGTTCGTCACCGAGTTCCGGCCGGTGATCACGACGACGATCATCGCCTGCATCGTCGTGTCGGCCGTGCTGCTCGTTCCGGCGCTCATCTTCGGGTACGGCGTGAAGGCCGCCCAGCGCGAAGACGAAGGTCGACCCTTCAGCTACTGACGACGGTCGTCAGGTCGGCGACTGACCGACGTCGAGCGCGGCGAACGGCACCAGCCAACGCTGGGCGAACTCGGCTGCTGCCAGCGGCCGCGCGTACAGGTATCCCTGCACCGAGCGACAACCGAGGCGGCGCAGCTCGTCCGCCTGGTCACGGGTCTCGACCCCTTCGGCGATCACGCTCAGCCCCAGGGCGGCGGCCAGCTGGATGGTGGCCTCGACGATCGCCGAGTCGTCGGCGTTCACGCACAGGCCGGCCACGAAGCTCTGGTCGATCTTCAACGCCTCCACCGGAAACTGCTTGAGGTACGCGAGCGACGACCAGCCGGTCCCGAAGTCGTCCACCGACAGGTGCACGCCGAGGTCGCGGAGGCCCTGCATGGTGGCGAGGCTGCCCTCGACGTCGCGCATCATCGCCGTCTCGGTGATCTCCAGCCAGAGGCGGCCGGGGCTCACGCCGTCGACCAGCTCGCCGGCCACCGTGTGCACGAGGCTCTGGTCCTGGAACTGGCGGGCCGACACGTTGACGCTGATGCGGAAGTCGGCGTCGAGCAGCCCGTCCCGCTCCCAGCCGCGCAGGTGACGCACGGAGCAGCGGAGCGCCGCGGCGTCGATCTGGTGGATGATCCCCGCGGCCTCGGCCGCCTCCACGAACCGGCCGGGCGACAACATGCCCTCTGTCGGGTGGTTCCAGCGGATGAGCGCCTCGGCGCCGATCAACCGCGACGAGGCGAGGTCCACGACCGGCTGGAAGTACACCTCGAACTCGTCGTGCTCGATCGCGAACCGGAGCTCTCGCTCCAGCGTGAGCTCTGCGGTTCGCTCGTCGCGCATCGCGCCGTCGAACTGCACCAGCTGCCCGCCGCCGGCGTCCTTCGCCCGGTACATGGCCAGGTCGGCGTTGGCGACCACGTCGTCGGCGGTCTCGCCGGGGATGTGGCGGGCGCATCCGACGCTCGCCGTCACCCGGATCTCGCGGAACCCGACCATCGTCGTGAACCTCAGCGAGTCGGCGATGCGCGTCGCGAGATCGGTCGCGGTGTACTCGTCGGGTGATCGGGCGATCACCAGGAACTCGTCACCGGAGAGCCGGGCCACGAGGTCGTCGACGCGGGTCACGTCGGTGAGGCGACGTGCGACGTTGCGGAGGATCTCGTCGCCCGTGCTGTGGCCGTACGCGTCGTTCACCGCCTTGAAGCGGTCGATGTCGATGAAGATCACGGTGGTGCCGGAGTTCTCCGCCGCCCACTCCTCCAGCCGGCCGATCGCCTGCTTGCGGTTCGCGAGTCCGGTGAGCTGGTCGTGGTGCGAGTCGTGGACGGCGCGTTCGAGCGAGCGCTGGATCACCTCGATGGCGCTGGCGTCGTTGAACGCGAGGGAGCCGTGCTCGGCCAGCGACTGGAGCAGGTGCTGCTCGTCCTCGGAGAACCGGCGACCGGGCAGCCACGACATCGCCACGAGCGACCCGACGGCGAGCCCGTTGCGTCGCACCGGCGAGGCCATCGCGGTCGTGACCCCGAGGGACACGAAGTCGTCGACACCGTCGGGCGAGGTCGCGTAGTCGTCCGCCACGACGAGGTCGTTCTCGACGATCGCCCGGCCGGCGACGCCGTCCCCGATCGCCCGTCGCTCGTTCGTGCGGTGGAGCGCGCCGTCGGGTCCCACGGTCGCCACGAGGGCGGCGACGTCGCTCCCCGACTCCACGAGCAACAGCCCGATGATCGAGTCCGGGAGCAGCTCGGCCGCCGAGGTCGTGATGGCGTCGAGCACCGACATGATCGGCGCGCGTTCGGTGATGGCCCGCTGGATGCGGAACTGGTGGTCGAGCACCCGCTGGCGCTGGGACAGGCTCGCGACGAGCGATGCGTTCGACCGCGACCGCTCCGCGATCTCGTCGTGGAGTCGCCGCTCCGCCGCACGCGCCTCGTGGAGCTCGAGCGCGACGGCGAGGTTCCGCGCCATCGACCGGAGCAGCGTGATCTCGACGGCGCTCAGCGGGTCGCCGACGCGACCGACGACCATGCGATGGTCGCCCGGGCCGAGGGGCAGCTCGGCGGCGGACACGCACACCTCGCCGAACGCGGCGTGCTCCCGACGCGACGTACCGAGGGGCACCTCCAGGAACACCGGAGCGAAGGCGTCGTCGAGCCCGACCGCCCGCCGGCAGACGCCGTCGACGACGACCGCTGCGAACTCCGCGTCGAATGACTCCACCACGCGATCGAGCGCGAGCGCGAGGCGGCGCTCGTCGTCGTCACCGTCGAACACCGTGCTGAACTCGGCCAGCTGCTGCGCGGTCCAGGCCGCGACCGTGCTCACGCGAATGTCACCACGACGATCGTCTGGTTCAGAAAACCGGTGCGGCCCGCGGCGCGGGCGATCTCGCCGAACGTGTAGAGGCCCGACATCGGGCAGTCGAGGCCCTCGGCCAGGCGATCGACCTCGGCGCGGGAACCCTCGTCGCCCAGCACGCTGCGACGAGCGCCGCAGTCGAAGACGACCGCAGCGGTCGGGCGAGCGCCCGCCAACGGAGCCAGCGATGCGCCGACGGCCGTGTCGACGGCGTCGAGCACCGAGTCGCTGTCGCCCTCCATCAGCCACACCACACCGCCCTGGGGGACGGGGGCCGCCGTGACGAGCGTGCGCGCGACGCGGTCGGCGCCGATGACGCAACGCGGCTCCACGCGACCACGGCGGGCCACGCCCAGCGGACGGGCCAGCGCGAACCTCTCGAACGCGTCGGGGTCGTCGAGGAGGTCCTCCCCGCACCCGTGGCTGGCGAGGTAGACGTCGAGCGCCGGCTGCTCGTCGAGCGTGCTCACGACGGTGGGGCTTGCCGAGGTCACGACCCGCGGCTCCCCCATCGGCTGCCACCCGTGACCCACGCCGATGCCGATGGGTGCGTCGGACGCCACCGCGGCCATCACGATCATCCCGGTCGACTGGCTGGTCGCCGAGCCGTCGCTCCAGAAGAGGCGCGCGTCGACCTGCTGCACCTCGCCGCCGGCGCAACCGCCCACGACCGGCACCACGGGGCCGAGCAGGTCGTACGCGCCGCGCACGATGTCGTCCTGGTCGATGCCGTTGCCGTCCGCGAGCGTGATCAGCACCGTCGACTCGCCACCGGCGACCGAACGGGCGCACCGGGCAGCGGCGCGCGCCGCGGCGCGGGCATCGCCGTCGATGATCGGTTCCGCCGCGGTCGCGACGCTCACGCCGGGGCCGCCGAGGGCCATGATCACGACCGAGTCGTCGGCCATCCCGTGTTCGGAGATCTCACCACGCGTCGTGCAGCCCACCACCGGGACACCCGGCACCGCGTCGGAGAGCGCGGCGGCGACCGCGTCGGGGTCGAGGGAGCACGCGACGAAGACCAGCAGCAGCGCCGGCATCTCCGTGAGGGCGAGGCCGGCGACGGCGGACTCGACGGCGAGACGAGCGTCGTCGGCGCGCGACTGGCTCACGGTGGCCCACCGGCGATCGTCGAGCGCGGGGGTGCCGAGGACGGGAGGCGACGTGAGAATGGTCATCGCCCCTCATATCGGCCGGAAGTCGCCGAATCTGAACGAAGCGGGCAACCCGATCGCGGGCTCAGCCGAAGGGGTCGATCGTGCTCACCGACCAGCCACCGGGGCCCGGCGTGAGCACCACGTTCACGCCGCCCTGGTCGTTGGCGAAGAAGCAGTTCGCGCTGCCGAAGTCGCCGTCGTCGCAGCCACGGTTCTTGGCGCCGGAGCGTGGCGGCGCGGCGAAGAGCTTGTCGAGTTCCGCCGGCGGGGCCAGGCTCAGCGCCCCGGCGGCGACCCGGTTCGAGGTGGTCCACGCCCTGTACAGGGCGGCGCCGGCGGCCGTGGGGTTGGGGAACGCCGCGACCGCAGGTGGCGCCGTGGTCGGCGGCACCGTCGGTGCGGCCGTCGTGGGCGCCGCCGTGCTCGCCGCCGTCCCCGCCGCCAGGGAGGTGGAGGTCGACCCCTTGGAGGACGCCGTCGCGCCGCTCGAACAGGCGACGCCGACGACGAGGAGCCCGACGATCACCGGAGCGAGACGACGTGTCATCCCTCGAACGCTATCGACCGGTGGCCCGGGTGCCACCGGTCACCGGGGGTTCCTCGACAGGGGTGCGCGAGGGCGCCTCTGGTAACTTCGGCGGTTGTATGCGCCTTCCAGCTGCCGAGCGACGAGAGCAGTTGCTGACCACCGCGGTCGACGTGTTCGCCAACAACGGGTTCCACAAGACGTCGATGAACGACGTCGCCGAGGCCGCCGGCGTCACCAAGCCCGTGCTGTACCAGCACTTCGCCTCCAAGCGGGCCCTGTACCTCGAGCTCCTGGCGGAGATCGGCGCCGAGCTGCGTGACACGATCGCCAAGGCCACGGCCGACGCCGCCGGCCCCCGCCAGCAGATCGACCTCGGCTTCATCGCCTACTTCGGCTTCGTCGCCGGCAACGCGAACTCGTTCCGGGTGCTCTTCGGCGACAGCACCCGCCGCGACGAGGAGTTCGCGGACGAGGCCCGCCGCGTGGAGGCGTCGATCGCCGAGCTCGCGGCCGAGCTCATCAACGTGCCGGGCCTGTCGTGGGAGCGCCGCCTGCTCCTCGGGTACGGCATCGTCGGGCTCGCCGAGGGTGCGTGCCGCTACTGGCTGGCGAACTCCGTCGAGGTGGACTCGACCACCCTCGCCGGCGAGGTGAGCCAGCTCGCGTGGGCCGGCCTGCGCGGCATCCGCTGAGCGGCACTACTCCTTGAGCGCCACCGCATTCGGGGTGACGTTCATCTTCGGCACGTAGGCCTCGGCCACGAGGTCGTCACGGCCGAGCCCCGCGTACTGCGCGTGGAGCTGGGAGCGGCACGACACGCACGGCCCGTAGTACGGCTCGTTGACCGTGGCGGCGCATCGCGGGCAGTCGAAGGAGAGCAGGTCGGCGTCGGACATCGACCCAGCATCGCGCGGCGACCGCTCCACGCGCGACGATGTGGGGCGTGAATCACGATGAACGAGTCCGCTCCATCGTCGCCGCCGTCACCGAGGCGGCGCGAACGAGGTCCGTCGCCCACATCGACAAGGGAGGCGTGCACCACGTCGTGCCACTGCCGGGCGACCGCCGCTTCTCGAGCCGGTCCATCGACACCTCGGCCCTCACCAACATCCTCGAGATCGACCCCGAGGCGCGCACCTGCACCGCCGAACCCGGCGTCACGTTCGAGACGCTCGTCCGTGCCACGCTCCCCCTCGGTCTCGCACCGACGGTCGTGCCCGAGCTGCGGGGCATCACGCTCGGCGGCGCCGTGGCCGGCTGCTCGGTCGAGTCGATGTCGTTCCGGCACGGCGGCTTCCACGACTCGTGCCTCGCCTACGAGGTGATCGGCGGCGACGGCACGCTCCACGAGCTGTCCCCCACCCAGTCGCCCGAGCTGTTCGAGCACGTGCACGGCAGCTACGGCACCCTCGGCATCCTCACGAAGCTGACGTTCCGCCTCGTGCCCGCCGGCCGCTACGTGGCCATGACCTACCGTCACTTCACGCGCATGAGCGACTTCGAGGAGGCGCTCGCCGAGGCGTGCCGCCTCGACGTCGAGCAGGAGCACGACCTCGTGGACGGCATCGTCCACGGGCCCCGTCACCTCACCCTGTGCCTCGGGCGCTTCACCGACGACGCCGGCGGCGCCACGCCGTCGTCCTACGTCGGCGAGCACATCTACTACCGGTCGACCGAGTCCCGGCACACCGACCTCCTCACGGCGGAGGAGTACTTCTTCCGCTACGACGCCGAATGCCACTGGCTCACGGCCACCGTCCCCCCGCTGCAGTGGAAGTGGGTGCGCCGCCGCTTCGGCAAGTGGCTCCTCGGCTCGACCAACCTCATCGGCCTCTCCAACAAGCTCGCCCCGCTGATGCGCCGGGTGCTCCGCCGGCCCGACCTCGTGTGCGATATCTTCCTGCCGCAGAACCGGTTCGGCGAGTTCTGGGAGTGGTACTGCCGGGTGTTCGACTTCTGGCCGCTCTGGGTGGTCCCCTACCGTCCGGCGTCCCTGTACCCGTGGCTCGGCCCGCACGTGCGGGCCGGCTTCGCGGAGGGCGACCTCTTCATCGACTTCGCCGTGTACGGCAAGCGCAACCTCGAGAAGCACCGTGACTACTCGGTGCTGCTCGAGAACGAGACCTACGACCTCGGCGGCATCAAGACCCTCATCGGGCGCAACCACTACACCCGCGAGCGCTTCTGGGAGGTCTACGACCGCCCCGCCTACGAGCTCGCCCGCAAGGCGCTCGACCCCGACGGCCTCTTCCCCGACCTCTACGACAAGCTCGGCCGCGTCGACTGACGCGCCCTCCCTCCCTCCCTCCCTCGTTCTGGCGTTGAATTTCGCCCCTCTGGGGCGCTTCAGCCCGCCGGAACGAGGGATGCGAGCCCTCGGCGCTGCTCGAGGTGTCGGCGGATCTGGTCGGTAACTCGCCGAGGATCCTCCTTGAGGAGCGCCTTCGTGTAGCGCAGCAGCAGGATGCCCTCCCCGAGGATGTCGTTCTGCCGGGCCAGGTCCGAGTCGATCTGGTACGGCAGCGTGTGCCACTCCTTGGAATCGCACTCGATCCCGAGGAGCGCCTCGGGATACATGAAGTCGATGAAGTACGACTGCTTCCCCACTCGCACGCGGTGCTCCCGGGTCGGCGCCGGCAGGCCCGCCTCGCGCATCGCCGTTCGCATGGCGCGCTCGAAGCCCCACCCGTCGCCGAAGCCTCGTGCTGTGAGCACTTGCCGGGCGGTCGCGATGCCGGGTCGACCGCGCCGAGCCAGCTCCTGGGTCCGGCGTTCGAACCGCTCGTAGGTGGTGCGGCCGGCTCGCACGGCGTGGTCGAGATAGGCGCCGACCATGGCCGGTGGCAGATACCGCCCCACGTCGATGAGCGTCCGCTCGATGGACGTCACCGGGATGCCGTCGACGACCCATCGATCGGCGACCGGGAGGTCCCGGGACTCGTGCGCCAGCACGTCGAGGTGCTGGCAGCGGAAGTGGCGGTCGCTCACGATCTCGATCACGCCGGGGCGGGCGCCCTCGCATCGCCACACCCCGGTTGCGCACCGGTGCGAGGCAAGCGCTGACTCACCACCCGCGAGGGTCGCCGTCATCACGCGTTGGCGCCACGTCACCGGTGCGCCAGCGACGCGATACACACCGTCGGTCGCACGGATCAGGAATCCCCGTCCGGCGAGATGGCGGATGCGCTTGGGTGAGAAGCCGTGCATCGACAGCTGAGCAGCGGTGATCAGGCCGTGCTGGCGGCCGGCAGTGGGGTCGAGGACGGACAGGTCCACGGGATGTCTCCATCATTCACACGGGTGACGGAGGGGAAGAAGGGTCGTTCCGCCGGGCTGTGACGCCCCGGAGGGGCGAAATTCAACGCCGGAACGAGAAGGGCGGGGCAGGGGCAGGGGCAGGGGCAGGGGGGCGGCGGCTCGGTTAGCGGGAGGCGGACTGCTTGAACTTGCCCACGGCGAGGGTGGCGAAGACGACGGTGATGCCGACCGCCCACGCGAGCGAGGTCCACACGCCGTTGCCCACGGGGGTGCCCCCGTAGAGGTGCCGGGCCGCGTTGGTGACGATCGTGAACGGGTTGGCCTCGGCGATGCGGCGGAGCCACGGCGTCATGTTCTCGGTGGGCACGAAGGCCGACGAGACGAACGTGAGCGGGAACATCCAGATGAAGCCCGCCGAGTTCGCCGCCTCGACCGAGCTCACCGACAGGCCGATCAGCGCCTGGATCCAGCTGAACGAGTAGCTGAAGGCCAGGAGCAGCGCCGACGCGAGGAGCCCACGGACGAGCCCGCCCTCGAAGCGGAAGCCGATGGCGAACGACACGCCGAGCATCACCAGGAACGTGAAGACGTTGCGCACCATGTCGCTCATCGTGCGCCCGACGAGCACCGCCGACTGGGAGATGGGCAACGACCGGAGACGGTCGATGAACCCCTTCTGCAGATCGTCGGCGAGGCCGATGCCGGTGAACGCCGAGCCGAACACGACGGTCTGCGCGAACACGCCCGGGATGAGGAACTGCGTGTAGGTACCGCCGCCCGGTACGGCGACGGAGCCGCCGAACACGTAGTTGAACAGCAGCACGAACATGATGGGCTGCAGCGTTGAGAACAGCAGGAGCTCGGGGCTGCGGGGCACGGCGCGCAGGTGACGAGTCGCCTCGTTCCAGCTGTCGCGCAGCGCCCAGACGAGCCCGCCGGAGGCGGCGTCGTGGCCGTTCCCGGCGTTGCGTGCGGCGGTCGCGCCGGTGGTGACGGTTGCTGCGGTCACTTCGCGTCTCCTTCTTCGTCGGTGTCGTCGGCGGTTGCGCCATGGCCGGTGAGGGTGAGGAACACGTCGTCGAGGGTCGGCCGGACCACCTCGATGTCGGTGACGGGGATGGCCGCCGCGTCGAGCGCCCGGGTGAGCAACGGCGACGTGGTGCCGGGCTTGACCGGTACGGACACGACGCCGTCGGTGAGGGTCGGATCGCCGGACCGCGCCATGGCGCCGAGCGCCGTGACGATCGCACCGAGGTCGACCGGGGTGTCGGCGCCCACGGTGATGTCGGCGCGGGCGCCGCCGATGAGGTCCTTCAGCTCGTCGGCCGTGCCCTTGGCGATGGCCCGACCCCGGTCGATGACGACGATCTCGCGGGCGAGACGATCGGCCTCCTCGAGGTACTGGGTGGTGAGCATGGTGGTCATGCCGTCGGCGGTGAGCTCGTCGATCATGTCCCACATGGCGTTGCGGCTTCGGGGGTCGAGCCCGGTGGTGGGCTCGTCGAGGAACAGCACCGTGGGCCGGTTGACGAGGCTCATCGAGATGTCGAGCCGGCGGCGCATACCGCCGGAGAAGCCGTTGACCACGCGATCGCCGGCCTCGTCGAGCGAGAACCGGTCGAGCAGCTCGGTGGCGCGAGCTTTTGCCTCGCTGCCGCTCATGCGGAAGAAGCGCCCGATGAGCTCGAGGTTCTCGCGGGCCGTGAGCTTCTCGTCGACCGCGGCGTACTGGCCCGTGAGGCCGATGCGCGTGCGGATGCGCGCCGGCTCCTTGGCGACGTCGATGCCGTCGATGACGGCGCGACCGCCCTCGACCTTGAGCAGCGTGGTGAGGATGCGGACCGCGGTGGTCTTGCCGGCCCCGTTGGGGCCGAGCACGCCCAGCACGGTGCCCTGTTCGACCTCGAGGTCGAGGCCCGCGAGGGCGTGCGTGTCCCCGAAGTTCTTGGTGAGTTGTTCAGCGTGGATCAGTGGCATACGCCACCGACCCTAGGACGAGCCCCTGACAGTCAGCCCGGAATTACGGGATGCGCATACCCGAGGCGGCGCGGGCGATCACCAGGCGCTGGATCTCGGAGGTGCCCTCGAAGATCGTCATGATCTTGCTGTCACGGTGCCAGCGCTCCACCGGGTACTCACGGGTGTAGCCGTAGCCGCCGAGGATCTGGATGGCGTCCTCGGTGGCCTTCACGGCGACCTCGGAGGCCTTCAGCTTGGACATCGAGCCCTCGCCCTGCTTGAACGGCACCTTGGCGGCGCTCATCCAGGCGGCACGCCACACGAGGAGGCGGGCGGCGTCGATCTCGGTCGCCATGTCGGCGAGCTTGAACGCCACGCCCTGCTTCATGATGATCGGCTCGCCGAAGGCCTGGCGGTCCTTGGCGTACTGCAGCGAGTACTCGTAGGCGGCGCGGGCGATGCCCACGGCCATGGCGCCGACGGTGGGGCGGGTGGCCTCGAAGGTGGCCATGGCCGGCTGCTTCTCGCCGGTCGACACGTTCTCCTTGGCCTTCGCGATCTTGGCGTCGAGGCGCTCCTTGGTGCCGAGGAGGCAGCTGCCGGGCACCTTCACGTCCTCGAGCACGACCTCGGAGGTGTGCGAGGCGCGGATGCCGTGCTTCTTGTACTTCTGGCCCTGCGAGAGGCCGACGGTGCCGGGCGGCACGACGAAGCTGGCGTGGCCACGCGAGCCGATGCCGGGCTCGACGACGGCGACGACCACGTGGATGTCGGCGATGCCGCCGTTCGTGATCCACGCCTTGGTGCCGTTGAGCGTCCACTCGTCCTTGGCCTCGTCGTACGTGGCGCGGGTGCGGTAGCCGCCCACGTCGGAGCCGGCGTCGGGCTCGGAGGCGCAGAGGGCGCCGAGCTGCACCTTGTCGGCGGTGCCGTAGCACTGGGGCACCCACTCGAACAGCTGCTCGGGCGTGCCGTTGGCGGCGATGGCCGCTGCCGCGAGGCCCGAGCCCATGAGGGACAGGCCGATGCCGGCGTCGCCCCAGAAGAGCTCCTCGATCGCGACGACCATGGTGAGGCCGGTGGGGTCGGCGATGCCCTGGGCCATGAAGTCCATGCCGTAGAGCCCGATCTTGGCGGCCTCCTGCACGACCGGCCACGGGAACTCCTCGCGCTCGTCCCATTCCTCGGCCGCGGGACGCATGACGTCCTTGGCGAAGCCGTTGATCCACTCCTTGAGCTGGAGCTGGTCCTCGTTGAGGGAGAGCGAGAAGTCGGTCATCAGGTCACCTCTGTCGTTGGGTCCGTGCGCCACCAAAGTTACCCGTCGGTAACCTCTCGCACCACTTAGGCTCGCGCAATGTCCCGACGCTCCCCGACGCCGCTCGCGTCGCCCCTGGCCGTGCGGATCGCGGCGGCGATCGCCGTGGCGATCGCAGCGACCGCCCTCACATCGTGCGCCGACGGTGGTGGCATCGCCCGCAAGGTCACGACGACCACCCGCGCCACGGCGACCACGACGACCACCACCGCTCCGGCCGTGGTCGCCGCCACCGCCGGCGCGGCCGACCTCGCGGACGCCATCACCCCCGGTGCCGGCAACGGCGGGTACGACGTCGCCCACTACGACCTGTCGTTCGACGTGAACGACGCCCGCACGTCCATCGACGCGGTCACGACGATCACCGCCACCGCCACCCAGGACCTGAGCTCGTTCGACCTCGACCTGCGCGGCCTCGACGTCTCGACGGTCACCGTGGACGACACGCCCGCCACCTTCACCCGCACCGGCGACGAGCTCGTCGTCACGCCGAAGCGCCCGCTGGCGAGGACGTCGACGTTCGTCACGAAGGTGTCCTACTCGGGGAGCCCGCAACCGGTTCCCGACCCCAGCGCCCCCGGCACCATCGGCTGGCTCAGCGCGCCGAGCGGCATCTTCGTGGCGAGCGAGCCGGTCGGGGCGAAGGGCTTCTACCCCTGCAACGACCATCCGAGCGACAAGGCGACCTTCACGATCTCGGTGACCGCCGCCGACGCGGACACCGTGGCCGCGAACGGGCTCATGACGAAGAAGGCCGCCGCCACCGCCGGCCACACGCGGTGGACGTTCGACCAGACCACGCCGATGGCGACCTACCTCGTCCAGATCGCCGTGGGCGACTACGACGTGATCACGTCGACCGGGCCGCACGGCCTCACCCGCCGCGACGTCGTCGTGCGGAGCATCCCCGCCGAGCAGCGCAAGGTCCTCGGCGACACCGACGAGCAGATCACGTTCTTCGAGTCGCTCTTCGGCCCGTTCCCCTTCGACGTGTACGGCGTGCTCGTGGCCGACGCCGACCCGAGCTTCGCCCTCGAGACGCAGACGCTGACGCTCATCCCCTCCGCGTGGTTGTCGGACAACCCGGCGCAGACCAGCGCTGTGATGGCCCACGAGCTCGCGCACGAGTGGTTCGGCGACGCGGTCTCGGTCGCGCGGTGGGGAGACATCTGGCTGAACGAGGGGTTCGCCACCTACGCCGAGTGGTTGTGGAACGACCACACCGGCGACAGCACGCTGGACGCCTCGGTGCGTCAGGCGATGCAGCAGGCCCAGAGCTGGCGCTCGGGCTTCGGCGCGGTGCTCGATCCCCAGCCAAGGTTCCTCTTCGCGTCGAACGTGTACGGCGGGGCCGCTGTGGTGTTGCAGGCGCTGCGCAAGACGGTCGGCGACGACGTGTTCTTCTCGATCCTGCGCACGTGGGTCACCGAACGCTCCGGCACGTCGGCCACCACCGCCGACTTCCAGGCGCTGGCATCGAAGCTGGCCGGTACCGACCTCACGGGGTTCTTCGACGCGTGGCTCCGCTCGACGACGTTGCCTCCGATGCCCGGCTGAACGCGCCGAGCATCGCCTGCGCCGCGTCGTCGTCCACGAACCGCGCGAAGTGGCGCTCGATCCCCGCGAGGTGCGTGGGCGCGGCGGCGCGGAGGCGGCGGCGTCCGTCCTCGGTCATCACCGCCCATCGGGCCCGGGCGTCGGTGGGATCGGGCTCACGCGTGACCAACCCGTCGGTGACGAGGCGGTCGACGAGACGCGTGCAGTTGGATCGCGTGAGCAGCACGGCGTCGGCCAGCTCGCTCATGCGCAGCCGACCACCCGCCTCCGAGAGCTGCACCAGCACGTCGTAGTGCGTCAACGGCAGACCGTGCGCGGCCCGGAGCTCGGTGTCGAGGACCGCCGTCACGACGGCGTGCGTCTCCAGGAACGCCCGCCACGCGTCGAGCTGCAACGGACGCGGACCGGACCTCGACACCCGACGAACGCTACCCTCGGGCACCGGCAGAACTGGGGAGTACGAACATGCGGTACACACGACGACTGGCGGTCGCGGGCGCGCTCGCGATGACGGCGCTGACCATCGGCGGCCAGGCCGCCACCTCGGCCGACCCCGGTGCGACCACCGGCGCGTCGATCGGCAACCGCGTCTGGGTGGACGCCAATGCGAACGGTCGCATCGACGCGGGCGAGGGCGGTCTCGCCGGGGTCACCGTGCGTCTGCGATACGACAACGGGCGGCCGTTCATCGTCGGCCGCACGGCCGCGGACGGCTGGTGGGGCATCGGCGGCCTGCAGACGGGGCGCTGTTACCTCCTGTCGTTCGACCTCGAGCCCGGGTACTCGGCGTCCCCGATCGTCGACGACGGCAACGTGATGGGAGCCGACGGCTCGGCCGGCCGCATCTGCATCACCGCCGACCACCGCACCGACCTCAACGCCGGCTTCGTGCCGCCGGCGGCGCCCGGCGAACCGGGCACCGGGACGGGGAAGATCGGCAACCGGGTGTTCCTCGACACGAACGCGGACGGCGTGTGGGGCGGCTACTCCCTCGGCCCCGACGGCGAGTCCGTCTTCACGGTCGACCCCGGCGCTCCCGGCGTCGGCATCGAGCTCCGCGACCGCAACGGCGTGCCGCGGGTTCGAGGGGTGACCGATGCCGAGGGCTACTACGGCTTCGAGGGCCTGCCCGTCGGCTGCTACCAGGTGGCGGTCACGCCCCCGGCCGGGCTCCGGCTGATCGGCAAGGACCGCGGCTTCAACGACATCGTCGACTCCGACGCCGACGCATCGGGCGTGACCGATCCCATCTGCCTCACCCGGGCGGGCGAGGTGCAGGACGACTGGGACATCGGCCTCACCGACCGTCCCGCACGCGGCCCGGTGCCCCACATCCGGGCGCACCTGGCCGTGTGGAACGACCTCGACGGCGACGGGGTCCGCGATCCCGACGAGCCGCCGATCACCGACGTCGACGGCTACTACTCCGAGGTGGGCGGCCGGTTCTCCGACTACTCGTTCCCTCCGTTCGGCGCCGACGGCAGCGTCGACCTGGAGTTCGACTTCGTCGGCTGGGAGGCGCCCGAGGCGTCGTGCAACCAGCTCCTGCTCGGCCTGACCCGGCAGGGTCCGCAGTGGGTGCGGACCACCCCGCTCCCCGACGGCGCCAGCGCACCGGCCGGCAACTTCACGTACGCCACCGTCCTGCTGTGCCCGACGGCGCCGCCGTTCGCCGCCACCTGGCGCGCGCTGAACACGGACGGCCCCACCGACGTGACGCTCGACATCGGCCTGCGCGACATCGGCCGGCCGGTCAGCTGACCGACCCGCGGCGGCGCGTTCAGCCCTTCCGGACCTGCGTGCCCGACGGCGTGTCCTCGACGACCCAGCCCAGCGACTGCAGCTCGTCGCGGATGGAGTCGGCGCGAGCCCACTCCTTCGCGGAGCGGGCGTCGTCGCGCTGACGGCAGAGGGCGGCCACCTCGTCGCCCGCCGACGACACCGACGCGACCTCGTCGTTCACCGTCAGGCCCACCGCTGCGAGCATCGAGCGGAACGCCGCGACGAGCGGTTCGGCGCCGTCGAAGTCGTCGATGTCGAGGTGCCGGTTGATCTGGGTGACCGTCTCGGCGACGATCGCCATCGCCGCGCCGGTGTTGAGATCGTCGTCCATGCGCTCGACGAAGCGGGCGATGATCTCCGGGTCGGGCTCGGCGTCGCGCCCGAGGTCGTGCACGCGACGGGCGAGCGCGTCGAGGCGTTCGAGCGCGTTCGCCGCCTGCGTGGTGGTGTTCTCGTTGACGTCGATCGGCGACCGGTAGTGCGCCTGGAGGCACAGCATGCGGTAGGCGCGGGGGTCGACGCGCTCGATGAGGTCGAGCAGGTTCGTGAAGTTGCCGAGCGACTTCGACATCTTCTCGCCCGCGACCTCGACGAACCCGTTGTGCACCCAGTGGCGTGCGAAGGCGCGGCCGTCGGCCAGCGCCTGGGCGCGCTCGTTCTCGTGATGGGGGAAGCAGAGGTCCTGCCCGCCGCCGTGCAGGTCGAACCCCTCACCGAGCAGGTCGAGCGACATCACGACGCACTCGGTGTGCCAGCCGGGGCGTCCGTCGCCCCAGGGCGAGGGCCACGAGGGTTCGCCGGGCTTGGCCTTCTTCCAGAGCGCGAAGTCGATGGGCGTCTCCTTCTCGTCGACCACGTCGACGCGTGCGCCCACCTGCAGCGAGTCGATGTCCTGGCGCGCCAGGAGGCCGTAGTCGGCGACGCTGCGCGGCCGGAAGTACACGCCGTCGGACGTCTCGTACGCGGCGCCCTTCTCGATGAGCCGACCGATGAGCTCCACCATCTGCGGCACGTACGCGGTCGCGTGGGGATCGTGGGTGGGCCGCTTCACGCCGATGGCGTCCATGGCGCGGTACCAGACGGCCTCGCACCTCGTCGTGATCTCCTGCCACTCCCGGCCCTCGGCGTTGGCGCGGTCGATGATCTTGTCGTCGATGTCGGTGATGTTCGACACGTACGTGACGGTCGTGCCGCTCCACTCGAGGTAGCGGCGGAGGACGTCGAACACCAACGAGAACCGGCCGTGGCCGAGGTGCGGCGGGCCGTACACCGTGGGGCCGCAGACGTACATCGACACCTGTCCGGGGACTCGGGGCTCGAACGGGCGGACGGCGCCGGTGGCGGTGTCGAACAATCGCAACATGGGCGGCAACGGTAGTTGGCCCCGTCCCCGGCGTCCGACGAGTTCGACACCCCGCTTCCCGAAGGGCGAAAATCGTCATGACATGACTGCACCACTGCAACCTCACCGCGACGGGACGACGACGCTGAGCGACGGGCGCAAGCTCGGCTGGGCCCTGTACGGCGATCCCGACGGCGACGACGTGTTCTGGTTCCACGGCACGCCGGGCGCGCGTCACCAGCTCCCGCACGACGCCGGTGAGCTCGCCCGCGAACGTGGGTTGCGCATCATCACCGTCGAGCGCCCCGGCACCGGCGACTCCACCCCGCACGAGTACGGGCACATCATCGAGTTCGCCGCCGACCTCGGCCAGGTCGCCGACGACCTCGCCGTCGACCGGTTCGCCGTGGTCGGCCTCTCCGGCGGCGGCCCCTACCTGCTGGCCGTGGCCCACGAGTTCCCGGCCCGCATGGCCGCCGGCATCGTGCTCGGCGGCATCGGCCCCACCCGCGGCCTCGACTCCATCGTCAGCCACACCATGCTGCTGGTGCCGGCGTCGGCCGTGCTCGAGCCGCTGCGTGCGCCACTCGCGTCGGGCCTGCGCCGCCTCGTCGACGCGGTCACGCCGTACGCCGACCCGGCCGTCGACCTCTTCTTCAACCTCATGCCCGGCGACCGCGCCCACTTCACGGCGCGCCCGCTCGACCGCCGGCAGTTCACCGCCGACATGATCGACGCCAACCAGCGGTCGGGCCTCGCGTCGGCCATCGGCGACCTCATCCTCTTCGGTCGCCACTGGGGCTTCGAGCTGCGCAACGTCCACGTGCCGATCGTGTTCTACGGCGGCAGCAGCGACATCATCGTGCCGTACCTCCACGCCGAGCGGCAGGCCAAGCGCGTGCCGGGCTCCCGGCTGCGCACCTACGAGGGTCGTGGCCACTTTGCGGGCTACACGACGCCCGCCGACATCCTCGACGACGTGCGGGAGCTGTGGCCCCGGGCCGCCGCCGCCCCGACTGCGGCGAAGAAGGTCGCTACGAAGAAGGCGCCGGCGAAGAAGGCCGTAGCGAAGAAGACACCGGCCAAGAACGCCGCCGTGAAGTAGACACCGGCCAAGAACGCGCCGGCGAACCACGCCTGAGGATTCGACTCGTCGTCGCTACGCTGCGCCGATGGCGGACCCGGTACGTCCCGTTTCCGAACTGACGGCTGCTGAGCGCGCGGATTTCCTCGCACAGATGCGGCTATCGGCATTCGAGGAAGCACCGTTGTGGGAGATCGCGATCGGGTCCGTCGACCTGCTGACCGACCGGCGCGTCGTACATGGGCCATGGCGACGGGAAGACTGCTCGGCGGTTCTGGTCAACTGGGCAGCCGCTGGACTCCTAGGCGTCTACCGCCCAGCGATCGCAGGCCAGCGCGACGACTACCGACTAACGGCTGACGAGGCGACCACGCTGCTGACCGACACCGCCGCGTGGAACGACCACGGCGTTGGATGGCTTGTTGTCACGGAGAACGGAGAACGACTGACCTGCGCCGAGTGGGTGGCTCAAGCACCTGACTTCGGTAACCGCGGCTGACGGCGGGCTACGGGCCCAGATCATGCACGTTGCGACCCGCACCACGGCGGGGCTACCGCGTCTCACCGATCCGTTCTAGGAGCGCCGCTTGCCGGGCGGGTAGGCGTCGAGCACGACGTCGAGACCCAGATCGCCGACGGCCGACAGCACCTTGCTGTCGAGCACTGCGCTGCGATGGCGCTCGCCGGGCGAGAAGCTCAGCCAGATCTCGACGGTCGCCGTGTCGACCAGCTCGCGCAGGGCGGACTTCCGGTCGCTGAGGTGCTCCATGAGGATGTACAGGTGGTCCTCGACGGGCGCGTTGGGCGAGAGGCCGGACTCGAACATCCACACCGAGAACGCCGGCTCCCCCTCCGACGTGCGGGTGCTGGTGGCCCGAAGGTCGAGCAGCTCGCCGATCTCGTCGGGCGTCAGCGTCTCCGACGCGATGCGCAGCGACGCGAGCGCCCACGGCTGACCACCCAGGAGCTCGTCGCCGTCCATCACGGGCAAGAGGCTAGCGCTGCCCCCGGCGCCCGCATCACGCCGTAATTCCTCAGGTCGATCCGTCGGGATGCCGATGTCACGACGTGCGATCGGACTGGGACTCTGCGACGAAGTCGGCGCTGGCGGGCACGGCCGCGGTCGCCGGGCTGGCCATCGCCGCCCTCGTGCTGGCGTTCGCCCCGGACGCACCGTTCGTGCCGGTCCTGCTCACGGCGGCGTTCGCCGGGACGAGCATCGCCTTCATCGCGTACATCGGGTTCGCCCGACCGCTGCTCGCCGACCTCGCCCGCGAACGGGCGGGACGAGCCGCGCTCGACGCCGAGCTCCGTGTCGCCACCAGCCGGCGCGGCTTCGTCGAGCAGCTCGACTGCGCGCTCGACATGGCCGACACCGAGGACGAGGCGGTGGCCGTGGTCGGACGGGCGCTCGCCATGCTGCTACCCGACCGCGACAACTACGTGCTGCTCGCGCCGCCGCAGGAGCCGCGGGTGACCTGGTCGATCCCGGCCGGCCCCGACGGGCTGGCGGAGCCGTCGATCCTCGGCGAGGCGATGCGGTGCACGGCCCTCAGCCTGGGCCACACGGTGACGAACGAGTCGTCGCACGCGCTCGACGCGTGCCCCCATCTGGTGGACCACGGGTGGGAGGTGTCCTCGCTCTGCGTGCCGATCCGCGTCGGCGAGCAGCACCTGGGCGTGGCGCACAGCGCCGGTCCCGCCGGTGACCTGCCCGACGAGGAGGGTCGCCGCCTGCTCGAGGTGGTCACCCGTCGCGTGGGCGCCCGCATCGCCGCGCTCCGCGCGTCGCGTCAGCACGCCGACCACGTCGCGCTCGATCCGCTCACCAAGGTGCCCAACCACACCATCGTGCAGCGCCGCCTGCGTGAGCTGATGACCGACGGCCAGCCGTTCTCCGTGGCGTTCTGCGATCTCGACCACTTCAGCCGCTACAACGACGACCACGGCACCGACGTCGGCGACCAGGCGCTGCGCATCTATGCCGACGTCATGGGGGCCACGTTGCGCCCGGGCGACGTCATCGCACGGTTCGCCGGCGACCGGTTCCTCTGCCTGTTCCCCAACTGCTCCGCCCGCAACGCCGCCGCGGCGATGGAACGGGTGCGTGAGTCGCTCGTGCTAGAGCTCGCGATGCAGGAGCTCGACCCCTTCACCACCAGCGTCGGCATCGTCGACTCGTCCGACGCCGACACCGTGGAGGACCTGCTCGAGGTGGCCGACATCGCGTTGGCCGTCGCCAAGAACGGCGGCGGGAACCGCGTCGTGCTCAACGACTTCGACGAGATCCGGCTCATCGACGACCTCTGAGCCGGGCGGCCGACCGCGCTCGGTCGTTCAGCCGGCGATCGGGCCGTGCACCTTGCAGCGGGCGGAGTGGCCGGTGGGCGTCACGGTCACCACGAGACGACGACCGCAGCGCGTGCAGAAGCGCTCCGGATCGAGGGGGCGGGCGCAGCTGCCGTCGCACTCGGTCGCGGGCTTGCCGCACGAGCCACAGTGCAGCGGAGCGAGCCCCTCGATCCACAACGCGACGGTGGCGAGGTCGCAGGCCAGGTCGAAGCCGTCCCGGGTGGCGAGCCAGTCGCGGTTGCGGACGTGCAGGTCGTCGGCGTCGTCGTAGCGGTTCAGCACCACCAGGAGGCGACGGTCGGCACCGAGGGCCTCGGCCAGGCGCGCTGCGGAGAGGCGTACCGCGTTGACCGTGCCGAGGCCGGCGTCGGCCACGAGCACCACCGCATCGGGCGACAGCGCAGCGGCGAGATCAGCGCCGTCGCCGTCGATGGCCATCGGCGAGGCGACGCCACCGGCCAGCTCGACGAGGCCGACGTCGGACGCGCGCGCACCCCACGACGAGGACACCTCGGCCGCGAGCTCGGCGACAGTGGCCGGCGTGAGGCCGAGCGCCTCGGCGGCCATCGGGGGCGCCATGGCGACGCCGTAGCGACGGTGCGGCGGGCACACGACGAGCTCGTCCTCGCCGGTGGCGGCGGCCAGCTCCGCTGCGTCTCCGATGTCCGCCGGGTCGCCGTCGCCCGACTGCGCCGGCTTGCGCGCCTGCACCGACCACTCTGCGGCGAGCAGCTCGAGCACGCGGCGGCTCACCCACGTCTTGCCGATCTCGGTGCCGGTGCCGGCGATCACCACGAGGCGGCGCGGACGAGTCTGGTCCGCGCTCATGCCGTCACCGCCGCCGGTTCGAGCTCGACGCCGAGCGAGGCGAGCGCGTCGAGGAGCAGGCCGACGTCGGCCGCCGTGTGCTCCGCCGACAGAGCGATCCGCAGACGCGACGCGCCCGGCGCGACCGTCGGCGGGCGGATGGCCGGCACGAGCAGGCCGGCGTCGAGCAGCGCCGCGCTCACGTCGAGCGCTCGCCGCTCCTCCCCCAGCACCAGCGGAACCACGGCGCTGGGATGCGTCGCGTCGAACCGATCGACGTTGGCGCGGAGCGACGAGATCAGCGCCGCGCCGTCCTCGCTGCGCAGCACGCCCAGCGCCGCGAGCGCGGCCGCAGCAGCCGCCGGTGTGGGCGCGGTCGAGAAGATGAACGACCGGGACGTGTTGCGGCACCACTCCACCAGCGGGGCCGGCCCGGCCACGAAGCCGCCGAGGCTGCCGAGCGTCTTGGAGAGGGTGCCGACCACCAGCACGTCGGCTGCAGCACCGACCGACGTGTCGGCGGCGAGCACGTCGGCGCCCGCCCCGGCGAACACGGCGTGGGCGTCGTCCACGACGAGCAGGGCGCCCGTGGAGGCGGCGACCTCGGCGAGCGACACGAGCGGCGCGACGTCGCCGTCCATCGAGAACACCGAATCGGTCACGATCACGCCGCGACGACCGTCGCGCGCGTGGGACGCCACGGCGGCCGCCGCCGCCTCGTGGTCGTTGTGCGGGTACACGCTCACGGGCACCCGGGCGAGACGTGAGCCGTCGATGATCGACGCGTGGTTGAGCTCGTCGCTCACGATGGCGACGGGCTCGCCCGTCGCACGCCGAGGCGTGCCAGCGCCATGAGCACCCCCACGTTCGCCGCGTAGCCCGTCGGGAAGAGCAGCGCCGCCTCGGCGTGCTTCCACTCGGCCAACGCCGACTCGAGCCGATCGTGCGGCGGGCGCGACCCCACCACCAGACGGGAGGCGCCACTGCCGACGCCGTACTCCCCCGTCGCCTCCACCGCCGCAGCCACCACCGCCGGGTGGTGGGCGAGGCCGAGATAGTCGTTCGACGCGAACTGCAGCACGGCCCGCCCGTCGGGGAGCGTCGTGCGCACCCCGGGGCCGCCGAGCGTGCGGATCTCCCGCCACTGGTCGGCAGCGCGGACGGCCGCCGAGGCGACGGAGGCGCGTTCCACCCAGGACGCGCCCGCTCCCCTCCCCGTTCTCGGTTCTGACTGCACCGCGGCCTCCCGGTACGCTCGCTCCCAACACAATGCAACATCGAGGACGACGTGAGCGACACGACCACCCCCATCCCAGCAGCCGACGAGCCGGCGATCATCGCCGAGGCCCGCACGACGCTGATCGACGAGGCCGGCTGGCTCACGCTCGACCAGGTGACGGCGCTGTCGGAGCTGCCGACGCGACACCTCGGCGAGCTCATGGCGCTGGCTCACGACGTGCGCCTCGCCCGATGCGGTGACACCGTCGAGGTCGAGGGCATCCTGTCGGTGAAGACCGGCGGTTGCCCCGAGGACTGCCACTTCTGCAGCCAGTCGGCCCAGTTCGACACACCCGTCGCCGCCACGCCGTTCCTCGACACCGAGGAGGTGCTGCAGGCCGCCCGTGAGACCGCGAAGCTGGGCGCCAGCGAGTTCTGCATCGTGCTCGCCGTACGCGGGCCCGACGAGAAGACGCTCGAGCGCATCCTCGAGCTCGTGCCGATCATCGGCGACGAGACCGGCCTCAACGTGGCCGTCTCCGCCGGCATCCTCGACGAGTCGCAGGCGAAGCGGCTCGCGGACGGCGGCGTCCACCGCTACAACCACAACCTCGAGACCTCCCGCTCGTTCTTCCCCGAGGTGGTGAAGACGCACGACTTCGACGAGCGCTGGGAGACCTGCGAGCTCGTGAAGGCGAACGACATGGAGCTGTGCTGCGGCGTGCTGCTCGGCATGGGCGAGTCCGATGCCCAGCGCCTCGAGCTCATCGGCCACCTCCAGGAACTTCGTCCGCAGGAGGTGCCCGTCAACTTCCTCAACCCCCGCCCCGGCACGCCGCTGGAGCTCCGGCCGATCACGCCGGCGAAGGACGCCCTCAAGTGGGTGGCACTGTTCCGCCTCGCGCTCCCCGAGGTCATCCTCCGGTACGCGGGCGGGCGCGAGATCACGCTCGGCGACATGCAGGAGGCCGGCATGACCGCCGGCATCAACGCGCTGATCGTCGGCAACTACCTCACCACGCTGGGCCGCACGCCCGACGAGGACCTCGACATGCTGGACCGCCTGTCGATGCCGGTCGGGGTGCTCTCCAAGGTCGTCTGAGTGCGCGACGCCGAGGTCGATCGCCTCCTCGGCCTCGACCGGGCGCACGTCTGGCACCCGTACGCCGCCATGCCCGGTGGGCAGGAGCTCACCCTGATCGAGTCCGCCGAGGGCGTTCGACTGCGGCTGGCGCGTCCGGTGGGTGGCGTCACCGAGCTGGTCGACGCCATGAGCTCGTGGTGGGCCGCGATCTGGGGGTACCGCCACCCGGTGCTCGACGCGGCGGCCCATCGCCAGATCGACACGATGAGTCACGTGATGTTCGGCGGGCTCACGCACGAGCCGGCGATCGAGCTGGCCGCCACGCTCGTCGAGATCACGCCGGACGGGTTGGAGCACGTCTTCCTGTGCGACTCGGGCTCGGTGTCGGTCGAGGTGGCCGCGAAGATGTGCCTGCAGTACTGGCGGTCGGGCGGGCGCCCGGCGAAGCGCCGCCTGATGACCTGGCGTGGCGGCTACCACGGCGACACGTTCCACCCGATGTCGGTGTGCGATCCCGACGGCGGGATGCACGCCCTGTGGCGCGGCGTCCTCCCCGAGCAGGTGTTCGTCCCCGAGCCGCCCGGGTCGTTCGACGACGAGGTCGACCCCGCCTACGTCGCAGCGGTCGAGTCGACGCTCGCGTTGCACGCCGACGAGCTGGCCGCGGTGATCGTCGAGCCCGTCGTGCAGGGGGCCGGCGGCATGCGCTTCCACTCCCCCGGCTACCTGGCCATGTGGCGCGAGCTGTGCGACCGCCACGACGTGCTCCTGGTGTTCGACGAGATCGCGACCGGCTTCGGCCGCAGCGGAGCGCTGTTCGCCGCCGACCACGCCGGGGTGACACCCGACGTCATGTGCGTCGGGAAGGCGCTCACCGGCGGCTACGTCTCGATGGCCGCCGCCCTCTGCACGCCCCGCGTCGCCGACGGCATCGCCGCCGGTGAGGTGCCGGTGCTGGCCCACGGCCCGACGTTCATGGGAAACCCCCTGGCCGCGTCGATCGCCAACGCGTCGATCGGCCTGCTGCGCTCGTCGGACTGGCACGCCGACGTCGCCCGTATCGAGTCGGGCCTCCGCGCCGGTCTCGCCCCGGCGCGCGAGCTCGACGGCGTGCGCGACGTGCGGGTGCTCGGCGCGATCGGCGTGGTCGAGCTCGACCACGACGTGGACCTGGCGGCCGCCACCGCCGCAGCAGTGGCGAGCGGGGTGTGGCTCCGGCCCTTCCGGAACCTCGTGTACACGATGCCCCCGTATGTCACCGATGACGCCGACCTGGCAAGCATCTGTGCCGCGGTGATCGCCGCGGCGCGCGCTGCCTGAGGCCGGTCTACGGTCGCTGCAGGCCGAACCGATCCGGGGGGACACATGACGGTCGTGCGTTCGACGAAGCTTCTCATCGCCGCTGCAGCGCTCGCGGTCACGGCGACCGCCTGCCCGATCGACCCACCGTCCGAGCCGGCGCCGGCCGGCCCGACGGCGGCCACGGTGGTGGCCGTCACGCCGGGCGGCAACGGCTTCAGCAACCGGCCGATGTCGGCCGACGGTCGCTACGTGGGGTACAGCCGCTACAACCCCGACACGTTCGGCACAAGCCCTACCTGTGGGACCGCACGACGGGCGCATCGACACCGCTGTTCGGAGGGCCCCAGCAGATCAACGCCGTCGACCCGGTGCTCACCGCCGACGGCACCGCCGCCTTCTACTCCACGTGGCAGGTCGCCGAGGACCAGGCGCCGGTCTACGACGCGTCGCTGCTCCGCGTCGACACCGCGACCGGCCACATCGACCAGTTCCCGCTGCCCGACGCCGGCGTGTTCCCGGGGGCTCGGCAGGTGCGTGGCATCGCGTCGTCCGCCGACGGGTCGGTGGTCGCGCTCGAGGTCAGCGACAACGGCGTGCCGTTCCTCCGACGCGAGGTGCAGGTGTGGACCGAGGCCGGGGCTTCGACACGATCACCGACCACGGGCCATCGAGTCCGACGACGTGTACGGGTACGAGCTGCCGGGTGCGGGCATCTCCCCCGACGGTCGCTTCGTCGCCGTCGTGACCCTCGATCGGCTCGACGACACCGGCACCCGCATGGAGCACCTCGACGTGTTCGACCGCACGACCCGGACGTGGACCCGGGCGTGGACCAGCGACGTGATCACCCGCCCCGACATCTCGGACATGGTCACCGTGCTCGCGACGCTCGACGACGGCTCGCTCGTCTTCGACGTCACCGATCCCGGAAACGCCGGGGCCTTCATGGTCTCGCACGGGGTTCGGCTGTGGGATGCCGCGACGTCGACGACGTCGCAGCTGATCGCCGACGACCCGGCGGCGCAGGGCTGGTCGGCGTCGCCCGACGGCCGGTTCGTGGGCTACACCGGCTCCGACCGCTCCGGGCCTCCGAGCAACGCGTCGTTCGGCACGCCGCACCTGCTCGATCGGCAGACCGGCGCCGTGCTCCCCGCAGGCTCGCGCCCGCTCACGCTGCCGGTCGGGATCGGAACGGGTGGCGAGCGCGTGCTGCTGTTCTCCTACGACCCGGCCCTCAACCAGAACCCTGCGGCCGGCAACGGGCTCCTCCTCTGGAACCGGGGCTGATCGGGCCCGACCCCGCTCTCGTCAGCCGAACGCCTCCGCCGCGACGTCGCGGACCTCGCGCTTGAGCACCTTGCCCGACGCGTTGGTGGGCAGCGCGTCCACCACGAGCACCTGACGCGGGCGCTTGAAGCCGGCGAGCCGGCCGTCGCACCACGCCACCACCTCGTCGGGGTCGAGCGTGACGCCGGCGCGGGCCACGGCCACGGCCACCACCCGCTCGCCCCAGCGCTCGTCGGGCACGCCGACGACCGCCACCGACGCGATGCCGGGGTGGGTGCTCAGGACGTCCTCGACCTCGAGCGAGGCGACGTTCTCGCCGCCCGAGACGATGATGTCCTTCTTGCGATCGACGATGTACAGGTAGCCCTCGCCGTCGAACCGGCCGATGTCGCCGGTGCGGAACCAGCCGTCGTCGGTGAACGCGCTCGCCGTCTCGACGGGCCGGTTCCAGTAGGACGAGATGACCTGGTCGCCGCGCACCTGGATCTCGCCCTCGTCGTCGAGGCGCAGCGCGATGAGCGAGCCGGGTTTGCCGGCCGCGGCGAGCAGGTGCGGCTCGGTCGTGGCGGCGCGACGGTGCGCGTCGGCGCCGAGGAACACGGCGTTGCCCGAGAGCTCCGTCATGCCGTACCCCTGCCCGAACCCGCAGCCGAACTCCTCGAGCCCACGGCGGAGCACGTCGAGCGGGATCGCCGAGGCCCCGTAGAAGATGTTCTGCAGCGAGCTGAGGTCGTAGGACGCCCGGTCGGGATGGTCGAGCAGCATCGAGATCATCGTCGGCGCCAGCGAGATCGTCGTCACCCGGTGCTCCTGGATGCCGGCCATGACGTCGACCGCGTCGAACTTCGGCACGAGCACGACCGGGCGGCCGCGGAAGTGCAGGTGCACCACGCCGTAGGAAGCGACGTGGAAGAGCGGGAACGGGAAGAGGTAGACGTCCTCGGGCCCCACCGGCCGGGCGAGGGCCGTGGCGAGCACGCCGGCGCCGAGGCTGCGGTGCGTGAGCATGGCCCCCTTCGGGCGGCCGGTCGTGCCGCTCGTGTGGATGATCCACGCGCAGTCGTCCGGCCCGACGGGCCACGGCGGCGTGTCGCGCCCCGTTCTGACCCCCGCAGAGCCGCCGGCGACCGGCACCTCGGGGAACGAAACGAGCGGGAGGTCGGGCAAGAGGCCCTCGAGGCGGCCGAGCTGCTCCTCCGACCCGAGCACGAGCGACGGCTCGACGTCGCGAATGAGGTCCACGATCTCCGACGGGACGAGCCGCGTGTTGGCGAACATCGCGATCGCGCCCACCATCGGCACGGCGTACATGGCGACCACGACCTCGGGGCGGTTGTCGGACACGATCGACACCCGCTGACCCGGCTCCACCCGCTCGGCGAGCCACTCGGCCATCGCCCAGATGTCGGCCCAGAGCTCGCCGAACGTCCAACGACGATCACCGAACACCAACGCGGGGTCGTCGGGCGTCCACCGCGCCGCGAACTCGACGACCTCGTGCAGCAGCATCAGGACGTCAGCGCGGGGCGCGACCGGTCCACGCGATGAACGCCTCGGTGGGTGTGGCGTCGGCCGGCGGTTCGACCTCCGGGCCGAACGCGCCCTTCTCGCCCCGCACCATCTCGGTGGGGAACGGGTCGATGTAGCCGTGGGCGAACGCCGCGACGTCCTCGGGAACGGTGACGTCGATCCCGCAGGGATGCCCGATGTCCCACGCGTGCACGTACAGGTCGACCGCCGGGAACGCGAGGCGGTCGGCGACGGTGCGCGGACCCATCGGCGTGTCCATCACCAGATCGAGGTCGGCGTCGGCGACGAGACCGCGCACCTCGCCCTCGAGCCGCGCCCAGTACTCCGCGGGCGGCGCGTCGACGAGGTCGCGCGGGCGGTCGGCCACGGGCCAGGTGGGCTGCTCACCGCGGAGCAGGCTGATGCCCATCCCGATGGACGTGCCGAGGTGGCCGAGCACGTCGAGCGTGGTCCACCCGGCGCACGGCGACGGCTCGTCCCACTGCGAGTCGGCGACCTGGCCGACGACCGAACCGAACACGTCGAGGCCGGAGAGGAACACCTGATCTGAGGTCAACGTCATGCGGTCGGATGCTACAGAGACGGGCGCTAGAGGTCGGTCGCGCCGTCGATCGACTGGCGGATGAGATCCGCGTGGCCGAGGTGGCGCGCCGTCTCCTCGATCATGTGCAGCAGGATCCACCGCAACGAGAACTGCTGGCCGGCGGTCTCGGGACGTCGGCTCAGGCCCACCGACAGGGCGTCGAGCGACCCGGCCCCGGCCACCGCCGCACGAGCCCGGTCGCAGGCGGTCGCGTACAGCGCGAGCAGCGTCTCGGGGGCGTCGTCGAGCGCGGTGCGGAACTCCCAGTCCGGGTCGGCGTCCCAGTCGACGTCGGTCCACGGCTCGGGTGAGCCCTGGCCGAGGAACGTGTCGACGAACCAGGCGTCCTCCACGAGCGCAAGGTGCTTCACGAGACCCGCCAACGTGAGGGTCGACGGCGCCAGCGCGATCCGCCACTGCTCGGGCGTGAGGCCCTCGGTGAGGCGCACCATCGTGGCTCGCTGGTAGTCGAGGTACTGCTGGAGCGACTCGAGCTCGCCCACGGCGAGATCGGGATCGTGGCGGTCGGTCATGGAAGCGACGCTAGACGCGCCCCGGAGTTGGTATGCTGGTCGGCGTGACGAACACCGCTCTCCTCCTTCTCATGTAGGCAAGTGCCCACCCGGGTACTTGCCGAAGCTCCTGCGCCCCCGGGCCGGGAGCTTCTTTCGTTTTCCACGTCCGTCACGTCCCACACCAACGAGCAAGCGAGCAACACATGCCTCCCACGCCAGCACAGCCGAAGCAGATGCCGTTCGAGAAGTACCAGGCCTTCGTGCCCCTCGAGCTGCCCGACCGCACCTGGCCCGACCACAAGCTCACCAAGGCGCCGCTGTGGTGCGCGGTCGACCTCCGCGACGGCAACCAGGCACTCATCGACCCGATGGACCCCACCCGCAAGCTGCGGATGTTCCAGACGCTGGTCGCCATGGGCTTCAAGGAGATCGAGGTCGGCTTCCCGTCGGCGAGCCAGACCGACTTCGACTTCGTGCGCCAGCTGATCGACGACGACCTGATCCCCGACGACGTCACGATCCAGGTGCTCACCCAGTGTCGCGAGGAGCTCATCGAGCGCACCTACGAGTCGCTGGTCGGCGCGCCCCGGGCCATCGTCCACTTCTACAACTCGACGTCGATCCTGCAGCGCAAGGTGGTGTTCGGCCTCGACCGCGACGGCATCACCGACATCGCCGTCAACGCGGCGCGCATCTGCCGCAAGCTGGAGCAGACGGTTCCCGGCACCGAGATCCGCTACGAGTACTCACCGGAGAGCTACACCGGCACCGAGCTCGACTACGCCGTCGAGATCTGCAACGCGGTCGCGGACGTCATCGAGCCGACCCCCGAGCGCAAGCTCATCATGAACCTGCCGGCGACGGTGGAGATGTACTCCCCCAACATCTACGCCGACACCATCGAGTGGTTCCTCCGCACGATCCGCAACCGCGACTCGATCGTGCTGTCGCTGCACCCCCACAACGACCGCGGCTGCGCGGTCGCCGCCGCCGAGCTCGGCGTGCTCGCCGGCGCCGACCGCGTCGAAGGCTGCCTGTTCGGCAACGGCGAGCGCACCGGCAACGTCGATCTGGTCACGCTGGCGCTGAACCTGTTCAGCCAGGGCGTCGACCCCGAGCTCGACATCAGCGACATCGACTCGCTGCGCCGCACCGCCGAGTACTGCAACCGCCTGCCGGTGCACGAGCGGCACCCCTACGTGGGCGACCTCGTCTACACCGCGTTCAGCGGCTCGCACCAGGACGCGATCAAGAAGGGGCTCGCCGCGCTGTACGCCGAGTCCGAGGCTGCGGGTCGCGGCCACGACTACGCCACGTGGGGCGTGCCGTACCTGCCGATCGACCCGGCGCACGTGGGCCGCAGCTACGAGGCCGTCATCCGGGTCAACAGCCAGTCCGGCAAGGGCGGCGTGGCGTACATCATGGAGACTGAGCACGGCTTCTCCCTGCCGCGCCGGCTGCAGATCGAGTTCAGCAAGACGATCCAGTCGGTCGTCGAGGACACCGGCACCGAGATCACACCGATCGCCATGTGGGACCAGTTCCAGGACATCTACCTGCCCGCCGAGCCCAGCCTCCGGCTGCGCTCCCACGAGCTCGTGTCGAGCGACGACGACACGACGACGATCACGGCGCAGGTCACCGTCGACGGCGAGCCCGTCACCCTCACCGGCTCGGGCAACGGCCCGATCGCGGCGTTCGTGCACGCACTGCGCGACGGCCTCGGCCTGGAGCTCGACGTGGTGGACTACCACGAGCACTCCACGGGCCGCGGCGCGGACGCCACGGCGGTCGCCTACGTGGAGACGGTGGACGGCGACAACACCATTCGGTGGGGCATCGGCACCAACCCCAACATCAGCACGGCGTCGCTCACCGCGGTGCTGTCGGCGGCCGAGCGGATCCGCCGCGAGCAGGCCTGACGCTCACGGAAACGAGACCGGCCGGAGCGCAGTGCGCTCCGGCCGGTCCGCGTTGCACGCCGGTCGCGACCGGCGGAGGGCAATCAGGCGAACGTGCAGTTGACGTTCGTCGGGCCCTCGAGGACGGTGATGATGCACGGGCCAAGGGGAATCTGGCACGCGGCGGTGGCGAACGGAATCGCCATGATCATGGAAGCAAGCAGAACTCGGCTGGTACGACGCATCGCTGTAACCCCTTTTGTTGATGTCCCTGAACGTCAGTATGACGTTGGTCACACTTGTGCACGAAAAGGCGACAAGTCAAGGATCCTCACAACATTTCACGCAGCGTGGTCGGACGGTCGCGCGACCCCACGAAGGCGTCCTCCCACCGTCGGAGGTCGTCGGCATCGAATCCCGCCGCCACCCGCGCCTCCACGTTGAACGGCGGCACGATCAGCAGGTTCGCCTCACCCACCAGCCGCTCGAACTCGACGCGTGGGTCGAGGTCCCGCTCCGCGCACACGTGGGCGAACCAGCGGCTGCCGACCTCGACGTGTCCGATCTCGTCGCGCAGCACGATCCGGAGCACCGCCGCCGTCTCCGCGTCGTCGTGGTGCTCGAACCGCTCCACGAGGCCGGGCGTCACGTCGAGGCCGCGCGCCTCGAAGACGAGCGGGACGAGGGCCATGCGCGCGCCCACGTCACCGGCCGTACGCACGGCGATGTCCCAGAGCCCGTCGTGGCAGCCGAGGTCGCCGTACGCGCCGCCGTACGCCGCCAGGCGCTCGCCCAGTGCGAGGAAGTGGCCGAGTTCCTCCGCCGCGACCCGGGCCCAGTCGCGGTAGTAGTCGACGGGCATTCCGGCGAACCGGTGCACGGCGTCCAACGCGAGGTTCACCGCGTTGGCCTCGATGTGGGCGAGCGCGTGGACGGTCGCGAAGCGACCGGTGGGCGTACCCCACGTACGGCGTCGCAGCTCACGGGGCGCCACGAGCGTCACGCCCGGCGGGCGCCCGACCGAGCGCGGGTCGACGACCACCACGTCGTCCTCGCCCGCGGAACCGGCATCCGTGTCCGCCGCGGCGTCGAGCGCGGCGAGCACCTCGTCGAGGATCGGCCCCTGGCCGGCGATCGCCGGCATGACGAGCGCCTCGCCGGCGAGGCGGCGGGCGCGGTCGACGAGCGGCATGCCCGCACCGTAGATCGGCGACGTGTCCGCCCCGGAATCGCGCGTGTGCCAGCATCGTCGTCGTGCACCCGACCGAGCAACGCATCCAGGAGGAGCTCGACGCGGCAGGGGTCGTCCACGAGTGGCGCGAGTGCGACCCCGCCCTCGCCGACACCGCCGCGTTCTGCGACCACTACGGCATCTCCCTCGACGACTCGGCGAACGCGATCGTCGTCGTCGGCAAGGGCGACCCACGGCAGCACGTGGTGTGCGTGGCCCTGGCAACCACTCGGCTCGACGTCAACGGCGTCGTCCGCAAACGCCTCGGCACGCGCAAGGCGTCGTTCGCCGCAGCCGACGAGACCCGCGAGCTCACCGGGATGGAGATCGGCGGCGTCACGCCGGTGGGGCTCCCGACGGGGTTGCCCGTGTGGATCGACGCCGCCGTGCTCGACCGCGAGCGCGTCGTGATCGGTGGTGGCGTCCGGTCGTCGAAGCTGTTCCTCGATCCCCGGGAGCTCACGAAGCTCGGCCACGTCGAGGTGGTCGCCGACCTGGCGCGGCCGGTCGAGCCGGCGCCCTGACCGCCACGTAGTCTCCGTTCATGCCGATCCGCCTGTTCCTGCACGGTGTCCCCGAGACCGCAGCCGTCTGGGACGAGCTCGCGCCCGCCGTCAGCGGCGACGTCCACCGCTTGTCGCTCCCGGGGTTCGGCACGCCCGTCCCTGCCGGGTTCGATCGCTCGATGCACGCGTACGCCGACTGGCTGGTCGAGCAGATCGCGTCGTTCGGCGAGCCCGTCGACCTCGTCGGCCACGACTGGGGCGGCATCCTCACCGCCCGCATCGCCACCCTCTCGCCGCCGGGGCTCCGCTCGTGGGTCACCGACGCGCCCGGCGCGCTGCGCCCCGAGTTCCGCTGGCACGACCTCGCGCAGCTGTGGATCACGCCGGGCGCCGGCGAGGAGTTCTTCGAGGGGATGATGGCCGATCGCGCCGGCTCGGCAGAGCTGCTCGGCGCCTACGGCCTCTCGCCGGAGCACGCCCGCTCGATCGTCGACGCGGTGGACCAGACCATGGCCGACAGCATCCTGGCGCTCTACCGCTCGTCGGACGGACTCGGCACCGAGTGGGTGGCGACCGGGCCGAGCGACACCCCGGGACTCGTCGTCGCGTGCGCCGACGACCCGCTCGGCAGCGTGCCCGTCGCCGAGTCGATGGCGACGCTCATGGGCGCCGGCCTGACCGTCCTCGAGACGGGCGGCCACTTCTGGCCGCTCGAGGCGGCGGCCCCGGCCGCAGCGGCGCTCGACGCGTTCTGGGCGGGCCTCGACGCCTGACTCAGGTGAGCTCGTCCGCGAGCAGGTCCATCAGCAGGCCGTCGTGGAAGGTGCCGTCGAGACCCCGCTCGTAACGCCGCATCACCCCCACTGGCCGGAACCCGAGGCTCGTGTAGCAGGCGATGGCGACGGCGTTGTGCGCTGCCGGATCGATGACGATGCGGTGGTGACCGAGGTCGTCGATGAGGTGGCGGGCCAGCGTGCGGATCGCGTCGGACGCGATGCCCTCGCGATGGTGGCCGGCCAGGACGGACACGTCGATGCTCGCATGGCGGTACTGCGGGTCGAGCTCCTGGCCGTACTGGACCACGCCGACCACCTCGCCGTCGCGTTCGATCATGAACACGACGAACTCCTCGTCGTCGGCGGCCAGGTCGTCGCGGAGGCGGTCGATCGGGTGATCGGTCCACCACTCGTGCACGCCCGGCGAGTGGATGACGCGGTGCAGGGCCTCGGCGTCGTCGATCCGAGCCCGGCGGAGCACGACTCGTTCGCCCGGGAGGTGATCGGGGGACATCGCAGCGCCCATCGCCGCAGGGTAGCCATCGCGATCCCTCGTCAATCGACATAGACGATCCGATATGTTCCGGTAGAATGTCGGCATGGACGCAGCGACGCTCCTCACCACCGCCCGCCGGCGCCGCCACCTCACGCAGGCGCAGCTCGCGGCGCGCGCCGGCACGAGCCAGCCGGTGATCTCCGCGTACGAGCACGGCCATCGCGACCCCTCGGTCGCCACGCTCCGCCGCCTCCTCGCCGGCGCAGGCGAGCGCCTCGAGCTGCGCCTCGCCCCGCCCACGCCGGACAACCCACCACTTCCCACGCCCGCGGCCCACGCCGAGGCCCTCGTCGACCTCCTGCTGCTGGTCGACGCGCTCCCGGCGCGCCCGGCCGGCGCGCTCACCTTCCCGCGCATCGACTCGACGTCGCGTTGACCACGATCACCCTCCCCGACCGCATCATCGCCATCGACGGCGCGCTCGCCGGCGTGGCCCACGCGTTCGGCGGAGCGCTGGCGCTGGCGTACCACGCGGAGCCGCGCGCCACGCGCGACATCGACTGCAACGTGTTCGTGCCGGCGACGGCCGCCCGCTCGGTGCTCGACCCGCTCGCAGCACTCGGCGTCGACGTCGAGGGGGCCGAGGCGGCGATCGAGCGCGACGCCCAGGTGCGCGTGATGTGGGACACCACGCCCCTCGACCTGTTCTTCTCCTACGACCCGTTCCACGCGGCCGCCGACCGCGACGCCGTCACCGTGCCGTTCGCCGCCACCTCGATCCGCATCCTGTCGGCCGCGCACCTCGCCGTGTGCAAGGCCGTGTTCGACCGCCCGCGCGACTGGGTCGACATCGACGCGATGATCGCGGCCGGCACCCACCTCGACGCGCCGGAGGTGCTCCGCTGGGTGGGCCGGATCTGCGGCGACGAGGACCCGCGGTTCACCCGCATCGCCACCGTCCTCACGACCTGACCGCGCTGAGTCCGCTCAGGCCGGCGTGACCACCACCGGCTGGATCACCCTCGGGCCGTCCTCGATGCGGTGGATGTGGATCACGTCGCTGATGCGGCCGGCGACGTTGCGCTTGCGCCGGTAGACCACCTCGAACTGGCCCGACGCGAGCACGGCGTCGAACATCGCCTGGTCCTCGGGGTTGAGCGCCCAGCGGTCCACCACGACGTCGGTGATGGTGTTCTGGTCGGGCAGCTTCACCGTCGTGCCGCCGGCGCCGTAGTTCGACCCGCGCCACGGGTTGGGGAACGTGTAGATGTACTCGCGGTGCGACAGGTGGGGCACGAGGAAGTACGAGGCCGACACGCGGGCGTCGTCGTCGACTCCCGCCATGGCCGTGCGGAAGTCGGCGAACACCGGCTGGTCGGTGAGCGGCCACCACCCGCTGTCGTGGTTCGTGGTCCACGGGCCGACCCCGCGCTGGTAGGTCGACACCACGCCACCCACCATCACGGCGATCATCACCCACGCGACGAGCAGGCGGCGGCGCCGCACGACCGTGAACACCGAGCCCATGAGCGCGCCGAGGTACGGGAACATCGCGTAGTGCCAGCGGAGATCCCACGTGAAGTCCGCGGTGGTGGCCGAGTTCACCACGTGCTGCGGCACACCCACGGCGAGCAGCTGCGGGTTGAGGAAGGACAGGTACCCGTACGGGCCCATCAGCGCGGCGAGGCCACGGGGCGGCGGGTTCGGCAACGCGACGGCCGCCGGATCGGGGCACACCACGCCGTCCGTGGGCGTCGTGAGCGAGTGCAGCTTGCCGTCGAAGAAGCCGTGGCACCGGATCGTGGTGATCAGGCGCGAGGGGTGCACCGCCGCCGTGCGGACGACGTCGGTCGCCGACGTGCCGAGCGGGCCGAACAGGCTGTCGAACACCGCGCCGTCCGGCGCGAACTTGGCCATGATGAGTCGCGTCGCGATCAGGAACCAGGCGGCGGAGCCCGCGATCGTGACGAGCCCGATCCTCCACTGCCGGAACGTCACCGCGACCACCAGCCCGAGTACCGCCGTGGCCAGGGCGACGTCCTCCTTCCACAGCAGCGCGGCGCCGACGCACAGGGCGTAGTTGCGCCACTTGCCGGTGGACGCGAAGTACAGCGCGCCCACGACGAGAGGCGCCGCGATGCTCTCGGGATGGAACGTCTCCTGGATCTTCCACTGCGGTGAGAAGTGGAACAGGTAGGCGACGACCAGGAAGAACCCCGCCCACGACGACTTCAGGTGCTTCGTGGCCAGGCCGAACACCGGCAGCGCGACCGCCACGACCGCGAGGGTGTTCAGCACGTCGAGGAACTGCGGGCCGCCGATGCCCGCCCAGTAGAACGGCACCAGCAGCAGGTAGCCGATGTTCGCGTGGTGCCCGAACACGTGCATGCCGCGCACGGTCATGAACCCGCGGAGGTGCGCGAGCTGCCAGATGCCCTGGTCGTACATGCCGAGGTCGTAGTCGAAGGTGCCGAACCGGTCGTGACGCAGCCAGGCGAGCCGTTCGAACACCACGAAGTACCAGATGCACAGGATCGCGGCGAGGTATCGGGGCACGCGGTCGCGCAACGTCGTCTGCGCCGCCCACCACGTCCACAGCCACATCGTGCGGTCGCGCAGGTCGTCGAGCACGGCGTCGACCGCCCGGCCGCCGGCGCGCCACGGCGCCAGCACCGGCGTCACCACCGGTTCGACAAATCGCCCCACCCGGCCGGGCGGGGCGCCTGCGGGTGACGGCTCCGCCGCTGTCGCCTCGCTCGCCACGGCCACTTGTCTAGTTCACCGGCTCGCACGCGCCGGGCATGTTAGGTATCCTGAACACCATGCTCGTGTGCTCGTGTCACGCAGTGAACGACGTCGCCATCGAACAGGCCGTGGCGACTGGGGCGGCCTGCCTAGACTCCGTCGGCGAGGCCTGTGGCGCCGGACGCGACTGCGGCGGCTGCCACACCCTCATCGAGGCGATCCTCGCCGAGATGGATCGTCACCTCGACCGTTCGAACGCCGCCTAGGAGCAGCTGTGCAGGGAAATCCGGAGATCATCGAGCTGCTCAACGAGGTCCTCACCTCCGAGCTCACGGCGGTCAACCAGTACTTCATCCACGCCAAGATGTGCGCCAACTGGGGCTATCCCAAGCTCGCGGCGCACATCCGCGACGAATCCATCGACGAGATGCGCCACGCCGAGATCCTCATCGAGCGCATCCTGTTCTTCGACGGCGTGCCGAACCTCCAGCGCCTGTCGGCACTGCGGGTCGGCGAGAACGTGCCCGAGCAGTTCCGCAACGACCTCGCCGTCGAGTACGAAGCCGTCGAGCGACTCAACCGCGGCATCGCCGCCTGCGTGGCGGCCGGCGACAACGGCACCCGGCACCTGCTCGAGGAGATCCTCGTCGCCGAGGAGGAGCACGCCGACTGGCTCGAGACCCAGCTCGGCGCGATCGAGGCCGTCGGTCTCCAGAACTACCTGGCCGAGCAGCTCGGCTGATCGCCGCTAGCGACCGGTCAGGGCCTCCACCACCGGCGCCATCTCCAGCACGGCCTCGTCGCGCACGACGTGGTAGCTGAAGCCCCAGCGATCGCGGCGGTACTCGAGCCGTTCGGCGATCTCGTCGACGGTGCCCACCATCACCATCGGCGACTCCAGGGCCGTGGCCGCCTCGTCGGCCGCGATGCCGAAGCCCGGCGCGATGAGGTCGGCGAAGCCCACCGCGTCGTCGGTGAGCGCGGCCACCGCGACCCATGCATTGATCTCGAGGTCGTCGAAGCGGTCGCCGGCGCCCTCGCGCACCCAGCCGACCTTCTCGTCCATCCGGTCGGCGAGGCTGTCGCGCGCCGCGTCGGCATCGATGGCGCCCGAGTGGATCGACGGGTTGACCCCCACGATGGCGGCGTGACGGCCGGCGAAGCGCAGCATCCGGCGCGACCCGCCGGCGATGATCATCGGCGGCCCGCCGGGCGTGTGGGGCCGCGGCGTCCCCTCCAGGGCGTCGATGCGGTAGTGCTCCCCCTCGAACGAGAACGGCTCGCCGGCGAACAGGCCCTTCAGCACGAGCACCGCCTCCATCATCCGCTCCACGCGCACCTTCGGCGACTCCATCGGGATGCCCGACCGGTCGTAGTCGTCGCGCTTCCACCCGGCGCCGATGCCCAGCTCGCACCGCCCCCCGGCCAGGATGTCGACCGTGGCGAGCTCCTTCGCGAGCACGACGGGATGACGGAAGTCGTTGTCGAAGACGAGCGACCCGACGTTGAGGGAGTCGCTCAGGAGCGCTGCGGAGGCCATGGCCGCGATCGGGCCCAACTGGTCGCTGAAGTGATCGGGAAGGAACAACGTCGAGTAGCCGAGCTCCTGCACGCGCCGCACCGACTGGGCCCAGCTCAGACCGGGCAGCGGGCCGTGCAACTCCGCGCCGAAACGAAACCTTCTCGCATGTGCCATGGGTGCAGCCTCGCGCAGAACGCGACTACACCGAGCCGCTCACCCGCTGCTCGATCACCCGGGCGAACTCCACCGGGTTCGGCACGTCCGTCATCTGCTTGAAGCCGGACATCTCGTTGGCGCTCTGGATGCGGATCGTCGCCGTGCCGAACCACCGGTCGAGCAACGATCGGTGCACCGACACGTCGGTGACCTTCTTCCAGGAGATCCACTCGTAGTCGTGTCGGATCACGCCCGACAGGTGGAGCGCACGATGGTTCGTGAGCACGTACCGCGTGTACTGATGGGTCGCGAAGCGCCACGCCATCGAGCACAGGATGCCCACCTCGCCGACGAGACCGAGGGCGATGACCCGGCCGTCGCGCGACGCGACCATCATCACCACGACGACGCACGCGACCACCATGTCGAGCCACTGCGACCACAGCCACCACTTCACGTCGGGCGGCTCGTCGAAGTACACGACCTCGCCGTCGGTGAGGGCCTGCTTGACCAGCTCGCTCGGCAACGAGATGCCCAGCGAGTGGAGCAGCCACACGACGAACCTGCGGGCCGCCACCGCTACTTCCCGAAGAGACTCGTGAAGAACTCGCCCAGCTTGTGCCACAGATCGCCGAAGAACCCGCCGACCGCGCTGCCGAAGCCGCCGATCATGTCGGCGGTGCCGTGCGGGTCCTTCCAGATCAGGTACAGCACCATCGCCAACGCGAGGAAGCTCACCATGCCGACTCGCTTCTGCACGTTGGGTCACCTCCCCGGAACGATGCGGGAGCCCAGACGGCACCCACGATGGAATCGACCCTATGGCATGGGTCGCGGCGGTTGGTGGACCTCGAACGGCACGCCGGCCTCGTCGAAGGCCTCCTTGATGCGGAGGCGGAGCTCGCGCTCGACGCTCCACTGCGACTTCGGCTCGGTGTCGACCACCAGGCGGAGGGTCACGCCGGTGGGCGTGAGCGCGGAGATGCCCTGGTCGTCGGCCACTCCCCCGACACGCATCGCCGGCGCCCAGTCGTCCTCGGTGGCCATCGTCGCCGCCACGTGCGCCATCAGCGCACGCGCCTGACGCACGTCGGCGCTGTGCGACACGGTCACCTCGACGATGGCGCGGGCCCAGTTCTGGCTCTTGTTGCCGACACGCTGGATCGTGCCGTTGGGGATGTGCCACACCGTGCCGGCGAGATCGCGCAGCTGCGTCGACCGCAGAGAGATGCGCTCGACCGTGCCCGAGGCCGGCCCCGCGTCGATGATGTCGCCCACGCCGTACTGGTCCTCCACGAGCACGAAGAAGCCGGCGAGCACGTCGCGCACCAACGACTGCGCCCCGAAGCCGATCGCGATGCCGGCCACGCCCGCGCCCGCCAGCAGCGGTGCCAGGTCGATGCGCAGCTCGCCGAGCACCAGCAGCGCCGCCATCACGAAGACGATCCAGGTCGTGAGCGACCGGCCCATCGCCTCGATCGTGTTGGCGCGCGCCTCGACGCGATGGCTGCCGTCGCTCGAGCTCGACAATCCACCGGCGATCGTGGACACGAAGGTGCCGGCCTGCAGACGCGACTTCATCTGCGAGGTCGTGCGGCCGATCGCCCGGTGGATCAGGAAGCGGAGGATGCCGGCGATCGCCAGGATCAACGCGATGCGGATGGCGATGCCGACGACGTGACGTGCGTCGTCCGAGAGCGTGACGGCAAGCATCGGCCCAGTCTCGCGTGCTACAGCGCGGCGAGGAACGCCAGCAGGTCGGCGCGGTCTGCGGCCGCCAGCTTCATGAACGCCAGACGGGAGGCACGCCCCTCGCCGTCGTGCCAGAGGATGGCCTCCTCCGGCGTCCGCGCCCGGCCGTCGTGCAGCAACGAGTGGAACTTCGTGGTCTCCGCCCGGCGGCCGAGCGCCCACAGCGGCGCCGTGCGCCACTCGCGTCCCGACGCCGCGAACTCCGGACGGCCGTCGGCGAGACCCTTGCCCATGTCGTGGAGCAGCAGGTCGGTGAACGGGTGGAACGTCTGGTTGGCCAGGCCGGCCACCTGGTCGGGGCCCGACCTCTGGGTGGTGGTGTGGCACGACGCGCAGCCGACGGCGACGAACTGGTTGGCGCCGCGCTTCACCCGGTCGTCGTCCACGTTTCGGGCGATCGGCACGGCGATCGTGCGGTTGTAGAACACCTGGTCCGCGAGGTCCTTGTCCGACATGTCGGGCGCCGCCGGCGCCGGCTCGGCGCACGCAGTGCCCTGGTTGTGACAGGTGGTGGGCACGTCGGAGGTCGTGATGCCCATGTCGTCGTGCAGCGCGCCCACGCTCTGCTGGCGCACCGTCGGCTGGCCGGCCTTCCAGCCGAACCGACCGAGATCGAGCTGCCCGGTCGTGTCGTTCCACACCCGGTTGGCGCGGCCGCTGATGCCGTCGTGGTTCGCGTCGGTGGGGTCGGCGGCGGCCACGACCGACGCCTCGGGGATCGCCTCGAGCAGCCCCATGCCGGTCATCGGCGGCGAGATGCGCGCCGACGTCATTACGTCCTTCGCCATCGGGCCGGCCGTCAGGTCCGTCACGTAGAACGTGGGGACGCGGAGCTGGTAGCGGGTGCCGTCGGGATACTCGCCCGCCCGCGCCGTCCAGCGCACCTCGAGCCGGCCCTCCGCCGTCGCCCCGGGAAGCGCCTGCGTCTGCAGCTGCGTGCCGTAGGTCGGCTCGGGCTTCGGGCCGCCGTGCGGCGACGTGCCCGGGACGCTCAATCGCAGGAGCAGGCCCGGGCCGGGGTCGTCGGCGGTGTGCGGTTGGAACACCACGCCGTCGAGGTGGCAGCCGAGGCAGGAGTCCTCGTTGAAGGTCGGGCCCAGGCCCTGCGCCGCGGTGAGGCGCTGGTCGAACACGACGGCACCGGTGCCGAACCGCTGGAACTCGGAGTTGCTCAACGACCGCGCCGACTGGTTGAACGGCCGGCCGCGGAATTCCCGCGCCGACGTCGTGCCGCCGAGCCGCGTCACGAGAAAGGCCGGCGCCTTCGTGGACGCCGTGGCGCGCTCCGTCGAGCTGCACGCGCCCAGCACGGCGAGCACGACCACGAGCCGGAGGGCGCGCGCTAGTCGGGGGGAACGCATCGCCGCGCTCATGCGACCTGGCTCGCGGCCCAGCGGTAGTCAGCCTTGCCGTTGGGACCGCGCTGGATCGCCGGCACCACCACGATGCGCTTCGGGCACTTGTAGCCGGCGAGGGTGAGACGGCAGTGGCCGACGAGGGCCTCGGTCGCCGCCGACTCGCCCGGCTCGAACGCGACGACCGCGCACACCGCCTGGCCCCACTTCTCGTCCGGCACGCCGACGACGTTCGCGTCGCGCACCGCAGGATGCGTCTTGAGCGCCTCCTCGACCTCCTCCGGGAACACCTTCTCGCCGGCCGTGTTGATGCACACCGACCCACGACCCAGGAGCGTGATGGAGCCGTCGGTCTCGACGGTGGCCCAGTCGCCGGGCACCGACCACACGCGTCCGGCGAACGTGCGGAACGTCGCCGCCGACTTCTCGGGGTCCTTGTAGTAGCCGGCCGGGATCGGGCCACCGACCGCCAGCAGTCCGCGCTCCCCCGAGCCCGGTGCGACCGGTTCGCCGGCCTCGGTGAACACCTGCGCGTGCTCGCCCAAGCGGAACCGGGCCGTCGGCGCCGGGCGGTTGCGCTTCGCCACGGAGTTGGCGAAGCCCACGCCCTCGGAGCTGCCGAGGAGGTCGGCGCACACCACGTCGGCGCGGGCCAGCAGCGCGTCCTTCGTCTGCTGCGACCACATCACGCCGGAGCTGACGATCATGCGGAGGCTCGACAGGTCGTACGGCTCGCCGCGCTGCTCGGCGGCGGTGAGCTCGGCCACGATCGGCTTCGCGAACGCGTCGCCGACGATCGTGAGGTTCGTCACGCGGTGCCGCTCGACCGAGGCGAGCAGCTCCGCCGCGTCGAAGCTGCGCGACGTGAGCGTGACGATGGCCCCGGCCGCGTTCAGCACGCCCCAGCTCGCGATGGCCGAGGTGCCGTGCATGAGGGGCGCCGCCGGGAGGAGCCGGATCGGCTCGTGCTCGGCGTGGATCGCCGCCGCGGTGGCGGCGACCTCGTCGAGCGTCGTCGGCAGCGGACGGCCGAAGCCCTTGAACGTCGGCGCGCCCGTGCCCACCAGCGAGCGGTGCGGCCACATCACGCCCTTCGGCATGCCCGTCGTGCCACCCGTGTAGAGGAACCACAGATCGTCGGGCGAGCGCTCCACCCGTGGGGCCGGCGATGCCTCGGCGATCGCCGTCTCGTGCCGGACGAGCATGGGGATGCGCGCCGCCGCCTCGGCGGCCTCCTCGCTCTCGCCCACCTGCACCACCAGCTTCACGAGCGGGAGGTTCGGCAGCAGGTGCGCGACGTTCGCGACGAACGACGCGTCGACGACGATCACCTCCGCGTCGGAGTTGTCGAACAGGTACGCGAGCTCGGCCTCGGTGTAGCGGTAGTTGACGTTGACGGGCACGGCACGCGTCTTGAACGAGGCGAAGGTCGCCTCCAGGTACTCGGGCCCGTTGTAGAGGTAGTGCGCCACCTTCGAGTCGGGGCCGACCCCGTGTGCGGCGAACACCGACGCGAGGCGGGCGGCGCGCTGCTCGAACTCGCTCCAGGTGCGCTCCACCTCCCCGACCGCAGGATTGCCGTGAACCAGCGCGAGGGCGTCGGGCACCACGTCGGCGACCGTCTCCCACACGTCGGCCATGTTCAGGCCCGTCACGTCTACCACCTGTTCCTCGCTTCCTCGGCGAAACCGAGAATGCCATCGAAGGCGACCGTCTCGCCATCGTCGGTCACGACCGTTCCCGACCAGGTGCCGAAGCACTGGTGGACCTCCATCGACAGCACGCCCACGGACACCCGTGAGTAGCGGTCGTGGAACGGCGTCAGGGTGGCGTCGACGCGGCCGGACACGGTGTCGCGCACCCGCCACGGACGCAGCGGATCGTCCCAGTCGTAGGCCCAGTCGAGCTCGTCGTGGATCTTGTGAAGGCGCCCGCCGACCCCGCCGGGCTCGCCGACGCACAGAGCGTTCTCGGTGTAGCCGGTGCCGACCGTCCACTTGCCGCCGAACTGCAGGCCCACGGGGCGACCGTCGGTGGCGGCGCCCGACGCGCTCGCCCAGTTCCACCGGTTGGAGTACTTCCAGATGCCGCGACCCACGTCGAGCGCACCGAACGCCCCGCTCTCGGGGCCGAGCTCGTGCAGCGTGTCGCCCAGGCGCACGGTGCCGGTGACGGGACGGAGGTTGGCCTTCGTCGTGAACTGGAACCGGCGCTCCGACCACGGGATCACCACGTTGAGCGACTCGTGGCCGGCGGGGCGGGCGACGACGAGGTCGACGTCGAGGGGACCGTGCGCCGTGGAGGCGGCCGTGACCCGGATCGCCGTGTGCTCGGGCCGCTCGGCGATCTCGAGGTGCATCCCCCGCGAACCGCCGCGCATCGTGCCCTGCTCCATCACGTCCGGCAGCGCGAAGCCGACGGCGAGCGGGAGGGAACGGTCGACCAGGACCTCGACCCCGGTCGACGGCTGCAGCACCCAGACGTTCGCGATGCCCAGGTAGTCGACGTCGGCGTAGGTGACGGCGACGATCAGATCGGGAGCGGTGACGCACCAGTAGTCCCACCGCTTCTTGCGGCCGACGGCGCCACGGAGGTTCGTGCGATGCAGGGGCCGGCGCGACCAGCCACGGGCGGCGGGCGACAGCCGCCCGCGCTCGTCGCACAGGTCGACCGGCTCGGTGAGCTCGACTTCGGTCATGCCGTCCTCCCGTCGAGGTCGCCCCAGCGCTCGAGCGTCCACGTCCATCGATGGCGTCCGCCCCGCACCCGGAACTCGGGCGCGGTGTCGGGCCCGCAGGCGGCCGAGCCGAGCCCCCGGTGCGCCGCGTCGACGTGCACGTGCGCGCGTCCGTCGGCGACGAGCTCGGCGCGGTGGGTGGCCGCGGCGATCGCCTCCACCGAGTACGCCGAGACGTTGAAGCCGAGGCGACGGTCGGCCGCGATCCGCAGGCCGGCTCGGCCGCGGTCGCCGCGGAGCTCGAACCACCGCGTGTCGACGTGGTGGCCGTGCTCCTGCGGCACGACGAAGTCCACGTACTGGTCGGCGACGGTCGAGCGATGGCGTGCGACCACCCCGGCGCGACGATCCGCGTAGCTGTCCCCCGGGCCGGGGCCGAACCACTCGAGGTCGTCGAGGGACGCCGGCGCCGCGAACCGCACACCGACGCGCGGGAGGTCGTCGAGCTCCGCCGGGATGTCCACCGTCTCGGCGAACACGGCGGTGCCGTCGACGACCTCGACGCGCTGGCGGTGCACGATCGGCGCGATGCCGTCGGCCGCCTGCCACACGGTGATGCGGGTGAGGACGCCGCCGCGACGGCGCTCGCTGCGGTCGGTCATCGTCAGGCGGTCGAGACCCCAGCCGAGCCACCGACCCCGCACGCCGATGCCCGCCATCCAGCCGGTGGCGATCCCGTCGTTGTCGGTGGGCGGTCGCCACAGGCACAGCTCCGGCACCGGCAGGCGCTCCATCGCCCCCCCCGGGCTCGCCACCGCCCCAGCCTCGTTTTGTGCCCCGGATCGACCGGCTTGCCGGTCGATCCGGAGCACAAAACCGGCGTTGGGGGCGGAGGTGGCGTTGGGGGCGGAGGTGGGGCGGGACGTGGGGCGGGAGGTGGGGCGGGACGTGGGGGTGAGGTCGACCTGGGCGTGGGCGGCGACCCAGCCGGCGGGCGCCCACTCGGGGCGCCGGCGCGGCGTGGCGATGACGTCGAGGTGCACCTCGGCGCCGGGGGCGGCGGCATCGCGGGCGGAGGTCGCCTCCGATGGGAGCGACAGCGCCACCTCCGACCGCGGGGCGCACGGCGGGACGTCGAGGGCGCCACCGGCCACTCGCGTGCCGTCGACACGGAGCTCCCACCGGAACCGGAGGTCGTCGAGCCCGGAGAACCAGCGTCGGTTCGCGAGCAGGAGGCGTCCGTCCGACGCTCGCACCGCGACGGGCTCGTTCAGACGGGCGTACTCCACCAGCAGCGGGTGAGGCACCCGGTCGGGCGACACGAGGCCGTCGCAGCAGAAGTTCGCGTCGCCGCGGTGCGATGCCGGGCCGAAGTCGCCGCCGTAGCCGAACGATCCGTCGGGGCGACGCAGACCGTGATCGCACCACTCCCAGATGAACCCGCCCTGCAGGCCCGGCTCGGTCGCGAACGCCTCGACGTACGCAGCGAGCCCGCCGGCGTTGCCCATCGCATGGCTGAACTCGCAGAGGATCAGCGGCCGGCGGGCGTCGCGCCCCGACCGGGCCCACGCCACGATCTCGTCGACCGGCGTGTACATCGGGCACACGAGATCGGTGTCGGGCGCCTCCGCGTAGAGGTCGTGCATCAGCGCGCCCTCGTAGTGCAGCGGTCGCGACGGATCGAGGCGGCGGATCGCCGCGGCCACCGCGCTGAGCGCCGGGCCGTCGCCGGACTCGTTGCCGAGCGACCAAGCGATCACGCACGCGTGGTTGCGGTCACGGCGCACCATGCGCACGCCGCGCTCGACGATGGCGCCGAGGAAGCGCGGGTCGTGGCACAGCGACGCCTGTCGGGCGTGGGTCTCGACGTCGGCCTCGTCGACGACGTACAGCCCGAGCTCGTCGCACAGGTCGTAGAACAGCGGATGGTTCGGGTAGTGCGCGCAGCGGACGGCGTTGACGTGGTGCGCCTTCATGAGCTCCAGGTCGCGCCGCATCCCGGCCTCGCCGACGGCGCGACCGCGGTCGGGGTCGAACTCGTGGCGGTTGACCCCGACGATCGTCACGGGCTTGCCGTTCAGGAGGAGCTGCCGGTCACGGACCTCCACCGACCGGAACCCGACGCGCTGACGCCGCGCGTCCACCACAGCGCCGGCCGGGCTGCGCAACGTGACGACGGCGTCGTACAGCGTGGGGCGCTCGTGCGACCACGGCTCGGCCGCCGCCACCGCGACGGCGCCGACCGCGCGCTGACCCACCCAGAACATGCCGCTCAACAGCTCGGCGAACGGCTCGCCGTGATCGAAGACCTCCACGGCCGCAGGGCCGAACGAACCCGCACGGCGACCGCGCCGGTCGCTGACGGTCACCTCGACCGACCATCCCGGCTCCGGGGTGCTCGTGCCGAAGTCGACCTCGACGTCGACCGCCAGCGAGCCCGCTCCCGATGCCACGTCGTAGCCGGGCACCAGCCCCACGTCGCCGAGCGACACCGCCGGCACCGACACCAGCCGAACGCTGCGGTGGAGGCCGGGGAGCCACCACTGGTCCTGATCCTCCAGCCAGGTCCCGGCGGACCACTGCCGCACCTCGAGCACCACCTCGTTGTCTCCGGCGACCAGGTGGTCGGTGACGTCGAAGGTGGACGACAGGCGACTGTCGGTGCCGAAGCCGACCTCGGTCCCGTTGAAGGACGCCGTGACGCAGCTGTCGGCGCTGCCGACCTCGAGCAGGATGCGACGGCCCCGCCAGCGACGCGGCACCCGGAAGGTGCGCCGGTACGTGCCGACGGCGCCGTCGGCAGGCACCGCGGGCGGATCCTCGGCGAACGGCATCACGACGTTCGTGTAGATCGGCACCCCGTACCGGTGCCCGGGACCGCCTTGCAGCACCCACGACCCCGGCACGTCCACCGTGGACCATCGGCCGCCGGCGAGGCGGAAGTCCCAGGCGCCGTCGAGGTTCGCGACCCACGGGGAGGGCTCGCCGGAGCGCGCCGCCGCAGCGTCGTCGTGGGGATCGAGCGGCGGCCGCATCGGCAGGCGGCCGCGACCGGTCACCTCGGGCGTGGCCCAGGGGCCGGACCGGAGCGTCACCGCAGGTCGAGATGCAGGTTCTCGACACCTCGCACGAACGCGCCCGGGATGCGGTTGGGCGCCGTGCCCGGCGTGATCTCGAAGTGCTCGACCCGACGGAGGAACTCCTCGAAGAACAGGCGGATCTCGAGGCGGGCGAGGCTCGACCCGAGGCAGAAGTGGGACCCGAAGCCGAACGCCACGTGGTTGTTGTGCGTGCGGCCGACGTCGTAGGTGTCGGGCGCGTCGAACACCGTCTCGTCGCGGTTGGCGGAGCTGTACATGAGGATGAGCTGGTCGCCGGCGTGCAGCTGCTGACCGGCGAGCTCGTGGTCCTCGGTGACGAGTCGGGCCATGTTGAGCACCGGCGTCACCCAGCGGATGAACTCCTCGACGGCGGACTCGCCGATCATGGCCGGGTTCTCCCGCAGCCGGGCCAGCTGGTCGGGGTGCTGCACGAGGTCCCAGAGCGTCGACGCGATGACGGTGCGGGTGGTCTCGGCGCCGCCGTCCACCAGCAGGAGGCACTCGGCGATGATGCTGTCGTCGCTCATCGGCACGCCGTCGATCTCGGTGTGACACCACACCGACACCATGTCGTCGGTCGGGTTGGCGCGCTTCTCGGCGATCAGCTCGGTGCACGCCACCGCGAACTCGAACGCCGCGGCGATGCCGGTGTCGTTCTGGTAGCGAATGCCACCGCCGAGCGGGATCGTCTCGGTCGACCAGTGCTTGACCTCACGCCAGCGGTCGATGCCGAAGCCCAGGTACTTCGCGATCATCATCGCCGGGAGCGGCGCCGCCAGGGCCTCGACCGCGTCGACCGACCCGGCCGCGAGCGCCTCGTCGACGAGGCCCGCGACCACCTCGGCGATCTCGTCGTGGTGGTTCGCCACCGCACGGGGTGTGAACCGGCGGGCGACGAGGCGGCGCTGGGTCTGATGTCGGGGATCGTCGAAGCTGATCATCGACTGGTCGTCGTGGGTGTCGGTCGGCATCGGCCGGAACGAGTTGCGGTTGGAGTACCGGCTCGGCTGCTTCTCGATCTCGACGATGTCGCGATAGCGGCTGATGCCCCACAGGCCGTTGATGTCGTCGCGGTACACCGGCGCGTGGTGACGCATCCAGCGGTACGTGGGCGTTGGATCGGCGGCGTACCAGTAGCCGTTCAACAGGTCGATCTGCGGCAGCGACGGTGCCTCCGTGTCCGACATTCCGACCCCTCCCCCGACTCGACCCGATTGGCGGGCTCAGACTAGAGGTCGCCGCGCCTGCCGTTCGACCAGATCCCAGAGCTCACGGCGATCGGCGGACGAGGTGGCCGTGCGGGGCAGGCGCGCCACCGATCGCTCCAGACGGTCGAAGTAGAGCGCCCCGTCGCGCAGCTCGTCGTCGCCCGCGACCGCCCACAGCACGGTGTCGACGCCGTCCGCCGGCGACCGCAGCACCGGGCCCATCACGCGATGGAAGAGCGGCAGCGAACCGGAGACTCCCGGCGTGTCGGCCCAACCGGGGTGGACGGCCACCACGATCGACGACGGACCGGGCAGATCGCGGCGTGCGTACTCGGCGACGAGGTCGACCTGCGCCCGCTTGGCGCGGGCGTAGGCGACGGTGCCGTTGAACTCGCCGACCGCGAAGTTGGGGTCGTCGAGGTGGAGGCGCTGCGTGTACATGCCACCGCTGGTGACGAACACGACCCGGCCCGTCGCGAGCCGATCGTCGAGCGCCCGGGTGAGCAGGTGCGGCCCCACCACCATCGACGCCCACGTCGCCTCGATCCCGTCGGTCGTGAGCCGTCGTTCGGTCTCGATGGCGCCGGCGTTGTGCACGAGCCCGTCGATGCGCTCGTGCGCCGCGGACAGCTCGGCGGCGAGCGCGAGCACCGCGTCGAGGTCGCCCATGTCGGCGACGCGCACGGTCGGCGCGGTGCCGGCGTCGACGGCGAGCCGCGCCGCCGCGTCGTCGCCTCGCCCTCGGTTGCGCACCACGATGTCGACGGTCGCACCGGCGCCGAGCAGCTCGCGCGCCGTCTCGTAGCCGAGCCCGCTCGTGGCACCGGTGACGACGATCGTGGCGCCCGTGAGGTCGCCGACGGCCGGGCCCCATGACCACATCCGCTTGCGGATGTCGTGGCCCAGGCGGGAGAAACTCAGCGGGACGAGTGCCTCCATGGCGCTGTCCGCGGCAGCGAGGATCGACGAGCGGGTGCTGGAGTCGGGCGCGGTCATGGCGACGGTCTACCCCGCGCGGTCACCGATCGTCGGTCGTGGGCGCGGGCACCACCAGCTTGCGCCGGAGCGCCTCCACCAGCTGGTCGCCGATGCCGCTGTCCCGCGCCCAGCCGGCGAACGAACCGTGCCGGGCGAGGATCACGTCGACCACACCCGCCATCGTCGATGGCGCCGCGGCCCGCTCGATGATCTGCTGCTCGCGGGCGTGGTCGCGCTCGGGGCGGTCGACGCCCTCGGGAAGGTCCTGGTCGCGGTACCAGCCGATGATCGCCGGCATCGCGTCGGTGCTGCGGGCGTAGTCGGCGACGATCACCTCGGGCGACGCGCCCAGCACGCCGAGGAGCGCGCTCGCGATGACGCCGGTGCGGTCCTTGCCGGCCGTGCAGTGGAACAGGACGTTCGCCGGCGCCTCGGCGATGTCCTGGAGCACCCGGGCGATGCGGTCGGGGAAACGCTCGTACATCTCGATGGTGCGGTCGCGGAGGAACCACTCGTCGGCCGCCTTGTTCTCGGCCTCCCAGCTCCACACCTCGTCGAGCAGCCCGCGATGGCGGGCGTCGAGGTGCGCGCTGGCCGCCATGAAGCCGTCGCCCTGACGCTCCCCCTCGGTGCGGAGGTCGATGAGCGTGCGCACGTCGTGGTCGTGCAGCCAGGCCGCGCCGAGCTCGGCGTCGACCCGGTGCAGCAGGTCGCAGCGGTACACGCGGCCCGGGGCGACGATGCCGCCCTCGACGGGGTTGCCCCCGAGATCGCGCAGGTTGAACGCGCCGGGGACCTCGCCGGCCCACTCCGATGCGTCGCTCACAGGTGCGCCTCGACGACGAACGCGACGCCGTCGCGACCGACCGTGAGGTCGGCGATGCGCACGTTCAGGTGGGCGTCGCTCCCCGGGCGGACCGGCAGCGAGGCGTGGGCGGGCACCGAGACGTTGAGCGGGGCGAGCGAGGCGACGCCACCGAGCAGGCGGTTGAATCGGTTCACGGCCGGCGGCACCAACGGCAGCTCGAGCCACGCCTCGCGCAGGCTGAGCTCGAGCTGGTCGCCCACCAGGCGGGGGCGCACGGTGGAGCGGAAGCCGGGGCGCATGTCGGGAAGGAACGGGATGTCGACGAGCTTCTGGTTGCGGATGCGGGCGCCGACTCGCTCGTCGCGGGCGATGACGTCGAGCTCGAACGGCAGCGGCGCCCCGACGGCGTCCGCGGCAACGCGGTTGGCGAGTGCGCCCAGGGCGCCCGCCGCGACGCCGACGCCGACGCGCTGGCCGCTCACACGCTCGGCGACGGCTCGGCCCTCGAGGCCCGAGATCGCGGGGAGGCCGACGGTCATCGCCCCGTGGTGCATCTCGATGTCGGCGGGCGACGGGCGCACGCCGAGCTCGCGGAACACGTGGCCCTGGTCGGCCTCGAGCTCCAGACCGATCGATCCCATCTGCATTGCCAGGCCCTCGAACAGCTCGCCGCCGACAGCGGCGAACAGCATCTGGCCCATCATCTCCTGCGCCTCGGCGTCGGCCTCGACCCCGTCGATGCCCTCGAGCGTCATGCCCACCAGCTCGCTGCCGGCGAGATCGAGGATGGCCACGAAGCGGCCGTCGGGCCGCAGTTCGACGCGCGGGTGCACGAGCACGTCACCGCGCACGTGGGCGAGACCGGGGAGCGCCGGCATCATCGTGTCGCCGTGGAAGACGATGTGCCCCGTCGCCCGGATGGTCGCGTGGAGCCGGTCGACGTTCTCCTCGATCATCTGGAACGTCACGCCGACGATCGTGAGCGTCACGCCGAGGTCGAGGCTGCCCAGCAGCGGCAGGTTGAACTGCTGGCGGAACTCCGCGGCCTCGATGCCGTCACCGATGCCGTTCCTGGCCAGCGTGTTGAGGAACTCCTCGCTGACGACGGCCGACAGGGCCCAGTGGTGTTCGTTCGCCATGCGGCGGTTCTAGCACCCTCGGATGAACTCGCGGACCGACGGCCGGCTCGGGTGCACCAGCTTGGCCATGGCACGGTGCTCGAGCTGGCGGACCCGCTCTCGTGAGAGCCCGAGGCGACGGCTGATGTCCATCATCGACATCGGCTCCTCGCCGTCGAAGCCGAAGCGCATCACGATGATCGTGCGCTCCCGGGGATCGAGCGGCGAGAGCAGCTCGTCGATCTCCCGCTCCGACAGGCGGAGGCCGATCTCCTCGACGCTGGCGACGGCGTCGGGATCCTCGATGAAGTCGCCGAGCTCGACGTTGCCGTCGCCGACGGCGGTGGAGAACGAGAGCGGGTCCGAGAGCAGGGGCAGCAGCTCGATCACCCGCTCGTCCGACAGCGACGCGAGGGCGGCCAGCTCCGCCGTGCTCGTCGTCCGGCCCGAGGCCGCCTCCAGCTGGCCGACCGCGGCGCGCAGGCGCTGCAGGTCGTCGTTCGCCCGGGTCGGCAGCCGCACCGTCGAACGGGTTGCGGCGATGCCGCGGGAGATGAACTGGCGGATCCACCACACCCCGTAGGTGGAGAACCGGAAGCCCTTGGTGTGATCGAACTTCTCGACGGCACGGATGAGGCCGAGGTTGCCCTCCTGCACGAGGTCCAGCAGCGGCACGCCCGTCGCCTGGTAGCGCTTCGCCACCGACACCACGAGGCGCAGGTTCGCGTTCACGAACGCGTCGAACGCGGTCTCGCCCGCACGCACGACGGCGCGGAGCTCGGAACGCTCCCGCGGCGTACGTTCTCCGTCGGCGAGCAGCTCGGCCGCCCGTCGACCGTCGGCGATCGCTGCGGCGAGGCGACGTTCCTGTTCGGGGGTGAGGAGCGGATATCGCCCGATCTGATCCAGGTACCGCGCCACCGGGTCGACGACCGATGCGGTGGTCCGCACTCGGCGCCGTGGAAGGGGTTGCACTGCTGCCATGACGTTGATTCGGAGACCCGACCCCTTTTGGATTGTCGAAGCGGCACATTCCGGGGTGACTGTGGTCACCGCGCGCCGCTGGCCAGACTGTTCCCCGATGACCGACGGCCCAGACCACCCGCCTTCCTCGCCCGACGCCCGGGCCGACCTCCGCCGGGCGCGACGCCGGTTCCTCGCCGAGGCCGCCATCGAGGCCGAGAAGGAGACGGGGCGACGGGAGAAGACCGACGACGAGGCGCGCCACTCGCTGTGGGGCCGTCTTGCCCGGCTCGTCGGGGGATGGATTCTGGTCCTCCTGGGTCTCGCCGCCATCCCGCTGCCCGGCCCCGGCTGGCTGATGGTGCTCCTCGGCCTCACGCTGCTCCCCTACCGCTGGACCGACAACCTCATCCGCGTGATCCGCCGTCGCATTCCGGGCATCCCCGAGGACGGCCGCATCCCCACCCGGACGTGGGTCGTCACCGGGCTGCTCGTGGTGCTCGCGACGGGCGCGTCGGTGTGGTGGGGCCTGCGCGACGAGGGCTCCGACGACACCCGGCAGGAGGCCAGGGCCGCCGCGTCCGCGCCGCGGCCCGTCCGCGCCGCCACGCTGCCCGACGACGCCCGGGGCAGCCAGCTCGCCGGCACCTACGCCGCCGTTGCCGCAACCGTCGACGGAGCGAGGACCGAGGTGCGCGAGTCGGCCGATCCCTGCGAGGCCCTGAAGCGCGGGCGTGTCGACCTGATCGTGCCCACGCTGGCGGAGGCGACGGCGTGCTTCGGTGGCACGACCGCCGACGAGGTGCGCGCCGCTGCCGACACCGCCGGCGCCAAGGTGTTCGCGCCCGTCACCATCGATGCGGTGACCTACCTCCCGACGGCGCGGCACGATCGCATCGCCGTCGACGACGAGCCGACCGAGCTGGCCATCGACGGGGTCAGCGGGGTGCTCAACGGCGGCGCCACCGTCACCGGCGAGCCGACGGCACGCGCCAAGGAGCTGATGCGGACGGCGGGCGTGCTCAAATAGCGGGATGGCGTTCCCGGCAGCACGCGTCCACAGGCTCACCGACCCGATCCACGGCCCGATCGAGCTCGCGGTCCACGAACAGGGCTCGGGTCTCCCGGTGGTGTTCTGCCACGGGTTCCCCGAGCTGGCCTACTCGTGGCGGTACCAGCTGCCCGCCGTCGCCGGTGCCGGCTTCCGAGCCGTCGCGCCCGACCAGCGCGGGTACGGCGACTCCTCCCGACCCGAGCCCGTCGAGGCGTACGGCATGGACGAGCTGACGGGCGATCTCGTCCGCCTCCTCGACGACCTCGGCGAGGAGCGCGCCGTCTTCGTCGGTCACGACTGGGGCGGCTTCCTCACGTGGGCCATGGGCGTGCTGCACCCCGACCGGTGCGCCGGCATCGTCGGCGTCTGCACGCCGTACACCCCGTTCCCCGGCAGCGACTTCCTGAAGATGCTCGTCGACGGCGACATCGAGCGGCAGTACATGCTGTGGTTCCAGGAGCCGGGCGTGGCGGAGGCGGTGCTCGACCCGCGGGCCCGGCTGCTGTTCGAGAAGATGATGGTCGGCGGCACCGATCCCGCCGAGCTGATGAGCCGCATGTTCGTCGACGGCAAGCTGAACATGAACCCGTTCAAGGACCTCGAGGGGCTCGAGCCGATCGGCGCCCCCATCGCCGACGAGGCGACGATCGACCACTACGCGTCGGTGTTCGAGCGCACCGGCTTCCGGGGTGGCATCAACTGGTACCGCAACGTCGACGCCAACGCCGAACGTCATCCCGAGATCGGACGCACCGTCCTCGACATGCCGACCCTCATGATCTGCGCCGAGTGGGACCCGGCCCTGCCCCCGGCACTCGCCGCCGGCATGCCGAGCGTCTGCACCGACCTCGAGATGCACACGGTTCCCCGGGCCGGCCACTGGCTGCAGCAGGAGTGCCCCGACGAGGTCAACGCGATCCTCGTCGACTGGCTGACGCGGCGCTTCGGCGGCGAATCGTGAGCGGGCCGCCGCAGTTCCCGCCGGGCTGGTACCCCGAGGGCGCCCACCTCCGGTGGTGGGACGGCGCCAACTGGGGCCCGTACGCGCCGGCGACTCCGACCGGTCCGCCCCAGTCCGAGGAGGAGCGAGGCCGCACCATGGCCGTCGTCAGCCACCTCGGCTTCATCGCCGGCGGCTTCATCCTTCCGCTGGTGCTCTACCTGATCGAGAAGGGCAAGCCCGACCGCAACCGGTTCGTGTGCCACCACGCCTGCGAAGCGCTGAACTTCGCCATCACCTTCATGGTCGTGTGGATCGGGGGCTTCGTCCTGATGTTCGCGACGTTGCCGTTCACGGTCGACACGTCGGACTCGCCGGCGTTCCCGTGGCCGCTCGCGGTGCTGTTCCCGCTGATGATGCTGTCGATGCTGTCCACCTACGTGTTCGGCATCCTCGCCATGGTGCGCGCCAACAAGGGCGTGTGGTGGCGCTACCCCGTGAGCATCCGCTTCGTGGGGCGCGGCATCGACTGGCGCACCGCCTGATTCAGGCCGTCGGGCCGTTCCTGATTCAGGCCGTCGGGCCGGGAATCAACCGCAGGGTGAACGGATAGCGGTACCACTCGCCCCGATTGGCGGCCATGGCCGCCATCACGTGCAGCACCAGCGCGCCGATCAGCACGATCGGGAACAGCAGGAACCCGATGAGCACGATCATGAGCACGGCGCTCACCGTGAGCGCGATCGCGATCGTGATCGAGAAGTTGAGCGCCTCGACGGCGTGGTACTTCACATACGTCGACTGATCGCCCTTGATGAGCATGATCAGGAGCGGCCCGATGAAGCCGGCGAAGATCGCGAGGGCGTGCGCCAGCGTGGCCATCGTCCTGTCGTCGGCGGTCGGCGCGCCCACCATCGACTGCGACGCCTGCACCGTGCCGGCGCCGGCGGCGACGTGCTCGGTCCATGCGGCGCCGTCCCAATAGCGCTGCTGACCGCTTCCGTCGGGATACCACCCGGCGGGCATGGCGGCGGGCTGCTGCGACGGCGTCTGTTCGTACGACATCGGCACAGCCTAGGTGGGACCTAGTGCCGCAGCATCACATGCTTCAGCTCGGTGTAGTGCTCGAGCGCGTACACCGACATGTCCTTGCCGTAGCCCGACTGCTTGTACCCACCGTGCGGCATCTCCGACACGATCGGGATGTGGTCGTTCACCCACACGGTGCCGAAGTGCAGGTCTCGCGCCATGCGCATGGCGCGGCCCACGTCGCTCGTCCACACCGACGACGCGAGGCCGTAGTCGCAGTCGTTCGCCCACGCGAGGGCCTGGGCCTCGTCGGAGAACCGCTGGATGCTCACGGCCGGGCCGAACAGCTCGCGCTGCACGATCTCGGAGTCCTGCGTCGGGTTCGCGATCACCGCCGGCTCCACGAAGAAGCCCGCCCCGTCGACGATGCCGCCACCCGTCGTGATCTCGGCGCCGGCGGCGCCCGCCCGGGCGATCATGTCCGCGACGCGGTGCTGGTGGGCCTCCGACACGATCGGGCCGACGTTGGTGTCGGGGTCGAACGGGTCGCCGGTGCGCAGCGCGGCCACCGCGTCGGTGAGGCCGGAGACGACGTCGTCGAACACCTTGGGCCCGGCGATGAGGCGGCACGGAGCGGTGCAGTCCTGCCCGGCGTTGTAGTACGACATGTCGGCCATCGTGCTCACGAGCAGCTCGACGTCGGCGTCGTCGAACACCACCACCGGGGCCTTGCCCCCGAGCTCCAGGTGGAGACGCTTCAGGCTGGCCGACGCCGCCTGGGCGATGGCCTTCCCCGTCGACACGCCGCCCGTGAGCGAGATCATGTCGACGCGGGGGTGATCGACCAGCGCGGCGCCGGCGGTGGCGCCGGTGCCGCACACGACGTTGAGGACGCCGGGCGGCAGGATGTCGGCGGAGAGCTCCGCGAGGCGGAGCGCGGTGAGCGGCGTGAGCTCCGACGGCTTGAGCACCATGGTGTTCCCGGCGGCGATCGCCGGCCCGAGCTTCCACGTCGCCATGTTGAGCGGGTAGTTCCAGGGAGCGATGCCCACGATCACGCCGATGGGATCGCGGCGCGTGAACGACGTGTGGTCCTCCAGGTACTCGCCGGCGGCGCGACCCTCCATGAAGCGGGCGGCGGACGCGAAGAACCGGAGGTTGTCGACGGTGAGGTCGAACTCGAAGTCGACGATCGACACCGGCTTGCCGACGTTCAGCGACTCCAGCCGCTTGAGCTCCGGCAGGTCGGCCTCCACCGCGTCGGCGAGCTTCGCGAGGCGCTCGGACCGCTCGCGCGGCGTCGTGCGCGACCACGACTCGAAGGCTCGTGACGCCGCCTCGACGGCCGCTGCCGCGTCGCGTTCGTCGCCGGAGGCCACCTCGGCGATGACCTGACCGGTCGCCGGCTCGAGCACGGCGTCCACCGCGCCCGAGGCCGCGGCGCGGAACGTCCCGTCGATGTAGTTGAGCGTCTGCACGTTCGTCGTCATGGACCCAGTCTCCCCCACCGATCCGCACTCTGGAGCGACACAGTGCAGCGCGACCGCGCCTGGGCGCTCCAGAGTGAGGAACGCCGTCGTTGTCGGTGCTGCTGCGTAGCGTCCTCCGCCTTCCCCTCCGTCGCTTCCTCACGTCGGAGTTCCTCATGCCGTCACCCGATCAACGACTGGCCCCGATCGCCGCCCGCCAGTTCTCGTGCTTCTCCCGCTCGCAGGCCGAGACGAGCGGCTTCTCGAACTACCAGGTTCGTCATCGCGTCGAGGTCGGCCGGTGGATCGCCCGTCACGACGGCGCCTTCCAACTGGCGGGCACTCCGACCACCCCGCACTCGGACATTGCCGCCGCGGTGCTGGCGCTCCCCGACGCCCACGTCGCCGGCGGCGCTGCCGCGTTCATGTGGGACGGCGAGTCGCCCACCAGCAACGCTCCCACGATCGTGCGGCCCCACGGCCGGAGTCGCCACCTCGAGGGCGTCCGGGTGCGGCAGACCCGGAGCCTGCCCAGCCACCACGTCACGAGGCTCGGCGCGCTCCCGATCACGACCCGCGCCCGCACGGCGTTCGATCTCGCCGCCGACTTGAGCGTTGCCCGTCTCGGCCGTTTCATGGATGACCAGGTGCTGCGGGGGAAGCTCCACCTCGGCCAGGTCGAGCGGGTCTTCTTCGATCTCGCACGACCCGGTCGGGCGGGAACCCGGACGATGGCCGAGGTGCTCGACCGACGGACGGGCGCTCCGCCCACCGAGTCGGAGCTCGAACAGCGCTTCGTCCTCCTCTGCCGCCGGAAACGGATCCCGATCGGCATCCTCCAGCTGCCGGCGCCCTGGGATCGGGAGCGAGCGTCGAACGAGCGGGTGGACGTCGGGTACCCGCTGCACCGCGTCATCGTCGAGCTCGACGGCCGCCGGTATCACGCCCAGCTCGACGCGTTCCACCGCGACCGGGTTCGCGACCAGCTCGCCACGGCCGCCGGATGGCGCACACTGCGGTTCAGTTGGTGGCAGATCACCCGGGAGCCGGCGTTCGTCGCCGGCATCCTCACGACCGTGCTCGCTCTGGAGCGCTGAGGTGCAGTCCAGCTACACCTGAGCGCTCCAGAGTGCGCGGTCAGGCGTCGAGGTCGGCGATGGCGGCGGCGATCGCGAGCGCGCGGCGGGCGTTGTCCACGTGCAGGTTCTCGATCATGCGGCCGTCGACGGTGATGACGCCCTTGCCGGCGGCGATGCCCTCGTCCCAGGCGGCGATCACGCGCTGGGCGTGCTCGACCTCGGCCTCGGTGGGCGCGAACGCGGCGTTCGTGGGCTCGACCTGGGTGGGGTGGATCAGCGTCTTGCCGTCGAAGCCCATCTCGGCGCCCTGGCGGCACTCCTCGGCGAACCCCTCGGGGTTCTTCACGTCGTTGTACACGCCGTCGAGGATGACCTTGCCGGCGAATCGAGCGGCGTTCAGGCAGCGCCCGAGGCCCCACAGCAGCGGGTGCCGACCGGGGACGAGCGCGGCGCGCAGCTCCTTGGCGAGGTCGTTGGTACCCATGACGAGCACGTTGAGGCGCTCCGACGAGGTGGCGATCGCGACGGCGTTCTCCATAGCGGTCGGCGTCTCGAGCATCGCCCAGATGCGGGTGTCGGCCGCGGCGGGGACGGTGGCGAGCACCGACTCGACGAGGGCGACGTCCTCGGCCGAGTTGATCTTCGGTACCACGACGGCTGCCGGCGCGGCAGCGGCGGCCGACTCGAGGTCGTCGCGCCACCACTCGGTGTCCAGGCCATTGATGCGGATGGTGAGCTCGCGTCGCCCGTACTCGCCGCTACGAACGGCGGCGGCGACCTTCTCGCGGGCGACCGCCTTCATGTCGGGGGCGACGGAGTCCTCGGTGTCGAAGATGATCGCGTCGCACGGGAGGGTCTTCGCCTTCTCGAGCGCCTTGTCGTTCGCGCCGGGCATGTACAGCACGGAGCGGCGCGGGATGATCACGTCGGACATGTCAGGCCTCGAATCCGTAGCGGGCGGCGAGCTCGGGGTCGCGGGCGGAGAGCATCTTCGCGAGGTTGACCATCACGTGGCACTGCTTGACGGAGGCGTCGTCCTCCATCTTCCCGTCGATCATCACGGCGCCGGTGCCGTCGCCCATCTCCTCGATCACGTGGAGCGCGTGCGCGACGTCGGCCGGGTCGGGCGAGAACACCTTCTTGGCGATCTCGATCTGGACGGGATGCAGCGACCAGGCGCCGACGCAGCCGAGGAGGAAGGCGTTGCGGAATTGGTCTTCGCAGGCGACGGTGTCCTTGATGTCGCCGAACGGCCCGTAGAAGGGAAGGATGCCGGCGGTGGCGCAGGCGTCGACCATGCGGGCGATCGTGTAGTGCCAGAGGTCCTGCTGGTAGGTGGTGCGGGCGCCGGTGTAGTCGGGGCCGTCGGCGCCGGGCGCCGGGTCCTCGCGCACGAGGTAGCCGGGGTGGCCGCCGCCGACGCGGGTGGTCTTCATGCGGCGGTTGGCGGCGAGGTCGGCCGGGCCGAGCGACAGGCCCTGCATGCGGGGGCTGGCGAGGCAGATCTCCTCGACGTTGGCCACGCCACGCGCGGTCTCGAGGATGGCGTGCACGAGCAGCGGCTTGGTGAGGCCGGCCTTCGCCTCGAGCTGGGCGAGCAGGCGGTCGACGTAGTGGATGTCCTCGGGGCCCTCCACCTTCGGGATCATGATGACGTCGAGCTTGTCGCCGATCTCGGCGACGAGCGTCGTGAGGTCGTCGAGCACCCACGGCGAGTCGAGGCTGTTGACGCGGGTCCAGAGCTGCGTGTCGCCGAGGTCCATCTCGCGACCGACCTTGACGAGGCCGGCGCGGGCCGCCTCCTTCGAGTCGGCGGGGATCGCGTCCTCGAGGTTGCCGAGGAGGATGTCGACGGTCGGGGCGATGTCGGGCAGCTTCGCCGTCACCTTGTCGAGGTGCGGCGGGAAGAAGTGGATCATCCGCGAGGGCGGGAACGGGATCTCCCGGACGGGATCGGGGGCCCCGGCGGCGAGCGGCTTGAAGAAGTCCTTGGAGCTACGCATGGTTCGTACCTTACGAATCGAAGCCCAGACCGAGCGAGTCGAGCAGCCGCAGCCACGGCCCCCGTCGCCCCTGCCGTTCGTCGGCGTTGGCGAGCGCCCGCCGGGTGAGCTCGATGCCCGCCCACCGCACCGGTTCGGGCGGGAAGGGCACGGCGCGGCGGCGCACGAGGTCGAGCGAGAGGAGCTCGGAGTCGGGGTGGTACAGCAGGTCGAGGCACACGCGTGCGCCGAATCGCGTGGCTCCGACGCCGAGCCCGGTGTAGCCCACGGCGTAGGCGACGCGACCCTCGTGCGCCGTTCCGAACGTGACCGAGAAGCGGGTGCAGGTGTCGATGACGCCGCCCCAGCGGTGGGTGAAGCGCAGGCCGTCGAGCTGGGGGAACGTCTCGAAGAAGTGCTGGGCGAGGAGGGCGTGGGTCTCGTCGCGCTGGTCGAGCGACGGGTCGATGCGCGACCCGTAGTGGTACAGCGCGTCGTAGCCGCCCCACACGATGCGTCGGTCGTGCGTGAGGCGGTAGTAGTGGAACTGGTTGGTGGTGTCGGACACGCCCTGGCGGCGGCTCCACCCGATGTCGGCGAGCTGCGCGTCGCTGAGCGGTTCGGTGGCCAGCACGTAGTCGTAGACGGGCGCGATGCGACGGTTGATCGCTCCGAGCGGGGACCGGAACGCGTTGGTCGCGAGGACCACCTTGGCGCAGCGCACCGTGCCCGACGCCGTGCGCACCGCCATGCCGGCGCCCTCCCGGTCGAGGCCGAGCATCTCGGTGCGCTCGTAGATGTCGACGCCGAGCGAGCGCGCTGCGTCGGCGAGACCCCACGCGAGCCGCGCCGGGTCGACGGTCGCCTCGCCGCTGCGCTGCCAGACGCCGGCGACGTAGGTGGGCGACGCGAGGTGCTCGCGCACCGCGGCCTCGTCGAGGAGCTCGACGTCGTGGCCGTACCGCTCGGCGAGCTCGATCGTCTCGTGCAGGCCGTCGACGAGCCACGGCGCCGTGGCGACGGTGAGCGCGCCGTTGGGCTCCCAGTGGCAGTCGATGCCGTGGCGGTCGATGGTCGCGGCGATGCCGGCGAAGTTGTCGGCGGCGATGCGCTCGATGCGCGCCATCTCACGCGGGAACCGCGCCTGCCCGTTCTCCAGGCCGTGGGTCAGCGACGACGAGCAGAAGCCGCCGTTGCGGCCAGATGCCTGCTCGGCCACTCGACCCGCGTCGATGACGGCGACCGTCGACGACGGGTCGTCCTCCTTCGCCTGGATGGCGGCCCACAGGCCGGTGTAGCCCGCGCCCACGACGAGGAGGTCGACGGTGCGACCGCCGCACATCGTGGGGTCGACCGCCGGGCGGTCGGGGGTGTCGAGCCACAGCACCTCGGGCGCCGCGTCGGCGAGCGCCGCCGACGCGACCGCCCCTGAGGTCACGGCATCCTCAGGCGCCGTCCTTGGGAAGGAGGCCCTTGAGCTTGTCGGCCGCGCCGTCGATCTGCTCGGTGTACTTGCCGCCGGTCTTGTCGTCGGCGAACTCGGCCACCTTGTCGATGCCGCCCTCGATGGCCTCGGCGTGCTCGCCGAGGAGCTCCTGTGCCTTCCCGGCGTTCTCGCCGATCAGCTCCTGTGCCTTGCCGGTGATGTCTCCGAGATCCATTCCTCGTCCTCCTCGATCGGTGGGTGCCCCGATCATTCCACCAAATCCGGCCCGACGCGTCCCACAGCGTCACCCGTCACATGGCAGGCTGACCGCCATGGCTGAGCGACCTTCCGGACTGTACGTCGGCGAGTTGACCGACCCCTCGACCCACGAGCGCACGGGCACCACGCTCGGCCTCGATGCCGACGACCTCACGACCCACGGCGTGATCGTCGGCATGACCGGGTCCGGCAAGACCGGCCTGGGCATCGTGCTGCTGGAGGAGGCGCTGGCCAGCGGGGTTCCGACGCTCATCCTCGACCCCAAGGGCGACATGGGGAACCTGCTCCTCACCTTCCCGTCGCTCGCTCCCGACGACTTCGCGCCGTGGGTGCCGGCGGGCTCCGATGCGGCCGAGGTGGCCGCGACGTGGAGCAAGGGGCTGGCCGACTGGTCGATCGCCCAGAGCGAGATCGCGACGCTTCGCTCCGGCCATCGCCTCAGCGTGTACACGCCGGGTTCGCTCGCGGGCATCCCGCTCAACATCATCGGGTCGCTCGCCCCGCCCAGCGGCGCGAGTTCCGATCCCGAGAGCATCCACGACGAGGTCGAGGCGCTGGTGCAGGGCCTGCTCGGTCTCGTCGGCGTCACGTCGGATCCGCTCAGCGGGCGCGAGCACGTGCTCCTCGCCAACATCGTCGAGTCGGCGTGGGCCGCCGGCGAGACGATCGACCTGGCGACGCTGCTCGTCCGCATCCAGGACCCGCCCATGCGCAAGCTCGGCGTGATCGACGTCGAGGCGTTCTTCCCGAAGCCGGATCGCACCGAGCTCATGCTCAAGCTGAACGGACTGCTGGCGTCGCCGTCGTTCGCCGCGTGGGGCCAGGGCGAGCCGATCGACATCGAGAAGCTCCTCTGGTCGCCCGACGGGTCGGCCAACGCCGCCGTCGTCTACCTCGCGCACCTGTCCGACGAGGAACGTCAGATGGTGGTGACCCGCGTGCTCTCGAAGCTCGTCGGCTGGATGCGCGGGCAGCAGGGCTCCACCAAGCTGCGCGTGCTCGTCTACATGGACGAGGTGTACGGGTTCGTTCCGCCTACCGCCGCTCCCCCGTCGAAGAAGCCGATCCTCACCCTGTTCAAGCAGGCGCGGGCGTTCGGCGTGGGCGTGGTGCTCGCGACGCAGAACCCGGTCGACCTCGACTACAAGGCCATCAGCAACGCCGGCACCTGGATGATCGGTCGCCTGCAGACCGAGCGTGACAAGTCGCGCCTCCTCGACGGCATGAGCTCGGCGGCGGGCACGGTCGACATCGCCGCCACCGACGCCACCATCTCGGGCCTCCAGAAGCGGGAGTTCCTCCTGCACACCACCGGCGGCAAGCCGCCCCGCACCTTCGGCGTGCGGTGGGCGATGTCCTACCTGTGCGGACCTCTTTCAAAAGATCAGATCCCGAGACTCCCGGGCCAGCCGTCGGGAGCCGCAGTCGTCGAGCCCGGGACGCCGTCGGCGCCCCGCTCCCGCGAAGGGGCGCCGACTGGCGCCCCGGCCCCGACAACTGCTGGGGATGCGGCTGGAGCGACGGCAGCCTCGGTCTCCTCGGCTGGGGGCGACGCGACCCCGATGATGCCCTCCGTTGCGGAAGGCGTTCCCGTTCGTTATTTGGATCCGGCCGCCCCGTGGGCGGCAACGCTCGGCGCCAAGGCGGGTGGCACTCGCCTGCAGGCTGCGGTCGCGGTGCGGGTCGAGCTGCTGTACGACGACACCAAGTCGGGGCTCAACACCACCGAGACGTTGGAGGCGGTGTTCGCGCCGCTCGACGCGCCGCAGATCGATCCGTCGAAGGCGTACAGCGTCGACTACGACGACCGCGACCTGCTCACCACCGCGCCCGCCGGCGCGGCGTACGTGCTGCCGGCCGCGCCCATCGCGAACTCGTCGTACTTCTCGGGCATCGAGGCGTCCGTGAAGGACTATCTCGTGCGCAACCGCCACACGACGATCTTCGCCAACAAGGAGCTCAAGCTGTACAGCCGACCGGGTGAGTCGGAGGCCGACTTCACGGCGCGGTGCCACCAGGCCGCGGACGCTGCGGCCGACGCCGACACCGACAAGATCCGCCAGCGCCTCTCGGCGAAGATCGACACCGTGAAGGCGGCGATCGCCGACGCGCAGCAGCGCGCCGATCAGCTCAAGTCCGAGGCCGACACCTCGAAGCGCAACGAGGCCCTGAGCATCGGCGGGAGCGTGCTCGGCGCGATCTTCGGCGGGCGCAACAGCGCGCGGTCGATCAGCTCCGCCGTGAACAAGGCGGCCACCGGGCGCTCGCGCAGCGAGAAGGCCGGCAACCGCATGGAGCTCGCGCTCGCACGGGTCGACGAGAAGACGGCGAACCTGTCCGACCTCGAGGCGCAGCTCGCCGACGAGGTGAACGACATCGTCGCCCACTGGAGCGATGTCGCCGCGGCGGTCGAGACGCTCGACGTCGCGCTGGAGAAGACCGACGTGTCGATCTCGCAGGTCGCGCTCGTGTGGGTGCCGACCGCCTGAGCGACCGAGCGCCAGTTCTCCGCCGAGGAGCGGAGCCAGAGTAGGCCGACGCAGGAGGCCGAACCTCGGCGCAGCGACCGAGGCCATCTATTCCGGATGGAAGCAGGCGACGGCGTGGCCGTCGGCATCCTCGGCGAGCGGCGGCTCGGACGCGGCGCACTCGTCGGTCGCCTTCCAGCACCGGGTGCGGAAGCGGCAGCCCGACGGTGGATCGATGGGCGACGGCACCTCACCGGTGAGCACGATGCGCTTGCGGCTGCGCTCCTTCTGCGGATCGGGAATCGGCACCGCCGACAGCAGGGCGTTCGTGTAGGGGTGGCGCGGTGAGGTGTAGATCTGGTCGCGGGTGCCGATCTCGACGACCTTGCCGAGGTACATGACGGCCACGCGATCCGAGATGTGGCGCACCACCGACAGGTCGTGGGCGATGAACAGGTACGCGATGCCCCGCTCGTCCTGCAGCTTCTCCAGCAGGTTCACGACGCCGGCCTGGATCGACACGTCGAGCGCCGACACCGGCTCGTCGAGCACGATCACCTCGGGGTCGACGGCGATGGCCCGGGCGATGCCGATGCGCTGGCGCTGACCGCCGGAGAACTCGTGGGGATACCGGCTGCGGTGCTCGGGCGAGAGACCCACGGTGCGCAGGAGGTCGCCCACCTGCTCGGTCACCTGCTTCGCCTTGAGGCCCTGGTGCACGAGGTACGGCTCGGCGAGCACCTCGCCGATCGTCATGCGGGGGTTGAGCGACGCGTACGGGTCCTGGAAGACCATCTGCGCCCGCCGGCGGAGCTCCTTGTTGGGCATCGTCGCGGTGTCGCGGCCGCCGAGCTTGACGGTGCCGGCGGTGACGGTGAGGAGGCGCAGCATGACCCGCCCGAAGGTGGACTTGCCGCAGCCCGACTCGCCCACGATGCCGAGGGTCTCGCTGCGGTTGACGTGCAGCGAGACGCCGCTGACGGCGTGGACGCTGCCGACGCGGCGCCCGAACAGGCCGCCGGTGACGGGGAACTCCTTGACGACGTCGACGGCCTCCATCACGGGTGTGGTGGGGGCGCCGGCGTTCGAGGCCATGGCGTCGGACGTGAGGGTCATGAGTGCACCACCCCGAGGAGCGTGGGGACCTCGTCGCGGCGCCAGCAGGCGACGCCGTGGTCGCGGTCGGACGCAGGACCCGCGGCGCCCGTGACGATGGAGACCGGCTGGGAGTGCAACGACGGAACCTCGGTGTCGCAGCCGGCCTCGCTCTGGGCGATGGGGCAACGGGGATGGAACGCGCAGCCCGGGGGCGGGCTGAGCATGGACGGCGGCTGACCGCCGATCGGGAGCAGCTTCTCCGAGCCGTCGGCGTCGACGCGGGGCAGCGAGCGCAGGAGGCCGATCGTGTACGGGTGCGTGGGTGCGTCGAACAGCTGGTCCGACGTCGCCTCCTCCACCACCTTGCCGGCGTACATCACGGCGACCTTCTTGGCCATGCCGGCCACGACGCCGAGGTCGTGGGTGATGAGCATGACCGCCGCGCCCTGGCGCTGCGTGACCTCGACGAGCAGGTCGAGCACCTGTGCCTGCACGGTGACGTCGAGTGCGGTGGTGGGCTCGTCGGCGATGACCAGCTTCGGCTCGCACGACAGCGCCATCGCGATCATCGCCCGCTGGCGCATGCCGCCGGAGAACTCGTGGGGGTAGTTGTCGACGCGGCGCTTGGGTTGGGGGATGCCGACGAGCGCCAGCATCTCGATGGCGCGCTCGCGGGCCGCAGCCTTCGACACGTCGCCGTGTGCCCGCACCATCTCCATGATCTGCCGGCCCACCGTGTAGACGGGGTTGAGGGCGCTCAGCGGGTCCTGGAAGATCATCGCGATCTCGCCGCCGCGCACCTGACGCATGCGCTCGTCGCTCGCGGTGACGAGGTTCTCGCCGTTCCACTCGATGCGACCGCTCACGGTCGTGCGTCCGGTGGGGTGCAGGCCCAGCACGCTCAGCGCGGTGACCGACTTGCCGGAGCCGGACTCGCCGACGATGGCGAGCACGTCCCCGTCGTCGACGGTGAGGTCGACGCCACGTACCGCCTGGACGACGCCGTCCTCGGTGCGGAACCCGACGTTGAGGTCTTCGATCTTCAACAGCGTGCTCACGTCAGTTGTCCTTCACGTCGAGCGCGTCGCGGAGGCCGTCGCCCACCAGCAGGAAGCCCAGCACGGTGAGCACGATGGCGAGGCCGGGGAACAGGAACATGTACGGCGCGCTGGTGAGGAAGCTCTGGGAGTCCGCGACCATCAGCCCGAGCGACGGGTTCGGTGGTTTCACACCGACGCCGAGGAAGCTGAGCGCCGCCTCCGAGAGGATGGCGGAGCCGACGCCGATGGCCATCAGCACCACGACCGGCTGCAGCACGTTCGGCATGATGTGGCGCAGCATGATGCGCCGGCCGCTCACGCCGAGAGCACGCGCCGCCTCGATGTACTCGAACTCCTTCACCTGGATGAAGCCGGCGCGGACCGTGCGGGCGGTCTGCAGCCACGCGGTGAACGCCAGGGCGAAGATCACGGCCGGCACGCCCTTGCCGAACACCGTGATGAACGCGTACGCCAGGATGATGTACGGGATGCCCAGCATGATGTCGACGAAGCGCATGCTGATCGAGTCGACCCACCGGCCGTACCAGCCGGCGAGTGCGCCGACGAGCAGGCCGATGAACGTCTCGAGCAGCGTCGCCATGATGCCGATGAACAGCGACAGTCGGATGCCGTAGACGACGCGGGCGAGGATGTCGGCGCCGTTCTGGTCGACGCCGAACAGGTGCTGGTTGGTCGGCGGCTCGCGGAACACCGTCTTGCTGAGCTTGGTCGGGTCCTGCACGAAGAGCGGGCCGAAGATGGCCACGAGCACGAGGAAGACCACGAGGAACAGGCCGAACATCGCGAGCTTGTTGCGCCGGAAGCGGCGCCACGCGTCCTGGAACAGCGAGCGCGACGGGCCCACGTCGAGGAGCGACGAGTCGAGGCCCGGCAGCGGCATCGTGACGCCGCCGACGTGCACGATCTCCGGAGCCTCGTGGATGGGTTCGCCCGGAGGCGAGTCGAAGTCGGTCATTTCGCCCCCGAGAGCCGGATGCGCGGATCGAGCTTGGCGTAGCTGATGTCGACGAGCAGGTTGGCGATCCCGTACAGCAGCATGACGACCATCGACAGCGTCAGCACGACCGGCAGGTCGGACTGGCCGGCGGCCCGGGCCACCTTCGAGCCGAGGCCGGGCCACTGGAACACGGTCTCGGTGAGGATGGCGAAGCCGATGAGGGTGCCGAAGTCGATGCCGATGAAGGTGACCACGGGGATGAGGGCGTTGCGCAGGACGTGGCGTCGCGACACCGTCTTCTCGGTGAGGCCCTTGGCCCGGGCGGTGCGCACGTGGTCGGCGGTCTGCGCCTCCAGCATCGTGGTGCGCGTCAGGCGTGCGACGATCGCCGTCGACACCGACGCGAGCACGACGGCCGGCTGGATCAGGTACTTGATCTCGCTGGGAGCCGGGAAGATGAAGAACCACTTGTCGGCGTGATACTGGCTGAGCGTCGGCAGGTGCGCCCACGACGCCCAGCTGTGGTCGTGGGTGTAGACGCCGGTGAGCAGCACGAGCAGGTACCCCAGCACGAAGACCGGGATCGCGCCGGCCACCACGGCCGCGATGGTGGTGACGGCGTCCGCGATCGAGCCACGCCGTCGCGCCGACAGCACGCCGCTGCCGATGCCGATGCCCGCCTCGAGCAGCATGGCCCACACGGCGAGGCGCAAGCTGGCGGGCAGGCGCAGCTTGACCATGTCGGAGATCTTCTCCCGCGTCGTGTAGCTCTCGCCCGAGAGCGTCACGGTGTCGCGCAGCCGATTCCAGTACTGCTCGTAGATCGGCTTGTCGAGGCCTAGTCGTTTCTCGACGTTGTGGACGACGGCGGGTGGTGGGTTCTTCGCGCCGTTGTTGCTGGCGATCTTGGTCGCCGGGTCCGAGGGCAGCGTGAAGAACAGGAGGAACAGGAGCGTGAACCCGCCCAGCAGCGTGACTGCCAGCGAGAACAGGCGACGAACGATGAATACGGCCATGAGTCGATGGTGCTCGGGGAGGGTGGGCGCAGCGTACGCCCACCCTCCCCCGGTTGCACTACTTCTTGATGCCGACCTTCTCCCAGAGGATGTTGCCCAGCGGCTGCTGGCCGACGTTGACCACCGTGTCCTTGGCCACCTGGTCACCGGTGTACCAGTTGAGCGGGATCGCGTTGGTGGTCTCGTTCAGCAGGCGCTCCTCGGCTGCCTGGTAGAACTCGCCACGCTTGGTCGGGTCGGTCTCCTTGAGGGCGTTCGCGATGTCCGTCTCGAACTTCGCGTCGTTGTACCCACCGAGGTTGTTGCCACCGATGGACACCTTGCCGAACAGGTCGACCATGAAGTTGCCGTACGTCGGGTAGTCCGCGTACCAGCCGGAGCGGCAGATCTGGCAGGCGCCCGCCTTGGCGACGACCTTGAAGTAGTCCTCGTCGATGCCGTTGAGCTCGACGTCGATGCCGAGGACGTCCTTCAGGTTGGCCTGCATGATCTGGACCACCGTCTGGTGGCTACCGCCGGTGTTGAACGAAATCTTGATGGGGCCCGTGAGCTTGCCACCCTCGTCCTGCCATTCCTTGTACAGCTTCTTCGCCTCGGCCGGGTCGGTCTTGGCGTACTTGCCGATGTCGGCCTTGAAGCCGGGGATGCCGGGGGGCGTGATGCCGGTCGACACGATGCGTGCGCCTTCGTACGCCTTCTGGTTGATCTCGTTCCGGTCGATCGCCATCGAGATCGCCTGACGCAGCTTGGTGTTCTTCTCGCCGCCCAGGACCGGATCGTCGTGGCCGATGTCGAAGAAGTAGGTGCCGAGCTGCGGCGACTTGGTGTCGTTGTTCGGGTACTTGGTGGTCGCCTCGGCGTACTTGCCCGACGGGATCGTCGCGTTGTCGCCCTCACCGGAGTCGAACGCCGTGTAGGCGGACTCGACGTCGGTGGTCAGCTTGAACGTGATCTTGTCGAGCTTGGCCTTCTTGTCGCCGAGCACGTTGCCGGCCCAGTTGTCGTTGCGCTCGAGCACCACGTCGCCGCTGTCGGGCGAGCCGGCGGACACGAACTTGAACGGGCCGTTGCCGATGACGGCGCCCTTGTCGCCCCAGCCGGTGGTGTTGCCCACCCGCTTGATGTCCTCGTCCGCGATGGGCGAGAACGAGGAGAACGACACGATGGCCGGGAAGTCGGCGAGCGGCTGCTCGAGGGTGACCTTGAGGGTCATGGCGTCGTCGTCGGCGACGATCGAGTCGAGCGTCTTGACGCTGCCGTCGATCAGCTTGTCGCCGCCCTTGAGGTAGGCCATGAGGTAGCCGTAGGAGCTGGCGAGCTCGGCGCTGCCGGCGCGCTCCCAGCCCTGCTTGAAGTTGTGGGGAAGGACCGGCTCGCCGTTGGAGAACTTCTGGCCCTTCTTGATCTTGAACGTGAACTCCGTCGCGTCGCTGTTCGCCTCGTAGCTGGAGGCGACGAGCGGCTTCAGCACGGGGTTGCAGGTGTCGGTGAAGTCGAAGTCGGTGAGCCCGTCGAAGAGGGCGCCGGTGATCTGCGACTCGTCGAGCGTCTGCACGGCGTCGGGGTCGAAGCTGGTGTTGTCACCGGCGCTCGCGAGCTGCGCGTAGTCGACGAACTCGCCACCGGAGGGGGCGTCCTCGTACTTGAGAGTGCGGCACGAGTCGGATCGGGGCGGGAGCGTGGTGGTCGCGGCGGTGCCGTTGGAGTCGCCGCTGCTCGAGTCCTTCGAATCACCGCAGCCGGCGGCCAGCATGGACAGGGCCACGGCCAGCACGGCGGTGGCCCGCCCTGTGGTCGTGAGTCTCGATCCGAAACGTTCTCTCATGTTGTGGTCCTCCGGGTTGGGGATGTTCTGGTACGGGGAATACGCGGAACCTACACCGGTACCCGCTTCGTTCGTGTGACAGTCACCGTTTCGTAACAGAGCGTTCTCTGGAATATTTGTTTCAGTGCTGTCGCACCGCCTTCGGCGGTGATCCTGCGTGGCCGGTTCAGGGCGCGATGCGGAGCACGGTTCGCACGCCGCGGCCGGCGCGCATGTCGTCCATCGCCTCGTTGACCTCGTCGAACGGACGGCGGTTCGTGACCATCGCGTCGAGGTCGAGCAGGCCCGACTGCCACAGCGCGACGAGGCGCGGGAAGTCCCGTGGCGCGTGGCAACCGCCGAGCAACGTGCCGACGATCCGCTTCTCCATGAACATCGCGGTGACCACGTTGAGCCGTGCGTCGTCGTCCACCGGCGCCGCGCCGACGATGACCGTGGTGCCGTGGCTGCGCGTCGCCGCGATGCCCGTCTCGGTGAGCGCCGCGGACCCGGCGGCGTCGAACGCGATGTCGACGCCCACCCCCGTGAGGCGCTGGACGACGCTCACGACGTCCTCCTCCGTCGGGTCGACCACGTCGGTGGCGCCCACGGCCGTGGCGGTCTCGCGTCGCGCCTCGACCGGGTCCGACACGATGATCCGCGTCGCCCCTGCGATGCGCGCGCCTTGCACGACCGACAGCCCGATGCCACCTGCGCCCATCACGAGCACGGTGTCGCCCGCCTGCACGTCGCCGGCGTTGAGCGCCGCGCCCACGCCGGTCTGCACGGCGCAGCCGATGATGCACGCGAGGTCGAGTGGCAGGTCGCCGTCGATGCGCACCGCAGCCACCTCGCTCACGACCACGTACTCCGCCATCGCCGCGAGGCCCATGCCGCGGTAGACGAGCTCGCCGCCGCGGCTGAGCCGGGTGGTGCCGTCGGGCAGCATGGCCATCGCGATGGCCGCAGAGTTGACGCAGCTGCTCTGCTCGCCGCGCACGCACCAGTAGCAGGTGCCGCACGCCGCGCTCGGGCTGAGCACCACGTGGTCACCGACCGCGAGCGACGTGACACCCGGGCCGAGCTCGACCACCACGCCCGCCGCCTCGTGACCGAGCACCGACGGCGTCATGGCCGGGTGCACGCCGTCCACCTGCGACACGTCGGAGTGGCACACCCCGCACCAGGCGATCTGCACGCGCACCTCGCCGTGGCGCGGCCCCTCCAGCTCGACGTCGTCCACGATCCGCATGGCGGACGCACCGGTCTCCAGCAGTGCTGCTCTCATGTCTCCCCCTCCAGGTATCCGACGATCACGCCGGCGAACATCGCTGCCGCGGCCGCTCCCCCGTCGTCGCCGGCGCGACCGAGGAACAGCGACGGCTCGGTGAGCTCCAGCTCCAGCACGGCGGGCCGGCCGTCGTTGCCGGTGAGCACGTCCACGCGGGCATACGGCAGCGGCAGGTCGACGCCGCGCAACGCTTCGACGTCGCCGAGCGCGGCGAGGCAGCGGTCGGCGAGCGCCACGTCGTCGGGCCGGGCGACGGTCGTCGTGATGATCTCCTCGGAGAACAGGGCGCGTGTGGCGGGCTCGCCGGCGGTGAGCAGCGGCGCCTTGTTGACGGCGTGGCTGAAGCGCCCGCCGAAGTAGAGCAGCGCCGTCTCGCCCTCCGCGTCGATCGCCGACTGGTAGGGCTGGATCATGGTGGGGCGACCCGCCGCGACGAGGGCGTCGACGTGCGCGCGGGCGGCCGCGTGGTCGCCGTCGAGGTAGCGGATGGTATCGCGTGAGCCGGCCGACACGGTGGGCTTCACGACGAACTCGCCGGTGGCCGGCAGCTCGTACGGCTCGTCGGCCGACACCACGAACGTCGACGGCACGACCGCGATCCCTGCCTGCTCCAGGTCACGGAGATAGCGCTTGTCGGAGTTCCACGCGATCACCTCCGGCGCGTTCAGGAGGCGCGTGGCCGCACCACACCGTCGCGTCCACTCGAGGAACTCCCGGTGGCGTTGCGTGTAGTCCCAGGTGGAGCGCACGAGCGCGAGTTCGTACCGCGACCAGTCGACCGCGGGATCGTCCCAGTCGACCACCTCGACCGCCACCCGGTCGCCCAGCGCGGTGGTCGCGAGCGCTGCGAGGAGTGGGTCGAGGTCGTCGTCGAACGGGCGCCCCTCGGCGCAGGTGACGATGGCGATCGGGCGCGGCATGGCTCGTGACCGTAGCGCTCCGGGGGAGGCGTATCCTTCTGGGTCCCCGCCCCCAGGAGCACGAGTCGTGACGACGTCGTTGAAGATCCATTGGTTCCTCCCCACCGGCGGCGACTCCCGCGACGTGTCGCCGTCCGCCGAGGGCTCACCGGTCCGCCCACCCTCCATCGGCTACCTGAGCCAGATCGCGCGGGCGTGCGACCAGCTCGGCTTCGACGCCGTGCTCACGCCGTGCGGCACCGGGTGCGAGGACGCATGGGTCACCACGGCGATGCTCGCGCCACAGACGACGCGCCTGCGGTTCCTCGTCGCCGTGCGGCCCGGGCTCCTGTCGCCGACGCTCGCCGCGCAGATGGCGTCGAGCTTCCAGCGCCTGTCCGGCGGGCGCGTGATCGTCAACCTCGTCACCGGCGCCGAGCCGAGCGAGCTCGCCCGGTTCGGCGACCACGCCGACAAGGAGGCGCGCTACGCCCGCACCGGCGAGTTCATCGAGGTGATGAAGCGGGCGTGGAGCGGCGAGCCCGCCGACTTCGCCGGCGACTTCTACGAGGTGACGGCGGCCACCACGCGCGAGACGCCGCAGCCCATGCCCGAGGTGTACTTCGGCGGCGCCTCGCCCGCCGCCGAGACGGTGGCCGCCGCCGGCGCCGACGTGTACCTGGCGTGGGGCGAGCCGCCGGCGATGGTGGCCGAGCGCGTCGACCGCATGCGCAAGCTCGCGGCCAATGAGGGGCGCACCGTCCGCTTCGGCATCCGGTTCCACACGATCGCCCGCCCCACGGCGGAGGAGGCGTGGGCCGAGGCCGCCCGCCTGCAGGCCGGCATGACCCCCGAGTCGATCGCTGCCGCACGCGCCGACTTCGACGCGACGCAGTCGGAGGGCCAGCGACGCATGGCGGAGATCAGCGGCGCCGCGTCGGCGCAGGCCGACCTGTCCGACCCGCACTCGCTCGAGATCCATCCCAACGTGTGGACCGGCATCGGCCTCGTCCGCGGCGGGGCCGGCACCGCGCTCGTGGGCAGCTACGACGAGGTCGCAGACCGCATCGAGGAGTACGCCGCGCTCGGCTTCGAGGAGTTCATCCTCTCGGGCTACCCGCACCTGGAAGAGGCCTGGTGGGTGGGCGAGGGCCTGCTGCCCGAGCTCCGGCGTCGGGGGCGCCTCGCGCCGCTCGACGACGCGGACGTCGCCCCCGTCTTCCACTTCCGGTGAGAGACTGACCGCATGAAGCGACTCGGGCTGTTGCTCTGCGGTCACGTCCACCCCGACGCACTCGACATCGGCGGCGACTACCCGGCCCTGTTCGGCGGCCTGTTCGTGTCGCATCACGTCGAGATCGTCCCGTACGCCGTCGAGGACGGGCGCCTCCCCGAGTCCGTCGACGAGTGCGACGGCTGGATCACCTCGCCGTCCCGAGCGTCGGTGCTCGACACCCACCCGTGGGTCGCCGACCTGAGCGCGTTCGTCGTCGAGGCCGTCACGCGCGAGCGCCCGTTCATCGGCATCTGCTTCGGGCACCAGCTGATCGCGCAGCTGTTCGGCGGACGCGTCGAACGCGCCGGGGTCGGTTGGGGCGTCGGCGTCAAGGACTACGAGATCGTCGAACGTCGCCCCTGGATGATGCCGCCGGCCCGCTCGATCGCGCTCGTCGCGAGCCACGAGGACCAGGTGATGGAGATGCCGCCGGGAGCGACGCTGCTGGCCCGCTCGCCCTACTGCCCGATCGCCGCGTTCGAGCTCGGCTCGCGATGCGTCACGCTGCAGCCGCACATCGAGTTCACCCCGGCCATCTCACGACGCCTCACCGAGCTCCGCCGCGAGCTCATCGGCGGCGAGACCGCCGACCGGGCGCTGGCGTCGCTCGACCGCGAGACCGATCGCGACCTCGTGGCCCACTGGTTCAGCCAGTTCCTCGGCGCCTGACCGGGGGGCGCCGGTCGCTGCCCCGCCCGCGATCCATCAGGAATCCTGTGCAGGTCGATTCGAGGTCCGAATCCCGCCGATGATCGTCAGGGGTCACCGCTAGGTTCCACCTCATGTCGTCGTCGTCGGATCGCGCCCGACTCCTCACGGTGTCCGCCGGCACGAACGCCGAGGCGTTCCGGGCGTCCGACTGGGGCCTGCTCGGCGCCGTGGCGCTCACCTGGGGCGCGTCGTTCCTGTTCATCCGCATCGGGCTCGACGCGTTCAGCCCCTACCTCGTCGCGTTCCTGCGCATCTCGCTCGGCGCCGTCACCCTCGCGTGCGTGCCGGCGGCCCGGGGCCGCATCGACCGCTCCGACTGGGGTCGTGTCGTGCTGCTGGCCGTCATCTGGATGGCGCTGCCGCTCACGCTGTTCCCCCTCGCCGAGCAGCACGTCAACTCGGCGCTGGCCGGCATGCTCAACGGCGGCATGCCCATCCTCACGGCGGTCGTCGCCACGGCGCTGGGCCTCCGCCGGCCCGGCCGGGTGCAGATCATCGGCCTGGCCGTGGGGTTCGCGGGGGTCGTGCTCATCTCGGCCGACTCGTTCCAGATCGGCGGCGACCAGGCGTTCGGCGTGCTGCTCATCTTCGGCGCACTCATCTGCTACGCGTTCAGCGCCAACCTGGCCGTGCCGCTGCAGCAGCGCTACGGCGGGCCGGCGCTGATGCTGCGCGTCGAGGCGGTCGGCGCGGTGCTCACTGCGCCCATGGCCGCGTGGGGGCTGCGCTCGTCGCACTTCGCGTGGCGGCCGCTGCTGGCGGTGATGGTGCTGGGCATCGTGGGCACCGGTGCGGCGTTCGCGGTGATGGCGTCGCTCCTCGGGCGGGTCGGGGCCACGCGCGGCTCCATCGTCACCTACCTCATGCCGCCGGTGTCCATCGTGCTGGGAGTCGTCGTGCGCGACGACCACATCGCGTGGCTGTCGGTCGTGGGCATGGGCGTCGTGCTCGTCGGCGCGGTGCTCGTGAGCCGCAAGGAGGCGCCGCCGATCGTCGTCGACGCGATCGAGGCGCTCGACGGCTGACGCCGTCCGGCGGGTCCGGCTCAGGCCACGCTCATGCGCCGCTGGCGCAGCATCGACCATCCGAGCCACGCCGCGGTGAACACCAGCGGCACCACCATCGCGACCGGCCGGGAGAAGTAGTCGAGGGAGATCCGCTCGTTCGTCCACTTGGCGAGCACGCTCACCGCGTGGCTGTGCACCGAGATGAACCCGAGGCCCTTGCCGCCGCGCGAGATGAACTGCTCGAGGATCAGCAGGTAGGCGACGCCCCAGATGAGCGAGCGCTGCGTGACCTGGCCCATGAGCACGAACACGGCCGCGTAGGCGAGGGCCGCGATCACGCTCGAGGCCAGGGCGCCGACCACGACGTCGGCCGACGGCTCGAGCACGAACCCGCTGATGACCGTGGGCAGGACGGCCAACGGCAGGAGCATCGTGAGGGTGGCGAGGTACGCGGCGATCGTGATCGAGCTGCGGCGGATCGGTCGCAGCCAGAGATAGACGTAGGTGCCGTCCTCGATGGGGTCGCCCAACGACGCGGTGCCGAACACCAGCGCGGCGAGCGGGATGATCAACGTGAGACCGAACTTGTCGACGAGCTGCACCGCCGCACCGAGGCGGTCGTCGAGGTCGTTGCTCGACAGGATGACGGCGACCACGATCTCGATGACGCCGACGACGGCGAACCCGACCACGCGTGCCCGGCTGGAGCAGGCGAACAGGATCGTGCGGTAGAGCGCGACGAGCGTGCTCACGCGTGACCTCCGACGAGGTAGCGGAACACGCTCTCGAGATCGTCGTCGAGCGGGCTCACCTCGGTGAGCGTGGCGCCCACCTGACGGGCGGCCGGGGCCACCGAGTACCGGAACCTCACGACGTCGTCGACCGACACCTCCGCCGAGTCGGCGCCGGTGAGGCGAACCCCCGAGATCAGCCCGCTGGCGAGCAACGTCGACACGAGGGCGCGGGTGTTGTCGCTGCGCACCCGGATGAGGTGGGGGCGCTCGTCCATGAGCGCACGGATGCCGTGGAAGTCGCCCTCCGCCGCCAGCCGGCCCTGCGCGACGACCAGCACGCGGGAGCCGAACCGCTCGACCTCGTCGAGCACGTGCGACGAGATCACGACGCAACGACCCTCCGACCCGAGGCGATGGAAGATCTCGATGAGCCGGATGCGCTGGCGGGGGTCGAGGCCGTTGAGGGGCTCGTCGGCCATGATCACCGACGGCCCGTTCACCAATGCCTGCGCCACCTTCACGCGCTGGCGCATGCCCTTGCTGTAGGAGTCGACGGGACGGGGGTCGTCGGCGTCCATCTCGACGGTCGCGAGCGCGGACCGCGCCGCCGCGTCGGCGTCGGGGATGCCGTGGAGCACGCCGGCGAGGCGGACGAACTCGAGCGCCCCCATGCGCGGGAAGGTCGCCTCCTGCTGCGGCACGAGGCCGACGTAGCGGAGCACGCTCGTGTCGTGGCGGGGGTCGCGCCCGAGCAGGTGCACCTCGCCCATGTCGGGCGGCGTGAGGCCGCACAGCATCCGCAGCATCGTCGACTTGCCGGCCCCGTTGGGCCCGAGCAGCGCGGTGACGCCGGGCCCGATGTCGAACGACACGTCCGACACGGCGACCACGCCCTTGAACCACTTGCTCACGTTGCGCACCGCGATCATCGGATCGCTCACTTCGTCACCTCGACCCGCCGGTAGCGGTCGAACACGACCAGCGCGGACACGACGATCCACCCGACGAAGCCCGCGTAGACGATCCACGTCGGCGTGACCTCGCGCCCCTCGTACCCGACGTAGCTGATCTGGCCGAACACCCGGTAGCCGAACTCGGTGGGCAGGCGCAGCAGGTCGAACACGCCGAGCCACACGGGCGCCTTGGCCTCGATGACGAGGAACGGCACGAGCACGCCGGTGCCCATGATGAGCACGACGAACGCCGCCGACGCCGCGGCGCGACGGGTGGTGATGGAGCTGATGGCACACGACACCATCGTGTGGAAGAGCGCGAGGCCCACACCCGTGGCCAGCACGCGACCGATCGTCGACGCCCAGTCCGCCAACGACGACGGGCCGTATCCCTGCGTGGAGTAGCCGATGAGCAGGAGCACCGAGGGACCGAGCGTCACGGTGAGCAGGATCATGCCGACCGAGATGCCCTTCGACGCGAGGTACGTCCAGCGGTTCAGCGGCGACGCCATGTAGAGGCCCAACATGCCCGAGCGGCGGTCGGTGCACAGCACCTCCGGCGCGATGAACGCGGCGAACAGTGCGATGGCGGCGACGATGTTCGTGTAGCTCGACGGGTAGTCCTTGATGAGCTGGTTCGCGACGAGGCGCCCCGCGCCCGCGGGCACCGGACCGCCGCCGCTGATCTGCTGCTGCTCGTCGAGCCGGTTCGTGAGCACGACGATGCCGACGTACACCATGTGCGGCACGTACGAGATGACGATCGTGAGGATCGGCATGACCTTGAAGCGGAACTTGCGGTGGATGCCGAGCACCCGCTGCGACGTGTACTTGACGACGCTGCGCATCGACACGTCGACGCCGCCGCGCTCGCCGGCGTAGCGGCGGTACCCGCGGTCGAGGATGCGCGCCGCGCCGGTGCCGACCGTGGGCGCTGCGCCCGGCGCGCGCTGCGGCGCGGTCACGTGCCCACCTCGAGGAAGACCTCTTCGAGCGACACGGTGCGGTTCTGCAGGCGCCGGAGCGGGAGCTGCAGGTCGGACACGTCGTCGCGGGCGACGCGGAACAGCTCGTCCTGCGTGACGTGCGCGAGGTCGGCGCCGAGCGTGACGACGAGCCGGCTCGCCTCGACGTTGACGTTGAGGCCCCGGCCGCGGAGGCGGTCGCCGAGCTCGGCGGCGCCGCGGTCGACCTCGATGGTGAGGCCCTGCCCCACACCCTTCAACTCGTCGATGCCGCCCGACGCGGTGACGCGACCGTCCTTCAGGATCACGACGTTGGCGCACGTCCGCTCCACCTCGTCGAGCAGGTGGGAGCTCAGCAGCACGTTCATGCCGAACTCCGACGAGAGACGGCGGATGAGGTCGAGCATCGTCTCGCGCTGGGTCGGATCGAGGCCGTCGGTGGGCTCGTCGAGCATCACGAGATCGGGATCGTGCGCGATCGCCATCGCCAGCTTCACCCGCTGACGCTGGCCGGTCGACAGCGTGCCGAGGGGACGCGTGCGCTCCTCCCCCATGCCGACGAACCACAGCGCGTCGGACGCACGACCGATGGCGTCGGTGGTGGGCATGCCGTGCACCTCGGCGATGTGCTGCACGAAGTCGTTGGCCGGGAGATCGACCGGGAGGTTGTGGTGCTCGGGCGAGTAGCCGATGCGCGCCCGCATGGCCGGGCCGGCCGTCCGGGGATCGTGGCCGAGCACCTCGAGCCGGCCCTCGTCGGGCCGGTGCAGGCCGAGAAAGAGCCCGAGCATCGTCGTCTTGCCGGCGCCGTTCGCGCCGAGCAGGCCCGTGACGCCGGGCTGCACGGCGATGTCGGTGTGGTCGAGCACCGTGTTCGACCCGTACCGCTTCACGATGCCGGTACCGGTGATGATCGGGGAATTCATCGGGGCCGAGTGTTGCACAACCCCTTCGCGGGCCGTCGGCAGTACGGTGGGCGGATGCAGTCTGACGAGGACGCAGCGTTCGACGAGGACGACGAGATCCTCCCGTCGAGCGGCGTCGGGAAGTTCCGCCGCAACACCGTCGCCGGCGCCGTCATGAACGGCGTGGCGCTCGGGTTGCGCGACGTGTTCGACCCCGTCGTCCGCGAGGAGGCACCGATCGTGCAGGACGCCCCGGGCGAGCCCGACGACCCCCGTCACGTGGACACGCACCTCGACCCCGACGACCCGGTCGCCTCCACCGTGACCGTCCGGCCGTGGCTGGCCGACTGATGGCGGCATCGAGCATCGATCCGGCGTCGCACGAGGCGGTCAACCGCTACATCGACGCGGCGGCCGACGTCATCGAGCTCGCAGACGAGATGCGCGCCGTGCTCAGCCAGCCCGCCCGCGAGGTGGCGGTGCAGGTGCCGGTGCGGCTCGACAACGGCGCCATGAAGATGGTGCACGGCTTCCGCGTGCAGCACAACGACAGCCGGGGGCCGTTCAAGGGCGGCATCCGCTACCACCCCACCGTCGACCAGAACGAGGTGCGGGCGCTCGCGTCGCTGATGACGTGGAAGACCGCGCTGGTCGACGTGCCCTTCGGCGGCGCCAAGGGCGGCATCGAGATCGACCCCACCACGATGAGCCCGTTCGAGATCGAGCGCATGACGCGCCGCTTCACGCTCATGATCGGCAACATCCTCGGTCCGTACCAGGACATCCCCGCGCCCGACGTGAACACCAACGCCCAGGTGATGGCGTGGATCATGGACGAGTACTCGGACCGCTTCGGCTACAGCCCGGCGATGGTCACCGGCAAGCCGCTCGCGCTCGGCGGCGCGCCCGGCCGCGAGGCGGCCACCGGCCTCGGCTGCGTGTACGTGCTCGAGGCGTTCTGCGAGCACCACCGTCTGTCGCTCATCGGCAAGCGCATCGCGATCCAGGGCTTCGGCAACGTGGGTCGCCACATGGCGTGGGAGCTGTTCAAGCGGGGCGCCAAGGTGGTGGCGGTGTCGGACGTGTCGGGCGGCGTCGCCGACCCCGGTGGCCTCGACATCCCGAAGCTGAAGGACCACGCCGACCACGGCGGCCTGCTCCAGGACAGCGGTGGCGGCGACCACATCACCAACGCCGAGCTGCTGGCCATGGAGTGCGACTTCCTCACGCCGGCGGCGATGGGCGAGGTCATCACCGGCGACAACGCGCACGCGGTGCGGGCCCGGGTGGTGGTCGAGGCGGCGAACTACCCCGTCACGCCGAGCGGCGACGCCGTGCTGGAGGAGGCGGGCATCACCGTCATCCCCGACATCCTGGCGAACGCCGGCGGCGTCACCGGCTCGTACTTCGAGTGGACCCAGAACATCCAGCAGTTCACGTGGAAGCTCGACCGCTTCAACGCCGAGCTCGCGGACCGCATGAAGCAGGCTGCGGGGAACGTCTTCGGGTTCGCCGAGGTGCACGGCTGCAGCCTGCGCCAGGCCGCCTACGGCATCGGGCTCACGCGGGTGGCCGAGGCCACCAGCATCCGCGGATATCTGTCGTAGACCTCCCTCGTCGGGTGACAGGCGCTTGCAATAGTTGGCAAGGTGGGAAAGACTGTTTGCAGGACGTCATCAAGGAGACCCAGCAGCCATGCATGACCTGCCCCAGCCGTACATCACCGCGCACGGCGCCTTCCTCCCCGGCCCCGGTGTGTCGAACGACGAGATGGAGCAGCGCCTCGGTCTCGTCGGCGGCGAGCCCTCGAAGTACCGCTCCCGGATCCTCGAGGCCAACGGCATCACGAACCGCCACTACGCGGTCGACGAGCACGGCAACCAGACCCACCTCAACCAGGACCTCGCGGCCCTCGCGGTGCAGGATGCCATCGGTCGCCGCGGCGTCGACCTCGGCGAGGTCGGCATGCTGTCGGTCGGCACCACGATGCCCGACCTGCTGATGCCCGGCTTCGCCTCGATGGTGCACGGTCGCCTGGCCGAGGACGACCCCACCGCCGCTCCCATGGAGGTGCTCTCGGCCTCCGGCATCTGCGCGAGCGGCGCCGCCGCGATGCGTCACGCCAACAACGCGATCCGCCTCGGCGACCACCGCCGTGCCGTCGCCGTGGCCAGCGAGCTGCCGAGTTCGATGATGAAGGCGAGCCGTTTCGAGCAGGAGAGCACCCTCGCCCCGTCCCGGACCGAGACCGCCACGGCGTACCAGTACTTCAACGCCGACTTCCTCCGCTGGATGCTGTCCGACGGCGCAGGAGCCGTCCTCATCGAGGCGGAGCCGCACCCCACCGAGCTCTCGCTGCGCGTCGACTGGATCGAGCTCACCAGCTACGCGAACGACTACCCGACGTGCATGTTCCTCGGCACGTCCGACCCCCGGAACCCGGCCATCGGCAACACCTGGCTCAGCGTCGACAACGCGACCGCCGCCGACGCGCAGGGGATGATGGTCGTGCGCCAGGACACCCAGCTCCTCGCCGAGTCGCTGCTGCCCGTCGGCACCGAGGAGGCCAAGCGTCTCATCAAGGCCGGCCGCATCGACCCCGACCTCGGGTACGACTGGTTCCTCCCCCACATGAGCTCGTACTTCTTCAAGGACTTCCTCGCCGCGGGGCTCGCCGACGTCGGTCTCGACATCCCCGACGAGCGGTGGTTCACGAACCTCACGACGCGCGGCAACACCGGCTCGGCGTCGATCTACCTCATGCTGGAGGAGGCGATGCGGACGGGCATGTTCGCCGAGGGCGACCGCATCCTGGCGCTGGTGCCCGAGTCGGGCCGCTTCGTCATGAGCTTCATGCAGTTCACCTGCGTCTCGCCGGACTCGGCGCGATGAGCTCGCCGCTCGGTCCCGACTTCGGCGCGGGCGGCAGCGAGGTCACGCAGTACCTCGCCAACGAGCTCGAGCTCGTGTGGTCGGACTTCGAGAAGCGCCTCGACGAGGTGCCCCTGATCCGTCGTGTCGAGGACGGCACCGTGACCCTCGACGACTACCGCGAGCTCCTGCTGAACCTGCGTCAGCAGGTCATCGAGGGCGGTCGGTGGATCGCTCTGGCCGCGTCGTCGATGTCGATCGAGCTGTTCCCCGTCCGGTCGCTGCTCATCCGCCACGCCGCGGAGGAGCACACCGACTACCAGATGCTCGAGCAGAACTACGTGTCGGTGGGCGGCGACCTCGACGTGATGCTGCGGCAGCCGAAGAACATCGGCTCCGAGGCGTTCAGCGCGTTCATGTTCCACCAGGCGTCGCAGCCCGACCCGCTCGACCTGTTCGGCGCGATGTTCGTCATCGAGGGGCTCGGCTCGGCGAAGGCCGGTCACTGGGCGGAGCGCCTGAAGGAGGTGCTGGCCCTCACCGACGACCAGGTGTCGTTCCTCGCCTACCACGGCGCCAACGACGACGCGCACTACGACAAGCTCCGCATGATCCTCAGCCATCCGCTCATCGACCTGCCGCTCGCCAAGCGGCTCGTGCGCACCGCGAAGGTGGTGGCACGGCTCTACGCGTTGCAGCTCGAGGAGATCGGCAACCTGTGACCGCGATCCGCGACCAGCTCGGGCTCGGGCCCCGCGACCGTCGCAACCCGACGCTGTGGGAGTCGATCGCGCTCGACCCGACCCTCGGCGTGCCCGACGACAGCCGCGTCGTGCAGGTGCGCAACCTGCGGCGCCCCTCGCGACACTTCGTCGCGCCAATCCTGCGGCCGGTGTGCCAGGCGCTGGTGACCTTCCTCCTCGCGGTCAAGCGACTGCCCGGCCTGCGGAAGGTCGGCTCGCCCGACGGGCTCTCGGCCGTCACCGCTCCCCTGCTCGTCCGCCTGTGCTCGCCTGAGACGGCCGAGATGCTGATCCGCCACTTCATCGTCGAGACCCAGCTGGTGAACTTCGTCGCCCGCAACAGCGGTTCCGACGCGGTGGCCGAGGTGGACCTGCTCCCCACCTCCCCCGACGAGCTCGGCGACCACGACGGCATGAACGCGGTGGTGCTGCACGACGTCAACATCTTCAACCTCGTGATCGACCTCGGCGAGGCCACCGACGCCGACCTCTCCACCCGCCCCGTCGGCGAGCTCGACTTCTCGATGCTCACGATCCCGCCCATCGACGTGCAGCCCGGACGTCGGCGGTGGATCAACCTCGACGTGCAGTCGTCGATGTCGCTCATGTGCCTCGTGCTCGCGTGGTTCATGGACTTCGCCACTGCCGAGCGGGCGATCAACAGCTTCCAGCTCGACGAGTCGCTGATGGCGGCCATCGCGTCGCTCACGGGCGACCCGACCTTCCGCACGTGGACGCCGGTGCAGTTCCCCCACTGGCTCGGCACCACCGGTGACGTCGCCCGTGATCTGCTGTGGCACTTCATGGTCCACGAGTTCGCGCACACCCGGCTCACGTCCATGGCCACCTCGCTCCCCGCCGCGAGCTGATGCGCAGCCCGCTGCCGGCGCTGGCCCGGTGGGTGTCGTCGAGACCCTGGCAGGCGCTCGGCGCCGTGGCGCTCCTGACGCTCGTGATGGGCGTGAGCGCACGAGACGTGCGCCTCGACAACAACTTCGCCGGGCTCTTCAGCACGAGCTCCGCCGACGCCCGGTTCCGCGAGCAGTACCGCACGACGTTCGGGGCGGACGACGGCCTGCTCATCGCCGTGATCGAGATGGAGGAGCCGACCGAGGCGGGCTACGCAGCCGTTGCCGCCATGACGACGGCCGCATCGAGGATGCCCGAGGTCGACCACGTCGACAGCGTGACCACCCTCGACGTCGTGCGGCACGTGACGACCGGCGACACCGTGACCACCGCGGTCGGCCCGGCGTTCGGCGACGCCACCGCCGCCCTCCCACTCGCCGAGCGCGTGAAGCTCGCCGCCACTAGCGAGCTGGGCGCGGCCAACGTGATCTCGCGCGACGGACGTACCGCGCTCGTCGTCGCCAACCTCGCCGCGAAGTACGACTCCTACGAGAAGGTCACCGGCCCGGCCGACGACTTCCGCTCCCGCATCGACGCGGTGCTCGCGAAGCACCCCGGCGGGCTCACCGTGCACTACGCCGGGGTCGCGTTCACCCGCATCGCCGCGATCAGCGAGATGCAGGGCGACCTGTTGAAGCTCTTCCCCCTGGCGACGCTGATGATGGGCGCGCTGCTCTGGTGGTTCTTCCGCCGGCCGATCGCGGTGATCGCGCCGATGGTCGCGATCACCGTGTCGACGGTGTGCACCGCCGGCGTCATCGGCCTCGCCGGCGACGACATCAACCAGATCACGATCATCTTCCCCGTGCTGCTCATGGGCGTGGTGGTGGCCACTGCCACGCACCTCCTCCACCGCTACTACCGCGAGCGGGCCCTGGGCGCGACCGCCGCCGACGCCGCCCGCATCACGCTCGAGCGGATCAGCCGCGCCGCCGTCGTGTGCACGGTCACCAACGCGATCGGGTTCGTCTCACTGGCCACGGCGAAGATGCAGATCCTCCACGAGTTCGGCTTCTACCTGGCATGCGGGGTGGTGTTCTGCTTCGTGGCCACCTCGCTCGCGATCCCTGCGCTCCTCGTGCTGCGCGACAGCCGGCCGATCGAACGGTACGAGCGCGAGTGGGGCGCCGCCGTCACTCCGGAATCACGATGGCAGACCTGGACGGCGAGGTACGCGTGGACCGCGACCGGTCCCGGCACCGCGCGTGCCGTCCAGCTCGTCGGCGTGCTGCTCGCGGGCGGCGCGGTCCTCATCGCGACGACGGCGCGGTACGACTACTCGCTGTCGGGCATGCTCAACGCCGATCGGCCCACCAGCGTCGGCAACGCCGTCATCGACTCGAAGCTGTCGGGCATCGTGCCCATCGAGGTGAGCGTGCTCGGCGAGCCGGGCGCGTTCGCCGACATCGACAACGTCGATCGCCTCACGGCGCTCAGCACCTGGCTGTGGACCCACGAACACATCCGCGCCGTCGGCCTCCCCGCCGTGCTCGACGCCGCTGCCGGCCCGGGCCAGCCGGAGATGGATGCCACCACCGGGCTGCGCCCCCTCTATGACGTGATCCGCGCGCAGGGCTGGTCGAACGAGCTCCGTCGACTCGTCACCGACGACTACGGGCACACGCGCCTCCGCGCCTTCCACCGGGACACCGGCTCGACGGCGATCGTCGCGATGGCGAAGCGGATCGACGCGAAGGGCGCCGAGCTGTTCGCCGGCACCGGCATCGCCGTGCAGGTCACCGGCGAGGCGCCCGTCGCCTACGCCGGGATGAACGACCTCACCCGCGAGCTCGTGATGTCCACGATCATCGCGATCGGCCTCATCGTGCTCGCCATCGGCATCGCGTTCCGCAGCATCACGCTCGCCATCGTGGCCCTACTCCCGAACGTCGCGCCGGTGGCCGTCGGCTTCGCGCTCTACACGCTGGCCCGCGACGTGCTCGACCCCGTGCCCGGCGTGGTCTTCTGCGTCGCCATGGGCTTGGCGGCCGACGACACGGTGCACCTGCTCAACCGGTTCCGCGAGCTGCGGCCGGGCTATCGCACGTCGCGAGAGGCGCTCGCCGACGCCCTGGTGTCGGTGCGGCGGGCGATGGTGTCGTCGTCGGTGGTGCTGGTCGCGTCGTTCCTCGCACTCGGCGTGTCCGGGTTCCCGACCAATCGAACGCTCGGCCTCCTCGGTGCGCTCGTGCTGCTACTGGCGCTCGGCTCCGACCTGCTGTTCGGCACCACCGGCCTGGCGATCGCCGGCGCCGCAGCCGACCGCGAGGGTCGGTCGCTCTAGCCGAATCGCCGGGCTGAAAGGCCCCGGAGGGGCCAAATTCAACGCCGGAACGGGGGGAACGCGCGCGGTGGCGCCCGGTAGGTTCGTCGGGATGAGCACCGACACCGCGTCGAGCGCAGGACTGTTCGCACGGGCGAGCCTGCTGCGGTTGCGGGTTCGGTGGTTCCGTCACGAGATGCGGCCGGCAGGCACGCTGGCGCGGTGGGTGCCCCCCTCGTGGTTCACGGACCCGATGGTCGACACCGACATGGTCAGCCCGTGGGAACGCGCGTGGTTCACGCGTCACCTCGCCCGCGACTTCGACGGCGACGGCGCCGTGGTGGAGCTCGGGACGGGGATGGGAGCATCGACCCTCGCCATCCTCGACGGCCTCCGACGCAACCCCACGGCGTCCGCGACCGAGGTGCACTGCTACGACCTCTTCCACGACGACACGGACACGTTCCTCCCCCGGTTCCTGGAACGGCTCGGCGACCGGCGGGAACGGGTGATCGTCCACGAAGGCGACATCACCGACGAGACGTGGCCTGCCGAGGCGCCGATCGGGTTCCTGTTCGACGACGTCGCGAAGACCTGGGACATCTGGAACCACGTGAAGGCGACGTTCCACCGGGCGCTCCGCCCCGGCGCGATCGTCGTCGAGCAGGACTTCGTGCACAGCTGCACGCCGTGGATCCACCTGTGGCACGCCCGCCATCGCGACGCGTTCGAGCCGGTGTACCGCGTGCCGAACAGCGGCTCGATGGTCTTCCGCCTGAGGGACCACCTCCCGCAGGAGGCCGTCGAGCCGGACGGGTTCTCCGACTACACCGACGCGGAGATCGACGAGGCGTTCGAGTGGGCCGTCGGCATCATCGGGCCGGCCGACCACGGGCACATCCGTGGCGCGAAGGTCCACCTGTACTCGCTGTTCGGCGACCTCGACGTCGCGAGTCGCGTGTGCGTGGAGCAGCTCGCCCTCACGCCGAACGGAGAGCTGCTCACCGACGCCGTTCCCGAGTTGGCACGCCGGCTCGCAGCACGCGACAGCGAGTCGCAGTAGCGGGGCCGAGTAGCGTGGCGACGATGTCGACCCCCGACAGCACGCCGGCCATCGAGTTCGTCGGCGTCAGCAAGCGCTTCGGCAGCGAGGGCGAGGCGGCGATCGGGCACCTCGACCTGGCGATCGACGACGGCGAGCTCGTCACGTTCGTCGGTCCGTCGGGCTGCGGGAAGACCACCTCGCTGCGCCTCATCAACCGCCTGATCGAGCCCACGAGCGGCACGGTCATGGTCGCCGGCCGTGACGTGCAGTCGGTGCCCCTCGAGACGCTCCGCCGCGACATCGGGTACGTGATCCAGCAGGTGGGGCTGTTCCCGCACCGCACCGTCGCGCAGAACATCGCGACGGTGCCGAAACTCCTCGGCTGGTCGAAGGCCGACATCGGCGAACGGGTCGAGGAGCTCGCCGACCTCGTGGGCCTCGACCGCTCCATCCTCGCCCGGCACCCGGCGGCCCTGAGCGGCGGCCAACAGCAGCGCGTCGGCGTAGCCCGTGCGCTGGCGGCGCGGCCGGCCGTCCTCCTCATGGACGAGCCCTACAGCGCCGTCGACCCCGTCGTGCGCGCACATCTCCAGGACGAGCTGCTCGACCTCCACCATCGGGTGGGCACGACGATCGTGCTCGTCACCCACGACATCGACGAGGCGGTTCGGCTCGGCGATCGTGTTGCCGTCTTCGCGAACGGCGGGCGCCTCGCGCAGTACGACACCCCCGACCGGCTCATGGCCTCGCCCGCCGACGAGTTCGTGGAGTCGTTCCTCGGCGCCGACCGCCAGCTGCGCCGGCTCGCCCTCCGCCGTCTCGCCGACCTGCCGCTCACTCCGGCCGACGACGCGCTCACGGCCGCGACGCGTGACGGCGCCGCCATCGTGCTCGACGGCTCGCTCACCGGCCGCAACGCGGTGGACGAGATGCTCGCGGCGGGTGTGCACACCGTGGCCGTCCGGTCCGGCGAGGACGGCCCGCTGCTCGGATCGATCACCCTCGACCGGTTGTCGGGGCTGCTGCGGGCATGATCGCCGTCGCCGCACAGGTGCCCGACGAGCCGCTGATCCGTTGGGACTGGCTCGGCAGCCACGTGGACGAGCTGCTGCAGCGCACCGGCCAGCACGCGCTCCTCACGGCCATCGCCTTCTTCGCCGGCCTCGTCATCGCCTCGGCGCTGGCGGCCATCTCGCGTCGGTGGCGGTGGACGAGCACCCCCATCACCACGCTCACGACCGTCCTCTACACGATCCCCTCGGTCGCCCTGTTCGCCGCGCTCATCCCGTGGCTCGGCACCGGGCTCTCGGTGCCGGCCGTCGCGCTCACCACCTACAGCCTGGTGGTGCTCACCCCGTTCCTCATCGTGGCGTTCGACGAGGTCGACCGGGCCACGCTCGACGCCGCCGACGCGATGGGGATGACACGACGCCAACGACTGGTGCTCGTGGAGCTGCCCCTCGCGCTGCCGTCGATCGTCGCCGGACTCCGGGTGACGGCGGTGACGATCATCGGCCTGGTCACCGTGGGTGGGCTGTTCGGCCTCGGTGGTTTCGGCAACCTCATCGACGACGGCCTCACGCGCGACTTTCCGACGCTGATCGTGGTGGGGGTGGTGGCGTCGATCGCGCTCGCGCTGGTGGTGGACGCGTTGCTGGTGGGGGTGGGCGCACTGGTGAGTCCCTGGCAACGGAGCGTCCGGAAGGCGACGACGTGAGCTCGCCGCTCGAGTTCCTCACCGACGGCGCCAACTGGGGTGGACCCGAGGGCATCGCGTCACGCCTCGGCACCCACCTGTGGGTGTCGGTGACGGCGCTGGCGGCGGCGGGCGTGCTCGCCATCCCGCTCGGGCTCGTCCTGGGTCACCTCCGTCGCGGCCGGGTCGTGGCCGTGTCGATCGCCAACCTCGCACGCGCCGTGCCGTCGTTCGCCGTGCTCGCGTTCGTGGTGGCCGCGGGCGGCGGCATCGGCTTCGTGCCGACGTGGACCGCGATGGTGGCGCTCGCCGTTCCACCGCTCTTCATCAGCGCGCTGGTGGGGGTGGCGGAGATCGACGACGCGGTGATCGACTCCGCCCGCGGCATGGGCATGACCGCCGGACAGATCCTCCGCTCCGCCGAGATCCCGCTCGCCACGCCGCTCCTGATGTCGGGCATCCGCGTCGCGTTCAGCCAGGTCATCGCGACGGCGACCCTGGGAGCCTTCGTGGGCTACAACACGCTGGGTCGGTTCATCACCGTCGGGCGTGCCAACCAGGACGACGGGATGCTCTACGGAGGGGTCGTCGTCATCGTCGCCACGGCCCTCGCGGCGGACGGCGCGCTCCGCCTCCTGACCCGAAAGTCGTTGCGATGGCGAAATCCCGAGCGATAAGGTCGGGAATTCACTGCCAAGGAGTCTCCCGCTCATGAACCGCCCGATCCCCCGTTCCCGTCACCTCCGATCCACCGCCGTCGTCCTGCTCGCCGCCGCCGCTCTCGTGCTCTCGGCCTGCGGCAAGGACGACACGGACACCTCCGCCGACAGCTCGTCGAAGACCGAGGTGAAGATCGCATACCAGGCCTTCGGCGAGTCCGAGATCGCCGCCCGCATCTACGGCGACGTGCTCGAGGCCGACGGCTTCAAGGTGAGCTACCAGTCCTTCAAGGACCGTGCCGCCATCTACGCCGCATTCAAGTCCGGCGACGTCAACCTCGTGCCCGAGTACGCGGCATCGGGCCTCGAGTACCTCAACGACAACGCCGGCGAGGCCTCCCCCGACATCACGGCAACCGCCAAGGCGCTCGACGCCCAGCTCGCGAAGATCAACCTCGCCGCCGGCACGCCCTCGAAGGCCGTCGACACCAACTCGCTGGTCGTCACCGCCGACACGTCGTCCTCGAAGAAGCTGAAGAAGATCTCCGACCTCACCGCCGACCTCAAGCTCGGCGGCCCGCAGGACTGCCCGACCAACGCCGGATGCATCCCGGCGCTGAAGAAGACCTACGGCCTCGACTTCACCTCGAACTTCACGCCGCTCGACCTCGGCGGCCCGCTCACGAAGGCGGCGCTGAAGCAGGGCGACATCGACGTGGCCGTGCTCTTCTCCACCGACGCCGGCATCGCCGCCAACAAGTGGGTCGTGCTCACCGACGACAAGGGCATCTTCAACGCCGACAACATCGTGCCGGTCGGCGACAAGACGCTGGTCGCCGACAACAAGGCGCTGCTCGACAAGGTGTCGGCCAAGCTCACGACCGCCAACGTGACGGCGCTCAACAAGCGCTACGACATCGACAAGGACGACGCCACGACGATCGCCGCCGACTTCGTCAAGGAGTCGGGTCTGTAACCACGTCCATCTCGGTGGTGGCGTCGCCCTCCGACGCACCGCCCGACGCGACATCGTTCGCCTCGACGGTCGTCACCGGTTCGGTGACGGCCGTCGGCGCGACCGGGGGCACCCAGCCGTCGGCCCGGCGGAGCGTCTCCACCTGATGCAGGTACGTGGCGCTGTCGATCTCGCCCCGGGCGAAGCGCTCGTCGAGGATGATCCGTGCCGACGAGCCGGCCGCGGCACTCGGGCCGGGCGACGGGCCGGCCGGAGCGGCGGGAGTGGCCCCAGCCGCGCCCTTGCCGAGCTGCACGAACCCGTAGACGACGAGCGCGATGATCGCGAGGACGAGCAGCCCGATGACCACGGGGTGACCGTCGTGCATGCCGCCGGCGCGGAACTGGGCGAGTGTGCTGATGGTGGAGAGCATGATCGGTCCGATCAGTTGGCGGCGGCAGCCGCAGTGGTCGTGGTGGTCGAGAAGCCGTCGGGGCCGCCGCCGGGGCCGTTGGTACGACCGTTGGTGCGGCCGTTGCCGCCGGGCGCGCCGGGCATGATCGGCGTGCCGAAGCCGCCGGGGCCGTACCCGCCCTGCCCGAACCCGCCCTGATCACTGCCGTTCCGGCCGCGGCCGTTCTGGTCGGTGCTGTTCTGGCCACGGCCGCCGGGCATCCCCTGGCCGCGTGGGCCGGGCATCCCCGGGCCGAACCCACCCGAGCCGTCCTCGCGCGTGACGACGGGTCCGAAGCGGACCTCGTCCCGGCCGCCCCGACCGTCGAGCGCGAGACCGACGGCGGCGATCGTGAGGAAGCCGGCGGCGACGAAGGCCGCCAGGGCGCGACGGGTGTGCGGTTGCGACGGGATCACGGACATGTGATCGAGGATACGCATCGAACCTGAAGACGGACTGAAGGTGGCCGAGGACTTCAGAAGACCTTCAGGATCGGCCGCCATACTTGGCGGGTGGACCGTCCGCGCATTCTCCTCGTCGAGGACCACGACAGCCTTCGCCGTGCGGTGGCCGGCTCGTTCGCCGACGCCGGTTTCGTCGTGGGCGAGTTCGCCGACGGCGCGGACATCGACGCGATGGCGCAGTTCGCGCCCGACCTCGCCGTGCTCGACGTGATGGTGCCCGTGCGCGACGGCTTCGAGATCGCGACGGCCCTCCGCGCCCGCCGCGACCTGCCCGTCATCTTCCTCACGGCGCGCGACGAGCTCGGCGATCGCCTCACCGGCTTCGGGGTCGGCGCCGACGACTACATCACCAAGCCCGTCGCCACCGCCGAGCTCATCGCCCGGGTGCGCGCCGTGCTCCGCCGCACCGGAGTCGTCCAGAGCCCGGCGATCACGGTGGGCGACCTCACCGTGAGCACCGAGCAGCCCACCGTCGCCCGGGGCCGCGTCGAGATCGAGCTCACGGCGACCGAGTGGCGCCTCCTCCTGTACCTCGCCCAGCACCGTGGGCGCACCATGTCGAAGACCCAGCTGCTCACCGGGGTGTGGGGCTACGACGCCTACGACCCGAACCTCGTGGAGGTGCACGTGTCGGCGCTGCGGCGGAAGCTGGAGCAGCACGGGCCGAGGGTGATCACCACCGTGCGGGGCGTCGGGTACCGGCTCGACGCGAACGACCCGGGCGACTCGTGAGGACCCCCTCGCTCCGGCGCCGCGTGACGCTGCTCAGCGTGGCAGCGATGACCGCGCTCGTCGTGGTCGTCGCGACCGCCACCGCGCTCACGCTCAGCTACCGACTTCGGGAGGACCTCCGCAGCCGCCTCGCCGACCGCGCCAAGCTCGCCGCGTCGATCTCGCCCGACACCGACCTCGCCGTGCTGGCCGACCGGCTCACCGACGACGAGATCACCGCCGTCGCCCGCCGCGACGGCCGTGCCGAGGCCGGCCGGGCGTTCGGTCGAGGCGGCCCGCGGGGCCCGCTCGGAAACCTGCCTCCGATGGCGCCCGGGATGGGCGACACGACCGTCGAGGCGACCGCGGCCGAGACCGCGGACAGCGCACACGACGGCGGGATCTCCACCACCGTGTCGCTCGGCCGTGGCACCACCGTCACCCTCGTCGCCACCGAGCGGAAGAACCACGAGGTGATCGCCCGGCTGGTCGGCATCGAGATCCTCGTGTCCGGAGTCGTGGTCGCCCTCGTCGCCTGTGGGGTGAACCTCTTCGCGAAGCGCGCCCTCCGCCCGCTCGACGAGATGTCGGCCGTCGCCGGGGCCATCGCTGCCGGCGAGCGCGACACCCGCGTCCACCCCGACCGCGCCGACACCGACCTCGGCGCGATGGCCGCGTCGTTCGACGTCATGGTCGACTCCCTGGCCGACGCCGTGAGCCGCGCCGAGCACTCCGAGTCGACCATGCGGCAGTTCCTCGCCGACGCCAGCCACGAGCTCCGGAACCCGACCGCCGCCATCGGGGCGTCGGCCGAGCGGTTGGTGCAGGGAGCGCCCGACCGCGACGAGCGCGAGGCCCTCGCCGTCGACGTCGTGCGCGAGAGCCGCCGGCTCGGGCGCCTGGTGGGCGACCTGCTCGACCTCTCGCGCCTTGATGCGGGACAGACCGACGAGACCGTGTCGGACTTCGACCTCGTGGAGCTCGCCCGGTCGGAGATCGCCCGCACCGAACGAGCCGACGCGGCGCCCGAGCCCAGCGTTCGGATCCGCATCACCGCTCCGGCCACGAGCGCCCTCGCGGTGCGCGGCCGCCGGCACGACATCGGGCGAGCCATCGCGAACGTGCTGGAGAACGCCCGTCGACACGCTCCAGCCGGCTCCGCGATCGACGTCACCATCGCCGAGTCGGGTGGCTGGGCGCTGCTCGCCGTGACCAACGACGGGCAGCCGATCCCGCCGGCGGACCGCGAGCTCGTGTTCGAGCGGTTCGCCCGCCTGGACGACGCCCGAGCCCGCCGCGACGGCGGCACGGGCCTCGGCCTCACGATCTCACGGGCCATCGCCCGGGCCGGGGGCGGCGACCTCCGCTGCGTCGAGCCGGCCGCGGGTCGCGGCGCGACGTTCGAGTTGTGGTTGCCGGCAGCGGGCCCCGGCAACAATGGCCCGCATGACACCTGACGAGTTCCGAGCCGCCGGACACGACCTCATCGACTGGATCGCCGACTACCACGCACGGGTCGGGTCGTTTCCAGTGCTGTCGCAGGTGCAGCCGGGCGAGGTGCGCGCACGGCTCGAGGCCCACCCGCCCGCAGCGCCCGAGTCGTTCGACGCGGTGATGCGCGACGTCGACGGTCCCATCCTCGACGGCCTCACGCACTGGCAGTCGCCGAACTTCTACGCGTACTTCCCCGCCAACACGTCGTTCCCGTCGATCCTCGGCGACCTCCTGTGCGCCGGGCTCGGCGTCAACGGGTTCAGCTGGGCGACGAGCCCGTCGGTCACCGAGCTCGAGACCCTGGTGATGGACTGGCTGGTGGAGCTCCTCGCCCTGCCGGCCCACTTCCTCGGCAACGGCGTGATCCAGGACAGCGCGTCGAGCTCGACGCTGTGCGCGATCCTCGCCGCGCGCCACCGGGCGTCGGCGCGACCCGATCAGCTCGTCGCGTACTGCACCTCGCAGGCGCACTCGTCGATCGAGAAGGGCCTGCGCGTCGCCGGGATCGGACCGGAGCAGATCCACGTGGTCGACCACGACGAGCGCTTCGCGATGCGCCCCGACGCGCTCGCCGCCGCCATCGAGGCGGACGTGGCGAACGGCCTCGTGCCGTTCTTCGTGTGCGCCACGGCCGGCACGACGTCGTCGGAGGCGTTCGATCCCGTCGCCGCGATCGCCCCGATCTGCTCGGCGGCCGGTGCCTGGCTCCACGTGGACGCCGCCATGTGCGGCGTCGCCGCCCTCTGCCCCGAGTACCGGTGGGTGAACGACGGCGTGGAGCTCGCCGACAGCTACGTCACCAACGGCCACAAGTGGATGGGGGTCGGGTTCGACTGCTCCTTCTTCTGGGTGCGCGACCGGGGGTCGCTCATCGAGACGCTCTCGATCCAGCCCGAGTACCTGCGCACCGCCGCAGCGGACGCCGGCGCCGTCATCGACTACCGCGACTGGCAGGTGCCGCTCGGCCGCCGCTTCCGCTCGCTCAAGGCGTGGTTCGTGCTGCGGCTCGACGGGGTGGACGCGATCGCCGACATGATGCGGGCGCACGTGGCGCTCGCCACCGAGCTCGAGGAGTGGGTGCGCGCCGACGAGCGGTTCGAGCTGCTGGCGCCGCGGTCGATGAACCTCGTGTGCCTCGCGCTGCGTTCCGGCGACGAGGCCACCGGCGCGCTGGTCGACGCCGTCAACGCCGGTGGACACGCTCAGGTCACCCCGACGATCCTCGACGGGCGACGGGCGCTGCGCGTGTGCATCGGCTCGCGGCTCACCGAGCGCCACCACGTCGAGGCCACGTGGCAGCTCCTCTCCGAGCTCGCCGACCGCTGACGCGCCGCCACCTCAGGCGCGCGCCTCATGGTTGACCTCCCCCGCTCCGAGGACGAGTGTCAAGGACGGGGCGCCCGGCCCGGCCCCGATGTTCAAGGGGGTTGTTCATGTATCTCTTCTCTCGCCGCGCCCGTCTGGCCGGCGGCAACGGGTCCGACGCGCTCGACTGGGCCGCGTCCATCTGCGACAAGGTGCAGGCGGTCGCCCACCAGGAGGTCCAGCTCTGGGCCACCGTCTACTCGCCCGGGTTCGGCACCGTGTCGTGGACGACATGGGTGCCCGATCTCGCAACGCTCGAGTCCATCGGCGACCGCCTGATGGCCGACAAGGGCTACGGCGATCTCACCAACCAGGCCGCGACGTTCGCTGCGGGCGGCCTCGACGACAGCCTGCTCCAGCCGCTCCACGGCGTGCCCGAGCCCGAGCGCAACCTCACGTACGTCGGCGGCGTGCAGGCGGTGATCGCCGGAGGCCAGGTCGGCCGAGCCATGGCGGCCGGCGTCGAGCTCGCCATGACGGCGGCGTCGATCACCGGCCTCCAGACGATGTTCATGCGGAACCTCACGGGCCCGTACGGCGCCGTCGGCTGGCTCACCGGCTACGAGTCGATCGCCGAGATGGAGTCGGCCGACCACGCGCTCAACGCGGAGCCCTCGTGGCTCAAGACCGTCGACCACACCGAGGGCTGCTTCGTCGAGGATCCCGCCAGCACGCAGACCACCATCTACCGGCGCATGAAGTAGCGCGCCGCGGCCCTCCCCCGCGCCGCCCCGGCGGCGCGGGGGGTAGGTTGCCGCGATGGACATCGGCATCTTCGACTCGGCGGCCAGCGCCGGCGGCACATTCGACGACCTCATCGCCTCGGCGACGCGAGCGCACGACGACGGGTTCGCATCGTGGTGGGTCCCGCAGATCTTCGGGTTCGAGGCCCTCTCGCTCCTCGCCGTCGTCGGGCGTGAGGTGCCCGACCTCTGGCTCGGCACCGCAGTCGTCCCGACGTACCCGCGGCACCCCGTCACGATGGCGCAGCTCGCGCTCACCGCGCAGGCGGCGAGTGGCGGCCGGCTGACGCTGGGCATCGGGCTCAGCCACCAGATGGTGATCGAGAACATGTTCGGCATGAGCTTCGACCATCCGGCGCGCCACATGGCCGACCACCTCGCGGTGCTCATGCCGCTGCTGCGCGGCGAGAGCGTGGCGCACACCGGGGAGTCCGTGTCGGCGTCGATGACGCTCACCGTGCCTCCCGGTATCCCCACGCCCGACGTCGTCGTCGCCGCGCTCGGGCCGCGGATGCTCGACCTCGCCGGTCGCGTCGCCGACGGCACCGTCACGTGGATGACCGGGCCGAAGACGCTCGAACAGCACATCGTGCCGTCGATCACGGCGGCCGCCACCGACGCCGGCCGCAAGCCGCCGCGTGTGGTCGCGGCACTCCCCGTTCTCGTGACCGACGACGAGGCCACCGCCCGCGCACGCTGCGGCAAGGTGTTCGAGGTGTACGGGTTCCTCCCGAGCTATCGGGCGATGCTCGACCGCGAGGGCGTCGAGGGCCCGGCGGACGTCGCCATCATCGGCAGCGAGACCGAGGTGCGCGAGCAGATCCTCGCGATGGAGGGCGTCGGCGTCACCGAGTTCGTCGCCGTCGAGTTCACCCGGCCCGGCCCCGAGGCCGACGCCACCCGCGCCCTGCTCCGCTCACTCCTCTGACCGACGCCCGGTTCCGATCGGGGAACAGCGCGGGAGCTTCAGCGGCAGATGTCCTGGGGGCGCACCGGCACGCGGGTCAGATCCCGACCGGTCGCGTTGCGAATGGCGGCCACGATCGCCGGGGTGACCGAGATGCAGGGCGGCTCGCCCACGCCCTTCGCCCCGAGGGGCGCCTGCGGCTCGTACTCCTCGACCAGGGAGACCGCAACATCGGGTGCGTCGAGGAACGTGGGCAGCAGGTAGTCCGTGAACGACGGGTTCCGGATGAGCCCGTCCGCCACGACGATCTCCTCCATCACCGCGAGCCCCAGGCCCTGGGCGATGCCACCCTCGATCTGGCCGATCACCGACAACGGGTTGAGCGCCACGCCGACGTCCTGCGCCGTGGCGATCTGCACCACGCGGACGAGCCCCAGCTCCGGGTCGACGTCGACGACCGCACGATGGGCGACGAACGCGAAGGCGACGTGGCTGTTGCCCTGGCCGGCGGCGTCGGGCTCGACCGTCGGGCGATGGCGGTACTGCACGGTCTCGTCGACGACCACGCCGTCGGCCGCCTCGACCACGGGGATGACGCGCCCCGACTCGGTGTCGACGAGCTCGTCGCCCTCCACCACCAGCGCCAGGGGGTTGACGCCGTAGCGGTCGCCGAGCTGCTCGAACCACGCCTCGCGGACGGTGCGGCAGGCGAGGTCGACGGCGCCACCGGACATCCACGTCTGCCGCGAGGCCGACGTCGAACCGGACGAGCCGATCAGCGTGTCCATCGGTTCGAGCACGACCGTGTCGATGCCGAGCACCGTGCGGGCGATCTGTCCCGCGATCGTCACGAACCCCTGCCCCACCTCCGCCGTCGCGAACTTGAGCGTGACGATGCCGTCGGCGAGGCGGCAGCGGGCCGTCGAGTAGTCGTCGAACCCCTCGGAGTACATGAGGTTCTTGATCGACACCGCGAAGCCCACGCCCCGCACCACGTCGGGCCGGTCGGTCACGCGCCCGGCGCCCCCGGGCAGCCACATCACGTCGTCGTCGGCCGTCGCGGCCGGGGGCATCGGCAGTGCCGCCGCCTCGCTGATGCACCGCGCCACCGGCGCCACGCTGTCCACCGGTTGGCCGGTGATGAGCAGGTCGCCGGTCTCCATCGCATTCAGCAGGCGGAGCTCGATCGGGTCGATGTCGCACGCGACGGCGAGCTTGTCCATCTGCGACTCGTGCGCGAAGCAGGCCTGCACCACGCCGAACCCCCGCATCGCGCCGCACGGGGGGTTGTTGGTGCGCACCGCCCATCCGTCGACCACCGCGTTGTCGCAGCGGTACGGACCCTGCGCATGGGTGACGGCGTTGAAGAGCACGGCGTGGCTCGTGGACGCGTAGGCGCCGCCGTCGAACACCATGCGGGCCTCGACCTTGAGCAGGCGCCCGTTGTGGTCGGCGTGGTGGCGCATCCAGATGGTGGCGGGGTGCCGGTGGACGTGCCCGAAGAACGACTCCTCGCGGCTGTAGTGCACACGGACCGGGCGGCCGGTGCGCAGCGCGAGCAGCGCGGTGTGCACCTGCAGGCTGATGTCCTCGCGTCCGCCGAACGCGCCGCCGACCCCGCCGAGGGTGAGCCGCACCTGGTGCTCGGGGAGGCCGAGGCACGACGCCAGCTGCTTGCGGTCCTCGTGCAGCCACTGGGTCGCGACGAACAGCTCGACGCCGCCGCCGTCCTCGTCGGGGATCGCCACCGCCGACTCGAGGCCGAGGAACGCCTGGTCCTGCATGCCGATCTCGTAGGTGCCCTCGACCTGCACCTCGCCGACCACCGTCGGATCGCCGGCCACGACCTCCTGGTGGCGGAACACGTTGCCGTCGGGGTGCAGCGGCGGGTGCGTGCCGGCGATCGCCACCTCGGGGTCGGTGAGCGGCGCCATCGGCTCGTACTCCACGACGATCGCGGCGAGCGCCCGCCGGGCCGTCTCGGGATGGTCGGCCGCGACGGCCGCCACGGGCTCGCCCTGGTAGCGCACGACGTCGACGGCGAACACCGGCTGGTCCTGGGCGATCAGTCCGTAGGCGTTCGCGCCGGGCACGTCCGCCGCGGTGATGGCGCAGGCGACGCCGGGGATCGCGAGCGCCGGCGTGACGTCGATCGACAGGATGCGCGCCGACGGGTGGGGCGACCGCAGCGTCGCGCCGTGCAGCATGCCGTCGATCCACATGTCGGACGAGAAGGCGAACCGGCCCTGCACCTTGGCCACGCCGTCGGGTCGCAGGGGGCTGTCGCCGATGCGACCGGAGCCCGCGACCGGCGGGGCCGTGACCTCGACGCCGGTGTCGGCGACGGTCACCGCGCCGCCCGACGGGTCTCGGCGGTGAGCTGCACGGCCGAGACGATGCGGCCGTAGCCGGTGCACCGGCAGATGTTGCCCGACAGGGCCTCGCGGATCTCGATCTCGGAGGGATCGGGCGACCGGTCGAGCAGGTCGTGCACGGCCGCGATGAGGCCCGGCGTGCAGAAGCCGCACTGCACTGCGCCCGCCTCGACGAACGCCTGCTGCACGTCGGTCAACGCGCCGTCGGGGGCGAGCCCTTCCACGGTCGTGATCTCGCGACCCACCGACGCTCCGGCGAGCACGAGGCACGAGCACACCAGCTCGCCGTCGACGAGCACGGAGCACGAGCCGCACTCGCCCTGTTCGCACGCGCCCTTCGCCGCGGCAAACCCCAACCGCTCGCGCAGCACGTAGAGCAGCGACTCGCCGATCCACGCGTCGGTCACGTCGTGGTCGGCGCCGTTGACGCGCAGCCGATACGCCTCGTTGCCCGCCGACTCGCCGCTCATCGCGCGCGCTCCCCGATGAAGGCCCGGCGGGCGAGGCGGCCGGCCAGCACGCCCACGGCGTGTCGGCGGTAGTCGGCAGTGGAGCGGTGGTCGTCGATCGGCAGGGCCACCGCGGCGCACCGGTCGCCGAACTCGCGGCACAGCCCCTCGACGCCGGAGCCGTCGCCGGCGTCCCCGACGAGACGCAACGCGTCCCAGTCGACCCGGTCGGCGAGCCACGCCTCAGCGTCCTCGGCCCGCAGCACCGTGGGCCCGACCGAGCCCATCGCCACGCGCAGGATGGCGAGCGAACGGTCCACCACGAGTGCGGCGTTGCACACGGCGATCACCATCGCGTTGCGCGTGCCCACCTTCGCGAAGCCCTGCCAGCCGTCGATCACCGGCACCTCCACGGCGCAGACGAGCTCGCCGGGCGCTGCGGTGTTGCGCTTGGGGCCCACCATGAACTCGCCGATCGGCACCCGGCGGCGGCCGGACGACGAGGCCAGCTCCACCGTCGCGCCCAGCGCGGCGAGCACCGGGAGCGTGTCACCCGCCGGCGAGCACGTGCCGAGGTTGCCGCCGAGCGTGCCCGCGTTGCGGATCTGCGGGGACCCCACCGTGCGGGACGCCTCGGCGAGCGCCGGCACCAGCACCGCGACGTCGGATGCCATCAACTCCGCGTACGTGACGGCCGCGCCGATGCGCACCGCACCGGCGTCGAGGTCGATGCTCCAGGTGCGCAGCTCCGGCAGCCGTCCGATCGAGATCACGTGCTCGGGACGCCGGTGGCCGAAGTTCACCTCCACCATCAGGTCGGTACCGCCGGCGAGGAGATGCGCGTCGGGATGGGCCGCCAACGCGTCGAGCGCGTCATCGAGGGAGGTGGGCACCACGACGCTCATCGCTGCGGACGTTACCGCCGGAACCCCTCGCCCGGGCGGTTCGAAACAGAGGCTTCACACCTGTGGGGGACGGAGCGGGAGACGTGGGACGGGGCGGGCATGGCCGACGCAAAACCGCACGGGCGCGACGGGGCCGAGCACGTAGGGTCGTCGCGTGCAGCAACGCTCCGAACACCAGGTGGGGATCCTCGCCGGCATCGCGAGCTACTCGTTGTGGGGCCTGTTCCCGCTGTACTTCCACTCCCTCGAACCGACCGGCCCGCTCGAGGTGCTCGCACACCGCATCGTGTGGTCGTTCGTGATGATGCTCGTGGTGCTCGCCGTGCAGCGGAACTGGTCGTGGCTCGCCGACCTCCGACGCGATCCGCGCCGCGCCGCCCTCATCGCCGCCGCCGGTCTGCTCCTCAGCGTGAACTGGCTCGTGTACGTGTGGGCTGTGAGCGTCGATCGCGTGATCGACGCGTCACTCGGCTACTTCGTGAACCCGATCGTCACGGTCGCGATGGGCGTCTTCCTCCTCAAGGAGCGCGTCCGGCCGCTGCAGGTGGGCGCCCTCGCGTTCGGTGGCGCGGCCGTGCTCATCCTCGCCGTCGCCTACGGCCAGGTGCCGTGGATCGCCCTCACGCTCGCGTTCACCTTCGCCGGGTACGGCTACCTGAAGAAGAAGGTGGGGCTCGAGACGGTGGCCTCCCTCACCGCCGAGACCGCGCTGCTGTTCCCGCTGGCCGCGGGCGGCCTGCTGTGGGCGTTCCTCACCGGCCGCACCGCCATCGGCAACCACAGCGCGTTCCTCGACGTGAAGCTGCTGGCCCTGGGCGCGGTCACGGCCGTGCCGCTGCTGCTGTTCGGCGTGGCGACACGCCGCATCCCGCTGGTCATGATCGGCCTGCTGCAGTACCTCACGCCGTGGGGCCAGCTGCTGCTGGGGTGGCTCCACTACCACGAGCCCATGCCGCCGTCGCGGCTCGCGGGCTTCGCCCTCATCTGGGTTGCGCTCGCCCTGCTGGCGTTCGACGGCGTGCAGTCGGTGCGGGCGTCGCGCAACGAGGCGACGGTCGCGCCCGAGCTCGTGTAGCGCCCGTCCCGGAGCGCCGCCTCAGTCGGGGATGAGCAGCACCTTGCCGATGTTGCGGGCCTGCTGGAGCTGGTCGTGCGCGTCGCCCGCCCGGCTGAACGGGAACGTCGAGTCGACGACCGGTTCGATGATGCCGTCGGCCCACCACTGCAGCAGCTCGGTGAGCACCTCGCGCATCATCTCCTTCTCCTCCCACAGGTGACCGAGGTTGATGCCGAACACGCCCTTGTTCGCGTTCATCAGCGCGATGGGATGGAAGATCGGGAACTGCGCGAGCGACGACGCCACCTTGAGCAGGTTGCGCTTCGGGTCCTGCGACGTGGACGACGCGCCGAACATGAAGAGGCGGCCCATCGGTCGCAGCAGCGCATAGTTCTTGCGGGTGGTCGCGCCGCCGACCGCGTCGAGGATGACGTCGACGCCGCGGCCCTTGGTGAGCCGGTTGACCTCCACCGCGAAGTCCTGGGTGCGGTAGTCGATGGGGTGATCGAGGCCCGCTTCGCGGAGCCGCTCGTGCTTGCCGGCGCTCGCCGTGCCGTAGGTGACGGCGCCGAGCTTCCTGCAGATCTGGAGCGACGCGAACCCCACGCCTCCGGCCGCTGCGTGGATGAGGACCGACTGGCCCTCGCGCACCGAGCCGAGGCGGACGAGCATGAGGTACGCCGTGAGGTAGTTCACGGGGATGGCCGCCGCGTGCACGAGGTCGAGCTCGGCCGGCAGCGACACCGCCTGGTGCACCGGCACGACGACGCTCGACGACTGGCCACCGAACCGCGTGAGCGCGAGCACCCGGTCGCCCACGGCGAACTCCTCCACCCCGCCCCCGACCGCGTCGACGACGCCCGACACCTCGTACCCCACGGTCATGGGCGGCTTGGGCGCGTCGGCGTACAGGCCGACACGCGCCGACACGTCGGCGAAGTTGAGCCCGGCCGCGGCCACGGCGATGCGGATCTCGCCGCGCATCGGTGTGGGATCGGGCGCCTCGCGCACCTTCAGGACCTCGGGACCGCCGTACTGCGTGATGACCACCTGTTGCATGTGCACGAGCCTTGCACGCGTACGATCCCGGGATGGCACGCCCGTCGGTCTCCTCCCACGGCCTGGCCGTCGCCCGCGGCGACGCCCCCGCCGATCTGCTCATCCGCGGCGGGCGCGTGTTCGTCTCGTCCACCCGTTCGTGGGTGGACACGTCGCTCGCGATCGCAGACGGCTGCATCGTCGGTTGGGGCGACCGCGACGCGATCGAGACCGTCGACGTCGGCGGCGCCGCGCTCACCCCCGCGTTCGTCGACGCCCACATGCACCTCGAGTCGACCAAGTTGTGGGTGGACGAGTTCGTGCGCGCCGTGCTCCCCCACGGCACGACGGCGGTCGCCGCCGACCCCCACGAGATCGCCAACGTGTTCGGCATCCCGGGTGTCGCGGCGCTCATCGAGGCCGCCGCCGGCCTGCCGTTCCACTTCGGCGTGTGCGCGTCGTCGTGCGTGCCGGCATCGCCGTTCGAGTCGTCCGGCGCCGAGCTCGACCATGGCGACGTCGCCGACCTGCTCGACGCCCACGGCGCCATCGGCGTCGCCGAGGTCATGAACTTCCCCGGCGTGATCGGCGGCGACCCCGAGATGATGGCGCGCATCGCCACCGCCGGCACACGGCGGGTCGACGGCCACGCGCCCGGTCTCCGCGGGCACCTGCTCGACGCCTACCTCGCCGCCGGCGTCGAATCGGACCACGAGTGCACCGAGCTCGACGAGGCGGTCGAGAAGCGCATGAAGGGCATGTGGGTCTTCGTCCGGCAGGGGTCGGCGTCGAAGAACCTCGACGACCTCATCCCGATGGTGCTGAGCGGCGGCACCGATCTCGTCGCCTTCTGCACGGACGACCGCGAGCCGGACACGCTCCGCACGCTCGGCCACGTCAACGACTGCGCACGGCGGGCGGTCGCGGCCGGCGTGAGCGAGGTCGACGCGATCGTCCTGGCGTCGACCAACCCGGCGCTCTACCACGGGTTCACGCACCTCGGTTCGCTGGCGCCCGGCTACCAGGCCGACATCCTCGCGTTCGACGCGCTCGGCACCTGGCAGCCGTCGACGGTGTGGCAGCGGGGCTCGGTGGTGGCGCGCGGCGGCGAACTCGTGGACGGCCTCATCGAGGACACGCCGGCGCCGGAGTGGATGCGATCGTCGATCCACCTCGACACCGACCTCGGCGCGGACGACTTCGCGCTCGAGCCCCCGGCCGGCGGCCGGGCGAAGGTGATCGGTGTCGTGGGCGGTTCGCTCACCACCTCGCACCTCACCCTCGACGTCGGGGATCCGTCGCTCGACGTCGCACGCATCGCCTGCGTCGAGCGCCACCGCCTCACCGGGCGCGTCGGCCTCGGCTACGTGAGCGGCTTCGGCATCGAGCGAGGCGCCATCGCGTCGACCGTCGCGCACGACGCGCACAACTGCATGGCGATCGGCCACCGCGGCGCCGGCGGGCCGGCCGAGATGGCGGCGGCGGTCAACCGGCTCCGCGAGATCGGCGGCGGCCAGGTCGTGATGCTCGACGGCAGGGTGCTGGCCGAGGTGCGGCTGCCCATCGGCGGCCTCATGTCGCCGCGCCGGTCGCACGAGGTGGCCGACGAGCTCGACACCCTCGTGGCGGCCGGCCGCTCGCTCGGCATCACCATCGAGGCGCCGTTCATGCAGCTCAGCTTCCTGGGCCTGTCGGTGATCCCGCAGCTGCGCATCACCGACAAGGGCCTCGTCGACGTCGACCGGTTCGAGCTGACCGGCCTCGCGCCCGGCTGAGTCAGGGCCGAATCAGGCTGTCCGGCGTCAGGGCTGCCGGCCGATGAACGCGATGAGCTTCGTCTGGGTGTCGGCGTCGTCGGGCACGTCCACCCTCGGGCCGTACTGCCCGCTCTGACGCAGCATCTCGTCGAGCGGGAGCATCCCCTCGTACATGGCCGCCACCTCGTCGGCGTCGAGCGTCTCGTCCTGGCCGGTGGCGTGGGCGAGGTCCCAGGTGTGCAGCAGCACGTCGCCCATCACGAACATGCCGATGGCCTGGTCGAGCGGGTGGTCGCCGGCCTGCGGATGGGAGAAGCGGCGCTCGTGCACCGACGGGTCGTCGAGCGTGGCCTGCAACGCACGGTCGAGGTTGGCCCACGCCCCCGCAGGATCGTCGTCCACCGACGGCCCCTCCGGCACCACCACACCGGCGCCGGTCGCCAGCAGGCCCGGCACCCACTCGGTGAGGTGGCGCACGACGTCGCGGGCGTCCCACCCGTCGGGCGGCGCGGGGTTCGACCACGCATCGGGCGGCACCGCCTCGACCCGCGCCGTGAAGCCGGCGGCGATGTCGCGGTAGCGGTCGGCGATGGGGCGGTCCGTGGAGCTCATCGCCCAGACGGTACCGCTGCGAGCCGAGCGCGACCGGACGGTGCTACTGGGCGCGGCTACTGGACGGCGACCGAGTCGGCGAGCAGCTCGGACTCGACGGCGACCTCGACCTGCTCGGGTGTCTCGCCGCGATCGGCGCCGCCGATGAGCGGGATCAGGAGCGACACGAGCGTGCCCACCGTCACGACCGCGGTGCCGTAGAGCAGCGGCGGGCGCGCCGCCGAGGCGACGGCGGTGTCGAGCACGTGGCGGAGCACCTTCACCTCGCCGGCGGGCGTGCCGGCGTGGGGTGCGAAGTTCACGCCGCTCCCGCGCACGGCGGCGATGGCGCGGGCCCGCACCGCCGGCGACAGACCCGGCGTCGAGCCGAGCAGGTCGACGGCGCGGCGGGTGGTCTCGAGGCTGAGCAGGCTGCTGATCACGGCGATGCCGAGCGACGACCCGATCATCCGCACCGTCGTGTTGGCGCCGCTCGCCGCGCCGGCCTTGTGCGGCTCGATGTCGGCGAGCACCACGTTCGTGAGCTGCGAGCCGGCGAAGCCGATGCCCACACCGAACAGCGCGAACCCGGGCAGCAGTCGCGCGTACGTGATGGACGGCGTGACGGCGAGGGCCACCGCACCGAGCCCGACCGCTTCGAGCAGCAGGCCGATCTGCACGACCCGGGTGGTGTCGATGCGCCGGGTGAGGCGGGCGCCGAGCTGCGATCCGGCGACGATGAACACGCCCGACGGGACGAGCCAGAGGCCGGTGTCGACGGCGGACAGGTGGAGGCTGTCCTGCAGGAACACCGAGAGGATGAACAGGAACGAGATCTGGCCCATGGCGAGGAACACCAGCGTGGCCAGTCCCCAGCGGAAGGCCGGGAACCGCAGCTGGCCGAACTCGAAGAGCGGGCCGGCGTCGGCGCGCTCGAGCGCCCGCTCGGTGCGGAGGAAGGCCCACAGCAGCAGCGCCGACACGACGAACGCGATGGGCACGATCGAGACGGGACGCGACGACGGCCACAAACCGACGCCTCCGATGTCCAGCGACTGCAGCGGGCGCCACCACCCGTAGGTGCCGCCCTCGCTGATGCCGAAGACGAGCGCGAACATGCCGGTGGCGATGAGCGCCGCGCCCCGCACGTCGATGCGCTGGCGCTCACCCTTGGGCGCCACACGGGGCATGAAGAGCATGGCGCCGAGGATGGCGAACGGCACCACGATCACGTTGATGCGGAACGCCCACCGCCACGAGTAGTGCGTGGTGAGGAATCCGCCGAGCAGCGGGCCGAAAGCGACGGCGGCGCCGAGCGTCGCGCCCCAGGCGCCGAACGCGGTGCCGCGCTCACGCCCGACGAACGTCGACGAGAGGATGCCCATCGTGGCCGGCAGCATGAGCGACGCACCGATGCCCTCGATGACCGCCTCGCCCACGACCAGCGTGACCACGCCCGTCGACAGCGACGCGATGAGCGAGCCGACGCCGAACAGCGCGGCGCCGATCACGAACATGCGGCGGGCGCCGAAGATGTCGCCGAGCCGCCCGCCGATGATGAGCAGCGCGGCGAACGTGAGGCTGTAGCCGGTGATCACCCACTGGAGCGACGGCAGCGTGGTGCGGAACTCGCGGAGGATCGTGGGGATGGCCACGTTGAGCACGGTGGAGTCGAGCGCCGCGATGAGGACCGCCGTGAGGAGGATGGCGAGCGTGACCCACCGGCGCGGATCGGCCCGCTCGGGTTCGGGTGCGTGCTCCGGCACGTCCGGAGCGTGGTCGTCAGTTATCATCCACATGGATGATAACGGAGAGGAGGGGCGATGGCAGGTCGGGAGCGGAATCCGGAACGAAGCCGTGAGCGGATCCTCGACGCCGCGCTCGAGGAGTTCGCGGCGCACGGGTACGCCGGCGCACGCACGCAGGTGATCGCGCAGCGGGCCGGGCTCAACAAGCAGCTCATCTCGCACCACTTCGGCGGCAAGCGGGCGCTCTACCAGGCGGTGATGGCGGAACGCCGCCTCCGTGGCGGCGGCGAGCTCATGGGGACCGCCGCGCAGCTGCCCGACGCGCTCGCCGCGTTCCTCGCCGCCGCGGCGAACGACCCCGAGTGGCTCCGCGTGCTGCTGTGGGAATCGCTCGAAGCCGACGACGAGGACCAGGGCGCCGCCGGCGCCGAGCAGCGGCGCGCCCGCTACGCCGACCGCGTCGCGTGGATCGCCACGGAGCAGGCCGCCGGGCGCGCCCCCGCCGGGCTCGACCCGGCGATGCTCCTGCTCTCCCTGTTCGGGGCCGTGCTCTACCCGTTGCTGCTGCCCGACGTGTGCGAGCTCGTCAGCGGCTCACGTCCTGACGACCCCGCGTTCCTCTCGCGCTACGGCGACCACCTCGTCGCGCTCGCCGGCAGCCTCGGCGCGTGATGGGAGGCTGACCGCGCGTTGCCCGGGCGGCCGGCGCTACTGCTCGTAGTGCTCCACCACGTCGGCGGAGCGGACGGTCGCGTCGTCCACGTCCTGATGCGCTTCACGCCGGGCGCGGCGCTGGCGCAAGAGGTCCCAGCAGCGGTCCAGCTCGACTTCGAGCGCCGCATGTCGCTCGCGGTCCTCGGCGGTCGCTCCGCCGGAGACGACGTGTTCGCTCAGGCGGTGCTCGTCCTCGACGAGCTCGCTGATCCGGCTCACGATGCTCGCGTCGTCCATGGCAACCTCCGATGTCGTCGTGCCACCGGACGCTACGACATCAGCCACGCAGGCGGACGACGGCAACGACCAGCACGAACGCGGCCTCGACCGGCACCGCGACGCGCGTGTACCGCTCGCCCCACGCACGGTCGATCGTCGTGCCGACGACCCGGGACACGAACACGCCCGTCGCGAGGAAGAGCACCAGCGTGAGGGCATCGAGCGCGTCGCCGCGCCGCACCAGATAGACGAGGAACGCCGACAGCGCCCAGGACACCGCGCCGTAGTAGCAGCGGATCTCGGTGCGCCCGGCCGGTCCGGTCCAGGCGAGGCCCATCTGGTCGGCCAGCTCCGGTCGCAGGAGGAACCCCGCGCCGAAGCCGAAGAAGTAGACGGCGGCGCCGTAGGTGACGAACTCGACGAGGGTCAGCGGCTCAGGACTTGTCGGCGTCGGTGGACGTCGACCCCGACGGCTCGTCGTCCTGCGCGCCCTCCTTCAGACCCGCCTTGAACTCCTTCTGGGCCTGGCCCAACGAGCGTGCCAGCTTGGGGATCTGGGTGCCTCCGAAGAGCAGCACAACCAGCACGATGATGACGATCCAGTCGGCTCCTTCAGGCATGCCGTCATGATACCGATCGCGGCGGCGCAACACTCATCAGGAGCGGGCGAGGCGCTCCCGCAGCGGGCCCCGCCACTCCTCGGCCAAGCGATCGTGCGCGGCCGCCGCAGCGACGAGGTCGTGGTGGTCGAGGTGCCGGTCCCCCATCGCGACGTGGGCATCGGCGATCGAGATGGCGGCGGGGTCGCGACGGGCGACCTCGATCGGCCCGTCCACGGGCACCTCGCCGGGCTGGAGCACGCGCAGGTACCAGCCCGTGCGGCCGTTTCGCCGCATGCGCTGCTGGATGTCGGCGCGGCCACGATGGAGGGCGAGCTTGAAGCAGGGCCAGCGCGGCTGGCACACCTCGAGCAACGCGTCGCCCCAGCCCCAGACGTCGCCCACGAAGACGTCGGCCTCGGTGACCCCGATCGTCGCGAGGTTCTCGCCGAACGCGGCCGGGCCGAGCTCGGTCGCGTCGACCTCGAGCTCGGCCGCCCACTCGGCGAGGTGCTCCGACGGGTAGGCGTAGACGGCCTTGTCCAGACCGCCGTGCACCGTGAGGTCGGCCTGCCCGTCGCCGGAGAGGTTGACCAGCGACAGCCACAGCGTCGTGCCGGCGGCGACGGGCTGCTTCGCGATGCCGCTCCACACCGCGTCGCCGCCGGTGCGTGCCGCGTCGGCGAGCACGCGGGGCACGCCGACGTTGACCGCGGCGAGCCCGATCGTCACGACGTCGACCCGGGGTACGCGTGGTCGAGGTGGGCCGCGAACCAGGACAAGGTGCGACTCCACGCGAGCGTCGCGGACGGCTCGTCGTAGGCGTCGCGGTCGTCGCAGTTGAAGCCGTGGCCGGCCGTCGCGTAGCGATGGAGCTCGGTCTCGACCGGCGCCACCCCGGTCGCGGCGCGCAGCGCCTCGACCTGTTCGACGGGGATGCCGCCGTCGAGGTCGCCGTAGTGGCCCTGCCACGGCGCCCGCAGCGCCGGAGCGAGCTCGACGAGCGGCTCCAGCCCGAAGCGTCCGTTCACCACGCCGCCGCCGTAGAACGTGACGGCCGCGCCGAGGTCGAACACCGTCGCCGCCCACAGCGCGATGGCGCCGCCGGCGCAGAAGCCGACCACGCCGCGCGACGTCGGCGCGACCCCGGCCTCGTCGAGCACGCCGATCGCTGCTGCGACGTCCATCGCCAACCCCTCGGGAGTCAGCGCCATGAAGTGCGGCGCCACCGCGTCGAAGTCGCCGTAGGCGAGCACCGGCGAGCCGGTGCGGTGGTAGAGGGCCGGGGCCACGGCGAGCCACCCGTCGGCGGCCAGCCGGGTGCAGATGTTGCCGATGTGGTCGGTGAGACCGAACGCCTCCTGCAGCACGACGATGCCGCCGCGTGGCGAGCTCGCGGGCTCGGCGACGATCGCGCCCATCGGTCCGTCGGGTGTGGTGAGCGACCGCATCGGGGACAGCCTGCCAGATTCACCGGCGGGCCATCGCCGTGTCACCGATCGGTCACCCACGCAACGTCCGGCGCACCTAGGGTCGTCACCCGTGAACGTTCCTCACCAGTCCCGCCGGGAAGTGCTCGCCGCCATGCTGGCCGCGTCGATCGGGGCCGCGTGCTCCTCCGACGACGGAGACAGCTCCGCCGCGTCGGCGGGCCGGTCCACCACGAGCGCCCGGCCCACCTCGACGACGAGCACCACCTCGACCGTGCCGCAACGGCGGTTCAAGCCGGGCGACCGGCCCGACCCGAGCAAGCCCGAGGGCGTCGACACCCTGCCCGAGGTGGAGCACATCGTCATCTACATGCAGGAGAACCAGTCGTACGACAGCCACTTCGGCATGTTGAAGCGCGGCGACGGCTTCACGCTCGGGCCCGACGGCGCGCCGACGAACTCGAACCCGGGGCCCGACGGCTCGCCGGTGGTGGTGACCCACCTCGAGAGCCCGTGCGGCGTCGACGGCGGCGGCCAGAACTGGAACTCCACCCACCTGCAGGTGAACGGCGGCGCGATGGACGGCTTCGCCAAGGAGGCCCTCGGCTCGATGAAGTACCTCGACGGCACCGACCTCCCGTTCTACGCCGGTCTCGCGGAGACGTTCGTGCTGTGCGACAGGTGGTTCGCGTCGGTCCCCGGCCAGACCCACCCGAACCGCCGCTACCTCATGGCCGCGACCTCCGTCGGCATGATCGAGACCAGCGTGTCGAAGGTGCTCCAGCACCCCGACGCTCCCAACGGCACCATCTGGGACCGCCTCAACCAGCACGGCATCAGCTGGATCGACTACGCGTACGACCTGCCCGACATCCTGCTGTTCCCCAACGTGTACGCCTCCAACAAGGACAAGGTGCACACCACCGGGGCGTTCCTCCGCGACTGCGCGTCGGGCAACCTGCCGGCCGTCAGCATCGTGAGCGCCGGGCACGAGGAGTTCAGCGAGGAGACCGACGACATCGGCCGCGGCGAGGCCTTCACCGCCATGGTCGTCAACGCGCTGATGAGCTCGCCCGCCTGGGAGAAGACGGTGCTCTTCTTCATGTACGACGAGCACGGCGGCATGTACGACCACGTGCCGCCGCCCGCGGCGATCCCGCCCGACGACATCCTTCCGGACGTGAAGGCCGGCGATCAGCCGGGCGGCTTCGACATGTACGGCATCCGCATCCCCGCCGTCGTCATCTCGCCGTTCGCGAAGAAGGACTACGTGTCCCACGTGGTGCACGACCACACGTCGGTGCTGCGCTTCATCGAGACGAAGTGGAACCTCGGAGCGATGACCTACCGCGACGCCAACGCCTCCAACTTCAAGGACTGCTTCGACTTCGAGAAGGCACCGTTCCGCGAGCCGCCGAAGCTGCCCACCCCGAAACTCCCCGACGGCGTGAGCCTCTGCAAGCCGGGCGGGCCCCCGCTGCCCACCGTCGACTCACCGTGAGCTAGGCGGTCACCAGCGCCTGCAGGCGGCGGGCCACCTCGCTGTGCCGAGCGAGGCGGTCCTCGACCTGGTCGGTCACGAGGCGGCCGTTCTCGACGACCACCCGCCCGGCGATGATCGTGTGCTTCGCGGCGTTGGGACCGCAGCGGAGCAGCGCCTCGACCGGGTCGCTCAGCGCACCGGCGAACTGCACCCCCTCCAGGGGCCACACCACGAGGTCGGCAGCCGAGCCGGGTTCGAGCACACCGAGCACGCCGGAGCGACCGAGGCAACGGGCCCCGCCGAGCGTGGCCATCTCCAGGGCGTCGCGGGCCTGGAACGCATCGGGCCCGCCGCGCAGCCGCGCCAGCAACATCGCGTTGCGCGCCTCCATCCAGAGCGACGCCGAGTCGGCCGACGACGAGCCGTCGCACCCGATGCCGACGGGCACGCCGGCGGCGCGGAGCTCGGCGATCGGGGCGAGCCCGGCGGAGAGGATCATGTTGGAGCTCGGGCAGTGGGCGACGCCCGTGCCCCACTCGCCCATCTTCGCGATCTCGGCCGCGTTCGGGTACACGCAGTGAGCGACCCACGAGCGATCGCTCCCCCACCCGACGTCCTCGAAGTACTCGAGCGGCCGGCAGTGGTAGACGTCGAGGCAGTACTCGTCCTCGTCAGCGTCCTCGGCGAGATGGGTGTGCAGGCGGACGTCGAGGCGCTCGGCCAGCTCGGCCGTCGCGCGCATCAGGTCGGGGGTGACCGAGAACGGCGAGCACGGCGCCAGCGCCACCTGCACCATCGCCTGGGCCGACGGATCGTGGTGCACGCCGACGAGGCGCTCCGACTCCGCCAGGATCGTGTCGTTGTCCTGCACCACCTCGTCGGGCGGCAGACCACCGTCCTTCTTCGAGCGGCTCATCGAGCCGCGGGTCGCACAGAACCGCATGCCGAGCTCCTCCGCCGCGGCGATCTCCGCGGCGATGAGGTCGCCGGCGCCGGCCGGGTGCACGTACATGTGGTCCATCGTCGTGGTGCAGCCGCCGAGCGCGAGCTCCGCGAACCCGATCCAGGCCGACAGGTAGGACGCCTCCTCGTCGAGGTGCGCCCAGATCGGGTACAGCGTCGTGAGCCAGCCGAACAGGTTGTGACGCGTGGCCGGCGGCAGGGCGCGTGTGAGGTTCTGGTAGATGTGGTGGTGCGTGTTGACGAGGCCCGGCGTGACCAGGCAGCCGGACGCGTCCACCACCCGTTCCGCCGCCGGCTCCGAGCCCGCCTCGCCGACGGCCTCGACCACACCGTCGCGCACCGAGAGCCAGCCGCCCGCCACCTCGCGCCGCTCGGCGTCCATCGTGACGAGGAGGCGCGCGTTGCGCACCAGCAGGTCGGCCGGCGGTCGTGGCGTCTGGTCGGTCAACTCGCCTCCAGGGCGTTCAGGTAGTTGTAGATGGTGATGCGGCTCACGCCCATCGCCTCGGCGACGTCGTCGACGGACCGGCGAAGGGTGAACGCGCCCCGCTCGTGGAGGATGGCGATGGCCTGCTGCTTGCCGGTGCGGTCGAGCGTCGCGAGCGGGCCGCCGAGCTCGCGCTCGACGAGGTCGATCATGCGGTCGAGCGCCTCGGTGAGCACCGGTGGGCGCAACCCGGCGACCACCTCGCCCCGCCAGCGCACCGGGATGTCGCCGCTCGTCGGGCGCCGCACCAACTCGGCCCCGAGCGCGCCGGCGACCGGCCGCAGGGCGGCGAGGAACTCGCGGGTGAGCGGGTCCGCGGTCACGGCGCGACGTCCCGGTGCACGACGACCGACACGCGCGACGCGCCCGCGGCGAACGAGGAGCGCAGGAGGTCGGCGACGGCCGCTGCGACGGCGTCGACGTCACCCGACGTCTCGTTGGCGAAGGCCCCGAAGTCGACGGACAACCCGTGCGACGACACCGCGTCGAGCCCGGCGGCGACATGGGGGCCGGGGCGACCGGCGGCGAACGGCTCGACGAGGAACTCGAGGTGGACCGGCGCGGCGTCACCGTCGGTCATCGTGGGTCAGCGCTCCTCGCGCTCGTACGGCACGCCCAGCGCTGCGGGAGCTCCGAGGCGACGCTTGGCCCAGCCGCTCGACACCGCGACGAGCACGACGATGGTCATGACGTAGGGCAGCGAGTCGAGGAACTGCGGTGGCACCGACACGCCGCGCTCCTGCAGCGTGAAGCTGAGGCTGGTGAACGCGCCGAACAGGTAGGCGCCGGCCAGCGTGAGGTCGGGTCGCCAGAAGCCGAAGATGACGAGGGCGATGGCGATCCAGCCCTGCCCGGCGGTGACGCCGTCGGCCCACGTCGTGTTGATGGCGAGCGACACGAACGCGCCGCCGATGCCGGCGAGCGTGCCGCCGACGATGGTGTGCACGTAGCGGTAGCGGGTGACGTTGATGCCCACCGCGTCGGCCGTCTGCGGCGACTCGCCGACCGACCGCAGGTGCAGGCCCCGACGCGAACGGAACAGGTACCAGGACGACCCCACCGCGAGCGCCCACGAGAGGTAGGTGAGGGCGTTCTGGTGGAAGAGGATCGGACCGAGGATCGGCACGTCGCGCAGGCCGAACACGTCGATCTTCTGGAACTGCACGGGCGCCTTCTTCAGCTCCCACAGGTTCGCCAGGTACGACGACAGACCGGCGCCACCCGCGAGGATCGTGAGCGCGAGGCCCGACACCGTCTGGTTGACGCGCAGCGTGACGACGGCGAACGCGTGCAGCAGCGCGCCGAGGCCGCCGGCGAGCATCGCCGCCAGCACCGACACGAGCAGCACCCACCACGTGGGGCCGGTGACGTTGGCCGCGGCGCCGGAGCCCGCCACCGCGCCGAGCAGCATCATGCCCTCGACGCCGAGGTTGAGCACGCCCGAGCGCTCGGTGATCACCTCGCCGAGCCCGGCGAAGAACAGGGGCGTCCCGTAGTAGATCGCCGAGGCCGCGATGACGACGAACAGGTTGTTGTTCATGCCGGCTCCACCGCCGCCGCCGATCGCCGGCGCCAGCCGATGCGGTACCGCGACAGCACCTCGCCGCCGAGGGCGAAGAAGAGGATCATCCCCTGGAGCGTGCCGACGAGGCCGGCCGGGAAGTCGGGGCCCTGCAGCGAGCGGCCGGCGTTGTTGAGGCCGCCGATGAGGATCGACACCACGACGACGGCCAACGGGTTGAGCCGGGCCAGCGCCGCGATGACGATGCCGGTGTAGCCGTAGCCCGCCTGGCGGAGGCCCTTCGGGTCGAGGAGGTGGCGGATGTCGCCGACGTCGCTGGCGCCGCCGAGCCCGGCGAGCGCGCCGGACAGACCCATGACCGCGATCACCTTGCGGCGGGTGCGCATGCCCGCGTACCGCGCCGCGTGCGGGGCGTCGCCGATGACCTTCACCTCGAAGCCGTAGCGGGTCGAGCGGTACAGCACCCAGCACCCCACGGCGGCGACCACGCCCACCCAGAAGCCGAGCGGGAAGTCGACGGGGCCGATGTGGGTGAACGACCACTCCGCCGACGGATCGAGCGGCCGGCCCTGCGGGAAGACCTTGCCGGAGCCGGTGAGCAGCCGCACGTACGACTCGGAGTTGAAGATGAGGTAGTACGCGATGTTGCTGCCGATGTAGTTGAGCATCAGCGACACGATGATCTCGTTGGTGTTGAAGAACGCCTTGAGCACCCCGACGAGGCCCGCCCACAGCGCGCCCGCCGCAGCGCCCGCGATGATCATCAGCGGCACGGCGCCGGCGCCGAGGCTCGGGCCGGTGGCGAGCCCGACGTAGGTGGCGGCGACGGCGCCCATGACGAACTGCCCCTCACCGCCGATGTTGAACACCCCCATGCGGAACGCGGCAGCGGCGGCGAGCCCGGTGAACAGCAGCGGCGTGGCCGCGAGGATCGTCGACGACAGCGCGCCCTCCGACGTGAACGCCCGATCGATGATGCGGCTGTACGTGTCGAGCACGTCGTTGCCGCTGATGAGGATGAGGATCGCACCGGCCACGAGCGCGGCGACGATCGACCCGAGCGGCACTGCCAGGGAGAGCCACCGGGGCGACTCGACGCGACGCTCCATGCGGATCACGACCGACCCCCGCCACCCATGAGGAGCCCGATCTCGGTGATGTCGGCGTGCCCGCGCTCGACCTCGCCGGCGATGCGCCCCTCGTACATGACGAGGATGCGGTCGGCGAGCGAGATCGCCTCGTCGAGGTCCTCGGTCATGAGGAGCACGCCTACGCCGTCGCGCGCCGCGTCGAGCAGCAGCGAGCGCACGGTCTCGATCGCGCCGACGTCGAGCCCTCGCGTCGGCGACGCGGCGATGAGCGCCACCGGGCGGGCGCTGAACTCACGCGCCAGCAGCACCTTCTGCACGTTGCCGCCCGACAGCATCCGCGTGGACGTGGTGGGGCCGGGCGCCTTCACGCCGAAGCGCTCGATGAGCGTGTCGGCCGTCGAGCGGACGACCGACCGCTTCACGAACGGCCCGATCGACACCGGCGGGCGCCGGTACGACTTCAGCACCATGTTCTCCTCGATGCTGGCGGACGCGGCGAGGCCCGTGTGCAGGCGGTCCTCCGGCACGTGCGACACGCCGAGCTCGATCATCTCGCGCGGATCGCGCCCGACGGTGACGCGCCCGTCGACGGTGACGGTGCCACCGGCGCGGGGACGCGTTGCGCAGATCGCCTCGGCGAGCTCCCGCTGCCCGTTGCCCGCCACGCCGCACACCGCCACGATCTCGCCGGCGTGCAGCTGGAAGGAGACGCCGGCGAGCGCCCGGTGACCGCGGTCGTCGTCGGCGGCCAGGTCGTCGACGGCCAGCACGACGTGGTCACGGTCGACCACCGGGCGGTCCGACGAGTCGTCCTTGTTGAAGACGACGTCGCGGCCCACCATCAGCCGCGCCAGGTCGCGGGTGGACGAGCTCGCGACCTCCACCGTGCCCACCTGCTTCGCGTCGCGGAGCACCGTGACGCGGTCCGACACCGCCATCACCTCGTCCAGCTTGTGCGAGATGAACACGATCGAGCGCCCCTCGGCGGCCATGGCCCGGAGCGTGACGAACAGCGTCTCGGCCTCCTGGGGTGTGAGCACCGCCGTTGGCTCGTCGAGCACCAGCACGCGGGCGTCGCGCTCGAGCGCCTTCAGGATCTCGACGCGCTGCTGCTCGCCCACCGACAGCTGCCACACCTTGGCGGTGGGATCGACGGTGAGCCCGTAGCGCTCGCCGAGCGCACGTACGCGCTCCTCGATCTCGCGGCGGCGGAGCGGACCGCGGTGGCCGAGCACGATGTTCTCGGCGACGGTGAACGTGGGCACCAGACGGAAGTGCTGGTGCACCATGCCGATGCCCTTGTCGAGCGCGTCGCGCGGCGACGAGATCGTGACCTGCTCACCGTTGATGCTGATCGTGCCCTCGTCGGGGTGATAGATCCCGGTGAGCACGTTCGACAGCGTCGACTTGCCGGCGCCGTTCTCACCCAGGAGGGCGTGCACCTCGCCGACGGCGAGGTCGAAGTCGACGTGGTCGTTGGCGACCACGCCGGGGAATCGCTTGGTGATCCCACGCATGGAAACTGCCGGGGCGGTGGCCCCGGCAGTCTCCTCATGCGTCGTTTCGGCCATCGGTCTCCGATGCCCTGGTCGCGTTCGTTGCGGACCGGTCGGCGATCAGCTCGCCGGGATCTCGCCGTCGACGCCCTTCACGAACCAGTTGATGGACATCTGGTCACCGAAGTCGAGCGTCTTGCCGGCGGCCACCTTCTCGGCGCCGGCCTGGTCGACGATCGGGCCGCTGAACTCGTTGAAGCTGCCGTCCTCGATGGCGGCCTTCTTCTTCTCGATCGCCGCCTTCGTGTCGGCGGAGACCCGCTTGCCGAACGGGGCGAGCTTCACGAAGCCGTCCTTCAGGTCGCCGTAGTAGGCGTCGGCCTTCCAGGTGCCGTCGATGACCGCCTGGACCTGCTTCGTGTAGTAGGGGCCCCAGTCGTAGGTGGTGGCGGTGGGCCACTCGTCCGGGAACTTCGACGACTGGTCGGAGTCGTAGCCGGTCCACGCGACGCCGGCGGCCTTGGCGGCCTCGCCGGGCGCCGGGCTGTCGCCGCCGGAGGCGATGACGTCGGCGCCGCCGGAGATCAGCGAGTCGGCGGCCTGACGCTCCTTGGTCGGGTCGAACCAGGAGTTGACCCACACGACCTTCACCTTGGCGTCGGGGTTCGACGCCTGTGCGCCGAGGGCGTAGGCGTTGATGTGGCGGATCACCTCGGGGATCGGGAACGGCGCCACGAAGCCGATCGTGCCCGACTTGGTGGCCGCACCGGCCGCCATGCCCGCCAGGTAGTTCCCCTCCTCACCGGCGCCGTAGTAGATGCCCATGTTCTCGGTCGGGGCGATGCCGGTGGCGTGCTCGAAGTGCACGTCGGGGTACTTCTTCGCCGCGGCGATCATCGCGTCGCCGAAGCCGAACGACGTCGCGAAGATGATCTTGTTGCCGTCCTTCACGAGATCGTCGATGGTCTGCGCGACCTCGGGACCCTCGGGGATGTTCTCCTTGTAGGTCGTCTTGACCTTGTCGCCGAGCGCCTTCTCGACGGCCTTGCGGCCCTCGTCGTGCGCCGTGGTCCAGCCGCCGTCGGTGGTGGGCCCGACGTAGATCCACGCCGCCTTGAGCGCACCCTTGGTGCCCGAGTCCGAGCTCGAGTCGGTGGACGCCTTGTCCGATTTCCCGCACGCCGCGGCGAGCAAGGAGCCCGCGAGGAGTGCCGCAACGAGTGCGCTCCGCTTCATGATGATCCCTTTCATGATGGTCACCCGAGCCTGATGGGTGTGACCGGTGAGGTTGACGATCCGGTTCCGGATGCGGGCGATTCTTGCCGGAGCCTGAACATTCTGTAAAGGTTCGAATGTTTCCGGAGCGTGAACGTTTGGGAGCCTCGATCGTCGCCACCAGTAGCCTGAGCCGATGGGATCACCCCCGCCTCCGGGGCCGGCCGTGACGGCCCCCTGGCCCGGCCTGTCGGTGTCGGGGCCGCGCCTGATGGCGCGACTCGCGGCGCTCGCGGAGATCGGCGACACCGGCGACGGCGGGTGCGCGCGGCTGGCGCTCACCGACGAGGACCAGGCGGGCCGCGACCTCGTGGTGTCGTGGATGGACGACCTGTCGCTCGACGTGGCGATCGACGGCATCGGCAACGTCGTCGCCACCCAGCGCGGCTTCGACCCGGCGCTCGCGCCGGTCATGTGCGGCAGCCACATCGACACCGTCCGCACCGGTGGTCGCTACGACGGCAACTTCGGCGTGCTCGCCGGGCTCGAGGTGATCGAGTCGGTGCAGGCCGCCGGCATCGTGCTCGGCCGGCCGCTCGCCGTCGCGTTCTTCACCGACGAGGAGGGCGCCCGGTTCGCCCCCGACATGCTGGGCTCGCTCGCGTACGCCGGAGGCATCGGCATCGAGGACGCGCTCGACATCGTGGGCATCGACGGCGCGACCGTGGGCGCCGAGCTCGAACGCATCGGCTACGCCGGCGGCGCACCGCTCCCCGGCCGGCCCCCGCACGCGTTCGTCGAGGTGCACGTCGAGCAGGGCCCGGTCCTCGAGGCCGAGGGCGTCACCATCGGCGCCGTCACCGGGGTGCAGGGCATCTCGTGGCAGGAGCTCACGATCTCCGGCCAGTCGAACCACGCCGGCACCACCCCGATGCACCTCCGCCACGACGCGGGCTACGCCGCGTTCGCCGTGGGTTCGTTCGTGCGGGAGCTCGTCTCGGACATGGGCGGCGCGCAGGTGGGCACCGTCGGCAAGCTCGACCTGTTCCCCGACCTCGTCAACGTCGTCGCGGGCACCGCGACGCTCACGGTCGACCTCCGCAACACCGACGCCGCCCTGCTCGAGGAGGCGGAAGGTCGCCTCGCCGCCTTCGTCGCCGACCTCGCCACCCGCGAGGGCGTCACGATCACGTCGCGCACGCTCGCCCGCTTCGACCCGGTCGCGTTCGACCCGGCGATGATCGACCTCGTCGAGTCGACAGCGGTCCGCCTCGGCCACTCGGTGCGGCGCATGCCCTCGGGAGCCGGCCACGACGCTCAGATGATGGCGCGCATCGCGCCGACGTCGATGGTGTTCGTGCCGTCGGTCGGTGGCATCTCCCACAACCCCGCCGAGTTCACCTCGCCCGAGCACCTTCTCGCCGGCGCCGAGGTGCTGGCGGGGGTGATGTGCCACCTCGCGACCGTAGGCTCGACCCCATGACCCGCCCGCTGCACGTCGCCGCCGCCCAGCTCGGCCCGATCGCCGTCGACGAGACGCGCAAGGAGGTCGTCGAGCGGCTCGTCGCCCTGCTCGCCGAGGCCCGCGGTCGGGGCGCCCGGTTGGCGGTGTTTCCGGAGTTGGCGCTCACCACCTTCTTCCCGCGCTGGTACGTGAAGGACCTCTCCCACGCCGACCACTGGTACGAGACCGAGATGCCCGGCCCCGACACGCAGCCGCTGTTCGACGAGGCGAAGCGGCTCGGCATCGGGTTCTGCCTCGGCTACGCCGAGCGCGTCCTCGACGAGCACGGCGACACCGCGCACCGGTACAACACCCAGATCCTCGTCGACCCCGACGGCCACGTGGTCGGCCGCTTCCGCAAGGTCCACATCCCGGGCCACGACGACGATCAGCCGCACCGTCCGTTCCAGCACGCGGAGCGCCGCTACTTCGAGCCCGGCCCCGACGGCTTCGGCGTGTGGCGGGCGTTCGGCGGCGTCATGGGCATGATGCTGTGCAACGACCGCCGCTGGCCCGAGACGTACCGGGTCATGGCGCTGCAGGGCGTCGACATGATCCTGTGCGGCTACAACACGCCGATCCACTACGTGCCCGATCCCTCCCAGGACGCGCTCGCCGCGTTCCACAACCAGCTCGTCATGCAGGCCGGCGCGTACCAGAACGGCACGTGGGTGGTCGGCGTCGCCAAGGGCGGAGTGGAGGAGGGCGTCGACTCGCTCGCCGGCAGCTGCATCATCGCCCCCTCCGGCCAGGTGATCGCCCAGGCGCTCACCCGCGACGACGAGATCGTGTCCGCCGTCTGCGACCTCGACTGGTGCGACAACTACCGCAAGACGCTCTTCGACTTCGACCACTACCGCATGGTCGAGCACTACGGCCTCATCACCGAGCGCCGGGGAGCGATCCCGCCGCCATGACGAGCTTCTCCGTCAACGGCACGCCGGTCACCGTCGCCGACGACCACCCCCACCTCCTGTCCGCGCTCCGCGACGAGGTGGGCGTGACGTCGCCGAAGGACGGCTGCTCGCCTCAGGGCCAGTGCGGCTGCTGCACGGTGATCGTCGACGGCAAGGCGCAGGTGTCGTGCACTTATCCGGTGGCCAAGGCGGAGGGCCGCGAGGTGCAGACGCTCGAGGGGTTCACCGACGACGAACGCCGAGCGTTCTCCGAGGCGTTCGCCGCGTGCGGCGGGCTGCAGTGCGGGTTCTGCATCCCCGGCATCGTCGTGCGCGCCAAATACCTCGTCGACCGCAAGGGCGCCGACCTCACCCGCGACGACCTGGAGCGCCACATGGGCGCACACCTCTGCCGGTGCACCGGCTACGTGAAGGTGTTCGACGCCATCGAGTCGGTCGCGCAGGGCCGCGACGTGAGCGTCGCGCTGCCCACCGGCGTGGGAGCCCGGGGCGCCAAGTACGAGGCCGAGGCGCTGGCCCTCGGCGACCGCGGCTACATCGACGACATGGTCGTGCCCGACATGGCGCACGCGGCGCTGGTGCTCACGGAGCACGCCCGCGCCGACGTGCTCGCGATCGACACGAGCGCCGCCGAGGCCGCCCCGGGTGTGGTCGCCGTGTTCACCGCCGCGGACGTGCCGGGCGAGCTGCTCGTCGGCATCATCCACACCGACTGGCCGGTCATGATCCCCGTCGGCGGTCGCACCTCCTACGCCGGCGACGTGCTCGCGATCGTGGTCGCCGAGACACGCCGCCAGGCCCGCGCCGCCGCCGAGCTCGTGACGGCCACCTACGACGTGCTCGACCCCGTGGTCGACGCGAAGGCGGCGCTCGACGACGGCGCCGACATCGCCGTCTGGAACACCACCACCAACGAGCTGTCGCGCTCGGTGTACGCGCGCGGCGACGTCGACGGCGCGCTGTCCACCAGCGCGCACGTCGCGCACGAGACGTTCCGCACGCAGCGCATCGAGCACGCGTTCCTCGAACCGGAGTCGACGCTCGCGGTGCCGTCGGGCGCCGGCGACTCGCGCTCGCTGTACGTGTACTCCGGCGGACAGGGCGTGTGGGACGACCGCAACCAGATCGCGTCGGTGCTCGGCGTCGAGCGCGACCGCGTCACCGTCGAGCTCGTCTCCAACGGCGGCGCCTTCGGTGGCAAGGAGGACATGAGCAACCAGGCGCACGCGTCGCTCGCCGCCTGGCTCCTCGACCGCCCCGTGAAGTGCACGCTCGCCCGCGAGCAGAGCTTCCTCATGCACGCGAAGCGCCACCCCATCGAGATGGAGTACTGGGCGGGGTGCGACGAGGACGGCCGGCTCACCGGCCTCCGCGTGCGCATGATCGGCGACTCCGGGCCGTACGCGTCCGTCGGCATGAAGGTGCTCGAACGGGCCGCCGGCCACGCGTCGGGGCCGTACCGCGTGCCGCACATCGACGTCGACTCCGTGGCCGTCCGCACCAACAACCCCGTGTGCGGCGCCTTCCGAGGGTTCGGCGCCAACCAGGCGCAGTTCGCGATGGAGGGCGTCATGGATCGCCTCGCCGAGAAGGTCGGTATCTCCGGCTGGGAGATCCGCAAGCGCAACGTGATCCACCCCGGCGACGTGTGGGGCCCCGGCCAGATCATGGACGACGGGTGCCGCGGCGCCGAGGAGTGCCTCGACCGCGTCAAGCCCCGCTACGACGAGGCCGTCGCCGCGGGCAAGGTCGTCGGCCTCGGCCTCGGCCTCGAACTCCCCGGCCTCGGCAACGGCTTCCGCGAGGTGGCGGGTGCGGTGGTGCCGAGTTCCACTCCTCCGACGGTCGCGTCGAGGATGCGCCACGGCTGGACCGAGATGGGCCAGGGCGTGCACACCGTCGCGCTGCAGGTCGCCTGCGAGGAGCTCGGCATCGACCCAACGAGCGTCGACGTGATCGTCGACACCACCCGCGAGCTCGGGTTCGGCCAGACCACCGGCAGCCGCGGCGCCTGATGGCCGCCGGCTCGGTCGCGGCTGCGTGCCGCCGAGGCGGGCGGCCGGCGGCCGACGTCGACTACCACGCCGAGCACGTCGTCGACTGGACGCAGAAGCTCAGCGACCCCGACAACCCCAACCCCACCATCACCGCCTTCGGCTACCGGCACCAGATGGTCGTGATGGATCCCGAGACCGGCGAGATCGACGAGGTGATCGCCACCCACGACGTCGGACGGGCGATGAACCCGCTGCTGTGCGAGGGCCAGATCGAGGGCTCCGTCCACATGGGCCTCGGCTACGCGCTGAGCGAGGACTTCCCCGCCGACGAGCGCGGCGTCCCCACCAACATGACGCTTGCAGTCGCTCTACGGCATCCTCCGCCCCAAGGACATCCCGACGATCACCCGTCGAGCTCGTCGAGGTGCCCCAGCCCAACTCGCCGTACGGCGTGAAGGGCGTGGGCGAGATCGGCCTCGTGCCCACGGCCGGCGCCGTCGCCGCGGCCCTGCACCAGCTCGACGGCGAATGGCGGACGACGCTGCCCATGCGGCGCAGCTGACGTGGGCGCCACCACCCCCGGCCTCGTCTGCGCCCACCACCACCTTGCGCTGGCGCAGGGTATTGCCGCTCCCCCGGCGGCGCCACCACGTTCCTCGAAGGTGCTGCAGCAGATCTGGTGGCGCCTCGACACGGCGCTCGACCTCGACATGATCCGCGCCTCGGCCCGCCTCAACGCTGGGAGGCGCTCGAGTCGGGAACGACGGCGATCGTCGATCACCACGAGTCCCCGTCCGCCATCGAAGGCGGCACCTCGACGTGATCGCCGAGGCGTGCGCCGAGGTGGGCGTGCGCGCCGACCGCGTACGGCGTCACCGATCGGCACGGCGCGGCCGGCGCCGCTGCCGGGCTCGCGGAGAACAGGCGGTACCTGCGTGACGGCGGACGCGGTCACGTCGGCGTGCACGCGGCGTTCACGTGCAGCGACGAGACGCTCGCCGCGGCCGCCGCGCTCGCCGCCGAGCTCGGGGTGGGCGTGGGTCGTGGCCGAGGAGGCCCCGACGACGCCGACCACTGGCGGCGCCTCCTCCCGCTCGCCGCGAGGACACCGAGTTCGTCCGCGTGCACGGCGTCGGTCTCCCGACGACCACGGCCTCGCCGGCACGATCGTGCGCAACGCGCTCAACGCGAACAAGCGCAGTCCGGGTACGCCCGGCCCACCCCGCTTCGCAGACCCGGTGGCGTTGGGCACGGACGGCATCGGCGCCGACATGACCGACGAGTTCCGCGTGGCCTACGCCCGGCTGCAGGAGTCCGACGTCACCGAGACGCCGTCGACCGCGTGGGACTGGGTGGCGACGGGGTGGACGCTGGTGCCCGAGGCCGCGCGACGTCGTCACCTGGAGCTACGACGGCGCCGACGACCCCTGGAAGCTCGCCTTCACCACGGCGGTCCGGGCGATCGACGTCGACATCGACGGCTCGCCGGCGCTGCGCGGGGGCCGCGCCACCCGCGTGGACGCCGACGAGATCCGCGCCCACGCCGCCGAGCAGGCTGCCCGCCTCTTCGCCCGCCTCTGACCGGCCGGCCCCACCCCACCCAGCCCCCGGCCCCAGCCCCCGTTTTGTGCCCCGGATCTACCGGGTAGCCGGTGCGATCCGGGAGCACTAGGCTGAAGGGCAGGCGAGGGCGGGGGGCGAGGGTGGAGCGGGTGGCGAGGGCGTCAGGTGAGGGACGCCGATGAGCTGCGCGTGGCCCGCCGGGTTCTCGGCCGACGACGGCGATCGCCGTGGACCGGTCGAGGACGAGCGGGCCCCCGATCGTCGAGGTGCACCCGACGTCGTCCGCCGACGAGAGCCGGAGCGCCGTCCCCACGTCCACGTCGAACTCGATGTTGTCGACGGTGCTGAGCCCGGGCAGCCGGCGGCCGTCGCCCACCGCTTCGTCCGCGTGCCCTCGAGCACGGGGTGGAACACGACGGGCACGACGTGGACGCGACCGGCGGGCACGGCTCCCAGCGCTCGCAGGTCGTCGATGCGTACGATGCGGAAGCCGCCGTTGTCCGACAGCATCAGCGTCTGCGACGTGTTGGCGCCCGGCGTGAAGTTCCACGACCACGGGCCGTCCGCGCCCTTCGGAGCGAGGCAGGTCGCCGCCCAGGTGCCGGCAGAAGCGCAGGTTGAGCGCGGCACCGCCCGGGAGCAGTCGCCCGCCGGCCACCATGGCGGCCAAGCCGCCGTACGGCACGGATCCGTACCACCCGCAAGCTCCGTGCCGAGGATACCTCCACACCTCGAGCGTCCTCCCCGGCATGTAGCCGTTGAAGATGTGGATGCCCACGGCACCGGTCGTAGGCGCCGGCAGCGACATCACGGGTGCGGCCAGCACCTCGGTGACCGGCAGCGGCACGAGACCAGCGCCCCGACCGCTCCGGCCTGGGGCAGGCGGTCGTCGCGGTGGCGACCGTCGTCGGCGGTACGGCGGTCGTGGTGACGACCGTGGTCAGGGCCGACGTCGGAACCGAGATCGGCTCACCGGTGGAGCCGGATGCCCCCGCCGACGCTGCCGTTCGGTCGTCGAGGCGGTCGGCCGACCGGTCGTCGCCGGCCGGTGACATGAGCAACCGGGCGCGACGGCGAGCCCGATCGCGGGATCGCCACGCCGATGCGCACCGGCAGGATCTGCTGGAGCGACCCGACACCGTGGCGACCTCGTCCGGCGGCGCGAGGGCTCCGGCGGCTCCGGCGCGCGCTCGTCCAGCTCGACCAGCCGCAGCTTCGGGGATCCTCGGCCATCCCGAAACGCTACCGCCGCTGGTTCTGTGCCGGATCGACCGGCTTGCCGGTCGATCAGGGCCTAAAGAGGGTGGCGGGAGGAGCAGGCGGCCTACGGTCGGCCGATGGCGGATCATCCCGACACCCAGCCCGTCGCCATCTACCTCCAGGACGCGCACACGATCCGCGAGGGGATGGAGTTCGCCCGCTATGCCGAGGCCGCCGGCTTCGACGCCGTGTGGCAGGCCGAGAGCCGACTCGTCCGCGAGTCGACGGTGCCGATGGCAGCGTTCGCGTCGGTCACCGACCGCATCAAGGTGGGCTCGGGCGTCGCCGACGTGTGGAGCCGCAACCCCGCCCGGCTCGCCGCGACCTTCTCGACGCTCGACGACCTGGCCCCCGGTCGCGTGATCCTCGGCCTCGGCGCGTGGTGGGACCCGCTCGCCGCCAAGGTCGGCATCGACCGCGCCCGCCCGCTCGGCGTGATGCGCGAGGTGGTCACCGCGGTGCGGGCGCTCCTCCACAACGAGACGGTCACCATGCACGGCGACTACGTGCACCTCGACGGCGTCGAGCTCGACTACGTGTACCAGGAGCGCCGTCCGAAGGACGTCCCGATCTACATCGGGGCCACCGGCATGAAGATGATGGAGCTCACCGGCGAGATCGCCGACGGCGTCGTCCTCAACTACCTCGTCAGCCCCGACTACAACGCGAGGGCGATCGAGCACCTCGCCGCCGGCGCCGAACGTGCCGGCCGCACGATCGACGACATCGACCGCCCCCAGCTGGTGGTGTGCTCGGTGCACGAGGACCGCGACACCGCGCTCGACATGGCCCGCATGATGGTCACGCAGTACCTCGGCCAGCAGCCGCACATCATGAAGGCGTCGGGTGTGCCGCAGTCGCTGCTCGACGCCGTGGGCGAGGTGCTCACCTGGCCCGCCACCCACGAACAGGTGGAGGCGGCGTCGAAGCTCGTGCCCGACGAGATCGTGCAGATGCTCACCGCGTCCGGCACGCCCGCCGAGGCGAAGGCCCGGGTCGCCGACTACATCGCCGGCGGCTGCACGTGCCCCATCCTCTACCCGCTCGGCGACGTGAAGGCGATGATCGACACGTTCAGCGGTTGGGTGATCGACCCGGCGCCCTCGGCGTAGCCTCGGCCCGTGCAGCTCCTCCGCAACCCGAACGTCCGCCCGAACCTCCCCGACGCGACCCCGCTCAACGGCGTCGGCTTCGAGCGGGCCATCGACCTGCATCGCGCCATCGCCGGGTACGAGCCGACCGCGCTGGTGTCGCTGCCCGGCCTGGCCGGACGGCTGGGCGTCGGCCGGGTCCTCGTGAAGTACGAGCTGGAGCGATTCGGCCTCCCCGCGTTCAAGATCCTCGGCGCGTCGTGGGCGACCTACCGCCTCCTGTCGCAGCGCTACGAGCAGCAGCACGGTCACCCGCCCGAGGCCACCACGTTCGAGGGCGTGCGCGAGGCGTTCCGCGACCTCGGCCCCGTCACGCTCACCACCGCGACCGACGGCAACCACGGGCGCGCCGTCGCCCGCGCCGCCAAGTGGTTCGGGCTCGGCGCCGACATCTACATGCCCGCCGGCACCGTCCCCGCACGCGTCACGGCCATCGAGTCGGAGGGCGCGCGGGTCACCGTGATCGACGGCGACTACGACGAGGCGGTCGAGCTGGCAGCGTCGACCGCGAACGACGACCGGCTCGTGGTGAGCGACACGTCGTGGCCCGGCTACGAGCAGGTGCCCCGCTGGACGAGCGAGGGGTACCTCACGCTGTTCGCCGAGATCGACGAGCAGCTGGGGTCCGGCGCGCCGGACGCGTTCGTCGTGCCCGTCGGCGTGGGCGGCCTCGCCCAGGCGGCGCTCGACCACTGGCCGAGCGGCCCGCCCGACGGCCCGGTGCGCATCGCCGTGGAGCCCACCGCGGCCGACTGCCTCTACCGCTCGCTCGTCGCGGGCGAGATGGTGTCCGTGCCCGGGCCCCACGACTCGATCATGGCGGGCATGAACTGCGGCACCCTGTCGATGGTCGCGTGGCCCGCCATGCGCGACCGCTTCGACTGGTGCGTCACGATCGAGAACGACGCGGCCGCCGACGCGATGCGGGCGCTCGCGGCGGAGGGGCTCGTCGTCGGCGAGACCGGCGCGGCCTCGGTGGGCGCGCTGCTCGCACTGGCCGCGGAGCAGGGCGATCTCGCCGGGCTCGGCCTCGGCGCGGGTGCCACCGTGGTGTGCGTGTGCACCGAAGGTGCGACCGATCCGGTCAACTACGAAGCCATCGTCGGAAAGGCACCGTCCGAGGTGTAGCCGTCAATAGGTAATATTCTGACGGTGACGACCGTCGGCTACCTCACGGGCGGCTACCCGCGGGTGACCGACTCGTTCATCCGCCGGGAGATCCACGGCGTGGAGGACTGCGGCATCCGGGTCGAACGGTTCGCCGTGCGCCGCCCCGACGACCGCTCGATGGTGAGCGACGCGCAGCGTCGCGAGCGGGAGCTGACGACCTACCTGCTCGGTCGCGGACCGGCCGAGTACGCCCGAGCCCTCACCCGGGCGGCACGGCGTTCGCCACGACGGTTCGCCGCAGCGGCAGCACTCGCGGCGAGGACGCGCCGGCTCGGCGCGTCGGGCTCGTTCCGCCAGCTCGCTTACTTCGTCGAGGCCGCCGTGCTCGCCGACCTGATGACCGAACGCGGCGTCGACCACCTGCACGACCACTTCGCCGATGCCAGCTGCACCGTCGCCATGCTGGCGTCGGCGCTCAGCGGGATTCCCTACAGCTTCACCATCCACGGCCCGGCGATCTTCTTCGAGCCCCACCTGTGGCACCTCGACGCCAAGCTCCGCACGGCGACGTTCTGCGCGGCGATCAGCTCGTTCGCGCGCTCGCAGGCCAGCCTGTTCTGCGAGCCCGAGACGTGGGATCGCCTGCACGTCGTGCACTGCGGCGTCGACCCGACCGACACCTCCCCTGCCGTCGAGCGCACCGACGGCCGCCCCGTCGAGCTCCTCTTCGTGGGGCGGCTCGAGCCGGTGAAGGGGCTGCTCGTCCTCCTCGACGCCGTGCACCGCCTCGTGCGCGACGGGGACGACGTCCACCTCACGATCGTCGGCGACGGCGCCGAGCGCGGCGACATCGAGGCCCGAACGGCGGAGCTCGGGCTCGCCGCCGCGGTGCGGTTCGCCGGCTACCGATCCGACGCCGAGGTGCGCGACCACCTCGCCGCGGCCGACGTGTTCGTGCTCCCGAGCTTCGCCGAGGGAGTGCCCATCTCGTTGATGGAGGCCCTGGCCCAGGAGGTCGTGGTCGTCGCGACGAACGTCGGCGGCGTCACCGAGCTCGTGCGCCACGACGAGAACGGGCTGGTGGTGCCGCCGGGCGACGCGGACGCCCTGGCCGCAGCGCTCCGCACCCTGGCGCACGACGGCGATCTGCGCACCCGCCTCGGAGCAGCCGGCGCCCGACGCGTCCGCGCCGAGTTCGACTCCGCCGTGGAGGCGCGCCGGCTCGTCGCCCTGATCCGCGACCCCGACGGCCTCCGCGGCGTCGTGCGACCCGAGCCGGTGCCGCACATCGACTAGCAAGGACGCCATGCGGATCGGTCCCCTCGAGCTCGACGTTCCCGTGGTGCTCGCCCCCATGGCGGGCGTCACCAACGCGCCGTTCCGCCGCCTCTGCCGCGCGCAGGGCGCCGGGCTGTACGTGAGCGAGATGATCACCGCACGCGCCTACGTCGAGGGCAACGACAAGACGCAGCGCCTGGCGCACTTCGACGACGACGAGCCGATGCGCAGCATCCAGCTCTACGGCATCGACGCCCACCACGTCGGCGAGGCCGTGCGCCGCCTCGTGGACAGCGACCACGTCGACCACATCGACCTCAACTTCGGGTGCCCCGCTCCGAAGGTGACGCGCAACGGTGGCGGCGCCGCGTTGCCGGTGCGGCGTCGCCTGCTCCGCGACATCATCGCCGCGGCCGTCGGCAACGCCGGCGCCACGCCGGTGACCGCGAAGTTCCGCATGGGCACCGACGACGACCACATGACGTTCCTCGACACCGGCCGCATCGCCGCCGACGAGGGCTGCGCCGCCATCGCGCTGCACGCCCGGACGGCCGAGCAGCTGTACTCGGGCGAGGCGCGCTGGGCTGCGATCGGCGCGCTCAAGGCGGCCGTGACGACCATCCCGGTGCTCGGCAACGGCGACATCTGGGAGGCGTCGGACGCGACGGCGATGATGGCGGCCACGGGGTGCGACGGCGTGGTGGTGGGCCGGGGGTGCCTCGGCCGGCCGTGGCTGTTCCGCGATCTCGTGGCCGAGTTCGAGGGCCGGCCCGTGCCCCCTCCCCCGACGCTGGGCGAGGTGTCCGCCACGATGCTCGAGCACCTCGATCTGCTCACGGCGTGGGCCGGCGACTGGATCGGCGTGCGCGAGTTCCGCAAGCACACCGGCTGGTACCTCAAGGGCTACCCGGTCGGCAGCGAGGTGCGGCGACAGCTCAACCAGCTGGGCAGCCGCCAGGAGCTGGCCGACGCGCTGGGTGCGCTCGACGGCTCGCTCACGATGACCCCGGAGGGCGTGCGCGCCAAGCGTGGCCATCAGGGCGGCCCGCGCAAGGTGTCGCTCCCCGACCACTGGTTCGACGACCCCGACAGCACCGAGGCGCTGGCGGGCGCCGCCGAGTCGACCACGTCCGGCGGATGACGCGACTCGTCCTCGCATCGGCGTCGCCGCGGCGCTCCCAGCTGCTCCACGACGCCGGCTACGAGTTCGAGGTCGACCCCGCCGACGTCGACGAGACGCCGCTGCCCGCCGAGCCGGCGGCCGACTACGTGGAACGCCTGGCTCGCGCGAAGGCCGAGCTCGTCGCCGCCCGCCACCCCGGGGCGACGGCCCTCGGCGCCGACACCGTGGTCGTGCTCGACGGCGAACTGCTCGGCAAGCCGGCCGACGACGCCGACGCGATCGCCGTGCTCGAACGGCTGTCGGGCCGGGGCCACGAGGTGCTCACCGGCGTCGCCGTCTGCCGCGACGGCATGACGACGAGCGCGGTCGACACCACCGAGGTCCGGTTCCGCACGCTCGATCGCGCCGAGATCGAGGCCTACGTGCGGACGGGCGAGCCGCGCGACAAGGCCGGCTCCTACGCGATCCAGGGCGGCGCCGGAGCGTTCGTCGCCGCGACGAACGGCGCGTTCGACAACGTCGTCGGCCTGCCCGTCGCCCTCGTCCGACGACTGCTCGAGCAGGCGGGCGTCAGCGAGCGATCGTGACCTGACGCTGCACGAAGCGCAGGTTCACCGCGGCGTCGAGCGCGGCGCCGGTGAGCGTCGTCGTGATCGCCCGCTTGGGCCGGAGCTTCGGCGGGATGTTGATGCAGAGGAACTGCGGGAAGTCCGGGCCGACACCGCCCACGCGGCTGCGCAGGTCGACGCCGCCGATGCGGACGTGGATCGCGGTGATGGCGACCTCGTCGCTCATGACGAAGGCGCAGATGTCGCCGGTGGAGCCGAAGCGCATCGGCGTGCCGACGAGCACCTTCAGATCGGGCGGCGTGGTGTCGGTCGGAGCGACCGGGGCGGCCGGGCCGCTCACCGCGAACTTCGTGCTCAGCAGATCGCGGGAGGACGCGGCGCCGGCGTTGACGGCCGAGCGGAACTGGTTGCCGGTCATCGTCGTCGAGCCACCCGTGCCGGTGACGGTGACCGTCGCACGGTCGACACGACCGGAGGCGCCGACGTTGCCGCCGATCGAGACGGCGGTGACCGAGCCGACGTGGCCGCGGCCGGCGCTCGTGAGCCAGGCGCCGAGCTCGTCGCCGGTGTACGTGCGGGTCCAGCTGAAGTTCGGGTTGCCCGTCGCCTGGTCGAGGGGGTCGGGTGTCGCCACGAGGTACGGCAGCGTGGCCGAGAACACGTAGTCGCTGCGCTCGGTGTACCCGCCGTTGCTCGACGAGTAGAAGGCCTGGATGACCTGGCCGCCCGAGGTGAGCACCTGCGCGTCGGTCGTGTCGACGGCGCCGACCCAGTTGGCGCCGAACGTGCCCGCCGCCTGCGTCGTGCCCACGTAGGCCTGGTCGCTGACCGACGCGTACATGTCGAACTCGGTGCCCTGCGGATGCGCGAGGCGGTAGGCGGCGAAGCTGCGGCCGGCGATCGCCTGCGCCCGCAACGCCTCGGAGTGCCAGCTCGCCGGCATCTCGCCCAGCCCGTACAGGTACTGCTGCATCGTCTCGCCTTCGAGCACCATCGAGAACGAGGTCGAGTTGTCGACCAGCTTGATGCGCCCGTACGCGTACCCGCGCCCGGTCGCCGAGATCGACAGGCTGTTGCCGGCGTCCCAGGTGAGGTAGTAGCGGCCGCTCGCGGCGAGCACCCCGATCGGGCCGAGGTCGGGCGACACCCGCTGCACGATGATCGCCGAGCCGAACATGCGGATCGACAGGCGCTGACCCGGCGCCGCGAGCAGCACCGGTGCGCCGCCCTCGGCCGTGCCGTAGATGGCGCCGCCCGAGGCCGCGACCTCGGTCGTGGTGGCGTCGCCGAGCTTCACCTTCGGCCCGGCCAGCGAACGTGCCTCGATGGCCGCGCCGGCGTAGTAGGCGTTCAGGATCTGCGTGGTCGACTGGCCGGCGTCGGCGCGGCCCTTGGCCCCGTACTGGCTCATGCCGACGCCGTGGCCCCAGCCGCCGCCGGTGATGGTGAACGAGGTCTGCGCCGCGGCGCTCGGCGCCCCGACGACCGTCAGGGTGACCGCCGCGGTCGCCGCGAGGGCGAGCGAGAGCAGGACACTGACCGGACGGCGCATGCAGGCCAGGGTAGGCAGCGCGATCGCCGTCGCAACCCCGGACCGGAGAATTCCCCCGTCCGGCCGCTAGTCTCGGGCTCGCCGGCCGGCGCAGGGCCGGCAGTCCGGGGGGATGACATGGCGGTGGTGGATCGGGCGACCCTCACCGGCAACCTATTCTGGGGTGCCGGGCCGGGCGACCACGCGCTCGAGGTGGTCGAGGGCCACTGGCCCACGGACATGAGCGGCCACGTGTTCGTCGTCGGCCCCGACAAGCGGCACCCCGGCGGGCACTGGTTCGACCAGCAGGGTCTGCTCTGCCGCGTCCAGCTGCGCCCCGACGCCCGCGGACGCGTGAACGTGCGCCACCGCCGGGTGGAGACGCCGGTGTCGCGGCTCAAGCACCGGTTCCCGTTCCTCTTCCGCACGGTGCAGTTCATGGAGATCTCGGCGTTCGGGCTCACCAACCTCGCCAACACCAACTGCCTGGCGTTCGAGGGCCGTCTGTTCATCGGGTACGACGCCGGCCGGCCGCTCGAGGTGGACCCGGTGTCGATGGAGGTGATCACGCCCGTCGGCGCCAACGACGAGTGGTACCAGGCGTCGCCCGGCGTGGTGGAACCGGGCATCTCCGTCGCCGCGCACCCGGCGCCGGACCACGACGAGGGCTGCCTGTGGTTCGTCAACTACTCGCCCCTCCCGCTCACGCCCGACACGTTCATCGCCCGCTGGGACCTCGACGGTCCGGTGCGCCGCTGGAAGCTCTCGGGGATGAGCGAGTTCGACTCCATCCACGACGTGAAGGTCACCCGCGACCACGTCGTGTTCACCGACCTGCCGTTCCTCGTCGAGCCCGCCACGCTCACCGGCGCGCCGCAGAGCCGGCCGAACGGCGACGACACCCGCTTGTGGATCGTGGCCAAGAGCGACATCGCCGCCACCCCGCCGGGCGGCACCGTGCCGGCCCGCGAGGTGCACATCCCCATGCCGACCGGGCACCTCCGCGTCGACCACGACGACGCGTCCGGCCGTGTCACCGTCTACCTCGAGCACATCCCGCTGCAGGACCTCATGATCCGCCTGCGCAACGACGAGCTCAGCCACGGCACGGGCACCTTCAACGAGCCGGCCTACGAGGGCATGGTGAGCATCTCGACGCAGCCGGGCGTGGTGGGTCGCTACGAGATCGACACCGCGACCGGCGAGATCCTGAGCGCCGAGTCCGCCACCGACGACCGGTTCTGGGGTGCCGTCCTCACGACGTCGGACGAGTCGACGCCGGCAGCCCGGGCGAGCGCCACCCAGCTCTGGTACTCGGGGATGGGATACGACCCCGCCCTGGTCGCGGAGGTCTGGTGGGACCTGTACGCCGACGCCGGCCTCACCGCGCTCGTCGACCCGCACGAGCTCCCCACGAGCGCCGTGCCCGCCGGCCTGGCGCGGTTCGACCTGCGGTCGATGAAGGTCGAGGAGGTCTTCCGCTTCGACGACGGGGCGTTCGCCCACCCGCCGACGTTCGTGCCCCGCGACGGCGCGACGGATCCCGACGACGGCTACGTCGTCACCGTGGTCCACCGCGACGGCGACAAGGAGGTGTGGGTGTTCGACGCCGCGCACCTCGAGCACGGGCCTCTCGCCCGCGCCACCGCGCCCGGCTTCAACCCGCCGCTCCTGCTGCACTCGTGCTGGATGCCGCCGGCCGACGCAGCGACACCCGCCCGCCCCGACTACCGGGTCGGCCGCTGGCGCGACCTGTGGGGCGGCATCTCCGCGATCCCCGGCCTCCTCTGGCGCATCGTCCGCATGGGCAAGGCGATGACCGAGGCGGGCATGCTCACGAAGCGCTGAGCTCGCGGATCGGCCGCCGGGGCGGCTAGCCCCGCGACGCCAGGATCTCGACGCCCGGCCCGGTGAGGTCGGCCAGCGCCGCGGCCCGGCCGACGGAGGCGAGCAGGATCGCCTCGCCCGTGCCGTGCACCTCGGGCCCCGAGCCGTGCGACCAGCCGACGTCGATCGCGATCAGGCGCAGGCCCCGCGTGCGCTTCTTGCCGCCGGTGAACGAGTTCACGCCGGTGTAGCGGTCGAGCGCGACGCGCAGCGGTGCCGGATCGATGATGCGCGGCAGGTCGAGCGCACGGCGGATGTCCTGGTGGTGCACGATCGTGTCCGCGAGGAGCGACGCCGGCGTGATCGTGGGCGACGTGAACTGGCTGCCGACCCCCGCCGCCAGGCGCTCGAGCAGCGTCTCGGTGTCGAGCGAGCCGTACACCCGGCCCTGGTCGGCGATGACCTGGTGGATGTGGAGCCCGCCGAACAGCATCTCGCGCGCCACCTCGATGGGCGGCGTGACCGCCACCCAGGCGACGTGACCGAGCACGTCGCGCACCTGCCAGCCGTCGCACAGGGACGGGGCCGCGAGCTGCTCCTCCGTGAGCGTGCGGGCGAAATCGACCAGCGCCTGCCGCTCCGCGGCGACGAACCGCCACTGCTCGACCACCGTCGTCGTCTCGGCCATGGCCCGTGAGTCTGCCACGGCGACGCACCGCCCGGGCGGGTGGAGGTGAAAGGATGGCGCATGGCCACCCAGCGCGAGGACGCCACCCGGACGGCGCGCTGGCGCGCCCGGGGCGCTCAGATCCTGGCGAATCGCGCCGTGTCGATCCCCACCCTCACGTTCCGCCGGTTCTTCGCGATCGACGGCATGCGCAAGTCGATGCTGCTCGCGTTCAACCTGTTCATCTGCGTGATCCCCCTCATGATCATGGCGTTCGCGGTCATCGCGCCCAGCCGGCGCCACCTCGAGCTCGGCCAGGTGATGGTGGAGCAGTTCCGGCTCCACGGGCTGACGGCGCGAATCATGCGTGGGGCCTTCCCGCCCAACGAGGGCATCCTCAAGGTGGCCTCGATCATCGTCGCGGTGTCGTTCGCGATCAGCGGGTTCGACGTCGGGTCGATCTTCGAGCGGACGTTCGCCGAGGCGTGGGGCGTGAAGCCCTACGGCGGCTGGCGCGGCCCGGTGCGCGGCGGCCTGTGGTTCGTGCTGGTGTTCGGCACGTTCGGCTTCAGCCAGTTCCTCCAGGCGATCCCGGCCCGCCACGGCCGGGTCCTCTACGCGGCGGTCATCCCGATCATCCTGGTGATGAACTACCTGTTCTGGCTCATCACGCCGCGGCTGCTCCTCGACAAGCAGCTCGACCCTCCCGACCTCCGGCCCGGCGCGGTGATGGGCATGCTCGCGAGCACGGTGCTGTGGCGGTTGAGCGCGGTCATCCTCCCCGGCTGGTTCGACTGGTACGGGCGCGGCTTCGGCGCCATCGGTATCGGTCTCGCGCTGCTCAGCTGGACGTACGTGGTGGCCGTCGTGTGGGTGGTGATCGTGGTCGCGTCGGCCGCCTACTGGGAGCGCACGGCGACGGTGGAGGAGGTGCTCGAGGCCACCGAGGACGGCCCGGGCCTGGTGATGGACCTGTGACCGAGCTGCGGGGGGCGCACCTGATCGTGACCGGCGGGTCCGAGGGCATCGGCCTGGCCACCGCGCAGGAGGCGGCACGCCGCGGCGCCACGGTGTCCCTCGTAGCGCGCCGTCGCGACGTCCTGGACGCCGCCGCCGGCACGATCGACGGTCCGGTGCACACCGCCAACGCCGACGTCACCGATGCCGACGCGCTGGGCGCCGCCCTCGACGACCTCATCGCGGCGGGCGGCCCGTGCGACGTGCTCCTCTGCTGCGCCGGGTACGCGCTGCCCGGCTACTTCGAGGAGCTGCCGCTCGACCAGTTCGAGCAGCACATGCGGGTGAACTATCTGGGCGCGGTCCACGCGATCCGCCACGTCACCCCGGCGATGCGGCAGCGACGCCGCGGGCACGTGCTCGTGACGTCGTCCACCGCCGGCCTGATGGGCGTGTTCGGGTACGGCGCCTACTCGCCGACCAAGTTCGCGGTGCGCGGGCTGGCCGAGGTGGTGCGGGCCGAGATGGTTCGTGACGGCGTGCGCGTCGGCATCGTCTACCCGCCGGACACCGCGACACCGGGCTTCGACCGCGAGAACCTCACGAAGCCGGCCGAGACGGCTGCCCTGTCGGCGGCGATCGCCCCCATCACCGCCGAGCACATGGCGCGTCGTATCGTCGCGGGGATCGAACGCAACCGCTTCCAGATCTTCGCCGACCCCACCACCGCCGTGCTAGCGCGTGTCGGCGGGCTCGTCGGGCCGGTGGTGCGCCGGCAACTCGACCGAACCGCAAGCCGCGCACGCGGTCGCGCCTGACAGACTCCTCCCATGGCGTCACGGACCCCGCGCTCCCCGCAACGATCCCCGTCCCCACGTCGCAACGACCGGCAGCCGTCGCTCACGCCCCGCAAGCCGCTCAACCTGTCCGGCCGCGGCGCGAGCGGCCCGGCGTTCGGCGCACGCGACGGCATCGGCGGGTTCTTGCGCGACCTGTCCGACACCTTCTACTCGTGGAGCCCGCGCCGGCGCGTCCGCTTCCTCCGCACCCTCGCCATCGGGCTCGTGCTGGTGCTCGTGCTGTGGCGCTGCACGTCGGGTGGCGACGACTCGACGTCCACCACGACCGTGCCGTCCACCACCCGCGTCGCGCCCACCACGACGACACCGCTCCCGGCCGCCACCACCGCGACCGCCACACGGCTCGCCCAGAAGCTCCCGTCGCCGCACGTCCTGGCGGGCGGCACCGCGTTCGGCAAGCGCATCCTCCTCGCCGGCGGCCTCGACAAGACCAAGACCTCCACCACCGTCGTGTGGAGCTTCGACCCCGCCACCGGCGCCACCTCGAAGATCGGCGACCTCCCGCTCCCCGTCCACACGCCGGCGATGGCGCCGCTCGGCTCGGGCGTGCTGGTGATGGGCGGCGGCAAGGGCACCACCGTCTACGACAAGGTGCTGTCGGTGTCGCGCACCGGAGCGGTCACCGAGACCGGCAAGCTGCCGCAGCCCCGCACGAACGCGACGGCGGTGCGCGTCCCCGGCGACAAGGGCGTCGTGCTCCTCGGCGGCTACAGCGGCAAGTCGCCCACCAACGAGGTGCTGCGCACGACCGACGGGGTGACGTTCACGCCGGTCGCCGTGCTGTCGCATCCCGTCCGCTTCCCGGCGGTGGCCGTGCTCGGCCGCTCGATCTGGGTGATCGGCGGGGAGTTCGACCAGGCGCTCACCCCCGGCATCCAGCGCGTCGACCTCGACAGCGGCCTCGTGACCGACGTCGCGCCGCTGCCGGTCGGTCTGTCGCGGGGCTCGGGGTTCACGCTCGGCGGCGCGATCTTCGTGGCCGGCGGCCGCACCGCGAAGGGCCCGTCCGACCAGATCTACCGCATCGACCCCATCACCGGAGCGACCACGGTCGCCGGCACCCTGCCCGAGCCGCGCTCCGACGCCACCGCCGTCGTGTCCGGCACCACCGCCTACCTCTTCGGCGGGCTCGCGCCCACGGCCACCGACACGATCGTGGCCGTGACGGCCGCGTGACGAACGGGCGCGTCGCCGCCCCACCCATCCCCCCGACTGAAAGACTGAGCCGATGACCGACGCCCCCGAGTCCACGCCCGCCACGACCGACACCCCGACCCAGCTGGGCATGGTGGGCCTGGGGCGGATGGGGGCGTCGATGGTGCGCCGCCTCACCCGCGCCGGCCACCCGTGCGTGGCCTACGACCTCAGCACCGACGCCGTCGCGTCGGTGGTGGCCGACGGCGCCGTCGGCGCCACCGACCTCGCCGACCTCGTGGGCCGGCTCGCCGCGCCCCGATCGGTGTGGATCATGGTGCCGGCGGCGTTCGTGGACGACACCATCGGCGACCTCGCACCGCTCCTGTCCCCCGGCGACACGATCATCGACGGCGGCAACAGCCACTACCACGACGACATCCGCCGGGCCGAGGCGCTCGCCGCCGACGGCATCACCTACCTCGACGTGGGCACGTCGGGCGGCGTGTTCGGGCTCGAGCGCGGCTACTGCCTCATGATCGGCGGCGCCCAGGAGTCGGTCGACCGCCTGGCGCCGATCTTCGAGTCGCTGGCGCCCGGCTTCGGCGCCGCCGAGCGCACCCCCGGCCTCGCCGGCGACACGACCACCCAGGAACGCGGCTGGCTGCACTGCGGCCCGGCCGGCTCGGGCCACTTCGTGAAGATGGTGCACAACGGCATCGAGTACGGCCTGATGGCCGCCTACGCCGAGGGCCTCAACGTGCTGCACCACGCCAACGTCGGGGCCGGCGAGCAGACACACGACGCCGAGACCACACCCCTCCGCCATCCCGAGCACTTCCGCTTCGACCTGGACATCCCCGCCATCACCGAGGTGTGGCGACGCGGCTCGGTGGTCGCGTCGTGGCTGCTCGACCTGACGGCGGCCGGCCTCGTCGACGACCCGACGCTCGCCGGGTTCGCCGGCCGCGTGTCCGACTCCGGCGAGGGCCGCTGGACGGTGGAGGCCGCGGTGCAGTCGGGCGTGCCCACCCCGGTGCTCGCCGCCAGCCTGTTCTCCCGGTTCAGCAGTCGCGGCGAGGCCACCTACGGCGACCAGGTGCTGTCGGCCATGCGCAAGCAGTTCGGCGGGCACGCCGAGAAGCCGGCGTCGTGAGCGCGGCCCCGGCCCGCGCCGACGCCCTGGTGCTGTTCGGCGCCACCGGCGACCTCGCCAAGAAGAAGTTGTTCCCGGCGATCTACCGCATGGCCCAGAAGGGCAACCTCGGGGTGCCGATCATCGGGGTGTCCCGCAGCGACTGGCACGACGACGACTTCCACGCCCACGTCCGCGAGGCCATCACCACCGGCGTGCCCGACGCCGACGAGGCGGTCATCGACCAGGTGTGCGCCAACCTCCACCTCGTCACCGGCGATTACGCCGACAGCAACGTGTTCGACGACCTCGCCCGCTGCCTCACCGAGCGCAACTCGAAGCTGCCGGTGCACTATCTCGCCATCCCGCCCGGCATGTTCCCCACCGTCGTGCGCTCGCTCGCCGACGTCGGCCTCACCGAGCACGCACGACTCGTCGTGGAGAAGCCGTTCGGTCGCGACCTGGCCTCGGCGGAGGATCTCAACCGCCTCCTCCACGACCACCTCGCCGAGAGCCAGATCTTCCGCATCGACCACTACCTCGGCAAGGAGTCGGTGGAGGACCTCCTGGTGTTCCGCTTCGCGAACACGCTCCTCGAGCCGATCTGGAACCGCAACTACGTCGCGTCGGTGCAGATCACGATGGCCGAGCCGTTCGGCGTCGAGGGCCGAGGATCGTTCTACGACTCCGTCGGCTGCCTGCGCGACGTCGTGCAGAACCACCTCCTGCAGGTGGTCGCGCTCCTCGCGATGGAGCCGCCCGTCGGCGCCGACGCCAAGTACCTCACCGACGAGAAGCTGAAGGTGTTCTCGGCGATGCGGTCGCTCGACCCGTCGTCGCTGGTGCGCGGGCAATACGAGGGCTACCTCGACGAGCCCGGCGTGGCCGCCGGGTCGACCACCGAGACCTACGTCGCCGCGCGCCTCGAGATCGAGTCGTGGCGCTGGGCCGGCGTCCCCTTCTACGTGCGGGCCGGCAAGGCGATGCCGGTCTCGGCGACCGAGGCGGTCGTCGAGTTCCGCCATCCCCCGGCGATGCTGTTCGACGAGAGCGGGCCTCCCGGCCCTCGCGCCAACCTGGTGCGCTTCCGCCTGGGGAAGGCGGACGGCGTCACCCTCACCGTCAACGCCAAGCAGCCGGGCCGCGACCTCGACTCCGAGCCGATCGACATCGCCGTCGACTTCGCCGCCGCGCTGGGCGAGCGGGCCGAGGCCTACGAGCGCCTGCTCGACGACGCCCTCGACGGCAACCCCCGCCGGTTCGGCCGCTACGACGTGGTGGAGGAGACCTGGCGCATCGTGCAGCCGGCGCTCGACCACCCCGGCGACGTCCACACCTATGAACGCGGCACGTGGGGTCCCGCCCATGCCGACGACCTCGTAGGCTCGGAGGGTTGGTACGAGCCGTCCCACACGACGTGAGACGACACCCGAAGTCACCCGAAGTCATCTGAGGCCCTGCCGTCATGATCCAGTTCCGTTACGTCGCCACCGAGGAATTCGCCTCCGTCGGTGCGGCGTTCATGGCCGAACACATCAACCACGCCATCGAGCAGCGTGGCAGCTGCCACCTCGCGCTCTCCGGCGGCCGAGCTCCGTGGGAGCTGTTCGGCGTCCTCGCCCGACGTGAGCTCGACTGGTCGAGCGTGCACGTGTGGCAGGTCGACGAGCGCGTGGCGCCCGACCGCGACGTCGACCGCAACAGCGTCGGCCTCAAGACGTCGCTGCTCGCGCTGGCGCCGATCCTCGCGTCGAACGTGCACCTGATGGACGTCACCGCGCCCGACCTCGGCGAGGCCGCCGCGGCGTACGCCGCCGATCTCGCCCGCCTGTGCGACTCGACCCTCGACCTCGTGCACCTCGGGCTCGGCTCCGACGGGCACACCGCGAGCTGGCCCCCCGGCGACCCGGTGATCGACATCGTCGACCGCGACGTCGCCATCAGCAAGCTCTACAACGGCTTCGTGCGCATGACCCTTACCGTGCCGTGCATCAACCGGGCCCGGCACCGCGTCTTCCTCATCACGGGCGGCGACAAGGAGGAGGCCACCAACCTCCTGGGCGCCGGCGGCGACATCCCGGCGGCGCGTGTCACCACGACCGACACCGACGCGATCGTGGCGCTGCCGCCGCCCCTCGACGAAGTCCTCGACTGACGCCGACCACCGCCGGGTCGTCCTCGCACGGCCCTTCCCGATCACCGACCAAGGTCCCGGCCCCGGGGGACGTTCGGCCCTGGTGACACCACCCCCCGCTCAGGCCTACTGGCGTGAAACGACGCGCACCCGGCGCGTTGCCGGAGGAGGGGTGGACCATGAAGCGACGCACACTCGACCTGGTGTTCAGCATCGGCGGGGGCCTGACGGCCATCCTCCTGCTGGTGCTCGGGCTGGTGCTCAACAACCAGGCGAACTTCGCCAAGACGTACGTGAAGGATCAGCTGGCCCAACAGCGCATCACGTTCACGCCGGTGGCGGGCCTCGCGCCCGACGAGAAGAAGGCGGCCTGCCTCGTCGAGAACGCCGGCAAGCCGATGACCACCGGCAAGCAGGCCGAGTGCTACGCCAACGAGTACATCGGGCGTCACGTGAAGGAGATCAACGGCGGCAAGACCTACTCCGAGAGCAGCGGCGACGCCCGCGCCCTCCAGGCCAAGGCCGACGCCGCAGTGAAGAGCGACCCCGACAGCGCCGCGACCTCGGAGCTGGTCGCCCAGGCCAAGACCGCATCCGGCAAGGTCGACACGCTGTTCAAGGGCGAGACCCTGCGCGGCCTGCTCCTCACCAGCTACGGCTTCAGCATCTTCGGCGAGCGCGCCGGGCAGGCGGCGCTGGTGTGCTTCCTCGTCGCCGCCGTGCTCGCACTGGCGACGCTGGCGGGCCTCGTGCACGCACGCACCACCCCGAAGGACGAGACCGTCCTCACCTGACGCGGGCTCGACACCATCCGGCCTGGCGATCCTCCCCCCGGATTCAGCGAGGTCCGCGCAGGAGTCGGCCGGGGCGAACGCCCTGGTCGACTCCGCCGCGGAAGGTCACCTGCCCACTCTTGACGGTGGCGACGTAGCCGGTGGCTCCCTGCACGAACCGACGGGCGTCGCCCGGCAGGTCGTGCACCATCTCGGGGCGCGGCAGCGACAGGGCGTCGTAGTCGATCACGTTGAGGTCGCCGACGAGGCCGGGCGCCACGACTCCCCGGTCGTGCAGGCCGAACAGCGTTGCCGTCTCGCTCGTCATCTTCGCGACGACGAGCTCGAGCGGGAGCCGGTCGCCGTCGCGGTCGCGGGTCCAGTGGGCGAGCATGAACGTCGGCGTCGACGCGTCGCAGGTGGTACCGCAGTGGGCACCGCCGTCGCCGAGGCCCCAGACGGTCGTCGGATGCGTGAGCATCGACCGCACCGGGTCGAGCGTGAAGTCGCTGTAGTTGAGGATGGGCCGCATGATGAGCTGGCGCCCCTCGTCCTCCATCAGGACGTCGTAGTAGCGCTCCATCGGGGTGACGCCCAGGCGACGGGCCTGCTCGGCGATCGACTCGGAACGGGGCGGCTCGTAGTTGGGCACCTCGCCCATGGGGAACACCCGCTCGGGATCGAGGAACTGCATGAACATCGGGTCGACGTCCGCCACCTCGGCGAGGAGCGTCTCCCGGAAGGCCGGGTCGCGCATCGCGTCGAGCCGCTCGGCGACCGACAGGAACCCGAGCGGGCCCCACGACGGGCAGTAGCTGAACGGGTGGAACGTCTCGAGACCGAGCAGCAGGTTCACCGGACGGCCGGCCACCTGCGGGTGCACGTCGACGCCCTCGGTGCGCGCCTCGGCGCAGAGGTCGAGCATGCGCTGCCAGCTGGTCGGGTCGTGGTCGTTCTGCGTCATGGCGAAGACGACGGGACGGCCGGTGCGGGCGGCGAGCGCGCGCATCCACTCCATCTCGCGTTCCGGCGCGGCGAGGTCCTCGCCGAGCGCGCCCGCCGGAGCGAGCTCGAACACGCCGGCGCCGGCCGCGGCGAGCGCGTCGCCGAGGCCGAACAGCTCGGCCTCGGCCGCGAACGTTCCGGGCACCGGTTCGCCGTCGATGGCCATGTGGGCCACGGTGCGCGAGGTCGAGAAGCCGAGCGCGCCTGCGGCCATCCCCTCCCGCACGATCGCCGCCATCTCGGCGATGTCCTCGTCGGTCGCCGCCTCGTTGCGCGCGCCGCGCTCCCCCATCACGTACGCGCGCACCGAACCGTGGGGGATCAGCGAGCCGACGTCGAGCGCCAGGGGCCGCGCCTCGACGGCGTCGAGGAACTCGGGGTAGGTCTCCCACCCCCAGGTGATGCCGTCGCTGAGGGCGGCGCCGGGGATGTCCTCCACGCCCTCCATCAACCCGATGAGCCACTCATGGCGGTCGGGGCGAACCGGCGCGAACCCCACGCCGCAGTTGCCCATCACCACCGTGGTCACGCCGTGCCAGCACGACGGCGTGAGCGTCTCGTCCCAGGTGACCTGCCCGTCGAAGTGCGTGTGGATGTCGACGAAGCCGGGGGTGACGAGCAGCCCCGTCGCGTCGATCACCTCCGCCGCGCCGACGTCGCCGAGCGACTCGCCCGCCTCCACCACCCGTTCGACGAGACCGTCGGTGATCACCACGTCGGCGGGCCGCGGCGGCGAGCCGGTGCCGTCGACGAGCGTTCCCCCACGGACCACGAGATCGGCCATATCGTTCCCCCTCCGCCGCCCCGACGGGCGAGCGACGCGAACGCTAGCTGCGCTGCACGTCGACGTTGGTGCCGTCGGCGTTCGCGATGAGCCGGCCGGAGCCTCGTAGACCGTTCACGCCGATGTAGACCCGCGGCGGGTCGCCCGCCAGCTTGTCGAAGCCGACCGCGCCGACGCTCTCGCCCTCGAGGTCGAGCCCGTCGAGCGCCTGGCGGATGAGCCCCGGCACCGCTTCCCAGTTGACGTCGGACAGGTGGAAGGTGACCTTCTCGTAGTCGGCGATCTCCGACAGCGAGACCGACACCGGCCGCGACGTCCACACGCCGCGGTGGAAGTCGTAGTCGTCCATGTTGTCCCGCTTCACCGCGTCGCGGACCTGGACGGTGAAGCCGGAGTCGTCGAGCGTGATGCGCCGGAGGTCGGGGTTCTCGCCGAGGTGGGCGCGCACCAGATCGGGCACCCGCTCGGGGTGGTCGAGCGCGTTCACGCCACCGGGCGCGACCGTGGTGCTGCCCCCGGTCGCCTCGGTCGACGAGCTCGCCCCGAGGTCGGACGGCTCGTCGCCGCACGCGGCAGCGCCGGTGGACACGACAAGAACCGCCAGCGCGGCGGTCAGCGTGCGGTGGAGCCGAGCTTCGCGAGTGCGCACCGGAGCGCCTCCAGTTCGTCGTCGGTGAGGGTGGCGAACTCGGCCGGGGGCTCCCCGAGACGCGAGAGCACCTTGTTGCGCAGCACGACCCCGTCGGAGGTGACCGCGACGGCGCGCACCCGCCGATCGTGCGTCGCCGTGCGCCGCTCCACGATGCCGCGCTGCTCGAGGCGGTCGACCATCCAGGTCGCGTTCGACGGGTCGCAGCGGAACGTCTCGGCCAGCGCCTTCATGGGCTTGGGCTCGTCGGGGTCGAGCGACACGAGCGCGTGGAGATCACCGGGGGTGAGCTCGAACTCGACGGCGACCCTCACGAACACCTGCCGGCGGGCCAGGAAGTACGACAGCAGCGACGCCCACGCCTCGTCCGCCAACGCGTCCCGGTCCGGTCGACTCGCCACCCGGTCATGGTACCGACAGGCCGACGGGCCGGATTGGTCTCAGGCCGACGGGCCGGAATGGTCTCAGGCCGACGGGCCGGAATGGTCTCAGGCCGACCGGCCGGACTGCCGATCACCTGGGGATGCGCGAGTGTCCCACCTGCCACTTCCAGCTGTCCGACGACGGCGACTGCTCCTACTGCCGTCCCGCTCCGACGACCAGCGCCGAGCTCGTGTGGGTGCGCGCCGACGTGGCGGTGCCCGAGGTGCCGCCGCTGGCGCGGCGTCGCCCGGCCGTGGCCACCGCGCCGGTGCCCGGCACCCGCCCGTACCCGGCGCCCTACCCCCGTCCGTGGACCGGGACGGAGGAGCCGCCGCCCCGGAATCGGCGGGGTCTGCGCCGCTGGCTACGGTTGGGGGCATGACCGAGTTCGCCTTCTCAGAAATCCTGCCGATCAGCGGTGACGAGACCCCGTACCGCCTGCTCACCACCGACGGCGTCAGCACCTTCGAGGCCAACGGCAACCGCTTCCTGCAGGTCGAGCCCGAGGTGCTCACCACCCTCACGGCCACCGCCATGCGCGACATCGCGCACCTCCTGCGCCCGGGCCACCTCCAGCAGCTGCGCAACATCCTCGACGACCCCGAGGCGTCGCCCAACGACTGCTTCGTGGCGCTGGAGCTGCTGAAGAACGCCAACATCGCGGCGGGCGGCGTGCTGCCGTCGTGCCAGGACACCGGCACCGCCATCATCAAGGGCAAGAAGGGCCAGTTCGTGCTCGTCAACGGCGGCGAGGACGAGAAGCACCTCGCCCGCGGCGTGTTCGACACCTACCAGACGTCCAACCTCCGCTACAGCCAGATGGCGCCGCTCACGATGTGGGACGAGGTCAACACGGCGTCCAACCTGCCGGCGGAGATCAAGATCTCGGCCATCGACGGCGACGCCTACAAGTTCATGTTCATGGCCAAGGGCGGCGGCTCGGCGAACAAGAGCTACCTGTTCCAGGAGACGAAGGCGCTGCTCAACCCGACGAGCCTCATGGCGTTCCTCGACAAGAACCTCCGCTACATCGGCACCTCCGCCTGCCCGCCCTACCACCTCGCGATCGTCATCGGCGGCACCTCCGCGGAGTTCGCGGTCGAGACGGCGAAGCTCGCATCCACCCGCTACCTCGACACCCTCCCCAAGGAGGGGTCGTCGCTCGGTCACGGCTTCCGCGACCTGGAGCTCGAGGCCGAGGTGCTGAAGCTGACGCAGAGCTTCGGCATCGGCGCGCAGTTCGGGGGCAAGTACTTCTGCCACGACGTGCGCGTCATCCGTCTTCCCCGTCACGGCGCGTCGTGCCCGGTCGCGATCGCCGTGTCGTGCTCGGCCGACCGCCAGGCGCTCGCCAAGATCACCGCCGACGGCGTGTTCCTCGAGGAGCTCGAGCACGACCCGGCGCGGTTCCTCCCCGAGGTGAACGAGGCGCACTTCGGCGACGAGGTGGTGAGCATCGACCTCAGCCGGCCGATGGACGAGATCCGCGCCGAGCTCAGCCGCTACCCGGTGAAGACCCGCCTGTCGCTCACCGGCACCCTGGTTGTGGCGCGCGACATCGCCCACGCCAAGATCGCCGAGCGGCTCGACGCCGGCGAGCCACTGCCCGCCTACCTGCGCGACCACGCCGTGTACTACGCCGGCCCGGCCAAGACCCCCACCGGCATGGCCTCCGGGTCGTTCGGCCCCACCACCGCCGGTCGCATGGACAGCTACGTCGACAAGTTCCAGGCCGCCGGCGGCTCGATGGTCATGCTCGCCAAGGGCAACCGCAGCAAGGCGGTCACCGACGCGTGCCAGGCGCACGGCGGCTTCTACCTCGGCTCGATCGGCGGCCCGGCCGCCAAGCTCGCGCAGGACTGCATCCGCCACGTCGAGGTGCTCGACTACCCCGAGCTCGGCATGGAGGCGGTGTGGAAGATCGAGATCGAGGACTTCCCGGCGTTCATCGTGGTCGACGACAAGGGCAACGACTTCTACGCCGACGTCTCGACGCCGGTGGCACTGCGGTAGCAGCGACGGGACTGCGGTAGCAGCGATGGGACCGCGATAGCGGCAACGGGACTGCGGTAGCAGCTACCAGTTCCCGGGGACCGGGGTCCCCTGCGGCAGCCCCGTGATCGGCGTGGGCAGCCCGCCCACGCGCCACACCCACACCGAGCCGTCGGTGCGCAGGGCGACCGTCATGCCGAGCGAGATCTCGATGTCGGCGACGTCGGTGAGGCCCGGGACGGCCACCGGCGTGAGGTGGCGCGGCGTCTCGAACGGATGCACCGGGTCGTCGAGGTATTGGCCCCAGCAACGTGCCGCGCCGTCGACCCCGACGGCGCACGCGGCGAGGCCGCCCATGCCGATGTCGCGCACCGGCGGGAGGTTGCCCCCGACGAGCACGGGCGTCACCGAGAGCTCCTGCGTGCCGTTGCCCAGCTGACCGTCGTCGTTGGCGCCCCAGCACACGACCTCGCCGCCGACGAGCGACGCGCACGTCGCGTTCGAGGCGCGATCGAGCGCCACCTGCGTGGCGTTGGCGGCACCGGCGACCTGCAGCGGCACCTCGACCGTCGGCCCGTTGCGGCTCATGCCCCAGCACCACACCGTGCCGTCGGCGCGGATCACGCACGCCCGGTCGCCGCCGACGCTCACCCGGAGGACGTCGGTGAGACCGGGGATCGACACCGCCGACGTGAAGCCGGTGGGAGAGCTCAGGTCGTCGAGCCAGCAGGTGACGGTGCGGGCGGCGCCGATGCCGCAGACCCCCACCTGGTTGCCGGCGATCTGGGTCAGTTCGGCGGCTCCCGCAAGTGGTTTCGCCAGCGCCGCCGGGTTGACGGAGGTGTGGCGATAGCCGCGCTGGTCGTCGCCCCAGCACGAGACCGTGCCGCCGGACAGGAGCGCGCACGCGCTGTAGCCGGTGACGACCACCTGGGTGGCGCCGGCGACCCCCGCGACGGCGACGGGATCCGCCGAGTTGACCGTCGTCCCGTCGCCCAGCTGCCCGATGCCGTTGAACCCCCAGCACCGCACGGTTCCGTCGGTGATCACGGCGCACCCGATGTTCTCGCCGACGGCGATGCCCGACGCCCGCGCCGACGCCAACGTGGGGCGCGGCAGCGTGCCGTCGGGCGGCAGGATGTCGGTCGGCAGCGTGGTCGTGGTCCGGACCGGCTCCGTCGTGGTCGGACCGGGCGGGATGGTGGTCGTGGTCGGCGGTGCCGGCGCGGAGATCAGGCCGGCGTCCCACTGGTCCTGCGACGCGTTCGACGGCGTGAGGCACACGGGCGTGGTGAAGGCGCCGGTCGGTCCGGCGTCGGAGTCCACGTTGTCGTCGGAGCCGGCGTCGGGGCTCGTCGCGAGCCGGCCGGCGGGCACGGTGATCGCCACCCGGTAGCAGGCGGACTCGTCGAGTCCGCTGAACCCGTACCAACCACCCGCCGCCGTCGCTCCGGAAACCAGGGGTGTCCCGCCGACGTCGGAGAGGGTGACGCGCACGCCGGCGATGCCCGGCTCGCCGCCGTCACGAACGCCGTTGCCGTTGCGGTCGTCGAACACGCGGTTGCCGATGTGGCCCGTCGACGCCGACGGCGCCCCGTTCTGCGGCACCACGCCGGCGTCCCAGTCGTTCTGCTCGGTGCCGGTGCCGCACACCGGTTCGGCGACGGTGCCGTCGGGCTGGATGCGACTCGCCGTGGGCCCGCTCGGGCCGACGCTCGGTGACGCCACGTAACCCTCGGGGATGGTGATCGAGAGGCGGAAGCAGTCGGTGGAGTCGAACGTGTCGAAGCCGTACCACCCGCCCACCGTCGTGCGACCGGTGAGGCCTCCGGGTCCCTCGCCCCGGAGCGAGACCACGACGCCGGCCAGCCCGGGCTCACCCGGATCGCGGAACCCGTTCGCGTTCAGATCCACCCACACCCGGTTGCCGATCGAACCCACCGGGTCCGCACCGCTCGTGCCGACGCCCACGACGCCCAGCACCGCCGTCACGGTGGCACACACCAACGCGACCCTGCTCCACTTCCCCATCGAGAACCCTCCGCCGAGATCCTGCCGTGCTGCGTCCGCCGCAACCCCGCCGACCGTACCAGCGAGGACGGGGCCGGATCAGAAGTTGGTCGCGCTCGACGAGGTGCGTGGGGCCGACGCCGCGTCGGTGATGTCGACCACGTCCGCACCCGCGTCCTGATCGTCGTGCTCGTCGGCGACCACCACGGGCGCCGCGGACGCGCTGGCCGCCGGCCGGAGCCGGCTCCGTGCGTCGGCGAGCGCCGCCTCCAGGTCGGCGAACCGGTCGCGGTACAACGACAGGGCCTCGGCGAGGGCGTCCACCTGCTCGGCGGCGGCGGTCCGCTGCGTCTCCCAGTCGGCCGCTGCGGCCGCCACGCGGTCACGCTCGGCAGCGAACGCCACGTCGGCGTCGCGACGGGCCACGGCGATGATCTCCTGGCGTTCGCGCTGGGCGGCGGCGAGGATCGCCTGCGCCTCCTCGCGTGCCTCGGCGACGGCCGAGTCGGCCGTCTGCTGGGCGAAGCGGAGCGTCCGCGAGGCGCTCTCGATCTCGGGATCGATCGCCGGGGGCACGACGTACTCGTGCTCGGGCGGCGTCTGGTTCACCAGGCGCTCGACCGTGGACTGGAGCTCCACGAGCCGAACTCGGAGGTCGTCGACCACGGAGCCGGGCACCAGGTCCGCGCTCGGCGCGGCCGCCGGCGCCGACACGGCCTCGCCGGCGGCGATCCACGCGGCGTCGGCGGTGGCGGCGTCGATGACGGAGTCGTCCACGACCACCCCGTCGGCCGCCACGGCGTCACCCTCGACCGGCTCGGGAGCCGTCGCCAGCGGCGTGAACAGGTGCGCCGTGCTCTCCGAATCCGCCGTCGGTCCCATCTCGGACATCGCGTCCTTACGTCGGCCGTGTCTCGCCATCGTGCTCTCCCAGCATCGGTGGGCGGTTCCGCCCATCACCTCGGAGGGTAACGATGGGTCGGCGAATGTCAAAGGGTTGCTGGGCGGGCCATCAGCGATGCGGTCACGCCGTCGAGCACCGGTACTCCCGCCGGCGTCGCCGCGATGCGATCGCCGTCGACGCGCAGCACGCCGTCGGTCACGAGACGCTCGACGGTCGGGGCCAGCGCATCGCGCACGGCCGCGGTCGTCAGGCCGCACCGGGCGGCAGCCCGCGACAGGTCGACGCCCTCGGCCAGCCGCAGCCCGCACAGCAGCACGTCGTCGAGCAGCGCGTCGCCGGTCACCACGTCGTCGGCGTCGGGCCCGAGGTCGTCGTCGTCGCACGCGAGCCACTCGTCGAGGTGCGGGTTCGCGAACCGGGCGACGGCGGGCTCGCCCGACGAGCCCGCGACGTCCAGCAGGCTCGCAGCGGAGGGGCCGACACCGAGGGACGCGTCGTGCTCCCAGTACCCGCGGTTGTGCGCGCACTGGGCGCCGGGCCGGGCGTGGTTCGACACCTCGTAGCGCCCGAAGCCGGCCGCCGACAGCGTGGACGCCACCAGGTCGATCGCGTCGCGCTCTGCCTCCTCGGCGACGTGCACGCCGGCACGCTCGAACGGCGTGCCCTCCTCGATGGTGAGCGTGTAGGCCGAGACGTGGTGCACGCCGGTCGCGACGGCAGCGGCCAGGTCGGCGGCGAGGTCCTGGCCGTCGACCGCGGTGATCAGATCGAGCGACGTGACGGCGCCGGTGGCGAGACACCACTCCACCACGCGACGCGACGTCGCCGCGTCGTGCGGGCGGCCCAACGTGCGCAGCACGCCGTCGTCGAACGACTGCACACCCACGCTGAACCGGTCGAACCCGAGCGAGCTCCACGCGGCCACTCGCTCCTCGGTGGCCGTCGACGGGTGCACCTCCAGCGTCGCCTCCACACGACTCCACCCCACGCGCCGGTCGACGATGGCGCACAACCGCTCCATCTCGGCCGGCCGGAGGTACGAGGGGGTGCCGCCGCCGAGGTACACCGTGTCGGGTTCGATGCGAAGACGCTCGGCCGCAACGGCGAGCTCGCGGTCGAGCCGGGCGAGATAGGCGTCGACCGCGGCCGCCCGCCGTTCGACCACGTGGAAGCTGCAGAACGGGCAGATCGTGGGGCAGAACGGCACGTGCACGTACAGGTGCCGAACGACCGCCGACGGGTTCGGGAGGATCACGCCGGAGGTCGGCAAGGCATCTAATCTACGGCAAATGACCGCAACCGATCCCGCCCACCCCCGTGTGGCATGGGCCATCCACGTCTTCACGGCCATCGGGATCATCGCCGGCTTCCTGGCGCTCGTCTCGGCCCTCGACGGCAGCCCCCGCATGTCGCTCACCTGGATGACGGTGGCCATGGTCATCGACGGCCTCGACGGCCCCATCGCCCGCCGCTACGAGATCTCCGCGGTGCTCCCCCACATCGACGGTCACGTCGGCGACCTCATCATCGACTACGTCACCACGGTCATCGCCCCGGCGTTCTTCATCCACGAGTTCGACCTGCTGCCCAAGCGCTTCGACCTCATCGGCGTCAGCCTGATGATGCTCACGGCGCTGTACCTGTTCTCGAACACCCACATCCAGAGCGAGGACAACTACTTCAACGGGTTCCCGGCCATGTGGAACCTGGTCGTCAACGTGATGTTCGTGCTGCAGAGCCCGAAGGTGGCGAACATGATCATCGTCATCGTGATGAGCGTGTTCACGGTGGTGCCGGTGAAGTTCGTGCACCCGATCCGCGTGCGGGACTTCCGTCGCACCACCATCACCGTGCTCGTGCTGTGGCTCGCCGCGCTGCTGTACCTCACCTGGATCATCGACGACCGCACCAGGGGGTGCGATCGCAGCTGCCTCCCCGTCGACGCCCGCATCGCGCAGGGGATGGTCTACTTCGGGGCGCTCTGGATCGTGGGCGTCGGCGTGTGGCGCACGTTCCGGGGCGATCCCACGCCGACCGACTCCCGCCCGATCGATCCGGCGGCCGCGTCGTGACCGCGGGCGTCACCGTCCGTCTCGCCACGGAGGGCGACCTCGACGAGCTCGCCTCCGTGCTCGGCCGGGCGTTCGACGACGACCCCGTGATGAACTTCGTCATCGCCAAGCGGCCGGTCGCCCCGCGGGCCGCGATGCTGCTCGGCCTGTTCGCGTCGATGCATCTCGCCGACGAGTCGGTGTACGTCGCCGTCGACGACGCGTCCGGTCGGGTGCTCGGAGGCGCTGTGTGGGCTCCACCGGGTCACTGGAAGGTGCCGATCCGCGCCTACCTCCGGCACATCCCGCTCCTGCTCCGCGTCGTCGGGCTGCGCGGCGTCACCAAGATCAGCGTGCTGGACGCGATGGAGAAGCGGCACCCCACCGAGCTGCACCACTACCTGGCCGTGCTCGGCACCGACCCCGACCACCAGGGCAAGGGCATCGGTTCGGCCCTCCTCGCCCCGGTGCTCGAACGCTGCGACACCGAGGGCCTCGGCGCGTACCTCGAGTCGTCGAAGGAGTCGAACGTGCCGTTCTACGGTCGCCACAAGTTCGAGGTCACGTCGCCGTTCACGCTCAAGAACGGCCCGACGCTGTACTTCATGTGGCGCCCGGCGCCGGTCTGATCGACCGGCTCGACCGGCAGCGGAGGTTCGTCGCTCAGCCGGCGGCGGCGCCCTCGTCGGGCTCTTCCTCGCGCAGGCGCACCGGCCCGAAGTTGGCCGGCTTCAGCCCGACCTTGCCGGCGTAGAACTCGCGGATGACGGCCATGTCGGCCACGAGGTCGCCCGTCGGCTCGATCTCGGGACCGAAGCCGACGGTGTGCGTCGACTTGTCGATGAACGCGAGCGACATCGGCACCTTCGCCTGCACGGCGATGCGGTAGAAGCCCGACTTCCAGTACTCGGTGTGGCTGCGCGTGCCCTCGGCGGGGATGGCGAGCATGAGGTCGGGGTTGCGGCCGAACTCCTCGGTGAGCTGGCCCACCATGCCCTGCGGCGCGCTGCGGTCGACCGACACGCCGCCCGTGGCCCGCATGAGCCAGCCGAGCGGCGGCTTGAACAGCTGCGCCTTGCCGAGCCACGACAGGTTCATGTGCTGCGTCCACGCGACGAGGATCATCAGCAGGTAGTCGACGTTGGACGTGTGCGGCGCGCAGATGATGACGGAGCCGCGCGACGGCTTCACACCGACGGGCGTCCAGCGCCAGAGCTTGAGGACCAGTCGGGCGAAGGAGGCTTTCACGGTCGAGACCATAACAGCGCGAGCTGTCAGGGGCTCGGTCGGAGCCGCTCAGCCCTTGCGGAGCCCGATCGCGGCCTTCCACCCGAGCGCGGCGGCCGGGCCGGCCACGGCGAACGTCGGGATGGTGAACGCCGGGCCGAGCTCCTCGCGGAACACCGCGGCCACGATGGCGTCGCCGGTGTCGGCGATCGCGCCCGCCATGACCCACGAGGTGTCGGGCTCGTCGCCGTTGAGCGTCACGAGCGCCCCGGCGCCGAGCACCGCGTCACGCACGCCGAACGCACGGATCCACCACAGCATCGCCGGCGGGGCGTCCTTGCCCCACTGCCGGAGGATCTGGCGCGGCACGGCGAGACAGGCGATGCCGAACAGCACACGGCCGGCGGCGACGAGACGGGCAATGAGGAGATCGTCCATGCGTGCATCGTTGCACACCCACCGAGGTCGACGCCCCTCCCCCGCAGACGGCGTCAGGAGGTGGCGGTGCGGCGCACGTCGCCGATGACCGCGAGCACCACGGCGGCCAGGGGCACCGCGACGAAGGCGCCGAACAGCCCGGCGAGCACGCCCCCACCCGCCACGAGCAGCAGGCTCGCGAGCGGGTGCAGCGAGAGGCGCCGGTTGGCGAGGATCGGGTACATCACGTTGGCGTCGAGCTGCTGTACCACGAGCACGATGCCCGCCAGGACCAGCGCGGTGGTCGGCCCCTGCGACACGAGGGCGACGAGCACGACGACGAGCCCGCTGAAGATCGCGCCCACCGTCGGGATGAACGCGAAGAGGAACACGACCACGGCCAGCGCGAACGCCACCGGGAGGCCGGCGATCGCCGACGCGATGCCGATGACCGTGGAGTCGACGACGGCGGAGGTGAGCGTCACCTTCGTGTAGCTGATCAGCACCTCCCACGCGGCGTGCCCGGCGGAGTCGACCCGCGGCCGCACGCTCGCCGGGAACATCCGGGTGAACCACGCCCACATGATCGACCGGTCCTTCATGAAGAACAGCGTGGTGAGCAACGTCAGCACCCCGGCCGCGAGCACGGCCCCGGTGGTCGACAGCACCGACACCGTGCCGGTGATGGCCTGCGTCGGGTCCTTCTTGACCGACGCCAGGGCCTTGTCGATCGCGTCGTTGAGGCCGCCCGCCTCCATGTGCAGCGGGCCGTCGTGCAACCAGTCGGTGAACTCGGTGACGCCGCCCTGGGCCTGCGTAGACAGCGTGTCGAAGTTGGAGGAGAACTCGCTCACGGCGAGCGTGGCGATGGACGAGACCAGCACCACCCCGAACAGGAACGCGACCATCCACGCCGATGCGGTGCCGGCTCCGACGCGCAGCAGCAGGCGCCGCACCGGTTCGAGCAGCGCGCAGATGACCAGCGCGATCACGACGGGGCCGAGGATGAAGCTGAGCGCCGCGCCGGCGTACACGACGCCGCCGACCGCGACGACGATCACGATGAGGCGCCACGCCCACTCCGACGCCACGACGAGCGACGCGGGCACCGGCCCGGACGGCGCTCGCTCCGGGCGCTCGGTCATGCGGTGGGCGAACAGATGACGACGGGGATGTCGCGCTCGGTGCGCTGCTGGTACTGCTCGTAGTCGGCGTACATGGCCACGAGCCTCGGCCACAGCGCCGCCTTGGTGGCCTCGTCGGCGACACGTGCGGTCATCGGCGTCTTCTGCCGGCCGATCTCGATCGTCACCTCGGGGTTCGCGAGCAGGTTGAGGTACCACTGCGGGTGGCTCGAGAAGCCACCCTTCGACGCCACGATCACGATGTCGGAGCCGTCGCGCAGGTAGAGCAGCGGCATCGTGCGCGGCTCACCGCTCTTCCGGCCGATGGTCGTGAGCAGGCACACGGGGGCGCCGCCCTTGAACTTGGCGCCGATGCGCCCGCCGCTGCGCCGGTAGAGGCCGGTGTTCGCCTTCGACATCAGCTTGATGAACAGGTCGCCCCGCCGCTCCTGCTCGGGCGTGAACGGCTTCGGCTGGCGCGTGCTCATGGGCACCCAAGCTAGTTCGGGGGCACCCTCGGCTCAGCGGACTCCCCACCCGAACCGGTGGGTGTGGATGCCGAAGTACACGAAGCTCTCCACCTGGCGGACGCCGGCGACCGTCTTCACCTTGCGGTTGATGAGGTCCATGAGGCTCATCGTGTCCTCGCAGATCACCTCCACCATCAGGTCGAAGCTGCCGGCGGACATCACGATGTAGATGACGCCCTCGATGGCGGCGAGCTCGTCGGCGATCTTGGCGGCGTCCCCGTCGACCTGCACGCCGAGCATCGCCATCACCGGGAAGCCGAGGGCCTGGGGATCGGTGACGCCGACCACCTGCACGATGCCGGAGTCGAGGATGCGCTGCACCCGCTGGCGGGCCGCCGCCGGCGACAACCCGACGATGGGTCCGAGGTCGGCGTAGCTGATGCGCCCGTCGCGCTGCAGCTCCGTGACGATCTTCTTGTCGATGTCGTCGAGTTCGATGGGGAGCTTCGTCACCGGTGCGAGCCTGTCACGTTTCGGCGGCGGCGGGCGGCATCGACGCCGCACGGTCCTCGCCCAGCCCGTTGCCCCCGTCGACCACGATCACCTGGCCGCACAGGTACGACGCCGCAGGGGACGCGAGAAGGCCGACGACCGCCGCGACCTCCGCGGGCCGGCCGGCGCGACCGACGGGCGTCCACGCACCGGCGGCGAGCTCGTCGGCGGGCGACGACTCGGTGCCGATCCAACCCGGGGCGACCGCGTTGACCATCACCCCGTAGGGCGCGAGCTCGAGCGCCATCGACCGCGTGAGGCCGACCATGCCGGCCTTCGCGGCGTGGTACCCGACGTCGCCGCCGAACGCCATCACCGCGCCGCTCACCGATGCGACGTTGACGATCCGGCCGTAGCCGGCGGCACGCATCGCCGGCACGATCGCCCGCGAGGCGTGGAAGGCGGTGGTGAGGTTGCGGTCGATCGACGTGCGCCACATGGCGCCGGTGAAGTCCTCGACGGCCGCCGCCTCGGGTGGCGCGCCCAGCACGGTCATGCCCGCGTTGTTGACGAGGATGTCGACGCGGCCGAACCGCTCCGCCACCGAGGACGCGAGCCGCGTCGCGACGGCGGGGTCGGTGAGGTCGCCGATGAACCCGCCCGCAACGGCGTCGCCGACCAGCGAGTCGGTGAGCTCCGCGACGCGATCGCCGATGCGCTCCGTGGTGGACCCGACCACCACCGACGCGCCCCGGGACACCAGCTCGCGAGCCACGGCGAACCCGATGCCGCCGGCGCTGCCGGCCCCGGTCACCACCGCCACCTGCCCCACGAGGTCGGGTGCACCGAGGTCGGGTGCACCGGGGGTTCGGAGGCCGGTCGGCTCGTCGGTCAACGCCATGCTGCGGTTGTACCACGGCGCCCACGCCGGGCCGAACACGGGACCTGAGACACCGATCACACCGCGCTCGCCGTGAGGGGCGGGCTCAGACCAGGCCGGCCACGGCCGCCGCGAACACCTCCGTGTGGCGGTCGACGTCGGCGGCGACGTGCGCCGGCGAGATCAACGCCATGTTGTGGAACGGCGTCGTGAGCACCCGCGGTTCAGCGCGAACAGGTGCAGGTAGGCGTCGAGCTCGGGATCGACCGCTGCCGCGGCGTCGCGTCCGTTGGAGGGTGGCGGGCAGAACCAGTACTCGGCGCGGCAGCCGAGCCGGTTGACGCACCAGTCGAGCCCGTGCTCGTCGATCACGGACTGCACGCCGTCGGTCCACGCCTCGGCCAGCGGGATGGTCGCGGCGAACTCCTCGTCGCGCAGGGTGGTCGACAGGGTCGCCCGCACCGCCGCGAGGGCCAGCGCATTGCCCGTGAGCGTGCCGCCGACGCCCGACGTGTCGATCTCGGAGCCGGTCAGCTGCGGCGCGAGCCGGGCGGCGATCTCCGCCGTCATGCCGTACGCGGCGACGGGCATGCCACCGCCGATGGCCTTGCCGATCACGAAGAAGTCCGGCCGGAGGCCCCACTCGCGCGTCGCCCCGCCGGCGCCGGCGCACAGCGTGTGCGTCTCGTCGATCACCAGCAGCGTGCCGGTGCGGTCGCAGGCGGCGCGCAACGCCTCGTGGAACCCCGGGTCGGGCAGCACGATGCCGATGTTCGTCAGCGCCGGCTCGGCGAGCACGCACGCCACGTCGCCTTCGGCCAGCGCCGCCTCCAGCGCGGCGACGTCGTTGAACTGCACCACCTTCGTGGTGGAGGACGGGGCCACCGGGGCGCCGATCGTGCCGGGACGCGACACCACCTCACCCGTGTCGTCGAGCGTCGCGAACGCCTCGTCGACCGTGCCGTGGTAGCACCAGTCGAACACCAGCACCTTCGGGCGCCCCGTGAGGTGCCGGGCGAACCGCAGCACGAACCGGTTGGCGTCGGTCGCGGTCATGGCCATCTGCCACACCGGCAGCCCGAAACGGGCGGCCAGCTCGTCGGCCACCCACGACGCGTCGGTGCTCGGCAGCATCGTGGTGATGCCGCGGTGGGCCTGGGCCGAGAGCGCCTCGGCGACGGCCGGCAGCGCGTGCCCGGCCATCGCACCGGTGTCGCCCAGGCAGAAGTCCACGTAGTCACGGCCGTCGACGTCGCGGAAGCGCCCGCCCGAGGCCGACTCGAACACGATCGGGAACGCGCCGGGCCACCGCGTCATCCAGGCCATCGGCACGCCGCCGAGCAGTCGCGAGGAGTCGCCGGCGAGCTGGGCCGAGCGCGGGTGGTCGTCCACGAACCGCTGCTCCTCTGCCTGCCGGAGGTGTGCGAGCCGGGCACGGTCGATCGTGGTCATGGACACAAGATTTCGTCGTGGAATCGCTCACTGTCAAGCGAATCAATCGTGCTGGGCACATCTGACCATCTGATTCCATCGTCGGCGACGGGAACCACGGAACGATCGTGAGGGCTCCGTAGGATGAGGTGATGACCGACGGGACCGTGCTCGACCTGCTCGACCCCGACGAGGCGACGCTCCTCCAGGTCCTGCCCGCGACGCTCCACGACGCCGCCCTCCACCGCATCCTCGCCCGGCCCCGCCCCGACCGCGACCCCCGGCCGCGGCTCGATTCGCACGGCGAGTACATCTTCGGCGTCCTCGTCGTCCCGACGCCTGATGGCGAGCGGCACTCCGTGTACTACCAGGAGCTCAACGTCGTGCTGACGCTCGAACGGCTCGTGGTCATCCGCAAGACCCCGCTCGAGGGCACCCCCTTCGACATCGACGCCGTGGTGAAGCACTGCGACCGCACGCAGTCCGCGCCGGGCCACGCGCTCTTCCACCTCTTCAACGAGATCGCCGAGCACTACCTCGACCTCATCGACACGATCAACGAGGACATCGACCAGCTCGAGGACGACGTGAACACCATGCGGTCGTCCGACGTGCGCGAACGCCTGTCGGTCATCCGCCACGACATCCTCCACATCCGCCGCACGCTGGCCCCCACCCGCGACGCCGCCCGCTCCGTGCTCGACGGCCGGCTCGACATCATGGGCACCGCCCAGGACGGCTCGCAGATCGAGCTGTTCCCCCGCGAGATCGAGCTCCACTTCGCCGACGCGTACGACAAGCTGCTCCGCGCCGTCGACGGCCTCGACCTCAGTCGCGACCTCATCGCCGGCGTGCGCGACTACCACCAGTCCAAGATCGCCAACGACCAGAACGAGGTCATGAAGCGGCTGACCATCGTGTCGTCGCTGCTCCTCCCGCCGACGTTCGTCGTGGGCCTCTACGGGCAGAACTTCGTCGACATCCCCGAGCTCCGCTGGCATCTCGGCTACGAGTTCAGCTGGGCGCTGATCCTCGTGTCGACCATCGGCCAGGTCATCTACTTCCGTCGCCGCGGCTGGCTGTAGCCACCGGCACGAGCACGTCGAGCGCCGCCAGGGCGACGGCGATCTGGTCGTCGGACGGCTGCCGGGTGGTGAACCGCTGCAGGGCGAGGCCCGGCGCCGAGAGCGCGTGCGCCAGGTGGTCGTGCCCCGACGTGCCACCGGCCCGCAGCACCTCGTACGCGACGCCCACCACGAGCGGCGCCAGCGCGACCCGGCTGACGACGAGCCACGCGGCAGGCAGGTGCCCCACGAGGGCGAACGCCACGATCGAGAGCACGAAGATCAAGAGGAAGAAGTCGGTGCCGCACCGCGGATGGCGGACGCTGTAGTCGCGGGCGCTGTCGATCGACCGACGCTCGCCGTGCTCGTGCGCCGCGATCACCATGTGCTCGGCGCCGTGGTACTCGAGGGTGCGGCGCACTCCCGGGAGGCGCGAGAGCATCGCCAGGTAGCCGACGAACAGGACGAGACGGGCCACGCCCTCCACCAGCGCGGCACCCAGCCCCGGTCCCACCACCGGCCGGAGGAGCGCCGCCGCACCCAGCGGCGCCAGCAGGAAGATCGCCACCACCGCGCCCACGACCCCGGCGACGACCAGTCGCTCACGGGCGCCGCCACGAGCGAGACCGGTGGTCGCGGCACCGTTCCGAGCCGGGTCCGACGCCGACCGATCGCGGGACCACGCCATCGCCGCCAGGCCGATGCGAACCGAGTCGACCAGCGCTCCGATACCACGCAGCAGGGGCACCGAGCGGATCGGGGCGAGCGACGGGACCGACGTCTCGAGGGTCGTGGCGATCGTGCCGTCCGCGCACCGGGCGGCGGCCGCCCACCGGTTGCCCTGGCGGATCATCACCCCCTCGACCAGCGCCTGTCCGCCAACGAGCTCGTGTCCCACCCGGTGCAGGGTACCGAGCGGGGCCCCGATCCCCACCGGTAGTGGCGCCGACGGGCCGGATCGGACAGGATTCTGCCGTGAAGATCGTCGTGGTATTCGAGAGTCGTACCGGCAACACGGAGCGGGCGGCACGCCTGATCGGTGGCGAGCTCGTGTCGAAGGGGCACGACGTCGCCGTCTTCCCCACCGACGGGGTCGACCTGCACACCCTGTCCGAGGCCGACCTGGCCATCGTGGGCACCTGGACCGACGGCCTGATCCTGCTCGGCCACCGCCCCGGCGGCGCCGGCAACATCGCCAAGCACCTGCCCACGATGTGGGACAAGCCCACCTACGCGTTCGTCACCTACGCCGTGCGCCCCGGCCAGGTGCTCCGCGGGTTCAACAAGCTGCTCGCGTCGAAGGGCGCCAACGTGCTCGGAGCACTCGAGCTCCACCGTCGCCACCTCGAGACCGACGCTCCCGACTTCGCCGACGCCGTGCTGGCCGCCTACGACGCCAACGGCGCCGGCACCCGAAAGGTCACGGGCGCCGCCACGGCGTGACCGACCCCGGCAGCGGCACCGTCGCCGCCGTGTGCTGATCCGCGATCGGGCTCCCCGCCGTCACTGCCAGCGGCAGCACGCCCGACCACACGTCGAGCGCCAGGTCCTCCTCGTCGTCCACCGGTGGACCGGTGCGCACCTTCACCGACGCCTCCTCGATCGGCACGGCCAGCACCATCGTCTTTCGGTACTCGAGGTCGTTCACCGGCCGCGTCTCGGCCGCCCGTCCGGGCGCCACGTGGTCGACGATCACCTCGAAGGCGTGCATCGCATCCTCGTCGCGCAGCCGCTCGGCCACGCCGACCACCACCACCGACCGGTAGTTCACCGAGTGGTGGAAGTGCGACCGTGCGAGCACGAGCCCGTCGAGGTGGGTCACGGTGACGCACACGTTCGCCCCGGCGTCGAGCCGCCGCATCAGGCGGGTGGCCACCGAGCCGTGCAGCAGCAGGCGGTCGCCGTCGCGGCCGTACACCATCGGGATCACGAACGGCTGGTCGTCGACCGCGAACCCGACGTGCGCCACGAAGGCGTCGTCGAGGATCCGGTAGGCCTCGTCGCGGTCGTAGCTCGCCCGCTTGGCATAGCGGATGGTCGTGCGCTCCGTCGGAACGAAGTCCGCGCCGGGGGCGGTGGGGCGATGATCGGGCGGTCGTGCTTCGGGCGCAGCGTCGGGCATGGGCCCCATGATCGCCCGCACCGGTCCGCTGATGTCGCGTAGTTTCGCGCCAGCCGGCCACGGGGGCCCGGCGCTCACTGGAGGTTCCCATGCGCGGCACGATGATGGAGTTCCCGCTCACGATGACGCACCTGTTCGATCGTGCGGAGCGGCTGTTCCCGCGCAAGGAGATCATCACCAACACGCCGACGGGGCGGGAGCGCACCACCTACGGCGAGTGGGCCGACCGCACCCGCCGCCTCGGCACGGTGCTCGACGACCTCGGCATCTCCGCCGACGGTCGCGTCGCGACCTTCGGTTGGAACACCGCCCGTCACCTCGAGCTCTACTTCGCTCCCCCGTGCACCGGCCGCGTCACCCACACGCTCAACCTGCGCCTCTTCCCCGAGCAGCTCA
>JAXLRH010000004.1:0-319912 GCA_046331245.1 Acidimicrobiales bacterium | reverse complement strand
GACGCCGGGCGACTCCAGGTGCTCGGGATGCTCGAGCTTGTGGATCCCCTCGTAGATCGCGAACACCGACCCGAGCGTGAACAGCACCAGGGCCACGACGAAGGCGTAGAAGTAGCGCTCACGTCCGTAGCCGAACTGGTGCTCGGCGTCCGCGTCGCGGGTGGAGCGGCGGCCGCCGATCAGCAGGAGCGCCTGGTTGCCCGTGTCGGCCAGCGAGTGGATCGACTCGGCGAGCATCGACGACGCGCCGGTGATGAGGAAGCCCACGAACTTCGCGACGGCGATGCCGAGGTTGGCGGCGAACGCCGCCACGATCGCCTTGTTGGATCCACCTGCCGACATCGGGCCACTCTCCGGAGCCGGCGGGGCCGACATCCCCGTTCGTTCGTGCGAGGCTGCAAGTGTATGCCGGAGCTCCCCGAGGTGGACACGATCCGACGTCAGCTGGTCGGCGGCCTCGTGGGTCGCCAGGTCGTCGCGGCGTGGGCGCACCCGAGCGCGAAGTTCAGCGATGCACCCACGGCGCTCGGCGCCGGCATCGAGTCGTTGACGCGTCGCGGCAAATACCTCATCGCCGGCCTCGACGACGATCGCGAGCTGATCGTGCACCTCGGGATGACCGGTTCGCTGCGCATCGTCGACGGGGTGGACGAGCCGACCGACGCGTATGTGCGGGCCTGGTGGGACCTGTCGGACGGCACCCGGCTCGTGTTCCGTGACGTGCGGCGTTTCGGTCGCATCGCCGTGGTGCCGGCCGGCGACCACCGTTCGCTCCCGACGCTCGCGGCCCTGGGACCGGAGCCGTTCGACGACGCCTTCACCGGCGACCACCTGTGGCGCGCCGTGCGCGCCAGCGATCGCCATCTCAAGACGCAGCTCCTGTCCCAACGTCCGGTCGCGGGGCTCGGCAACATCTACGCCGACGAGGCGTTGTGGGCCGCGGGCATCCATCCGGCCGACCGCTCCATCACCCGCGCCCGCGCCGCCACCCTCGTCGGGACCATCCGCGACGCCCTGCGATCGGGCCTCGACCACGGTGGCACGACGCTGCGCGACTACGTCGACGCCGACGGCGAGGCGGGCGGCAACCAGCACCACCTCCACTGCTACGGCAGAGGGGGCGAGCCCTGCGAACGCTGCGCCACCCCGCTGCGCCGCGCCGTGCTCGACGCCCGCACCACCACCTGGTGCCCCGCCTGCCAACCGCGCCGGAGTTAAGTCCCGCATACTGACTCGGTGCCGCGTCTCCCCCGCAAACTCGCCGCAGCGGCGGCACTCATCGGTCTGGCCATCCCCATCGGGTGGGCGATGGGCCCGACCCGCGCCGAAGGATCGCCGACGATCGCGAGCGCCGGGGACGCCACGCCCGGGGACGACGGCACCGGTGACGCCGAGGCCGGCACCCTGCTCGTCGACAGCGCACCGCCGGTGGACGGCGATCGGCAGACGCGACGCGACGGCCGCCGCGACGAACGCCAGGCCGTGGTGGCCGCGAGGCTCGGAATGACGCCGGAACAGCTGCGCGAGGCACGCCTCCGCGTGCTCGCGGACCATCTCGGCAACAGCGTCGAGCACGGCTGGATCACGCCGGACCGCGCCGCCGAGATCCTCGACGCCGCCCGGGCCGGACGGCTCGACGACCTGCGACGCGACTCCCAGGTCCGGCCCCGCCTCGACTGACCCCGCCTGGGGACGCCCGGGGGACGTCTGTTACCGTTTCATGACGATGCGCCCTCCTGTCCACCTTCGACGGCCGGCGCGCCCGGTACTTCGCGCCGCCGTCGTGCTGGTCGCGCTGTGCTGCCCCTTCCTGCCCACGGCCGGCGCGAGCCCACTCCGCCCGAAGCCGTCCGCCGCCGACTCGAAGCTCCGCGAGCTCCAGGCCAAGCGCGACCAGATCCGAGCGGCGAAGGCGAAGTCCGCGTCGAACGTCAACGCCCTGAAGGCCTCCGACGCCGACATCCAGGCGGCCCTCACCGCCCTCGGCAACGACATCGACGGCCAGAGCGACCTGCTCGAGGAGTCGCAGCGCGCCGTCACCGCCGCCGAGGCCGATCAGGCGGCGGCGCAGGCGGCCGAGGCGAAGGCCGAGGCCGAGCTGGCGCAGCTGAAGGTCAACATCAAGAAGCAGGCGGTCGACGCCTACATCAACGCCCCCGACGACCAGACCCTGCAGCTGCTGTCGGCGGAGTCCCTCGCCGACGCCGCCCGCGAGCGCACGATGCGCGACGTGCAGGCGGCCAACGGGCTCGACGCCGCCGAGCGCTATCGGGCGGTGCAGGAGGACCTCGGCATCGCCCGCGAGCAGTCGGCCGCAGCAGCTGCGAAGGCCAACCGGCGCCGCACCGAGGTGTCCCAGCGTCTCGCCCGGCTCGAGAAGGCGCAGGCCGAGCAGGCGAAGTTCTCCGACGAGGTCGAGGCCCGCATCGAGGCATCGCTCGCCGAGGCGGACTCGCTCGCCCAGCTCGACGGCGCGTTGTCGAGCGAGATCACCAACCGACAGGTGGCGATCGCCAACCAGCTCGCCGCGCAGCGCGCCTCGGCAGCGCGTCGCGGGCGGTCCACGCCGACGCCGAGCGGTGGCTCGGCGATCTCGTATCCCAACACCAACGGCGCCGGCATCGTGACGGTTCGCGGCATCCGCGTCGACCAGTCGATCGCCGGCAACCTCGAGCGTCTGCTCGCCGCGGCGGAGGCGTCGGGAATCACGCTCAGCGGCGGCGGGTACCGCGATCCGGCCGCCCAGATCGCGACCCGCCGCAACAACTGCGGCTCGAGCAACTACGCGATCTACCAGGCACCCGCCTCGTCGTGTCACCCGCCGACAGCTCGTCCGGGCACCTCGATGCACGAGCGCGGTCTCGCCATCGACTTCACCCAGGGGGGCGGCACGCTCTCACGTGGCAGCTCGGGCTTCGCGTGGATGCGTGCGAACGCCGCGCAGTACGGCTTCTACAACCTGCCGTCGGAGCCCTGGCACTGGTCGACGAACGGCAACTGAGTCACCGGTTCGGACATCGCGACCCGGCCGTGGCTGCGGTCGTCGCTACGCCGACGCCTCGTGGCCGCTGCCGCTGAGCGCTGCCTCCGAGCGAGCCTCCGACCGGGCTTCCGGGCCGCCGAACACCTCGGCGGCCAGGTCGTTGTCGGCGAACACCACACGGTTGCGGCCCAGGTCCTTCGCCATGAGGAGACCGGCGTCGGCGATGCGGATGATCGCCTCGGGACTGTCCGCCGCCGACGAGTGGGTCACCCCGAAGCTGCACGTGAACGACGGCAGGCCGTTGGCGTCGACCGCGCGTTCCATCGCGAGACGGATGCGCTCGATGACCTCCATCGCCTGCTTCACCGACAACTCGGGGTAGACGAGCACGAACTCCTCGCCGCCGTAGCGGGCCACGAGGTCGTGGCCGCGGACGTTGTCCTCGAGCACCTTGGCGAACGTCTGGAGCGCGCGGTCGCCGGTCTCGTGGCCGTACACGTCGTTGAGCTGCTTGAAGTTGTCGAGGTCGGCGACGGCGAGGGAGAAGCCGACGCCGCCGCGGAGCAGCTCGCCGAGGCGCGCCTCGAGCATCCGGCGGTTGGCCAGGCCGGTGAGCCCGTCGGTGCTCGCCTCGAGGCGGGTGCTCTCGAGCGTGCGCATCGCGCCGACCCGCACCCCCACCTGGCCGGCCAGCGTCACGAGCTGCTCGACGACCTCGGGATCGGGCGGTTCGTGCTCCGGCGCGGTCACGTGGATCACGCCGAGGAGCTGACCGTTGACCCCCACCGGCACGCACGCGGCGGAGCACGGCGACTCGTGGTTGCGGAGGTGGGGACACGCGTTGATCGCGGTCGGGCCGTCGAACGTCATCGCCTGGGCACGACGCATCGCGGGGCAGCCCTCGGCCGTCTCGACCGGGCAGTTGGCCGGGCCCGCCGACGGGTTCACCGACACCTGCCACAACCTCGTCGACGTCGGCTCGTTCACGAGCAGCTCGGCGGGGTTGTCCGGGGTCAGGATCGTGAGCGCCTGCTCGAGGATGCGGTAGACGTCGGACTCGCGGTCGGCGAGGTCGAGGGCGTCGCTGGCCATGCGCAGCTGGGTGTTGCGCTCGGCCCGCAGGTTGAGCCGCCGCATCCGCACCGACATCTCGTCGGCCATCGCGTTGAACGAACGGGCGAGGGTGCCGACCTCGTCGGGCGCGATCGGCGCCCGGGTGGCCAGGTCGCCGTCGCCGAACCGGCGCAGTCCACGACCGAGCGAGCGAAGTGGCAGGGCGACCGAGCGCCCGATGAGCCGCCCGAGCAGGACCAGGGCGATCGAGCCGACCACGAACAGCACGAGGACGAGCACGATCGCCTGCCGGCGGAGGGACTCGGAGTCGTCGATGGTGGCGCGCTCCTGCCGCTCGAGGGCCGCGTCGACGGTGTTGCGATCGGAGATCGCCGAGCGGAGACCGTCGGAGTCGGAGACCCCGGGATCGGCGGACCGCTGCTCCGCGTACGCCACGGCGCTGCGCTCGGCGTCGCGGGCGACCGACGCTCCCACCCACGGTTGGGCCGCCGCCGTCACGTCGGCGGCGAGGGCCTCCACGCGCTGTGCGACGTCGTCCACCTCGGACCCGTCGGCGCGATCGAGCAGGCGGATCTCGGCGGTGGCGCTCGCGTTGAGCTGGCGGGCGTCGCTCACGGCCGCGAGGTCACGGCTCGACGCGTTGACGCGTGACACCCCCCAGATGGAGGGGATGACCATCAGCGCCGCGAGCGCGACGGACCCGAGGGTGAGGAAGAGCAGACGACCCGAGATGGAGAACGACCGCAGACGACTCTCGTCGGCGACGACCGTGGGCGGACGTGGAGCGGGCGGTGACCCCGGCGCAGCAGCGAGCGTGTCCGCGAGGTGCCGACGCTCGGCGCGTGGGGCGGGTGTCGGTTCGGGCTCGGCGGCGGGTTCGGGTTCGGCGGCGGGTTCCGGTTCTGACTCAGGCTCGGGTTGGGTCTCGGCAACGGGCTCCGGCTCGATCTCGGCAACCGGTTCGGGCTCCGGCTCCGGTTCGGGCTCGGGCTCCGGTTCCGGCTCCGGTTCGGTCTCGTCCTGGGCAACCGGTTCGGGCTCGACCTCGGGCTCCGGCTCGACCTCGGGTGCGGGCTCCGGCTCGACCTCGGGTGCGGGCTCCGGCTCGACCTCGGGTTCGAACTCGGCGCGGACCGCTGTCGGGTCGAACGGGGTCAGCCCCGAACGCGGGCGAGGCGAGGGCGCGTCGGGACCGGCATCGGGGAAGGGCACGATCTCGATACGAATCTGCTGCTCCGCCATCCGCGCACCATCTTGGTATGCCTGGTCACTCACCGATGACGCACCACCATCTCTGCCGGGCCCTCCGCCGCACGCTCGGAATGCTAGCAAAACGCATGAGATGTGCAGAATTATGCGGAAATGTGAATATGGTCAACGCCGCGTGCTCACGGGAGCGGCGAGCCACGGCCGGCGCTGAGGATCTCGTACCACTGCTGGCGTGAGAGGCCGACGTCCTCGGCCCGGGCGCAGGCCCGGATGTGGGCCACCGTCGAGGCCCCGACGATCGGGATGATCCCCGAGGGGTGGTGCATCGACCACGCCAGGAGGACCGCCTCGCGTGACACCCCCTGCTCGGCGCCGATGCGGTCGCACACCGCGGCGATGGCGCTCTCCTTGCGGGTCGTCGTCTCCCCGCAGAGCGCGCCTCCCGCGAGCGGGCTCCACGCGAGCGGGGTCAGCCCGGTCTCCATCGCGAGATCGAGCGTGCCGTCGGACAGCGCGCCGGTCATCGCCGGATTGAACCGGAGCTGGACGGCGACGATCGGGAAGTCGAGGAACGACTGCAGCGTCTCCACCTGGGACCGCGTGTGGTTCACGAGGCCGATCTCGCGCACCTTCCCCGCGTCGCGGAGCTCGGTGAGCACCTCGGCGACCTCGGCCGGATGTGTGAGATGGTCCGGCTGGTGCACCTGGTAGAGGTCGATGACGTCGACACCCAGGCGGTAGAGCGAGGCGTCGCACGCCTGGCGCAGGTACTCGGCACTGGTGTCGTACGGCAGTGGCGGGAAGAGCCCACCCTTCGTCGACAGGACGACCCGGTCGCGCAGGTCGGGGAGCTCGGCGAACACCCGGGCGAGCATCTCCTCGGACGCTCCGAAGCCGGGCCAGGCGGGGTCGGGGCCGGTGCCGTCGGGGCCGGAGCCGACGGCCTCGCCGAAGCGGTCGAACCCCCACGCGTCGGCCGTGTCCACGAGCGTCATCCCACAGTCGACGGCCGCCTCCAGCCGATCGACCGCGCCGTCGATCGTGTCGCGGAACAGGGTCGCCGTGCCGTAGGCGATGGGGCCGATCTCGACGTCCATGTCGCCGAACGCCATGGCGACGGCAACCTCGGCCGTCTCGTCGGCCGTCCCGCCGTCGTGTGCATTCCCGGCCGGATCCGACATCGGCGGTACCGTACCGCCGATGGGAGGCCCCGGCGACGAACTGGTCGAGGAGGTGGACGTCGACGGCTCCGTGCTGCGGGTCGTGACGCGGGCGGAGATGCGGGCCGGTCGGCTCCGTCATCGGGCGACGTTCATCGCCGTCGTCGACCACGACGGACGTCTCCTCATCCACCAGCGGAGCCCGGACAAGGACGTGTGGCCGTCGCGCTGGGACCTCGCCGCGGGCGGGGTCGTCGCCGTCGGCGAGTCGTGGGCCGACGGCGCGCGCCGCGAGCTCGCCGAGGAGCTCGGCATCGACACCGCCGTCGAGCCACTCGGCGGTGGGCGGTACGACGACGAGGACGTGCACACGGTGGCGGAGGTGTTCGTGGCGCGCCACGACGGCGAGGTGGCCTTCGCCGACGGCGAGGTGGTGGCGGCGCGGTGGGTGACCCGGGCGGAGCTCGACGAGGTGCTGGCTCGCGAGGCGTTCTGCCCCGACTCGGTGGCGCTGGTCCTGCCCCTGGTCGACGCGCTGCTCGCTTGACTGTCAGACGTCGCGTTCACACTGGAACCATGACCACGCAAACCGCTTCCCGCAGCGCCCGCAGCCCCCGCACGGCGGTCGCGCTCGACCCGACGCTCCGTGCCATCCGGCGCGAGGTGGCGCGGTGGGCGCTCGCCGCCGGGCAGCCGCTCAACGTCGACGCCCTGACCGTCATCCTCGCCGCCCGCCACGCCGAGGCACTGGTCGAAGGTCGCCCCTTCAACCGGTGGACGGCCAACAGCGTGCTCACGTTCCTGTTCGGCACGGCCGACGACTGGTGCGACCGCCACGGCGTCGCACGGCAGCCCCACCTCGGCGAGTCGCTGCTCACCTACGTCAACTTCCTCGACGCCTCGGGCGTCCTCTCGTCCGGGTCGTCCTCGCTCCGGCAGCTCCGCAGCACCATCTCCGACCTCTCGGGCCTCACACCCTCGGGTCACCGACGCGACGCGTCGACCGGCGGCGCCGTCGCCTCACCGGCGCCACTCCGGCCGATTCCCACCAACTGCGGGGGCGACTGCGGCTGAGGTGGCAGGCTGAGGGGGTGAATCCCCGGGCCTCCAACCTCCGTGCCGGCGCGCGCGCCGAGTACGACGCGGTGGTCGTCGGCTCGGGGCCCAACGGATTGGTCGCCGCCGTGACCCTGGCGATGGCCGGGTGGAAGGTGCTCGTGGTCGAGGCGGCGTCCGAGCCCGGCGGCGGCACGCGATCGGCGGAGCTCACGCGACCGGGGATGATCCACGACGTCTGCTCGGCCATCCACCCGCTCGCGCTCGCGTCCGAGGCGTTGCGCTCACTGCCCCTCGCCCAACACGGCCTCGAGTGGGTGCACCCACCGGTGGCGGCCGCCCATCCCCTCGACGGCGGCCGGGCGGGCCTCCTGTTCCGGTCGGTCACCGAGACTGCCGACCACCTCGGCGCCGACGCCGACGCCTACCGCAAGCTGGTGGAGCCGCTGCTCGACATGGACCTCGTCGACAGCCTGCTCGCGCCGCTCGGCGTCCCCAAGGCGCCCCTGAGGCTCGCGCAGTACGGCCTCGTGGGCATCCGCTCGGCCGAGCACGTGGGCCGGTCGCGCTTCGCGACCGACGAGGCGCAGGGGCTCCTCGCCGGCATGGCCGCGCACTCGATGCTGTCGCTGAAGGAGCCCAGCACCGCCGGCTACGGGCTCATGCTCATGATGCTCGGCCACCTGGTGGGATGGCCGCTCGCACGTGGCGGGTCCCGCGCCATCTCGGCGGCGTTGGTGTCGCTCCTCGAGGTGTACGGCGGCCGCGTCGAATGTGATCGTCCGATCGGTTCGCTCGACGACCTGCCGGCAGCGCGGGCCACGCTCTTCGACGTGTCGCCGGCGCAGCTGGTCGCCATCTGCGGTGACGCGATGCCAGCGCGGTACCGACGCGGCCTCGAGCGCTTCCGTCGCGGGCCCGGCGTGTGGAAGGTCGACTGGGCGCTCGACGGCCCGGTGCCGTGGAGCAATCCGGATGCCGGGCGGGCGGCGACGGTGCACGTCGGCGGCACGCTCGCCGAGGTCGCCACCGCCGAGGACGAGGTGTGCCGAGGGAAGCATCCCGAGCGCCCATTCGTCCTGTACGTGCAGACGAGCCAGTTCGACCGCACGCGCGCGCCCGACGGCGGCGAGACGGGGTGGGCCTACTGCCACGTCCCGAACGGGTCGGAGGTCGACATGACCGACCGCATCGAAGCCCAGATCGAGCGATTCGCGCCGGGCTTCCGTGATCGCATCGTCGAGCGGCACGTGATGGGCCCCGCCGCGATGGAGCGGCACAACCCGAACTACCTGGGTGGCGACATCAACGGGGGCAACGCCGACCTTCGTCAGTTCGCGGCACGGCCCGTGCCGTCGCTCGCCCCGTGGCGGACGCCGGTGGACGGCGTGTACCTGTGCTCGGCGTCCACTCCCCCGGGCGGCGGCGTGCACGGGATGTGCGGGTTGCACGCGGCGCGCACCGTGCTCCGCGATCACCGCTGAGCGCATCCGCCGGCGGCGGGCTCAGACGATGCCGAAGAACTTCAGCACCTCGGTGGTCGCGTCGAGCGAGCCCGACAGCGGCCACTGGTGGGGCCAGTTCGCGATGGAGACGAGCTCCACGCGCGCGCCGTCGGCGCAGCCCGACCACTCCTTGGTCGTGACGTCGCCGTCGGTGCGTTCGGTGGGCGGCGCGGTGCACCCATCGTCCTCCGCGACCCCGTCGGCCATCGTCGGCACGGGCGGGAACGACGCGCCGAGCAGCGCCGCCACGAGGCCGGCGCCACCCCGGTAGGGCACGGTCTCGTCGCCGGTGCCGTGGATGTGGAGGATCGGGATCGGTCGCTTCGGGGCGCAGTCGATCGCCTTCGTCCCGGACACGCTGGCCGCCCCGGCCAGCAGGTCGGCACCGACGCAGAGGAATCGGTAGACCATCATGCCGCCGTTGGAGAACCCGGCCATGTAGATGCGTTTCGGGTCGACGTCGGGCCGTTTGGCGATGTCGGCCACGAGCGAGCCCAGGTAGCTGACGTCGTCGATGCCGGTGGCCTTGGCGATGCCGCAGCAGCCGCCGGCGTTCCAGCTGTTGGCGACGCCGGACGGCGTCACCAGCATGAACCGGTGCTCCACGACGGCGTTCGCCCAGTCGCCCTGGCCGCGCACCTCCACCGGACCGTCGCCGAGTCCGTGCAGGAGGAAGACGACCGGCAGCTTCGTGCCGGCGGCCACGTCCGGCGGCGTGATGATCGCGCAGTCGCGGGTGATGAGGCCCTGCTGCACCGCGCAGCTCGCGGTGACGGCGGTGCTGTCGGGCACCGGGGTGGTGACGGTGTTGGGCGGGAGCACCGTGCCGTTGCTCTGCTCGACGCCGGAGTCGCGCTGGTAGGCCAGCAGGGCGGCCACGACGCCGAGCACCACGAGCACGACGACGACGGCCGGGAGGCACCCCCACCAGAACCATCGGCGGCGCGCCTTCGGAGGCTGCGGCGGGGCCGGCGGCGTCGGAGCGCCGGGTGGGCCGGTGTGCGCGGGAGGCCCCGCCTGGGGGTTGACGGAGAAGGGCTGCACGGGCCGTCATCGTAGGCTCGATGGGTGCATCTGACGGGTCGTCAGATATGGTGTCGCACCGTGCAGCTGGGAGATTCGCAGGCCGACGCCGAGTTCCGAGCCGAGATCCGCGACTGGATGTCGGCCAACCTCACCGGCGAGTTCGCGCAGCTCCGATTCCGCGGCGGCCCGGGCGACGAGCACATGTTCGTGGCCGAGCGCATGGAGTGGGAGCGGCACCTCGCGGCGAGCGGCTGGACGTGCGTCGGCTGGCCGACAGAGCACGGCGGCCGCGGCCTGCCGATGAGCCAGGAGGTCATCTTCCACGAGGAGTACGCCCGCGCCGGGGGCCCCGGTCGCGCCGGCCTCATCGGGGAGGGCCTGCTCGGCCCGACGCTCATCCACTTCGCCTCGCCCGAACAGCAGCGGCAGTTCCTCCCGGGCATCGTGTCGGGCACCGAGTTCTGGTGCCAGGGCTACTCGGAGCCGAACGCAGGCAGCGACCTCGCCAACATCAAGACCACCGCCCGCCTCGAGGGCGAGGGCGACGACGCCGAGTGGGTCATCAACGGGCAGAAGGTGTGGACCTCGCTCGCGCAGTGGTCGGACTGGTGCTTCGTCATCTGCCGCGTCGAGGAGGGCAGCCAGCGCCACGCCGGCCTCGCCTACCTCCTCATCCGGATGGACTCGCCCGGCATCGACGTGCGCCCGATCCGCCAGATCACCGGCACCGCCGAGTTCAACGAGGTCTTCTTCACCGACGCCCGCACCCCGGCACGCAACATCGTCGGCGAGCCGGGCGAGGGCTGGAAGGTGGCCATGGGCACCCTGGCCTTCGAGCGCGGCGTGCTGACGCTCGGCCAGCAGATGGCGTTCGAGCGCGAGCTCAACGAGATCATCGAGGTCGCCCGCCACAACGGCCGCCTCGACGACGCGGTGCTGCGACAGCGCATCGTCGGGCTGTGGATCCGACTGCGCATCATGCGCACCAACGCGATCCGCACGCTGTCGATCGCCTCGGCGCAGCTGGGGCGCGAGGCAATGATCGGCAAGCTCTACTGGGCGAACCTCCATCAGGAGATGGGCGAGGTCGCGATGGACGTGCTCGGGCCCGAGGCGATGGTCATCGCCGACCGCTACGACGCGCACGAGCCGCTCGACGCGCTGCATCGCCTCTTCATGTTCACCCGTTCCGACACCATCTACGGTGGCTCGGACCAGATCCAACGCAATGTGATCGGCGAGCGGGCGCTCGGACTGCCCCGCGAGCCGCGCTGACGAACCGCAGGAGCGCACCATGGCAGCACCCGTCCCCGACTACCCCGCCGCGCACGGCCTGCTCGCCGGGCGCACGGTGGTCATCACCGCGGCCGCCGGCACCGGCATCGGGTTCTCGCTGGCCAAGCGGTGCATCGAGGAGGGCGCGCAGATCCTGATCAGCGACCTGCACGAGCGCCGTCTCGGCGAGGCCGCCGACGCGCTCGAGGCCGAGACCGGCTCGCGTCCGGCGACGTTCCTGTGCAACGTGACGAACGAGGAGCAGGTGCAGGGCCTCGTGGCCGCGTCGATCGCCGCGCTCGGCCACATCGACGTGTGGATGAACAACGCCGGCCTCGGCGGCAACGCGGCGGTCGTCGACATGACCGACGAGCAGTGGTCGAACGTGCTCGACGTGACCCTCACGGGCACGTTCCGGTGCCTGCGCGCCGTGCTGCCCCACATGTACGAGCGGGGCTCCGGCGCGATCGTCAACAACGCGTCGGTGCTCGGCTGGCGGGCCCAGGAGCTGCAGGCCCACTACGCCGCGGCGAAGGCGGGCGTCATGGCCCTCACCCGCTGCACCGCGATGGAGGCGGCGAAGCACAACGTGCGGGTCAACGCCGTGTCGCCGAGCCTGGCGATGCACCCGTTCCTGGCCAAGGTCACCCCCGACGGCCTGTTGGAGGAGCTGGAGGCGCGCGAGGCGTTCGGTCGCGCCGCCGAGCCCTGGGAGATCGCCAACGTCATGGTGATGCTGGCCTCGGACTACACGACCTACATGACCGGTGAGGTCGTCGCGGTTTCGAGTCAACATTCCTGAGAGCGCCCTTAGACTTTCGGACAACGCCCGAACCCCACGGGCCCGCCCGAAAGGCACCTCATGAACCTCCGCAGAATCCTCGTCGTTCTCGCTGCGTCCACCATGCTCCTGTCCGCCTGCGGCGGCAGCGACCTGCCGTCCAAGTCGGACTTCATCGCCCAGGTGAAGAAGTCGATGGGCACCGACGTGACGTCGACGCTCGAGAAGGCCGGCATCGAGAAGGCCAAGGCGACCGAGATCGTCGACAACTTCGTCGGCTGCATCTACGACAAGCTCAAGACCGACGAGAAGCTGCTGCAGCAGGCCTACGACGACGGCGGCGACAAGGCCGTGAGCGCGAAGGTGCAGGAGAAGGCTGCGGCGTGCACCGCCAGCCTGACCAAGGCCATGACGGAGGCAGCGACCGCAGGGAGCTGATCCGGGACCGTTCCCACGGTGACCGACCGGCGTCGGTGGCTCATGGGGGGTGACTATCCTCGCCCCCCATGAGCCACCTGCCGAACGCGACGCTCCGTGTCGCCGCCGTCCTGGCCGGATCGCTGCTGCTGGCGGGTTGCAGCGGCACGCCGAGCCGGGCCGATTTCGTCGCCAAGACGAAGGACACGGTGGGTAGCGACCTCATCGTCGCCATGAAGGCCCGGGGCGTGTCCGCCTCGCGCAGCGAGCAGATCGTCGACGACTTCATCGGGTGTCAGTACGACTCGATCAAGGACGACTCGTCGCTCCTGCAGAAGGCCTACGACGATCCGAGCGACACCACGATCACGGCCGACCTCGACGCCCGCACGACGACGTGCGTGGCGAAGCTCACCGCTGCGATGACCGAGGCCGCCGATCCCCTCACGACCACCACGGCGCCAGCGACGTCGGTCCCCGACACGTCCGCTCCCGTCGAGACGGTGCCGGCGACCACGGCGCCCGACACGTCCGCGCCGGACACCTCCGCGCCCGACACGACGCTGCCCGCGTACGCGTCGACCACCATCCCCTCCACGACCACAGGCTGATCATGACCCTCACCGTCCGCACGCCGGCCGACCTGCTCGACCACGTCGGCGCCACGCTCGGCCCCACCGACTGGGTCGCCGTCGACCAGCACCGCATCGACCAGTTCGCCGACGCGACCGGCGACCACCAGTGGATCCACGTCGACGTCGAGCGCGCCACCGCCGAGAGCCCCTTCGGCGGCCCCATCGCCCACGGCTATCTCACGCTCGCGCTCGCCAACCTCTTCCTCCCCCAGCTGCTCACCGTGGAGGAGTTCTCGGCCGGCCTCAACATCGGCCTCGACAAGGTGCGCTTCCCGAGCCCGGTCCCGGCCGGCTCACGGATCCGCGCGGCCGGTGAGGTCGTGTCGGCCGCCGAGGCCGGCGGCGGGGTCCAGGTCGTGGTGCGCATCACGATCGAGGCCGAGGGTGGTTCGAAGCCGGCGTGCGTCGCCGACACCGTGAGTCGCTTTCTTCCCTAGGCTGCTCCGGTCCTCGTCACGTCGGGGTTCGACCCGCTTGTTACCGGCGGGTAACCTCGACCGAAACGACAATCGCCACCCACGGGAGCAAAGTCCATGCCTGAAGCAGTCATCGTCGCCACCGCCCGCACGCCCATCGGGCGTGCCATGAAGGGCTCGCTCGTCGACATCCGTCCGGACGACCTCACCGCGCAGGTCGTCAACGCCGTGTTCGCGAAGGTGCCGTCGCTCGACCGCAACCTCGTCGAGGACCTCATCCTCGGGTGCGGCCAGCCCGCCGGCGAGTCGGGCGTGAACCTCGCCCGCGTCGTGGCCGTCCTCTCCGACATGCCCGACGTCCCCGGCGTCACGATCAACCGCTACTGCTCGTCGTCGCTCATGTCGATCCGCATGGCCGCTCACGCCATCAAGGCCGGCGAGGGCGACATCTTCCTCGCCGCCGGCGTCGAGACCGTCAGCCGCTTCATCAACGGCATGGCCGACGACGGCCCCGCCAACCCCAAGTTCGACGACGCCCGTGCCCGCACCCTCGCCCGCACCGCCGGCGACCAGGGTGACTGGACGCCGCCGGTCGGTCTGCCCGACGTCTACATGGGCATGGGCGACACCGCCGAGAACGTCGCCGAGCTCGAGAAGGTCGGCCGCCAGGAGCAGGACGAGTTCGCCGCACAGAGCCAGCAGCGTGCGACCGAGAGCCTCGAGAACGGCTTCTGGGCCGACGAGATCAGCCCGGTCACGCTGCCCGACGGCACCGTCGTCAGCACCGACGACGGCATCCGCCCCGGCACGACCGTCGAGAAGCTGTCCGGCCTCAACCCGGTGTTCCGCCCCGGCGGCTCGGTCACGGCCGGCAACGCCTGCCCGCTCAACGACGGCGCCGCCGCCGTCATCGTGATGAGCGACACCAAGGCCGCCGAGCTCGGCCTCACCCCGCTCGCCCGCATCGTGGCGTCGGGCGTGTCGGGCCTCAACCCCGAGATCATGGGCCTCGGCCCCATCGAGGCGTGCCGCCAGGCCCTCGGCCGGGCCAACATGACCATCGACGACATCGACCTCGTCGAGATCAACGAGGCGTTCGCCGCCCAGGTCATCCCGTCGGCGAAGCACCTCGGCATCAGCTGGGACAAGCTCAACACCCGTGGTGGCGCCATCGCCCTCGGTCACCCGTTCGGCATGACCGGCGCCCGCATCATGGGCACCCTGATCCACAACCTCAAGGAATCCGACAAGCAGTTCGGCCTCGAGTCGATGTGCGTCGGTGGTGGCCAGGGCATGGCGATGATCATCGAGCGGCTCTCCTAAGACACCCTGACCTCAGAGCACCGGCCCCCCGATATTCGTCGGGGGGCCGGTGCGCGTCACGGGTACGGTCGGGAGATGGCCGCCACCATCGAGGCTCCGCCGCGCGCCATGACGCCGCATCAACGCACCACGCTGTATATGGCGATGGGCGCGACGCTCGCGCTCGACGCCGGCAACGGGGCGGTGTTCGGGCTCATCGCCGAGATCCAGCACGCGCACCACATCTCGACGCCGAACCTGGGCCTCATCAGCGCCACGATGTTCGCCGCATCGCTGCTCGGACTGCTGGGCCTCGCCCACCTCGCCGACAAGGGTCACGCCCGCGTGATGCTGCTGAGCGGCCTGGCGCTCGGCGCCGCCGGCACGGCGTGGTTCGGCCTCGCGACGAGCCTCTGGCAGTTCGTCGCGGCCCGGGCGCTGTCCGGCGTCGCCATCTCCCTCTTCATCTCGGCGGGCCGCTCGATCGTGAGCCGGCTCGACCCCCAGCGTGCCGGCGAGAACCTCGGCAGGTTGGCGGGCGCGGAGATCACCGGGTTCGTCCTGGGCCCCGCCGTCGGCGCCGGGCTCTATCGGGTCGGCGGGCTCGCGCTGCCGTTCCTCGTGCTGAGCGGATGCGCCGCGCTCGCACTCGTGTTCTTCGTCCTCCGCTTCCCCACCGTCGCCCCTCCGGAGCGACGGCCCGACCTGTCGTACTGGCAACTCACCGGCCTCGACCTCCTCGCCAACCCGCGGGTGCTCGCCGCCGCACTGCTGGGCCTCGCCGTGTTCATCCCGGTGGGCGCCTACGACTCGATGTGGTCGAAGTACCTCTCGGACCTCGGAGCGAGCCCCACGTTCGTCGGCACCTCGCTCACGCTCTACGGCGTACCGCTCGTGCTGCTCAGCGCGAGGGGCGGTCGCCTCGTCGACACCTGGGGCCCCATGACGGCCGGCAAGCGCGCCATCTGCGCGGCCATCCCGGTGATCCTCGTCTACGGCCTGCTCGACTCGTACTGGTGGGTGGCGTTGACCGCGATCGTCGAGGCGGTCATCGCCTCGGTGGCGTCGCCGTCCGCGCAGGCGGCGATGGTGGCGGCCTGCCCGCCGGAGCGGATCGGCGCGGGGCAGGGTCTTGCCGGCGCGTTCGGCCTGTGCGGCGGCGGCCTCCTGGCCAGCGTCGCCCCGGCGGTCTACGACTCGAGGGGGCCGGGCGTGCTCTTCACGATCGTGGCGGGCCTCGTGGCCGTGATCGCCATGGCCGCCTTCACGATCGACCGCTTCGCCACGCGACCTGCTTGAGCGCGTCCACCGCGGTGCCGGTGTTCGCGAGGAGGGTGACCGCGGGCGCCGCGCCGTCGGCGCCGGGATCGACGCGCATCCACACGCCGTCGACGTCGGCCGTCGCCGCGAGGCGGGGCTTGCGTCCGACGCCCCACGCGATGATCGCCGGGAGGTCGCCGGCCCCGCCGAACACCTCGGCACGGGTGGTGCCACGGAAGTCGGCGCCCTCGTCGAAGGCAGTCAGCGACGCGCCGAGCTCGTCGTCGAGCGCGGCGGCCAGCGCCTCGCCGTGGACGAGGGGGTCGTCCGCGTCGACGACCCACGACGTGCGGCGCGTGCCGTCCCACTTCGGCAGGCCGGTGAGCACGAGCGCCGGGCGAACGATGGCCGCGGTCGCGGCCTCCCGCACGAACAGGAACACCGACGCGAGCGACACGAGGCCGAGGAGGAACCAGAGGAACCCGAGCGGGAACACGATGCACGCGACGAGCGCGAGCCCGACGACCAACCGCATCGCGGCGAACGCCGCGTGACGGGGGGCGCGTGCTGCGTACGACCGCAGATCGCGCACCGACAGGCCCGACGGGCGCTTCTCGTAGACTTGCATGTGCGGCGACCCGGCGGTCAGGTGCCGTAGACGGGGGTGGGCGTCGCCGCCTCGGCGAGCAGGTCGTCGACGACGGGACCGACCTCGGCCGGCTCCCAGCGCGCGCCCTTATCGAAGGTCGGGCCGTGCATCCAGCCCTGGGCGATGCCGATCTTGCCGCCCTCGAGCTCGAACACCCGACCGGTGACGTGCGACGACTGCTCCGAACCGAGCCACACGACGGCGGGCGACACGTTCTCGGCGGCCATGGCGTCGAAGGAGCCGTCCTCCGGCTTCGCCATCATCTCGGCGAACGCCTCTTCCGTCATGCGGGTACGCGCGGAGGGGGCGAGTGCGTTGGCGGTCACGCCGTAGCGACCGAGCTCGGCCGCCTGCACGAGGGTGAGGGAGGCGATGCCGCCCTTCGCCGCCGAGTACGCCGCCTGCGCGATGGACCCCATGAGGCCGGCGCCCGACGACGTGTTGATGATGCGGGCGGCGCGCGGGGAGCCGGCCTTGGACTCGTCGCGCCAGTACATCGCGGCGAACTTCGACGGGAGGAAGTGGCCACGGAGGTGGACCGCCATCACGGCGTCCCACTCGTCGACAGTGGCGTTGGCGAACATGCGGTCACGGACGATGCCGGCGTTGTTCACCACCACGTCGAGCGCGCCGAAGGTCTCGATCGCGGTACGCACCATGTGCTCGGCGCCCTCGGCCGACGACACGTCGTCGCCGTTCACGATGGCCTCCCCGCCGGCGGCGACGATCTCGTTCACGACTTCCTGTGCCGGCGACAGGTCGCCGCCACTGCCGTCGGCCTCGGCGCCGATGTCGTTCACGACGACCTTGGCGCTCTCGGCGGCGAACGCCAACGCATGCGCCCGGCCGAGCCCACGCCCGGCGCCGGTCACGATCACCACTCTGCCGTCACAGATACCGCTCACAGACCCTCCAACCTCGATGGGACGGTCAGTCTCCCAAGGAATCTGACGCTCCGTCACATTTCGGTAGCCTGCCCCGCATGCGCTACGGAGTCACGATGTTCGCCACCGACGTCGCCATGCCGGCCGACGAGCTCGCGGTCGAGGCCGAGGCACGGGGCTTCGACTCCCTCTACCTGCCGGAGCACACGCACATCCCGGTGAGCCGTCGCACCCCGCCACCCACGGGCGACGCCGAGCTCGCCGAGGAGTACCGCCGCACCGTCGACCCGCTCGTCGTCCTCGCGGCCGCGGCGGCGCGCACCACGACGATCCGTCTCGGCACCGGCGTGCTGCTGCCGGCGCAGCGCGAGCCCATCGTGACGGCGAAGGCGATCGCGACGCTGCAGAACCTGTCGGCCGGTCGCTTCTGCCTCGGCGTGGGGTTCGGGTGGAACGAGGACGAGATGGAGGACCACGGCGTCGTGTACCGCACGCGCCGGGCGCAGAGCCGCGAGCACGTGCTCGCCATGCAGTCGCTGTGGACCGACGAGGTCGGCTCGTTCACCGGCGACTTCGTCAACGTGTCGCCGAGCTGGTCGTGGCCCAAGCCGGACACGCCGGTGCCGGTGCTGGTCGGCGGCGGGGCTGGGCCGAAGCTGTTCGCCCACATCGCCGAGTACGGCAACGGATGGATCCCGATCGGCGGCGCCGGCCTCACCGAGGACATCGGCCGCTTCAAGGCGGTCGTCGCCGAGGCCGGGCGTGACCCGGAGGCGATGGAGATCGTGCCGTTCGGGACGCTGCCCAGCCCCGAGAAGCTCGATCACTTCGAGCGTATCGGGGTCACCGAGTGCGTCTTCCGCATCCCGTCGGCGCCGCGTGACGTGGTGCTGCCGATCCTCGATCGGCAGGCGGAGCTGGTGGCCGCCCGGCGCTGAGCGTCAGGCGACGCGGGCGACGCGGCTGCGGAACTCGGACTCCGGCACGGGGACCCCGATGAGGAATCCCTGCGCACCGTGACAACCGAACTGCTCCTGCAGCTCGAACTGCGCCGCCGTCTCGATGCCGGTGGCGATCACCTCGAACCCGAACGCCTTGGCCAGCGCGACGACGGTGTCGACCATGCGGCGCTCCAGCGGCTGGAGACCGCGGCCCCCGAAGACCGATCGATCGAGCTTCACCACGTCGACCGGGAGCCGCAGCAGCGTGTCGATGGAACGGAACTCGCCGCCGAAGCGGTCGATGCCGATGCGAGCGCCGGTCGCCCGCACCTCCGAGAGGACGTTGATGCCGCCGGGGTCGATGGTCGACGCGGAGATGCCGTCGAGCTCGAGGGTGAGGCGGTCGGCGCGGGCGCCGGACCGTGCGAGCGCACCGCGCACCAGCAGCGGGAGCTCCGGTGTGAGCTGCGTCGCCGCGACGTTGACGACGACCGCGAGCGTCTGGCCGGCTGCGTCCCAGCGCACGAGCGTCTCGCACGCCTGGTCGAGCGTCCGGACGCACAGGTGCCGGGCGAGGTCGGGATCGGTGAGGCCGGCGAGGAAGACGTCGGGGGTGAGCACGCCGTCGGGATGATGGAGCCGCATGAGCCCCTCCGCCGCGCCGGCGCGTCGCGTGGAATTGTCGTAGATCTCCTGGAAGTACAGCTCGAACCGGTTGGCCGCCAGCCCCTCGGCGACCAGCGCCGCGGCGGCGCCCGCCGGACCGAGGTCGACCACGGTGTCGGCGGAATCGTCGCGGAGGTCCACGACGTGATCCACGTGGTCGGCGGGCTCGACGAGCACCGACTCGACCAGATCGGACTCGACCAGATCGGACTCGACCGGCGCGGGCTCGGCGAGGGCGGACGCGACCAGGTCGACCTCGACGACGTCGGGCTCGGCGGCCACGGGATCGTCGGCGGTGAGGTGCACCGCCGTCGGCACGGCGCCCCGCCCCAGCTGCTCGAGCCGGCGGGTGAGCTGCAGGTGGTGGTACGCCTCGGCGTGACGACCCTCGGCCGCCGCGATCTCGGCCAACAGCTCGTGCGAACGGCCGACGGAGAAGGGGTCGCCGATGTCGTAGGCGATCGCCTCGGCGAGCGGGGCCCGCGCCTCGTCGGCGCGACCGAGGCACACGAGCGCCTCACCGAGACCGGCCGCGGCGAGGAGGCGGATCCGCTCGTCGGAGGTGGCCGAGTTCGACGCGTACGCGAACCGGTCGTGCGCCCGCTCGTAGTCGGCCGACGCGAGGGCCACCCACCCGCTGATGAGCACGCCGGCGACGGGCCGATCGAGGTGACCGAGGATGCTCTCGGCACGGCGCACGTACATCTGTGCGGTGACCACGTCGTCGGTGTCGAGGCGCAGCGCGCCCAGCGCCGTGAGGCACCACAGCGGCCAGTTGCCGTCGAACCGCTGGCGACGGAGCTCGACCCACATGAGCTCGAGGTCCGTCATCACGTCCTCGGGGACGTCGCGACGACGGACGGCGAGCACGAGGTCGGTGGCGAGCTCGTCGAGGCCGTCGGCGGAGCACGAGCGGAGCCCGTCCATCAGCTCGGCGAAGCCCTCGGCGACCTGGCCCTCGGCGAATCGGACCGCGGCGGCCCGGCGACAGAGCTGCTCGCGCTCGCCCGGCGCCGCGTGTGCGAGACCGAGGTCGAGCATGCGCCGCTCACGACGGATGGCGTCGAGCTCGGCCTCGGCGAGACCGAGGCGCGCCGCGACCGGACGCAGCGCGCGGAGCAGCTCCACCGCGATGGCGGCCTCGGCGTCGGCCGGCGGATCGTGCAGCGTCTCGAGCGCCAGCGACAGCACCTCCGCAGCGCGCGCCGGGTCGGGCTCGGACAGCATCCGGCCGTACGCGAGGCTCGCCTCGACGAAGCGGCTCAGCGGCCGGCGTGGGTCGTTGAGCAGTGCGCTGTAGGTGGCCTCCGCAGCCACGATGTCGTGGGTCGTCTCCACGTCTCACCCACCTGTCCGAGGTCGCGACGGTGCCCAGCACATCGGGCGAAGGCTAGTGATCGGACCCCCCGGAATCGGGGACCCTCGGGCTCAGCCGCGACGGAGCTGGGACCAGGGCAGATCGAGGTCCGCCGCCGGTTCGCGGGGCAGGCCGAGCGCCTGCTCCGCAAGGTTGTTGCGGTGCACCTCCTCGGTGCCGCCGCCGATCTTCGACGCGAACTGGTTGATGCACTGGTACTGCCAGAAGCCGTCGCCCTCGGCGTCGCCTCCCGAGAGCATGCCCTCCGGCCCCTCGCAGTCGAGCGCCAGCGTGGCGCGGTGGGCGAAGGCCTGCGTGAAGAAGTTCTTGAGCAGGCTGCCGTGCACGGCCAGCTCCTTGCGGCCCGTCATCACCGCGGTCTGCATCCGCATCGAGAGGTACCGGAGGAGCTGCTCGTTCGACCAGACCTTCGCGAGCTCCTGGCGGACCACCGGGTCGGTGTCGCGGCCGCAGCGGCGCACGGTGGCGAGCACGTTGACGAACGTGGTGGCCTGACCGGCGCCGGAGATCATCGACGACTCGCTGCGCATGGTCGTCTTCGTGACCTTCCAGCCGCCGTTGACGGCGCCCACCACGTTGGCGGCGGGGATGCGCACGTCGCTGAAGAAGACCTCGTTGAAGTGGGCCACGCCCTGCGCCTGCACCAGGGGGCGGACCTCGATGCCGGGTGAGTGCATGTCGACGATGAAGTAGGTGATGCCGTCGTGCTTGGGGACCGACGGGTCGGTGCGGCAGATGAGGATGCCGAAGTCGGCGTGCTGCGCCGACGAGTTCCACACCTTCTGTCCGTTCACCACCCACACCTCGTCGTCGGGGTCGGTGTCGTCGAGCACGGCGCGGGTGCCGAGCGCGGCAAGATCGCTGCCCGCCTCGGGCTCGCTGAACAGCTGGCACCACGCCTCGTCACCGGAGAGGAGCGGGCCGAGGTAGCGGCGCTGCTGTTCGGGAGACCCGTGCGCCATGAGCGTCGGGCCGACGAGCGCGAGCGCCGCGGTGAGGAACCCGCTCGTGGCGTCGTAGGCCGCGAGCTCCTGGTTGAAGATGATCTGCTGCGCCGCCGTGCCGCCGCGACCACCGAACATCTTCGGCCAGGCGATGCCGGCCCAGCCGTTGTCGAACAACGTGCGCTGCCAGGCCCGACAGCGCCGGCGGTAGTCCCCGGCGACGACGGGATCGGTGGACGCGCCGTTGCGCGACCAGTCCGTCTCGTCGCCGGCCTTCGGCGTCGCGTGTGCCGACAGGAAGGCGCGCACCTCCTCGCGGAACGCGGCCTCCTCCGGCGTGTCGTCGAAGTTCATCGTGGGGGTCGATCGCCTCGGTCGAGGGCCACGCCTCTACAGGCGCTCGATGATCGTCACGTTGGCCTGGCCGCCGCCCTCGCACATCGTCTGGAGGCCGTAGCGGCCGCCGGTGCGCTCGAGCTCGTTCAGCATCGTCGTCATGAGACGGACGCCGGTGGCGCCGAGCGGGTGGCCGAGGGCGATCGCGCCGCCGTTGACGTTGACCTTCGACAGGTCGGCGTCGAGCTCCTTCGCCCAGGCGAGCACGACCGAGGCGAACGCCTCGTTGATCTCGACGAGGTCGATGTCGTCGAGCGTCATGCCGGCCTTCTCCAGCGCGTACCGGGTGGCCGGGATGGGGGCGCTGAGCATGTAGATCGGGTCGTCGGCACGCACCGAGAGGTGGTGGATGCGGGCACGCGGCGTGAGCCCGTGATCCTTCACCGCCTGCTCGGACGCGATGAGCATCGCGGCCGAGGCGTCGGAGATCTGGGACGCGAGCGCCGCCGTGATGCGACCGCCCTCGGTGAGCGTCTTCAGCGAGCGGATCTTCTCGACGTTCGGCTCACGGGGGCCCTCGTCGAAGGTGAGGCCGTTGAGCGGCACGATCTCGGCGTCGAACCGGCCCTCGGCACGCGCCGTGAGGGCACGGTTGTGGCTCTCGATCGCGAACGCCTCCATGTCCTCACGCGAGATGTCCCACTTCTCGGCGATCATCTCGGCGCCGCGGAACTGGCTGACCTCCTGGTCGCCGTACCGCTCGAGCCAGCCGGTGGAGGTGGTGAACGGATCGGTGAAGCCCATGGGCTCGGCCACGGTCATGGCGGAGCTGATCGGGATCATCGACATGTTCTGCAGACCGGCCGCGATGACGAGGTCCTGCGTGCCGCTCATCACGCCCTGCGCCGCGAAGTGCACGGCCTGCTGCGACGAGCCGCACTGGCGGTCGATGGTCACGCCCGGCACGTGCTCGGGAAGGCCTGCCGCCAGCCAGGCGGTGCGGCCCACGTCACCGGCCTGCGGGCCGATGGTGTCGAGGCAGCCCATGACGACGTCCTCGACCGCGCCGGGATCGATGCCGGTCCGCTCGACCAGCGCCTTCAGCGTGTGGGCGCCCAGATCGGCGGGATGGATCTGCGACAAGCTGCCGCCGCGCTTGCCGACGGGCGAGCGAACGGTGTCGATGATGTATGCCTCGGCCATGTCCCCGGACCTTTCTCGATCGCGTGCTTTCTAGAACGCGTTCTCGTTGGTAGCCCGAGAGATTAGGGGACGCCGACCCCGGGGTCGAAGCGAGGAACCGGCCCTCCACCGGCGCGCGACGGGCCGCCAGCGTCTCTGGCAAGCTCTCGTCATGACCGACACCCCCGCAGCAAACGCCGACATGGCCGAGTTCTGGGACGGCGAGCGGGGCGAGGCGTGGGTCGCCCGCGCCGACCAGTTCGACGCCCAGCTCGAGATCTACGCCCTCCGCGCGATCGCCGCAGCGGCCCCGCAGCCCGGCGAGACCGTCATCGACATCGGGTGCGGGGCGGGCACCACGACCCTGATGGCCGCGCAGGCGGTCGGCGCGACCGGCAGGGCCGTGGGGATCGACATCTCGCGGCCGATGCTCGACCTCGCCCGGCGCCGGGCGCAGTCGCTGTCTCACACCAACGTCGAGTTCGTGCTCGGCGACGCCCAGGTGATGGACCCGCCCGACGCGACGGCCGACGCCGTGGTCAGCCGGTTCGGCGTGATGTTCTTCGACGACCCCACCGCAGCGTTCGCCAACATCGCCAGGATGACCTCGCCCGGCGGACGGCTCTCGTTCGTGTGCTGGGGCCCGATCGAGTGGAACGAGTGGATGGGCGGCCCGATCCTGGCGCTCGCCGACGTCCTCACGCTCCCGCCCTCGCCACCCGCTGACGCGCCCGGCCCGTTCGCGTTCGGCGACAACGCGCGGGTCGAGCAGATCCTCGAGGCGTCCGGTTGGGAGAACGTGACCATCGAGGACATCGCCGACTCGATCTACCTCGGCGGCCCCGGCTCGGTGGAGGACGCCGCCGACTTCCTGATCGGCTCGTCGTCGCTCGCGATGCTGCTCGACGGCGCCACCGCCGACGAACGTGCCGCCGCCCGCGCGCGCCTCGTCGAGACGCTCGCACCGCAGCACGACCACATCGGGGTGCGCTACCCGGCACTCGCGCGGCTGGTGCACGCCGTCCGCGCCGACTGAGGCACCCCGGCCCGCCGCTCACCCTTGCGTGCCCTCAGGCACGCGAACAGACTGTCGTCGTTCCGAGGACGGTCGATCCGAGGACATGGGCGGGGGGCTCAGATGAACTGTTCGGGGTGCGGGTCGCGTCTGACCGGCCCGGCGTGCGACCGCTGTGGGATCCCCGCGCCCGAGCGCGCACCCATGTTGCCGCCGCCCCCCGGAGCGACCCCGCAGTTCTTCGCGCCACCGCCGAGCTACCCCACGCCGCAGCGCACGTTCTCGTCCCTCGGCGGCGTCGGCGCTCCCCCGGGTGTGGCCCCGCCGCTGCCGGCCATCGACGCACCGCCGCCGCGGTTCCCGCCGGGGACGCCGACGCGGCGAGCGTCGACGGCGGCCAGGGCGGGGGTCGTCGTCGCGATCATCCTGGTCGTCGCCGTCCTCGGCACCGGCGCCTACGTCGGGTACCGCGCCATCGACGATCGCCCCGCCAGGATCACGACGGGCGCCACCCCGGCGGCTGACGCTCCCCTGCCCACCGCCCCGCCGCCGACGAGGCCGCTCCCCACGGCGCCGACCACGACCGAAGCCAACGTGATGACGATCCCGTGGGCACCGACGTTGTCCACCTCGGGCCGCTACGTCATGGACATGCCCGGGCACCCCGAGCCGTACTCCCTCGACACGACGGTGGCCGCACAGAACCTCACCCTCGATTTCACGTTCAGCGGGGACGGTTCGTTCCAGACGGCGCAGCACGGTCTCGCCCTCGGCGAGGCACGCCTGCCGTACGAGGTGTCCAACGCCGTCCGCAACGACACGCTGTCGAGGTCGGGCGGGATCATGAGCTCGATGGGTGGCGAGACCGTCTCACAGCGACCCGTCGACACGAAGTTCGGACGAGGTCAGTGGCTCGTCGGCACCGTCAACGGCAACCCCGTGTCGATGTGCGTGATGCTCACCGGGCGCGACCTCGTCATCGTGTTCGCCATCCTGCCGCCGGGCGGCGCGGCGGTCGCCGAGGGCATCGTCCACCGCGCCGTCGATTCGCTGCACCACTCCTGACGGAGCGGGAGCCACTCAGGACAGGACGGCGTCCGCCACCTTCCGGCGATGCGCGGCGGCCGAGCCGTCCTGTGCGACGAGGGCCCACGCCCGCTTGAGGTACAGGTGGAGGTCGTACTCCGTCGTGTAGCCGATGCCCCCGTGGCACTGCATCGCGATTCGACCGACGACGTCCGCTGCGTCCGACGCGGACGACTTGGCCATCGACGCATGCACCGCCGCGGCCGGATCGCCGACCGACAGCGAGTATGCGGCGCGCCACACCAACGGCTTCGCGAACTCGACGGCGAGCATCGCGTCGGCGCAGTGGTGCTTGATGGCCTGGAACGAGCCGATGGGCACGCCGAACTGCTTGCGCTCGGCGACGTAGCCGGTGGTGAGGCCCAGCATGGTGTCGGCGAGGCCGCAGAGCTCGGCGGCCGTGAACACGGCGGCGCGGGCGTTGGCCTCGGCGGCGGCGAGCACCGGATCGTCGAGCAGCGTCGCGGCCGACGGCGACCAGGCGACCCGCGCCGGGCGGCGGGAGCCGTCGACGGATTCCTCGGACGTGAGCGACACGTCGGCGGCGGGCACCAGGTGCAGTCCGTCGTCGGCCTCGAGGAGGAACCCCGTGGCGCCGGCCGAGTGCTGGACCAGCGGGTTGACGGCGAGGCCGAGCGCGACTGCGGCCGACCCTCCGACCAGTTCCTCGAGCAGGGAGGCGCCCCGGTCGCCGCCGTGGTCACGGAGCGCCGGCACGACGACGCCCGCCACCGACGACAGCGGTTCGGGCAGTGCGACCCGGCCGGCCTCGTAGGCGATGCGGACCAGGTCGACCTCGGCCAGCCCGAACCCTCCGGCGGACTCGGGTGCGAGGAGTCCGACGACGCCCATCTCGACCAGGCGGTCCCACAAACCGGCGACCCGGCCGTCGTCGCCGGCCCACGCGGCGCGCAGGGCGTCGGGCGAGCACTCCTTGGCCAGCAGGTCGCTGACGGCGCCGCTGAAGTCGAGCTGGTCCTGGGTGAAGGCGAATCTCATGGCGCTACTTCCGCGGCAGGCCGAGCACGCGCTCGGCGACGATGTTGCGTTGGATCTCGTTGGTGCCGGCGTAGATCGGGCCGGACAGCGAGAACTGGTAGCCCTTCAGCCACGGGTTCTCCGTGCGGGCGCCCTCGGGGCCCCACTCGACCAGCTCGGACTCGCCGTCGAGCAGGCGGAGGGCCGCCTCGTGCAGCCGCACGTCGAGTTCGGACCAGAAGATCTTGTTGAGGCTCGACCGGGCTCCCGGCGAACGGCCCTCGACGATGCCGGTGACGTCGCTCAGCGTGTAGAGGGCGTACGCCTCCGCGTCGATCCAGGCGCGGGTGACGGCGTCGCGGACACCCGGATCGTCGACGCTGCCGCCCCGCTCGCGGCACAGCTGCACCAACCGCGCCGTGGCCGCCGTGAACCGGCCCGGCGACCGGAGCGTGAGGCCCCGCTCGGACGAGGTGGTGGCCATGGCCACGCTCCAGCCCGCGTTCACCTCGCCGAGCACGCCGCCGGCGGCGGGATCGCCGTCGCCGTCGGGCACGAACGCGCCGTCGAAGAACACCTCGGCGAACCCCTCGTCACCGTCGAGCCGGCCGAACCCGCGAACCGTGACGCCCTCGGCGTCGAGGGGCACCATCAGGTAGGTCAGCCCGTGGTGACGCTGCGAGTCGGGGTCGGTGCGGAAGAGCCCGAACAGATGCGTGCAGAACGCGCCGCGGGTGGTCCAGGTCTTCTGTCCGTAGAGGCGCCATCCGCCCGCTTCGTCGTCGCGCACCGCCTTGGAGGTGAGGCCGGCGAGATCGGAGCCGGCGTTCGGCTCGCTCCACCCCTGGCACCAGAGGTCCTCCGCCGCAGCCATGCGCGGCAGGTAGTACGCCTGCTGGGCGGGGGTGCCGAACTCGAAGATCGTCGGCGCGAGGAGGAAGATGCCGTTCTGCGTGACGCGCTGCGGCGCGCCCACGCGGTAGTACTCCTCCTCGAAGATCAGCCACTGCCAGAGGCTCGCTCCGCGACCGCCCATCTCGGTCGGCCACGACACGACCGCCCACCGGTCGGCGAAGAGCTTCCGCTCCCACTCCAGGTGCAGCGCGAAGCCGTCCTTCGTGTCACCGCTCGGCAGGGCCGGGGTGGGCACGTTCGCCTCGAGCCAGGCGCGACACTCGTCGCGGAACGCCTGCTCGTCAGCTGTCCAGGTGAGGTCCACGGGCGCGATTCTGCCAGCGAATCTGACGATGTGTCAGATCTGTGCCGGGCTCAGGCGCCGAGGCGTGCGAGCGTCGCGTTCGCCTCGGCGATGATCCCGTCGATCACCTCGGCCACGCTCGGGAGCTCGTCGATCGACCCCACCACCTGACCGGTGGGCAGGATGCCCGCCTCGACCTTGCCGTCGACCACACCGGCCTTCGTCATCATCGGTGCGTTCGCTGCGAGCGCCATCTGCGCCCACGTGAGGTCCTGTGCCTTGCGCATGGCGAGGCCGCTTCGCACGAGATCGCCGAGCGGGGTGCCCGACAACCGGGCGAACCGCAGCGCGTTGGCCGCCGCCTTCGGGAATCGCACCACGGCGTGGGAGCTCTCGAGGCCCTCGATCATCTCCGTCCGGATCACCCGCTGGGGCGCTCCGTCGATCGCCGTCGTGACGACGGTGCCGGTGACCGGCGTGCCGACGTAGATCGCCTTCACGTGATCGGGCACGTGGGACTCCTTCGTGAGCAGGAAGCGCGTCCCCATCGCGATGCCCTGCGCGCCGTACGCCAGCGCGGCGACCAGCCCGCGGCCGTCGTAGTAGCCACCGGCGCCGAGCACCGGCACACCCGACCCCTCGGTCGCGTCGACCACTGCCGGGAGCAGCAGCGACGTCGGCGTCGCGCCCGTGTGGCCGCCGCCCTCACCGCCTTGCGCGATGAGCGCCTTCACACCCATCTTCACCATCTTCTCGGCGTGGCGCTTGGCCCCGACCGTCACCATCGTGACGAGGCCGGCATCGTTCAGCCGCGCCACCACGTCCGCCGACGGCGCGCCGGCGAACGATGCGACGCGGACCCCCTCGGTGATCATCACGTCGATGCGGTCGGCGAGGTCCGCCTGGTTCGGCAGCAGGTTCACGCCGAACGGATTCGAGGTGCGGCTCTTCACCTTGCCGATCGCGGTCCGGAGCTCGGGCAGCGTCATGGTGGCCGAGGCCAGGATGCCCATGGCGCCGGCTTCGCAGGTGGCGGCGGTCAGACGCGCGCCCGACACCCAGCCCATGCCGGTCTGCACGATCGGGTACGTCACGCCGAGCAGCTCGCACAGGGGCGTCTCGAGCGCCGTCACGGGTTGGGCACTTCCCTCTCGCGGAGCCCGCGCGGGTCGATGACCTCGCGGATCAGGCGCAGCTCCTCGTCGGTCGGCAGACGCGTCTCGGGCACGTCGTCGGGGATGACGAGCTCGAAGCCGGTGGCCTCGACGACGTCCGCCACCGTCACGCCCGGGTGCACCGAACGCAGCCGCATCGCGTTGTCGTCGCTCTCGAAGTCGAGCACGGCGAGGTTGGTGACGACCCGGCGGATCTCGTGGAACCGCGAGGCGACGGGGCCGAGCTCGCGGGCCCGGTCGTACCCGACGCCGCACACCACGTCGACCGCCGGCACCAGCACCTTCGTGCCGTGGTTCGGCACCCAGTAGCTGGTGGTGTGGTTGATCGTGTTGCCCGGCGCACCGCGGAACCCGAGCAGCTGCGAGCGGGGCTGGTGCCAGTCGCCGATGCAGGCGATGTTCTGGTTGCCCCACTTGTCGACCTGCGTGGCGCCCATCATCACGTGGCGCTTGCCGTTCCACAGCACGGTGAACATCTGCGGATACGGGTTCCACGCCTCGAGGACGGCGTCGGCCGGATCGGCTCCCGGCGGCAGCGCGTTGGCGGCGAAGCCCCCGAAGCCGTCGGTCATCACGAGGTCGGGCTCGAACGTCTCACGGGCGAGGCGCCCGCCGATCATCGGGATCGTGCCGATCGGGTTGCACAGGCGCTCGCCGTCGCCGCGGAACGCCTCGGCGACCGCGACCGCGCACACCTCGGCGCGGGTCGGCGCGCCGTCTGCCAGGTCGCCGGTCATGACGCCACCCCCACGAGTGCCTGGTAGTCGTCCTCGGACACGTCCAGGTACTTGGCGCGGAAGTCGTCCCACGCCTCGTCGGACTTGGCCGTGGCCGCGTACTCCTTCTGGAACGCCTCGTCGCGTGCGTAGTCGGGCGGGCACTCGGTGAAGTGCGCGGCCCCCGGGCGCTCGATGACGCCGGTGGTCATGAGGCGGCTGATGCGCTGCGTGTGGAAGGAGCCGTACTTGGGGAAGTCCTCGGTGGGCACGATGCGCTCGGTGCTCATGAAGCACTGCTTGGCCGCCATGGCCATCAGGTCGTCCATGTAGAGGTCCTGGTTCAGGAACTGCCCGTTGCCGCCCTTGTCGGCGCGGTTCATGTGGATGAACGCCACGTCGAGCTCGATGGCGGGCACGGCCACGAGCTCCTCGCCCTCACCGCCGTCGGGGCCGGGGTACGGCGACCGCACCAGCTCGAACTGCGGCATCACGCGGAGGAGGTCGGTACCGAGGCCGGCACGGCAGGGCAGGAACGGGACACGCCACGCCGCGGCCTGCAGGCCGAGCAGCAGCATGCCCTCGTCGAGCTCGGTCGCCTCGACCGTGCCGTTCTGGCGGGCGTTGCGGAAGTGCGGCTCGAGCGGGATCGAGTCGAGCGACACGAAGCCGTAGACCGCACGCTTCACCTTGCCCGCCCGGCAGAGGAGGCCGATGTCGGGCCCGCCGTAGCTGACGATGGTGAGGTCCTTCAGGTCGCTGCGGAGCAGCTCGCGGACCAGCGACATCGGCTTGCGCCGCGAGCCCCAGCCGCCGATGCCGATGGTCATGCCGTCGCGTAGCTCGGCGATCACCTCGGCCTCGGTCGTTCGTTTGTCGGGAATCGCCATGCTGTCCTCGCAGTGCTCGACCTCGTGATCTGACGGTCCGTCAGATCAGGCAGAGACCGTAGCCCAGGACACGTCCCCGGCCCCACTGAGGACGGCCACATGAGGTGACATGCGTCCCGCGACGATCCCGATAGCGTGACCCCGTTACGCCGACCGAAGGAACCGCGCACGTGACTGCTCGCCATTCGCTCATCATCGGGGTGATCCTGATCCTGGGGTGCACCACCGCCGCCTGCGGCAACAGCAACGACGCTGCGAAGTCCTCCTCGTCCACCACCGCCGCCACGACCACGACGGCGACGGGGTCCGGCTCGGGGGCCACGACGCCGGACAGCACCACCACCACGGTGCACGACCCCAAGGCGTTCGAGGACACGCTCGCGGCGATGAACAAGGAGCTCACCGACGCCGGCGACACCTTCTGCGGCATCGTCCTGGCGGGCGCCAACAGCACCCGGCAGGCGGGCAAGGCGACCACGCCCGACGAGGTCCACCGCCTCTACGACTTCTACGCGGCGATCTTCACGAAGATCGCGGACACGATGCCGACCGACACGTCGCAGGGCGCCGCCGACTCCAAGCTCATCCGCTCCGCCGTCGACAAGATGCAGGCCGACATCAAGGCCGCCGGCTACGACCCCGCGTCGCTGCCGGTCGGCGGGCCGCCGGCGGCGTTCGCCACGCCCGACCTCACGGCCGCGCTGAGCCGTCTCACCGAGACGATGAGCACGAAGTGCACGAACACCGGCGCCAGCAAGGGCTGATCGACATCACCATGTCCTTGCACCGTCCGCTCCTCGTCGGGCTGCTGTCCGTCGCCGCGCTCGTCGCGCCGGCATGTTCCTCCGGCAAGTCGTCCGGCGCGTCGTCGACCACCACGGCGGGAGGCGCCGCCGGCGCCACGACCACGACGGTCACCGACCCGAAGAAGTTCAACGACACGCTCGAGAAGCTCACCGGGGAGATCGCCGCGGCGAAGGGCGACCTGTGCGCGCTCGTCGGCGTGCTCGACGGCGCGGGCTCGGCGGGCAACCCGACCACCGCCGACCAGGCGAAGGCGGCGGCCACCTTCCTCGGCACCGCGTACGGCGCCATCGCCGACGCCGCGCCCGCAGAGGTCGCCGATCAGGCCGACGTGGTGCGCACGGCCGCGGCCGGGATGGTCGCCGAGACGGAGGACCCGTCCTTCGACCTGAAGCAGTTCACCCAGCACGGGCCGTCGGCGTTCAGCGACGAGAAGTTCCTCAACGCGATGTCGAAGCTGTTCAGCGTGGTCAGCAAGAAGTGCGGCGCCACGCCGGGCGGCTGACCTACTTGCTGAAGGTCGCGTCGCGCTTCTCGACGAACGCGTCGCGGGCCTCGTCCGCGACCCCCGCCAGGTTGAGCTCGAACGTGAAGCCCTGCTCGTAGCGGTAGCTGCGCTTCACGTCGACGGGGTCGATCGCGTTGAGCGACTCCTTCGCACGGCGGATGACGAACCGCGACTTCGTGCAGATCACCGCGGCGATCTCCATCGCCGCGTCCCGCAGTTCCTCGGCCGGGACGACACGCGCCACCGAGCCGTAGGCAGCGAGCACCGACACGTCGACCGGGAGCGCGGTGTACACCATCTCCCGCATCTTGTGCTGGGGCACCAGTCGCGAGAGGTGGGTGGCCGCGCCCAGCGCGCCCTGGTTGACCTCGGGGAGGCCGAACCGCGTGCCCTCGGCCGCCACGATCACGTCGGCGTTGCCGACGAGGCCGATGCCACCGCCCAGGCAGAAGTCGTGTACCGCCGCGATGACCGGCACCTCACACTCGTACACGGCGGCGAACGCCGCGTAGCAGCCGCGGTTGGCGCCGAGCAGGGCGTCGAAGCCCTCCGTGTTCTGCATCTCCTTGATGTCGACGCCCGCGTTCCAGCCCTTCCCCTCGGCGCGCAGCACGACGGCGCCGACGGACTGGTCGCGACCGGCCGCCGTGATCACGTCGGCGAGCTCGAACCACCCGGCGACCGTCAGCGCGTTCACGGGCGGGTTCGCCATGACGACCTCGGCGATGCCGTCGGCGACGGTACAGGTGATGGGCACGGTGTTCTCCCTCCGCAGATCTGACACTCCGTCAGATCGGACCGATCCAGTTTCCACGATCGCCTACCGTGACGTCCATGTTGAGCATCGACTTCACGGGCCAGGTGGTGATCGTCACCGGCGGCACCAAGGGCATCGGCCGCACGATCTGCGAGCGCTTCCTCGAACTGGGGGCCGACGTGCTCACGTGTGGCCGCACCGAGCCGGCCGATCTCCCCTCCGCCGGCGGGCGCACCGCCGCCTTCACGGCGTGCGACGTGCGCGACCCCGAGCAGGTCGACGCGCTGGTCGGCGAGGCCGAGCGCCGCTGGGGTCGCGTCGACATCGTGATCAACAACGCGGGCGGCAGCCCCCACGTCGACGCGGCCACGGCGTCGCCCCGCTTCAGCGAGTCGATCATCCGCCTCAACCTCGTGGCGCCGCTCCATCTCGCGCAGCGGGCCAACGCGACGATGCAGGGCCAGGAGTCGGGCGGCACCATCATCAACATCGCGTCGGTGTCCGCCGTTCGTCCTTCGCCCGGCACTGCCGCGTACGGTGCGGCCAAGGCCGGCCTCCTCAACCTCACGCAGTCGCTCGCCGTCGAGTGGGCGCCGAAGGTCCGGGTCAACGCCGTCACCTGCGGGCTTATCGAGACCGAGCAGGCGGAGATGCACTACGGCGACGCCGACGGTGTCGCCGCAGTGGCCGCCACCGTGCCGCTCGGCCGCATGGGCACGCCCGGCGACGTGGCCGACACGTGCGTGTACCTCGCGTCGCCGCTCGCGTCGTACGTCAGCGGGGCCCAGGTGCTGCTGCACGGCGGTGGCGAGCGCCCCGCGTTCCTCGCCGCCTCCAACGCCGGCGGCGACTCCGCCTGAGCCGGGGTCCGCGCCCGTGCGGGGGCGCGCTCATAGCCTTGCGCCGTGAAGCGGATGCTCGTGCTCCTCGGCGTGCCCGTCCTCCTGGGCCTCGTCTGGTGGTCCGGTCAGCAGCACGCGCCCGGGGCCACGGCCGACGTCACCATCGAGTCGGACAAGGTGGTCGCGCTGCGAGGACTGGTGATCAGCCGGCTCGCGTCCGTCGGAGCGACGAAGTCGTCCGAGAGCACGTCCTACGACGGCGGCGGCGACAGCCGCCTCACGTTCAAGGTGCCGCCGGCACGCCTCGAGGAGGCGCTGGTGGAGCTGAACCTCGCGGGCGGCACGGTCACGAAGCAGCAGGTGCAGCTCGACGAGCTCTCGAACGACGCCGACGGCATCTCGTCGAGCCTCGCCGGCGTCGACGGTTGCCTGGCCCGCCTCGCCGACCGGTTGAACAGCCGGTCGCTCTCGGGCGCGCAGACCGACCTCACGGCCTGCCAGGCCGGGGTCGACGCGATGACCAAGCGGGTCGACGCGAGCCCGCAGGCGGCGCGCGACGCCGTCCTCAACGTGCACATCGCCCAACCGAGCACCACCAGCGTGCTGTTGGTCGTGGCGGTCGCGCTCCTCGCCGTCGCCCTCGCCGTGATGGCCGTCATCACGATTCGCAGCGGTCGCTACGAGCCCGTGTACGACGTCACCGACGACCAGGTCGCGACGCAGCCCACCGCCGACTACCAGGACCGCAGCCAGTGGAACTAGTGGCCGGCGCGACCTACAGCAGGCGGTAGCGCTGCATGTACCCCACGAGGTCGTCGACCCGCCCGTAGGGGTGCAGACTGCCGACGAGGTCACGTGCGTGGGCGAGCCACTCGCCCGCATCGGTCGCTCCCGCCGACACCGCGGCAGTGAGCTCCGCCATCGTCGGCAGCGACGCCGCGCCGACACCGCCGAGGAGCGCCAGGTCGGAGCCGGCCCAGCCCTCGGTCGCGGCGACCAGCTGATCGAGGTCGCCGGCATCGAGGCGGCTGCCCCACGGCGTCTCCCACAGGCGGAAGCGGCGAGCGTCCCAATCGGGAGGCGGCACGAACGCCATGCGCTCGAAGCCCCCCTCGTCGAAGAACTGCGTCGACAGCAGCCACGGGCGGTGCGACACGCCGATGAGCACGACGTCGCGTGCTTCGGGGCCGTCGAGCAGCGCCGCGACCTCCGACGCGTCGTGGTGGGCGTCGTCGTCGAGCGCGTCCAACACGACGGCGCCGACACCGGCGTGCACGGCCAGCTCGTCCGCAAGGCGAGCAGCGATGAAGCGCACGCCGCAGCCCGTCGGGCCGTACACGAGCACCCGTCGCGGGGCGCGCACGGCGGGGTCGCCGGTCGCCGCCGACGCCCATGGCGCGACCACGGTCGTCCGGAGGCGGTGCACCACGGGATACATGCCGATCACCGCGTCGAGCCCCGCGTCGCGGAGCAGCTGAGGTGCGCTCATGCGGTCAAGGTAAAGCGCCTCCCCCGCAACGCCTCGGGGCCCGGGAGAATTGATCCGAACGGCCCAGTGGGGCACGCTGTTCCGACCGCTGGCCTGACGGTCCGTCAGATTCCGTCACCGGACGCGCAGCGGCCCGACTTCGAACGAAAGAGGCGACCATGTCCAGGTCACGCGTAGCCGCCGTCGAGGGGTGGTTCACCCTCGATGACGAGCCCCGCCTCATCGGCACCCGGTGCTCCGAGAGCGGCACCGTCTTCTTCCCGCCCGAGACCACGATGTCGCGGGCGCCGGGCCACTCGACCGCCGAGCTGGTGCCCGTGGAGCTGAGCCGCACGGGTCGTCTGTGGAGCTACACGAACGCCGGCTACCAGCCGCCCGATCCGTACATCCCGGTGGCCGACCCGTACGAGCCGTTCTTCATCGCCGCCGTCGAGCTGGCCGACGAGAAGATGGTCGTGCTCGGGCAGTGCCCCGCCGGCGTCACGGCCGACGACCTGCAGGTCGGGGCCGAGATGGAGCTGGTGCTCGACACCCTCTACAGCGACGACGAGAACGACTACATGATGTGGAAGTGGCAGCCGGTGGGCTGGGGAGGTGCGGCATGAGCGGCGCAGTGGACGAGGTCTCCGTCATCGGTGTGGGCATGCACCCCTGGGGCAAGTGGGGTCGCAACTTCGTCGAGTACGGCGTGGCCGCCATCAAGGACGCGGTCGCCGACGCCGGCATCGACTACCGGGACGTGCAGTTCGTCGCCGGCGCCGACACCATGCGCAACGGCTACCCGGGCTACGTCGCGGGCGCGACCTTCGCGCAGGCGATGGGCTGGACCGGTATCCCCGTCACGTCGGCCTACGGCGCGTGCGCGTCGGGCGTGATGGCCATCGAGGCGGCGCGGCACCGCATCCTCGCCGGCCTGTGCGACGTCGCACTCGTCGTCGGCGCCGACACCACGCCGAAGGGGTTCCTGGCCCCGGCGAAGGGCGAGCGCGGCGACGACCCCGACTGGCTCCGCTTCCGCCTCCTGGGCGCGACCAACCCCACCTACTTCGGCCTCTACGCCCGCCGGCGCATGGACCTCTACGGCGCGACCGAAGAGGACTTCGCGCGGGTGAAGGTGAAGAACGCGAGCCACGGCCTCAACAACCCGTATGCCCGCTTCCGCAAGGAGTACACGGTCGAGGACGTGCTCGCGTCGCCGGTCGTCGCCGACCCCCTGCGCCTGCTCAGCATCTGCGCCACCTCCGACGGCGGCGCCGCGATGATCATCGCGTCCAAGGAGTGGGCCGCCGCCCACGGCCATGCCGACGCCGTGAAGATCAAGGGCGTCTCCACCGTCACGCCCACCTTCCCCAACACCGTCATCGAGATGCCGAACTTCTCGACCGACAGCGCCGCCGGCCTCGACATCCCGCCCCGCACCTTCAAGCAGGCGATCGGCGACGCGGCGTACGCGCAGGCGGGCCTCGGCCCCGACGACATCGACGTCGCCGAGGTGTACGACCTCTCCACCGCACTCGAGCTCGACTGGTACGAGGACCTCGGGTTCTGCGGACCGGGCGAGGCCGAGAAGCTGCTGCGCGACGGTCAGACGACGTTCGGCGGCCGGGTCGTGGTGAACCCGTCCGGCGGTCTCGCCTGCTTCGGTGAGGCCGTGCCGGCCCAGGCGATCGCCCAGGTGTGCGAGCTCACGTGGCAGCTGCGCGGCCAGGCCACCGGCCGCCAGGCCGAGGGCGCCCGGGTGGGCATCACGGCGAACCAGGGCCTGTTCGGCCACGGCTCGTCGGTCATCGTCGCCAAGTAGCGGGTCTGCGAAGATCGGGGCATGACTCCGCTCGACGCAGCGTCCGCCATCGCCCGACCGATCGGCTCGATCGGCTCGCGGTTCATGTTCGACCCGACCACCTATGCGGCGGCGGCCGAGCACGGCTTCGACGGGCTCGACTTCTACTTCTGCGGGCGCTGCGGCGTCCTCGGCGACGTCGACCCCGACGTGGTGGTCGCGACGCTCGGTTTCTTCGAGCCCGCCACGGTCCGCTCGCTGTGGAACCAGGGACGCGCCGCGCAGCCGCCTCACCGGGCGGCCGAGCTCTTCGCCGACGCGTGCGCCCAGTGGGGCCGGGACCACTTCGGCGCCGACGTCGACTACGACGAGCTGTCCGGCCTCGCCGGGCGCGTCATCGCCGCCGCGCAGTCCGCGGGCCAGCCGCTGTTCGCCGGTTGGCGGGCGCTCGACGTCCCGAGCGACGGCAAGGGGGCGGCAGCGCTGCGGCTCAACATCCTGCGCGAGTACCGCGGGGGCGCACACCTGATCGCCGTCGTCGCCGCCGGCATCGATCCCGCGCACGCCGTCCTCAGCACCGGCGGCGCGCCGAACGCCGCGCTGTTCGGCTACGTGGAGCCCTACCCCGACGTCGCCCACCTCGCCAACGCGATGCTCGCGGTCGAGCAGCGCACCGGAGAGCTGGCGGCACAGCCGCTCGAGGCGTTGGACGACACCGAGCGCGAGCACTTCGTCGAGCTGGTGCGGGCCGTCCGCGGCGGGCTGATCTGACCCCGACATGAGTCCGGCATCCCGGCGGAGCCGGATCGAACCGTTCCACGTCATGGAGGTGGTCGCGGCCGCCGCCGAGCGCGAGGCCGCAGGCGACGCCGTGCTCCACCTCGAAGTCGGCCAGCCGCAGAGCGGCGCGCCTGCTGCCGCCGTCGCCGCCGCCACGGCCCTGCTCGCCGCCGGCGATCCGCTGGGGTACACGCCGGCGTGCGGCATCGCCCCGCTCCGCGCCCGCATCGCGTCGCTGTATCGCGAGCGGTACGACGTGGCGGTCGACCCCGCCCGCGTGATCGTCACGGCCGGGGCATCGGCCGCCGTGGTGCTCGCCTCCCTCGCCGCCTTCGACGCCGGCGCCACCGTGGCCGTCGCCGAGCCCGGGTACCCCTGCTACCGCCAGATCCTGGTCGCGCTGGGCCTGCGGCCCCTCGCCGTCCGGGTCGGCCACGACGACGGCTACCTCCTCCGGGCGTCGCACCTCGACGCGCTGGCGGAGCCGCCCGCCGGCGTCATCGTCGCCAGCCCGGCCAACCCGACGGGGGCGACCTACGACGCCGCCGCGCTCGACGAGCTGCAGCGGTGGTGCGACGGGCACGACGTCCAGCTCGTCGCCGACGAGATCTACCACGGCATCACGTTCGGCGAGGCGGCACCGACGGCGTGCTCCGCCCGCTCGATCGTCATCGGCAGCTTCTCCAAGTACTTCTCGATGACCGGGTGGCGGCTCGGCTGGATGATCGTGCCCGCCGAGCTCGTCGAGGCAGCCGATCGGCTCAGCCAGAACCTCTACCTCTCACCGCCCACGCTGGCGCAACACGCGGCGCTCGCCGCCATGCACTGCAGCGAGGAGCTCGACGCGCACGTGGCCCGCTACGCCGAGAACCGCCGCGTGATGACCGAGGCGCTGGCCGCCATGGGGGTTCGGGAGGTCGCGCCGGCCGGCGGCGCCTTCTACCTGTACGGCGACGTGTCGCACTGGGGCATCGACAGCCGTGAGCTCGTCGACCTCTGGCTGAACGAACTCGGCGTCGCCGCGGCGCCCGGCGTCGACTTCGATCCCGTCGAGGGTCACCGCTGGATGAGATGGTCGCTCGCCGGATCGACGGCCGACATCACCGAGGCGGCACGACGACTCGTGGCCTGGACGAGCGAGGCCCGAGGGCGCCGATGCGTGACCCGCTGGCCTGGGCCCGCACCGGCGACTCGCCCGTGCCCACGCCGTGCGCGCCAGGCGCCGGGCTGAGCGCCTCGACGCGCGACTGCAGCACCGCTCGGTGCCGGCGTTCATGGAGCACGTCGTCGGGGCGTCGCCGACGACCGCCGCAAGCAGCCGGACGAGGCCGTCGCCACCACCGACCGGCCGGGTCGACCGCGCCCGCCGCATCGTCGAGGTGAGCACCTACCCGCTGTTCCCCCGCCAGAGCGGCGGCCAGCTGCGGGGGCGGCACCTCGCCGAGGCCTGGCGCACGACGGCACGGAGGTGACGGTGGTCAGCATCACCACCGACCCGTCGCAGGCCGGCCGGCACGAGCTGGCGCCCGGCTTCGAGGAGATCTGCGTGGCCGTGTCGCCGGCGCACGTCGACCGCGAGACCCGCCTCCGCCTCGTCACGGGCGACGTGTCCGTCACCGACATCGCGACGGGGCTCATGTGGCCGGGCATCGACGGATTCGCCGACACACTGGCCCGGGCGCTCGACGGCGCGTCGGCCGCAGTGCTCGTGCAGCCCTACCTCGTGCACGCCGTGCGGGCGTTCGCCGACGGTGTCCCGGTCGTCTGCGACGAGCACAACGACGAGTACCTCCTCAAGCGCAGCATGTACCCGAGGAATCCCGGCGGGCGATGGCTCCTCGACCAGGTGGACCGCACCGAGCGCGCCGCCGTCGAGCACGCAGCGCTCGTCACCGCCACCACCGACGCCGACCTCGACAGCCTCGGCGAGCGCTACCGCATCACGGCACCGACGGCGGTCGTGCCGAACGGCGTCGACACGACCGAGATCGAGTTCGTCGTCGGCGGCGACCGCCTGCGGCGCCACCTCGCGCTCGCCGAGGAGATCGGCCTGGAGCGGCATCGGCCGACCGCGCTGTTCATCGGCTCGGCGCACCTCCCGAACATCAACGCCGGACGCGCGCTCCTCGACATCGCCCGCAACGTCCCCGACGTCGAGTTCCTCCTGGCCGGCCGGCACTCGAAGCTGCTGGGCCGCACCCACGTGCCACCCAACGTGAGACTGCTCGGCCTCGTCAACGACGACCTCCTCGACCTCCTGCTCGCGGCGAGCGACATCGCCCTCAACCCCATGAGCGCAGGTAGCGGCTCGAACCTGAAGCTGCTCACCTACCTGGCCGCGGGCCTCCCCGTCGTGTCCACCAGCGTCGGCGCTCGCGGCATCGACGCCGACGACGCCGGCGTGCTCACCGTCGACCTGGACGCCTTCGGCGAGGGCATCGAGCAGCTGATCGGTCGTGACAACGCCGAGCGCGCGCTTGCGGGCCGCCACTACGTCGAGGAGCATTGCGACTGGCGGGCGATCGGACGGCGGTTCGCCGCGATCACGGCCCACTTCACCCCACCATGACGGCTTCCCCCTCCCCCACCCACCGCACCGTCTGGGTCGAGGTGTCGCACACCCTCGCCGTCGACTACGTGACGGGCTTCCAGCGGCACACCCGCGAGCTGCTCGCGCGCCTGCAACGCCTCGACGGCGACGTCACCTACGTGCCCGTTCGCTGGTGCCAGGAGTGCGGCACGTTCCGTCGTCTGACCCCGGCGGAGGCGGATCGGCTCGCGACGTTCGTGCCGCCGGCGCAGCGCACGCGGTCACGTCTCGCGCAACTCACCGATCCGCTGCCGGCCCCGCTCAAGGCCGCGGGCCGACGCCTCGTCCGCACCCGCCCGGCCCATGCGCTGCGCGAGGAGCTGGCCCGACGCCGCCGGCTCCGCAACCACCCGCCGGAGCACGCTGCGCTACGTATCGACACGTGGCCCGACGAGTCGTGGTTCTTCGACCTCGAGGCGGCCTGGCACAACGTCCCCCATCGCAACGAGCTCCTCGGCTGGCTCGCCGCTCGCGGCGTGCACACCGCGACCCTCGTCGCGGACGTCATGCCCACGCAGTTCCCCGAGTGGTTCGACGCCGGCCAGATCCGCCTCTTCTCGACGTTCATCGAGGCGCACCTGCGGCGCTCGGAGAAGTTCGTGTGCATCTCGGAGTGCAGCCGTCGCGACGTGATCGACCTCGCCGAGCGCCTCGGGCTGCACCGACCGCTCGAGACGTCGGTCATCACGATGGGCGCCAACTTCCAGCCCGCCGCCGACGATCTCCCCCGCCCGGTCGAGGCGCCGCCGGGCCGGTACCTCCTGAGCGTCGCGACGGTCGAGCCGCGCAAGAACCAGGGCCTGCTCATCGCGGCGTACGAGCGGCTCCGGGCCGACCACGACGACCTGGCGCTGGTGCTCGTCGGCAAGGCCGGCTGGATGACCGACGCGCTGCAGGCCGAGATGCGTTCGCGGGAGCAGGTCGACGACCGGTTCCGCTGGCTCGACAAGGTGGACGACCGACTGCTCGACGCGCTGTACCGCCACGCGTTCCTCGCCGTGCAGCCAGCGTTCTACGAAGGGTTCGGCACGCCGGTGATCGAGGCGCTCGGCAACGGCGTCCCGACGCTCTCCTCCACCGGGGGCGCGCTGCCGGAGGCGGGTGGCGAGTGGGCCGAGTACTTCGACCCGCACGACGTCGACGAGCTGGTCGAGCTCATCGCGCGTCACCTCACCGATGCCGACTACCACCGCGAGCGCCGCGACGCCCTGGCGTCGTACCGTCCACCGTCCTGGGAGGACGGCGCCGCGGGCATCGCCGCCGCGTTCGCGCTGGAGCGCTAACCCGTCTGATCGAAGCCGTCGAGGATCGTGTCGCAGATGTCGCGCAGCTGGGTGACCTGTTCCGTCGACAGGCGGTCGATCACCACGCGCCGCACCTCCGCGACATGGCCCGGCGCAGCCGCCGAGAGCGCCGCGCGTCCGGTGGGGGTGAGCACCGCCCACTGACCGCGACGGTCGACGTCGCTGCGCTCACGCCGCACCCAGCCCTTCGCCTCGAGGCTGTTCACCGCGTGCGTCATGCGGCTCTGGGAGTAGCGCAACCTCGACGCGAGGTCGCTCATCCGCATTCGCGCGTCGTCCGACTCCGAGAGGCTGACGAGGATGCCGTAGTACGCGTGCGGGATGCCCGCGTCGCGCTGGAGCTGACGGTCGAGGGACTCGTCGACGAGCTGCGTCGTGAGGAGATAGGACCTCCACGTCGCCTGTTCGTCAGCGTTCAGCCAATTCGGTCGCGGCGCCATCGTGCCACCCTACCGGCGTTGCCGCGGCCGGTCGCCAGCCCGGGCCGGCGAACACGTAGCCGAAGCGGTCGCGCCACCGCGTGGCCGAGGCGACGTCATGCCCGATCGCCACGAGCTCGTGGTCGAAGATCTTCCAGAGGTTGAACGTGTCGATGTTCTTGGTGAGGCCGTAGCGAACCCGCTCGCCCTCCGGCTCGAAGGTGCCGAAGAGGCGATCCCAGATGATGAGCACGCCGCCGTGGTTGCGGTCGAGGTACTGCTGCTGGCTTCCGTGGTGCACCCGGTGGTGCGACGGCGTGTTGAACACGTACTCGAACCACGCGGGCAGCTTGCCGACCGCCTCGGTGTGGATCCAGAACTGGTACACGAGGTTGAACCCGCCCGACACCATGATCATCCACGGGCGGACGCCGATGAGCGCCAGCGGCGGGAAGAAGAGGATGAGCACGACCGGCGTCCACGGCTGCCGGAGCGCGGTGGACAGGTTGTAGAACTCGCTCGAGTGGTGGTTGACGTGGGCCGACCACAGGATGCGCGACTCGTGCTCGACGCGGTGCAGCCAGTAGTACGCGAAGTCCCACCCGATGAGGGCGACGACCCATCCGAGCACGCCGTTGCCGAGGTCGGTGATGCGGTAGTGCCACAGCCACTCCGACAGGAGCTTCACGACGTAGTCGAGGGCGCCCACGGTCGCGAGCGACACCAGGCCGATGAGGAGGCTGGCCCGCGTGTCGCGCCGGTCGTACCCGAGCACGTCGCGGCCCTGGGCCTTCATCGAGCGCAGCGCGCGCACCTCCCAGCCGATCATCACGAGGTAGAGCGGCACCGCCAGCACCGCCGGATTGAGCAGGTCGTCCATCAGTTGTCTCCCAGGAGTGCGACGGTGAGGGTGTCGAGGGTGGCGCGGGCCCGTGCGAGCTGGGCGGCGTCGGGCACGGCCATCTGGTTGATGACGAGCCCCTGCATCGCCGCCAGCGCGACCTCGACGGCGAGCACCCGGCGCTCGGCGTCGACGTGGGGAAGCACCGAGGCGGCGAGCTCGTGGATGCGGTCGACGTGCGCCGACACGACGGACGCGAGCGCCGCCTGCAGCACGGCGTCGGTGCGGGCGGCCGTGTAGAGCTCGAACGCCGCCGCGAGACGGGGGTCGAGCATCTGCTCCCACAGCAGCCCCACCCCGGAGGCCGCCGAGCGCTGGTCGTCGGTGAGGGCGGAGAACGCCGCCTCGTAGTCGCCGCGCAGCTCCTCGAAGAGGTGCTCGATGACGGCGGCGAGGAGGTCGGCCTTGGTGTCGAAGTGCTTGAACAGGGCGCCCTGGCTGAGCCCGGCGCGGCGGCACACCTCGGTGGTGGTGAAGCCGGCGAGGCCCGACTGCATCAGCTGGTCGAGGGCGGCGGCGAGCAGCGCCGAGCGCGTGGTCTCGCGCCGTTCCTGCTGCGTCCGGCGTGGGGGCGCAGTCCGGACGTTCGTGTCGGGACGTGTGGTGACCGTGGCCATGGAGTGACCATACGGGAGAACTTAGTTAGTGACAAGTCACTTTCTAACTTGCCTTCGTTCCCCCGGGCCCGTCGGCGGCCAGCGCCGCACGGAAGAACGCCTCGTCGTGGAAGATGCCCACGTCGGACATGTACATCTTCCCGTAGCGCTCGAAGTACATGAGCGCCTTCGTCAGCAGGAACATGCCCCGCTCGAACTCCGACTCGTAGATGCCCTCGGCCTCCGCCAGCAGTCGCAGCTTCCGCTGCTCGCTGAAGCGCTTGTAGATCGCCCGCAACGAGCGGTTCTCCACCTCGATGCCCTTCGCCTCCGCCACCTTCGCCTGCGGCGCGTTGAGGATCTCCACGAGCGACACCTCGCCGAACGGCGCCTTCAACAGCGGCTCCAGCATCATCTTCATGAACACGGTGAGGTCCTCGTGGTTCATGTTCATGCCCTGCTCGAGCACCGCGCCGTACTGCTTGATCGTGTGCGCGGCGATGTCGCTCCACGCGTCCTCGTCGCCCAGCGCGGCCTCGACGATGCGGCGGAAGAACATGTGGGTGTCGTGGTCGAGGCGGCCGACGATGCCCCAGTCGATCACGCCGATGCGGCCGTCGGGCAGGAGCAGCAGGTTGCCGGCGTGCACGTCGCCGTGGAAGAAGCCCCAGCGCACCGTCGTCATGAGGAAGCCCTTGACCGTCTGCGCCACGACCGGCGCCGGGTCGAAGCCGTACGACTCGATCCGCGACAGGTCGTCCACCGGCACGCCGTCGAGGAACTGCATGGTCAACACCCGGGCGGCGCTGAACTCGGGGTACACCTCGGGCACGGTGACGAGCGGGAGGTCCACCACCTTCAGCAGCTTCTGCATGTGCTGGATCGCACGCGCCTCGTTGCGCAGGTCGAGCTCCTCGCCGAGCTGCATGCGGAACCCGTCGAACATCTGCACGAGCTGACCGGCGGCGTACTCACCGGTGGTGCGGGCGATGATCGCCAGCATCGGCTCGAACAGGTCCATGTCGATCGAGACGCGCTTCTCGATGCCCGGTCGCAGCACCTTGACCGCGACGTCGGTGCCGTCGTGCAGGGTCGCTCGGTGGACTACCGCGATCGACGCCCGGCCCAACGGCTCGGGGTCGAAGAACGAGAACGCCTCGTCGAGATGCATGCCCAGCTCGGCCTCGACCGTGCGCCGCACCTCGTCGAACGGCACCACCGAGCCCGTGTCGAGGCAGGAGCGGAACTCCGCCGCCACGTCCTCGCCGAACACGCCGGGCGACGAGCTCACGAGCTGGCCGAACTTCATGAACGTGGTGCCGAGCTCTTCGAACGTGAGGCGCAGCGGTCGAGCGAACGCGTCGGGGGCGAGCTCGCGGTCGCGCGCCGAGCGGACGGCGAGCGGCGTGAAGTGCTTCGCCGTCACCCACCCGATCTGGGCGGCGCGGCGCGCGATCTCACTCCGCTTCGCCGGCAGGAGGTGCTTGGGGAAGACCCGCAGCGCTGCCGCCGAGACGTCGACACCGGCGGACGTGGGCGTGCGGCCTTCGGGCTCTGCCATCGGTGAAGTGTTCCCGTTGACCGCCGGTCAGCACAAGCCGACGCCGGTCGGTCGGAGGAACGGGGCGAGCGCCTCCAGGAGCGCGGCCTTCGGACGGGCCCCGACCAGACGGAGCACCGGCTCGCCCTCCACGAACAGCAGCAGCGTGGGCGCGGACACGATGCTCCACCGCACCACCAGGTCGGGCACGCGGTCGACGTCGACCGTGCGCACGTCGATCGCGTCGCGGTGCTCCTCGGCGATCTCGGCGAGGATCGGCTCGATCGCGTGACACGGCGGACACCAGTCGGCGCCGAACTCGAGGAGGAGCGGACGGTCCGACGCGGCGATCAGCTCGACGACGTCGCTCGACACGACCAGCGCGCTCACGACGCCACCAACCGGAGCTGCAGGCACGCCGCACCGTCGCCGTGGTCGCACAGCTCCACGAGCTGCCGGAGCCGGCAGCGCGTGCGGGCGAGGTCGGCGAGCTGCGCGTCGATGGCATCGAGCTTCGCGTGCACCGCCGCCGACACGTCGGCCGTCGAGTGCGTCGCCGCCGCGGCGAACAGCTCGCCGATCTCCGCCAGCGTGAAGCCCAGATCCTTCGCCCGCAGGAGGAACCGGAGGCGCTCGAGGTCGGCCGAGCCGTACAGCCGGTACCCCGACGCGGAGCGGTTCGGCTCGGCGAGCAGCCCCCGCCGCTCGTAGTACCGGACGGTCTCGACGCTGACGCCGGCGGCATCGGCGAGCTGCCCGATCATGAGGTCGTCACCCGTGTGCAGGTCCATGCGGCGAACCGTAGACCCCGGACCTTGGTCCAGGGTCAAGGACATCGCCTGGATTTCCCTTGAAACCGGTCGATGTGATCTGTACCAGTGAGAACCCTGGGGCGGCACGCAGCGTCGCCGGGAAGGGGATGAGATGAGCGGGACGACGAAGCGGGACCACCACTCGGTCCGCAACGCCATGTTGATGGCGGCCCTCGCCGGGCTCGCCACGGCCTTCCGACGCGATTGGGCGAGCGAGCGCGTTCACCACGTGCCGCGCATCGGCGAGACCGCGCTCGGTGAGCCGGGCGAGGTGCTCTGGTACTGCTAGGCGAACGGCGGCTCGGCCGGCTGCCGGAGCTCAGAGCTTCCGCAGCCAGCGATTGCCGAGGTCGAGCCGCACCTGCAGCTGCTCGACGGTCGCCTCGGTCACCTTGCGGAGGCCGGCGAGCCGGTTGAGCTCCTGGTTCACGGCCCGGTGGTCGAGCCGGCTGAACCGCACGAGCTCGCGCACCAGCTCGGCGTTCGCGTCGCGCAGCTCGAGCTTGAGCTGCTTGCGCGTCTTGCCCGTCCCGTCGGCCCCGGCCGCGGACGCACCCGGCGGCGGCGGCACCGCGAGGCGGACCTCCAGGGCGGCGTCGGCCTCGGTGTCGACGTCGTCGTCGTCCCAGTGGTCGGGATGCGCGTCGCTGAAGATCGACTCGGTGAGCCGCGACTCGTCGGTGGCCACGGCCGAGATCACCGCGAACAGCGACATCTGCTCGAGATCGGCGTCGGCCGCCTCCATCGCGGCACGGTCGTCGAGCCCGCCCTCCTCGAACCGGCCGGCGAACTCGTCGTCGCGTTCGCGACGGGCGAGTGAGTGCCGGCGCTGCTCGGCGATGCCCGTGGCCCAACGCCGCAGCCGCGGGTCGTCTGGGATGAACAGGAACGCCTTCTGCGAGCGAACGCCGCGCGTCCAACGCACGAGTCGACCCACCGCCTGACGGAAGAACAGCTCGGTGGTGGTGTTCGTGGCGAACACGCCGATGCGCAGACGCGGGATGTCGACGCCCTCCGACACCATCCGCACCGCGATGATCCACGGATCGGTCGACGACGAGAACCGGTGGATCTTGGCCGACGCCATCGGGTCGTCGGACACTGCGACGGTGGGCGACACGCCGAACCGCTTGCGCATCAGATCGGCGATGCCCTGCGCGTGCTCCTGGTCCATCGCGATCACCAGGCCACCCGCCGTCGGGTGGGTGCGACGGATGCCGAGCAGCTGGGCGTGCGCCTCGGCCAGCACCTTCGGGAGCCACTGCCCCTCGAGCGACAGGGCCGTGCGGAGCCGCTGGTTGGCGCGCTGGAAGTCGAGGGCGTCGTCGAAGCTCGCGGAGAACTCCGAGCCGTCGGGCGCCACCCACTCCATGTGCCCGCCGAACGCCGGGAAGTAGACGGGGCGGACGACGCGACCGTCGGTGAGCGCGTCGCCGTAGCCGTACTCGAAGTCGGGGCGGGCCTCGTCGAGGTGATACGCCACGAACGGGATGGCCGACGTGTCGGAACGGAAGGGCGTTCCCGACAGCGCGAGGCGACGGCGGGCCGGCTCGAACGCCGTGAGCACGCTCTCGCCCCACGACTTGTCGTCGCCCGCGTGGTGCACCTCGTCGAGGATCACGAACGCGTTCGCCGACAACGTGCGGAGCGCTGCGGCCGAGGTGGCCACCTGCTGGTAGGTGGTGACCACGCCGTGCATGTCCGGCGGGAACGCACCGTCGCGCGCCGACCAGTCGTGGTCGAGATGAAGCCCCAGACGGTGCGCCGCCTCGGCCCACTGCAGCTTGAGGTGCTGGGTGGGCGCCACGACCACGAGCGCGCGACACGACCGATCGGCCAGGTGATGGGCCGCAGCGGTGAGGGCGAACGTGGTCTTGCCGGCGCCGGGCGTGGCGACGGCCAGGAAGTCCTCGGCGTCGGCGGCGAGCAGCTTCTCCAGTGCGTCCTTCTGCCACGGTCGCAGGCGGATGGAGGTGGTCATGTCACCGGACATTCTGGCAGGCCCATTTTCTTGACCGTGCGGTCAAGTCCGGTGACTACACTCCACCCATGAGCGCACCCGACGAACCGGACACCAGCGGCATCTCGATCGACGACCCGCTCATGGCGACGATCGAGGGCTGGGCGAATGGCTCCGGCACGCGCGCCGCCTACTTCAAGAAGCTGCGCGACGATGCCCCCGTCGTCTTCTCCCCCGAGCCCGAGATCCCCGGCCTCCCGCCGGGCCCCGGCTTCTGGTCGGTCACGCGGTTCGACGACATCATGGAGGTCTCGCGCCACCCCGAGCGGTTCGCGTCCGGCAACGGCACCAGCATCCAGGACCTCCCGGTCTTCCTGGCCGAGTTCTATGGCTCGATGATCAACATGGACGCGCCGCGGCACACCCGCATGCGGCGCATCGTGTCGAAGTCGTTCACGCCCCGGATGGTCGCCCGCATCGACGACGACGTCCGCATCAAGGCGCGCAGCGTCATCGCCGCCGCCGCGACCACCGGTGGCTGCGACTTCGTCGAGGACATCGCGTCGGTGCTGCCGCTCCAGATCATCTGCGAGATGATGGGCATCCCCCGCGAGTCGTGGCACCGCATCATGGAGCTCACGAACATCATCCTCGGCGGCGGCGACCCCGAGCTGACGCCCGACTGGGAGACGCTCATCGGCGCGTCGCTCGAGATGGCCGCCATCGCACAGGCGGTCGGCGAGGACCGCCTCGCCAACCCCGCCGACGACCTCGTGTCGGCGTTGATGCACGCATCGGTCGACGGCGAGTCCCTCACGCCGAGCGAGATGGCGAGCTTCTTCATCCTCCTCGCCGCCGCCGGCAACGAGACCACGCGCAACGCCATCAGCCACGGCGCGTGGCTGCTCCAGCAGCACCCCGACCAGCGGGCCGCCTGGGTCGCCGACCCCGAGCGCGTGTCCCCCACCGCCGTCGAGGAGATCGTGCGCTGGGCCACGCCCGTCATCCACTTCCGCCGCACCGCCACCGAGGACACCGAGCTCGGCGGCCAGGCGATCGCCGCCGGCGACAAGATCGTGATGTGGTACGAGTCGGGCAACCGCGACGAGCGGCACTTCGACGACCCGTACCGCTTCGACGTGACGCGCTCCCCCAACGACCACATCGGGTTCGGCGCGGGCGGCCCCCACTTCTGCCTCGGCGCCAACCTGGCGCGACGCGAGATCCGCACGATGTTCGAGGAGATGTTCCGGTGGCTCCCGGACCTCACGATCACCAGCGAGCCCGACTTCCTCCAGTCGCCGTTCATCCACGGCATCAAGCGCATGCGGTGTGAGTTCACCCCCACCGACGTGCCACTCTTGTCCGATGCCGGTGCTGCCTGACGACCTCCCCGACCACCCAGCGCGAGCGGTCTCGATCCGCTCGATGAACGCCGTCGAGGCGGGCGACCGCGAGGGCTGGCTCGCCCTCTTCGCTCCCGACGCCGTCGTGGCCGACCCCATCGGCGTCTCGGCGCTCGACCCCACGGGGCTCGGGCACCACGGGCACGACGCCATCGCCGCGTTCTACGACAACGTCATCGGCCCCAACGAGGTGCGGTTCACGATCCGGGAGTCGTGGGAGGCGGGCGACGAGGTCGCCAACGTCGGACGCATCACGACGACCATGGCCGACGGTCTCGTGGTGAACACCGACGGCGTGTTCACCTACCGGATCGACGGCGACGGTCGCATCGTCGCGCTGCGCGCGTACTGGTCGGTCGACCGACTCACCTTCGGCTGACACGCGGCATGACCGTCCTGCTGCTCTCCTGTCCCGACGCACCGGGCCTGGTCGCCGCGACGGCGAGCCTCATCCACGAGCGCGGCGGCAACATCGCGCACGCCGACCAGCACGCCGACGAGCGACACGGCCTGTTCCTGCAGCGCATCGAGTTCGACTTCGGCACCGACGCCGACCACGAGCGGTTCCGCGCCGAGTTCGCCGAGCTCGCGCAGTCCCTCGGGATGACGTGGGAGATGGTCGAGCCCGACCACCGGGCCCGCCTCGCCATCCTCGTGTCGAAGGAGGGCCACTGCCTCCTCGACCTGCTCGCCCGCATCCGCCTCGAGGAGCTCAACGCCGAGGTGCCGGTCGTCATTTCGAACCACGAGGACCACCGCGAGATCACCGAGCGCTTCGGCGTGCCGTTCCTGCACCTCCCCGTCGACCCCGACGACAAGGCAGCGCAGCAGGCGGCGCTGCTCGACGCGCTCGAGGCCGCCGACGTCGACCTCGTGGTGCTGGCCCGCTACATGCAGATCCTGCCGCCGTCGATCATCGACCGGTTCCCCCGTCGCATCATCAACATCCACCACTCGTTCCTGCCGGCGTTCGTCGGCGCCAAGCCGTACCACCAGGCGTACGACCGCGGCGTGAAGATCATCGGCGCCACCGCCCACTACGCCACCGCGGAGCTCGACCAGGGCCCGATCATCTGTCAGGAGGTCACGCCGGTGAGCCACCGCGACAGCCCCGAGCGCCTCATCCGCCAGGGCGGCGACCTCGAGCAGACCGTGCTCGCCCGAGCCGTGCGGCTCCACGTCGAGCGCCGCGTGCTCGCCTACGCGAACCGCACCGTCGTCTTCGACTGACACTCCCGCACCCCCCGCCCCCGCCCCCCTTCCCCGTTTTCCCGCCCCTTTCCCCGTTTTGTGTTGCGAGGTGGCGGCTGGAGCCGCCACCTCGCAACACAAAACGAGCGGGGGTCGGCCCCCATCGTCGTGTGCCTCGGTTGGGACGAGGCTGGATCGATGACGTCATCAGCAGTGCATGACCTGGCCGAGCGTCAGCACGGAGTTGTCTCACGGCGCCAACTTCGTGAGCAGGCGTGGTCCTCCCACGCCATCAAGCACCTGTTCGCATCGTCGGGGTGGGAGCCGATCACGCACGAGGTCGCACGGCTGCGCGGATCGCCTCGATCGACAGATCAACTGCTGATGGCCACGACGCTCGACGCCGGCGGTGACGCTGCGCTGTCGCACCTCACGGGCGGGGCCTGGTGGCGGGTGCCCGGCTGTTCGTTGAAGCCATTCACCATCACCACGACGAGATCGTCCCGCACCCCGACACGTCTCGCTCGGACACACCGCGTCCGAGCACTGCCGGATCGCTGGTCGACGGTGCTTCGAGGCGTGCCGGTCGCTCGTCCAGAGCTGCTCGCGCTCCAGATCTACGCCGTGTGCAAGGAGCCACGCGCCGAGCGGCTGGTCGAACGAATGTGGTCACTGCGGATTCTGTCCGGTGCCTCCATCTCCGCGTTCCTCGGCGACATGGGGGCTCGGGGTCGTAACGGCACAGCCGGGTTGCGTCGATATCTCGCACTGCGGGGTCTCGACTACACGCCGGCCGCCTCGAATCTGGAGTCGCGCGCAAGCGTAGATCTTGCGCGAGGCCCACATTCCCATGTGCCGCCAGGTCGACAGCGGCGGCACGACGCGGACCGGGCGCGCCGACTTCCGTCATCAGACGAAGCCCGTCATCCTCGAGGTGCAGAGCGCGATGTATCACGACGCACTCATCGATCGCATCGCCGACGCGGCGCGCATCGCTGCGCTCACCCGCGACGGATTCGTGGTCCGAGAGATCGACGACGTCACTTCGGACGAACTCCGCCGCAGTCGTCGCCCAGGTGCAGGAGGCGCTCGACCAGCTGTTTCGTAGCCCTTGCGCTGCGAGGTGGCGGCTCCAGCCGCCACCTCGCAACACAGAACGAGGGGGAGGGGCTCGGAGGGGGGGAGGGGCTCGGAGGGGGGAGGGGCTCGGAGGGGGGGGGAGGGGCTCGGAGGGAAGGGCTCGGGGGGGCGGTCAGGCGAGGAGGGCCTGGCGGACCGAGAGGCTCACGCGACGCTTGTCGAGATCGACGCCCAGCACCTTGACATGGACCTGCTCACCCGGCGTGACGACCTCGTCGGGACGGTAACCCGGCAGATCGGTGAGCTCGCTCATGTGCACGAGGCCGACGATGTCGGTGTCGTCGATGCGGGCGAACACGCCGTACTCGACGACACGGGTGACGACGGCGGTGCGGATCGAACCGACCTCGAGCGCGGCGTACGGATCGGGCGCGAGCTGGCGGATCGAGAGGCTGATACGGCGCTTCGACCGGTTGACGGCGATGACCACCGCCTCCACCCGGTCGCCCACCGCCACGACGTCGCCGGGACGAGCGACGCGACCCCACGACATCTCCGTGCGGTGCAACAGGGCGCGCACTCCACCCAGATCGACGTGCGCGCCGTACTCGACGAGGCCGACGACCGTGCCGGTGACGCGCTCCCCCACGACGAGCGAGCCGAAGACGTCGCGCTCCGCCTGACGTCGTTGGCGACGCAACAGGTCCCGGCGCGACACCACGACGCGGTCGAGCGCGCGGTTGACCTCGGTGACCACCACGTCGGTCTCGGTGCCGACGAGCTCGGCGCCGTCGCCGCCTTCGGCGATGCCCGCCATCGAGCTCGGGAGGAAGGCACGCAGCCCGAGATCGACGATGAAGCCGCCCTTGATCGCCCGCGTGACCACGCCGTGCATCGGCTCGCCCGACGCCATCGCCGCCTCGACGGCCTCCCACCGGCGGAGCTTCACCGCCCACGAGCGGCTGAGCACGACACGATGGCGGGGGTCGTCACGGGCGAGCAGCGCGGCGTCGACCGTCTGGCCGACCGACGGGAGCGGCTCGTCGCCGAGGTCCGAGCGGGCGATCACACCCGACCGGCCGTCGGCCAGCTTCACCTCGATCTCGCCCGGTGACACCGCGGTCACCTCGACCGACACCACGCGACCGACCGCGACGCCGGGGCGTGGCGTGACACCGGCCGGCGCCACGCCGGGCGGCGCCGTCGGGACCGGCGGAGGAAGGTGCGACGAGGAGTCGGACGGGTTCGTCACCCGACCAGTCTGCACCACACGAGGCCGCGAACGACCGGCGGATCAGGCTCCGGGCTTCGGACGGGGCAGCTTCGCGACGTCGCCGGGCTTCGACTCGGATGCCAGGCGGTTGGCCTGGGCCAACTCCGCGTGGATCTCCTCGCGGTGGATGGTGATCTCGCGAGGCGCGTCGATGCCGATGCGAATGTGGTCACCACGGATCTCCAGCACCGTCACGGTGATGTTGCCGTTGATGATGATCGATTCGTTGGTGCGACGCGACAGGACGAGCATCTAGCTGCCGCTCAGCGATTCTCGGGTGGACCAGCGGTTGTCGGTGAGGACCACCTGGCGGGCGACGCGGGTGCGGGTGTTGACCACGACCGGGCCGAGCAGGTTGGCGGTGATCGAGTCCTCGCCGACGGTGAGGAGGCAGAGCACGAGCGTCTCCGACGGATCGGTGAGGTCGAGCTCGGCGAGGTCGGCGTCGTCGACGTCGGGCTCGTAGTCGGCGAAGAAGAAATGCGGCGAGGTGACGAGGAACGCCAGGGCCGGATCGTTGGCCGACTGCAGCCAGCTGTAGATGCCGTCCTCGTCGACGGGCACGACGGCGAACGCCGTCTGGTCCTCGAAGCCGAGCAGACCGCGGGGGAAGCTCAGCGTCGAGGATTCCTCGCAGTCGACGTCACCGAAGCGTTCGGAGCTGATGAGCACGCTCATGACCTTACCGAGTGCCCGTCGCGAAGCGGTCGACCGTCGAGGTCTCCCGGAGGTGGCCGGCGAGCACGGTGGCGGCCCACATCTCGGGCGTCGCCGGGCGGCCGTCGATGGTGGCGACCGGCGTGCCGAGCTCGATCACCGATGCCGCCTCGGGATGCGAGGCGGCGTTCAGCAGGTCGACCACGTCGACGCCACCGAGGGCGGCGACGCTCAGGTGCAGCTGCGTGAGGAGGCGCGTCGTGTCGGCGGCGAGGCGCACCTGCTCGGCACGAAGCCCGTCGAGCACGGCCCGAGCCCAGTCGTGTCCGACCCGGCCGGCCACCAGCTCGACGGCGATGATCGCCACCGGGTTGCAGCGGTACCGGGTGGTGGCGGCGAGTCGCATGGTGTCGTCGACGGAGGGCACGACGATGTCGGCGCCCGGTGCGGCGACGATGACGTCGTCGGGGGCGATGCCGAGGGTCACGGCGAGCCGACCGGCGACCTGCAGCGCGTCGATGCGGTTGCCGACGACGGCGATGATGCCGCTCGACGGGATGGGCGGCGCGGCCGGCAGCGACTCGAACTCGCCGATGAGGTCGGCGAGATCGACCGGCGGCGAGATGGTGCGCCGCAGGCGGTGCGGACGCATCGACACGACGTCGGCGTCGGCGTCGGGAACGGCCCGGAGGAAGGGCGCCGGCGCGGCCGGGGCCGGCGCGGCCGGGGCCGGCGCAGCCGGCGACGGGGCGGCGGCCGGCGCCGTGGCGTTCGCGATGGCGGGGATGAACGCCGGCGGGATCAACGTGGTGGAGGCGATCGGCGCGGCGCCGATGACCGGCTCGACGACCTCGGCGACGACCGGCGGGGCCGGCGGTGCGACCTCCGCGGCGACCAGCTCGACGACCTCGGCGGCAACCTGTGCGGCGGCCGGAGGCGCGACCGCTGCAGCGGCCAGGAGCGCCCAGATCTCCGCGTCGGCGTCGTCACGTTCGGCGACCGGCGCACGCTCGGGTTCGGCGAGCGACAGCGCGCCCTCGATGTCCTCGGGGTCGATCTCCTCGGTGCCCACCTCGGGCGCGTCGTCGCCGATGCGGCCGAGCGGCAGGAACCTCGGTTCGTCGGCCGTGCCGTCGTCGACGGGGACGGCGACCGTCACCACGAAGAGCTCACGGGCGAAGAACCCGCCGATGCCACCGCGGCGGACGCGTTCGGCCGAGGTGATGTGCACGTCGGTGCCGTGCACCGCGTGCACGCGGGCCAGCACGGCCTCCACGGGGAAGCCCTCGTAGGACACCTTGCGGGTGCCCGGCGCGCTGTCAGACATGGGTGCTGCTGTTCTGGTCAAGGGTCACCGCTCCGAGGTCGTCGATGGTCAGGTGGTCTGCGAGCTCGTCGTAGGAGAGGACGGGCATGTGGGGAACGAGGCGTGAGACGAAGCTGCGCATCGCCGGTCGCAGGCTGGGTGCGCACACGAGGACGGGCTCGTGGCCCATCTGCTCGGCGGCACGGAGCTGGGCGACCAGCGCGTGGCCGATGCGGCCCGCCGTGTCGGGATCGAGGGCGAGGTAGGAGCCGGACTCGGTGCGCTGCAGCGTGCCGAGCAGGCCCTGCTCCACCATCGGGTCGAGCGTGATCACCGCGAGGTGACCGTTCTGGGCACGCGACGCGCAGATGGTGGGACCGAGCGACTGGCGGACGGCCTCGACCACGAGCTCGGTGTCGCGGGTGACCCGGGCACGCTCGCTGATCACCTCGAGGATGCGGCTCAGGTCGCGGATCGGCACCTGCTCGGCGAGCAGCTGGTGCAGCACCTGCTGGGTCTCGGCGAGGCTCACGCCGCAGGCGGCGAGGTCGTCGACGACGGCGCTGTCGTGCTCGCGCACCAGGTCGATGAGGGCCTTCACGTCCTGGCGGCTGAGCAGCTCCGGAGCGTGCTCGCGGGCGATCTCGGCGAGGTGGGTGGTGACGACGGAGGCACGGTCGACGACGGTCGCGCCCATCGCCTCGGCCGATGCCTTGTGCTCGGGCCCGATCCACTTGGCGGGCAGGCCGAACACCGGCTCGAACACCTCGGGCCCGGGGTAGATCGACAGGTCGTCGGCGATGACGAGGAACCGGCCGTTCGGCGCGTACCCCGTCGCCACCTCCACACCGTGGATGCGGACGAGGTAGGTGCCGAGCTCGAGCTCGACATTGTCACGGGTGCGGACCGGCGGGATCACGATGCCGAGCTCCTCGACGAGCTTGCGGCGCAGCGCCTGCACGCGATCGAGCAGGTCGCCGTTGGCGGCCGGGTCGACGAGGTCGACGAGGTCGACGGCGAGCTCGAGGCTGAGCGGCTCGATCCGCAGCGCGCGGCCGAGCTCGGCCGGCGAGTTGGGGTCGGTGTCGACCTGGTCCGCCATGGGCAGCGCGGCGAGGGTCTCGCGATCGAGCTCCTCCTCGGCCTTCCCGAGGCGACGGCCGAGCAGGTAGGCGCCACCGCCGACGACGATGAACGGGACCTTCGGGATGCCGGGGGCGATCGCGAACGCCATCATCGCCAGACCGCCGGTGCGGATGGCGCGGTGCTGACGGGCGAACTGCGACGTCACGTCGCTGCCGAGGTCGTCGACGCTGGCGGCACGGGTGATGATGAGGCCCGAGGAGATCGACACGAGCAGCGCCGGGATCTGGGAGATGAGGCCGTCGCCCACGGTGAGGAGGCTGTACGTGTTGACCGCGTCGCCGATGGGCTGGTGACGCTGGATCACGCCGATGAGGAGGCCGCCGATGAGGTTCACGGCGGTGATGACGATGGCGGCGATCGCATCGCCCTTCACGAACTTGGATGCACCGTCCATGGCGCCGTAGAAGTCGGCTTCGGCGGTGACCTCGTTGCGGCGCCGGCGGGCCTCGGTGTCGTCGATGACACCGGCGTTGAGGTCGGCGTCGATCGCCATCTGCTTGCCGGGCATGGCGTCGAGGGTGAAGCGCGCCGCGACCTCGGCGACGCGGGTGGCACCGTTCGTGATCACGACGAACTGGATCACGACGAGGATGAAGAACACGACGAGGCCGACGATGAGCGATCCGCCGATGACGAAGCTGCCGAACGCCTTGATGACCTGACCGGCGTCGCCCTCGCTGAGGATGAGGCGCGCCGTGCTCACGTTGAGGCCGAGGCGGAACAGCGTGGCGATGAGGAGCAACGACGGGAACGCGGAGAGGTCGAGGGCCTTCGACACGTTCAACGACGCGAGGAGCATCAGGATCGCGAGGCCCAGGTTGCAGGCCAGGAGGACGTCGAGCACGACCGTGGGCACCGGGATGACCATGAGGGCCACCACGAACACCACGGCCATGGGGAAGAGGCTGGCGCCGAGCTTCTTCGGGAACACTCACAACTCCTTGACGGTCACGGGATCGTCACCCCGCGACGTCCCGCAGGTCTGCGGGGCGGCGGTGACTCGGCGTCCGTGCCGTGTGGCGACATTCGTCGTGAATGCCTCAGGCTCCATCGGCACCGGCGGGCCGGAGTTGAGTCGTCGCCTGACCCGCCTGTTGTCCTGCCTGCTCGGCAGCCCGCTGGGCCGCCTGTTGTTCGAGCATGCGACGCCGCGCCGGCGGGACGCGCACGAGCTCGGCCCCACTCGGCGTCCAGGTGTCGGGGACGTCGAGGTTGATCGCACCGCCGTACGCCCGGCGGCTCGCGCTGACCTGCTGGAGGAACGCCAGCACTGTGGCAACGCCCTGGTAGAGCTCGGGCGGGATCTCCTCGCCCACCCGGCACACCGCGTAGAGCGCCCGGGCCAGCGGCTTGGCCTCGACGAGGGGCACGCCGGCGGAGTTCGCCTCGGCACGGATCTTGGCGGCCAGCGAGTCGGCCCCCCGGGCGATCACCCGCGGCGCGCCGAGGCTCCGCTGGTACTGGATCGCGATGGCGAAGTGGGTCGGGTTCGTGATGATGACGTCGGCGTCGGGGATCGCGGCGAGCATGCGGTTCTGCGACATCTGCGCCCGCAGCTGCCGTTGGCGACCCTTCACGTGCGGGTCACCGTCGGACTCGCGGGACTCCTGCTTGATCTCGTGCTTGCTCATCTTGAGGTCGCGGGCGAGCTTCCGTCGCTGGAAGGCGTAGTCGAGGATGCCGACGATGAGCGCTGCCGCGGCGATGGCGCGCACCAGCGACAGCGCCGTCGCGCCGGTGGCCGACACGGCGTCGGCCGCCGAACGGAACGGCACCCGGCTGATGTCGGCGGCCGTGCCCCGCACCATGGTCCAGGCCACGGCGAGGATGACGCCGAGCTTCATCGTCGACGTGAGCGTCGACCAGAGGCTCTGCACCGAGAACATCCGTTTGATGCCGGCGAGTGGGCTCAGGCGCGAGAACTTCGGCTTCAGCGGCTTGCCCGTGAGGAGGAGGCCGACCTGCGCGAGGTTGCCGAGCACGGCGATCACCAGGAGGGTGAGCATCGCGGGCAGGATCGCCTGCAGGAACACCACGAACGAGCGCCCGACGTAGAGGCCCAGCATCCGCTCGTCGGGATGGTGGGCCATGTCCACCGTCATCCGCAGGATCGTGTGCACGGCGGTGCCGGCGCGCCCGATCATGCCGGGCAGCACCACCGTGCCGATGAGGACGGACGTCCACGTCACCAGGTCCTCGGACCGGACGACCTGACCGTCCTTCCTCGCCTCCTTCTTCCGCTTGGCGGTCGGGGCCTCTGTCTTGCTGTGCTTGTCACCCGACATCGCGGCCTCACCCCCCCTTGACGAGGAGACGCATCACCGACAGCGAGTTCTTCACCAGCTGTGCGGTCACGTACGGGACGAGCGGGATCGCGGCGCCGAGCAGCATGAACATCACGAGGCTCTTGGCGCCGAAGCCGAGCACCATGATGTTGAGCTTGGGCGCCGCCCTGCTGGCGAGGCCGAGGAGGATCTCGGTGACGAACAGGGCGCCGAGGATGGGGGCGGCGATCTGCAGCGCGGCCGTGAGGAACGTGAGCACGTCGTGGATGAGGAGCGACCCGAGCCGGTCCATGCGGAACCCGCTCACGGGGGCGAGGTCGAACGTGCGCGACAGGCCGGCGATGAGCATGAGATGGCCGTTGGTCACGAACAGCACTGCGGTGCCCAGCGTCTGGTACAGGCGGCTGACGGGACCGGCGGACGTCTTGGAGAACGGGTCGAACAGCTGTGCCGACGTGAGCGCGGCGAACGCGTCGATCATGCCGCCGGCCGCGGCGACGGCCTGAAACAGGACGAAGACGAGGAAGCCGAGCGCGAGACCGATCACGGCCTGGTGGAGCGCTCCGACGAGGAGACCCCAGGTCTCGTTCGACGGCATCTTGCCCGACGCCATCAGACGCGGCGTCATGGCGAGGCCGAGCGCCATCGAGAGCCCGGCGCGGATCTTGGCGGGGACGGCCCCCTGGAACGGGGGCGCGATGCTCAACCAGGCGCCGCAACGGATGGTGGCGAACATGAACGCCACCATCCACGCAGGGTTGAACGAAAGTTGCATGACCGTCATCCATCGGCGGCCCGGCACCGCTGATGAGTCGAACGGCTCACTCGACGGGGGTATGGGCGCGGGCCCGCCGCGGCCCGTAGCATCGCCTGCATGGGCGGGCGGTTCGTGACCTTGGCGGCGACGCGCCTCGCCGCGCTCGTGGCGGCACCGCTGCTCGCGCTCGTCGGCGTCGCCGAGGTGCTCACCGAGGAACCGGTGGTGGCGACGGCGCCCGTGCTGGCCGCGATCGTCGTCGTGTGGCGCCTGCTGGTGTGCGGCGTCCGCATCGACGACGACCGGGTGAGCGTCACCAACATCATCGGCGGCACCACCATCGCCCGCGACGACGTCGTGGGGATCGCCGTGGAGCCGATCCACCGGAACAGCCGCAACACGTGCCTCGTGTTCCTCACCGCCGACGGTGACGTCCGTGCGCCCTGCGTGTCGGGCGGGCGCTATTCAGCCTCGTCCGCAGCCGAACCGCTGTCGCCGCTGCACTACTCGGCGGTGGTGTGGGCGATCACGAGTGCCCTTGGCTTCGACCGCGTCAAGCGACGGAGGTAGCCGGGGCCATCGCCGCCGAGGTACCGAAGCCTGAGTAGGCCGACGAAGGAGGCCGAACCTCGGCGGAGGTGGCCGAGGCCATCAACGACTAGCGCAGGAAATCGAGGAGCGTCGGCTGGATGACCTTGGCGGTCGCCTGGAGGGCCGCCTGATAGGCCGCCTCCTGCGTCTTCAGGTTGACGATCGTCTCGGCGAGATCGATGTCCTCCTTGGCGCTGATGCCCTGCTTCACCCGCACCTGGTCGTCCTGCAGCGAGTTCGTGAGGTCCTCGAGTTGGCTCGACCGGCTGCCGATGTTGACCTGCGCGAGCGCGACACGCTGGGTGGCGGTGTCGATCTGGCCGAGGCCTGCGCCCATGGCCGTGGTGTCGCCGGCCTCGATGGAGTTCGCGAGCGAGGTCAGCAGCTGGAACACGTCGCCCGACGTCGGGTCGGTGTTGTTGTGCGTGCCGAAGACCGCGGTGCCCGACTGGTTGACCTGCAGCGTCACACCGGCGGCGACGGGAAGTGACACGGCCCCGTTGTCGCCGAGGTAGTTGCCGCTCGAGTCGTAGGCCGCCGACACCGCTGCCGTGCCACCGAAGAGCGGGCGGCCGTCGCGCTGGGTGTTCGCCACCTGGATGAGCGAGTCGCGGAGCGATCGGATCTGACCGGCGATCGCGGCGCGCGACGTCGGGTCCGACGCCGCCGAGTTCGCCTGCACGAGGAGAGCTCGGGCGCTGGCCATGCGATCGTTCACGCTGGACAGCGCGGCGTCGCCCGACGAGAGCCACGACGACGCCTCGTCGGAGTTGCGGGCGTACTGCTCGAGCCGGCGGAGCACCGCCTTCTGGCCGAGGATGTTCACGGCATCGGCAGGGTTGTCCGACATGCGGTTGATGCGCTTGCCGGTGGTGGCCTGCTCCTGCGCCGTCATCAGGCTGCGGCCGGTCGTCTGCAGGTTCCCGAGCATCATCCGGGCCCCGGAGTTGGTGGCGACTCGTGACATCATCGCGTCACCCCGGTGCGGTTGATCAGCGTGTCCAGCATCGAGTCGACCGTCGTCAGCAGTCGCGCCGACGATTCGTACGCACGTTGGCTCATCACGAGATTGGTCATCTCCTCGTCGAGGTTCACGCCGCTGGTGTTGATGCGTTCGTTGTCGGCCTCGGTGGCGAACCGGGCCTGGAGGTCGGCACGGTCGCTGGCCGCCCCGGCCTCGACGCCGAGTCGCCCGATCATCGACCGGTAGAGCGCGCCGGGCCCGGTCAGCGAGTCCCCGATGGCGGCGAGCGCGTGGCCCACCGTGCCGTCGAGCCCGCCGGAGCCGAGGCTGCCGAGGGCGATCCGCGAGGGCTGGCCGGCGACGTCGGTCGAGATGGCCATCGTCGAGGCGGTCACGCCGGCGGGATCGAAGAAGTTGAGCCCCACGTCGAGGGTGGCGTTCTGGCCCTGCCCGCCCTGGTGCAGCGTGTTGACCGCGGTGACGACGCTGGATGCCACCGAGTCGAGCGACGACATGTAGCGCGGGACGATGTCGTTGAGCGACTGCAGCATGCCGCCGACCGTGCCGCCGACGGCGTCGACGGGATAGCCGTCACGCTGCCACTGCAGGCGGTTGTTCTGCACGGCCAGCGTGTTCAACGGCGGGGCCAGCGGGCCGGTCTGCGCGAGCTCGATCTTCTCGGTGTGCGAACCGCTCACGAGCGGGCTGCCGCCGAGCATCACGTCCACCTGGTGGTAGTCGCCGGCGCGGGTGGTGGCCCCGACCGCCGACGTCAGCTGGTCGATGAGGTTGTCGCGCTTGTCCTCGAGGTCGCCGGTGTCCATGCCGGCGACGTTGGCGGCGCGGATCTGGGCGTTGAGGTCGGCGACCTGCTTCGACACCGTGTTCACCTGGTCGACGGTCATCGTCGCCTGCGTCGAGATGTCGGCGTGCATGCCGGTGAGGCTCGCCGACGCCTTGGCGAACGTGGACACCAGCGTCGACGCCTGCGCGAGCACCGCGGCACGCGCCGGGAGGCTCGTCGGGTTGTTCGCGGCGTCGGCGAACGCGTTCCAGAAGGCGGCGAGCTGACCACCCAGCGCCGTGTCGCTCGGCTCGGGGAACACGCCCTCGAGACCGCTCAGCGTTCCCTCGACCTGTCCGGCCGACGCGCTCTTCGCCGCCTCGCTGCGTGCCCGCACGTCGAGGAACGCGTCGCGGATGCGGTTCACGCTCGCGACGGTGACGCCGAGGTTGTTCCAGTTGAAGCCGGTGTCGTACCGCGACGAGATCTGCTGGCCGTTGCTCGGCTCGAGCAGCACCGACCGGCGGGTGTAGCCGGGCGAGTTGACGTTCGCGATGTTCTGACCGATGACGTCGATCGACCGCTTGTGGGCGATCAGGCCCGACAGCGCGGTGTTGAGACCGGAGAAGCTGCTCATGTCACGCTCGGCGATCCAGCATCGTGGGCGGGGTGAGGCCGCGGGCACCGGCCGAGCCGGTGGCACGGTAGGAGGTGTCGGGACGGTTGCCCGCCACGGCGTCGAGCAGCGCCCGGGTGTCGTTGGCGCCGCGCACCACGAGCTCGCGGTTGGTCGCCGCGAGACGCTCGGTGCCGTTGACCAGCGCGAGCAGCGCCGCCTGGTGCTCGGCGAGCACCGCGTCCCACGGCTCGGGCACGCGGCCGCAGAGCTCGACGAGCGAGATACCGGCATCGGCGCCGAGGGTCGACGCGCACCGCGCCACGATCTGATCGCGGGCCCGCTCGCTGCGACGGATGTCGTCCAGCGCCGCCTCGACCTCGTCCACCGCCATCTGGAGGCGGTGCGCACGGTCGTTGATGCAGATGAGCTGCTGCACCTCGAGGCGGTACTGCAGCACCTCGATCAGCGCCCGCTGGTTCCACAGCGTCCGCGAGAGCTCGCCGAGGAGATCCTCGAGGCTGGTCGCGGACGATGCGGCGGCAGGGAGCACGGTCATGCGCTTGTCATCGGCACGCCCGCCGAAAACCTGAGACATATGAGGTGAGGACCACACAGGGACCCGCAGGTCGACCCACGCGACCGAACATTGATCTGGGCCGGATGGCTCCCTCCCGAAGAAACCGCTCAAGGTATTCCGCGCAGCGTCGATAACTACGAGGTCGCTCCTCCCAGGAGTGGCGGGGGCTCCCAGGACGGGAGTCGTCCGATCAGCATTCATCACGGAGGATTCAATGCGTATCAACCAGAACATCGAGGCGCTCAACGCCTGGCGGAACCTTTCCAACACCAACACGGAGATGGGCAAGTCCCTCGAGAAGCTCTCCTCGGGCTTCCGCATCAACCGTGCGGCCGACGACGCTTCGGGCCTCGTCATCAGCCAGGGCCTGCGTGCCCAGGTGTCGGGCCTCCAGCAGGCGACCCGCAACGCTCAGGACGGCATCAGTGTCGTGCAGACGGCGGAAGGCGCACTCAACGAGATCCACTCCATGCTCAACCGCATGCGTGACCTCTCGGTCCAGGCTGCCAACACCGGCACCAACGACAGCAACGCACGTACCGCAGCCAACGCCGAGGTCACCCAGCTCTCCGCTGAGATCGACCGCATCTCGTCGTCCACCAAGTTCGGCCAGCAGGCCCTGCTCGACGGCACGTTCGGTGTGACCGCTGCGACGAAGACCGGCTTCAACGCCACCGGCACGGTCACCCTTGCCGGTTCCCCGACGTTCACGATCAACGTGAACGGCGTCGGCGCCAAGACCGTCACCCTGACGGCGGGCACCTACACCGGCGCTCAGCTGGCTTCGCACATGCAGAATGCCATCCGCACCGCTCTCACCAGCGGCGGTACCTACACCCAGGCACAGGCCAACGCCGTCACGGTCGACTCGACCACCGTCGGCGCCGGCTTCTCGCTGAGCCTCAAGGCGCAGCTGGCCAACACCCAGACGTTCACCCTCGCTGACGGCACCAACACGCCGCTGGCCACGTTGAACATGACCGGTGCGATCACCGCTGCCTCCGGCACGGGTGGCACGTTCCAGGTCGGCGCGAACTCCGGCGACACCATCGCCGTGGCGCTGGCCAGCGTGTCGACCACCGGCCTCGGTGTGAACGGCCTCGACCTGGTGAACAACGCCTCGGGTGCCATCACGGCCCTCGACTCGGCGATCAGCAGCGTTTCGACGACCCGAGGCAACCTCGGCGCCATCCAGAACCGCTTCGAGTCCACCATCAACAACCTGCAGGTCACGACCGAGAACCTCTCGGCGTCGGAGTCCCGCATCCGTGACACGGACATGGCGTCGGAGATGACGCAGTTCACCCGTCACCAGGTGCTCCTCCAGGCCGGCACCGCGATGTTGGCCCAGGCCAACCAGCTCCCGCAGACGGTCCTCCGCCTGCTCCAGTAGTCGGTACCCCGCTGGGGAACCTTCTCCGTATGACGGTGTGGGGGGGCAGGGTCACCTGCCCCCCACCACCGACCTCGGTAGCTAGTCGGTGCTCGCGCACCAGAGTCACCACAGGAGGTGACGAACATGTCGTCGTCGTCATCCATCGACGGGCTCGCAAGCGGGCTCGACACCACCACGATCATCAACAACCTCATGGCGGCCGAGCGGGTTCCGGTCGACCTCATGACGGCTCGCAAGGCGACCGCGCAGAGCGCCCTCGACGCCTACAAGAGCATCGAGACGAAGCTCTCGGCGATCAGCACGGCGTCCGCCGCCCTCGAGAAGAGCTCGGGCTGGGACGTCCGCACCGCGACCTCCTCCAACACCTCCGTCGCCACCGCGACCGCCGCCGACGGCGCTGCGCTCGGCGGCATCCAGTTCACCGTCGACCGGCTGGCCGCCACCCACGGCGTCGCCACGGCGACCAACTCCGCGCTCACCGACGTGATCGCCCCCTCGGGCTCGATCCAGATGACGATCGGTGGCAGCGTCCACACCATCTCCGTCGGCACCGGCACGCTGGCCGACGTCACCGCCGGCATCAACGCCGCCGGCCTGGGCGTCAAGGCCGCGACCGTCAACACCGGGTCCGGCTACCGCCTGCAGATCACGGCCACCAAGACCGGCGCCGCCGCCGCGTTCACCGTCGACTCCGGCCTGAACGTCGGCACCGTCGTGACCAGCCAGGGCGTCGATGCCCAGCTCACCTTCGGCACCGGCCCCGGCGCCTACGCCATCACCTCCTCGACCAACACGTTCTCGAACGTGCTGCCCGGCGTGAGCATCACGGCCGGCTCGGTGTCCGCCGTCCCGGTCAGCGTCGACGTCAAGAGCGACGTCGGCACGCTGAGCGACAAGGTCAAGAGCCTCGTCGACGCGCTCAACTCGGCGCTGTCGGAGATCAAGACCCGCACCGCCTACGACCCGAAGTCGAACACCGCCGCCTCGCTCGCCGGCGATGCGACCGCACGTCGCGCCACACAGGAGCTCACGCGGGCGGTCAGCGACGTGATCAAGCAGTCGTCGCTCGGCTCGCCCGGCCTCGCCGGCGTGTCGCTCGACCGCAACGGCAACGTCACCTTCGACAGCGCGAAGTTCGCCTCCGCCTACGCCTCCGACCCCGCTGCGGTGCAGCGGCTGTTCGTGCAGGGCGCCACCACCACCGGCGCCGTGCAGTTCACGTCGGCAGGCGACCGCGCCCAGCCCGGCGCCCGCAGCGTGGTGGTCACCGCACCGGCGACCAAGGCCAACAACATCGGCATGGTCGGCGCCTTCCCGCTCACCATCCCTGCCACGATCCGCATCAAGATCGGGACCACCGAGGTCGTCTACAGCGCCGGCGCCGGCCAGACCGACGCCCAGACCGCGTCGGGCCTCCAGGCGGCCATCGACAGCGCCGGCCTCGCCGTGAAGGTCACCGCCTCGGGCGGCGGCCTCACCGCCGAGTCGGTCAACTACGGCAGCGGCGCCACCTTCGGCGTCGACTGGGGCAGCGGCTCCTACACGACCGTCGCCGGCACCGACGCCGCTGGCACCATCGACGGCGTCGCCGCCACCGGTCAGGGTCGTCAGCTCACGATCCCCGCGACCAACGGTCAGCTGAGCGGTCTGTCGGTGCAGCTCACGAGCGACGCCACCGGCGCCGTCGGCACGGTCAACTACGAGCCCGGCCTGGCGCAGCGCATCTCCACGGTCATCGCCGCCGCCACCGACTCGTCGACCGGCTACCTCATGAGCGCCGAGGCCGGCAAGCAGTCCGGCATCGACCTCCTCACGACGTCGATCGACAACTACAACGTCCGGCTCACCGCCACCCAGGCCCGGCTGAAGCTGCAGTACGCCAAGCTCGAGGTGACGTTGAGCACGCTCAAGCAGACCAGCACCTCGCTCTCGAGCCAGATCAACGCCAGCTCGTCGAGCTCCGGCTGATCACCGACGCCACACCGCCCACACCAGCAGTCACCCCAACCCACCAGCGTTATCCGCCACTGACGGCACAGCAACGAAAAGGATGTCAATGCTCACGCCCTCCCCCAGCACCCTCCCAACTCCCGGACTGCCCACGGCGGTCGTCCCCGGGAGGTTGGCGGCGCCAGCGACGAACGGGCGGGTCGCAGCGGCCAAGTCCCGCTACCACCAGGACGGGAAGGGGGCGATGTCGGGCGAACGCCTGGTCGTCCTGCTGTACCAGCGCCTCGTGCGCGACCTCAACGGTGCGAACCTCGCGATCGAGCAGGGCATGGTGGAGCCGGCGCACCACCACCTCGTGCACGCGCAGGAGATCGTCGACCAGCTCGACGCCGCGCTCGACCGCAGCGCGTGGAGCTCGGCCGCCGGGCTCGGCGACCTCTACGACTTCGTCCGGCGCCAGCTGGTGCAGGCGAACATCACGAAGCAGTCGGCGCCCGTCACGGCGAGCCTGCGGGTGATCGAGCCCCTGGCCACCGCGTGGGAGGAGGCGCTCGCCGCCACCACCGCCACGACCACGACCGCCGGCACGACTGCGGCCGGCAGCCTCACGGGAGCGGTGTCATGAGCCTCGTCGCCCACCGTGGATGGAACGAGACGATCAGCGAGCTCGAGGTAGCACTCGGCTCGGGCGACGCCGAGCGCGTCGCGAAGGTCGCCGTCGACGTCAGCCTCGGCCGGGTGCCCTCGCACCTCGAGGGCCGCGCTCGCTCGATCCTCGAACGGATCACCGGGATGGAGAGCGAGCTGGAGGCGCAGCGCGACGCGATCGGCGCCGAGCTGCACCGGATCGGCAACCGGCCGAAGCGGCTCGTACCCCCGGCGCCGTCGCAGCTCGACCGCTCCGCGTAGCCGTCGCGGCCCCTCGGGGCTGATCCGTTCGGATCAATCTGCCCGATCGGGCGCATAATCGGGTGATTCCGCTCACCGACGTCCGGCTCCGGCCGATAGATGTCGTGAGCAGGGATAGCTCACCCCCCGCCAAGGACCGGCGTCGCACCAAGCTCTGAGAGGAGCACGAATGCACGCGCCGTCCCTGCGCCCCATCCTGCTCGCATCCGCCTCAGGCGAGGCGGTCGTCCGATGATGATCGGCGACTCCACACTCGACGCGATCCACGCCGGGCTCAACGGGCTCAACGCCCGCCGCGCCGCCTCCGAGGACGCTGTCGCGAACTCCGAGACGCCGGGCTACATCGCCCGCAACGTCGACTTCGAGGGCGAGCTCAGCCGCGCCATCGACAGCGGCGACCCGCTCCGCGCGACCCCCACCACGAGCTACACGACCGACGAGGCCCTGCCCAACGGCAACAACGTGAAGCTCGACCGGGAGCTGGTCACCCTCACCGACACCGCGCTGCGTCAGCAGCTGCTCGTCGAGGCCGCCAACGCCAAGTTCCGTCTCCTCCGCACCGTGATCACGGGTCAGTGACATGAGCGGACTCTTCGGATCACTCGGCGTCGCCTACTCGGGCATGGACACGTACAAGACGTGGATCGACGCGACCGCCGACAACGTCGCCAACGTCAACACCGTCCGCAAGACCAGCGAGACCGCCTTCCAGGCGAAGTACGTGGTCGCGCAGTCGGTGCCCGGCTCCCGCGGCGGCGTGCGCGCCGGCATCGGCCAGGGCACGTCGGTGGCCGACATCGCGCTCAGCAGCGGCAACGGCGTCGTCGTGTACGACCCGAGCAGCCCGCTGGCCGACGCCCAGGGCATGGTGCGCCGCCCCGACGTCGACATGTCCGAGCAGATGACGAACCTCATCATCGCCCAGCGCGCCTACCAGGCCAACGTCACCGTGTTCGAGCGAGCACGCGACGCCTACACCCAAGCCCTCCAGATCGGGAAGTGATCATGGCGCTCATCCCACCCGTCTCCGCGGTCGCCACCCAGGCCGTCACCCCGAGCGTCGCGACCGTCGCGCCCAGCGCCGCCAGCAGCGCCGGCGCCACGCAGCGGTCGAACGACTTCGAGAACGCGATCGGCTCGGCGCTCGACACGCTCAACAGCCAGCAGCTCCACGCGGACCAGCTGGCGAAGGACGCCGCCACCGGCAAGCTCCAGAACGTCGAGGAATACATGCTCGCCGCCACCGAGGCGCAACTCGGTACCCAACTCACCGTCGCCGTCCGCAACAAAGCGGTTGAGGCCTTCAACGAGATCATGAGGATGCAGGTCTGATGTCAATGACCGATGGTTCGGCCGATCAGAACACCCGCGGCGCCGCCAACCTGGCGGCGGCTCGCGAGCGCGCCGCACGGCTCGCCGCCAACTTCGACCGGCGGCAGCGCACGATCATGGCCGTCGTCTTCGCGGCGACGATCGGTGCGGTGCTCGCGTTCTCCTTCCTCGGCAGCCGCACCGACTGGCAGCCGCTGATGACCAACCTGGCCGCCGACGACGCGTCGGCGATCACCAAGCAGCTCGACTCGCTCGGCACGCCGTACCAGCTCGCCGACGGTGGAGCGACGGTGATGGTGCCGGCCGACGTCGTCTACCAGACCCGCATCGACGTGGCCTCGGTCGCCATGCCGTCGTCGGGCAAGGTCGGCTACGGCATCCTCGACAACCAGGACCTCACGAGCTCCGAGTTCAGCCAGCGCATCGGCTTCCAGCGTGCGATGGAGGGCGAGCTCGCCAAGACGATCGAGTCGATCGACGGCGTCACCGCCGCCACCGTCCACCTCGCGATCCCGAAGAACGACACCTTCGCGCTCGACGAGCAGAAGGCCACGGCGTCGGTCATGGTGAAGACGTCGGGCGGCAAGGTGCTCGCCACCCGCCAGGTGCAGGCCATCGTGAACCTGGTGTCGGGCGGCATCGAGGGCCTCGCCCCCGCCGACGTCACCGTCGCCGACGGCGAGGGCAACGTGCTCGCCGCTCCGGGCACGGCGCCGGGCTCGGGCAGCAGCGACGCCAAGGAGATGCAGTCCAGCTACGAGAACACGCTGTCGTCGTCGATCGAGAACATGCTCGCCACGATCGTCGGGCCGGGCAACGCCAAGGTGACGGTGTCGGCCGACCTCGACTTCGACGCCACCTCGTCCACCTCGGAGACCTACTCGCCCCCGACCACGATCGTCGCCGGCCAGGCGCTGGCCGTGAACGAGACCCTGAAGAACGAGACGTACAACGGCTCCGGCAGCGGGACGAGCACGTCGGGCATCCTCGGCCCGACCGGCACCGCCACCCCGACGACCACGGTCCCGGGCGGCGGCAACGGCTACCAGCTGACCGAGCGCCAGGTGAACAACGCCGTCAACAAGGTGGTCGAGAACACCAACAAGGCGCCGGGCGCCGTGAAGCGCCTGTCGGTCGCGGTCATCGTCAACGAGAAGGCCGTCGACGCGACGCAGCTCCCCGAGCTGCGGACGCTCGTCAGCGCCGCCGCCGGCATCAGCACCACCCGCGGTGACACGATCGCCGTGTCCCGGTTCAAGCTCGACACCACCGTGAAGAACCAGACGGCCAAGGAGCTCGCCTTCGCCGACAAGCAGGCGAAGGCGGCGGCCGCCGCAGCCGGGGCGATCCCGGTGTGGGCGATGGGCGCCGGTGGCGTGCTCGTGCTGCTGGTGATCGTGCTCGCCCTCCGTGGCCGCAAGCGCCGCCGCAAGGACGACGACCTCGGCCCGCTCGAGCTCGGCAGCGGCGACGACGGCATCATCACGGTCGACGCGATGCCCCGCCGTCAGAACGTCACCGACGTCTCCGACGGGGCGATGCTCGTCGGAGCGGGAGCGGGCCTCGGCGCCGGCGCCGGCGCCGCGGGTGGCGAGGCCGCGAACCCCGGCCTCGCGCGCCGCGAGGTGCTCGGCGACCTCATCGACAACCAGCCCGACGAGGTGGCGCAGCTGCTCCGCTCGTGGCTCGGTGACCGTCGCGAGGTGAGCCGATGAGCTCCACCGGCTCCCTCGAGGTCGCCGGTACCGCCGAGATGTCGGGCGTCCGCAAGGTCGCCGTGCTCCTCATGAGCCTCGACACCGATCGTGCCGCCCGGCTCCTCCGCGAGCTCGAGTCGGAGGACGTCGCCGCGGTCGTGGCCGAGCTCCAGCAGCTCAACGACCTCGAGGCGCCCACCATCGACGGCGTCATCGAGGACTTCGCCCGCACCGCGGCCCGACAGCGCGGTGGCGCACGCGGCGGCTCCGACTTCGTGCACCGCCTGCTCGTGGCCAGCCTCGGCCCCGACGGCGCCGACGGCGTCTACGAGCTCCTCGAGGACCACCGACGGTTCGGTTTCCTCGACGCGTTCGACGTCCCAACGCTCGTCACGATGCTCGCCGACGAGCACCCCCAGACCATCGCCGTCGTGCTCGCACATCTCGCGCCCGATCGTGCCGCACGCATCCTCGGTGGGTTCGAGGAGGCCGTGCAGTGCGAGATCGGCATCCGCATCGCCACCATGGAACGCACCAACGCCGGTGCGATCGACGCGATCGAGAGCGCCCTGCGCCTGCGGGCCGAGGCCATCCTCGCCGAGAAGAGCGCCGGCGGTGTCGGCGGCGTCGAGAGCCTCATCGCCCTTCTCACGAAGTCCGACAAGGCCACCGAACGCGCCGTGCTCGCCGAGCTCGAGCAGCTCGACCCGGCGATGGCCGAGGAGGTGCGGGCCAAGCTGTTCACGTTCGAGGACATCGTCACGCTCGACGACCGGGCCGTGCAGCAGATCCTGCGCCAGGTCGACACCCGCGGGCTCGCCATCGCCCTCAAGGGCACCGAGGAGGTCGTGCGCGACAAGGTCCTCAAGAACATGAGCTCCCGTGCGTCGGAGAACCTCCTCGAGGAGATCGACATGCTCAAGGGCATCCGTGCCGCCGACGTGAAGGACGCACGCGGCGAGATCGTCAAGGTGATCCGCACGCTCGAGGACAGCGGCGACATCGTGATCAACCGGGGGATCGATGAGCTCGTTGACTGACCCCTTCCCCACGCTCGACCAGCTGCCGTCGCTGTACGGCGAGCCGGTGAGCGACATCACGACCGACGCCACGCAGCGCCGCGCCGCCGACGGCCACGCCGAGGGTCTGCTCCGCGGGTACGACGAAGGCCGACGCGCCGCCATGGCCGAGGCCCGTGCCGACCTGTCGTTCGCGCTCACCGCGCTGCACGGCGCGATCGAGGACCTGCACCGTCGCGACGAGGCCGGCCTCACGACCCTCGCCCGGGAGACCGTCGACCTGGCGCTGGCGATCGCCGAGATCGTGATCGGTCGCGAGATCGACGCGGCGATCGACCCCGGCCGTGACGCGCTGGCGCGTGCGCTCGTGCTCGCACCGGACCGCGGACCGATCGTCGCCCGCCTGCACCCCGCCGACCTCGACCAGATCGGCGACCTGACCCCGCTCGTCGGCACCCGCCCGATCGAGCTCATCGGCGACCCGACGGTGGAGCGGGGCGGCTGCCTCGTCGATGTCGGGCCCGCCCGCATCGACGCGCAGATCTCCTCCGCGCTCGACCGGGTGCGCGCCGAGCTGTCCAACGTCGAGCTGGGGCCGGTCCGATGAGCTCGGTCGTCACCCAGCCCGCGGTCACCGCCGCGCTCTCCGCCGGCCGTCCGCAGGTGACCGGCCGGGTCGTGCGCGTCGTCGGCCTCACCTTCGAGCTCGAGGGCCTGCCCGCCGCCATCGGCGACATGGTTCGCCTCGGCGACTCGCCCGGTGTCCTCGGCGAGATCGTCGCACTCGGCGAGCGTGGCCCCGTGGGCATGCCGCTCGGCGAGATGCGGCCTCCACATCGGCGCCACGGCACGGCTCGACGCCGCCGCTCCCGGCGTGCCCGTCGGCCCCGAGCTGCTCGGCCGCGTCCTCGACGGCATGGGCACCCCGATCGACGGCGGCCCCTCCATCGACGGGCTCCGCCGCGTCGACATCGACGGCACCCCGCCGCACCCGCTCCGCCGCGAGCTCGTCCGCACCCCCCAGCACCTCGGCGTGCGCGCCCTCGACACACTCGTGCCGTGCGGCCGCGGCCAGCGCCTCGGCGTGTTCGCCGGCTCCGGCGTCGGCAAGTCGTCCCTCCTCTCGATGATCATCCGGGGCACCGACGCCGACATCTCGGTGCTGGCGCTGATCGGTGAGCGCGGCCGTGAGGTGCGCGAGTTCATCGAGAACGACCTCGGCCCCGAGGGCCTCGCCCGCTCGGTCGTCATCGTGGCGACGTCGGACCAGCCGGCGCTCGTCCGGTTGCGCGCCGCGTTCCTCGCGACCCGCATTGCCGAGTGGTTCCGCGACGGTGGCCTCAACGTCAACCTGCTCATGGACAGCCTCACCCGCTTCGCCATGGCCCAACGCGAGATCGGACTCGCCGCGGGCGAGGTGCCCGCCACCCGCGGCTACCCGCCGTCCATGTTCGGCCTGCTCCCGAAGCTGCTCGAGCGCGCCGGCTCCGACGAGCACGGCAGCATCACCGGCATCTACACCGTGCTGGTCGAGGGCGACGACATGAACGACCCCGTCGGCGACACGGCCCGCTCGATCCTCGACGGACACATCACCCTGTCGCGTGCCCTCGCATCGGCCGGCCACTTCCCCACCGTCGACGTCCTCGACTCCATCTCCCGCGTCGCCAACGCGGTGACCACACCCGAGCAGCAGCAGCTGGCCCGCGAGCTCCGCGCGCTGCTCGCCGCGCACCGGGAGGCCCGCGACCTCATCGAGATCGGCGCCTATCGGCCCGGCACCAACCCGACCGTGGACCGTGCCGTGGCGCTGAAGGACCGCATCGACGGCTTCCTCCGCCAGAACATGGACGAGCTCTCGGCGCCGGGTGAGGCCTGGCTCCAGCTGCGCGACCTCCTCGCGACGCCTACGGCGCCGCCCGTGCCCGTCGAGCCCGCGAACGCGCTGGGGGCCTTCGCATGAAGCGCTACAAGTTCGCCTTCGGCAGCGTGCAGCGCGTCCGCGGCATCGCGGAAGAGCAGGCGCGCGCCGCGCTGGCCGACGCCCAACGGACGGCCGACGAGGCGTCCGCCGAGCTGCAGGCGCGCCTCGCCGACATCGGCGCCGCCCGCCCCACCCCTGGCCCGCGATCGGTCACCGAGTTCCAGGCGGAGCGCGAGCACCTCGACCGTCACCGCATCGCCGTCACCGCCGCCCGCGCTGCCGAGGTGAACGCGCTCGAGCTCCTCGGCTCGGCCCGCGACGAGTGGGTCGCCGCGGCACGCCAGGTGCGCGCCCTCGAGCGCCTCGACGAGCGCAAGCGCGCCGAGTGGACGCTCGAGACCACACGTGCCGCGCAGCTCGTGACCGACGAGATCGCCACGATCCGGTACCACCAGGAGAAGGACTGATGGCGGCCATCGGCGCGCTCGCGCCCATGCCGCCCCGCATGCGGGAGATCGAGAGCCGGTTCGCGCCGCGCGCCACCGAGGTGCAGCGCAGTGCGGCGAGCGGCTCGTCGAGCAGCATCTCCGCCTCGTCGTTCGGCTCGGTGCTCTCCGGTCTCCTGTCGTCCGCCTCGGCCGACACCGACAGCTCGTCGATCGATCTGTCGTCGCTCACGTCGCTGCTGCAGTCGACGCTCGCATCGTCCAACATCACCGCCGGCCGAACCGGCGCCGTCACCGACGTCACGACGCCGACCGGACCGAACGGCACCGACGTGGTCAACGCGGCGAAGAAGTACCTCGGCGTCGACTACGTCTGGGGCGGCACCGATCCGACCAAGGGCCTCGACTGCTCGGGGCTCGTGCAGCGGGCGTACCGCGACGTCGGCGTGGAGCTCCCCCGCGTCTCCTACGACCAGGCCAAGGTCGGCCAACCCGTCGCATCGATCGCGGAGGCCAAGCCCGGTGATCTGGTGGCGTTCGGCAGCCCCGTCGACCACATCGCCATCTACGTGGGCGACGGCAAGATCATCCAGGCCCCGCACACCGGCGACGTGGTGAAGATCAGCGACATCAAGCGACCCATCACAGCGATCCGCCGCGTGCTGCCCGACACCCCGACCACCGCGACCGGCACGCTCGCCGCCACCGCGACGACGTCCTCGGCCACCGGCATCCCCGGCGCCGCTCCCTACGAGCAGCTCTTCCAGCAGGCCGGCGCACGGTACGGACTCAACCCGCGGCTCTTGGCCGCCGTCGCCAAGACCGAGTCGAACTTCAACCCGTCGGCCGTCAGCGGTGTCGGCGCCGTGGGGCTGATGCAGTTCATGCCGGCCACGGCGAAGGGCATGGGCATCGATCCCACCGACCCGGCGCAGGCGATCAACGGCGCCGCGAAGTACCTGCGCACCCAGCTCGACCGCTTCGGCTCGATCGACCTGGCGCTGGCCGCCTACAACGCCGGCCCCGGCGCGGTGCAGCGCGCCGGCGGCATCCCCCCCTACGCGGAGACACGGTCCTACGTGACCAAGATCCTCGGACTCCTCAACGGACAATCACCCACGGACGGGCTCAACACCACGAACGGAGTGCTGACATGAGCACCGACCTCCTCCCGCTCCCACCGAGCGTCCCCGTGACGCCGGTCGCGGACCGGCCGATCCGTCGCGACGACGCGGCGCCGGACAACGGCGCCCGCTTCGATCGCGAATTCGACCGGGCCGCCGACCGGGCCGCCGCGAGCGATCGTGCCGCCGACCGGGCTGCCGACCGGGCCGCAGCGAGCGACCGGGCCGATCGCGCCGATCGCTCGGATCGCGCCGACCAGCGCAGCGACGACCGTCGTGACGTCAGCCGCCGCGACGCCGACCGCCACGACGCGTCGACGACGAACCGTCCGGTGCACGGCCCACGTGGCGACGATCGTCGCAGCGATCGCGCACGCCCCGACACCGAGCATGCGCACCAGGGCCGCGCCGAGCGCGCGGCGACCGACGCCGGCGACACGGCCACGACCGCTCCGTCGACCGACACCTCGACCACGACCGACGCCGCCGCGACGACGGCCGGGCAGAACGCCGCGGCGACGGACACCACCGCCGCAGCTGCAGCCGCCTCGGCCGCCGCAGCGGTGGCCGCCCCGGTGGTCGCCTCGAGCGAGGCCGTCACCGCCACGCCGATGGCGTCGCCCGCCACCGATGCCGCCGACCCCGCGGATGCCACGCCGACCGTCGGGGCCACCGACGCCGCAGCCACGGCGACCGCGAGCACCGCCACGTCACCGGCAGAGGCGACGGCCACCACCGACGCCTCGACGACCGCCGCCGCCACGACCCCGGCCCCGTCCGACGCCGTGAAGACCGGTCCGTCGGCCATCATCGCCGAGACCACCGCGGCGATGACGACCACCACGACGCCGACGGTGGCGACCGACGACACGCCCGGCACGGCCGCAGCAACCGACGCCGGCGCCGCCTCGGCCGCCACCACCACCGCAGCCGCAACCGACACCTCCGCCACGGCGACCACGACGGCCACCGCCACCTCGACGACCGCCGCCGAGGTCGCGCCCGCCACCGTCCCGACGCAGACGACGCGACCGAAGCCCACGGTCGAGCGGGTCCGGACGGACGACGACGCCGACCTCGCCGGCGGCCGCATCGCCGCCCGCGTGACGGAGGCCGTCACGGCCGCCACCGCCACCCGCGCTACGAACCCGCCGGTGCCCGTCGTCGCCTCGGCCGACGCAGGCGCCGCGGCCTCCGCCGTCGGCACCGCCTCGACGACCGGCCACGCCACCGCCGCCCGGCCGACCCCGAACCTGGCAGTCACGGCCGCCGACGCAGGCGCCGCCCTCCGAGGTGCGCACCAGGCCGGCACCGACGCCGCCATCGACGAGGCCAACGCCCCGCGCATCGTCGGCGCAGCCCGCATGCTGCGCCACGGACCCGGAGCCCCGGCCACGATGACCGTCACCCTCGACCCGGCGTCGCTCGGGCGGGTGCGCGTCGAGCTCACCACCCACGAGGGCCAGCTCGCCGTTCGGCTCCACGCCGAGCACGAGCGCGGCGTCGCCGCGATCGGCGCCGGCCTCGACCATCTCCGCGACTCGCTCGAGGCGGAGGGCCTCCGCCTCGGCGACGTCGGTGTGGGACTCGCCGGATCCGGCGCCGAGCGCAACCTCGACGGCTCGCGTGGCAACGGGGCCGGCGCCGAGGGCGACGGTCGCACGACGGGCGCCGCCGGCCGGACCGGCGGCGACACCTCGACCACCGCAACCGCCACGACCATCGGCTCCGCCCGACGCTCCGGCGGCGGCGACGGCCTCGACCTGGACCTCTAGGAGCAGCCGTGACCACCGCCATCCCGGAGTCGTACTCCGTCAACACCATCGCCCCGAAGTCGAAGTCCTCCGACTCGACGCCGGCGCCGACCAACACCCTCGGCAAGGACGCCTTCCTCAAGCTCCTCGTCGCGCAGCTCAAGTACCAGGACCCGATGAAGCCCACCGACTCCGCCGAGTTCATGGCGCAGACGGCGCAGTTCACCCAGGTCGAGAAGCTCGAGGAGATCGCACAGCAGAACTCCGACAACATCCGGACCCAGGGCCTGACGACGGCGGCAGCCCTCATCGGCCGGACCGTGAAGTACCAGGACGCGACGGGTGCCTACGCATCCGGCGTTGTAAGCGGCGCCAATCTCACTGCAGATGGCGTCACCCTCAAGGTGAGTGGCAAGGACGCGGACCTCACCTCCGTCACCGAGGTCGGTGGTGTCGCGACTCAGGGCTGAGCCCGGAACCGACATCTCCTCCCGACCCCAGCCAGCCAACCCCTCACCCCACAGGAGCACTTCCCCTCATGATCCGTTCAATGTTCTCGGCCATCTCCGGCCTCCGGAACCATCAGACGATGATGGACGTCGTCGGCAACAACATCGCCAACGTCAACACCAACGGCTTCAAGTCGTCCTCGACCGTGTTCGAGGACGTCCTCAGCCAGACCTCCCGTGGCGCCGGCCAGCCCAGCGCCACCATCGGTGGTACCAACCCCAACACCATCGGCCTCGGCTCACGCGTCGCCGGCATCACGACCAGCTTCGCCCAGGGCTCCCTCCAGCGCACCGGTCGTTCCACCGACTTCGCGATCCAGGGCGACGGCTTCTTCGTCGTCGACTCGCTCGGCGGTCGTGAGTACACCCGTGCCGGTTCGTTCTCGGTCGACGCGCTCGGCCGCATCACGACCAACAGCGGCGGCTTCGTGCAGGGCTGGCAGGCCGACAACACCGGCAAGGTGTCGACGACCGCGCCGATCGGCAACATCACGATCCCCGTGGGCGACCTCGTGCCGCCGGTGCAGACCACCACGGTGCAGGCGGGCGGCAACCTTCCCGCCGACGCCGCGGTCGGCACCGTGCTCACCAACGCCGCCGACGTGTTCGACGGCCAGGGCAACCCGGTCAGCCTCCGTCTCGAGTACACGAAGACGGCGAACAACACCTGGAAGGTGGAGGCCCGCTACGTGGACTCCAGCAACAACCTCGTGCCGGCCCCGCCGGCCGCGGGCCAGGCCATCGCGGGCACGCCGCTCACGTTCGGCGCCGACGGCGAGGTCACCAGCGGCTACAACGCCACCATCCCGGGCGGGTTCCTGCCCGGCTTCGCTGCGCCGATCACGCTGAACTTCGGCGCCGCAGGCGTCGGTGGTCGCATCAACCAGTTCGGCGAGATCGCGTCGGTCGCGATCATCCAGCAGGACGGCTCGTCCGCCGGCTCGCTGCAGAGCTTCAGCGTGTCGCAGGAGGGCCTCATCGTCGGCACCTACTCCAACGGCCGCACCCGGGCCATCGGCCAGATGGCCCTCGCGACCTTCTCGAACCCCGGTGGTCTCGAGGCCGCCGGCGGCACCGCGTTCACCGAGTCGGTGAACTCGGGCCTTCCGCAGATCGGCACCGCCGGTGGCGGCGCCGGACGTGGTCTCATCACGGCCGGCACGCTCGAGATGTCGAACGTCGACCTGTCCCAGGAGTTCACGAACCTGATCATCGCCCAGCGCGGCTTCCAGGCGAACTCCCGAGTCATCACGACGTCGGACGAGCTGCTCCAAGAAGTCGTGAACCTGAAGCGCTGATCGTCATGACCATCGACCTGACGCGTCCCGCGTCGGGGGAGATCGGGGTTGATCTGGGGGAAGTGGGTCCAGCGACCCAATTCCCCCGGATTTCGCTCACTTCTGCCCCCGGCGGTCCGATGAACAACTACCGGCCCCGATGTCGGGAGGCGCCTGTCCGAGGACAGGTGTCGCCAGCACGTCGTCGGTGCCGCCGCCGATCAGTGAAACGGACGTCATGATTCTCCTCAGTCGCCTCAACGGCAGTGAACTCGGACTCAACCCCGACCTGATCGAACGCGTCGAGACGACGCCCGACACCGTGCTCACCCTGATCGACGGCACCAAGTACGTGGTGTCGGAGCCGGCCCGGGAGGTCGTGGCACGGATCATCGAGTTCCGGGCCCGCATCATCGCGACGGCCGACGAGTTCGCCGGCCACGTCCAGCACAAGCCGACCGCTCTGCAGCTCGTGTCGGACAACCTCGACTCCGGAACGGAGGGCTGACGTGGATCCGGCAACCGGCCTCGGCCTCGGCCTCGTGTTCGTCGGCGTGTTCGTCGGCGGCCTCATCGACGGCGTGTCGCCCGTGACCTTCTTCGGGTCGCCCGCGGCCTTCCTCATCGTGCTCGCCAGCGCCTTCGGCGCGACGTTCCTCAGCAACACCATGGGCGAGGCCAAGTCGCTCGTGAAGACCATCCTCAAAGGCATCAAGGGCCAGAAGCTCCAGGACACCGGTGAGCTCATCGACCAGATCGTGGGGTTCGCCGAGCAGGCCCGCCGCGAGGGTCTCCTCGCACTCGAGGAGCAGGCCCGCACCATCGAGGACCCGTTCTTCCGCCGTGGTCTCCAGCTCGCGATCGACGGCGCCGACCCCGACGTCGTCGGCGAGGTGATGGAAGCCGACGTGAAGGCCATGTCCGACCGCCACAAGATCGGCTCGAAGATGGTGACCAACGTCGGCATCTTCACGCCGACCTTCGGCATCATCGGCGCCGTCATCGGCCTCATCCACACCATGGGCAAGCTCGACAGCCCCGCCGAGCTCGGCGAAGGCATCGCCGGCGCGTTCACCGCCACCTTCTGGGGCGTGTTCGCGGCCAACGGCATCTTCCTCCCGCTCGGCAACAAGCTGACCGTCATGTCGGGCGCCGAGATCGCCCAGAAGCGCCTCATCATCGAAGGCGTCCTGTCCATCCAGTCCGGTGCCAACCCGCGCCTGCTCGACGACATGCTGCGTTCGTCGCTGCCGCCGTCGGAGCGGGCCGCCAACGACGAGAAGAAGAGCGCCTGACCGGCGCTGTCGAACCATGAGCAAGAAGAAGCACCACCACGAAGAGCACGAAGAGCACGTGAACCATGAGGCGTGGGTGATCCCCTACGCCGACATGTTGACGTTGCTCATGGCGCTGTTCCTGGTGATGTGGGCCACCAGCCAGACCGACGTCAACAAGATGAAGCAGGTCGCGGCAGGCTTCGCCGACTCGCTCGGCATCCAGGGCAACGGCCAGGGCGTCGGCGGCAACGGCATCTTCGACGGCGCGGCAACGGTGCAGAAGCCCGACGCCACGATCGACATCATCCCCAAGCAGGACAAGGCCGAGGCGGCGCTCCAGCTCCAGCAGCAGACCGCTGCCGCGGAGGCGGAGGCGAAGAAGCAGCTCGAGGGGATCCAGCAGCAGATCACGTCCAACGCCCAGCAGAACGGCGTGGCCGGCGAGCTGGCGTTCAAGGACGAGGGCCGCGGGCTCGTCGTGTCGATCGTGTCCGAGGGCGTGCTGTTCGACGCCGGCTCGGCCGATCTGCGCCCCGAGGGCCGCGCCGTGCTCGACGGCCTGGCGGACACGCTCAACTCGACGCCGAACAAGCTGTCGATCGAGGGCCACACCGACGACCGGCCCATCTCGACCGCGCGCTTCCCCTCCAACTGGGAGCTCTCGACCGCGCGCGCCGCGGCAGTGCTCCGATATCTCGTCGACGTGCACCACATGGACCCGAAGCGGCTGAGCGCGTCGGGCTACGGCGATCAGCAGCCGTCGGTGCCCAACGTCGACGACGCCAGCCGGGCCAAGAACCGTCGCGTCGACATCGCCATCCTTTCTGAACCGGTCACGACCGGAACCGACCCGAAGGGAACGCCATGAGCGATACCCAGACCGACGCCGACGAGGGCAAGAAGGGGAAGAAGGGCAAGAAGGAGAAGTCCGGCGGCAAGTCGAACCTCCTTCCGGCCATCATCCTCGCCGTCGGCATGTGCGTCGGCGGCTACTTCATGGGCCAGGGCGGCGGCGGGTCCACGGCCGCGGCCGGCCCGACGACGACCGAGGCCCCGGTGCTCGGTGAGATCGCCACCGTCGAACCGATCAACATCAACCTCGCCGGCGGCCACTTCCTGCGCGTCGGCATGGGCCTCCAGCTCATCGAGGGTGTGCTCGCCGCCGACTTCGAGAAGGGCGAGACCGCCAAGGCGACCGACCTCGTGATCGCCGAGCTCGGCGGCACCGACATGACGGAGATCTCGACGGCCGAAGGCCGCGAGAAGGTGAAGGCCAAGCTGAAGAAGCACCTCAAGGAGATCTACGAGGGCGACGTCACCGACGTCTACTTCACCGACTTCGTGATGCAGTAATAACGGCCTCGGCCACCTTCGGCTCAGGCTCGCTCGCTTCGCTCGCTGCCTCGCCTGCGGTACCTCGGCGAATCCCGGTCATGGGTCGAACGGCCCAGATTTCCCCGCAGACGGCTCAGAGTTCTCAAGTTCGGGCCGATGGGAAGTCGTGGAACCCGACACGACGCGCGACATCTTCGGCTCCGGCTCTGCCGGCAGCTTCGACGATGCCGCGCTCGGTGCCGTCAACTACGCCGTCGCCGAGCTGCTCGCCGCCCTCTCCGGAACGTGGTCGGAGCTGCTCGGGCGTGAGATCGAGGTCACCACGACCGCGATCACCAACGGCCCCGAGCCGTTGATCGACGACCCCACGATCGAACAGGCGCCACTGCTGGCCGGCATCGGGGGCGACGAGCCGTTCGTCGCCGTCGCCGACCTCGGCACCGAGCTCGGCGCCGTCGCCATCGTCGTGCCGACGCTCCTCGGCCTCAGCGTCGTCGACGTGCTGCTCGGTGGCTCCGGTCGTCCGAGCGGCGACCGCACCCTCTCGGTCATCGATGCCGAGCTGCTGCACACCGTCGTCCCGCCGACGCTCGCGGTGCTCGGGCGCCTCGGCGATCCGGAGCGCTCGGCGCCGCAGCCGGTCGCGCTCACCGAGCTCGAGGAGATCGAGCTGTCGGATCATCTCGCGTCGGGTGTCGTCATCGAGCTGGCGGTCAGCCTCGGCGACCCTGCTCCCCCGTTGTTCGTCGTCGTCGGCTCGACCGGCGCACGCCTCCTCACCGGCACGTCGGGCGCCGCCGTCGCGCTCGCCGACGCCGACGTGAGCCGCCAGGTGATGACCTCGGTGCTCGCCGACGTCGTCGTCGAGGCCGTCGTGACCTTCCCGCCCGTGCAGGTGCCCTCGCACACCGTCCTCGCGCTCGGCGTGGGCGACGTCGTCAAGCTGGGGTACGGCACCGACCAGCCGCTGCCGCTCCACGTCGACGGCCACCACCTCGCCGACGTGCGTCCCGCACGCGCCGGCACCGAGGTCGCGTGCCAGGTCGTCGCCACCACCCTCGCGTCCCAAAGCAAGTCCGTGTCCGCCTCTGGAGGCCTGTTGTGAGTACCGGTACCGAAGTTCCCACCAGCGACGTCGTCGGCCTGCTGGCCGAGACCGTCGAGCGTGGCGCGAGCCAGCTCGCGGGAGGCAACCGGCTCGCCGGTCCGGCCGCAGCGCAGGACGAACCGGCCGACCTGATCCCCGGCGACCCCCAGCAGTGCGCGGGCCTCGCCCTCACGTTCGCCGACGGCAACGTGACCACGATCATGCTCACCCACTCGCTCGCCCTCGAGCTGTGCGGCGGCATCGCGGCCGAGCAGCTGCAGAGCGGCCTGCAGGTGATGGTGGACGAGCTGAGCGGTGGTCTGGGCCAGCCGGTCATGGAGGCCATCGGCCTCACGAGCGGTGACGAGCTGGTGCACTTCCTCAGCGGCCGCAGCGTCGTGCTGGGAGCGGGCATCTTCGAGAACGACGAGGTCGTCGCCACCATCGCCGCTGCCGACGCCAACGGCGCCGCCGGCACGACGGACGCGCCGGCTCCCATGGCGTCCGCAGCCGCCCCCGCCACCCCCGAGGCGGCGAGCGCTCCCGCACCCGCGCCGGCGGCACCCGCCGCTCCGGCCGTCGATCCGCTGCCGCCCGTCGGCGCTGCGCCCGCCGCGTCGCACGCCACCGTGTCCGACGCCGTGCTCGCCCGGGGCCTCGCGCTCCTGGCCGACGTCAGCCTGGCGGTCACCGCCGAGCTCGGCCGCTCGCACCTGCGGGTGAGCGAGCTGCTGGCCCTGGAACCGGGCTCGGTCATCGGACTCGAGCGCGACGCCGGCAGCCCCGTCGACCTCCTCGTGAACGGCTCGTTGTTCGCCCGCGCCGAGGTGATCGTCGTCGACGGTCGCTACGCCGTTCGCATCACCGAGCTGGTGGGCAACGGGGTGCCGACGTGAGCAGCGACACCTTCCTGCTGCTCGTGCGGATGGGCTTCTCGCTCGCGCTCGTTTTCGGGCTCATGTGGGTCGCCGCCCGAGTGATGCGTGGCCGCAACGGCGGCCTGAAGCGCGTCCGCGTGGACCATCTCGAGGTGGTCGAGCGCAAGCCGCTCACCAAGAACAGCTCCATCGCCATCGTCCGCGTCGCCGGCGAGACCCTCACGGTGGGCATCACCGACAACAACGTCACGCTGCTCGGCCACGCCGCCATCGAGGCCACCGACGCCGACGAGACCGCGACCGACGGGGTCACCGTGGTCGACCCGACCACGACGGCCGACGTCACCGTCCCCGCCACCCCGATCGATCTCCGCACCTCCGGCTCCGCCGACTCCTCCAAGAAGGCGCCGGCGCGTCGCAGCGTGCTCGACACCCTGCGCGACAAGACCGTCCGTCACATCGCCGGCTGATCGACACCTTCCTGCCATGACCTCCCCCACCCGCCGCCCGCGGATCTTCCGACGCCTCGCGATCCTCGTCGCGCTGTTCGTCGGGCTCGTCTGCCTGGGCGCGGTGTCGAGCGCCGGCGCCGCGCCGGCGCAGACCATCCCCACGGTCACCGTCCCGCCGACACCCGTCGCTCCCACGCCGACCACCACCACCCCGGACTCGTCCAACGACAAGGTGAACATCGACGTCGACCTCGGCTCGGTCGCGCAGGACTCGAACCCCGACGCCAGCGGCGACGCCCGCAAGCCGTCCAAGAGCATCGTCATCCTGCTGATGCTGACGCTGCTGTCGGTGGTGCCGTCGCTGCTCATCTGCATGACGAGCTTCACGCGCATCGTCGTCGTGCTCTCCATCGCCCGCAACGCGATCGGCCTGCAGGCCATCCCGCCGAACCAGGTGATCACCGGCCTCGCCGTGTTCCTCTCCCTGTTCGTGATGGCCCCCACCCTGAAGCACATGAACGACGACGCGCTGCAGCCGTACCTGCGCGGCGACATCAAGCAGGGTCAGGCGCTGAAGGCGGCGGAGAAGCCGCTCAAGAAGTTCATGTTGAGCAACACGCGCAACACCGAGCTCAACCTGATGATCGACGCGTCCAAGTCGAAGAAGCCGAAGGATCCCCAGGAGCTCTCGCTCACCACCGTGATCCCGGCGTTCATCCTGAGCGAGCTCAAGTCGGCGTTCATCATCGGCGTGATGGTGCTGCTGCCGTTCCTGATCATCGACCTCGTCGTCTCCAGTGGCCTGATGAGCCTCGGCATGATGATGCTGCCGCCGGTGTTCGTGTCGCTCCCGTTCAAGCTCCTCCTGTTCGTGATGGTCGACGGGTGGGCGCTGATCGCCCACGCGCTGATCGCCAACTACCACTAGCCGCACCCCCACTCGAAGGACCCGACATGACCGACGCCTCCATCACCGAGATCGGCATCCAGGCGATGATCCTCACCACGAAGCTCGCCGCGCCCATCCTCATCACCGCGCTCGCGATCGGCCTGCTCATCGGCATGCTGCAGTCCGCGACCCAGCTGCAGGAACCCACGATCGCGTTCGTGCCGAAGTTCATCGGGCTGGCCGTGGTGCTGCTGATCTCGGGCAACTGGATGCTGTCGGAGGCCGTCGGCTTCACGCACCAGCTGTTCGACCAGATCCCCAAGATGCTGGGCTGACCCGCTGCACGACCCGGAGACCCCTGGGAATCCGTGCAAGAGGTGACGCCGGACGTCACCTGCTGCACCAAATGACGTCGTCGGCCCTGGGTCGAGCGGCGCGCGAGTGGTACCGTTCCGACACATCTTTCGGCTCGGGGGGACCACATGAAGCGTGCGACGACGGCATCAGGATCGATTGCCCGGGTTCGATGGAGTGCGATCGCCCTCGTCGGCGTCCTCGGTTTCCTGGGTGCGAGCTGCGTCCCGCAGCCGACGACGTTCAACCTGGGCCCGCTCACCGTGGCCCTGCCCCCGATCGGGGCCACCCCGACGCCGGTCGACTACGCGATCGACGTGCCCGGCATCCCGTCGGTGCAGCTCACCCCGTACATCCCGCCCGTCGAGCTCACGCCCTACGTCGCCCCGGTGCAGCTCACCCCGTACATCCCGCCGGTGTGCGTCCCATTCGTCGGCTGCACCCCCGAGGTCCCGGCCACCTACAGCCCGGCGATTCCCGCCACCTACAGCCCCGCCGTCCCCGCCACCTACAGCCCGGCCATCCCCGGCGGCACCTGCCACGCGACCTACACCCCGCCCGGCGTCCTCATCAACGCCACGGCGACGCTTCCCTCGGTGACCGTCGATCCCTCGGCCGGCACCGTCGTCATCCCGAACGTCACGGTGAACGTCCCGGCGATCGACATCGTCATCGGTGCCGGCAGCGTCGGGTGCACCGTCCTCGGGCTTCCGCCCGCCAACCTGTCGACGGGCGACGTGCGTCTCACCGTGCCGGCTCAGGCCAACGTCCAGACCGCCACGCTCAACCTCTCGACCGGCGTGCTGACGCTCTCGAACCCGTCGTTCACCATCACCGGCGTCGGCCTCCACCTGCTCGGCCTCAACGCCGACTTCAACCTGCCGAACATCACGATCCCGCTGCCGAACATCAACATCCCCCTGAACTGAGCGGGCGGGCGGCCGCCCGCTGAATCCCTCGTTCGGAGGCTGCGCAACTAGGGTTCGACCCCTATGAGCGACGAGTTCCGTGTTGAAGTGATCGTCGAGATCCCCAAGGGATCGCGCAACAAGTACGAGATGGATCACGAGTCCGGCAAGATCTGGCTCGACCGATACCTCTACACCGCCACCACCTACCCGGCCGACTACGGCTTCTTCGAGAACACCCTCGGTGGCGACGGCGACCCCCTCGACGCGCTGGTGCTCATGAGCGAGACGAGCTTCCCCGGCTGCCACCTGTGGGCCCGCCCGGTGGGCGTGTTCCACATGGAGGACGAGGCCGGCGACGACGCCAAGGTGCTGTGCGTGCTCGCCGGCGACCCCCGCTGGGACCACATCCAGGACGTCCACGACGTCAATCAGGCCTTCCTCGACGAGATCGGCCACTTCTTCGAGGTGTACAAGGCGCTCGAGCCCGACAAGGCGTCGGTCGTGGGCGTGTGGGCCGACGCGGCGGCGGCGCGGGCCGAGATCGTCGAGGCCCAGGCGCGCTACGCCGGATGAGCGTCGACCGCGCCCGCGCCCGCCAGCTGGCGGTCATCTTCCTGGTGAGCCTCGCCGGCCTGCTGCTCGAGGTCGGCTACACCCGCATCGTCAGCTACAAGCTCTGGTACTACTACACGTACCTCGTGCTGGGCCTGGCCCTCCTCGGCATCGGCACGGGCGGTGTGCTCGTCACGATGTGGGGCCGGGTGCGCGCCGCGAGCACCGAGCGCGTGATGTCGGTGTGCGGCTTCACCGGCGCCGCAAGCGTGGCCGTCGGCTACCTGGTCGTGGCCCGCGTCCCGGTCGACACGGTGAAGATCTGGGACTACGGCACCGGCGCGTCGTTCAAGAACCTGGCGGTGCTCGGGCTCATCAGCTTGATGGTGTTCGCCTCGTTCATCTCGCTCGGCGTCACGATCTCGGTCATCCTCGGCCGCGCTGCCGACCGCGTCGGCAAGCTCTACTTCGCCGATCTCATCGGAGCGGGGCTCGGCTGCCTCGTCGCCATCCCGCTCATCAGCTCGCTCGGCCCGCCGGCCGTCGTGATGGTCGCAGCGCTCGTCTTCGCCGTGTCCGGCCTCGTCGCCACCGAGCGGATCGCGTCGGTCACCGGCGGCATCGGCGTGGTGCTCGCCGTCGTCCTCGTCGTGCTGATCGCCGCGCACAACTCGCTGCCCGACGTGAACACCGAGGCGACCAAGTCGCACGTGAAACCCGAGTACAGCGACTGGGGTCCCGTCTTCCGCATCGACGTGGTGGGCGCGACGAAGGACGCGAAGATCCTCGCCCACGACGGGTCGTACGGCTCGGGCATCCACCGCTACGACGGCGACCCCGCGTCGCTCACGAGCTACGAGCACGAGGCGCGCGCCATCCCGTTCCGGCTGCTCGGCCGCGACAACGACCACACGCTCATCATCGGCTCCGCCGGCGGCAACGAGATCCTCGCCGCGCTCCACTTCGGCAGCCGCAAGATCGAGGGCGTCGAGCTCAACCCCGTCACGATCGGTCTCCTCAAGGGCCGATACGCCGACTTCACCGGTCACCTCGACAAGATCCCGAACGTGTCGATCCACCAGGCGGACGGTCGTTCGTACCTGGCGCGCAGCACCGATCGCTACGACCTGGTGTGGTACGTCGCCCCCGACAGCTACGCCGCGAACAACGCGGCGTCGTCCGGCGCCTTCGTGCTCTCGGAGAGCTACCTGTACACGGTCGAGATGATCAAGCAGACCCTGCGTCATCTCACCGACGACGGGATCATGGTCGTGCAGTTCGGCGAGCTCGACTTCGAGCACAAGCCCAACCGCACCGAGCGCTACGTGAACACCGCACGCGAGGCCTTCCGCCAGCTCGGCGTCGACGACCCGTCGAAGCACATGGTGGTCGCGGCCGAGCTCAACGAGGGGTTCGGCGACCTCTCGACGATCATCCTCAAGCGCACGCCCCTCACCACCGCCGAGGTGGGCCGGGTCGTGGCCGCGCTGCCCGACGTGCCGAAGACCAAGCTGCAGTTCGCTCCCGGACAACCCGTCGCTCCGGGCCCGGTGGGCAAGCTCGCGTCGCTGTCCGCCGCCGACGCGGCGAAGGTCACCGCCGGCCTCGACCGCCAGGTGGGCCCGGTCACCGACGACGCTCCGTTCTTCTGGCACTTCGCCGGCTTCGACACGGTGCTCGGCGACATCGGTCGGCCGATGACCTCGACCAACCCGGAGGACTCCATCGGCGAGCGCGTGCTCCTGCTCCTCCTCGCGATCGCCGTGGCGTACGCCGCGGTGTTCCTGCTGCTGCCGTTCGCGGTGCAGCGGCGCCGACAACGCGACGCCGTCCGCGAGCCGGCACGCGGCACCGCGGCCGTCTACTTCGCCGCACTCGGCCTGGGCTTCATGCTCATCGAAGTGACAATGATCCAGCGGCTCACGCTGCTGCTCGGCTACCCGACGTACTCGCTCACGGTGACGCTGGCGTCGATCCTCGTGTCCACCGGCGTCGGCGCGCTGCTGTCGCCGCGGCTCGCGGCGCGGGTGCGCCAACCGCTCGTGCTGCTGTGGGTGGTGCTCGGGGCGATGGCCGTCTTCTACCAGTTCGGTCTCGACGCGTTCACCGACGCACTGCTCCCGAGCGGCCTCGCCGTGCGGGTACTCGCCGCGCTGCTCGTCCTCGCGCCGGTGGGGTTGTGCCTCGGCATGTTCATGCCGATCGGCCTCGGTGAGGTCGCGCGCTTCAGCCGCGAGCCCGAGCGCTACGTCGCATGGGCGTGGGCGGTCAACGGGTTCTTCTCCGTCATCGGTTCGGTGCTCACGACGATCCTGTCGATGACGTTCGGCTTCCGCGTGGTGATGTTCCTCGCGCTGGTCGCGTACGCCGCGGCCATCGCGGCGCACGCCCGCCTGCGGCGGGTCGCACCGGCGGAGCCGTTGGGTGACGAACCGGCGCCGACCCCCGACGCCACCCCCGTTCCCGCCTGACCCTCGCCCCACCAACGTGGGGACCAACGAACACATGTTCGATACGATGGTCGGGTGCTCCAGGGCAACCTCCTCACCTTCGGCACCCCGTCGGTCGACGTGGGCGCGGCGTTCGAGCGGCTCGAGCTCGACGACACGTCGTGGATCGACGTCGCCCGCGGCATGGTCACCGGCGCGGACGAGGTGATGGCCGAGCTCGTCGAGTCGGTGGCGTGGCGCACCGGGCGGCGCCGCATGTACGACCGCGTCGTCGACGACCCGCGGCTCAGCCACTGGTGCCGGCGCGCCGACGGCGACCCGCACCCGACCCTCGCGTCGGCGCGCGCTGCGATCGAGCGCCGCTACGGCGTCGCCCTCGGCGGGGTGGGTCTCAACCTCTACCGCGACGGCAACGACAGCGTGGCGTTCCATCGCGACCGCGACCTGCGCACCACCGACGCCGACACGCTGGTCGCGATCGTCACGCTCGGCAGCCGACGCCCGTTCCGGGTGCGCCCCTTCGGTGGCGGCGCGTCGTTCGACCTGGCCCCCGCGTCGGGGGATCTCGTCGTCATGGGTGGTCGGTGCCAGCGCGACTGGGAGCACGGCGTCCCCAAGACGGCACGCCCCGTCGGCGCCCGGCTGTCGGCGTCCTGGCGATGGGCCCAGTCCCCGTAGGTCGAACGGCCCTTCGTCACCTTCGAACGCGTTCATTGTTCAAGCGATTGCTCCGGGAAGCCGATCACTCTCCTAGCCAGGAAGGCTCGAAGAACTCAAAGGAGTGACCAATGCGCATCAACAAGAAGCTGGTCGGGGCCGCATTGGTCGTGGCCGCGATTGCTTTCACCGGAGCAGCCTCAACTGCGAGCAACACCGTCGCCGCCGGCGCCGGACGTCTCGGGTTCAGCGACACCACTGTCACCGGTGGCACGATCAACTCGATCACCTACTCGGTCGACACGGCGCATCCGCCGCTCCTCACCGACGTCCACATCGAGGTCGAGGACCTCACCCCCGATGCGGTCGTGACGGTGCAGCTCAACGCCGGTGGCAACATCGACACCTGCACCAAGGGCGCCGCCGGCGTGAGCGCCACGGCCCACGTGTACGACTGCACGCTGAGTGGCGCCAACGCTGCGCTGTCCGCCGATCTGCTGACGCACACCTACATCACGATCATCTGATCCTGATCAGATCCTGATCAGCACGCACGTCCCGAAGGGGCAGGCCGGTTCGCCGACCTGCCCCTTCGACGCGTTTCAGCACCCTTCGTACCCAGGTCCGAGTGGGCCGTATTCCTCACTTTCGGGGGACACGGGCCGATCGGAAGGGCGGAAATCGGTGTTGGAAGGACCACTTGATGCCATCGAGACGGCGAGGCCTTGGGCGATGGGTGGTGTTGTCGCTGCTCGCCGTCGCGGCCGGACTCGCCGCCGCATGGGCGCTCCAGGCCCGCGTCTCGCTGCTCACGACCCACGGAACCAGCATGTTCCCCCACTTCCACACCGGGGACCTGGCCATCACGACGCGCTCCGATTCGTACCGCGTCGGCGAGATCGTGGCGTACAAGTCGCAGCCGAACGGCGCCATCGTGCTGCACCGGATCGTGCGGATCTCCGACGGTCGCTACACCTTCAAGGGCGACAACAACTCGTGGCTCGACCTCTACCGCCCGACGAAGAAGGACCTCGTCGGGCGCATGACGTTGCGCATCCCCCGAGCCGGCGTCATCGCCGATTTCACCACGGCGCCGGGACACACCGTGTTCCTCGTGCTCGGGATCCTCGTCCTCCTCGCCGGGGGCGGGTCCGCGCAGAAGCGTCGTGGCGCACGCCGTGACGGTCGAGGCCGCGAACCGAACCTGCTGGGCACGATGATGGCGCGCGCCCCGTGGCGACCACCCGATCGCGGGGCGATGCCGAACGCGCCGACCCCGCGCGCCGGGCCGACGCTGCGCGGCGCGCCGCCGTCGCACGCACCCCCCGACCATCCGCCCGTCACGAGCGCGACAGTTCGAGCAGACCTGAAGGAAGCCGGATCCACCTTGGGTCCGGCGCTCGCCGTGGTGCTGCTCGCCGCGCTCCTGGCGATGGCGGCGTTCTCGCGCCCGGCCACGCGCGTGGCCACGGAGAAGCGCTCGTACTCGCAGAGCGTGTCCTACGACTACCAGGCCGAGACGCCGGTGGGGCCGACGTACCCCGACGGCGTCGTCACGACGGGCTCGCCGATCTTCCTGCGCCTCGTCCACGAGGTGCAGTTCAAGGTGCGGTACCGGCTCGACGCTCCGGTGCTGCATGGCGTCGCCGGCTCGTACTCGATCGACGCCAAGATCTCCGGAGTCGGGTCGTGGAAGGGCTACCTGCCGCTGAAGGAGCGCACGAGCTTCATCGGCGACTCGTTCGACGCGACCGTCATGCTCGACATCACGAAGGTGCAGGCCATGATCGCCGCGACGCAGGCCGAGACCGGGCTGCGCGGCGACAACATCGTCATCGACCTCGTGCCTCATGTGAAGATCGGCGGCTTCGACGGGGACGTCCCGATCACCGGCACCTACTCCACGCCGCTGAGCCTGAAGGTGACGCCGCTCGACGTGTCGCTCGTGAAGGACCCGAAGGGTCCGGGCAACGACATCGGCGCCAAGGAGGAGGCGTCCTACAAGGCGCCGGTGGAGCGGGTGCGGAACCTGAGCCTCGTCGGGCGCACGATGAGCGTCGAGCGCGGCCGCACCATCTCGACGGCCGGCATCCTCGGCGGCTCGCTGTGGCTCGTCATCGCCAGCTGGGGCATCGCCCGCCAGCGCCGCCGCCCCGAGCACGAGCGCATCGGCCACCGCTACCACGCGCAGATCGTGGACGTCGCGCACGTGCCGCCGGAGATGGACGCCGTGGAGCTGAACGACATGGTCACGCTCTCGCGGGTCGCCGAGAAGTCGGAGCGGATGATCCTCCACCACGCCCACGACGACGGAGCGCACAGCTACCTCGTCGACGACGGTGGCGTCGTGTACCGCTACTCGGTCGCGCCGCCCCCTCCGAAGCGCGAGCCGGTCTACGACTGGGAGCCGGGCACGCCGCCGCCGTACGTGCCCGCGGCCGCGGATGTTCCGCCGCCGTACGTGTCGCCGGTGATGGACGTGCCCCCGCCCTACGTCCCACCCGTCGACGTCGGCACGCCGCCGCCGTACGTGCCCGACATCGCGGTGCAGTCCCTCGACGAGGCGCTGCGCCTGAGCCCGGTCACCGACGACGAGCGCGCCGCGTTCGGGGTCAGCGACCCCGTCGACCCCGCAGCGATCGACGAGACCGCGATCGAAACAGGCCCGATCGACCTCTGGCGGGACTGAGGCGACTGACGGTCGGCGTCAGCCGGCGGTGAGGCCGCAGTCGGCGCTCACGATGGCGCCGTGCATCGCCGACGCGTCGCTCGAGGCCACGAACGCGATGACCGCGGCGATCTCCTCGGGCTCGGACATCTTGCGGTGGCCCATGTACGGCTGCACGAGGCTCCAGTCGGTGTCCTCGGGGAACACCGATGCCGCGACCAGCGGCGTGTTGATGCCGCCCGGCGCCACGGCGTTGATGCGGATCTTCTGCTTCACGAACTCCATCGCCAGCGAGCGCGTGAGGTTCACCACCGCCGCCTTCGAGGATGCGTACACCGCGGTGAACGCCTGGCCCATGAGCCCGGCGTTGGACGCCACGTTGACGATGTTGCCCTGGGAGTCGAGCAGATGCGGGATGGCGGCCTGACACATCCAGAAGGTGCCGCGGACGTTCACGTTGAACACGAGGTCGTAGTCGGCCTCGGTGAAGTCGACCACGTGGCCGGCGCGCAGCACGCCCGCGCTGTTGATCAGCACGTCGAGCTGGCCGAACTCGTCCATCGCGTTGGCCACGAGGCCGTGCGCCGTCATGCGGTCCGAGATGTCGCCCACGCCGAACGACATCGTGCCGCCGGCCGCGGTGACGAGGTCGCGCGTCTCGGCGAGCCCGGTCTCGTTGAGGTCCGCGCCGAACACCTTCGCGCCCTCGGACGCCAACAGCAGCGACACCGCCCGGCCGAGGCCCGACGCCGCCCCCGTCACGATCACTGACCGACCTTCGAATCGCATGCTCCACCCTTCCGTGCCGAACCGACCTGCCGGCCCCGCGTTCCGCCGCCCGAATCTGACGGACCGTCAGGTACGGTAGCCGCATGGACGACTATCCCGTGAAGCTGGGGGCGATGCTCTACACCCTCGTCGATCCCGAGCGCGGCCACGAGGTGGCCTACAACCGCTGGTACGAGCGCGATCACTTCTACGGCGGGTGCATGATCGGGCCCGGCATCCTGGCCGGTTCGAGGTGGGTGGCCACACGTCCCTACAAGGACCTCCGCTTCCCCGAGAACTCCGGCGTCGCCGTCCCCACCGACGCCGGCAGCTACCTCGCCACCTACTTCGTGCAGAAGGGCCACGAGGCCGAGCACTTCGCGTGGACCTCCCCACAGGTGTTCGAGCTCTACAAGAGCGGCCGGGGTTTCGAGGAGCGCATCCACGCGCACACCGCTCTGTACACGCACCAGCGTGACTTCTACCGCGACGACGACGGCGTGCCCGTCGAGCTCGCGCTCGACCACCGCTTCGCCGGCCTCGTGTCGATCCACGTCGACCGCGCCGAGGGCGTGAAGCACCCCGAGTTCGACGAGTGGTTCGCCGCCGAGGGGGCCCCGCTCCTCCTCGACGCCGACTCGCCGGTGGCCATCGTGTGCTCCTGGCGGCCGATCATCCCCCGCGAGGGCGAGGGCGCGTCGCCGATGAAGCTCGGCTCGGGCCCCGGCACCCTGCAGCGCACCATGCAGCTGTGCTTCCTCGACACCGAGCCGGCGCAGCACTGGCAGCGCTTCGTCGACTACGCGGCTGCCGTCGACGCGTCGGGCCTCGCCACCGTCACCCTGGCCGCGCCGTTCATCCCCACCATCCCCGGCACCGACACCTACGCCGACCAGCTCTGGTAGCGGACGGGCCGTTCAGGCCCGCGTGAGGAACTCGACCGTGCGCTCCCACGCGAGCGCGGCGGCCGGCTCGTCGTGGAAGCCCTCGACGCCGGGCTCCGCGAACCAGTGGTGCACGCCCTCGTAGTGCCACATCTCCGGCTCGTGCCCGAGCTCGAACAGGTCGGCCTCCAGCAGCACGATGTCGTCGGGGCTGACGAGCGCGTCGTGCTCGGGGAAGTGGCCCTGCACCTGGGCGCGGAGGTCGGAGAAGTCGATCGTCTGGCTGCCGTAGTAGGCGACGACCTTCGAGAACGAGTCGGGCTGGCGGGTGGCCGCCCACAGCGCCCACGATGCACCCATCGAGAAGCCGACCACGGCCACCGGCCCCGACGGGTCCTCGCAGGCCGACCGCAGCGCCACGGTGCTCGAGATGATGAGCGCGGCCGTCGCGTTCGGGTCGGACTCGGACAGCTCCACCTCCGCCTCGGCGGCGGTCTCGGGCAGCTTGCCGTCGAGCAGGTCCGGCGCGAGCACCACGAAGCCCTCGTCGCACAGCCGGTTGCAGAAGTCCTTGATGCCCGGGGTGAGCCCCCACCACGAATGAAGGACGAGCACGCCGGGGCCGGTGCCCTCACCGTCGTCGCCGGGACGCACGAGATAGGCCTGGCCGGCGGACGAGGGCCGCCGCCCGAACGGGATCATGGGCGGCAGATCGCTGGGGTCACTCACGGGGCCCAGCCTGCCACGCCTACAGTCGCTCCGATGCTGCAGCGCTGGCTCGATCGACGGCCCGAGATCGCCGCCCACGACGTGGTCACCCGCGCGATCCATCGCACCCGCAGCGAGGACTTCGGCGGGCTCGCGTGGAGCGAGCCGCTCGACGTGCTCACCCGCTCGCTCGACCGCGAGGCGCGGCTCACGAGGGCCGGGCGCCTGCGGGTGCGACGCGACCTCGTCGCCCAGCTCGCGGCACGCGCCGCCCCGGCGGGCGACGAGCCGCCGGCCGACCGCGGCCCCGAGCACGCGCCCGTGTTCGTCGTCGGGCTGCCCGCCACCGAGGGCCTGGGCGACGCGCTACGAGCCGGGACGACACCCAACGCCGTCGACCCGTTCGCGTTCGTGTCGCTCCGTCACGAGGAGCGGTGGCACGTGCCCGGCTACGCCGAATGGCTGTCCGAGGCCGACCTCACCCCGAGCTACGAGTCGGCACGTCGCAGCCTGGCCGGCGAGGAGCGCCCGCACCGGCCCCGCCGCGTCGTCGAGGGGGCAGTCCACCTCGAGCACGTCGATCTCATCGCCCGCGTCCTTCCCAGTGCCACCGTCGTGCACGTCCGCACCGACGTCGCGGCGAGCGTCCGGGCGACGGCGGAACGCTCCCTCGTCCTGCGTCGTCGAGACAGCGACGAGGCCGACGCCGACAAGGTCCACCGATACTGGGAGTGGCGCGTCGGCGTGATGGCCGAGCATGGGGCCACCGCGCTCGCGTCGTTCACCGGCCGGCTCGTCGAGGTGGACCACGGCGAGGTCGCCGCCGCCCCGGACGCCGTCGCGCGTCAGGTGTGGGCGTCGATCGCCGGCGCCTGATCGTCGTTCCCGCCCGACAGCCAGCGGTCCATGCGCCGCGCCGTGAGCGCGCCGAGCACACCGACGGCGCCGGTGACGAGCCACACCATCGCCACACCGGCGTGCACCGTGGAGCCGCCGACCCGGACGTCGTGGCGATCGGCGAGCGCGATGATCGCGCCGCCGAGCCCGGTGCCGACGGCGAACCCGAGGACGTCGCTCAGCTGGAGCGCCGCCGTCGCAGCGCCCATCTCGCCCGGCTCGGCAGCGGAGAGCGCCGCCTGCGACAACGGCGAGTAGGCGAGGCCGATGCCGAGGCCGCCGAGGAGCCACGCTCCCACTGCGAACCACGGGCTGACCGAGGTCGCGATGACCGCCGACATGGCAGCGACGCCGACCGTCACGATCGTCATCCCCGCGGTGACGAGCGCCCGTGGGCCGACGCTCGCGATGAGCCGCGCCGACGTCCACGCGCCGGCCGTCCACGTGAAGGCGGCGCTCGACAGCACGACCCCGGCGAACTGCGTGGAGGTGCCGCGCACGTTGGTGAGCCCGAGCGCCACGAACGCGCCGGCGCCGAGGAACGCGAACGTCAACATGCCCCGCCGCCACGGTGGCGGGCAGGCCGGCGGCGAGGCGGAGCGTTCCTGGCCGGGGTCAGTCCACGGAACGCCCACCAGCCGGGCCGTCGACGACCGCGAGCTATGAGCACGGCGAGGCTGGTGCTCTGCAACCCACCCAGGGCCACGCCGGCCCCCACCACCTGCGACGGCGGCGAGCCCGATCGTGCGGCGGGCGCCCAAGCCGGGGCGGGACGCCGCCGTCTCCTCCGGGCGACCCAGCGTCGAGATGGGACCCACGGCGAGCGCGCCACGCCCACCACGATCGGGATCAGGCCGAGGAACACGAGTCGCCAGCTCAGTGTTGCGATCAGCCCGGCTGCGGCCGGACCGATGAGCGACGGAACCACCCACGCCGTCGACATCCACGCGAACACGCGGCGCCTGCCTGGACTCGTGGAACCCGCGCCTGACGCATGTACGCGATGAAGCCGGCACCGTGCCCGAGCCGAAGCCCCGTAGCACGCGGCTGACGACCACCACGAACATCGAGTTTTCCAGGGTGCCCGACACCACCAGACTGGCGGTGTACACGGCGAGGCCGGCCATGATGGGGCGCCGGGTTGGCGCGATCGACCCACGAGCCGGCGATGACGATGCCGACGACCTCGCCGAGGGCGAGGCCGGAGAACGCCCATCCGTACAGCGAGAGGCCGCCGATGTCGGCCTTCACGTCGGGCATGATCGTCGCCACCGACATCGTCTCGAACGCGACGACGGTGACGAGGCAGACGAGCGCCGCCGCGCAGCCTCTCGCGGCGGCGGTCGGCGTCAGCCAAGGTTCGCTGCGGCGAACTCCCAGTTGATGAGGCTGTCGAGGAACGTCTTGATGTAGTTCGGGCGGGCGTTGCGGTAGTCGATGTAGTACGCGTGCTCCCACACGTCCATCGTGAGCAGCGCCTTCTGGCCGTGCTTCAGGGGGAGGTCGGCGTTGGCGGTCTTGGTGATCTCGAGGCCGGAGTCGCCCTCGATGAGCCAGGCCCAGCCGAGCCGAACTGCGTGGTGCCGGCCTCCGCGAATCCCTTCCTTGAAGCCGTCGAGGCTGCCGAACGCCGAGTTGATCTTGTCCGCGAGCTCATTGGTGGGCTCCGCTGCCGCCGGAGGGCGACATCGAGTTCCAGTAGAAGGTGTGGTTCCACACCTGCGCGGCGTTGTTGAACAGGCCACCGTCGGCGGCGAGGATCACGTCCTCCAGCGACTTCGACTCGTTGTCGGTGCCGGCGACGAGGTTGTTCAGGTTGGTGACATAGGTCTGGTGGTGCTTGCCGTAGTGGTACTCGAGCGTCTCCTGGGAGATGTGCGGAGCGAGCGCGTCCATCGCGTACGGCAGCGGCGGGAGTTCAAAAGCCATGGTTTCCTCATTCTTTGCGGGAGCTCTTCGGGGCTCCGGGTCAACCTACCCGATCCACACCGGGGGCAGTCCCCCGATCAGAGGAGGCGGAACGACGCCAGGACGGCGTCGAACGCGGCGCTCGCCGCGGCCGACGGCCCACCGGCGCCCGGCGCGAACATCGACACGGTGAAGAGCACGCCGGAGCGGTAGGTCACCAGCGCCTCGATGGTGCCGCCGCGCACGGCGACCGAGAATCGGCGCGCCGACGCGCCGCTCACGTCGGACGCCGGACCGAGGGTGAGGGTGCCGCCGAGGTCACGGCGCACCTGCGCCGCGGCGCCGTCGAGCAGGGAGGCGACCGAGCGACCGTCCCGTGGGACCGCGACCTGGACACCGCGGACATCAGGTGGAGCTGTCCGGCCCGTCGACGGATGCGTCGACGCGGCCGGGGCCGTGCGTCACGGCCGGCCAGGTCGCGAGCTCGACGCGAACCGGCTGCTCGGGCACGGTCACCACGACGGGCGTCGCCGGCACCGAGGTCGCCGGAGCGGCCGTGGTGGGCGGTGGTCGTGGGCGCCGCCGTGCCGTCGGGGGCGCCGCCGTGGTCGGGGTGACCGTGGTCGGGGTGACCGTGGTCGAGGCGGCGGGCGCCGTCGTGGTCGCCTGCGGGCGCTGCGTCGTCACGGGCGCCACGGCCGAGGGCCGCGAGCGCTCGGCGCCGGACGTGCGGCCGGGATCGACGAGCGCGACGACCCCGACGACGAGCACCACGAGGAAGACGGCGGCGATCGCGATCGTCAACGACCAGTTGGGCGCGTCGCCCGTCTCGAACAGATCGGCCTCCCGATCCTCCGGCGCACCGCCGGCCCGCTCGGCGAGCGCGGCGGCCCCAGCCGCCGGCATCACCAGCTCCCGGACCTCGCCGTGCCGTCACCGTCGGTGCCCAGCAGCGCGGCGATGCGCTCCTTCGGGCGGCCGACCACGGCCCGGTCGCCACGCACGACGATCGGGCGCTGCAGGAGCGCCGGGTGCTCGGCCAGGAGCGCCACGACCTGATCGGCCGTCTCGACGTCCGCGTCGGTGAGGCCGAGCTTCGCGAAGTTCGCGTCGCGTCGGACCATCTCGGTGACGGGGCCGTCGAGCTTCGCGACGATGCCGCGGAGCTCGTCGGCGTCGGGCTTGGTCTTGAGGTACTGCACGACGTCGACGTCGATGCCGGCGTCGGCCGCCATCGCCAGGGCGGTCTTCGAGGAGCTGCAGTTGGGGTTGTGGTACACGGTCACGTCAGCCATGCGCCCAGCGTGGCAGACCCGTCCGGCATCGCCAAGCGCGCCCCCGCCGGGCGCGGCCGGTACCGCAGCGTCAGTCGTCGTCCTCGGCGAGCGACGCCATCTGGATCTCGATGAACCTGCGGCCCCCGACGATCACGGCGCCGATCACCAGGAACTCGATCACACGGATCGTGAACTGGCCCCACACCACGCCGGCGATCCAGAGGATCTGCAGGATGACGAACACCACCCCCGCCGCCATGGCCACCGAGAGCCGGAGGACCTTCGAGAGATCGCCGTCCTGATACCCCTGCGCGAACGCGAGGGCGACGGCGACGAGGGGCGACAACCCGACGATCGTCGCTGCGGCCGTGGGCAGGAGCGCCGGGACGAACAGCCACGCCACACCGCCGGCGACGGCGGCGGCGATCCCCTTCACCAACGGGCGGACTCCCGGACGCGCCGGGGCCTTGCTCCGTCGGTTCGGGCCGATCGGCCGCTTCGCCGTCGGCGCTCGGAACGAGTCCTCGGTCCACGAGACGAGGCCGAACGCCAGCAGCACGACGAGCCAGTCGGCGTAGAGATCGTCCACCAGGACGCGGAAGTCGCCGGAGAGCGGCTCGGGCACCGCATCCCCCACGGCCCGTCGGCTCCACCTGCCGTCGGCCGATCGGACGGCCACGCCCTCCTCGCCCGCCGCCACCACGACGGTCGTCGCGCCCTTCTCGTCGAGCACGGCGATGTCGTACGCCCGCATCGAGGTGTACGCGGCCAGCCCGTCGATGATGCCCTGCACGCGGCCGACGTAGCCGGCTCGCCCGTCCGACAGCACGTAGTCCTCGACCCACTCGCCCCCCGGCCGGTCGCGACGTTCGATCGCGAGGTCGTCGGCGATGCGGAAGCACACCTTGGTGCGCTGCGAGCAGGCGGACGTGCGCGCGACCCGATGGGTGGGGCTGGGCTGGCTCGTCAGCCGGTCGATCTTCCACGTCCGCCCGTGGTCCTCGCTCGTGTAGAGACCGGCGCCGAGGCGGCCGTGTCCGGCGCCCACCGTGGTCACGGCGAACGCCGCTTCCGAGCTGCTCGCCGCGGCCACCACCGTGACGCACGTCATCAGCATCCCCAGCCGCACCGTCAGCTCGGTGCGATCGCGGTACGAGGTCCACAACCGCCACGCCGGCACGAGGACGGCGAGCGCGAGCAGGTCGGTGCGGTCGGCGATGATCCTCGACGGGACGATCGTCGCCGTCAGCGCTCCCGACACCCAGGCCGCGACCCCCGCCGAGACCTTGGTCGCGGCGAAGAACGTCGCACCCGCGACGAAGCCGATCACGCCCGCCCGGCGCCTCGGCATCGCCAGCGAGGCGAGCTCACTGAGGAGCAGCACGAACACGAAGAGCCCGCAGACGTCGGACAGCTTGCCCGTGAACCAGTTGCCGAACGCGTGCTTGAGCACGCGGTCGTTGACGACGAGCAGCACGACGCCGACCACCGTGGCCGGGTGGCTCATCGCCAACCAGCGCTGTGACCGCACGTCGTCCATTGCCGACGACTTTTGCACACAGGCCGGACCGCCCGCCCGCTCCTCGTTGGGCACGATCGGTTGCGATCAGGACATTCTCAGGTTCCCTGCCGGAACGCCGAAGGTAGAGGGGCCGCCCCATCGCCGAACTCGCCGAGGAACCCATGACCCCCGAGCCGACGCTCAGCCCGTCCGAACTCCGCGCCCCCACGACACACGAGGCCTCCGGTCTGCCGGTCGCCCTCATCGAGGACATCATCCTGCGCACCTGCATCGCCGAGGGCCGGCCGTCGATGGTGCGTGTCGCAGAGCGGCTCCACTGCAGCCCGAGCATCGTCGAGACCGTGGTGAGCAACATGCGCGACCGCCGCCTCGTCGAGTACGAGGGCATGCACGGCCGCACCTACCTCCTCTCGGTCACCGAGGCCGGACGTGCCTACTCGCGTCAGCGGTCGGCCGACTGCCGCTACCTCGGGCCGCTGCCCGTGCCGCTCGATCTCTACCAGCGGGTGGTGCGCGCCCAGGTGCCGAACCTGCACCTCGACCGCGACCAGCTCACCCGCGCGTTCTCGGACCTCGTGATCGCACCGACGCTCATCGACCAGCTCGGCCCGGCCATCTGCGGCGACGGCGCGATCTTCCTGTACGGCCCTCCCGGCACCGGCAAGTCGTCCATCGCCGAGCGCCTCATCCGCGCCTACGCCGACAGCGTGCTTATCCCCCACTGCGTCGAGGTGTCGGGCCAGATCGTGAGCGTGTTCGACCCGATCCTGCACGACGCGCTCGACGAGCAGCCCGCCGAGCTCGACCCGCGCTGGGTGCTCTGCCACCGCCCCGCGGTGATCGCGGGCGGCGAGCTCCACTCCGGCATGCTCGACCTGTCGCTCGACCGCGAGGTGGGCACCTATCTCGCGCCGCTGCAGTTCAAGGCGAACAACGGCATCCTCGTCATCGATGACTTCGGCCGGCAGGCGATGACGCCCGAGGAGCTCCTCAACCGGTGGATCGTGCCACTCGACCGGCAGGTCGACTACCTCACCCTCGGCGGCCGCAAGTTCCAGGTGCCGTTCGAGGTGAAGGTGGTCCTCTCGACGAACCTCGACCCGACGGCGCTCGGCGACGAGGCATTCTTCCGCCGCATCCACAACAAGGTCTACATCGGCTGCCTCGACGACCAGCAGTTCGACTGGGTGCTCGCCCGGGTGTGCACGGCCAAGGGCCTCGAGGTGACCGAGGAGGCCGCCGCCCGCCTGCGCCAGCAGGCGCGCGGGCAGGGCGACGGCGAGCTGCGCGCCTACCTCCCCGGTGTGGTGTGCAAGCTGGCGATCGCGATCTCGCGGTACGAGAACGCCGCCATGCGACTCACGCCGACGCTCGTCGATCGCGTGCTCGACCTGTACTTCGCGAAGACGGTCGGCGTGGGCGCCCCCGTGGGCGACGGTCGCCCGTCGCCCATGGAGGGCCTCACCGACTACGCGGCCGAGACCGCGCCGAGCACCTCGAGCTTCGCCGCCCGGTAGGCCGGCAGCGCCGCAGCGCCGACGCCGACGAGGATGCCGAGCACCAGGATCAGCACGAGGTTGCCCACCGGCAGGGTGAACGGGCTCGTGCTCGAATCGCTGAACGCCGCCTGCACGAGCGCCCAGCCGAGGCCGGCTCCGAGGGCGACGCCGCCCACGGTGCCGAAGGTGGAGACGATCACCGACTCCCAGCGCACGAGCCGGCGCACCTGACGGCGCGTCGTGCCGACGGCACGGAGCACGCCCAGCTCGCGGGTGCGCTCGTAGACCGAGAGCGCCAGCGTGTTCGCGATGCCCATCACGGCGATGAGGATGGCGAGCGCCAGCATCACGATGACGAGGCCGAGGAGCACGTCGAGGCGGGAGCCCACCGTCTCGGTGTAGGCGGCCCGGTCCTCGATCTTGGGCTTGCCGATGTCGGCGGTGAGCTTCTTGAGGTCCTTGCGGACCGCGCTCACCGACGCGCCGTCCTTCAGCCCGACGAACACGATGGCGTCGGCACTCACCTTGGAGTGCGCCGAGTAGGCCTCCGTGCCGAGGAGGTACGCGCCCACGATGTCGGCGTTCTCGTAGACCATGCCGATCTTCGCCCGCTGCCTGGTCGTGTCGGGGAAGACGAGCGAGATCGTGTCGCCGACCCCGACCTTGTCCTTCTCGGCCTGGTCCTTGCTGATGCCGATCGCCCCGTCGTCGACGGCCTTCGGCGAGCCGGCGGTCACGCCCAGATCGAGCAGCTTCACCAGGTCGGCGACGTGCGCGTTGGAGATGAAGTCGGTGTCACCGGCGATGGTCATCGGGCCGAAGCCCAGACCCACGGCGCGCTCGACGCCGTCGACCTTCTCGGTGTCCGCGGGGAGCGAGGGTGGGAGCGTCGCCCCGCCGAAGCCGCCGCTGGTGATGACCAGGTCGCCGCCGAAGGTGCGGTCCACCGTCTGGGTGACGAGGTTCTTCGTCGACGCGATGAACACGCTGAAGAGCACGACGATCGCGACGCCGACGAGCAGCGCCGCCGCCGTCGACGCCGTGCGCCGCGGGTTGCGGACGGCGTTCTCGCGTGCGAGCTCCCCGGTGACCCCGCCGACCTTCGCCAGCGGCAGACCGAGCAGCCTGGCCACCGGTCGGGCCGCGACCGGACCGATGACGAGCATGCCGATCAACGTGAGGAGCGCACCGATGCCGGCGATCTGGATCTCGGCGTCCTTCGGGTGCAGCGTGACGGCGAGCACGATCGTGACGATGCCGACGACCGACACGACGATGCCGGCGATGCCACGGGCCCGCTTGGGCACCTCGTCCTCGACGGCCGACGAACGCAGCGCCTCCACCGGGGCGACACGGCTGCCACGACGGGCCGGCACGATCGCCGCCAGCACGGTGACGACGATGCCCACCACGATGCCGATGGTCATGCTCGAGCTGCGCAGCGTGAGACCGCCCGCCGGGAGGTTGAGGCCGAAGGCGTCGAACACGCCCTTCAGGCCGGCGGCCACACCGACGCCCGCAGCGAGGCCCACGACCGACGCCACGACGCCGATGACCAGCGCCTCGACCATCGTGGCCGTGAGCACCTGACGGCGCGTCGCCCCGATCGCCCGCATCAACGCCGACTCCCGGGTGCGCTGGGCGACGATGATCGAGAACGTGTTGTAGATGCTGAACGTGCCCACGAAGAGCGCGATGCCGGCGAACGCCACCAGGAAGTTGGTGAGGAACCCGAGGAACGCCGAGTTGATGTCGTCCACCGACTCCTTCGCGACCGCCTCACCGGTGAGCGCCTCGTTGCCCGACCCGATGACGGGACGGATCCGGTTGCGCAGCTCGGTCTGGCTCACGCCGTCGACCGCCGCGACCGAGATCTGGTTCGCGGTGCCAGGAGTCTTCGTGAGGTGCGCGGCGGTGCCGGACGCCGAGAAGAACGCCCACGTCACGCCCCCGGCGGTGGTCTCCTCACCGAAGCGGGCCAGGCCGACGATCTTCACCTTCAACGGCTGCGGCAGCAGCACGGTGGTCGTGTCGCCCACCTTCAACTTGCCGGCCTTGGCCGAGGCGTCGTCGATCACGACCTCCTCGGGCGCCTTCGGCGTGCGGCCGGAGATGATGTGGTACGGGTTGATGCCGGTGTCGGGGTTCCAGCTCGCGGCGAAGGTGGGCGGTCCGCTGCCGCCGATCGTCTCGCCGTTGCGGCCGATGAGCTGACCGAACGTCTGCACCTCGGCCACGGCGACGCGCACGCCGTCGATGGCCTCGATCTTGTCGACGAGCGAGGCGTCGAGGGTGCGCGACGCCTGCAGGGTGCCGTCGTCGTTGCCGCCGTCGTCGGGCTTCTCGGGGCGGACGACCACGTCGGTGCCGGCGTAGCCGGCGTCGAAGAGCTTCGTGAAGTTCTCGCGCAGCGTGTCGCCGAGGATGAGGGTGCCGGACAGGAAGCCGACACCGATGAGCACGGCCATGAACGTGCCGAACAGGCGCCGCTTGTGCGCCCAGGTGTTCTGCAGGGACAGCTTGATCACGTCAGCCGCCCAGCCCGCGCATCACGTCGAGCACCGACGCGGCCGTCGGGTCGGAGATCTCGTGCATCACCTTGCCATCGGCGAGGAAGAGCACGCGGTGGGCGTACGCCGCGGCGGTCGGATCGTGGGTGACCATCGCGATGCTCTGCCCGAACTCGTCGACGCTGCGACGCATGAACGACAGCACCTCGGCGCCGGAGTGCGAGTCGAGGTTGCCCGTCGGCTCGTCGGCGAACACGATCTGCGGCCGGCTCACGAGCGCACGTGCCACGGCGACGCGCTGCTGCTGACCGCCCGACAGCTCCGACGGGCGGTGGCCGAGGCGGTCGCGCAGGCCCACCGTGTCGATGACGGTGTCGAGCCAGGCCTGGTCCGCCGTCTTCCCGCCGAGGCGCAGCGGCAGCACGATGTTCTCCAACGCCGTGATCGTGGGGATGAGGTTGAACGCCTGGAAGATGAACCCGACCTGCTCGCGGCGCAGGATCGTGAGGTCGCGGTCGCTCAGGGTGCCGAGGTCGACCTCGCCGATGATGGCCTGGCCGGACGTGAGCGTGTCGAGGCCGGCGACGCAGTGCATCAGCGTCGACTTGCCCGAGCCCGACGGGCCCATGATCGCGGTGAAGCGCGAGCGGTCGAACTCGACGGTCACGCCGTCGAGCGCCTTCACGACGGTGTCGCCCTGTCCGTAGTGCTTCACGGCATCGATGGTTCGGGCCACGGGGGGCTCGGCCCTCCCGGTGTGCGAGTCGGTGGGTGCGGGCGCGGCAAGGCCGGGGGGATCGCTGGGAAGGCTCATGAACTTCAGTATCGGCGACCGGATCGGGTGCCGACCACCGACTTTCGTCGATGTCGCGCTCGCCGATCGGCGTCGAGACGACCGATTCGGCTCAGGCGGCGGGCTTGAAGGAGCCGATCATGCGCGACGCCACCGCCGGGTCCGGCGCGCCGAGGCCCGCGACGACCATCGCCACGACGGGGTGGCGGTCGATCGAGCGGAGCACGAAGAGCGCCGTCCCACCGCGGAGCTCCAGGGTGGCGGTGACCGCCACGCCGGACGCGTCCGAGAGCACCTGCGGCACGACGCCGGTGGCGCCGCGGCTGACGGCGATGCCCTTCATCAGGTCGACGAGGATGGCGGTCTCGTCGGTGCCCGGCGCGAGCTGTGCACCGGCCCACCCGAAGCCGACGCGTCCGCCGTCGGGCTTGGCGTACACGATGTCGATGGTGGGGCTCGACGGCAGCGGCGTCGGGAGCGTCGGCACGGCGGGGAGCTGGAACACCCACGCGCCGTCGGGCGAGCGGTAGTCGAACCAGCCGTCGCCGACCGGCTTCGCCTGGCCCGGGAACGGGCCGAGGGGCGCGACGGTCGGTGTCACGGTCACGGTCGTCGCAGGCGCCGACGCGGCCGGCTCGCCACGGTTGCCGAGGGTGAACCAGGCGACGGCGCCGACGACGATCACGGCGAGCACCGCTGCGGTGACCGTCACGACGATCGCCCCGGAGTCGGTCGGGTCGGACCCTGCGCGCCGTGCCGACGCCGGAGCGCCCATCGGCGGCGCCCACGCCGGGGGCGGGCCGGGGAACGGGGCCGGCGCAGGCGGGACCGACACCTGGGGCGGCGCCGGAGGCGGCACCGGCATCTGCGGCGGCGCAGGCGGCGGCACGGTCGGTGGGCCGGCCGGGTACGCGGGAGGATCGAGTGGCGGCGCCATCACCAACGGAATCGGCGCGTCGAGCGGCCGGGTTGAGGATTCCTGCGCCGGGCCGTCACCCGTCGACGCGCACCCGTCAGCGACGGAACCGCAACGTCACGATCTCGAACGGGCGGAGCGATAGCGAGCACCGGCCGCCGTCGACGGCCACGGCCGGCGCATCGGCGAGCGGGCGCTCCCGAGCGTCGACCCGTGCGACCGACGAGAACGGCACGCCGAGCGCGAGGTCGGTGCGGGCTCGACCGCCCCACGACTCGTAGCAGCGCACGATCACGTCACCCGATCCGTCGTCCGCGACCTTGACGGCCTCCACCACGACGGCGGGATCGGCGGCGGCGACGACCTGCGACGCGTCGAGCGCGCCACGCACCCCCGGCACCACGCGCACGCCGGTGTTGAGCCGGTACCCCTCGGCGACGACGCCGGCCCGGCGGAAGTCGCCGGCGTGGCCGAGCACCGAGTACGTGAAGTGGTGTCGGCCCTGGTCCGCCTCGGGATCGGGATAGCGGGCGCCGCGGAGCAACGTCAGGCGCACCGTGGTCACGGGACGGTCCGCACCGGCGTCGGCGTCACGGGTCGCGTCGTAGCCGTACTTCGAGTCGTTGAGCACGGCCACGCCGTACCCGGGTTCGGCCACGTCCACCCAGCGGTGCGCGCACACCTCGAACCGGGCCGCGTCCCAGCTCGTGTTCGTGTGGATCGCGGTCGTCAGGTGCCCGAACTGGATCTCGCGGGTCATCTCGCTCGTGTGCAGGTCGAGCGGGAACGCCACCTTCAACATCTGCTCGTGCTCGTGCCAGTCGACGTCGGTCACCACGTCGAGCCGGGCGCTGCCGGCGCGCAGCTCGAGCACCTGGGAGATCGTGGACGAGCGGAACGACCGCGAGACGCGCACCCGGGCGACGAGCGGACCGTCGTCGAGCACCTCGATCGACTCCACCGTGTCGATGTCGACGACGCGGCGTCGGTGGAACTCCTCGATGTCCCACGCGTCATACTCGTTGGGCAGGTCCTGGTGGAGTTGCAGGAGGTTCGCCCGGGCACCGGGGGCCACCAGCTCGCGCCCGGCGGAGAGATCGACGAATGACGTGATCAGCCCGCTCGCGTCGAGGCTGATGCGCACGCGGTCGTTGCCGAGCCGCGTCGTGCCGTCGGCCTCGACCGTCGCGACGGCGTGTGCGGTGGACGGCACCGGCAGGGGCTCGAGCGCGACCACCGCGCCGGCCGGCACGGCCAGGCGGGCCGCCACCCGTCCGTCGCTCAGCACCTGGCACTCGGGGTCGCCGGTCAGCGCCGGCGCGTCGACGATCTCCACGGTGTCGCCGTCGAACGGCGCGGGGTTCGCGACGGCGAGCGTGCCGGCGCCCATCGAGGCGAGCGCCGCGTCGATGATGCCCGTCAGCTCGTCGGCCACCTGGGCGTACGCCACCTCGGCCTCGCGGTGCACCCATCCGATCGACGAGCCCGGGAGGATGTCGTGGAACTGGTGCAGCAGCACCGTCTTCCACAGGCGGTCGAGCGCGGCGGCCGGGTACCCGTCGCCCTCGCGTCCGCCGTACGCGGCCACACACCACAGCTCGGCCTCGCGCAGGAGCAGCTCGCATCGACGGTTGCCGGCCTTCGTGCCGGCCTGCGACGTGAACGTGCCGCGGTGCATCTCGAAGTAGAGCTCACCCACCCAGCGCGGTGCGTCGGGGTAGTCGGCGATCGCCGCGTCGAAGAACTCCTCGGGCGACTCGATCTCGACGCGGGGCGAGCCCTCGAGGTCGCGCACCCGCCGGTACTGCTCCATCATCTGCGCCGTGGGCCCACCGCCGCCGTCGCCGTAGCCGAACGGCATCAGCGAGCGCGTGGCCACGCCCTTGTCGGCGAACGTGCGCACCGCGTTGGCCAGCTCGATGCCGTTGAAGGTCGCGTTGTAGGTCTCGACGGGCGGGAAGTGCGTGAAGACGGTGGAGCCGTCGATGCCCTCCCACCAGAACGTGTGGTGCGGGAAGCGATTCGTCTTGTTCCACGACAGCTTCTGCGTGAGGAAGCGGTCGATGCCGCACGTCTTCATGATCTGCGGGAGGCTCGCCGGGTAGCCGAACACGTCGGGAATCCACACCTCGGTGCACGTGACGCCGAAGTGCTCCTCGAAGTAGCGCTGCCCGTGGGTGATCTGGCGGATCAGGGCCTCGCCGCCGGCGAGGTTGGTGTCGGCCTCGACCCACATCCCGCCGAGCGGGATCCAACGACCCTCGGCAACGCGGCGGCCGATGGCCTCGAAGATCGACGGGTAGTGCTCGCGCATCCACTCGTACTGCGCCGCCTGCGAGCAGCCGAAGCGGAACTCGGGGTAGCGGTCCATCAGCATCAGGACGTTGGAGAAGGTGCGGGCGCACTTGCGCACCGTCTCCCGCAACGGCCACAACCAGGCCGAGTCGATGTGGGCGTGGCCGATCGCCGAGATCCGGTGCGCCGACGCCACGGCCGGGCTCGCCAGGACGCCGGCGAGCTCGGCGCGCGCCGCGGGAGCGGTTCCGACCACGTCCTCGAGGTCGAGTCGGTCGAGCATCGCCTCGAGGGCGCGGAGGATCTCGTGGCGCCGCGGCTGGTCGAGGGGCAGCTGCTTCATGAGGCCGTTGAGCGCGCGGACGTCCTGGCGGAGCGCCGCCACCTCGGTGTTCACCACGACGAGCTCGGCGCGGGCCAGGCGGTACATCGGCGCGGTCGACGCCGTGGCGAGGTCGCTGTTGGGGTCGGGACGGTCGTTGGCGATCGGCGGGTTCGACGCCGCCTCGACCACGTACGACACCTGCTCGCCGCCGGCGACCGCCGCCCCGACGAGCACGTCGCGGTTCAGCGGGTGCAGGCCGCGCACCGGCGCCCACGCGCCGTCGTCGCCGAGGTGCCAGAGCAGGCCCTCGCTCTGGAAGCCCGCCATGTTGGAGAAGCCCAGGTCGATGACGGCGTCGACGGCGGCGCCGGCCCACCGCTCCGGGACGGTGCCCGACATGCGGAACCAGGTGGTGCCCCAGGGGCGGCCGAACGGGGCGCCCACCGAGAACGGCGCGTAGGTCTTGGTGGCCGCCTCCGCAGCGGTGACGGGTTCACCCGGCACCTCCCACGCGGTGACGTCGAGCGGCACCCGCTCGCCGTGCATCGCCGGCTCGATGCGCTCCCGGACGACGCGCCGCAGACGCGCCTCGACGATCGAGCGGTCATCGTGCACGGGAGCTACCTCGGGTCATTTCACTGTTCTTGAACAACTGTCACTTCCGAACTCTCGACTCGCCCCGGTATCCTGACCATTCACGCGTCGCCGCTGCGACCCCGTTCTCCGAGACGACATGCCCAACGCCGACAGCATTCTTCCCGACCCGTCCCCGGAGTCGACGGATCACGCGGAGACCGGCATCCGACGTCACTTCCGCCGCGGAGGGCTCGCGAACGACACGGCGTGGAGCGCGCTGCACGACGTCTCCCAGCTGCTGGTGATGACCGGCACGTTCCTCCTGCTCAGCACCCGGCTCACCGTCGACGACTACGGCCGCTACGCCGGCGTCTACGGCATCGTCGGGCCGGTCGGCGGACTCACGTGGTCCGGCATCACCCTCGCCGTGCTGCAGCGTCGGCTGCGCGAACGCGACGACGTCGAGAAGGTCGCCCGCGACTTCTTCCTCCTCACGCTCTGCCTCGGCGTCGCCGCCGTGACCGTCGCCACCACCATCGGCGGCCGGGTCATCCCCCACCTGGCGATCACCACGATCCTCGCCGTGATGGTCGCCGAGCTGCTGGCGAACGCCGTGAACATGGTGTCGATCGCCATGGTGCAGGCGGAGAAGGGGTTCGCCCCGGCGACGCGCCTGCGGATGGTCACCCTCGGGATCCGCATCGCCGTGGTCCTCCTGCTGACGGCCACCGGCAACCTGACGATCCCCCACCTGGGCATCGGCTACACGATCGGCTTCTCGGTCTACCTCGTCGTGATCCTCGTGGTGGTCCTGCCCCGCCACGGCATCCGGTTCGCGCTGGGGCGTCCGTCACCGGGCACGGGCCGCACGACTGCCTCGATCTCGCTCCCCATCGCCGCCGGCGTGCTGCAGCAGGACGGTGACAAGACCGTGCTCAACGCGTACCACTTCCCCCACACCGCCGGCCTCTACGCCGCGGCGTTCCGGGTCGTGTCGATGGGCCTGATGCCGCTGCGCGCTCTCGAAGGGGCGGCCTTCCAGCGGTTCCTCCCCCACGACGACAGCGCCCGCAACGAGCACACCCGTCGCGCCGCGCGCTTCTCGGTGCTGGCGCTCGGCCTGAGCATCGTCCTCGCCATCGGCATCCTCGTCTGCCGCCCGATCGTGCACGTGCTGATCGGCGACAAGTTCCGGGGCGCCGAGGACATGATCCCGTGGCTCCTCCCCTTCCTGCCCCTCACGGCCGTGAGCAACGCGCCGTCGAACGGCCTGCTCGGCCTCGGCAAGCTCGGCGTCCGCGCCGCGATCTACACCACGAGCGCGATCGTCAGCCTCACGCTGTACATCGCGCTCATCCCGGTGTTCCACGACCACTGGAAGGGCGCCGTCGCCGGCACGATCGCCGGCGAGGCCTACCTCGCGATCGCCGGCTGGACGACGCTGTTCCACTTCCAGCGGAAGCACAACGAGACGCTCGACCAGGGCACGCCGGACGACGACGCCCTCGACGAGGCCGAACTCGAGCACGCCGTGCTCGACGTCCACACGAGCGACCCGACGGCATGAACGCCCGGGCCGCCCGTCGTCGCCCGATGTCCCGGGCAGCCCTGGCCGCGGTGCTGGCAGCCGCCCTCGTCGCCGCGTGCAGCTCGGGCAACGGCGCCACCGAGGCCACCGACGAGCGCACACCACAGGCGGCGCCCAAGGCCACCGGTCCCGCAGCCGTTCGGCTCGGCGTGGAGTCGACGCCGGCGGGCGCGCGGCTCGACGTGCGGGTCACGGCGCCGACGGACGCGACGGAGATGCAGGTCGGCACCGACCCGAGCTTCGTCACCACGCCGTGGACACCGGTCGTGGCCGACGTGAAGCTCGCCGTCGACGGCGGGTACCAGGAGGTGTTCGCCCGCTTCCGGAGCGCGACCGGCACGATCGACCCGGTGGTCGTGGTCGGCGGCGTCGACGTCGACCTCGCGGCACAGGCCGCCACCGCGAAGGTGCCGACCCCCACCATGATCGCACTGGCCGACCCCACCACCCTGAGCGTGGACGTGCAGGTGGGGCGCGTCGTCCGCGGACTCGGGAGGGCCGGCGACAAGATGGTCGGCGCCACGGTCGACCCCACGCGTCTCGACGAGGGCTGGCGGCTCACCGCCGGCTCGACGGTCGCGAAGATCGTCACCACGTCGCGGTCCACGACGCCCACCGACACCGGCCACACGGCGCCCGACGGCGACGCCACCCTCTTCCCGGTCACGCACCGCATCCGCCTCACGCTGGCGACGCCACTCGCGATCGGCACCGAGTACACCCTCACCTCACCGCTCGGCACGCGCACGAAGTTCACGATCAACGACCTCACCTCGCGCAGCCCCGCCGTCCACGCCAACCAGGTGGGCTACCGGCCCGGCGACGTGTCCAAGCGCGCCTACCTCTCCGCGCCGACCGGGAAGAGCGGGATGCCCGACGCGCCGACCTTCCGCGTGGTCGACGTCGCAACCGGTGTCACCGCCTTCAGCGGCGCCGCCGTCGAGCAGAAGCTCGGCAAGAACGGCGAGCTCGGCCACGGCGACCTCACCGGCGAGCGCGTGTGGCAGCTCGACTTCTCCGTGCTCACCGCGCCGGGCCGGTACCGGGCGTGCGTCGACGGCATCGGCTGCTCGGAGGCGTTCAGCATCGACGAGAACGGCACCTGGCTGCGCGCCGCCACCACCGTGGCACGCGGGCTGTTCCACCAGCGGAGCGGCATCGCGCTCGGCCCGCCCTACACGGCGGTGTCGCGGCCACGGCCCGACCATCCCGACGACGGCCTCGTCGTCCACCAGAGCCAGCTCACGGCGCTCGAGGCCGCGGACATGCCCGACGACGAGGTGTTCCGTCAGCTCACCGCCACTGCGTCGAGCGAGGAGGTGGACGGCGCCTGGGGTGGGGCGTTCGATGCCGGCGACTGGGACCGCCGCGCCCAGCACCTCTGGATGGTGCGGGAGGTGTTCGACCTGCTCCGCGTCGCCCCCGACCGCTTCGCCACGCTGAGCCTGAACATCCCCGAGTCCGGCGACGCCGTCCCCGACATCGCGGACGAGGCCCTCTGGACGCTCGACCTCTTCAAGCGGATGCAGCGCGCCGACGGCGCCGTCCGCGGTGGCATCGAGAGCGCGCACTACCCGGGCTGGGGCACCCCGTCGTGGAAGGACACGCTCCCCCGCTACGCCTACGCGCCCGACCCGTGGTCCAGCTACCTGTACGCGTCGGCCGCGGCCGACGCGTCGGTCGCGCTGAAGGCGATCGACCCCGAGCGGGCCAAGGGGTACGCCGACTCGGCCATCGCCGCCATGGTGTGGGCGCAGTCCCAGGAGGTGCCGAAGAAGTACGCGGAGAAGATCCGCACGCAGCGGGCCGTCGCGGCGGCCTCGATGCTCGCCCTCACCGGCGACGACCAGTGGAACCAGCTGTTCATCGCCGACACGCCGTTCGCCGCCGGCCCGGTCGACGCGCTGGGCTGCAACGCGAACGAGCTGTGCGACGCCGGATGGAACTACCTGTGGGTCGACCGTGCACACACCGACCCGGCCGTCGTGAAGAACATCGAGCAGAGCTTCACCAACGCCGCCACCCGCGTCGCCGACGGGTCGGACTCGACGCTCTACGGCTGGTGCGTCGAGGATCCCGACGTCCCGCTGATCTGGGGCCTGGGCGTCGGCGGCACACCGCATGCGATGACCCTCTTGCGCGCCTGGCTCCTCACCAGCGATTCCCGGTTCCTCGCCGACGCGGAGCGCTGCGCCTCGGTGTCGCTGGGCGCCAACCCGCTCGACGTGTCGTACGTGACGGGGCTCGGCGCCACGCCGGCGCGGCACCCGCTCATCGTCGACGCGAACGCCGGCCGCCTCCCGGTGTGGCCCGGCACGCCGGTCTACGGCAACCATCCGCTCGGTGGCGAGCAGCAGTGGGTCGTCGACTACCGGCTGAAGCCGGCCGGCACCACGGGCGATCTCACGAAGGTGCCGTACATGCGCTCGTGGTACGACATCGCCGACGTCGGGCCGATGGACGAGTTCACCGTGTACCAGTCGCACGGGCCCTCGTTGTGGGTGTTCGGCGTGCTGGCGAGCGCCGCACCGCGCACGCCGAAGTAGCGCTCGCCTCAGTCCGTCAGCTCCCGGCGCCGTTCGGCGATGAGCCGCTCGACGAGGGGTGTCGGCAGCGGTTGGTCGATCGCGAAGCGCAGCGCGCCCTTCGAGACGGCGTAGCCGCCGAGCTCGTCCGCGAGCTCCGTCAGCACGGAACCGCTGTGGGGCAGGTAGCTCAGGTGACGCCGGTACGCCGCGAAGCCGGCGACCACGGCGCCGTCGACGGCGAAGGCCGGGGCGCCGTAGGAGATCACCTGCTCGGCGTCCGGAACGACGGCGAGGATGGTCGAGCGGAGCTGCTCGAGCGTGGAGCGTGCGGGCTCGTCCACGCCGGCGAGGTAGGCGTCGATGTCGGCGGCGGACATGCACGCATGATCGCACGGCGCCCGGCTCGAGCGGGAGGTCAGACCGTGTGATCGTGGATGTCCGCGAGCAGACGCTCGCGGGCGGTGCCCGAGGGGAGGTGCCCGAGACCCGGGTACTCGATCACCGTGGGGCGACGCCTGGCCGCCCGCAGGCCGAACGGCCGCAGCGCACGACGCCGGTAGTAGGTCAGGCCGAGGTCGTCGTCGGAGAACATCAGGGTCACCCGGCACCCGGACTCGACGTGGCGACCGAGCCAGCGGATGACCGGGCTCGGCACCGGGTTCTCGCGTTCGAGCTTCTTCACGACCTGGCGCACGCGTCGGTCCTGACCGATCCGCGAGAGCACGCGGCGGGAGGCCGTCTGACCGGGCCAGTACTGGCGGTGCAGGAGCCGCGTCCGGATGAACAGCTGAGCGTTCACCGCGACGATCGCCGTCACCTCCGGGCGCGGTGGCATCTGGAACGCCGACCACGCGCCGGCGCAGAAGCCGACGACCGCCACGCGCTCGTGCCCGGCGGCAACCATCACGTCGACGGCGCGGGCGATGTCGTACTGCGCGGTCGGATGGTAGAAGTCCGCCCACGCGTCGTCGGGGCGTCGCGCGCTGGTGCCGAACCCGGCCGTCTCGAACCGCAGGCACGCACGACCGAGGGCCGCCTCGCGGCGGGCGAGGTCCACGAAGATCCGCCCGGGGCCGACGGTGGTGACCGCCACCATCGCCGTGGCGCCGGGCGACGGCACGACCGGCTCGCTCAGGATGCCGCGCAGCCCCTCGAACTCGACGAACGTCTCGCGGATCATCACTCCGTCGTGCTGGAACTCCTGCGTGCGGTGCTCGGCGAGGTCCGGTGTCTGCGGCCCGGCGCCGGTGTCGACGGTCGTTCGCAGCTGCTCGGCCACGGCCGCGATCGAACGGCACACCCGGGGGAGGTCGGCGAAGGGCGCGGCGAACGTGTCGGCCGCGGTGAAGAGCCACGCGTCGGTGTCGGACGCGACGAGCCGCTCCACCGGAACGGGATCGAGCAGCGGGTGGTCGAGGTCGAGGGCGTCGAGCCGGTCCTGGGAGTCGACGACGCACAGGCGTCCGGCGGGCTTGCCGTCGAGCTTCGCCGCGTCGAGCCCGCGGAGGTGCTCGACGAGCGCGGGCGGCAGCGTGAACCCCGCCACGGTGATGCCGGGGAGCGCGTCCACCGCGGCGGCCGGCGCCGAGACCTGCAGCACCTGGAGCTCGCGGACGAAACGTCGCCCGGACAGCACCGGCGACCAGAGCACCATGAGGTCCACCGGGTCGTCGGCGAGCGCGTGTGCGGCGATCAGCGCCCCCATCCGAACGCCGACGACGGCGATGTGGTGGAGGCCACGCTCGCGCATGTGGCGCACCGCGGCACGGACGTCGTGGTCCCACCCGGGGCCGACGTCCTCGGTGCCGAGCGTGCCCCACCCCTGCGCGGTGCCGCCGAGGTCGATCATCAGGGCGGGCAGGCCCGCTGCGGCGAGCTCACCGGCGAGCGCCACCAGTCCGACCGCCGTCGTCTGCTCCTCGTGCACGATGCTCGGCACGATGAGCACGCCCATCGCGTCGGGGCCGACCGGCTGTTCGGGCCAGAACCAGCGGGCGCCGATGGCCCCGGGCCCGGTCTGCAACCACGACTCGGAGGTCACCGCAGGCGCGGCTCCTGGCGAGCTCGTGTCACGCTCACCTCGCACGCCGTCCTCCCCAGGATCAGTTGAACTGAAAGCATCGGCAGCCCGAGCTTCATCCTGAAGTTCGGACCAGCGAGGTTGGGGAAGAACGCCTATTGAACCACGGCCCGACACCGTGGGAAAAGGCCGAGTTGGTGGTCCTGCGGCGGCGAACGCCCGCCGTCTCCCATACGGTTGACCCGTGCCCGACGCCCCCCTCCCCGACACCCGTCCGCGCCTCGCGATCGCCTACGACATCACCGCCACCTCGCCGATGGATCTGTCGACCCGGCTCGGACACCTGTGCGACCTCGTGTGGGTGGTCGATCGCACCGATCCGCGCCTCGGTTCGATGGGTCGGCTGCTCACGCGACTCGGCACCGTCGTCGACACCGTCACCGACGATGGACCCCTCGCGACGTCCGAGCTCGTCGCGGCGGTGGCCGCTGCGGAGGTCGACGGCGTGGCCGCGTACTGCGATCCCCAACTCGTCCTCGCGGCGACCCTCGCGTCGGAGCTGGGGCTCGTCGGCAACCCGCTGCCGGTCGTCGAGCGACTCAACGACAAGATCACCCAGCGCGAGGCGCTCGTCGCCGCCGGCATCCCCGGCCCGGCGTTCGTCCGCATCTCGGCGGGAACGGAGGTCGAGTCGACGCTCGACGCGATCGCCACGCTGACGTACCCGTTGGTGGTGAAGCCGGTGCACGGCGACAGCAGCAGCAACGTGACGCGCGTGGCCGACCTCGACGCCTTCCTGGCGGCGCTCGACACGACGGTCGGGCGGGCGCCGAGCACCGACCTCATCGTCGAGGAGTACCTGGGCGATCGCGACCGGCCCGACAGCGCCTTGGCGGACTACGTGTCGGTCGAGATGATCGTGCAGGACGCAACGCCGGTGCCGCTCGCCGTCACCGGCAAGTTCCCGCTCGAGCCCCCGTTTCGCGAGACGGGCAACTTCATGCCCCACCCGCTCGAGGAGGCCGAGGCCGCGGCCGTGCTGACACTGGCCGTCGACGCCGCCACCGCACTCGGGGTCCGCTCGGGCGCGCTCCACACCGAGATCAAGCTCACCCCCGACGGGCCCCGCGTGATCGAGGTCAACGGGCGCGTCGGCGGCGGCGCCATCGACGCGATCCACCAGCGCGTGCACGGCCGGTCGCTCACCGAGCTCGCCGCAGCCGTCGCGCTCGGGCACCGGGTGGAGCTCGTGGCCGAGGCCCCCTCGCGGTCGGACGGCCCGTTCAGCTACGAGTTCTTCGTGCAGCCGCCCGCCACCGCGACCACGCTCCGCTCGCTCGGCCCGACCGAACCGATCCTGGGCGTCGCCGGCGCGCGCACCGCGAGCGCCAACCGATCGCCGGGCGACGCGCTCGACTGGCGACGGGGCAGCCAGGGCTACGTGCTGCAGGTGGGCGGCGAGGCACCCGACCGGGCCACGCTCGAGGCGGTGCCCACCGCGATCACCGCCGCGGCAGCGATCGAGTACGACTGACGGACGCCGGGCGACCGGCGATCAGATGCCCTTCATCGCCAGCAGCAGACGCGTGTTGTCGACGAGGAATCGGCTGTTGTGGGCCATGAGCGGGCCGCCGAGGACGTCACGCATGTAGCGGTCCATCGAGTACGGCGAGTCGCGCTTGTAGCCGGCGAGACCGCAGATGAGCGACGCCTTCGTCACGATCTCGATCGCGAGGGTGGTGGACGAGAGCTTGAGGTTGCGCAGCACGAGCATGAGGCCCGGGTCCTCGAGATCGTCCGCAGCCAGCGCTGCCTCGAACCGGGCGATGGTGGTCGCCATCACGCTGCGCGCCTCACCCAGGGTGACCACGAGCTCGGTGAGGAGCGGCGCGGTGGCGGGCGTGACGCCGATCTTCCGGCGGGCGTCGGCACGGACGTAGGCGTGGGCGCGGGCAGCGGCCGCCTCGGCGATGCCCAGCCACGCGCTGTTGAGGAGGATGACCGACGCCCCGACGCTGTGGTTGGCGATGTCGGCCCAGCTCTTCGGCAGGATCATGTCGTCGCGCTCGTTGGCCACCAGGAGGTAGCCGCCCGAGCAGGTGCCGCGCAGGCCGGTGGTGTCCCAGCCGCTCGTCTGCTGCAGCGTGTAGGTGCCGGGCCCGCAGACCACGATCACCTGGTCGTTCGTGGCGGCGTCGGGCGCCCGGCGGGCCGTGAGCATCACGGCGTCGGCGGCCTCGCCGTAGGACATCGCGAGGATGTCCTTCTCGAGCCGGAAGGTGCCGCCGCCCGACAGCTCCACGGCGCAGTCGCTGTTGCCGATGTCGCCGCCGCGGCCGACCTCGCTGTTCGCGTTGGCGATCAGGACGCCGTCGGTGACGACGCTGCGGAGGAGGTTGCGGAGCCCCTCGGTGTCGCCGTGGTTCACGAGGTACCAGATTTCGATCTGGTGCATCGCGAGCACGAGGGCGGCTGCGGAGCAGTGCGCGGCGAGCGCCCGCACGGCGCCGGCCACCTGGGCCAGCGGTGCGCCCTCGCCGCCGAGCTCGGTCGGGATCATCGCCGAGAGGAGGCCGGCGGCGCGCATCGCGTCGACCGCCTCGGCGGGGAATCGTGCGTCGCGGTCGACCTCGTCCGCGTACTTGGCGGCGACGTCGACGCCGACCGCCCAGGCCCGCTGCTCCACGTCGCTGATGCACCAACGGGGCGCGGGATTCTCCGTGCTGACTGCCATGGCCGACCGACGTCCTTCTCTCGGTGAGTCTCCGAGGTCAGGGTACCGACGGAACGTCGATTCCCCACCTGGCGAGACGCGTTCAGTCCCGTCGTCGAGTGGCGCTCTCGATCCCCCGTGGAGTGGGCGGCGCCTCGCGCAGGAGGATCACTCGCAACATGATCAGCGTGGCGATCGACGCGCCGAGGAACACCGACTCGCCCACCGACATCACGACGATCGCCGAGATCAGGCTGAGGGCCCAGACGGCGACGTCGGGCGAGCGACGTTGCAGGCGCAGCGCCGAGCGGAAGATCGCCACGATCACTGCCACGACCAGCACGACACCGACCGCGCCGAGCTGTACGGCCACGTCGATGAGGCCGTTGTGGGCGTGACCCGCGATGAAGCCGACCTCACGGAACACGCTCGCCGTCTCCGTGGTGTACGGCGTGCCGAAGAGGCCGTTGATGCCGTGGCCGAGGATCGGGTCGCGCAGGATGGCGTGCCACGAGGCCGTCCAGATCTTGGTGCGACCGGTGAACGTGAGGTCCTTGCCGGCGGCGTCGGCGAGCGCGGTGAGCGACGCGCCGATGGCCGTGCCCGCCACCGCCACGAGGGCAGCGGTCGAGACGCCGAACGCCGCCGACGATCGGCGGTCGAGGCGGCGGTTGAGCGTCGCCCACACGTACACCGCGACGAGGGTCACCGCCGCCATTCGGCCGGTGGTCGAATCGGACACGACGAACAGGAAGGTGATCGCCGCGACGTTCAGGAACTGCACGATGCGGTTCTTGTCGAATGCCAGGGTGGTGGCGAGGGCGAAGATCAGGAACGACGCCATCACGTTCTTGTGCACGAACCACCCGTGCCAGCCCTTGAGCGGCGGCGACATGCCGAGCGGATCGATGTGGATGCGCGCCTTGGCGTCGACGGCGACGGCCAGCAACGTGACGAGCAACGTGATCCGCACGAAGCCCTTGAAGACCTTCGTCGCGTCGACCGTGGGCAGCACGAGGACGAGCGCGGCGATGCCGATCGTGACGAGACCGCGCGAGCGCAGCCACAGGATGGTCGCGTCCTCGTCACGCGACCACAGGACCGACAGCACGCCCATCGCCAGGATGCTGAGGGCGCCCATCGGCAGGTACACCCGGTGCGACCTGGGGAGGATCACCGCCATCCCGACGCACGCCACGCCGAGGAGCAGCGGGAACGTGTTCGGGATGATGATCTTCCCGCCGATGACGTCGAAGTTGTAGAAGAGCGCCGCACACAGCAGCAGCCACGCGAACGGGCGGATGAGGGGATCCCAGGAGCCGCGGGCCGACGTAGGACCGTCGACGGAACGCGGTCGAGCAGCAACGGCGGTCACCTCGGCCATGGTACCGAGTCGAGCAGACTCTTCCCATGCCGGACCGGACACCCACCCAGCCACCGAGTGACCGCACGCGGATCCGGCGGATCGCGGAGAAGGCGGCCTACGACCGGGCGACGATCGACGCGATCCTCGACGAGGGCCTCGTCGCCCACGTCGGGCTCGTCGCCGCCGACGGCGCCCCGGTGGTGATCCCGACCGCCTACGCGCGTCAGGGCGACCGCGTGCTCGTGCACGGCTCGGCGGCCAGCCGGATGATCCGCACCGGTGCCGGCGGCGCCGAGATGTGCCTCACGGTGACCCTCCTCGACGGGATGGTGGTGGCCCGGTCGCTGTTCGAGTCGTCGATGGCCTACCGATCCGTCGTCGTGATGGGCACGGCGGTGCCGCTCGACGACCCCGACGAGAAGCTCGACGCACTCCTGCACCTGTCGGACCGCCTCATCCCGGGGCGGGTCGCCGAGGCTCGCGGGCCGAACGCCCGTGAGCTCGCGGCCACGCGGGTGTTCGCGCTGCCGCTCGACGAGGCGACGGCGAAGGTGTCGACCGGCGACGTCGACGACGCCGAGGCGGATCTGACGCTCCCGATCTGGGCCGGGTTCGTCCCGCTCGCGCTCACCGCGGGCGCTCCCGTCGCCGTTCCCGACCTCGTCGGCGGGGTCGACGTGCCACCGTCGGTGCGCCGGTGGACCCCGGCGCGCGACGACGACCCGAACCGTTCATGAACCGGTAACGGCAATTTTCTTGCCGCATTTCACTGCGCCTGAGTACGTTTCATTGGATGCGTACGGCGGTGGTGAGCTTTCGCGAGTGCCGATCGGGCCCGTGGAACGCCCACGGCTTCGCGCTCACCGACCTGATGGCCGAGGCCTTCGACGCCTCGGTGCTCACGATGCACAACCCCTCGACGTTCTCGCATCAGGTCCTGGCGGCCAAGGGGCGCGGCCTCGAGGTGCTGCGCCGTCTCCCGGGCCGCTCGCGTGTGTCCCCCACCGCATCGTCCGTCGGGCCGATCGACCTCCTCTTCGTCGTCGCCCACGACGCCACCGATCTCGACCAGCTGTTCGCGACCGAGCCCGACTGGCTCACGTCCGACGCCACCAAGGTGCTGGTGCTCGTGGAGGTGTGGGCCAACGACGCCCGGTCGTGGCCGGCCAGCTTCGCCCGGGTGCTGCCGCACTTCGACGCCGTCTTCTGCACCCTGGAGGAGGGCATCGTCGCGCTGCAGGAGGCGAGCGGCTGCGAGGTCGAGGTGATGGCGCAGGCCGTCGACGTGCTCGGCACCCCGTTCCGCGTCGAGCCGCGGATCGACGTGCTCACGATCGGCCGCCGCGCGCCGGCGCAGCACGAGCTGTTCGAGCGGTGGGCCGACGAGACCGGCGGCTGGTACCACTACGACACCCTGCCGGCGGGTTCGGTGGCCGACGTCGACCTCCACCGGAAGGTCACCGCCACGCTGCTCGCGCAGTCGGCCGTGTCGGTGTGCAATTACGCCCGCTTCGACGACGCCGCCCGCATCGGGTCGACACGCGGCACCGGCACCCGCTTCTTCGAGTCGCTGGCGTCGGGGGCGATCATCGCCGGCGACCTGCCCACCGACGACATGTTCACCGACCAGTTCGGCGAGGTCGCCGGCATCGCGTCGCTCCCCCTCGACTGCGGGGGCCTCGATACCGACGCGGTCGCCGAGATCGTGGCGATGGGCCGCACCCCCGCACTGCGGCGGGGGAACCGGGCGCATGCGCTCGGCCATCAGGACCTCGCGCACCGGGTCCGTCAGATCCTGGCCCGCATCGACGTGCCCGAGCCGGCGCTCATCGGTGAGCGGTTCGCAGCGCTCGAGGCCGAGCGGGCCGAGCTGCTGCAGACGGTCTGATCGATGGCCTCACCGATGGCCTCACCGATTGCCTGACCGACGCCCGGTTCGGCGACGGTCCGACAGATCGGTCGGCTCAGTTGGCGAGCGCCCAGTCGTTGTGCGACGCGGTCGCGGCGTGGGCGATGGCGTGGGCGACCTTGCCGAACGCACGCTCCCGGACGGGGGCGGGCACGGAGAGGTCGGCGAGCACGTCGACGAGCGGCGAGGTCACGCCGGCGGTGCGGGCCTGGCGGACGACGGCGCTCGCGGCGTCCTCGTGACGGGCGATGCCGTCGGCGTCGATGGCCCAGGCCACCTGGTTCAGTTCGTTGTTGGAGTACGTCATGGGAGTTTCCTTCTCGAAAGCCGACGCTGGGTCGGTGCCACCGGTTCGGGGGGTTGACCACCGGTACAACCCCAGGATACGGAGGGGCATTCATAAGTAACAACGATTTAGCAAGATTGTTATCATCAGCCATGCTGATGACTGTTCGGGCCGCCGACCGACCGGCGACCGACGGGAAGGACCGCTGATGCCCGCCTTCGACGACCTCGCCATCCGCCACTTCGCCGCCCTGCAGGCGGTCGCCGCCGAGCGCTCGTTCGGCCGCGCCGCCGAGCGCCTCGGCTTCAGCCAGTCGGCCATCAGCCAGCAGATCGCCGCGTTCGAGAAGGCCGTGGGCCATCCCCTGTTCGACCGTCCCGGCGGCCCCCGCCAGATCGAGCTCACCCCGATCGGCCAGGTGATGCTGCGTCACGCCGAGGCCATCCTCGGCCACCTCGACGCGGCCGGAGACGAGCTGGCCCAGCTGCTCGCGGGACAGGGCGGTCGCCTGTCGGTCGGCACGTTCCAGAGCATCACCGTCAAGGTGCTGCCCGAGGTGATCGGTCGGATGAAGGCCGAGCGGCCCGGGCTCGACATCCGCATCACGGAGTCCAACCTCAACGAGGAGCTGATCGAGCTCCTCATCGACGGCACCGTCGACCTCGCGTTCGTGGTCGCGCCGGTGAACGACGACCGCCTCGTGCTGACGCCGCTCGGCAGCGACCCCTACGTGGTGATCGCGCCGACCGACGAGGGCGACAGCCCGCTCATGGAACGCGACGAGCTCGCGCACCGGCAGCTCATCGGGCAGGTCGACGACGACGCCTGCCAGCGAAACATCAACCAGTACTTCTGGAGCTCGGAGATCAAGCCCGACTACGCCTTTCGCACCGACGACAACGCTGCGGTGCAGGCGATGGTCCGCGTCGGCATGGGCCTCGCCGTCATGCCCTACCTGGCCATCGACCCGAACGACCCCGGCATCGTCGTGCGGGAGCTGTCGCCGCCGATGCCGCCCCGCGTGCACTTCGCGGCGCGACGGGCCGACCGAACCTCGGCCCCCGCCGTCGACCGCGTGATCGAGCTCGCGCGGGACGTGTTCGAACGACTCGAGCAGTCGCACGCGGCGATGCTCCGCGTCGCCGGCTGACGCACCGTCACCACCACGCCCGAGCCGCGAGGAGCTCGATTCCCACGCCGGTACCATCGGGGCATGACGTGGATCGGCAACCAGAACCCGCCCGGCCTGTCCCTGTGGGAGCTCTGGCGCGAGGACTTCGTCGCCCACGGTCGCGAGTTCAGTCCCGGCTTCCGGGCGGTCGCCGTCCATCGCTTCGGCAACTGGCGGATGTCGGTCCCCTCCAAGCTGGCCCGCGCACCGCTCAGCGTGCTCTACCGCTTCCTGAACCGGCGGGTCCGCAACACGTACGGCATCGAGCTCGACTACAGCACCCGGTGGGGCCGGCGGTCGGTGATCGACCACCAGAACGGCATCGTGGTGAGCGGCTACGTGGACATCGGCGACGACTGCCGGCTCCGGCAGAACGTGACGATGGGCGTCCGGTCGGCGGCGGACGCGGCCAACGGTCTGGCGCCCGTGCTGGGCAACGGGGTGGACGTGGGCGCCGGCGCCGTCATCATCGGCCCGATCACGATCGGTGACGGTGCGGTGATCGGCGCGAACGCGGTGGTCACCAGCGACGTGCCGGCAGGGGCGCTGGCCGTCGGCGTGCCGGCGCGGATCGTCGAACGGACCCCCTCGGCCGAACGGACGTCGACCGAACGTCTCAGTGGTGGCGCATCGTGACGCCCACGGCGCCGACCAGCTGACCGAGGCCGATCGCCACGCGTGACGCGGCGAATCGCACCTGGGGCGACTCGCGGGCGAGGACCCGACGAACCGGGTGGGTCAGGCCGGTCCAGATGCGCTTGACCGCACGGAGCGCGATGCGGGCAGGGCCGGCCTCGCCGGTGCGGGTGGTCGTGACCGCCATCGAGTTGCCGAGCCACATCGACCGTCCCAGCTGGAAGCGCAGGGTGCAGCGCTCGGCGGTGATGACGTCGTTCACCACGGCCCTCGGGGTGTAGACCGCGTTCATCCCGGCGTCGTTCAACGCGCTGAAGAACACCATGTCCTCGCCGCCGATCGTGCCGAGCGCCGGGTCGAAGCGGATGTCGGGGTGGGCGCGGAGGAGACGGGTGCTCACCATCGAGTTGTTGGTGCCGCACAGCGCCGTCGGGTGATCGGTGTCGGCGTCGACGAGGACGCTGTCCACCTCGAAGGGCTCGTCGGTGAGCCACGAGGGCGCGTCCGCCGGGTAGGCCCGGAGCAGCGGGCCGGTCACGGCGTCGGCGCCGTGGCGGACCTGCGCTGCGACCAGCTCGACCAACCAGTCCGGGTCGACCACGCAGTCGTCGTCGGTCATCGCGACCCAGTCGGCGATCTCCATCGCCGCGTCGAGGCCGGTGTTGCGGGCGATCGAGATGTTCTGCGAGCCGGCATGCCGGTAGCCGAGGCCGAGCGGGAACGAGCGCGTGCTCTCCTCCACCACTCGGCGCGCCCGACCGTCGGGGTTGTCGTCGACGACCACGACGCCCGTCGCGGTGGTCGGCGAGACGCGCTCGGCCGCCACCTCGAGCGAGTCGAGCAGGCGTGCCAGCTCGTCGTTGCGCTGGTAGGTGCACACGTACACCGCGATGCTGGCCGGGACCGGCACCGTCGCTGCGTCGGGCGGGTCGGCGGGGCCCTGTCGTTCCGTCACGCCTCCACGCTACCGGTGCGTGAAGAGACCCCCGTGGCGCTCGAGGTCGGCGTCGTCCAGCTGCCACAGCTTGAGCGCGCCGGCGGCGCCGTCACCGACGGGGTTGCCGCGCAGGCTCGACCAGCCGAGCAGCTGGCGGGCGCGCTGCGGCAGGGTCGCTGCGACCTCGGGGGTGAGCGATCGCGAGGTCGCCTCCTCGGGCGTGAGCCATCCCAGGAGGTAGCTGCAGTACACGCCCTTGCGCCACCGGTCGGCGGTGCGGTTCTCGCCGCCGCCGTGCACCAGCGACCCGAGGTAGACGAGCGCGTCGCCCGGCGCGAGCTCGACCGGCCGCGCCAGCGACGCGTCGATCGGACGGTCGAGCGGCCACTCGTGGCTCCCGGGGATGACCATGGTGGCGCCGCACTCGGCGTCGTAGTCGCCGACGGCGGTGAGCACCGAGATCTGGAGGTCGATCCCGAGCCGCGACGCGTCGGACCAGTTGAGGTCGTCGCGGTGGAGCTCCTGGGAGGGATTGCCCGGCCCGATGAAGATCGTCTCCGCCTGGCTCATCCAGTAGTCGCCGCAGTGCGACAGCAGGATGCGGTCGGCGACGGCGAGCAGCGCCGGGTTGAGCAGGATCTCGTGGAGGAAGGTCGAACTCTTGGCAGCGAGGCCCTGGATCCGCTTCGTGTTGGCGCCGTAGAAGACGTCGTCGAACTGAGCGTCGAAGCCGGAGTGGCGGGCGTCGACGTGCGGCGCGAGCTCGGCGTCGATCGTGGTGGCGGTCGTCGCGCTGACGAGGCCCTCGAGCACGAGGCCGCCGTCGCGCCGGAGCACCTCGGCGATCTTGTCGGGATCGGTGTCCGCCGGAAGGCGTTCGAGGCCGTCGTGGAGCGTCGCGGGGCGGGGGGAGTCGTTCACGGGGAGATCCTTCGTCGTGCACCCTGGGGTGCGAGCCGAGGTCAACGTATCGGCGGCGTGCTCGCGACAGGTAGCACACCTCGGAAGTTTCACGGAGCGCTCTCAGGTGGGCGCCGGAGCGCACGGAACGCTTGCCGGAGCGGGGGATCAGTGATGATCGAGACGGACCCCGAATCGACCCGACATCAGGCCGACGCCGATCGCCGCGGTGGCCACGGCGGACCGCACCTGCGGCGACTCGCCGTGCGCCACGCGAACCAGCGGGCGCACGATCGACGTCACGAACTGCTTCGCACCGCGGAGCAGCAGGCGACCGGGCGGGGTGCCCGCCTCGAGGTTGGTCACGTACATGGTGTTGCCGAACCAGAGCTTGCTGCGCACCTGGTACCGCATCGTGGCGCGCGACGGCGGGAGCCGCTCGGTGACCTCGGCGCGGACCGCATACCGGTGCACCACGCCGGCAGCGCGGGCGTCGGCGAACCACACCATGTCCTCGCCGCCGATCCGGCCGAGCTCGGGACGGAACCGCACCTCGGGATGGGTGAGCAGCCAGTCGGCGGCGACCAGCATGTTGGCGGCGGTGCCGTACGGCGGCTCGGTGAGGTCGTCGTAGTCGCCGATCAGGTTGAGGAACGGCTGCTCGGTGAGCCAGGCGGGCGCTCCCGGGGGCGGGACGTCGTGCACCGGCCCGGTGACCAGCTCCGCGTCCGTGGCGTCGCGCACCGCGAAGAGGAGGTCGAACCACCCGTCGCACGGAAGGCAGTCGTCGTCGATGCAGCACACCCAGCCAAGGGCGCCGACCAGCGCAACCGCGGCGTCGACCGCCGCGTTGCGAGCGGTCGAGATGTTGCCCGACGCCGTGCTCGAGTAGCGGACGCCGAGCTCGAACCGGTCGGCGAACGCGTCGGCCACCGCCTCGGCCTCACGGGCGGGACCGTCGTCGACGATCGCAACGCCGACACGAACGAGCGACGCGCTGCGCGCCGCCTCCTCGGTGAGTCGGTCGAGGAGACGTCGCAGTGGGCCGGGGCGCCGGCAGGTGCAGACGGCGACGACGACGTCGCGCCGCCGGGCCGACGAGGACCCGTTCACCGATCCTCTCGCGCCACCTTGTGCGCGACCGAGCGGACCATCCGGAGGGCGTCCCACGCGAGGTCGGACTGCGCGGCCATCGAGCTCACCAGCTTCTTGTGCAGCGGCAGGTGGGGCGACGCAGCTTTGAACTCGATGCGTGAGGGCACCCGCATCTCGGTCGACGCCATCATGCGGGTGGCGCGGCCCCATCGGATCGACGCCCAGTACTCCTGGATCTCGTGGATGACGTCGCCGGCCCCGGCGTTCTCGCAGATGATGCGCGAGAAGATCTCGTCCTCCGGCGCCGACCAGCCGGTGGTGGTCGAGCTGCCCGGGTGCCAGCGGTAGCGGGTCAGCTTGCCCGGCACGAAGGCGAACCGCTCGCCGCGCCGGGCGATCTGGTACGAGAGCCAGATGTCGTAGACGGGGTCGATGGCCGCCGGGAACTCGGTGGCGACGACCGCTGATCGACGGAGCACCGCGCAGTACGCCGGCTGGGGCGCGTTCCACACCGCGACGAGGCGCAGCGCCTCGGGCAGGTCCAGGTCGAGGCGGCCCGCCGGCAGCCGGTCGCGGTGCGAGCTGGCCGTGAGCGCCGCGGTCTCGTCGGGGATGAGCCGGCCCTCGCCGTCGATGAGGTCGTAGTCGGAGAACACCATCGAGATGGTCGGATCGGCGTCGATGACCGGCACCGTCCGCTCGAGGAACTCGGGGGTCCACGCGTCGTCGTCGTGGAGGGAGGCCACGTAGGGCGTGGTCGCGTTCTCGATCAGCCAGAGCCAGTTGCCCTGCTGCCCGAGGTTCTCGGGGTGCCGGCGGTACACGATGCGCGGGTCGTCGTACTCCCGGACGACCTGCTCGGTGGCGTCGTTGCGGCTGTTGTCGCCGATCGACAGGACGAAGTCGCCGTACGTCTGCGCGAGCGCCGAGTCGATGGCCTCACGGAGGTAGGTGGCCCGCTCGAACGTGGGGAGGATGATCGTGACGAGGGGACTCACTGGACCCTCATCGGGTCGACTGCTGCCGTTTGAAGGAGAAGAGGCTGATTTTCTGGCGGACGGCGCGGACAGCGAACGCCGCCTCCCTCCGCCGGCGGTCCTGCGTGAGCCACGACCGGTAGGCGGTCTCGGCGGGGCCGCTCAGGAAGTCGTGCCAGCGCTCCGCGACCCGCCGGTTCGTGTAGTCCTGCGCCCGGGTCGTGCCGTGCTCGACCATCGCCCGGTAGTCGGCGGGCGACTCCTTCAGGCGGCGGACGGCGGCGATGGCCTCCTCTGGCGACGAGACCTCGACGTAGTCGAGCGGGTCGCGCCGCAGCTCACGGAACGCCGGCTCGTTGCCGAGGATCGCTGGGACGCCGGCGGCCCACGCGTTGATCAGCTTGCTGGCCGGCTTGGTGGAGAGCTCCGTGGGATGGATCGCCCGGATCGCCAGGACCGCGTCGACGTCGGAGTAGTCGTGCCACCCGCTCGACTTCGTCTCGTGGACGTACGGCTGCGTCGCGAACTCGACGCCCATCGACGCCAGCTCGTCGCGGAACCGGTCGGTGCCGAAGCGGGGGTCGAGGTTGACGAGGTCGCCCTTGAACACCAGCCGCTCCAAGCGGTCGCCGCGGGACGGATCGCGGGGCACGAGGCCGGTCTGGATCCAGTGGGGCATGGCGTACTCGGTGGGTCGGGTGGCGACCGTGGCGTTCATCGTCAGCGTGAGGTCGGACAGCTCGGGGCGGGCCCAGTCGCCGCGGAACGCCACGATGAACGCCTGGCTCGTGTGGTCGCTGATCTGCAGGTCGATGCTGCTGACGACGTTGAGCGCCTCGGGCCGGGCACGATCGACGAGCCGCACGGCGAGGCCGCTGCGCCGGAGGTTCACGAACGTCTGCACGATCGTCATGTCCTCGTGCGTCACGACGCGGTCGGGGTCGGCGTCGAGCGACTCGGGCACCTGGTCGTCGCCGCGGAGCACGTCGGCCCAGCGGTCGAGGTGGCGACACACGAAATAGACGCGCGAGGGCAGCGGCTCCAGCGGCGTGAGCGTGCGGATCGTCTCGATGTCCATCGTGTCCCTCCCGGGCGACCCGCGCGGGCGGAGGACTAGAAGGCGGCGAGCTGTTCCTGCCAGAGCCGGTCCGACAGGCGGCCGGCCGGCAGCTCGACGTCGTCGAACGTGATGGGCGTGTCCTGGGCGAGGTCGCGCTTGAGCACGCAGCCGTCGGTCAGGCCCATCGGCAGCAGGTTCTGGGCCCGGGCGACGGGGCTGTTCTCCATGACGCCGTAGGCCTTGAAGCCGCCGACGCCGTCGAGGGTGTCGCCGGCCTTCAGGTCGAACTTGGCGATCGCCGACACGTCGGTGACGGGACCGCCCTGCGGCGTGATCGTCGCGTCGTTGAAGAGCACGGCGCGCGCCACGGTGAGCGGCGTCTCGAGCGGGCTGAGGTGGTACGGCCGGTAGAAGGTGTAGATCGGGCCCTCGCCCATCTTGTAGATCTTCATGTAGCGCTCGTGCAGCCACGAGTCGGAGTAGGCGAGCAGGAACACGCCGAAGCTCGGCTCGGCGCCCAGGATGTAGTCCACGATGCCGGTGCCGTCGAGGTACATCTTCTCGGCGTCGAAGAGACCGGCGGCCTCCTCCACACGGCTGCACTGCGGGCCCTCCATGCCGCGCTGGCTCACGCCGAACCCGGTGGCGTTCGCGACGCACGCCATCTCGGCGGCGATCTTGGTGCCGTCGGCGAAGCTGGTGATGTGCTTCGGCCGCTGGAACACGCCCTCGGCGAAGCCCTTCTGGGTCTCGGGCGTGCGACGGTGGTCGAGGAGCGACTTGATGTTGCCGTAGACGACCGGCGTGAAGCCCATCATCTGCGCCTCGCGGGCGAGGTTCATGAGCACGCCGGGCTGGTCGCCGTCGGCGTCGGTGAAGACGACGCCTGCCGAATCGGCCTTCTTCTTGAGGATCGGACCGAGCGTGCAGTCGAGCTCGGCGTTGAGGAGCACGAGGTGCTTGCCGTTCTCGATGGCGGCGATCGCCGTGTGAGAGCCGAACTCGATCTCACCGGTCGCCTCGACGACGGCCTCGACGCGCTCGGCGCCGGTGACCAGCGTCGGGTCGTCGGTGATCGCCGGACGGTGGGCGGCCATGGCGGCGTCGAGCTCCGCGGCGGTGGAGACCACGGCCACGTCGTCGATGCCGATCTGGCGGTACGCCTGCGCCGCGCCGTCGAGCGTGCGGTTGGCCACCACGCTGATCTCCATGCCCGGCGTGTGGCCGGTCACCTGATCGACGAACCCCTGGCCGGCGAAGCCCGATCCGACGAGCCCGACGCGCACGGGGTCGCCCGCGTCCTGTCGTGCCTGCAGTGCCGTGTCGACGATGATCATCGTGTACTCCTGTCGGGATGCGGCCAGTCCGGCCAGTTCCGGTCCTTCTCCGAGACGATCACGTCGTCGCCGGTGATCGGCCAGTCGATGGCGAACGCCGGATCGTTCCAGCGCAGGCCGGTCTCGGCGCCCGGGGTGTAGGGCGACGACACGCCGTAGAGCACGGCCGTGCCGTCCTCCTGGGCCTGGTAGCCCTTGGCGCAGAAGGGGGGCACGTACAACGCGTCGAACCGCGAGGCCGCGAGCTCGACGCCCGCGTAGGTGCCGTAGGTGGGTGAGTCGGGACGCACGTCGATGACCACGTGGAAGCTCCGGCCGGCGATGCACCGGAAGAACTTCGCCTCGCCGTGCGGTGGCGCCTGCACGTGGAGGCCCCGGATGGTGCCGCGATGCACGTTCGTCGAGATGTTCATCTGCTCGATGTGGCCCTCGAGGCCGTGATCGGCGAGCTCGGTGGCACACCATGCCCGGGCGAAGATGCCGCGGTCGTCGGTGTTCGGTTCCAGCTCGACGTAGTAGGCGCCGGCGACGGCCAGCTCGGTGAACTTCATGGCAGGGAATCCTGGGGGGTCGGGGCGGCCGGGACGGCTACACCCAGAAGAAGTCGTCGTCGATCTGCTGGGTGCCCAGCAGATGCTTGATCTGCTTGATGCGCGTGTGACCGCGGAACTCGTAGAGGTCCTCGGTGAACCCGATGCGGGCGAAGATGTCGAGGAGCTCCTTGGCGCCGCGCTCGACGTCCCAGGCGCACTCGAAGCCGGGCAGCTGCTCGTGGATCTTGGTGAAGTCGGCGCGGTAGTTGCGCTTGTCGGCGCTCGAGTCGCCGAACACCAGGGTGCACCCGGGGATGAGGCCGCTGATGATCTCGGCGATCTCCTTCACCTGGTAGTTGGAGCGGTCGTTGCCGACGTTGAAGATCTCGTTGTGGATCACGTCGCGGGGCGCGTCGAGCACGCAGGCCACGGCGTGGCTGATGTCGAGGATGTGCACGAACGGACGCCACGGGGTGCCGTCGGAGGCCATGCGGATCTCGGACGTGAGGAACGCGCTCGCGGCGAGGTCGTTCACGACGAGGTCGAAGCGCTGGCGCGGCGACGCGCCGTAGGCGGTGGCGTTGCGCATGAACGTGGGCGAGAAGTTGTCGTCGGCCAGCGGCGCGACGCTCTCCTCGATGAGCACCTTGCACTTTGCGTAGGCGGTGAGGCCGCCGACGGGATCGCCTTCCTTCGACGGGCGCTCGCCGGCCGCTCCGTACACCGAGCAGGAGCTCATGTGCACGAACCGCTCGATGCCGGCCTCCTTGGCCAGCTTCGCCAGCCGGAGGCTCCCCTCGTGATTGATCTTGTAGGTGACGTCGCCGTTGAGCTCGCCGACCGGGTCGTTCGACACCTCGGCGAGGTGCACCAGCGCGTCGTAGCCCTGGAGGTCCTCGAGGGTCACGTCGCGCGTGTCCTTCGTGAGCATCTTGGGGCGCTGCTCGTCGGTGTTGTAGAGCCAGCCCACGCGGTGGAAGCCGGAGTCGAGGCCGGTCACGTCGTGACCGCGCTCGAGGAGATAGTGGCCCATGCGGACGCCGATGTAGCCATCGGCACCGGTGAGGAGAACCTTCATCGTCGGGTGTCTTTCATGTTCGGGGGGACGTGTGGGGGGCCGTCCGGCTCGTGAGCCGGGCGTGATCGGTCAGGGCCAGATCTTCCAGGGCGCCGAGCCCTGATCCCACAGTCCCTGCAGGTAGATCTTGTCCCTGAGGGTATCCATGCATTGCCAGAACCCCTCATGCCGATAGGCATTGAGCTCGCCGGCGGAGGCGAGCCCCTCGAGGGGCTCGCGGGCCCAGTCGACGTCGCCGGGGATGAAGTCGAAGATGCCCGGCTCGAGCACGAAGAACCCGCCGTTGATCCAGCCTTCGTGCATCTGCGGCTTCTCGTCGAAGCGGGTGACCGAGTCGCCCTCCATCCGGAGCTCGCCGAAGCGGGCGGTGGGGTGCACGGCGGTCACCGTGGCGAGCTGGCCCTTGCTGTCGTGGAACTTCACCAGCTGCTCGATGTCGACATCGGCCACGCCGTCGCCGTACGTGAGCATGAACGGCTCGTCGCCGACGTACTTCTGGATCTGCTGGATGCGACCACCGGTCTCGGTGTGCTGGCCGGTGTCCACGAGGGTGACGCGCCAGTCGTCGCGCACCACCTCGTGCGACTCGACGGTGCCCTGCCCGAAGTCGATCGTCATGTCCGCCGCGAGCGCCAGCGACTCCGAGAAGTACCGCTTGATGTACTCGCCCTTGTAGCCGAGGCACAGGACGAAGTCGTTGTACCCGAAGTGCGAGAAGTGCTTCATGATGTGCCAGAGGATGGGCCGATGGCCGATCTCCACCATCGGTTTGGGGCGCACGTCGGTCTCTTCGCTCAACCGACTCCCGACTCCGCCAGCCAGGATCACTACCTTCATGTTCGAATCACTCCTCGTGACATCTCAGCTCGTTCCGATGCTGTCCCGCACGGTGAAGGATGGAACGCACAGAGTGCAAGCAAAAGTTGGGGAATTTGGCCTATCCCCCGGTGTCGGGGCCCCGCCACGGTTCGTGCGTCGATTCATCGTTGACCCGCCTGTTCGAGTGCCGTGGAGGCATCGGTCCACTCGTCCATGAGCGCCACGGAGCGGTCCTTCGCCTCGCCGAACTGCTTCGCGACCAGTGTTGCCCGTTCGTGGTCGCCGAACACCGCGGGGTCGGACAGCTGGCGGTTGAGCTCGGCGACCTCGGTCTCCGCCGCCGCCAGCTCTCGCTCGATGCGGGCGATGTTCTTTCGCAGCTCCTTCGCCCCGGGCACCCCGCCGGCGGGCTTCCCCTGCTGCTTCGCGGTGCCCTTGGACCCCTTGGCCGGCGCGGCCGGCTTGGACGCCTTCGCCGCCTTGGCCGGTTTCGCCGGTTTCGCCGGCGCCGAGCCGGGTCCGGCCGTCCCGCCGGAGAAGCTCGGCGACAGCACGCTCTCGGACACGCCGGAGTGCAGCGTCACCACGCCGTTGCGCACCTCGAGGAGGTCGTGCGCGACCGACCGGATGAGGTGGCGGTCGTGGGAGACCAGCAGCACCGTGCCCGGATAGGCGCTCAACGCGTCCTCGAGGACGTCGCAGCTGGGCAGGTCGAGGTGGTTGGTGGGCTCGTCGAGCACGAGGAGGTTCACGGGGTTCGCCATGCACACGGCGAGCGCGAGACGCGTGCGCTCCCCGCCGCTGAGGTCCCCGATGCGACGGTCGGCCGCGTCACCCGAGAAGCCGAACGAGCCGAGCACGGTGCGCAGGTTTCGCCCCTTCGGCTGGTCGGTGCCGACGCGTGCCGCGAACTCCATCGCCACCGTCTGGCTGAGGTCGAGCGACTCCACCTGGTGCTGCGCGAAGTAGGCGACGTCGACGTTGTTGCCGATGGTGCACGTGCCCGACATCGGCTGCAGGTCGCCCAGCAGGAGCTTGAGCAGCGTCGACTTGCCGGCGCCGTTGGGGCCCACGAGCGACAGCTTGTCGCCGCGTTCCACCACGAGGTTCACCCCCGTCAGCACCGCCTCGCCGTCGTAGCCGACCGAGACGTCCTCGAGCTCCACCACCGTGCGGCCGCTGCGCCTCGGCTCGGGGAACCCGAACTTCGCGACGATCGCCTTCTGGTCCGGCACCTGGATCCGCTCGAGCTTCTCCAGCGTCTTGATGCGGCTCTGCACCTGACGCGCCTTGGTCGCCTTGTACCGGAACCGCTCGATGAACTGGTTGGCACGATCGAGCTCGCGCTGCTGCTGGTTGGCCTGGGCGAGCACGCTCGCGAGGCGCTCCTCGCGCTGCACGATGAACTCCGCGAACCCGCCGACGTACTCGGTGGCCGTGCCTCCGGCGACCTCGACGACGCGTTCGGCGACGGCGTCGATGAAGTCGCGGTCGTGGCTGACGAAGAGGATGGCGCCGTCGTAGGCCGCCAGCTGCGATTCGAGCCAGCCGATCGAGTCGGTGTCGAGGTGGTTCGTCGGTTCGTCGAGCACCAGCACGTCGGGCTTCGCCAGCATGAGACGGGCGAGCGCGGCGCGCATCTGCCACCCGCCGCTCAGCTCGGTGAACGGCCGATCGGCGTCGGACTCGCTGAAGCCGAGGCCGGCCAGGATGCGGCGCGCGTCGGACTCGAGCGAGTAGCCGCCGAGCTGCTCGAAGCGGGACTGCGCGTCGCCGTATGCCTCGAGCACACGGTCGTGCTCGGCGCCGGTGGTGGTGGCGATGGCCGCCATGAGCTCGTCGAGGTCGGCGGCGAGGTCGCGGATGTGGTCGGCGCCCGACATGACCTCGTCGAGGACGGTGCCCGTGCGGTCCACCAACAGCTCCTGGGGCAGGTAGCCCACCCGGAGGTCCTTGGAGCGGTGTACCTCCCCCGCGTCCGCGTCCTGATCGCCGACGACGATCTCGAGCAGCGTCGTCTTGCCCACGCCGTTGCCGCCGACGAGCGCGATGCGGCGCCCGGGCAGCAGCCGGAACGTGACGTCACGGAACAGCGTGCGCGGCCCATGCGCCTTGGCCAGTCCCGAGACGGTGATCATAGTTAGCAGATGCTAGCTGGCGCGAGCACTCGGCCCGGCATCGCCCCACCCGCCGTGGCGGCTATCGCGAGCCCAGGCCCCAGGCGGCGACGAGGCGTCGCTGCAGGTCGAACACGAGCTCGACGAAGCCCACGGTGTAGGAGTCGGGACCGCGCAGCTGCGCCTTGAAGTCGCTGTACGGCCGGTCGGCGAACGCCGGCGACGGCGCCGGGTTCGGCGTGTACGCCGGGCTCACCTCGAGGAAGTACGGCTCGGTGTCGAGATCGTCGGCGTCCCAGCACACGTCGAACGCGCCGTTGCGGAGGCCCAGCGCGTCCATCGCTCCGACGATCCGCTCCCGCCACTGCTCGGGGAACGTGACGAAGTCGACCTGGCTGCCCTTGCGGGTCGTCGTCGGCATCCACTCGTCGCTCAGATTGATGCGCCAGTAGTGGTGCACGATCTCGCCACCGACCATGGTCACCCGCAGGTCGCGGCGCATGTCGAGGATCCGCTGCACCAGGAACTCGTAGGCGCCGGCATCGGCGAACGTCCGGCGCAGCGCCTCGAGCTCGGCGCGGTCGGCGACCGTGTGCAGGCCCTGGGAGTTGTTGCTGTGCGGCTCCTTCACGAGGAGCGGGAACCCGAACGCCGCGCCACTCCTGCGTTCGAGCTCGGCGAGCGCCTCGTCGAGCTCGGTGTCACGGCCGACCACCACCGTCTCGGGGGAGCGGATGCCCAGCTCGTCGAACCGGCGGTGCATGAACACCTTGTTCTCCCAGAACTCGGCCTCGTCGGCGGAGGGGAACAGGGTGTTGCCCTGCGCCTCGAGCTGACGGAGCGTCGCCATCAGGGCCGACGAGTAGTCGAGCACCCGGTTCGGGTTGAACTCGTCGATGCAGTACACGATGGTCGAGTTGGTGACGTCGCCGATGCCCACACCCGACACCACGCGGAACGGACGGCCCGTCTCGATCAACGCGCTCAGGAGCGCGGTGTCCTTCAGCACACCGTCGCCCGACCCCACGTAGGCCGGCCACGAGTCGGGGTAGCGATGATGGGCCCAGTACACGAGATCGGCGGAGGCGTCGCGCTGCCGCAGCAGCCCGCGGAGCGGGAACCGCCGCCCGATCTCCACGAGCAGGGCCGAGCGTTTGCGGATCTTCGAGGCGACCGACATCGCCGTTGACGGTAGCGGGTCGCGACGATTGCCCATGGCCCTCGCCGGGGGTGGGCGTCTAGATTCCACAGCGCGTTCCCCGACGTCGAAGTTCCGCCGACCCTCCGGGGTCCCCACGATTCGAGCACTGCCATGCTCCACAGCCTCAGCACGCCGGCCACTCCGACGTCGAGCTGGCACGCGTTCCGCACGTACTGGACCGGCGCCTTCGTCTCGATGATCGGCGACTCGTTCACGCTGGTCGCCCTGCCGGTCGCCGCCTACGCCATCGACCGCTCCCCCATCCTCGTCGGCCTCGTCGACATGATGGAGATCCTCTCCGGCATCCTGTTCGGCAGCCTCCTGGGTGTGCTCGCCGACCGGTCCGACGCCCGCGTCGTGATGTGGGTGTCGGACCTCGTCCGCGCCGGCCTCCTCGCGGTGCTCGCCCTGCTCGCCTACTTCGAGGCCGGCAGCGCGTGGACCATCCTCGTCGTCGCGTTCGCGCTCGGGGTCTTCCGCGCCTTCCACGACGGCGGCGAGAGCTCGCTCCTCGCCGTGATCGTCCCGCCCGACCACGAGCTCCAGGCGTTCGCCCGCCTGAACGTCGCCGACTCCACCGGCCGCCTCATCGGCCCGTTCGTCGGCGGCCTGGCGATCGAGCTCGGCATCTGGGTGGCGTTCGGCATCGACGCCGCGACCTTCACGCTCGCGGCGATCGCGGTCATCCTGCTGCCCCGCACCCGCCAGCAACGCCAGGCCCGGGCGAAGTCGCTCGCGGAGCGCCCCGCGGCGTCGGCGGCCACGCTGCGCTCCGACTTCACCGCAGCGCTCGCCGCGATGCGGGCACGCCCCACGTACCTGGTGCTGGTCGGCATCGGCGCCTTCGCCAACCTCGCCGGCCTCACCATGGCCGGCCTGTTCGTGCCGTTCGCCGTCGACGTGCTGCACCTCCGATCCGTCGGGTTCGGGTTCGGCGCCCTCCTCGCCCTCGTCGGGTGCGGCGGCCTCGCGGCCAACTGGTTCGTCAACCGCCAGACCCACCACGACCCCCGAGCGGCCGGGTTGTCCGGGCTGCCCGTCGCCGCCACCGTCGTCCTCGCCGGCGCCGTCCCGTCGCTCGTCACGTCGGTCATCGCCATGCTCACGAGCGGCGCCGGCATCGCCTACTTCCAGGCCAATTACTCCGCCTACCGCCAGCGGGTCTTCCCCGCCGAGATGCTGGGCCGTGTCGCCATGGTGACCCGCACGATCTTCTACACGACGATGATGGTCGGGTTCCTCACCGGCGGCGTCATCGCCGAGTCGGTCGGGCCGGACCGGATGATGATGATCTTCGGCGGCGTGTCGATGGCCGGCATCCTGGCGATCGGGTTCATCCCGATCGACCGCGACCCCGACGTCGGGCGGCGCCCGTCAGTGCCGGCCGGCGGCGCTGCCTGACACCCGCTCCGCGGCGGGCTGCTCCCGCTCGCGGAGCCAGCGCAGGGTCTGATCGGCGGTCATCGGGCGCCCCAGATAGAAGCCCTGCACGGAGTCGCATCCGAGCTCGGTGAGCCGGTCGAGCGTCGCCGCGTCCTCACAGCCCTCGGCGATCACCTCGAGATGCAGGTTGTGGCCCAGGTCGGTGACCGACTTCACGATGGCCGCGTCGTCGGCGTCCTCGGTGACGTAGGTGACGAACGACTTGTCGATCTTGAGCTGGCCGACGGGCATGCGCTTCAGCTGCGCGAGCGACGAGTACCCCATGCCGAAGTCGTCGATGCTCAGGCGGATGCCGGCGTCGTGCAGGCGGCACAGCACGGCGAGCGCGTGCTCGGGATCGGCCATGATCGTCCCCTCGGTCACCTCGAGCGTCAGCACTTCGGGCCCGAGGCCGGCCAGCTCCAGGTGACGCTGCACCTTCTCGACGAGGTGCTCGTCGCTGAGGCACCGCACCGACAGGTTCACGGCCACGTGCAGGTGGAACCCGTGGCTGCGCCACTGACGGATGCGCTCGAGGCTCTGCTCCAGCATCAGATAGGTGAGATCGCGGATGAGGCCGCTCTGCTCGGCGATCGGGATGAACTGGTCCGGCACGATCGAGCCGTGCTCCGGATGCGTCCAGCGGGCGAGGGCCTCGACCGAGATCACCTTGCCGGTGTGCAGGTCGATCTCCGGCTGGAAGTACGCCTCGATCTCGCCCCGCTCGACCGCGTGGCGCAGGTCCGCCGCCAGCGAGAGCCGCTTCGGGCTGTACGGGTCGTCGGCCCGGTCGTAGAAGACGATGCCGCGATGCTGGCGCTTCGCGATGTACATCGCGACGTCGGCCTGGCGGAGCAGGATCGAGTCGTCGGCCACCGGCTCGGCCGGGTCGACGACCGCCACACCGACGCTCGCCCCGATGTCGATCCGCACCGACGCGATCTCGAGCGACTCCTCGATCGCCGCCTTCACCCGGACCGCGATGTCGTTGATCTGCGCCGCCTCGGTCACGCCGGTGATGAGCACCGCGAACTCGTCGCCACCGAGGCGCGACACGACGAGGCCGTCGCCGCCGCCCAACCGCTCGAGGCGCTTCGCCAGCTCCGAGAGCAGCGAGTCGCCGTGGTGGTGGCCGAGCGTGTCGTTCACCTCCTTGAAGTGATCGATGTCGATGAGCGCCACCGCGACCAGCTCGTCGGCCCGGCGCATCGCGAGCGCGCGCCTCGTCTGCAGGTCGAACAGCACGCGGTTCGGCAGTGCGGTCAGCGCGTCGTGCAGCGCCTCGTGTTCGCGCTGGGCCACCTCCTCGCGGAGCTGGTCGACGAGCTGGGAGTTCTGCAGCGCCACGCTCGCGTGGTTGACGAACATCTCGAAGAGTCGCCGGTCGCCCTCGGAGAACTCGCTGCCGGAGAACATCGAGACGCGCAGCAGGCCGATCGACTCCTCGGACCCCTGCAGGCGACCCACCATCGCATGACGGTCGTGCACGTCGATCCGCCCGAAGCGCTCCGCGCCGGTGTCGTCGATGGTGTCGATCAGCTCGGCGATCGTCGGATCGATCTCGTCCTCGGTGAGCTCCCGCGCCGGCCGGTCGTGCTCGGAGCGGAAGCATCGCGGCCGGCCCGAGCCCTGGGCGCCGAGCACCAGCTCGGCGCGCTCGGCACCGAGCAGCTCGAGCGACTGGTCGAGCATCGTCATCGCCGAGTTGTCGTGCGCCGTCACCAGCTCGAACGTCCGCGTGGAGTCGTACAGGCGGTTGAGCCCCTCGTGGTTGCTGAGCAGCGAGATGTAGTTGCGGTACACGGCCACCAGCACCAGCGCCATGCCACCGACCAGCCACACGAGACGGGTGTCGGCGACCACCAGGCGCATCGCCAGGAAGGCCAGCGTCGCGTTGATCGCGTTCACCACGGCGGTCAGGAGCGACGACCAGGCCCACTGCTCGTCGGGCGTCTGGCCGCGGAACCGCAGCACCAGGTACGACCGCACCGCCGTGCCGGCCGCGGGCACCATCATGGCGAGCACGCAGCCGACCCAGCCGGTCAGCGCCGTCGCCGTCTCCGGGCCCACCAGCGCGTGGAAGACCACCAGCGCGAACACGCCGTCGAGCGCGAAGCCCGACACGTTGAACGCCAGCATCGTCGGCCGGTACCGCAGCGCGACCAGGGCGATCACCGCGCCGAGCAGGTGCGCGAGCAGCAGCCCGCGGCCCGACAGGGCGAACAGCCCCAGCACGTACGGGATCTCCACGAGCGTGGCGAAGACCGTCGTCTGCTTGATCCGGAACCGGAGCTCCAGCCCGTCGCTCAGCGCGAACGGGAGCACCATCGCCCACCACGGGATCGCGAACCCGACCAGCACCGGCGAGCGACCGCCCACGGCGACGGGCAGCAGCAGTGCCGCGGCGACCACCATCGCCATCGAGGCGGCGGTGGTGAGCCGGTCCGCCCGATTGCCTCGGGACAGCGCGGTCACAGAGCTCACCCTGTCCTGTCGGCGTCCTTCGGGGCTTCCTGAAGATTCGGGCGGGCGCACGGGTCGGCGGGCAGCGATGCGAGCCGAAATGGGCAGAATGACCTAGGTCAGGAGACCTACTGAACTCCTTGCGCGCCTAGTCCGAACGACCTAGCGTCTCCCCCGACTACTCGCTTTTCCACGGAAGGGAGAGGGCGAAATGACGCACATCAGGTGAGTCAGCAGGTTGAGGGGCGGCTCCGGAGGGGTCGCCCCTCACTCGCGTTCTGGGACGGACTCCCCCGATGATCCGGTGACGGCAACGATATCGGCCCACCCGTGATAGGTCGCGGATGCTCGCGTCACCGCCTCGATGACGTCGTCGTAGTAGCCGACCGTGCCCGTCTCGTGCCCGTGCGTGAGGTCGTCCCACACCGTGACCGAGCCGCCACGCGCGAGCGCCGACACCAACGCGACCTTGTCGGCCGGCGACGGCACCAGCACCACGTTGCCCCGTGTGGCGGCGAAGCCGTGCGTGCGGAGCCACCGCAGGGTGACCGGGCGATCCCAGAGGTTGCGGTGCGACAGGAAGATCACCGCCGACCCGTCGGCCACCGCGGTGTCGTGGGCGACGGCCTTGATGTTCGGCAGCGGCGCGAGGCCCGCCAGCCGCTCGCGGTGCGAGGCGTGCGGCACCAGGAACGACGGCCAGGTGTCGGCGAGCGTGTTGTCGATGTCGAGCACCACCCGCGGCGTCGACCCGAGCGACCGGGCGAGGGCCGCCACCTGGGCGCGGGCGATGAGCCGGGCAGCGGACTCCACCGACCGTCGGGCGACCGCCTTCGCCGAGGCCGCGACGCTCACGCGTCGATCGTTCCGAGCACGTCCGCCAGCGCGTCGATGATCATCTGGTTCTCGCGGAGACCGCGCGACGCGATGCGCAGGAACTCGCCGTCGAGCCCGATCTTGTCGCTGCACGTCCGCACGTACACGCCGTGGCGGACGAGCAGGTGTTGCATCACCTCGTCCGCGGTGACGCCACCCAGGATCTCGACGAGCGCGAAGTTGGCCATCGACGGGTACACCGTCACGCCGTCCACCTTCGCGAGCTGCCGGTAGAAGAGCTGCGTCTCGAGGATGTACTGCTTGCGCACGATGTCGTAGCGCTCGAGGAAGTCGTCGCGGCAGTACAGGCGGAAGAAGTACTCGGCGAGACCGTTCGAGTTCCACAGGTACCCGTTCGCCAGCAGCGCCGCGATGCGGTCGGGATGCATCACCGCGTAGCCGGCGCGGATGCCGGCGATGCCGAAGTCCTTCGACATCGACTTCACGACCACGAGGTTCGGGAACTCCTCGCACTCGGCGATGATCGAGCGGATGTCGAGGTTGAGGTCCTCGAACGCGAAGTGGATGAAGCTCTCGTCGACCACCGCCGTGACGTCGGGCGGCAGACCCCGCAGGATCGTCTGCAGGTCCTCGTAGGAGAAGTAGGAGCCGTCGGGATTGTTCGGGTTGATGAGCGTCACGACGTCGGGATCGGTCTCGGTCACCTTCGCGAGGTACGCCTGCGGATCGAGCCGGAAGTCGTCCGCCTTGTCGAGCGTGTGGAAGACCACGTCGACCCGACCCTCCGCAAACTCGTAGTACGACGAGAACGTCGGCAGTGTCACCAGCACGCGCCGCTTCGCGAAGTTGTGGATCACCGCCTGGATGATCTCGATCGCGCCGTTGCCGACGAACACGCGGTCGTCCGCGATGCCGAGGTGCTGGGCGAGCAGACCGGCGATCACCTGGTTCTGCGAGGGGTAGAACTCGAGCACGTCACGGATGGCGCCCGTGTCGAGGAGCTCGGCCGTGAAGTAGTCGAGGAAGAGCTGCGTGGCGTACGGGTTCGAGATGAAGCACGCGTCGACGTTGATCTCGAGCTCCGGCAGTTGCTCGCGCAGCGTGAGGAGGCTCGGCGAGTGACTGCCTGCGTCGTCCTTCATGGCGGCCAGCCGGTCGGCGATGACCGCCTCCGTGGCCGTGAACTCCCGAATGCCCACTGCTCGTCCGTTCCTCGATCTCGATGTGAGGATACCGGTCACCAGCGTCCGACCCGCTCGGCGATCGTCGCGAGGATCGGGAGGGTCAGCACGGAGGCGACGCTCGAACGCACGACGACGCTCGCGACGCGCTCGGTCGCGACGCCGGCGTGGCGGGCGAGCGAGAAGGTGGTGATCGCGGCCGGCATCCCGCCGAGGAGCACGACGATCGGCACCACCGAGGCGTCGAGCCCACCCCATCGACGCAACGCGACCGCGATGCCGATGCTCACGAGCGGCGCCGCCACGAGGCGAACGGCGACGTGCGCCCACACCCCCGCTTCGGCCGTCCGCATCCGCTCGGCGTTCACGAAGAGGTACAGGCCGAGGAGGAACATCGCGATCGGGGCGGTCGAGGCGGCGAGCGGCGACAGCACGTCGAGCACCGCGCCCCTCCCACCGGCCGGCAGCGCTCGCGCTGCCAACCCGACCAACGGCGCCCACAGCAGCGGCTGGCGCAGCACCCGACCCCAGTCGACACCGGCGGAGCCCGTCCCGCTCCACCGCACCAGCAGCACCGGGCCCACTGCGACCGCGAGGGTCACCTGCACGGCCACCAGCACCGCGGCCGGGCCGCGCGCCGCCTCGCCGAGCACGCTGACCACGAACGGGATGCCGAGGTACGCCGTGTTGCCGAACAGGCACACGAGCGCCATCGACCCGGCCTGACGTCCCGCCATCGCGGCGCCCAACGCCCGGGAGGCGACGACGAGCACGACGTCGACCACGGGGACGATCGCCCAGAATCCCCAGCTGCCGGTGACCGATCCGGCGACGTTCACGACGCCCGCCGCGATCAGCGCCGGGAACCCGACGTACAACGTGTAGACGTTCAACGCGTCGATCGCGGCGACCACGTTGCCGATGAGGCGCAGCCGGGCGACGAGCACCCCGAGGGCGACCGGCACCGCGAGCACGCCGAGGCGACCGGCGTTGGCGACGAGCAGCGAGACGGACACGGGGGACATCATGACCGCCGGCGCCCGCGGGACGGGCGGTTACCATCGACGCCATGTCCGACACCAAGCCGACCGTGACCATCCCCGACGCCGAGCCGCCCGCCGACCTCGTCGTCGACGACCTCGTCGTGGGCGAGGGCGCCGAAGCCGTGCCCGGCGCGGTCGTCACCGTCCACTACGTCGGTGTGGCGTGGTCGAACGGCCAGCAGTTCGACGCCAGCTGGGACCGCAACGACCCCTTCGATTTCCGGCTCGGCGCCGGTCAGGTGATCCCCGGCTGGGACCAGGGCGTGGCCGGCATGCGCATCGGCGGCCGTCGCCAACTGACCATCCCGCCGCACCTCGGCTACGGCTCGCAAGGGGCCGGCGGCGTGATCCGCGGCGGCGAGACGCTCGTCTTCGTCGTCGATCTGCTGTCCCTCGGTTGAGGGACCTGCCTCACGTCGCCCGCCCCTGATTTGGCCCCGGGTGGGGTGATTTTTCGTACTCACAAGTATCGTGAGGCCCATGGGGCAGACGACCGGGACCGGTGACGGCTCAACGTCCCCCGACGGACGCGACGAGATCGGCGCCGCGACGTCCCTCGCCGGAGCCTCGGCCGAGACGCTCGCGACCTACCGTCGGCTGGCGCCGCTCTGCCTGCAGAGCCTCGTCGCCTCGTTCGACGCTGACCGCCATCTGTTCTCGCGGCAACTGCTCGACGGAGCGTGGACCGAGGTCGACGCCACCTACCCCCACGAGACGCTCACCAGCAGCTGCATCGCGCTGATCGGCCTCGCCCGCTCGGCGAACGACCCCGCAGCCCACGGCATCGACACCGAGCGGTGCATCGACGCCATCATCGGCGAGGTGCGACGCACCGGCTACGTCGCCGGCATCGGGCTCGCGCTCTGGGCGAACGCCGTCGTCGGCGGCCGGCGGTCCGCCGGCGCCCTGCTCGACGCAGCCGGCCTCTCGCTCGCCGCGCTCCCCCACGCCGTGCGCTCGTTCACCACGATGGAGACCGCGTGGTGCGCCAGCGGCCTCCTCCACGAGCTGCACCGCTCACCGGCCGACGACGAGGGCGCGGCCGCCGTCACGCACGCCACGGTCGCGATCGTCGAGGAGCTGCGCGTCGCCCGGTGCGACCACACCTACCGACTCATGGTGCACGCCGGGCCCGGGGGGCACGTCGTCGACCGCCTCCGCGGCCACATCGCCAACTTCGCCGACCAGATCTACTCCGTGCAGGCGTTGGCGTTCGCCGGCATCGTGCTGGGCGACACCCGCGCCGCCGAGGCCGGAGCGGCGCTCGCCGATCGGCACTGCGACCTGCAGGGCGAGCTCGGTCAGTGGTGGTGGCACTACGACGCCCGACGCGGTCACGTCGCGTTGCGATACGCGGTGTACTCGGTGCACCAGCACGGCATGGCTCCGATGGCCTTGGCCGCGACCACCGCGGCCGGCGGCGGTCGCTACTCGGACGCGATCGACGCGTCCGTCGGGTGGATCGACCGGAACGAGATCGGCGTCTCCCTGGTGGACGAGGAGCACTCCACCATCTGGCGCAACATCGACCGTGCCGACAGCCGGCTCTCGTCGCGGGTTCGTGCCGTCGGCGAGATGCTCGGCCACGCCGACGAGCGGGACGGCGGCGTGCTCGCGATCAACCGCGAGACCCGCCCCTACGAGTGGGGATGGTGCCTGTACGCAGGCGCCATTGCGACCGGGATGCCTCCCGGAGGCTCCATTGCCTGAGCACGACCTCGACAACGCGCCCAGACCTCTGGTGGACGTCTTCGACTGGGACCTCGATCGCACGACCATGCCGGTCCTCCTCGAGCGCCTCCGGCAACCGTCCGCCACACCACGCCTCGTCGTCACGGTGAACGCCGCGACGCTGTGGATGGCGTCGGTGAATCCGGCCCTCGCCCGCGTGATCCAGGACGCGTCGCTCCGCGTCGCCGACGGGATGGGCGTGCTGTGGTCGTGGCGGGTGCTCGGCCGACGCCTCCCCGAACGCATCGCCGGCATCGACCTCATGGTTGGCCTCGTCGCCGCCGCTGCCGAGGACGGACGATCGATCTACCTGCTCGGCGCGCGCGACGAGGTGGTGAGCCATCTCGTCGACGTGCTCACGACGCAGCACCCCGGTCTGCGCATCGCCGGCGCCCGCGACGGCTACTTCTCCGAGCCCGAGCACACCGCGGTGATCGACACGATCCGGGCCAGCGACGCCGACCTGCTGTTCATCGGCATGCCCTCGCCGTTCAAGGAGCTGTGGGCCGCCGAGCATCTCACCGAGTTCGGGGCCGACCTCGTGCTCGGCGTGGGCGGCAGCTTCGACGTGCTCGCCGGCTTCGTGCCGCGGGCTCCCGCGTTCATGCAACGCTCCGGAATGGAGTGGGCATGGCGACTCGCCTGCGAGCCCCGTCGCATGTGGAAGCGGTACGCCGTCACCAACGCGTGGTTGGCGCGACGCGTGGTCGCCGGTTGGTTCCGGCGCCGCTGATCAGCCGGTGTAGGCGACCTCGGCCTTGACGGCGACGGCGCCCGTGGCGCTGCCCGAGGAGCTGGTCCCGGACGAATTGGTGGCCGTGGTGCCCTCGACGACGACCGGGGCCGTGGTGGCGGGGGACGTGGTGGCCGGAGCGGTGGTGGGCGTGACGGCCACCGTGGTGGTCGCGGCCGGCGGAGCCGTCGTGGTGGTGGCGCCGGGGGCCAGCACGGTGATGGTGATCTTGCCGACGTAGCCGCCGATGTCGCAGAAGCGCTGCAGCGTGTACTCGCCCGGGGTGGGGAACGTGTACGTGTTGCTGAACCCGTTGATGAAGTCGTGACCCTTGATGTCACGCACCGACACCACCGAGTTCGTGGTCTCGTTGTACTGGTTCAGATTGCCGAACGAGCGGTTGCCCTCGGCGTCGACGCACGAGTCGGTGAGCGTGACGGCGAGGCTGTCGCCGGCGTTGATCGTGGTGGCCGGAACGGTGAAGCCGGGCGCCGCAGCCGAGGCGGCGGTCTGGAGGCCGAGGGCCGCCAGGGCGCTCACGGCGATGGACACTGCGATCGTGCGGACGTTCATGTGGAGTTCCTCCCGGAACCGTGCGGGGACGTGCCGAGGATCGTAGTCAACGCGGCAGATCGGCCGGAGCCGGTCGCACCGAGTCCGGCGACGGGAGCGCAGGATCGGCGAAGAGCGTCACGAGGCGTCGCGCCTCCGTGAGCGAGTCGAAGTCGGCGCGCACGGTGGACCGCCCCGCGTCGCCGAGCGCACGGCGCCGATCCGGGTCGACCACCAGCGAGGCCAGCGCGTCACGCAGCGCGGTCACGTCGCCGGGCGCCACGACGAGGCCGTCGACCCCGTCGTGCACGAGCTCGGTGACGCCACCCACGTTCGTCGCCACGACCGGCAGCCGGCGATCCATCGCCTCCATGAGCGACACCGGCACACCCTCGGCGAAGCTCGGCAGCACGAACACGTCGGACGCCGCGAGGTGGGCCTGCACCTCGGGCTGCGACCGGTAGCCGGCGAACCGCACCGCGTCGACGAGGCCGAGCTCGGCCGTTCGCCGTTCGAGCTCGGGGCGCTGCGGCCCGTCGCCGACCAGCGTGAGGCGGACGTCGTGGCCTGCCGCGACGAGCTCGGTGACCGCGTCGAACAGCACCAGCACGCCCTTGACGGGATCGAGCCGCCCGACGAACAGCAGCTCGACCGGCGCCGAGGCGTCGCTCGCACGGTCGGCGACGGCGGTGTCGGCCTCGGAGTCGCTCACGCCGCAGTGGACGATGCGGATGCGGTCCCAGTCCTCCGGCTCGCAGAAGAGGCTCGCCTGCGAGCGGGCGAACGAGCTGATGGCCGCGCAGAACGCGGCACGCTGGATCTTCTCCCCCAGCTGCCACTCGTGGGGCTCGAAGAAGATGGCCGGGCCGTGCAGCGTGAAGCTGTAGGTGGTGCCGCCCAGCGCGGCCGCCAACATCGCGACGGTGCAGCTCGAATCGGCGAAGTGGTTGTGGAGGTGGTCGACGGAGCGCCGACGCATCAGGTCGGCGAGCACGGCGGCCTCCACGAAGTACGCGACCTGGCGGAACGCGCCCTGCGGACCGAGGCGCCGGGTGCGCACCGCCAGCCGAGCGGCCGAGAGGAACCGGCGCGGCGACGCGGCGAACGCCGTCGCGAGCGCACGGGCGTACTCCGGACGCGGCCGTTCGAGCAGATAGGTGGTTCGGTCGCGCTCGGCGCGCTGCTGGTCGCCCACCATGTGCTCGTCGCCCGGCCGCCGCACCGCGAACCGCTCCACGGCGACGCCGCACTCCTCCACCGCCGCGATCTCGCGCTGGATGAACGTGTCGGTCGCACGGGGGTACTCGCCGGTGAGGTACGCGACGGTCCGCCGTGCCGACCGGCCCGACTGGCCCGACGTCACGAGGCGTTCGCCCGTTCCGCCGCCACGTCGACATCGCCGAGGCTGCGGGTGATCGCCTCGTCGAGCCCGAAGCGCGGCGCCCAACCGAGGGCCCGCCGGGCCGCCGCGTTGGTGTACCCGAACGGCTTGAACCGGCCGTCGAGCTTCTCGGGCACGACGATGCCCGGGAACTTCGCCCGCCCGCCGAGGAACCGGTCGTTGACCGCCGAGACGAGGTGGGCGCCGGCCTTCATCACCGGCCACGGCACCGGGATCGACGACGGCAGCTCCATCTGCTTGCCGAGCGCGGCCACGAACTCGGCCTGCGTCGGCAGCGGGTCGTCGACGATGTTGAGCGTGAGGCCGGCGACGCCCTCGGCGTCCACCGCGGCGACGATGGCCTCGGCGCAGTTCTCGACGTACGTCATGGGCAGCGTGGCGCGGCTGCCGATGCGGAGGAACAAGGGTCCGAGCTCGGCGCCGAGCAGCGCGTGCCAGAGGTTGTCGCGTCCGTAGATCATGCCGGGACGGAGGATGACGACCTCGCGTCGGGCCATCTCCTCGCGGTACAGGCGCTCCTGGATGAGCTTGGTCTGCGCGTACTCGTCACGCTTCTGCGGGTGCAGGTCGATGGGGGTCTGCTCGTCGATCACCGAGCCGGCCGGGAGGTTCGAGTAGTCGTACACGGAGAAGGTGCTGACGGCGACGAGGCGGCGGACCGGCGAGCCGACCAACGCCGCCAGCAGGTTCTCCGTGCTGAGCACCGTGCCGGCGAACTGCGTGGCGAAGTCGCCGGACTTGGCGGCGGCGAGATGGATGACCGCGTCGACGTCGTCGAAGCAGCCCGCCAACCCGGCGCGGTCGCGCAGGTCGACGCGGGCCAACCGCAGGCGGGGGTGGTCGGCGAACCCGCCGAACGCGCGGGACGACGACGCCGGCCGCACCACGGCGGTGACGTCGTGGCCGGCATGCAGCGCCTCGGCCACGACCGACGTGCCGACGAACCCGGTGGCACCGGTGACGAGGACCCTCATGACGACACCTGCTCCCCGGTCGGCGCGTCGGACCGCGAGCGACCGGCGACGAGGCGGTCGATGAGCCGGCTGGTGGTCAGCATGTCCGCGGCCGTGACGGGCGGCTCGGCGCCCGACGCCAGCGCCGCGTACGTGAGGTCGAGGAAGTTCGCCAGCCCGACGTACGGGCCCTGCTGCATGATCTTGCGCTTCAGCGAGCGAGGCCCGGCGGCGAACAGCGACACGCCGCCGATCATCATGTTCGCGATCGAGGTGAGCTGCTTGCCGACCGGGCGGGGCACGACCTCGGTGATCCGACCGGAGAAGATCTCGACCTGCGCGTACCCCTCGGTGCCGCGGACGGTGATCTCGAAGCAGTCCGGCGCCAGCTGGGCGGAGAACCGGATGCGACCGTGCACCGCCTCACCGGACGGGTCGGCGCCGACGAGGATCGAATCCAGGTCGTCGACGGCGACGTGAGCGACCCCGCCGTGCGCGTTCCACCGGCTGTCGACGGTGGACCACTCGACGCCGGGTGCGAAGTGGCCGAGCAGGTAGACGAGGTGCGTGATGAAGTCGTGGATCACGCCGGCCGGGAGCAGGTGGATGGGGCTCGGCAGGTTCGGGTCGCCGAAGCGACCACCGGGATCGTTCACCGGGAGACCCATGCGGATCTCGACCTCCGCGACCCGCCCCAGCGTGCCGGCGGCCACGAGGCCGTCGATGTGCACGACCTCGGGGTTGAACCGGTAGTTGTGGTTCTCGACGATGCGCCGGCCCGCCCGCTCGGCGGTGGCGAGCAGCCCCTCGAGCGACGGGGCGTCGAGCGTGATCGGCTTCTCGCACACGACGTGGGCGCCCGCTGCCAGGCACTGCTCGGCGATCGCGATGTGGGTGGTCGGCGGCGTCAGCACGTGGACCACGTCGGGCGACGCACCCTCGAGCATGGCCGCCACCGACGCGTACGCCGTCGTGCCGTAGGTCTCCGCAGCGTGCGCCACCGCCGCCGGCGACACGTCACACACTCCGACCAGTTCTGCCCGGGGCGACGCGGCGAGGAACGCGAGGTGTTCCTTCGAGATGCCTCCGGTTCCCACGACCCCGGCGCGCAGGGCTCGTTCGGGTTCCATCATGTTCATTCACTCCACTCGATCGCCGGTCATGTTGACCGAGGGTCCCCGCGAACGCAATGACCTCCTGGGGCGTCGGAGAGAGGTGTCGGAGGACCGCCCCGGCCGGTTGGGAGAACCACGTTCGGTCTGTACGCTTCCGGAGGATGAACCGGGCGACTTCGCACGTGGACGGGTTGACCCGCGTCGAGTTGTTCGGCCTCCGCTTCGTCGACGACACGTCCATCGTCCCGGTCGCGGATCGCGTGCTCGCCGGGCACGCCGAGGACGTCGGAGCCCTGCCGCTCGTCGTCACGCCGAACACCGATCTGCTCCTCCAGGTGGTCAACGACCCCGACGACGGGGTGCGCCACCTGTACGGACGAGCCTGGTGCGTGCTGCCCGACGGGCAGCCCATCGTGTGGGCCAGCCGCCTCCTCGGTGCCCGCCTGCGCTACCGGCTCACGGGCTCGGACCTGTTCGCCGAGCTGTGGCCACGCCTCGTCGCCACCTCCACACCGGTGTTCGTCCTGGCGCCGAGCGCCGCGGTCGCCACCGGTCTCGAGCGGTCGCACCCGGGGGCACGGGCCCTCGTCGCACCACTCGTGGACGCCGGCTCCCACGCCGAGATCGTCGAGCTCGCGACGCGTTGCGTGGCCGAGATCACCGAGGCGCGGGCCGAGGTCGTGATCCTGAGCCTCGGCCACCCGAAGGACTCGCTGATCGCCGAGGAGATCTTCGATCAGCTCGGCGCCGCGTCGTTCGCCCTCCCGTTCGTGCTCTGCCTGGGCGGGTCGGCCGAGATGTACCTCGGCATCCGCAAGCGTGCGCCCAAGTGGGTGCAGCGCTGCTCGGCGGAGTGGCTGTACCGCTTCGCGCAGGAGCCGCGGCGGCTGTTCTTCCGCTACTTCATCCGCGACAGCGGCTTCCTCCTGCTCGTCGCCCGCGAGTACCGGGCGCGCCGCCGCGCCGCATGACCGCCGACGACACGACCACCGGTGAGGCGACGCCCGCCGTCTCGGTCGTCATCCCGATCGGCGGCATCGACGAGTTCCTGCCCGAGCAGCTTTGCGCGCTCGCCGCGCAGGACTTCGACCGTCCGTTCGAGCTGATCCTGTCCATGAACCAGGCCGGCCTCGTGCACGATCCCGCCGTCGCCGACCCGCCCCTCCATCCGCTCGCCACCCTGCGCGTCGTCGACTCGTCGACGGAGCGCAGCGCGGCGCACGCCCGCAACGTCGGAGCGCGTGCGGCGCATGCTCCGCTGCTCGCCTTCTGCGACGCCGACGACATCGTCGAACCGAACTGGCTGTCGGCGCTCGTCGACGAGCTCGGTCGCCACGAGGTGGTCGGCGGCTTCCTCGACGAGCGGCGGCTCTCCCCCGCCGGTCAGGAACGCTGGCGCCCGCCGGCCACCCCCGGCGAGCTCCCGGCCTACCTCGGCCACGCCTACCCCGTGTCGGCCAACATGGCGGCGCGCCGCTCGGCGTTCGACGCCGTCGGCGGGTTCACCGAGGGCCTCACCCGCTGCGAGGACATCGCCTTCGGATGGGCCCTCGCCGACGCCGGCATCGAGCTCGCGTACGCCCCCGACGCCGTCGTGCACTACCGCCATCGTCCCGGCCTCTGGACGATGGTGCGCCAGCACCACATGTACGGCATCGGCATGTCCGAGGTGATCGTCCGCCAGGGTCTCCCCGGCAGGGGCGGGCCCGACGGCGAGGGCGGGCACCGGCCCGGGCTGCTCGCAGCCAACAAACAACGCGTGACACAGCGCTCCCTCATCCACATACTGCGACGCGGAGCCATTGCATCCGGTCGCGTCCGCGGCCTGGTGCAGGAACGGGCACGGTTGCTGACTCGACGGGACGCAGCCCAACCCGCAAGATAGTGAACCCCCCGGAGCGTCCCGTGACCGCTCCGCAGTCCGAAAGGCACATCGCGTGGAGTGGTCCTTCATCCTCGCCGCCGTCCAGCGACGGATCCGGTTCGTGGTGCTGTGCGCACTGCTCGGCGCGCTCCCCGGCGTGTTCAGCATCATGAACTCGACCGATTCCTACGAGGCGACGGCGTCCATCGGGATCGCCTCGCCCACCTCGGGCGCCGGCGCGATCAGCGCCGCCAACCAGCCCGACCGCTATGTCGTGAGCCAGATCTCGGTGGTCACGAGCACCGACACGCTCGCCAAGGCGGCCAAGAAGCTCGGCGGGAAGCTGTCGGCGGCCGACATCGCCGACGCGATCGACGTGGAGCAGGAGCCGTCGACCGACATCATCCACATCACCGCCACGTCCGGGAACGCGAAGTCGGCGTCGGCCATCGCCAACGCCGTCGCGAACGTCTACATCACCGACGCCTCGTCGCGTCTCGTGCAGGCCCGCCAGCCCGAGATCAACGTGCTCAACGCCCGCCTGCTCGACGTGCAGGCCAAGCTCGACGCGGCCACCGCCGCCATCGCCGCCAAGATGGCCCCCTACATCGAGTCCGCACGCAACACGCCGCAGGGCAACGGGTTCGTGCCCCAGGCCTCCGACGTGGCCGGCAAGGAGGTGCAGGCGCGTGACGCGCTGAGCGCCGAGTACGACCGGATCATGGCCGCGAAGAGCGACATCGAGCTCGGCGCACAGAACCAGTCGCCGAACACGATCATCGAGCAGGCGGTCACGCCGTCGTCGCCAAAGGGCACGCCGGGCAAGCTGATCCTCGTCGGCGGCACCGTGCTCGGCGGCCTCGCCGGCGTGGCCGTCGCGCTGGTGCTCGCACAGCTGTCGTCGAAGGTGCTGGACGAGACGTCGGTGGCGCAGATGCTCGGCACCACCGTGGTCGGCTCGTTCCCCCGCAACCGGGCGCTGCTCGACAAGCCGCTCGCCGCGCTCACCACCACCCCGCCCGAGGCGAGGGAGATGCTCGAACGCCTCAGCGTGCGCGCCGAGGCCATGGCCGATCCCGAGATCGACCACGCGCTCACGATCGCCGTCGTCGGCACCCAGCCCTCGGCCGGCACGACGACGCTCACGCTCGCCCTCGCCCGCCGCCTGTCCCGCTCGGGCTACTCGGTGGTCATCGTCGACGGCGACCTCCGCACCCAGACGGTCTCGGAGATCTTCGACGCCAGCCCGTCCGCCGGCATCAGCGCCGTGCTCGCCGCCGAGGTGAAGAAGCCCTCCAAGCCGGTGAACTACTTCACCGAGACCGGCCTGCCCAAGGTCGAGGTGCTCGGTGTCGGCAAGATCGAGCGTCGCGAGGCCCTCCGCCGCGATGCCATCGGGCCAATCCTCGAGGTGGCGCGTGACCGTGGCCAGATCGTGCTGTTCGACGGCGGGCCGCTCATGGGCAGCGCGCTCACGCTCTTCGCGAGCAAGGCAGCCGACGTGATCGTGCTCGCCGTCCCGCTGCTCGACCAGGATCAGGAGATCCTCGGCGAGGTGGCGGAGAACCTCCCGACCGACCGCAGCCGGGTGCTGGCCGTGACAACGGCGCCGGTCCGTCGCCGGGCCCGCCGCCCCGACGTCGTCGAGGCCGACTCCACGACCAAGAGCTGACGCGGCCCGGCGTCAGCCGAACAGCCGGCGCTCGCCCGCCTCGAGGTCGAGCAGGAAGCGCTTCGCATCCATGCCCCCGGCGTATCCGGTGAGCGTGCCGTCGGCGCCGACGACGCGGTGGCAGGGCACGATGATCGAGATCGGGTTGCGTCCGTTCGCGGCGCCCACGGCGCGCACGGCCGACGGCGACCCCATGCGCACCGCCTGTTCGCCGTAGGTGCCGGTGGCGCCGTACGGGATCCGTCGGAGCGCCTCCCATGCCCGCAGCTGGAACGGGGTGCCGACCGGGTCGAGCTCGAGGTCGAACTCGTGGCGATCGCCGGCGAAGTACTCGTCGAGCTGACGGGCCGTCCGCTCGAGCAGCTCGAGCCGCCCCTCGGGAGCCGCCTCGCTCTCGGCATCGGCTTCGACGATCACGACCCGACCGGGCCGCTCCTCGGGGAAGAGCACGGCGCGGAGGCCGGCGTCGGAGGCGACGAGGGTGAGCGTGCCCAGTGGGCTCGGATGGGTTCGGCGGGTGACGGTGGTGGTCATGCGGAGGTCCGTTCGGTTCGGGGTTCGGGAGAGGTCGACGCGTCCGGTTGGGACGCCCAGAGGTGGTGGACGACGGTGGTGCGCCAGGGCGCCCAGCGTTCGGAATGTGCGAGGAGGTCGCCGGGAGCGATGCCGATCGACTCGGCACGGCGGCGCACGACCAGGTCGCCGGCGAGCATCACGTCGGGGTCGCCGAGCGCCCGCATCGCGACGTAGTCGGCGGTCCACGGCCCGATGCCGCCGACCGACAGCAGCGCGGCACGGGCCGCGTCGCGATCGGCGCCCGGGTCGAGCACGATGCGGCCGTCGGCCACCGCGGCTGCGACGTCGACGAGGGCCCGGGCCCGGCGCGCCGGGAGCCGCAACGTGGCCGGGTCGAGCGCGGCCACGACCTCGGCCGTCGGGAACAGCCGCCGCGGGGTGGGTCCCTCGTCGTCGGGCTCGGCATCGGCGCCCGTCCCAACCACGGCGAGATCGAGCGCACGACCGTGTTCGGCGACCAGGGCCGCAGCGCTCCGCAGCGACCCGGCGACCGACACCTGTTGGCCGAGCACGGCGCGCACGACCATCTCGAAACCGTCGACCGCGCCGGGCGAGCGCAGGCCGGGGCGTTCGGCGACGAGCGGGGCGAGCGCCGGATCGGCCGCCAGCCGCTCGTCGATCGCGACCGGGTCGGCATCGAGGTCGAGCACGCGCCGGCAGCGAGCCACGGCGGCCGTGAGGTCACGCACGTCGGCGAGACGGAGCGTGGCCGACACGAAGCGCTCGTCGGGCGTCAACGAGACCACGCCGTGACCTCTGGGGAGCGACAGCGTGCGCACGTAGGCGTCACCGTCGGTCCACTCGACCCCGTCGATGCAGCGGCGACGCAGGAACTCCCACATCGGCGCGGCGGCGAGGGGTGCCCGGTGGGCCAGGCGGAGCGAGAGCGTGAGCGCAGCGCCGGCCGCCGCTGCCGTCGGGCCGCCGTTGCGGGGACGCCCTGCCGCGCGCAGCTCGGTGGGGCTCGCGGCGTAGACCTCGCGCACCGTGTCGTTGAACTGGCGGAGGCTCGCGAACCCGGCGGCGAACGCGACGTCGACCATCGGCATCGACGTGGTCTCGATCAGGACGCGGGCGTTCTGCGCCCGCTGCGATCGGGCGAGCGCGAGGGCGCCGGCACCCACCTCGGCGACGAGGAGGCGGTTGAGGTGGCGGTCGCTGTACCCGAGACGCCGCGCCAGCGTCGGCACGCCCTCGCGATCCACTACCCCGTCGGCGATCATCCGCATCGCCCGCGCCACCACGTCGGAGCGGACGTTCCACTCCGGCGACCCGGGCGAGGCGTCGGGCCGGCAACGCTTGCAGGCGCGGTACCCGGCGAGCTGGGCGCCGGCCGCCGACGCATGGAAGGTGACGTTGCCGGGCGCCGGCGTCCGCGCCGGACAACTCGGCCGGCAATAGATGCCGGTGGTGCGGACGGCGGTGACGAACCAGCCGTCGAACCGCCGGTCGCGGCTCGACACGATGCGGTAGCAACGTTCGTGGTCGAGGTGCATGCCGTCAGTATCGACGACGCGACCCCGATCGGTCAGCGGAAATCGGACATCACGATCGCGGGCCTCCGACGGGCCCGGCCGACGACTACTCCGCGACGACTACTCCGAGGGGACGATGACCACCGGGCAGGTCGCGTGGTTCGCGACCTGGTTGGTGATCGAGCCGATGAGCAGGCCGAGGAAGCCGCCGTGGCCGCGCTTGCCCACGACGAGCACCTCGGCGCCCTCGGCCTCCTCGATGAGCACCTTCGCCGCCGGCCCCTCGCGGACGACGGTGTCGAGCGTGATCCCCTCGGGAACCGTGACGTCGGCGAGCGCCTCCGTGAGCGCCGCCTCCGAGGCCTCCTGCATCGACTCGGCCGGCGGCAGGCTGCCACCGATGCCGTACCCGCTCATGGCCGAGGGGGCGTAGCTCCAGCTCATGACGACCTTGATGGTGCCGCCACCGAGGCGACGGACGTGATCGAACGCCCACTGCAGCGCGGCGGCGGAGTTGGCCGAGCCGTCGAACCCGACGACGGCGTGATGGGTGAAGCTCGTGGAATCGGTCATGGCCCCATCGTCGCACGTCGGGCGGGCCATGGGTCACGCAGGACAGGCATCGACGCCCTTCGCCCGCAGCACGCGCCCCACCGACTGGTCGAGCTGGTCCGCCGTGATGCGCCCTGCGGTGACCGCGTCGACGATCCCCTGGTGCGCCGCAGCCACCGATGCCGGCTCCGAAACGAGCGCCAGGTCGGCGCCTGCCGCCACCGCGACGACGGCCGCCGTCGCGTCGTCGAAGTGGGCGGCGACCGCTCCCATGCCCAACGAGTCCGTGACGACCAGGCCGCTGAAGTGCTCGCGGCCGCGCAGCTCGCCGGTGATGGCCGCCCGCGAGAGCGATGCGGGAGCCCGTCGGTGAGGCCGGGCACGATCGCGTGGCTCACCATGATCGCCCCGACGCCGGCGCCGATCGCCTTGGCGAACGGGACGAGATCCTTCTTGCGGAGGGTGGCGAGGCCGGCGATCGGGAGCTCCGCGGTGTGCGGGTCGGCCTTGCCGGCGCCGATGCCCGGCCAGTGCTTCGCCACCGGGATGAGCCCGGCACCCTGCACCGCCGCGATGACCGCCAGTCCGTACGAGGTCACCTTCGTGACGGAGTCGCCGAACGACCGGGTGCCGAGACCGGAGCCGCCGCCCACGTCGAGGCTCGGGCCGAAGTTCATGTTGAGACCGAGCCCCTTGAGCTTCGTTCCGTAGGCGCCGAAGATCCGGCCGGCCTCCTCGGGCGAGTTGTCGCGTGCCAGCGCGGCGGCCGACGGGAGCTCGCCGAGGAGGTCGCGGAACCGCTGCACGGTGCCGCCCTCCTCGTCACCGGACGCGAACACGGGGAATTTCGACTTCGCCGCGACCGCGGCCACGGCCGCCGCGACGTCGCCGCTCTGCGAGCCGACGAGCGCATACCCGGCGACCTGGCCGGCGGCGACGACGTTGCCGGCGGCGGCGGGCGAGGACACGAGCACCATCAGCACCTGACCGGCCTTCTGCTCGAGGCTCATCGGCGCGACGCAGGCGGGAAGCGGCGGGGCTGCGGGCACCGTCGACGTGGTCGCCGCCGAACGACCGGCGCCGGTCGCGACGACGGTGGCGTCGGTGGCGCCGACGCATCCTGCGGCGACCGCGGTGAGGAGCACGACGGGCGCCGTCACGAGCAACGACGACGACACGACGCGACGCAGCCCGGACCACCCTTCTCGCACGACCACGAGCGCAGACCGTACCGGTTCCGTCCGACCCGTGACCTCTCTCTATGCTGACCGCCGTCACCCGGGGGAGATCGTTGTGAAGAGATCGACAGTCGTCGCCGTCGCGTTGGCGCGTTGCTCGCCGCCGGCGCCTGCAGCACTGGTGGGAGCGCGGCCGGCGGTGCGACGTCGACCACGAGCCCAGCCAGTGGCGCCCGATCGCGCGTCACGCTGACGGCCGTCTCGACCGACGCCGACCGGGTCACCGGCGGCGACGTGCTCGTCGCCGTCCGCGGCGCCACCCGCACCCCGACGTTCCGCGCCGGCGGCCGCACGCTCACGGCCACGGCGAAGGGCGCCGACGACGCAGGGCGCGTCCTGGTCCTGCTCACCGGCCTCGCCGAGGGGCGGCAGACGATCCGCATGACCGTCGGCGACGCGACCGCCTCGCTCAGGGTCACCAACCACCCCGTCGAGGGCCCCGTCTTCAGCGGCCCGCACCTGCCGATGCCCACGTGCACGGCCCAGAACTTCGGCCTGGCGGCGCCCACCGACGACGGCAACTGCTTCTCGCCGACCACCACGACGTGGAAGTACTTCACCGCCGACAAGAAGCTGAAGGCGCTCGCCGACCCCGACGCCGTGCCCGCCGACGCGTACCTCACGGGCCCCGCAGGGGCGGCCGGCACCCGGCCCGTCGTGGTGCAGGTCGAGACCGGCGTGATCAATCGGGGCGTGTTCACGATCATGACGCCGCGGGGCGTCACCTGGAACAAGCGGCTGATCTACCGGTTCGGCGGCGGGTGCGGGACGACCTACAGCCAGGGCTTCGACCTGATGGGCGATCCCGACCCGGAGGTCGTCGCCCAGGGGTATGCGATCGCCACGGACACGCTCAACACGTTCCAGGTGAGCTGCAACGACGTGCTGTCGGCCGAGACCGCGATGATGGTGAAGGAGCACTTCGCCGAGACCTACGGCCTTCCCGACATCACGATCGGCGAGGGCGGATCGGGCGGCGCGATCCAGCAGCTGCTGATCGCCCAGAACTACCCGGGCATCCTCGACGCGATCGCGCCGATCCTCCCGTTCCCCGACGCCATCTCGATCTCCGGCGGCGTCCTCGACTGCGCGCTGCTCAACCGCTACTACCGCAGCCCGGCCGCCGCCGACTGGACGACGGAGCAGAAGATCGCGGTCAACGGCCACCTCACCGCGAAGACGTGCGACTTCTGGGAGCAGACGTTCGTACCAGCGGTCGACCCGTCGAAGTGCGGGTTCGGCGACGCGGTCGCCGGTGTCGCCTCGGCGCTCCCCGGCCTCGGCACGGCGGCGTTCCCCGAACCGCCGAAGGACCAGGTGTACGACCCGGTGTCCAACCCGACCGGGCTCCGGTGCACCCTGCAGGACATCAACGTGGCCGTCTACGGCAAGGACCCGGCGACCGGGTTCGCCCGCCGCGCCTGGGACAACGTGGGCCTGCAGTACGGCCTGTCGGCGCTCGACGCCGGCGCGATCAGCGTCGACCAGTTCCTCACCCTGAACGCCGGCATCGGCAGCCACGACATCGACGGGCAGTGGCAGCCGAGCCGCGTCGCGGCCGACGAGCAGTCGCTGCGCACCAGCTACCGCACCGGTCGGGTCACCGAGGCCGGGGGCGACCTCCCCCGCATCCCGATCATCCTCGTGAACCTCTACACCGACCCGCTCGGTGACATCCACGACCGGTACCGGGCGTTCACGATCCGCGAGCGCCTCCGCACGAGCGACGGCAAGCAGGCGCCGAACCTCGCCATCTGGACCCGTGGCCTCCCGCCCGGCAAGTCGCTCATCGACAGCCTCACGGGCGCGATCAGCCTCGGCCCCGACATCATCGGGACGCTCGACACGTGGGCGACGAAGCTGAAGTACGAGGGCCGGAACGACCGCACGGCGCCGTCGCAGCGGACGCTCGACGAGCGGATGACGGCCACGCGACCGACCGGCGGCGTCAACAGCTGCTTCGAGCCCGACGGCACGCTCGTCGCGACCGGCGACGACGTCTACGACCGACCCGGCCCGTGCACCGATCCGTACCCGCTGCACGGCGACCCGCGAATCGTCGCCGGCTCGCCGTTGCGCGAGGACGTGATCAAGTGCCGGCTGATGTCGGTCGACGCGGCGATCACCGCAGGGCTCTACAAGGTGACGCTCACCGACGACCAGCGCGCCCGCCTGCACCCGACGTTCCCCGACGGCGTGTGCGACTTCACGAAGCCGGGCGTCGGCCAGGTGGAGCTCGGCGGCACCTGGCAGTCGTTCGGGCCGTAGGTCGGCGACCCGACCGGACCGGTCGACCCGGCACCCGGGCTAGGTCGCGAAGCCCCAGTCGCGGGCCTGCGCGAGCAGCGGCCCGAAGATGTCGTCGAAGAAGTGCGCCGAGCAGTCGATCGGCTCGAACGAGGGCGCCTCCCAGTGCGGCACGTCGAGGTTGGGGACGCCGCCCAGGTCGAGCACGTCGGCGAGGTTGTTGGCGGCCGCATCCCGGGGCGCCAGCGGCTCGAGGTCCCAGGCCCACTCGATCATCTTCAGCACCGACGCGTGGTCGTAGGTGTCGTGGGCGACGTGGCCGCGCTTGGCAAGCGGCGAGATGACGACGTTGGGGACGCGGAACCCGCGCAGGGCGGTGGCCGGGTTCGAGTCGGGCGCCTCCTCGGGGGCCACGTGGTCGTAGAAGCCGCCCCACTCGTCGAAGTTCACGACGAACACGGTGCGCGCCCAGTTCGGGCTCGACGTCACGGCCCGGTACACCTCGGTGAGGAACTGCTCACCGGCGCGGATGTCGCTCGCCGGGTGGTCGTCGCCGGACGTGCCGAGCGGCGGGATCAGGAACCGCGGGTCGACGTAGGACACGTTCGGCAGGCGGCCGGTGCGGCAGTCCTCGAAGAAGCCGTCGATGGTGCGGGTGATCGGCAGCAGGTGGGCGCCCCACAGCGCGGTGACCGGCGCGTCGGAGAAGTAGTAGCGGCCCTGCAGACCGGCGCCGAAGAGACGGTCCCAGATCGTGGGCAGCGTGCTGATGTCGAGGGTGTTGTGGTCGCGGTCGGTCTGGCCCGCGTGGTGGAAGATCCGGTTGGGGAACGTCGGGCCCATGGTGGCCGCGAAGTAGCGGTCGCACACGGTGAACGCCGGCGCCACGTTGCCGAAGAACGACAGGTCGGCGGCCTCGTAGTAGCCGATCGGGAAGTCGTCGGGTGACTGCGTGAGCCAGCCGTCGCACCTGCCGCCGTTGTACTCCCGACGCCCGCCGGAATACGAGTGGTCCGGGTCCTTGTAGTCGCAGCTGGCGAACTGCGTGAGGTGGTGGGTCGGGTGCATCGCCCCGTCCTTGCCGGGGAACGACAGGCCGGCCTGCTTGCCGTCGGCGCCCGGCAGCCAGCCGAGGAAGTGGTCGAACGACCGGTTCTCCATCATCAGCACGACGATGTGGTCGATGCCCGCCTCGCCGGCCGGCCCGCTCGACCGCACCGGGTCAGGCGCCGGGGCACATCCGCCGAGCGAACCCGCTCCCCATGCTCCGGCCGCGAGCGCGGCGCCACCCTTCAGAAATCCCCTGCGTCCCACCATGGCTCGGAGGATACCGATCAGCTCTCGCCGGCGACACCCCAATCCGAGCGAAGGCCGTCCACGAACTGGGCCGACGTCGGGCCCTCCTGCTCGACCTCGGAGAGGATCTGCCGCACGGCGGTGACGTGGAACTCGTCGGCCTCCGCCGGGCGGAGCTCCATGTGGCCCAGCTCGTGCTCGCGTTCGACGGCGAGCCCGATCTCGTAGAGGCCCTTCATGAGGAACTCGACCTCCTCGGGCGACCGCTCCCCCGACCAGTGGAACGTGTGGCCGGCGACGGCGATCCGTTCGAACTCGTCGAGGAGCTCGGTGAAGCGCTCGAGGACGTTGGCCGTCATCGGCGACGCGTCCGCTCCGCTCAGGTGGCGCACGACCCCCCGGCCGTAGCGGATCCACACCACGGCCGAGTCACCGCTGACCGGTCCGATCTCGACGCGCACCCCAAGATCATGACGCACCGGGACGGTCGGTGCCGCGCACCTCGCGGCGCTTCACCCATCGCCGTCCCGAGATCAGGCCGGCCACCACCACGACGAACACGACGACGGCGGTCCACGGGCCCCGCAACGAGTCACCGGTGGACGCCGTGGCGTCGGCCCGGGCCGGTGCCGTCGTCGTGGTGACGGCCGTGGTCGAGGTCGCTGCCGTCGCGTTGCGGACGAGGGGCTGTCGGTCGGCCAGGAAGATGGGGTTCGCGATGGTGGTGAGCGAGACGTCGTCGAACGTCTCGACGCGCCAGTAGGTGCCGAGCGGGCCCTCGTCGGGCGCGCGGTCGGCCTCGAACGTGTGCACGAACGGGCTGCGGTCGATGTCGACGACCTCCGCCTCCTTGCCGTCGCGGAGGACGCGCAGGTGCTGGCCGATCGCGTTCGTCACCGTGACGGTCATCGTCGAGCGGTCGGCCACGACGGTGTCGCCCATGATCGCCGTCGCGCCGTCGGGCGCGGTCGCCGTCATCTCGAGCGACGGCGAGTGCTTCGCCCCGAGCGCCTGCACGTACGCGTGGCCGCTGCGCACGGCCGTACGCAGCGCCGTGCGCGACAGCTCGGTGGCGTACACCGCGGTGCACGAGCTGCCGAGACCGGGGCCGAGCTTGTCGTCGGAACCGCTCACCGCCGTCACCTTGTGGCCCTCGTCGAGGAGGTGCTGCCAGAAGTCGATGGCCGTCCGGACGAACGGGTTCTGCACGCCGGCGACGACCATGTCGTCGGTGAGCACCTCGACGGTGTCGACGCGGTCGAGGTCGACGGAATCGGAGAGCTGGAACTCGCAGCCGCGGCAGGTGCTCCCGAACTGCGCCTCGGGAAACACGGTCGGGTGCGCGATGCCGAAGGTGGCCCCGTCGGTCAGCACGTCGCGCTGGATGTCGCGCATCGTGACGTCCTCGAAGCCCTGTCGGTACTCCACGGTGGACGGCGTCTCGCCGAGCACGATGACGTGACCGAAGTAGGTGATGACCTCGCGGCCGGGCCACAGGAGGATGTCGGGGTTCGCCCGCTGCACCGCGCCGAGCTCGTTCCAGTGCCGGTTCACGACGTACTCGGTCATCGGGAGGAAGTCGAGGCCCGCGTCGCGCCCGTACTGCACGAACTGCTCGTACGTCGGGGCCTTCGGGTTCGAGTTCCAGCTGTGCATGTGGAAGTCGCCGCGGTACCACCCGGGCTTCGGGTTGGCGACGTGCGCCGCGTCGACGGGGTCCGCCTTCATCTCGGGACCTGTCGCGGCGTCGGTGCACCGCACCTCGACGTGCCAGGTGGCGCCCGCTGGCGCGACCTCGGCGATGCCGAGCTCCACGTGCCACCGGCCCGGTTCGATCGTGCCGGGGATGTACGCCCGCTCGGCCGAATCGGCCTGCACCCACGCGCGTTGCATCCCCTTGTCGAGGCGACCCTCCCGGTTGCCGCTCCACCCGCGGAAGCCGGCGGGCGACCGGTACCCGTCGTTGTCCCACAGGCCGAGGTCGAGGGTCGTGCCGTCGGTCGGTGTCCACGAGTAGCCGACCTCCACGCGCGTGGTGCCGGGCTCCACGACGAACGGCAGCACGCGATACGTCTTGGCGTCGGTCGGGGCGACCGAACCCGACATGGTGACGACGCCGGTGGCGGCCGAGCAGTGGGGCTCGTCGGGACCCGGGGCCGCAGCGGCGGAGGCACCGGCCGCGTCGGTTCCGGACAGGACCGCCGCGAGCAGCCCGACGACCACGAGGGGACGGAGCGTCATGTGCCCTCCGACCGGCCGAGCACCTCGCCGTTGCGCATCACCGTCACCGGGCCGTCCTCGCTCACGACGATGACCGTCGCGTTCGAGTCGTCGAAGCTGTAGCGCCGTGCCGACGTGTGACGCATGCCGCGCAGTCCGTCCACGTCGGCCTCGGCAGCGGCGCTCGGGACGAGCCGGACGCCGAGCTGGCGGAGCACGCCGCCGACGTCGAACACCGCGGCGCCGTCGATCTGGGCCAGCACGTGGCGGAGCGGGGCGAGGTCGGCCGCGCTCGTGATCCGCAGCGTCGGCGGCTCGGCCAGGCGCAGCTCGAAGGTGGGTGACACCTCGTCGGACGGTTGGTAGATGAGGAGTGCCCCGATGTTGCGGGCACCGAGGTCGTGGACCGCGAACTCCAGGAGGCGCCCGACGACGGCGCGGTCGCCGTGCACCGAGCAGGCGCTCATCTCGTCGATCCACGCGGCGACCGGCGGCTCGCGGTGCCATTGCAGCCCGTCCCACCGCAGCACACCGAACGAGCCCACGATCCGCACGAGGCCGGACGGGTGGCGCTGCACGATGGTGGCGCCCATCGCCTCGGCCATGACGACCAGGTCGCGTTCGGAGCCGGCCGGCCGGTCGAACACCGCCAGCTCGAGGCCGTCGTCTCGCCGGACGAGCCAGCTCGACAGCCCGTCGGCGAATCGCCGGGCGTCGACCAGGGGCACGCCGTCGAGGTTGCGGTGCGTGACCGTCAGCTCGGTCGCGGCCTCCCAGTCGGCGGACTCACGCGTCGGGGCGAGGATGGCTCCGAAGCTCGGCACCCGGCGCTCGTGCACGGCGGGCCGCAGGGCGTAGTCGAGCTCCTCGAGGAGCACGGCGCCGGCGGTATCGTCGAGATCGATCGAGAAGCCCTCGTCGGCCAGCTCCTCGGTGAGACGGCGGAGACGACCACTCTGCGCGCGCGCTCCGGATCCGTCTGCATCGAACGCGTTTGCACCGACGGCCATCGGGGCACTGTATCGAGTCGGCACGGCCCCGTTCCGGGGCGACCCCGCCGTATCCCGGGGCGATCCCGCCGTATCCCGGGGGCGATTCCGCCGTCAGTGAATGATGTTCACCGCGTCCGGGGCCGCTGAGCGCCCTCCAAGGAACCCTCTTGACGCCATACGTATGATTCAAGACTCAGCTCCTACAGGAGGGCGCGTTCCGGCGCGCACCCCTCCCCGGAAGATCTGACCGAACCGCGAAGAACGAGGTGTGTCCAGTTGGCGAAGCAGCGACCAGAACGCGACGAGGAAGACCTCGTTCGTCTGTATCTCAGCGACATCGGGCAGTACCCCCTGCTCACCAAGGACGGCGAGGTCACGTTGGCGAAGGCCATCGAGGCCGGCGTCGCGGCGCGCACGGAGTTCGAGGAGAACGAGCGCACCCTCACCGCGGCCCGCAAGCGTGAGCTGCGCCGCACCATCCGCGCCGGCGAAGAGGCCGAGCTCGCGTTCGTCCAGTCGAACCTGCGTCTCGTCGTCTCGATCGCGAAGAAGTACCAGGCCTCGAACCTGCCGCTCCTCGACCTCATCCAGGAGGGCAACCTCGGCCTGATCCATGCCGTCGAGAAGTTCGACTGGCGCAAGGGCTTCAAGTTCTCGACGTACGCGACGTGGTGGATCCGCCAGGCGATCACCCGTGGCATCGCCAACACCGGTCGCACCATCCGCCTCCCCGTGCACGCGGGCGACGTGCTGTCCCGTCTGCAGAAGGCCCGGTTCCGCTTGGAGACCAGCCTCGGGCGCCCGGCCACGCTCGCGGAGCTCTCCGTCGAGCTCGACATGCCCGTGGCGAAGGTCACCGAGGCCATGCGGTACGCCGCCGACACGCTCTCGCTCTCGGAGCCGCTGCGCGCCGACGGTGACGCCGAGCTCGGCGACATGATCGAGGACCGTGGCGCGGAGTCTCCCTTCGAGGCCGCCGCCGTCGCGCTGCTCCCCGACCAGATCAACCGGCTGCTGTTCCCGCTCGACGAGCGCGAGCGCCAGATCCTCAAGCTCCGCTTCGGGCTCGATCGCGGCGAGCCGCGCACGCTCGAAGAGGTGGGCGAGCACTTCAACCTCACCCGTGAGCGCATCCGCCAGATCGAGGCGCGTGCGATGTCGAAGCTGCGCCACCCGAGCTCGGACACCGGCGCCAAGGATCTGCTCGCCGTCTGATCCGTCGGGCCCGGCCCAACTGGGTCGGAACGCCCATTCCCCACTCAAGTCTCCGCTCAGGCGGTCGATGGAAGTACGTGGACCCGAACAGGTCCCGTCCGTTTCGTCGATCGCAGGAGCGTCGTGTTCGTCTTCCTCCTTCAGCTGAGGGACACGCTGTCGAGCGGTCGTGTGTACCTGTTCACGATCTTCGTGGCACTGGTCTGGATCGGCTGGTTCCGCCGCGTGCAGCTGTCGCGCCGGTACCGCCCGTACACCGATGAGGTCGACCTCACCACCAGCGTGATCATCCCGGTGGTCGACGAGCCCGAGGAGCTCTTCGACGAGGTGCTGCGCCGCATCGTCGCCCAGGGCCCCGACGAGGTGATCGTCGTCATCAACGGCCCGCGCAACGAGCCCCTCGAACGGATCTGCGACCGCTTCGAGCGCGTGACCTGGCGATGGACCGAGGTGCCCGGGAAGCGCAACGCGCTCCGCGTCGGCGTCGAGCACATGCTCGGCGACATCGCGGTGCTGGTGGACTCCGACACGATCTGGACGCCGACGACGCTGCCCGAGCTGCTCAAGCCGTTCGCCGACCCACGCATCGGCGGGGTCACGACCCGGCAGCACATCCTGGCGCAGGACCGCCACGTGCTCACGCGCTGGGCGGACTGGATGGAGAGCGTCCGCAACGAGTACTCGATGCCGGCGATGAGCGTGCTCGGCACGGTCGGCTGCCTGCCCGGACGCACGATCGCGTTCCGCCGCGAGGTGCTGGTGAACGCCATGCCCGGGTTCCTCGGGGCCCGCTTCCTCGGCATCTTCCTCGAGGTGTCCGACGACCGCACGCTCACCAACGAGGCGCTCAAGCAGGGCTACCGCACCGTGTACCAGTCGACGTCGGAGGTGTACACCGACGCCCCGACGACGTGGAAGAAGATGGCGAAGCAGCAGCTCCGGTGGGCCCGCGGCAGCCAGTACAACACCGCCCGGATGCTGCCCTGGATGCTGGTGCACGCCCGCACGCTGGCGTTCTTCTACATCTGCGACATCGTCAACCCGTTCCTCCTGCTCTGCACGATGACGGGCTGGTTCCTCCGCTCCACCCAGGGCGGGACACCCGATCTCTACGGAGCGTTCGTCGGGCACTACGGGCGCACCATCGCCCTCGCCCTCATGGTGACGATGTCGGTCGTGATGAGCACGGCGAGCTCGGCCGTGCGCCAGTCGCGGCACCTGCGCCGGCGCCCCGACGACCTGCTGCGCCTCCCCGCGTTCATCCTGATCAGCACCTTCTTCCTGATGCCGATCCGGCTGCTCGGCTTCACCCGGATGGGCCACGACAGCGGGTGGGGCACCCGGTCGGGTGGCTACTCGGGTGAGCGCAACCGCAACTACCTCGCCGTGATCCCCTACCTCGTCGCCGTCGCCCTCGTGGTCGCCGGCACCGTGCTACCCGCTTGACGGAGGACTCCATGCCCGACCGCCCAACCGAACCACCGTCCGGCCCGTCGCCGGTCGGCGCGGAGCTGCCCGAACACCTCGTCGCGACACCGGTCGCCCGTGGGTTGGCGCGCCTCGGGGTGGGGACCGTGCCGTTCAACATCGTGGCGATCATCGCCCTGGTCGGCATGTCGGCCCTGGTCGTGGCGAGCCCGACCAAGTTGCCGGGGCTCTCCGCTCCCCGCGAGTTGGCGTCGCGCGACGTCACACCGGTGCAGAAGCCGCACAGCGTCCGTACCGCGGACGCCGTCGACGGTCCGCCGGGCTCGACGACCACGACCACCGCCCGCGCCGCCACGACGACCACGACGGACCGCACCACGACGACCACCCGACGCCCGTCCTCGAAGTCGACCACCACGACCGCCGCGCCGCGGTCCGGCGCCGGGCAGCTGCTGTCGGCGCCGGTGTCGACACGACCGGTGCGTTGCGAGGACTTCACGCTCCAGCCGGACGCGCAGGAGAGCTTCGACGCCGACCCCGTCGCACGTGCCGCGCTCGACGGCGACGGCGACGGCATCGCATGCGAGCAGCTCCCCGGCCGCGACATCCCGCTCCCGCTCCTCGCCGTGCGGCGCATCCCGACGACCGATCAGGTGGTGCGCCCGTCGGCCCGGCTGTTCGGCGTGCACACGCCCCAGGCGCCGTTCGGCAACGCCGAGATGGACAGCTTCACCGCCGCTGCGGGCAAGACCCCGAACACCGTGCTGTTCTTCCAGAACTTCTCCCAGGAGTTTCCCGCCACGGCCGTCACCAAGGCGTGGAGCCGGGGGATGCTGCCGATGATCACCTTCGAGCCGATCATCCAGGACAGCACCTCCGGTCAGCCCGGTCTCGTCGACATCACCAACGGCGACTGGGACGAGTACTTCACGCGGTGGGCGACGGCGGCGAAGGCCGACGGACGCCCGATCGCCCTGCGCTTCGCGCAGGAGATGAACGGCAACTGGTACTCGTGGTCCGACGCCCGGTTCGGCAACCCGGCGGGCGAGTTCGTGCGGGCGTGGCGGCACGTGCACCAGATCCTCGACGACGTCGGCGCCGACAACGTCATCTGGGTGTGGAGCGTGAACCGCATCGACAACCTGCCCGACAAGACGCTCGCACGGGTGTACCCCGGCGACGACTGGGTCGACTGGGTCGGCGTGTCGGGCTACCTCCGCGACGTCCCCGACGGTGTGACTCCGTCGTTCGACTTCACGTTCGCCCAGACGCTCACCGCCCTGCACTCCGTCGCCCCGAGCAAGCTCGTGATGCTCACCGAGGTGGGCGCGGGAACGACCGAGGCCAACCGCGTGACGTGGCTCGCCAGCTTCTTCCAGGGCATGCTCGACCACCCCGAGATCATCGGCTTCAACTGGTTCAACGCGTTCAAGGACGGCGGCGACTGGCGCATCCAGTACTCCGCCGCCACCTCCGCCGCCTTCGCCGCCGGCGTGGCCGACTCCCGCTACGGCGAGATCGCCCCGGTGATCCCGTGAGGTCTCGACACGGAATACCTCACGATTTCGGGGGAGAGGTCGATCTGAGTAGTGCTGCTCGCTGCGGCACTCCTCGCACAACGTCAGGACGATGGTCATGAAGGCATTCGCGCGACACCGGAACACGACGAACCCCTCCACCGAGCCGACCGTCGACCACGACGCTCCGACCGGGGCCGACGAGGCCACCGGGCCGGACGACCACGGCGACCCGGGCATGGGCGACGACTTCCTCCAGCGCCTCGGCGACCTCGACCAGTTCATCGGCACGGCGACCACCGCGCCCACGGGTCAGAGCGCGCCGGTCATCACGCGCTTCCCCGCGGCGCCCGCGCCGCTCCGCAACACCTCCACCGAGACCGCGCCCGCCCTTCCGAGCGTGCCCCCGGCCACCCGCCGCCTCTTCGACGCGCGTGCGACCGCCCCGGTCGCGCACGAGCCCGCGCTCCCCCACACCGCGCCCCACGAGACCGAGACGAGCGAGGCCGACGACTTCCTGCAGCGCCTCGGCGACCTCGACCGCTTCATCGGCGGCCCGACGGCCGCTCCGGCCCCGACGCCCGCTCCCGTCTCCCGCGAGACCGCGCTCCCCGAGCCAGCGCTCCCCGACACCGCGCACCATGAGACGGACACGAGCGAGGCCGACGACTTCCTCCAGCGCCTCGGCGACCTCGACCGCTTCATCGGCGGCTCCGACTCCTGACGGTCAGACCCCCAGCCGGTGCGCCGGCGGGAGCAGCGCATCGCCGATCGCCTCGGCGCGGCGGTGCAGCAGCTCCTCGGTGCTGTCGAGATCACGGGCGATGATGAACCGCCGCGCCAGCGCGCCGTCCACGGCGAACGCGCCCAGCTGCGCGATGTCGGCGACCGCCGGCTCGCTCCCGGTGGCCTGCGCCACGCGCTCCTTGAGCTGCTCGAAGGTCATGCCGGCCCGGCCGGTGCCCGCGCCCTGACGTTGCAGGTGCTCGGGTCGGTTGCGCGCCGCCGTGTACAGGCCGGTGTCCATGAGGCCGCCCGACGGGTAGAACACCGAGGCGCGCACCTCGGTCTGCTCCTTCACCAGGTTGAGCTGCAACGCCTCGGTGAAGCAGCTCACCGCGGCCTTCGACGCCGCGTAGACCGACGCCGTGGCCACCGGGGCGAACCCACCGTCGCCCGACGACGTGACGACGACCTGACCGGGGCTGCCGCTCTCGATCATGCGGGGCACGAACTCGGTGACGCCGATGCCCACGCCGAACACGTTGACGCCGAAGCACCAACGCCAGTCGTTGGGCTCCTGCTGCCACGGGAGCCCGCCGCCGCCGGACGTGACGCCGGCGTTGAGGAACAGCAGGTCGCACCGGCCGTGGCGGTCGTACACCGCGTCGGCGAGGTCGTGCACGGAGGTCTCGTCGCTCACGTCGGTGCGCACGCCCGACACGTCCCCGAGCGCCGACAGCTCCGCGACCGTCGCGTCGAGACGCGGCGCCTCCACGTCGGCGATCACCACGGAGGCGCCCCGCTCGAGGAGCGAGACGGCCATCGCGCGGCCGATGCCGTTGGCGCCGCCGGTGACGACGGCGACGGCTCCCGCCGGATCGATGGGCGTGTCGGGGGCGGCGGCGCTCACCCCGGCCACGCGATGCCGTAGTCGTCGAACCACCACCGCGCGTTGCGGATGGCGTCGGGCGGCGTGCGGAGTGCCGGGTCCTGGTGCAACTGCTCGGGCGTGGGCCCGATGCGACCGGCAACCTCGGTGAGCCCGTCGAGGTCGAGGTCGTAGCACTCGACCGCGTTGAGGCCGAGCAGACGCCGCGTGTCCTCGATCGAGACCTCGCGGAAGTCGGTCTCGAGCCGTTCGACCGTGTGGGGCCACGACCCCTCGGGGTGCGGGTAGTCGGTGCCCCACATCAGCGCGTCGATACCGTTGACGTGACGCCGACGGATCTCCTCGCGGCTCATCGTGGAGGCGCCGATGAAGACGTTGGTGCCGAGGTACTCCGACGGGAGCCGCTGGATGAGGCCCTTCGTGCGGGAGTTCAGCTTCTTCACCTTGGCATTGGCGCCGAACGTGGTGTCGGCCTTCCACAGCAGGTCGCCGAGCCAGTACGAGCCGCACTCGACGACGGCGTACTTGAGGCCGGGGAACTTGTCGAACTTCCCCGACAGCAGCAGCTGCCACAGGATGCGGTGCGTCCAGAACGGCACCTCGAGCACGAACTGGGCGATGTTGTCGTTGTACGAGTCCCAGTCACCCTCGCCGGAGTGGGTGTGCACGACGAGCCCGGCCTCGGCGCAGGCCGCCCACACCGGGTCGTACACCGGGTGCCCGTAGGACGGGTGACCGTGCCACATCGTCGGAACCATGATCCCCTTGATGCCGGGCTGACCGGCGAGCGACTCGATCTCCCGCACCGACTCCTCGATGTCGTGGATGATCGGCACGAGCGCCACGCCGGCGCGACGGGTCGGGTTGGTGGCGCAGAACTCCACCAGCCACCGGTTGTGCGCACGGGCGCCGGCGAAGGCCAGCGCGGGATCGCTGATCTGACCGGCCGCCAGCCCGGCGCCGAACGGCGGCGACTCCTGGCCGGTGACCGAGTCGCCGTCGGCGAAGATCACCTCGCCGGCGATGCCGTCGGCGTCCATCTCCTTGTCGCGCACCTCGGGGTCGAAGGCGCCGCGCAACCCCTCGGCGTTCTCGCCCTCCCACTTGGCGACGTACTCGCCGTTGACCTCCTCGACGAGCCGCCGGTGGTTGTGGCGCTCCACCACCCACTGGTCGAACTGCGGATGGAACTTGGCGTCGAGGTACTCCCGGTACTCCTCCACCTGCAGGCCGGCGTGCGTGTCCGACGACACGATCACGTACGGCGCGTTGCTGGTGTCGACGCCTTCGAGTGGGTCGGTCACGATCTCCCCCTGGGAACTTGAACAGTGTGCAAGACTTCTTGCACACTGTTACAGAACCTCCACGAGGACGCAAGGATGACGAGCGCCACCGACACCAGCCACAGCGAGACGAGCCCCACCGGCCGCCGGGCGGGGCTCGACCGCGCCCAGGTGGTGCAGGCCGCGCTCGACCTCGTCGAGGAGGGGGGCGCCGACGCCCTGTCGATGCGGAAGCTGGCCACCGAGCTCGGCGTCACCACCACCACGATCTACTGGCACGCCGGCAGCCGCGACGAGCTCGTCGTCGCGCTGATCGGCAGGCTCGCCGAGCAGCAGGCGCAGGTCGAGGTCGTCGGGTCGACCCCACGCGAGCGGGTGATGTCGGCGGCGCGCAACATCTGGCTCAACGCGCTCGCCCATCGCAACGTCACCGCGCTCGCCAGCCAGGTGGGCGCCACCACGCTGCTCGAGCTCCCGCTCGAGGTCGCGCTCGTCGCCGAGCTCGAGGCGGCGGGCGTCAGCGGCGAACGGGCACGCGACGCGCTGCGCGCCGTCATCATGTGCGTCGCCGGCTTCCTCATCGGCGCATGGCGTCGCGACGAGCCCGGCGCTCCCGAGCTCGGTTACGCCGCGCTGTGGGGCGCCGTCGACGACGACCGCATCCAGCCCGGCACCGTCGAGGCGATGTCCGCGCCGCCCGATCTGGGCGCGCTGTTCGAGACCACGCTGCAGGCCGTCGTCGACGCGTTCGTGCCCGCAGCCGACACCAGGGAGACCTCCGCATGACCGACGCCCCGATGACCCGTCCCGGCGAGGTGGCCGGCCGCCCCAAGCTGGTGGTCCGCTACCCCACCGACCCGGGCCGCATCGCCGATCTCCTCCCGCCGGGGCTCGAGCCCGTCGGCGAACCGGTCGTGCAGATCGGCATCTACTGCGTGCCGGTGCACGGCGAGCCCGAGTACGGGGTGAGCACCAAGGTGCCGGCCCGGTTCGACGGGACCGACGGCCACTACACGCTCGGCATCGGCATCGACCAGGAGCAGGCGATCTTCATCAGCCGCGAGACCAACGGCCAGCCCAAGTTCCCGTGCTCGGTGCGGTTCTTCCGGCTCGGCGACGAGATCCACGCCTCGGCGACCCACCAGGGCCACACGTTCCTCACCTACCGGGGCGTCGTGACGGGCAGCGGTGAGCGCGTCGGCGAGGAGTTCCAGGACGACGAGTGGTGGATCAAGGTGAGCCGTGCCGTCGGCGGCGTGGCGAAGGCCTACGACTTCCCACCCCACGTGGTCCGCGTGCGCAGCGCCGGCGTCGTCACCCACATCGAGTCGCTCACCGGCGAGTTCACCCTGAACGACAGCGACTGGGACCCGTACACCGCGCTGCTCCCGCAGCGCGGCCCGGCCACCGCCGAGCTGGTGACGGCCCGGCACACCGCCCGCGAGATCACCCTCGCCGGCCCCCTCGACCCCGACGCGTTCTGGCCGTACGCCGACACGATCGGCGGGTCGCGATGGCCCGGCGAGCACGGCGGGCCGATTCGACGAGCAGCACACAAGGAGCAATGAGCGTGCCCGACACGAGCAACGACCTCACCGCCGGCTACGAGGCGGTGCTCCCGCGCCGCACGCCGGGCACGGTGCACGACCGCCTCGCGGAGACGCGGGTGCACGTCGCCCCGCCGTCCCCCGAGGACCTGCCCTACGAGCTGGTCGACCGGCCCGAACCGCCGCCCGTGCCCAACGGCTGGTACGCGCTCGCGTCGTCGAGCGACCTCGCTCCCGGCGACGTCGTGTCGGTGATCGCCGTGCAGCGCGAGTTCGCCGTGTTCCGCGGCGCCGACGGCGAGGTGCACGTGCTCGACGCGCACTGCCCCCACATGGGCGCGCACCTCGGCGGCGGCGACGTGGTCGGCGACACGCTGGCCTGCCCGTACCACGGCTGGCAGTTCGCCGGCACGGGCGCGTGCGTGGAGATCCCCTACAGCGACGCGCGCATCCCGTCGCGTGCCTGCGTGCGCAGCTACCCCGTGCGCGAGGTCGCCGGCATGGTGCTGTTCTGGTACCACGCCGGCGGCGCCGAGCCCGACTACGAGGTGCCCGGCGTCGACGAGATCGACGATCCGGCGTTCACCGACGCGTTCGTGCACCGCGGCGAGCTGGTCGCCTCGCTGCAGGACATGGCCGAGAACAACGTCGACTACACGCACTTCTACTTCGTGCACCGCCGCGAGGCACTCAACGAGTCGACGTCGAAGTTCACCACCGACGGCCCGTTCTCGACCGTGGTCGAGCGCTTCGACGACGGGAAGCTCGTGTTCACGCGGTACACGTACGGCCCCGGCATCGCCCTCCTCCGGGTGACCGACCTCATGACCGTGCTCACCGCGACCACACCCATCGACCGCCGGCACGTACGCCTGCTGTGGCACTTCTACCTCCCCCACAACCTCGCCGACGCCGCCGACGCGATCATCGAGGGCGTCACCGGCGAGTTCGGGTTGGGCGCCGACCGGCCCATCTGGCGCGACAAGGTGTTTCGCGAGCGCCCGCTGCTCGTGAAGGGCGACGGGCCCATCGCCGAGTTCCGCCGCTGGTACGCGCAGTTCTACGAGGGCGCGCAGCCGTCGCAGTAGCGTCGGCGGCGTGACCGACGGAACCGAGGGGACCAACAGCAACGCGGGTCGGACCGTCCTGCTCGTGACGGCGGGCCTCGTCGCGGGCCTGGCCGTGGGCGGGGTCGGCGGCTTCCTCGTGGGCCACGCCACCGAGGGCATCTCGATCGGCAGCGGGAACGGGACGTTCTCGACCCCGACCGATCCGAAGGCGCCGTCGGTGTCGAGCGCGAGGGATCGACCGGTCGCGCTCGGCACGGCAGTCGACCTCGGCAACGGGTGGCGCCTGAAGGTGAACTCGTTCGACGAGTCACCCTCCCTCGACGACCAGGAGCCGCCGACGGGCCGGCAGTTCGTGTCGGTCAACCTCTCGGCGACCTACGTCGACGGCGACAAGGACGCGACGTCGCCGTTCTTCGGGATGGACATCTCGCTCGTCGGCCCGACCGGCGTCGCATCCACGACGTCCGACGGCAACTGCTTCGCGCCCGACCCCTCCTTCGACAACCTCGGCGACGTCTACAAGGGCGGTACGGCCACGGGGAACATGTGCATCGCCGTGCCCGACGCCGATCTCGGCGGCCTGGTCCTCGTGGCCGCGCCCAGCATGAGCTTCGACGCCGCGAAGACCTACTTCGCCCTGCGCTGACCTCTCCGCAGAACCCGCGCCTCCCCGTTTCGGGGTTCGTTGTGCGCGACTGCTGCACACAACGAACCCCGAAACGGGGGTCGTTTGGAAGTGCACCCCGTCGGGCACTGGGCACACCGTCACGGCGCAGCGGACGATCCCGCCGGCGCCCCCCACAGAAGGAGTGCTCGACATGTCCACGGATGAGAAAGTGGCGCGCGACCTGGTGCAGACCCTGGAGGACGGCAAGAACGGCTTCGAGTCGGCCGCAGCCAAGCTGACCGATTCCGATGCGCCGGACCTCGCGACGACGTTCATGCAGTTCAGCCGTCAGCGCGACGAGTTCGCGAACGAGCTGCGGGAGATCGCCTCGACGTACGGCGACGACGCCGACGCGTCGGGCTCGATCGCCGGAGCGGTGCACCGCGGCTGGATGAGCGTGAAGGACGCGCTCGCCGGCTCCGATCCCGAAGGCGTCCTCGACGCCGCCGAGCAGGGCGAGGACCACGCCGTCTCGGAGTACCAGAAGGCGCTCGACGCCGACATCTCGGCGGGGTTGCGCACGGTGCTGGAGCGGCAGTTCATCGACGTCCGCGCCGCCCACGACACGGTCCGAGCGCAGCGCGACGCGTTCCGCTCGAACTGACCCGACTGCCCCACGACGGACCCTCCCCAAAGGAAGCCATGGCCACGAGCAGGAAGCCCACGCCCGGACGCACCACCTCCGCCGCGCCCCAACCCACCCGGGGCGCGGCGGAAGGGAAGGTCGAGGGCGACCCGACCGCTCCGGCCACCGCGCCCGCGACACCGACGACGCGCACGGGATCGAAGCCCCGTGACGCAGCGGTCGGAACGTCGTGGGCGCAGTCGGGCCTCGCGCTCACCACGGCGCAGGGCCAGCGGGTCGAGGACACCGACAACAGCCTGCGCGCCGGACCGCGCGGGCCGTCGCTGCTCGAGGACCACCACCTCCGCGAGAAGATCACGCACTTCGATCACGAGCGCATCCCGGAACGGGTGGTGCACGCCCGTGGCGCCGGCGCGCACGGCCACTTCGAGCTGTACGAGTCCCTCGAGGACGTGACGTCGGCGGCGATCCTCACCGAGGTCGGTGTGAGCACCCCGGTGTTCACGCGGTTCTCCACGGTCGCCGGGTCGCGCGGGTCGATGGACACGGCGCGGGACGTGCGCGGCTTCGCCGTCAAGATGTACACGTCCGCCGGCACGTGGGACCTCGTGGGCAACAACATCCCGGTGTTCTTCATCCAGGACGGCATCAAGTTCCCCGACCTGATCCACGCGGTGAAGCCCGAGCCCGATCGCGAGATCCCCCAGGCCCAGTCGGCCCACGACACGTTCTGGGACTTCGCGTCGCTCCAGCCCGAGAGCACCCACATGCTCATGTGGGCGATGTCGGACCGCGCCATCCCCCGGTCGTACCGGACGATGGAGGGCTTCGGCGTGCACACGTTCCGCCTCGTGAACGCGGCCGGCGAGTCGTCGCTGGTGAAGTTCCACTGGAAGCCCGCGGCAGGTGTGCACTCGCTCGTCTGGGAGGAGTCACAGAAGCTCGGCGGCATCGACCCCGACTTCCACCGCCGCGATCTGTGGAACGCGATCGAGGCCGGGGCGTTCCCCTCATGGGATCTCGGCGTGCAGGTCATGCCCGACACGGAGGACCAGATGTTCGAGGGCATCGACCTCCTCGACCCGACGAAGCTGGTGCCCGAGGAGTGGTGTCCGGTGCGGCTCGTCGGCCGGATGACCCTCGACGCGAACCCCGCCAACTACTTCGCCGAGACCGAGCAGGTGGCCTTCCACCCCGGTCACGTGCCCCCCGGGATCGACCTCACGGACGATCCGCTGCTGCACGCCCGGCTGTTCTCCTACCTCGACACGCAGCTCACCCGGCTGGGCGGGCCCAACTTCGCCCAGCTGCCCATCAATCGACCGGCGGCGCCGGTGAACGACAACCTGCGCGACGGGTACGGCCAACAGGCGATCCACACCGGACGTACTGCGTACTCGCCGAACACCCTGGGCGGCGGTTGCCCGTTCGCGACCGGCGACGCGCCGTTCGTCCACTTCCCCCTCCCCGTCGACGGCGTGAAGGAACGGCGCCGGGCCCAGTCGTTCGACGACCACTACAGCCAGGCGACCCTCTTCTGGAACAGCCTCACGGAGATCGAACGCGAGCACGAGGTGGGCGCGTTCAGCTTCGAGCTGTCGAAGGTGGCCGACGCCGACGTCGTGGCGAGGATGGTCGCCAACCTGTCGAACGTCGCCGCCGAGCTCGCCGAGCGTGTGAGCGCGAACCTCGGGCTCACGGCCCCGTCGGGCGCTCCCGCCACCGACATCGGCGACTCGCCGGCGCTGTCGCTGGTCACCGACGCAAGTGGGCCCATCGAGGGTCGCGTCGTCGGGGTGCTGGTGACGCCGGGTGTCGACGTCGCCGGCGTGAACGCCCTCCGCAAGGCCCTCGACGCCGCCGGCGCGGCGATGCACGTGATCGCCCCGACCGCCGGCAGCACGCGAGGCGGCCAGCGCGCCACGGTCGCCGCCGATGCGACCGTGTTCAACTCGGACTCGGTGGTGTACGACGCGCTCGTCGTGGCCGGTGGGGTCGCCGAGCTCGACCCGAAGTCGGCGATGATGCTGCAGGAGGCCTACCGCCACCACAAGACGGTCGGCGCATGGGGCACGGGGGCGCAGACGCTCGACGGAGCCGGCATCGGTCGTGACGATGCCGGCGTGGTGGTCGGCGACAAGGCGACGACGGCGTTCACGAAGGCACTGATCGACGCGATCGGGCGTCACCGCCACTGGGCCCGGTGACGGCAAGACTCCGGGCATGGATCACGAACCCGACGCAGCGACTCGATTCGCCGGTCACGTCGCCCGCCTCCGCTCCGGCGGGGTGATGTCGATCGACGAGACGGCGCCCGGCCCGCCCGTGCGCATCGACGGCTATTCGATCGGCGTGGCCGACGGCCTCGAGGGCCCCGGTCCCCATGCCGGCGAGATGCACCCGGACGGCGACGAGTTCCTCTACGTGGTGAGCGGCGCGCTCGAGCTCATCCTCGACGACGGCGACGAGAACGGCATCGGCGCCGAGACGACGGTGCGTCTCGGCGCCGGCGACGCGTACGTGGTGCCGCGCAACGTGTGGCACCGGCTCGAGGCGATCGAGCCGAGCTGCCTCGTGCACGTCACGCCCGGACCGGGCGGCGCCTACCGGCCGCGCTGATCCGTTGCGCTGATCTGCTGCTCCGGTCGGGGACTAGGCCGCCGGTGCGTACAGCGTGATGTCGATGCCGTTGTAGTTGCTCGACAGCACGTTGCCGTCGAACGACAGCGCCCCGGTGAGCGGGGTGCCGTTGAACGTCATGCTCACGACCTCGCAGCTGATGCTGCCGCCGAAGCTCTGCACGCCGTAGCCCATCGACGACAGGTCGACGTAACCGGAGAACGTCGAGCCGCTCACGGCCACGTTGGCGGTGAGGTTGAGCGGGCCCGACCACACGCCGGACCGCATGACGGGGCAGGTGTGCACGGCGATCGTGCGCTGCACCCGCGGCGAGGGGTCGTGCGTAGCGTCGCCCGCCTGGTCGGCGTTGATGACGCAGCTCCCGACGCTGTCGAAGTGGACGACACCGGCGACGAAGGAGCACCCGGTGCTCAACGCGTCCAGCGCGAGGCTCACGGGCAGCCCGGAGGTGGCGGTCGCCGTCGGCGTGAAGGTCTTGCCGACGTAGCCGACGCCCGGCGCGTTGAAGGTGATGCCGTAGTACGGCGCCGGCTCCGGCACGCAGGCCGTGGCGGCCAGGCCGACGAGCCCGATCAGGACTGCCGCGATGACGCGGGTACGCGCGAACGACGTTGACATCAGTGGATCCCCCCGGTGATTGGTCACCGAACGGTACCAGGTGAACGGTGTTCGGGGGAGGGTTGTCCCCGACCGCGGGCGGTCAGGGTTGGTCGCCGTCCACCGGCTGCTCGACCATGCGCAGCCCGCCGGGTTGCTCGTCGTACGGCTGCGCACGGTCCACGTCGGAGCGCGGGCCGGCGGTCTTCGTCCCCGACGAGGGCGGCAGCGAGTCCTCGGCCATCTCGTCGTCCTCGTCACGACCCTCCGCCGGCGTCTCGTCGCCGCGCTGCACCACGGCGGCGTCCGGATCGGGCATGCGCTCGTGGTCCGTGTGCTCGTCCGTGTGCTCGTCCGTGCGTTCGTCCACGTGCAACCCTCTCGTCGTCCTCGTCCGCTCCTACCCGCGGGCTGCGAGGTTGATGCGTTGCGGCCGGCCCACGAGTCGGCACGCCGGGCGTCGCGTCGTATGGTGACGCCGTGTTTCTCGCCATCCGTGAGCTGGGACGTGCGAAGGTCCGGTTCCTGCTGCTCGGCGGGGCCGTCGGCCTCCTGGTGTTCCTGATCCTGTTCCAGCAGGCGCTGCTCGGCGGGCTGATCACCCAGTTCATCGGAGCGCTCCGCAACCAGAGCGCGACCGTGCTTGTCTACGGCGCCGAGTCGCGGCAGAACCTCGAGGGCAGTCGTGTCGACGCCACCGCGGTGGACGCCGTCGCCAAGGTCCGCGGCGTCGCCGACGCCGGCCCGCTCGGGCAGGGCACCTTCACCGTGACGGCCAAGGGGAAACAGGCGGACGCGACGCTCATGGGCTACCGACTCGGAGGCCCGGGGCAGCCGACCACGCTGTCGAACGGCCGCCTCGCGACGGGTGACTTCGAGGCCGTCGTGAGCGACGGCGACACCGCGAAGGGCTTCGCCCTCGGGTCGACCGTGACGGTCGAGCCGGGCGGACGGTCGATCCGCATCGTCGGTGTCGCCACCGACGCCCGCTACTCAGTGACGCCGACCCTCTTCGTGTCGTACGCGACGTACGAGGCGGCTCGTAGGACGGCGAACCCCGATGCCGGCGCCATCACGCCGAGCGCCGTCGCCGTGACCGTCGACCGCGGGGCGGACGTCGACGTCGTCGCGGCGCGCATCACCAGATCGGTCGACGGAACCGAGGCGCTCACGAGGGCGACGGCGGTGTCGTCGAGCCCGGGTGTCTCGTCGGTGCAGCAGAGCTTCTACGTGATCCTCGGCCTCTTCTACATCGTGGTCCCGCTCGTCGCCGGGCTGTTCTTCCTGATCATCACGTTCCAGAAGGCCGACAGCCTGACCCTGCTGCGGGCGCTCGGAGCGAAGCCGTCGATGCTGATCCGGAACCTGCTCGCACAGGTCGTCGTCGTGGTGCTCGGCGGCGTGATCCTCGCGACGGCGCTCCTCGCCGGGGCGGCGCAGGGCACGAAGAGCATCGGGGTCAAGGTGGACCCGACCGCCGTCGGCGTGACGGCGGCCGTGATCCTGGGTCTCGCGCTGCTGTCGTCGCTCGCCGCGGTGCGACGCGTCCTGGCCATCGACCCGGTGCGGGCCGTCACCGGCGGGGACGTGATGTCGTGACGCTCGCACTCCGGGAGATGCTCCGCCGCCCGACGCGCTTCGCCGTCGCCACCGGCGTGCTCACGCTCATCGTCGTGCTCGTCGCGTTCCTCGGCGGCCTGCTCGACGGGCTCTACCTCGGCTCGACGGGCGCGATCAGCGCGCAGCGGGCCGACGCGTTCGTGTTCTCCGCGACCTCCCGCGACAGCTTCCTCCGCAGCCGGATCGAGCCCGACGTGCGCACGAGCGTGGAGGGAGCCGATGGCGTCGAGTCGGTCGCCGGGCTGAGCATCGCGCTGCTGACGGCGACGGTGCCGAAGGAGTCCGAGCCGGCCGACGTGGCGCTCATCGGGTACGAGCAGCGGGCGACCGGCATCGGCGCGCCACCGCCCAGCGGCTCGGCCTTCGCCGACCGCCGTCTCGAGAACAGCGGCGTCGAGGTCGGGCAGACGCTCCTCATCGGCCGGGCGCGCACGCCGGTGCGCGTCGCCGGATGGGTCGAGGACAGCAACTACCTCCTCCAGGGCGGCCTCTGGATGAACGAGACGACGTGGCGGACGGCGGTCGCCGCGAGCCGGCCCGATCTCCGCGTCGCCGACGGGGTGGTGCAGGTGCTGCTCGTCTCGGGGTCCGGCTCGCCGGCCTCCCTCGCGAATCGGATCGATGCCGCCACGTCGTCGGCCACCCACACGCTGACCCGTGACGAGGCGATCCTGTCGATCCCCGGCACCAAGGAGCAGAAGGCGACGTTCCTCCAGATCATCTACACGACCCTCGCCGTCGCGGCGCTGGTCATCGGGCTGTTCTTCTCGCTGCTCACGATCGAGCGCACCGGCCTCTACGGCGTGCTCAAGGCGCTGGGCTCGTCGACGGCGCAGCTCTTCGCCGGCGTGGTCGCCCAGGCGGTGATCGTGACCGCGATCGCCCTCGCCGTGGGCGCCGGGCTCACGTTCGCGCTCGTCGCGATCGCTCCGCCGTCGATCCCGATCGAGCTGACGCTGGCCCGATCCCTCTTCGTCGTCATCGGCATGCTGCTCGCGAGCATCGCGGGCTCGGCCATCTCACTCCGCAGGGTCGTGCGCATCGACCCCGCCTCAGCCATCGGGACCACCTCATGACCGCCTTGGAGCTCGACAACGTCACCAAGACCTACAACGCCGGCGAGAACGAGGTGCGGGCCCTCCGGCACGCCACGCTCACCGTCGGCGACGACGAGCTGCTCGCCCTGCTCGGCCCGTCGGGATCGGGCAAGACGACGCTCCTGTCGATCGCCGGCGGTCTCCTGTCCCCGACGTCGGGTCGGGTCGTGGTGGGCGGTCAGGACATCTCGACCTTCAACGCCGCGCAGCTCAACCGGTTCCGCCGCGAGTCGGTCGGGTTCGTGTTCCAGCAGGTGAACCTCATCCCCTTCCTCACCGCCCGCGAGAACCTGATGGTGGTCGACGAGATCTCCGGCGCCCGGGCCCGCAAGGAGAGCGCCGCCCGCGCCGACCAGCTCCTCGAGGAGCTCGGGCTCGGCCAGCGCGGCTCCAACCTGCCGGGCGAGCTGTCCGGCGGCGAACGTCAGCGCGTCGCCGTGGGCCGGGCGCTCATGAACAAGCCGAAGCTCGTACTGATCGACGAGCCGACGAGCGCACTCGACACCGAGCTCGGCAACCAGGTGATGGAGCTCATCCGCCACGAGATCAAGGATCGCGGCACCGCAGCGATCCTGGTCACGCACGACACGCGCATGATCCACTACTGCGATCGCACGGTGTCCATCGTCGACGGCGAGCTGCGTGACGACGACGGCGCCAGCGGCACGCACTGAGCTGACTGCACCGCGCTGAGCGCGCCGACTGGAGCGGCTACTCGACGCGCAGCACGACGAGGGCCATGTCGTCGTAGCGGTGCTCGAACGAGAGGATCTCGTCGATGCTCGACCGGAGCGCGTCGGCGACCTCCTCGGCCGTCGACCGCGTCGCCGCGTCGGCGATGATCGCCTGCATCTCGTCGTCGGTGAGGTCGTGCGGCGGCCGAACGTCCGTGAAGCCGTCGGTGTAGAGCACCAGCGTGTCGCCGCGGTGGAGGTCGCGGGTGGTGACGGTGAGCTTCAGCTCCGGGAGCACGCCGGCGAGGGTGCCGGGACGGCCGACGAGGTGCGCGCCCTCACGGTCGACGAGCACCGGCAGCGGATGACCGGCGGAGGCGACGGTGAACGTCCAGCGGTCGTCGCCGACGCGCTCGAGCGTGGCGTACAGCACGGTGCAGAACCGGCCGCGACCGCTGTTCAGGATCGCGTCGTTCACCCACCCCAGCACCTCGACGTGGCCGACGCCGTGCGTCGCCCCGGCGCGGATCGTGTGACGTGCCTTCGCCGTGACGGCCGCCGCCTGTGGCCCGGTGCCGCAGACGTCGCCGATCACGATGCCCCAGCGGTCGGGCCCCAGCGGGAACACGTCGTAGAAGTCGCCGCCCACCTCGTTGACGAGACCGGCCGCCCAGTAGCGGACGGCGACGTCGACCCCCTCGATCGGCGGGACGGTCACCGGCAGCAGACCCTGCTGCAGCGCCGCGGCCACCCCGCGGTACTGCTGGTTGAGCCACGCGTTGTCGAGTGCCGCCGCCACGCGACCGGACGCGGCGTGCGCGAGCGCCAGGTCGTCGTCGCCGTAGATGCGGCCCGACTCCGCGCTCACGAACTGCATCGCGCCGATGACGCCGCGGGATGTCCGCAACGGCACGGTGATGAGGCTGGTGAGATGCAGCTGCTCGACGATGTTCCGCACCTCGTCGGCCGGCACCGCCGAGGTCTCGATGGCCTCGTCGATGAGCGCCTGGTCGACCTGCACGAGCTCCGCCTCGCCGCTGCGGATGACGGCTGCGACGCCGGTCGCCGCGTCGGGGTCGTACGGATACCGCGCCTGGAGCTCCTCGACCCACCGCACCTTCTCCGGGTCGACGTGCGCGACGTGGACCACCGGCGGCGCGCCGGGCTCGCCCAGGAAGTGCAGCGTGCACCAGTCGCCGAGCCGAGGAACGGCGGCCTGCGTGACGGTCGCCATGAGCTCGGTGTGGTCGGCCGCGTCGAGGGCGCAGTCGTTGATGCGGGCGAGGAACTCGAGACGCTCGCGGGCGAGCCGTTCGCCGCGGGCGATCTCCTCCGCCTCGTCCATGCGACGGTCGCGGTCGAGGTCGACCCGCTTCCGTTCGGTGACGTCGCCCGAGCAACCGATCGTTCCCATCGGTGCGCCGTGCTCGTCGACGCGGACCGATCCCCGGCACGACAGCCAGTGCTCGGTGCCGTCGGGCCAACGCACCCGATGCTCCATCTGGTACGGCCCGGGATCGCCCATGGCCTCGTTCACGATGTCGAGGCACTGCTGCACGTCGTCGGGATGCAGCAGCTCGACCCACTCCTCGAACGGGATCTCCATCCCATCAGCGGGGTCGCGCCCGTAGAGACGGCACATGGCAGCGTCCCAGGTCGTGATGCCGGTGGCGATGTCCCACGACCAGGTGCCCAGGTCGCCCGCCTCGAGCGCGAGCTGGAGATGCTCGGCGAGATCCGTCACCCGCGCTTCGGCGACGCGCAGCTGGGCGATGTCGATGGTCGCCGCCGGAGACGACGACGGGGACGCCGCCGGAGCGAACGACGCGCGACCGGCTGATACGACATCGTTCGGATCTGCGATCATCGGCCACCTCTCGGAGTCGCATCGCACGACCTAGCTCGCAAACATATCGCCGTCACGGGGTGGTCACCTCCCCGGTTCGGGGGATCGCCCCACGGCGTGCCCACGCAACCGTTTGCCCGGACCGCTGATCGGGCAGGGGCCGGACATGGACGACGCGACGACTCCCCCCTCCCCCACCGGCACTCCGGCGGACACGCCGCTCCGCAACGTCGTCGACCGGATCGACTCCCGCATCGGCGAAGGCCAGTTCGGCGCGATCGAGGGCGGGTCGGTGCGGTGCTTCACGTGCCGGCACACGTTCGGGGCGGATCTCGTCGACGCCGATCGCGTCGCACGGCTCGAGGGCGCGTCGGATCCTGCGGACATGGTGATGGTGGTCCCGGTCGTCTGCCCCGAGTGCGGCGCCGGGGGCTCACTCGTCCTGCACTACGGACCGGCTGCGTCGGTCGAGGAGTCCGACGTGCTCGGCGCGCTCGACCGGAGGGTCAACCGGTCGTCGTGAGCGGTTCGCCGCACGTCCGGAGATCGATCACGATGCCGTGACGTCCCACGTGCTGCTCGAGCTCGGCGGCCACGTCGACCGGGAGGTCGAACTCGACCACGAGCGGCTCGTCCTCGAGCAGGCGGGCGGAGTAGGCGATCGCCTGGCTCGCGGGGCCGGCCATGTGCTCGGCCCGTGCGACCGGGTCCATGAAGAAGTGGAGCACCGTCCGCGTGTGGTCGTCGGCGACCAGCAGCACGTTCAGCTCGCTCTGCACCTCGTCGTCGGCGAGCCGCAGCACGCGTTCGAGGATCTCGTCGAGCTCCCCGCTGCTGTCGGGGCGAGCCGTCAGCTCGACCAGGACACCGTTGACGATCATCGGCAACTCACCTCCGTCCGCCGATTTCCCCTCGGGAACGGGTCTCAGACGCGTTCGGACCGATCGTCGGCAGGATCCCCGATCCGAGGGATCGCAGCGACCCGATCCAAGCGTCTCGCCGGGCCCGACCTCGGGTAGGGGACGCCGTGCCGACGCCCTCCCCCACTTCCAGTTCTTCCACGACGCCCACTGCCACCTACCGACTCCAGCTCCGCGCGGGGGTGACGCTCGACACCGTGCGGCAGGAGTGGCTCGAACCGCTGGCCGAGCTCGGCATCTCGCACCTCTATCTCTCCCCCGTGTTCGAGGCGACCGACGGCAGCACGCACGGGTACGACGTCGTCGACCCGACGGCGGTCGACCGTTCGCTGGGCGGCGACGAGGCGTTCGATGCCCTCGCCGATGCGGCGCACGAGCTCGGGCTCGGCATCGTGGTCGACCTCGTGCCGAACCACGTGGCCACCGACCACGACCGCAACGCTGCCTGGTGGGACCTCCTCCGCAACGGCCCGGCGTCGCCGTCGGCCGAGCTGTTCGATCTCGACTGGAACCCACCGGAACGGCGGCTGCGTGGGCGCCTGCTCCTTCCCGTGCTGCCGGACCACTACGGCCGCGAGCTCGAAGCGGGGGCGTTCCGGCTCGAGGTCGTCCGCGACGAGCCCCAGCTGACGCACCCGAGCGTCCGCTGCCCCCTCGAGCTGTCGTCGCTCGCCGGCGTGCTGCGGCGCGCGGCCGACCGGTCCGGCGACTCCGACCTCGGGCTGCTCGCCGACTCCGTCGACGCGCTTCCGCCGTGGGAGCTCCCCTTCGCCGACGGCGTCCTCGACCGACGGCAGGCACAGGAGTCGGCGGCTCGCGGCGAGCTGGGCCGACTGCTCCGGCACGACGAGGTGCGGACGGCGGTGCAGACGGAGCTCGACGCGACGACGGCCGACGTCGAGGCGCTCGACGATCTCATCGGCGCACAGCCCTACCGTCTCGCACGGTGGCAGACGGCATCGGAGGACCTCGGCTACCGGCGCTTCTTCGACATCAACACGCTGGTCGGCGTGCGGGTCGACCGCCGCCCGGTGTTCGACCGGATGCACCGGCTCGTCGAGCGCTGGGTCGCTACCGGCAAGGTCGACGGGCTCCGGGTCGACCACGTCGACGGCCTGCGGTGGCCGACGACCTACCTCGAATGGCTGCGCGAGCTCGCGCCGGACGCCTGGATCGTGGTCGAGAAGATCCTGGAGGGCGACGAGAACCTCCCCCCGTGGCCGATCGACGGCACCACCGGCTACGAGGTCGCCGATCTCGTCGACCGCCTCGACCTCGACGACTCGGGACGGCCGGCGCTCGAACGAACGGCCCGGTGGGTCGGCGGCTCGACCGACGTGTCCGGCACGATCTACGACGCGAAGGTCGCAGCGCTCGACGATCTGCTGGCCGCCGACCTCAACCGCCTCACGGAGCTGCTCATCGCCGTGTGCGAACAGCGACGCCGCTTCCGTGACGTCACGAGGCGGGAGCTCCATCGGGCGCTGCGCGCGGTGCTGGCGCACTTCGAGGTGTACCGCACCTACCTGCGGCCCGGAGCGGGCGGCGACGCTCCGGGTGCCGGCAGCGTCGTCGCGTCGGCCATCGGTGCGGCGGCGGCCGAGCTGGACGACGTCGACGCGGAGATCTTCGAGCTCCTCGCGCTGCTGCTCGACGGCAACGGCTCGCCGTCGTTCGACGACCGCACCGACCTGGAGTGGGACTTCATCGCGCGGTTCCAGCAGCTCTGCAGTCCGACGATGGCGAAGGGCGCCGAGGACACCGCCTGGTTCCGCCTCCCGGCGCTGCTCTCGCGATGCGAGGTGGGGGCCAGCCCCGACGACTGGGGGGTCGGCCTCGAAGAGTTCCACCGCGCGATGGAGCGGCGGCAGCGCGAGTGGCCACGAGCGATGACGACCACGTCGACGCACGACACCAAGCGGTCGGAGGACGTCCGGGCCCGGCTCGCGATCCTGTCGCAGGACGGCGAGTCGTGGGAGCAGTTCGCGCGGGACTGGATGCGCACCGCAGGCGCCGACTCGCCCGACCGCACGATCACCTACCAGCTGCTGCAGACCATGGTCGCCGCATGGCCGCTCGACGAGGATCGCCTCGCGACCCAGGCGACCAAGCTGGCGCGCGAGGCCAAGCAGCGGACGTCGTGGCTCCGCCCGGACGAGGCCTTCGAGGACGAGCTGCTCGCGCACGTGCACCGCCTCGTCACCACCGACGAGGCGACCGGGGCGATCGAGTCGTGGGTGGAGCGGACACGGCCGGCGGCCGATGCCACGGCCCTCACGCACAAGGCGCTCGCCCTGATGCTCCCCGGCGTTCCCGACCTGTACCAGGGCAGCGAGCACTGGTTCCGGCGGCTGACCGATCCCGACAACCGCGAACCGGCCGACCCGACGCTGCTGCGGGCTCGCCTCCAGGAGCTGCGAACCGGGCCGCCCGTCGGGCCGAGCGACCCGCTGGCGAAGCTGGCACTCATCCGCAGCTGCCTTGCCGTGCGCACTCGCCATCCCAGGTCGTTCGACGAGCGCGGGACGTACCGCCCACTGTGGGCGGCCGGCCCGCGATCCGACCACGCCGTCGCCTTCGTCCGCGGTGACGACGTCGTCGTGGTCGCGACGCGCAACGCGACGGCGGTGGCCGACGGATGGAACGGCACCACGATCGACCTCCCCGAGGGGCGGACGTGGCGGGCGTCGCTCGGCGATGCCGCGCACAAGGGACGCTGCGACCTCGACGATCTGCTCGCCGAGTGGCCCGTGGTGGTGCTGGAAGCCGACGACTGAGGTCAGGCCGGCGCGAGCACCACGACCGACAGCGGCGGAAGGGTCACGACGATCGACGTCGACCGGCCGTGCGCAGCGATCGCCTCGGCAGGCGTCGAGCCGCCGGCGCCGACGGCCGACACGCCGCTGCCGCCGAACTCGGCGTCGTCGCCGTTGAGCACCTCGGTCCACGATCCGGTCAGCGGCACGCCCACGCGGTAGTCCCGGCGCACAACCGGGGTGAAGTTGGCGATGACGACCACCGGCCGCTCGCCACCGGCGGCGCGGCGCTCGAACGCGATCACGCTCTGCTCGGCGTCGTCGCCGATGATCCACTCGAACCCGTCGTCGCGATGGTCACCGCTCCACAGGGCCGGCTCGGCGGAGAGCGCGGCGTTGAGCGCTGTGACCCACCGTCGCACCCCGTCGTTGCCCGGCGCGTCGTGGAGCGACCAGTCGAGCGTGCCCTCGTGATTCCACTCGGAGGGCACCGCGAACTCGCCGCCCATGAACAGCAGGGGCACACCCGGCACGGTCCACTGGTACCCGAGGAGGAGCCGGAGGTTGGCGAACTGCTGCCACCGGTCGCCCGACTGCTTCGTGAGCAGCGTGCCCTTCCCGTGCACGACCTCATCGTGGGAGAGGGGCAGCACGAACGCCTCGCTGCGGGCGTACATCGAGCGGAACGTCAGGTCGTGGTGGTGCCACCGGCGGTGCGCCGGATCGTGCGCCAGGTAGCGCAGCGTGTCGTGCATCCACCCCATGTCCCACTTGAGGTCGAAGCCGAGGCCACCGTCGCGGGTCGGCGCCGTGACCCCCGGCCAGGCGGTGGACTCCTCGGCGATCGTCAGCGCGCCGGGGTGGTCCTCGTGCACCGCGTCGTTGACCTCACGCAGGAACGACACCGCGTCGAGGTTCTCGCGCCCGCCGTGCACGTTGGGGATCCACTCCCCCGGCTTGCGCGAGTAGTCGAGGTAGAGCATCGACGCGACCGCGTCGACCCGCAGGCCGTCGACGTGATAGCGCTCGAGCCAGCTCATGGCGCTCGACACGAGGAACGACCGCACCTCGTTGCGGCCGTAGTTGAAGATCGCGCTGCCCCAGTCGGGGTGGTGGCCCTGTCGCGGGTCGGCGTGCTCGTAGAGATGGGTGCCGTCGAACTCGACGAGGGCGTCGGCATCCGTCGCGAAGTGCGACGGGACCCAGTCGAGGATCACGCCGATGTCGCGCTGGTGCAGGTGGTCGATCATCGCCCGCAGCTGGTCCGGCGTCCCGTACCGCCACGTCGGGCTGAAGTAGCCGGTGCACTGGTAGCCCCACGAGCCGTAGTACGGGTGCTCGGTGAGCGGCAGCAGCTCCACGTGCGTGAACCCGTGCGCGCTCGCGTGGTCGGCGAGCGGCGCGGCGAGCTCCTCGTAGGTCGGGAACCGCCCGCCCGCACCGACGGTGCGGCCCCACGATCCGAGGTGCACCTCGTAGATCGACATGGGAGTTGTGGCGAGGCGGTCGATCCGCTGGGCCATCCACTCGTCGTCGCCCCATCGATGCATCGAGCGATCGACGACCGAGTGCCGGCGTGGTGCGCCGCCCCCGTCGCCGTCCACCTCGCCGGAACGCGCCGCGACCGGGTCGAGGCGTTCGACGACGCGACCGCTCGCATCGGTCAGCCGGTAGCGATACGCGTCGCCCGACCGTGCGGCGGGCACGTCGCCCTGCCAGATGCCCGAACTGCCGACCGGATGGAGCGGGTGGTGCGTGTCGTCGCCGAGGATCGCCACCGCGACGTCACGGGCGTTGGGCGCCCACACGGCGAACCGCGCGCCGGTCTCCTCGCCACCGTCGCCCAACCGGAGGTGGGCGCCGAGGACGTGATGGAGGCGGCGGTGGGTTCCCTCGGCGAACAGGTAGGTGTCGAGCGGGCCCACCGGGTCGGCGACGTTCCGCATGGCGACGGGATCAGGCATGGGTCGGGTCCTTCGGCGTGTCGAGTCCGTCGACGAGCTGAGCGAGCGCCCGAAGCGGGATGGCGACCCAGTCGGGTCGATGGTCGATCTCGTAGCGGAGCTCGTAGGCGGCCTTCTCGATGAGGCAGCATCGCAGCAGCAGACCGAACGCCTCGTCGTCGGTGGGCACGAGCGTCGACGAGGCCATCGCCGTGCGGTAGCCGTCGAGCAGCGCGTCACCGGCGCACCGCGCCCACCAGTCGCCCCACCCGGTGAGCTCGTCGAGCGTCCAGCCGTGCGCGCCGCCACGCTGCACCAGCGTGCGGGCGGCCACCTCGCTCGCGTACGAGTACGAGCGCAGCAGGCCGGCGATGTCGACCAGCGGTGATCGCTTGATGCGTCGCTGGCTGATCGGTCGGGCCGGCTCGCCCTCGAAGTCGATGAACACGTGCCGGTCGCCGACCACGAGGATCTGCCCGAGGTGGAGGTCGCCGTGCACGCGGATCCGGCTGCCGAGCGCCTCGTCGCCCGTCAGTCTCGAGAGATACGAGGTGAGGGTGCTCTGGTCGGCGAGCACGCGCCTCGCCAGCTCGTCGTCGTCGGGCGAGACCAGCGGCCGGGATCGCCGCAGCGCGGCGTTGGCGGTGGTGACCTGGCTCCGCACGCTCTGGGCCAGCGAGCGGCGGTCGTGGCGGCCGAGTCGTTCGGCGCCGAACCCCACGTCGGGCCCCGACGCCAGCGCGCGGTGCAGCTCCGCCGTGACCGCGCCGAGGCGCCGCGCGTCCTCCGGCGTCATGCCGAGCATCTCGCCGGCGGCGAGGGGGTCGGCGTTGGGCGGCGTCCGCACGCCGGAGCCGATGGCGCGCTCGAAGAAGCGGTCGAGCTCGCGGAGGGTCGCCGTCCAGGCGTCGTCGTCGTGGGGCACGAGCGCCGTCACGGTGACGACGGTGCTGAGGTCGTCGCCGTTGCGCGCCGCCTCGACCGAGCCGATCACCGCCGGGGCGTGACCGAAGCCGACCCTGCTGGTCAGGAACCGGCCGACCTCGAGCTCGGGGTTCGTCCCCTGCTCCGAGCGGCGCACCAGCTTCATCGCGCCGACGTCGCCGATGAACGCCGTGCTGTTCGTCTGCTCGCGGCCGCTGGGACGACCGGTCACGCCGTCGGCGAGCGCTCGTCGCAGCCGTTGGTCGGCCTGCCCGACCACCTCGCGGGCGCCCACCCTGGTGCGCCGCCGCGTCGTGAGGTCGGCGAGCGCCGCGATGCCCTCCGCCGTGGACATCGCGTCCACGAGCATCCCGTCGCGCAGGCAGGCCAGCACGTTGCCGGAGCCCTGGGCGGCCTCGGTCAGGATCACGGGCACGTGATAGGTGTCGGTCGTGCCGTCGAGGTGGGCGACGTCGACGAGCAGGAGGTGGGGCGCGCCGCTCCCCCGCAGCGGGATCGCGCCGACGACGCGGGCATTGCGGAACCCCCGGCTCCGGCCGGCGAACCACCGGCTGTGGAGGATGTACCGACCCACGGCACGGTCCAGCTTGCCGGGCGCGTCGGTGAGCAGCTCGGGCCACGCGTGGTCGATCTGCGGCGCGGACGAGTCGGCGGCGCCGCCCTCCGGCTCGAGGCTCTCCAGCGAGAACCAGTAGAAGCCGTACGGGGCGAGCGTGAGGAAGTACGGCAGCTCGCCGATGGGTGGGAAGGGCGTGTGGCCGAGCACCTCCCGGGGGCGCCGACCGGCGTACGCCGAGAGGTCGAGCTCCACCGGCTGCGCGTGGTGGGAGAGGTTCGCGACGACGAGGAACGGCGGTTCGCCGTCCAGCTCGCGGACCAGCGCCAGCACCCGCTGGTTCTCGGGGTCGAGGAACTCGAGCGTGCCCCGGCCGAGCACGGTGTGCTGCTTGCGCAGCGCGATGAGCTGGCTCATCCACCAGAGCAGGGAGCTCGGGTTGCCCGACTGCGCCTCCACGTTGACGTTCTCGTAGTGGTACCCCTGCTCGACGACGAGGGGCAGGTAGAGGCGGTGCGGACTGGCCGTCGAGAACCCGGCGTTGCGGTCGGGGCTCCACTGCATCGGCGTGCGCACACCGTCGCGGTCGCCCAGGTACACGTTGTCGCCGAGGCCGATCTCGTCGCCGTAGTAGAGGACGGGTGTGCCGGGCAGCGAGTACAGGATCGCGTTGAGGAGCTCGATGCGCCGGCGGTCGTTTCCGAGCAGCGGCGCGAGCCGTCGGCGGATGCCCACGTTGATCCGCATCTGCGGATCGTGGGCGAACATCCGGTACATGTAGTCCCGCTCCTCGTCGGTCACCATCTCGAGCGTGAGCTCGTCGTGGTTGCGGAGGAACGTCGCCCACTGCGCGCCCGGCGGCAGCGCCGGCGTCTGCTCGAGGATGTCGACGATGGGCGTGCGGTGCTCCATCTGCAGCGCCATGAACATGCGCGGCATGAGCGGGAAGTGGAAGTTCATGTGGCACTCGTCGCCCTGCCCGAAGTACTGGGCGGCGTCCTCGGGCCACTGGTTCGCCTCGGCGAGGAGCATCGAGCCGGGGTGCACCGCATCGACGTGGGCGCGCAGCCGGCGGAGGAACGCGTGCGTCTCGGGAAGGTTCTCGCAGTTGGTGCCCTCCCGTTGGTAGAGGTAGGGCACGGCGTCGAGCCGGAGGCCGTCGACGCCCATGCCGAGCCAGAAGTCGACGACGCGGGTGATCGCCGACTGCACCTCGGGGTTGTCGTAGTTGAGATCGGGCTGATGCGAGAAGAACCGGTGCCAGTAGTACTGCTCGGCGACCGGGTCCCAGGTCCAGTTGGACGTCTCGGTGTCGGAGAAGATGACGCGCGCGTCGGCGAAGTCGGTCGAGTCGTCGGTCCACGTGTAGAAGCTGCGCCAGCGCGACCCCTTGGGCGCGGAGCGGGCGCGCTGGAACCACGGGTGCTGGTCGGAGGTGTGGTTGACGACGAGCTCGGTGATCACACGGATGCCGCGCTCGTGGGCGGCCTTCAGGAACCGGCGGAACTGGGAGAGGGTGCCGTAGTCGGGGTTCACCGACATGTAGTCGGCGATGTCGTAGCCGTCGTCCCGGCCCGGCGACGGGTAGAAGGGCAGCAGCCAGATCGCGGTTACGCCGAGGTCGGCGATGTAGTCGAGCCGTGACGTCAGCCCCGGGAAGTCCCCGATGCCGTCGGCGTTGCTGTCGCAGAACGCGCGGACGTGCATCTCGTAGATGACGCCACTCCGGTACCAATCGGGGTCGTCGGACAGGCCCGACCGGCGCGGATCGCGCGCCACTGCTACCGCCGCGGTCGGGCGCGCCACCACGGCGGTCATCGGACGACCTCGAACACGTGCGCCGGCGGCCCGTCGACACCGAGCGCCACGTAGTTGTGCGCGCCGTGCCACCGGTAGACGTTCCCGTTGAGCAGGTCGCGCACGTCGAAGTCCACGTCGTCGTCGAGCCCGAGGGCGTCGAGGTCGAGGTGCACCATCCCCGAGCGCAGACGGTCGGCGGCGACGTTCACGACGACGATCACCGCGTCGTCGGCCCGACCCTTCGACCAGCACAGGAGCTCGGGGTCGTCCGCGTCGTGGAACACGCGGTCGCGGTCCGAACGCAGCGCGGGATGGGTGGCGCGGATCCGGTTCAGCTGGCGGAGCAGCGGCGCGATCGACTCGCCGCCGAGGTCCCATTGGCGCACCTCGTACTTCTCCGACCGCTCGTACTCCTCGCTGCCGGGGCGCACGGCCTCGCCGACGAGCAGCTCGAACGTGGGGCCGTACACGCCCCAGTTGGCGGACAGCGTCGCGGCCAGCACGGCGCGCGTCTCGAACATGGCACGGCCGCCGGTCTGCAGCTGGTCGGTGAGGATGTCGGGCGTGTTGGGCCAGACGTTGATGCGGAGGAAGTCCGACGTGCGCTCGCTGGCGTCCTCGAAGTACTCACGCAGCTCCCACCCGCTCCGCTTCCAGGTGAAGTAGCCGTAGCTCTGGTCGAACCCGATCTTGGCGAGGCGCTCGAGCACCCGAGGTCGCGTGAACGCCTCGGCGAGGAAGATCACGTCGGGGTCGGTCGAGCGGATGTCACCGATGAGCCACTCCCAGAACGCGAACGGCTTGGTGTGGGGGTTGTCCACGCGGAAGATGCGCACCCCGTGGGCCATCCAGTGGCGCACGACGCCGGCGAGCGCGTCCCACAGCGCCTCCCAGTCGTCGCAGGTGAAGTCGATGGGGAAAATGTCCTCGTAGCGCTTCGGGGGGTTCTCGGCCGTGCGGATCGAGCCGTCGGCGCGATGGCGGAACCACGACGGGTGCTCGGCCACCCAGGGGTGGTCCGGCGAGCACTGGTACGCGAGGTCGAGCGCGATCTCGAGCCCCAGCTCACGGGCTCGGCGCACGACCGAGTCGAAGTCGTCGAGCGTCCCGAGCTCGGGGTGCACCGCCGTGTGCCCGCCCGCGCTGCTGCCGATGGCCCAGGGGCTGCCGGGGTCGTCGGGCGTCGCGGTCAGCGAGTTGTTGCGGCCCTTGCGGGCGGTGAACCCGATGGGATGGATCGGGGGCAGGTAGACCACGTCGAAGCCCAACTCGGCGATGTGCGGCAGTCGATCCTCCAGCTCGGCGAAGGTGCCGTGGCCGATCGCTGGTCGCTCGACGGAGCGCGGGAACAGCTCGTACCAGGAGCTGGTGACGGCCCGCTCACGGGCGACCTCCACGCCGAACTCCGGGCTGGTCGTCGTGCCCGGACGCGTCGCCGCCCACCGTGCCATCGCCGCGGCGACGAGATCGTCCTGCGCGACCGAGGCATCGGCGCGCTCGATCTCGCGCAGCGACCGCTCGAGCAGCGGACGGTCGCCCAGGTGATCGGTGCCGTCGAGTGCGCGACGAAGCAGGTCCGCGCCGTCGAGGAGGTCGGAGCGCAGGTCGAGGTCGGCCGCCTGCCGGGAGATGAACGACCGTCGCCAGTACTCCCACTCGTCGATCCACGCGCACACCACGAAGGTCCAACGCCCGAGGTCGGGCAATCGCACCTCGGCGCGCCACCGGTCGTTCGTGCCTTCGGTCATCTGGCCGAACACCTGACGGCCGGTCCGCTCGTGCCGGAACATCACCATCGCGCCGAGCCGGCCGTGGCCGTCGGCGAACACGTCGGCCTCGACGATCACCGGCTCGACCGTCGACGCAGCGGCGAGGTACCGGCCCTCGTCCACCACGGGATGGACGACGTCGACGACCGGGCGGGAGGGGGCCTGGTGGTGGGTGGGCGCGCCGGCGCCGGTCGCGACCGTCATAGGTCGATGCGAGCGTTGAGCTCGCCCCACTCGTTGACCGAATAGCCGTCGGCATCCGGGTCGGTGAACCACTGCCCGTCCTCGCCGAGGTACTTGAACTGCACGGGCTCGCCTGCGGGCAGTTCGACGACCGCCGACCGGGTGCCGTTGGTGCGCTTGCGCATCGGGTGGACGGTGGGCGTCCAGTCGTTGAAGTCGCCCACCACCGAGACGGCGCCGGGCGCGTCCTCGAGGGACAGGGAGAAGGAGACCTTGACGTTGTTCGAGCCGGGGGTGCGGGTTCGTCGTATCACGGCTCTGGCGATACCCGATCGACGGCGATCCGAGTATCGGGCCGCTCCGACATGCGCCCCAACCCCCCGATCGGGGGGCCGCGTTCGACTCACGCCCTCCCGGTGTGTGCGAAGCGACCGATCGGGCTCGTGAGCACCTGCTGCAGGAGCTCCTCGGCGTTCCGGTAGACCGCGATGGCGCCGTCCTCGGCGAGCTCGTGGCGACTGAACCCGCCCGACTCGAGACCGATGCATCCGATGCCGGCGGCCCGTGCCGACCGGACGTCCCAGATGCTGTCGCCGACGGCGATCGCGCGCTCGCGGTCGAGGTTCCCGGCGCGCAGGCCGGCCTCGAACACCGCCGGATCGGGCTTGGACGAGTCGACGTCGTCCGAGGACGTCCAGCCGCAGAGGTCGTCCCGGACGTCGAGGAGGTCGATCGACCGATCGAGCAGGTCGGCCGGCGACGACGTGGCCAGCACGACGTGCACGCCGAGACGGCGGAGGCGGCGGATCAGGGCGGTCGCGCCGGGGAAGGGTCGCGCCTCGTCGACGAGCTCGTCGTACCGGCGCCTCCACGCGTCCGTCGCCTCGTCGATGGTGCGGCCGAGGAGCTCGGGCACGAGCTGATCGCCTCCCATCCCGACGAGTCGGTGGATGGCGTGCATCGGCGCCCACTCGCCGAGGTCGCCGAGGGCTCGCGCCCACGCGAGCGTGTGGAGGTAGTTGGTGTCGACGAGCGTGCCGTCGACGTCGAGCAGCACACCCGCCACGTCGCCGCTCATCGCCCGAGGTCCGGGTCGCCGTCCGGGGTCGGATCGGGGTCGCCGTCGGCCGCGTGCGTGGCGGCGGGCCGGGCCTCGTGGCCGGGACGCCCCGCCGTACGACGCTGCTCCTTCAGGGTCGCCTCGAACACGTGCTTGCGCCCGCCGAGGTGGTCCAGCTCGAGCTGCCGGACACGGGAGCGGAGGTGCTCCCAGTAGAGGGCGTCGAACTCGTCGACGATCTGGAACGACCACCGGCCGTCGAGCACGTTGTGCCCGACGATCTCGGTGTCGAACCGCTCGGCGTCGGCCGCGAGGCCCGCCTTCCGCAGGAGGTCGACGGCGTCGCCGAACAGGAAGTCGGCGTGGCCCATCAGCTGGTGGAACTCGTAGAGGTGGCCGCGAGCCCGCTCGACGCATTCGAGGGCCTCACTCGCCTTGCCGATGGCTTCGACGACGTCGTCATCGTCGTCGTCGTGGATGGCATGGATCGTTTCATCGAACATGCCGGCGGTTACCCCAACTCGACTGCCGGAAGACCACACGTCACACCGCCGGCCCGGATAGGCGAGGCCGGATTCGGGTAGCCGGGGCGATGCTCGCATCCCCCGGTCAGCCCTATCCGCTCGGTGCCACCCCCACGAGCGACGGTACGAACTTCGCCGTCTCCTCGGAGATCGCCGACGCGGTCGAGGTGTGCCTCTTCGACGACGAGGGCAACGAGACCCGCGTCGAGCTCCCGCAGCGGACCGCGCACATCTGGCACGGCTTGCTCCCCGAGGTGCGGCCCGGCCAGCGCTACGGGCTGCGGGTCCACGGTCCGTGGGACCCGGCGGCGGGTCGTCGCTGCAACGCGGCCAAGCTCCTGCTCGACCCCCACGCCACGGCGATCGAGGGCGAGGTCCGGTGGGGCGAGGAGGTGTTCGGGCACCGCTTCGACGACCCGTCGGCGTGCAACGACGCGGACTCGGCGGCGTCGATGCCGCGTTGCATCGTGACGGCCCGCGACTTCGACTGGGGCTCCGACGCGCCGCCCGACACACGGCTCGACGAGACGATCGTGTACGAGACGCACGTCAAGGGCTTCACGAAGACGCACCCGGACATCCCCGAGGAGATCCGCGGCACCTACGCCGGTCTCGCCCACCCCGCGGCGATCCAGTACCTCACCGACCTCGGCATCACGGCGGTCGAGCTGCTCCCCGTGCACCAGTTCGTGCAGGACTCACACCTCCTCGAGCGCGGTCTGCGCAACTACTGGGGATACAACAGCATCGGGTTCCTCGCTCCGCACGGCGGATACGCCGAGGCCGGCACCGGCGGAGGCCAGGTCGTCGAGTTCAAGGAGATGGTGAAGGCGCTCCACGCGGCGGGGCTGGAGGTGATCATGGACGTCGTCTTCAACCACACGGCGGAGGGGAATCACCTGGGACCGACGCTGTCGATGAAGGGCATCGACAACCCTGCGTACTACCGCCTCGTCGACGACGACCCGGAGCACTACTTCGACACGACGGGCACCGGCAACAGCCTCAACGTGGGGCATCCGGCGGCGCTGCGGTTGATCCTCGACTCGCTCCGCTACTGGGTGACCGACATGCACGTCGACGGATTCCGCTTCGACCTCGCGACGGCGCTTACCCGCCAGGCCGGCGACGTCGACATCCACAGCGCGTTCCTCGACCTGGTGCACCAGGACCCGGTGCTCGCGCCCGTCAAGATGATCGCCGAACCGTGGGACACCGCCGGCTACCAGGTGGGCGGGTTCCCGGCCCGCTGGTCGGAGTGGAACGGGCGGTATCGCGACGACGTGCGTGACTTCTGGCGTGCGCAGCCCGGCACCATCGGCGACCTCGCGCTCCGCCTCACCGGCAGCGGTGACATCTACTCCTCGAACCGCCGGTCCCCCACCGCCAGCGTCAACTTCGTGACGGCGCACGACGGCTTCACGCTGGCCGACCTCACGGCGTACAACGAGAAGCACAACGAGGCGAACGGCGAGGACAACAACGACGGCGAGACCGACAACCGGTCGTGGAACTGCGGTGTGGAGGGTCCGACCGACGACCCCGACGTCAACGCCTTGCGCGACCGGCAGCGCCGCAACCTGCTCGGCACGCTCCTGCTGTCGGCCGGCGTCCCGATGATCCTGGGGGGCGACGAGATCGGCCGTACGCAGCAGGGCAACAACAACGCGTACTGCCACGACGACGAGCTGTCCTGGTACGACTGGGAGCACGCCGACGAGCACCTCTTGTCGTTCACGAAGACCGCCATCGCACTGCGACGCGCCCAGCCGGGCCTGCGCCCTCGCAACTACCTGCGTGGCCCCGAGGGGGGCGTCGCGCAGATGACCCTCTACCGGCCCGACGGGCAGGAGATGGGCGCGGACGACTGGGTGAACGCGGCCACCAACACGCTCGCGATGTCGATCGACGGGCGGCACATCGAGGATGCCGACGGCGAGACCAGCGCAGACCGCTTCGTGCTCCTCATCAACGCCCACCACGAGGCCGTCGAGTTCACCCTGCCGAAGACCGATCGCCGGTGGCACGCGGTGCTCACGAGCAGCGAGCTCGAGGACACGCCGCAGATCAACGAGGAGGGAACGGTCGTGCTGCAGGACCGGTCGCTCCTGCTGCTGCAACGCGGCGAGCGCCGCTGACCACGACGACGGAGTCGGGCGGCACGTCGACCTGCGTGCCGTCGGACGCCGGAGAGTCCTCGGAGCACAGCAGCACCGACTCGCCCGGGAGCAACGGCACCCCGAACGGCTGCGGCCCGAGGTTCACGAGCACCCGCGTGCGGCCTCGTGCGACGACGAGCGCCTCGGCCTCGTGGTCGACCGAGACCTCGACCGACTCGGGCGTCGGATCGGCGAGGTCGGGCAGGCGACGTCGTAGGTCGAGGAGGGCGCGATACCACTCGAGCATGCGGCGGTGGTCGGGTTCGTCGAGCTCCGACCAGACGAGGATCGACCGCCGGAACGTCTGCGGGTCCTGCGGATCGGGGATCGACTCGGGGTCCCAGCCGAAGCGCTCGAACTCGCGGGGCCGGCCCTCGCTGACGGCGGTGCCCAGCTCGGGGTCGGCGTGGTCGGTGAAGTACTGGAACGGCGACGACGCGCCCCACTCCTCGCCTTGGAAGAGCAGTGGGGTGAACGGCCCGGTGAGGAGCAGCGCGGCGGCGACGCGGGCACGGCCCGGCGACGTGAGCGCCGTGAGTCGTTCGCCCACGGCACGGTTGCCGACCTGGTCGTGGTTCTGAGTGCACACCACGAACCGCTCCCGGCTGATGCCGTCCGGGGACCGGCCATGCACACGCCGGCGGTGCTCCGACCACGCGCCGTCGTACACCCAGCCCTGCCGCAGCGCGGTCGCGAGCTGGTCGAGCGAGCCGAAGTCCTCGTAGTAGCCCGATCGTTCGCCGGTGAGCGCGGCGTGCAGGGCGTGATGCCAGTCGTCGGCCCACGCGCCGTCGAGGCCCATGCCACCGGCGTCCCGGCTCACGACGAAGCGGGTGTCGTTGAGGTCGGTCTCTGCGATGAGCAGGAGCGTGCGACGGAGGTGCGCGGCGAGCGCGGCGACCTTCGCCGACATCTGCTCGAGGAGGTGGAGCGCCGAGTCGTCGACGATCGCGTGCACGGCATCGAGGCGGAGGCCGTCGACGTGGTAGTCGCGGAACCACATGGCGACGTTGTCGAGGACGAAGCGGCGCACCTCGTCGCTGTGCGGGCCGTCGAAGTTGACCGCCCCGCCCCAGTTCGTGTGGTGGGTCTCGGAGAAGTACGGCCCGAACTCGGCGAGGTAGTTCCCGGCCGGGCCGAGGTGGTTGTAGACGACGTCGAGGACGACGCCGAGACCGACGGCGTGGCACGCATCGACGAAGCGCTTGAACCCGTCGGGCCCGCCGTACGCGTGGTGGGGGGCGAAGAGGTCGACGCCGTCGTAGCCCCACCCGTGCGATCCCGAGAACTCCGCGATCGGCATCACCTCCACGGCGTCCACGCCGAGGGAGACGAGATGGTCGAGCCGCTCGATCGCTCCGTCGAACGTCCAGGCCTCGGTGAAGGTGCCGACGTGCAGCTCGTAGAGGACGGCCCCGGCGAGCGGCATCCCGCGCCAGGTCGCGTCGGTCCACACGAACGCGCCGTGGTCCACCACCTCCGACAGTCCGTCGATGCCATCGGGCTGCGACGGCGACCGCGAGTCCGGTCGCACCGGCCCGACGTCGACGGCGAAGCCGTAGCGGTCGCCCGTTGCGACGGCCTCGACGTCGGCGCGCCACCAGCCGCCGCCCACTGCACTCATCGGGACGCGCTCGTCGTTCAGCGCCAGCTCCACGCGTTCGGCGGCCGGCGCCCACACGTCGAGGGGAACGTAGATGTGCGGGCGGCCACCCGAGCTGTCGTGTGTGTCACCCATCTCTGCTCCGCAGCGGTTCGGCTCGGCCGCCATGTGCGGCCGGGGTCAGTACCCGGTTCGCGCCGCGCACAGACCGGTTCGACCGTCGCGACACGGGGTACGGATTGAGCATCTCTCACCACAAGGAGTTGTCATGGGTGCAGTTGTTGCTCTTCTCGTCCTGGCGTTGATCTTCGGTGGCATCGGCCTGTTCGTCGCCGCCGCCAAGTGGGCACTGATCATCGCCGTCGTCCTGTTCGCTGCGAGCGCCATCGCCGGTTGGTCGGGGCGTTCGCACGCGCGGCCCTGAGTCCGTCGACGATCCGAGGGCGCTCCGCCGTGAGCGTTCGAGCCGCCCTCGATCGATCGGAGTGAGACACATGACCTCGGCGACCTTCCTCCCCGGGAGCACGCGAGCTCCCGGGGAGGCCCGCACCTTTGTACGATCCGCCCTCGCCGGGTGGGACGGGCCAGCGACGCTCGAGACGGCCGAACTGCTGGTGTCCGAGCTCGTGACCAACGCCGTCACCCACGGCCGGGCCGAGCGGCCCCGGCTGACGGTGGACCTGACCGACGGCGCCGCTCGAATCGCCGTGACCGACGACCGGACCGACGGGCCGGGCACACCGGCGCCGTGTGACCCGACCACGCCCGGCGGCTACGGCCTTGCGCTCATCGACGCGCTCGCCGCGTCGTGGGGCACCGAGCTCGACGACGCCGGCAAGATCGTCTGGTTCGAGATCCGCCCCTGACCAGGCCGGAGCGTTTCCGGCGCGCGTGGCGGTGACCTGCAGTACGTTCGCCCCGAAGGTTGCGCGAGCACAGGCGGGGGGCGCCATGGCGGGACTGCGTGCGATGGGTCGGGAGCGCGGCGTGCCGCGCACGTTGGCGCTGATGGGGGTGATGGCCCTCGCCGCGGTCGCCTGCGTTCCGGACGGGACGTCGCCGCCGACGAGCACGACCACGACCGTCGCGCCCACGACCACCGAGGCACCCACGACGACCGAGGCGACCACCACGACGTCGACCACCACGTCGACGTCCACGACCACCACCACGTCGCTGCCTGCGAACGTCGTCAGCGTGAACTCGTTCGCCGACACCGACGACGGCGTGTGCGACACGCAGTGCACGTTGCGCGAGGCGCTGGGCCAGGCCAACGTCGACCCGACGATCGACACCGTCCGGCTGCCGCCGGGCACCTTCGCCGTGGGTGGCGGCGCTGCCCTGCGAGGCGCCGGTTCGGCACTGCGCCGAGCCTTCGTGGCGGCGGGACCGGACGGCGAGGCGTTCCGCGTGGACGCCGACCTCGTCCTCGTCGGCGACCCGGCGGGCACGACGATCGACTTCGCCGACAGCGACGCCACCATCGGCTTCCTCACCACCGCGTCGCTGACGTTGCAGCAACTCACGCTCGAGAACCTCGGGGTCGGCACCACCTCGCCGCCCCGCACGCTCGTGTCCGCAGCGATGGCGAACGCGGGCGACAGCGTCCACCTCGACCACAGCGTCGTGCAGGACATCCAGCCCGACGCTGCGGGGCCCACCGGCGCAGCGCTCGGCACGGGCGTCGTCCAGGAGGCATCGACCTCGGAGGCCTTCGACGTCGTCGTGTCCGACTCCACCGTTCGCCGGATCGGAGCGGGGTACGTGTTCCTCCCGCGCGGGTCCACGTCGATCACGTCGACGACCGTCGAGTCCGTCGGCACCCTCGCGGTCGCCGGCGGTCCCTTCGGCTCGACGTCGGCGCTGCTCGATCACGTCACGTCGAACGGCACGGCCGGCTACATCGCCGGGCAGTGCGGCGCGGGCATCGCCGTTCTCGCACTGGGGCAGCCGTTGGTGATCCGGGACTCCTCGATGACGGCCGGCACCGGCCGTTGCGGAGGGTTGGCGGTCTCCAACTCGTTCAGCGCCGTGGTGTTCGGCGTCACGAACGTGGACCTGACGATCGAGCGCTCGTTGATCGACGCGACCGGTGCGCTGGGGGCCGTCACGTTGTCGGTCGGTGCGGTGCCGACCGCGTGGGACGTCGACGTCTCGGACTCGACGGTCGTGTCGGGAAGTCAGACCGGCATCGTGATCATCGCCGGCTCGCTCGGGCTGGGCGGCAGCGTCCCGGTGCCGCCCAGCTACCTGACCCACGTCACCCTCCTTTCGCCGACGGCGCCGTCGGGCGCCGCGCTCGTCTCCTCGGTCACCGCGCCGATCCACCTCGCGTCGAGCGTCGGGGTGTCGGCGGGAGGGACGGTGTGCAGCAACACCGCCCTGGTCTCGGAGGGCCACAACACGGTCTCGGACGCGTCATGCGCGCTCACCGATCCCACCGATCAGCCGTCGACGGATCCGCTGCTCGGGCCGGCCGCCGACAACGGGGGTCCCTCGGCGACCCGCCTCCCGCTCGTCGGGAGTCCGCTCCTCGACTCTGCAGGAACCTGCACGGGCACCGACCAGCGCGGCGTCACTCGGCCGCAGGGCACGGAGTGCGACCGGGGAGCAGTCGAGGTCGTCGTCTGATCGACGATCAGGCGTCGACCGGGGCGCCGGACCGGAGGCGGAGGGAGATCACCTCGCAGCGGCTCGACACGCCGAACTTCCGGAAGATCGCCTTGAGGTGCGACTTCACGGTCTCGGTGCTGATGTACAGCGCCTCGGCGATGTCCTTGTTGCGATAGCCCATGCACAGGAGCGACAGGACTTCCTGCTCGCGCGCGCTCAGCTCGTTCATCCGGCAGCCTCCCCCGTGTCGCCGCCGGAGTGCCGATCGGCCTCCCGCTTGTCGGCGAACTGGCCGCTGGCGTCGCCCGTCGGACGGTTGTGTTGTTCGAGGCGATCGGCGTGGCCGACGGAGTGGGCGACGTGCTCGTCGTCGGTCGGCTGTGCTTCGCGGCCGGTGCTCGGGTCGGGGATGAGGGTCATGTTCTCTTCCTTCCCGAACCGTCGCGACGACAGACCACCGGGCGTTGCCGGGAGCGAGGGATGGCTCGAGGGGCGTTGCGGGTAGGAGGCCGTCGACGACCCGAAGGAGGAACTTCGATGGACATCCTGGACCACCTGACCGAGGAGCACCGCAGCGTCGAGGCGCTGCTGAGGACGCTGGCCGACACCGAGCCAGGCAACGTGCGCACGAAGACGTTCGAGGCCCTGGAGCGATCGCTCACCACGCACATGGAGATCGAGGAGCGGTACGTGTACCCGATCGTCCAGCGAGTGGTCGGAGCGGACGAGGAGCACGGCGCCGAGAACGAGCACGAGCTGGCGCGCTCAGGGTTGGAGCAGATGCGCTCGCTCGTCGCCGAGCCGGGCTTCGGCGCTGCGGTCGAGATGATGCAGGCGGGCATCTCCCACCATGTCGAGGAGGAGGAGCAGAAGATCTTCCCACGGCTCCGCACCAAGGCGGCGAAGGAGATCGAGGCACTCGGCGACCCCATCGAGTTGAAGGCGTCGATGCGCACCGACGCGCTGCACGAGCAGACGAAGGACGAGCTCTACGAGCAGGCGAAGGCGGCCGGCATCGAGGGACGTTCGTCGATGTCGAAGGCCGAGCTGGAGGACGCCCTGGCCGCTCGGTGAGCAACCGGCGGGCCTGGGTGCCGAGGCCCTTGGACCCTGTTCGTCGCGGCCCCCACGATGCGAGGCTGGCATCGTTCCCGAGTGATTCGAGGCCCTCAACATCAGCACCTGGCACACGGCCGCTGGTGAGAGCAGCGACGAGATCACGGAGACGATCGAGAAGGGATCGATGCCGCCCGACTCGTACACGTTCCTCGGGCTGCACGCGTCGGCCAACCTGACGCCGGCCGAGAAGCAGCAGCTCATCGACGGCATCAAGAAGACCATCGCCGCCGACCCGCCCGCCGGAGGCGGCGAGGACCACTGATCGCGTGTCGAGCGGATGCTCCTCGGCCTCGGTGGGTAGAAGGATGCATGACGTTTCGAAGAGTCTTCCCCGTGGTGATGTTGGCGGCTGCCGTGCTCGGTGCGGTCGCGTTGTGGCGGTCGCGAACGACGGCCCCGCCGGCCTCGCCGTACCCGACGGCAGGGGCCAAGGTGTCACCGATGCCCGCGGATCCCGTGGGCCCGTTCGACCCGGAGCTCGCTGACCCCAAGGACATCGACCTCCGCGTCCACGTCGTGAGCGGCTCGACGTCGCCGGAGCCCGATCGGGCACCGGCCGGCTCCGGCAGCCCGCGCAACGCCAGCTGAGCGGGCGGCCCTCCCACACGTCGGCTGCGAACGATCATCAGAGGTCGAGGGTCTGCCCGATCACGGTGCCGCTGCGTCGGACGACCTTCGCCTTGAGGCGGACCAACGACGCGCGTGGAGCTTCCGCGATCGCAGCAGCGAGCTCGATCGCCCCGGACACGGCGGCACCATCGTCGACCAGCCGGCTGACCAGGCCGAGTGCCGCAGCCTCGGTGGCATCGACGCGCCGACCGGTGAAACACAGGTCGCGGGCCACGGCTCCGCCGACGAGATCGTGGAGCGGCCCGTAGACGACGTCGCCGAAGGAGACCTCGGGATGGGCGAAGAATGCGGAACGTGCCACGACACGCAGGTCACACATGACCGCGAGGTCGAAGCCGCCGGCGATCGCCGCACCGTTCACTGCCGCGATGGTCGGGACCGGGAACTCGAGCCAGCGTCGGTGCCAGTCGTCGGAGGAGGCCCACAGTCGCTCGGCGAAGGCCGGATCGGTTCCGGCGCGTTCGAACTCACCGAGGTCGAAGCCCGAACAGAACGCCTCGCCGGCGCCGGTCACCACCAGCGCCCGGACGGACTCGTCGGAGGCGAGGTCCGCGAGCGCGGCGGCGCCCTGCTCGCGCAGCTCGACGCTGAGCGCATTTCGTCGGTGCACCCTGTCGAGGGTCATGAGCACGACACCCTCGGCAGCGGGCCGCACGTCCACCAACGACTCGTTCTCCGGCTCGCTCATCGGCAGACCCTACCCGTCGCTGTGTGAGCAGGATCTGCGTGAGGCCGGGGCGGTGCGACGTGCGCGGACTACCCGACGATCGCGTCGTACGCCGGAAGAACGTCGTTGCGGAGGACACTCAGCACCTCCGGATCGAACCGCCAGGTCTCCGCCCGATCGAGGAGCTCCGACGCCACGTCGACCCGGTAGTCGGGCCGAGTGCTCCGAGTCGACTCGAGCCAGGTCGAATGAAGGGTGATCGGCACCTGCAACGCAGGATGTCCGAGCCTGGCGACCGGCCCGTCGGAGAGCGCTGCGGCATCGAACACCCACAGTTCGGTGCCCGCCGAGGCTGCCGTGACGACGTCGCTGAACACGACGACGACGATGTAGCCATCGGCCGAACCGGTCGCGGTGCCGTTGCGAGGCACGAACGTGGGGGTCCACGCGAATCGGTCGCCGGGGAACCAGTAGCCGTCGACCACGCGGCCGGCGTCATGGTCGACCCGAACCAGGCTCGACGGAACCCCTTCCCACGGGAGCTCGTCGGTGGGGACGAGTCGATGTGGGTAGTCGGTGAACCCCGTGTAGACGCGCTCCACCGCGAGGTCCGTCGGGAATCCGGAGTTCGCGTGGAACTGGTCGCCGAGCGTGGACGACGACGTGTTGGGGTTGCGCGCGGTCAGGCCGCCCGTCCCCCACGTCCAGTCGTTGGAGAACATCGACGAATGCACCACGGCTCCGCTGGTGGCGTCGATCTCGTACCGACCCACGACGCCGATGTCGTAGATCACCGGGGTGATCGCGTTCACCAGGTCCCGACGCACCGACGTACCGGTCGCGGGATGCGTGTCGTAGGGCTGCACCCATTCCGCGAAATCCGACGCCGACGTGTGCGGGCAGTGCACCACCAGCCGCGACGGCGTGCTGTCGTAGTCGACCATGAAGTGCCCGGATTCGCGAGGGACGATGGCCCGCTGCGCGATGGCGGCACCGGTCGTGGCGCGCAGTTCGCTGCGACTCACGATGTAGAGGTACGAGTCCGGGCGGGGTGCCGCCGCCACGCCTGCGGCCCACGAGTTGGGGGTGTCGGCGAGCTTGCCGAACTCGATCGTCCCGGCCGCGTCGAGAATGACGAGATGGTCTCGCGTCACGCAGATCTGATGAGCGTTCTGGGAGATCAGGAGCGGTTGCAGATCGGGGGTGAGCAGCGGTACCCGTTTGATGGCTCCGTCGCCCGACCAGCAGAGCACCTCGAAGTACACCATGCCGGGCAACGGCACGATCGAGAGTGAGGCGCCGTAGTACTCCCCGGTCTGCGGGTCGTAGGGCGGATGGGCGCTCGTGATGTTCATGGGGCAGAGGAAGCGATTCACCTCCGTCAGCTCGGCCATCGGGCGGTAGTCGGCGAGGTGCCCGAGCGGGGTGATCGGACGCAGCGTGGCGGGGTCGAACTCCCACGGGCGGCCACCGTCGACCGTGGCGAAGAGGCGGTTGCCCGCCATCTGGACGAAGGCGGTGTTCGGCTGGTTCTGGAGGCCGAGGGGGCCGAGCCGCATCATGCCGTGGGGGTCGAAGCGATACGGCGTGTCGGCGAAGGCCTGGCCCATCAGATAGTCGGTCGTTCGCAACAGCTTCGAGGTGATCCTCGGGGCGGTGCCGTCGAGGTCGAGGCGCCAGATGAGCGGGTCGCCGCCGAGCCCGGCATCGGTCGGACCGAGGGCGAGGGACTGGAAGAACACATGGCCCGCGAGGTCGTCGGGGAGCAGACCCTCGAGAACGGACAGGGGCAGATCGTCCGCCTCGGCGGTGACCTTTCGATTGAACGCTGCCGGCATGCGTGCCCAGAGGTCGCGGCCGGGCGACGCCGCCGGGGATCCGTGCGGGAGGCCGTACGGTCGGCCCCCGAGGGGGTCGGCCGGAGCCGGCAGCGCACAACCCGTGCCCGCCAAGCCGAGCGCAGCCGCGCCGCCGCCTGCTGCGACGGCTCGCAGGAAGTCCCGACGATCCACCATGCGCTCCCCCTTGCCGATCGCCACCCCCCGTGCCGACCGATGAACAGCGTAAACCTTTTGCGGTGCACGTCGAGTCCGTTGCGTGTGCGGCGGACCCGAGGCGACGGAAGGTCGGCCTGCCCGACGAACGGTGGAGCACCCATGACCCCGCCCCCTACGATGCTCCGACATCCGGACGTCTCGGCGCCGGCCCCGCCCTCGTAGCTCAGGGGATAGAGCATCGGTTTCCTAAACCGTGTGTCGCATGTTCGAATCATGCCGGGGGCACCACCCGATAGCCAGCAATTCAGGGGTTTCTGCGAGATCCAGTCGCAGCCCAGGCGATCGATTCGGGTTTGTCCCATGGTTTGTCCCATGAAATGTGACTACCGTTGTCTCCATGGGACGAGGAAGAGGCAGCATCCGGCTGAAGCGAGAACCCGACTATTGGGAGGTCCGCGCCTATGCCGGGACCGACCCGGTGTCGGGCAAGGATCGCTACACCAGCCGCACGGTGCGCGGGGGCCGACGCGATGCGGAGAAGCTCCTCGCCCAGCTCGTTGCGAAACTCGACCGCGAGGGCCCGACGACGCGCCACACGCTGAGCGAACTACTCACCAGCCACATCGATCACCTCGAGCACCGAGGACGCGAGGCCCGCACCATCGAGGGCTACCGATCGATAGCAGCCCAGGTGAAGAAGGATCGGATCGGCAAGATGGCCGTCGGCGACATCGGCGTGAAGACCGTCGACGACTTCTACGTGCGCCTCAAGACCCGCGGTCTCGCCCCGGGTTCGGTCCAGCGGTACCACGCTCTCATGCGGGCGGCGTTTCGCCAGGCCATGGCGTGGGACTGGGTGTCGCGCAATCCGGTGCAACTTGCGACTCCTCCAACTGCACCGAGGGTCGGCCGCCGTATCGCCCGACCCGACGTCGTGGCCGCCCTCATCAACGAGGGCGCCGCAAGTCGCAACCCCGTCAACGGGCTGGCCATCCGCCTCCTCGCTGCGACCGGAGCACGCCGGGGCGAGATCTGCGGCCTGCGGTGGACTGACGTCGACCTCGAAAGCGGCGTGATCCGCATCCGGTCGGCTGTCGCGCAACTCGCCGATGGTTCACTCGTCGAGAAGGAACCGAAGAGCCACCAGCAGCGCGAGGTCTCGCTCGACTCCCGAACGGTCGAACTGCTTCGAATCCATCTCGAAGAGCAACGGGGCCAGCTCGCCGAACTCGGGGTGAAGCACTCGATGGAGAGCTTCGTGTTGGCCGACGTGGCGGCAGATCTGACAGGCATGACACCCACTCCGCCGAACCGACTCACTCAGGCGTTCGCGCGTCTGCGCCAACGAGTGCCGGGGGCAAAAGCGCTTCGCCTCCATGACCTGCGGCACTGGTTCGCGAGCACTCAGCTCGATGCCGGCGAGCCGCTCCCGGCTGTGGCGGCACGCATCGGTGACCACGTCGAGACGCTGGCGAAGGTCTACGCGCACAAGGGCCATCGCGGCGATGCCGAAGCGGCCGAAGCTATCGGTGCGACGCTGAACGGGCCGGCCTCACGGACGTCGGGCCGGCGAAAGAAGCGACGAGCCGGATAGGCCGATCGTTGTCCCACGGGACGTTGACACTCACGCGTCAACGTCATCGACGTCAATGGCGACCGGCCGGGCGACGGGCCACCGGACGGCCAGGTGGACAGGCGACACGACAACCGCATTTCTTGAGGACGATTCAACAGATGTCGCCTCCGGTGGGACCAGCGCGCGCATAGGTAGGGCAACAGACCCGACTTTGGAGAAGCGCCTATGCCATCACCCGAACTACTCACCGTCACCGAGGCAGCCGCGGTGCTCCGGATCGGCCGGACCACCGCCTACGAGCTCGCTCGTCGCGATCTCGCCACTGGCGGCGGGGAACGCCTGGGCGTTATCCGGATCGGCGGACAGCTCCGCATCCCGCGAGCCGCGCTGGAACGGCTGATCGGTTCGCCGGTCACCACGCCGGCGACGGCCGGCGACTGTTCGAGGGGCGAGCTCCCGACCGTCTCCTCCGAACCCGCCACCACCCCTGCGACTGTCAGCCACCGGACCAGTGGCTCCGCTCGCCGCCGTCAGGCCACGTCGGCTGACCAGTTGCGGTTCGACTCTTGATCGGTCGGGCTGTCGGCTGGACCGTGCCTTGGTCAGGTGCCATTTGGTGCGACGCACTTGCACCTCGGTGCCCTGACGCCGGTCACGTCGGCTGTCCTGCTCGGCCGTCGCCTTGTTGAGCATCGGCAAGCTCGCCGCCGGGGCCGGCGACTACTACACCGCCATGGTCGCCGACGGCGCCGAGGAGTACTACACCTCGACTCGTGAAGCCCCAGGGGTCTGGGTCGGCAAAGCCAACCAACGGCTGGGACTCGCCGGCACCGTCCGACCCGACGACTTCACATCCGTCCTCGAGCATCAGTATCCGGGAACCAACGTCCGGATCACGGCGACACGCTCGGCGCCAACGGTCACCGCGTTCGACGCAACGTTCAACGCCCCCAAATCGGTGTCGATCCTCCACGGCCTCGGCACACCCGACATCCGCGCTGCCGTCCGGCAAGCCCACGACGTCGCCGTCCGGGCGGCGCTCGCCGTATTCGAGACCGAAGCGTCACGAGGCCGGCGAGGCCACGGCGGCGCCGAGATGGTCGGTGGGGACGGGTTCGTCGCGGCTGCCTTCCGTCATCGAACCTCGCGCGCCGGCGACCCCCACCTCCACACCCACGTGGTGATCGCCAACCTCGTCCACGGCCCCGACGACCGATGGACCGCCCTCGACGCCCGACCCCTCTACCACTGGTCCAAAACCGTCGGCTACCTCTACGAAGCCGAACTCCGCCACCAACTCACCCAGACCGTTGGCGCCGAGTGGCGGACAGTCCGGCGCGGCATCGCCGACCTCGCCGAGGTTCCGATGGTATCGTCGACGAGTTCTCCACACGACGCCACGAGATCGAAGCCCACATGGCCGAGAGCGGGTTCGACTCAGCTCGGTCCGCGCAACCTGCTGCGTACGCAACCCGGCGGATGAAGGACCACTCGGCGACGCCCGAATCCTTGATCGATGGTTGGCGTTAATGCCGCCGAGTTGGGGTTCGACTGCGAGCAGATCTGCGACCGGCTCAACGCCGGCACTCTCACACCGAGATCGACCGGTCTGGTCCACCTCACCCCGATGTTCGAGCACCTCGCCGGACCCAACGGCCTCACCAGGAACCGATCGACCTTCGGACGACGCGAAGTCATCCAAGGGATCTGCGACCTCCTACCGAACGGCGCCTCCGTCGCCGACATCTGCCAGTGGGCCGACCTGTTCATCGACTCCGCACACTGCACCCGTCTCGACGGCGAGAGGTCGGCTGTCATCCGAACCAACGACGGCCGGACCTGGTGTCGGCACGTACCGACGTGACCCGCTTCCCACTTCGACATGCTCGCCACCGAACGGCGACTCCATCGCCGGCGCCGTCGACCGCCGATGCCGGAGTGGGCGTCGCCGAAGCACACGACATCGATCGTGCGGCCGCGCAGCGCCCTCGATGAGCGACGAGCAGGCAGAGATGGTGAGACGGCTCTGCACCAGCGGCCAAGGAGTCGACATCGTGGAAGGCGTCGCCGGAGCAGGTAAGACGTTCGCACTCGCCGCCGCCAACCAAGCTTGGTCCGAGTCGGGCCACACCGTCGTCGGATGCGCGCTCGCCGCCAAGGCAGCGCGCCAACTCCAGACCGACGCCGACATCCCGTCGCATACGATCGACCGGCTCCTTATCGACCTCGACCGACCCGAACACGGTGGCCTCGCCAGCAACACCGTGATTGTCGTCGACGAAGCAGCCATGGTCGGCACCCGCAAAGTCCTCCGCCTCCTCGACCACGCCCGGCAAGCCGACGCGAAGGTCGTCCTCATCGGCGACCCCTGCCAACTCCCCGAGATCGAAGCCGGCGGAGCATTCGTCGGACTCCGCCAACGACTCGAGTCGTCGCACCTCACCGAGAACCGCCGCCAGCGCGAACCGTGGGAACGCGCCGCCCTCGCGCACCTGCGAGCTGGCGACACCGACGCCGCGCTCGACACCTACCTCCGACACGGACGCGTCGAGATCGCACCGACATCGTCCGAGGCCAGATCGCGAATGGTCGGCGACTGGCTTGTCGCACGCCGGACTGGAACGGCGGTGATGCTCGCCAGCCGTCGCGCCGACGTCGACGCCCTCAACAGATCCGCACGCTCGGCGCTGAGGCGGGAAGGCAAGATCGGCGCCGATCAGATCGTCATCGCCAGCCATGGCTACGCCGAAGGCGATGTCGTCGTGGCGCTTCGGAATGACCGCCGGCTCGGCCTGCTCAACGGCACGCGAGCAGTCGTCGAGCAGATCGACACCAGTGCTCGGGTCGTGCGGTGCCGCATCGACGACGGCCCAGCGGTCACCATTCCCTTCGACTACGCCTCAGACGGACACCTGAACCACGGATACGCGATGACGATCCACAAGTCCCAGGGCGCGACGTACGACCGGTGCCTGGTCCTGGCCGGGGACCAACTCACCAAGGAATCGGCCTACACCGCGATGTCACGAGGCCGTGCTGGCAACACCCTGTACCTCGTGGACGACAATCTGCGAGAGGCAGATGCGCACACCGACGAGATTGAATCGTCACTCGTCGATCGCGTCCGAGCATCGATCAGCCGAACCGGCACCCAGTCCATGGCCATCGAACAGGAGACGGCAGCCGGCCACGACGATCTCGATGTTGGGATGGACCCCTGATCGCTTAAGTGAAACCGCCGACAAGTTGGCGGGCGCCGGACGAGCGACCAGCGTCAGGAGCTCGCGTCCTCGTGCCCAACTTGAGCGCTCCGTCGTTCGACAGCCACGACGTCGCGCCAGATGCCGTCGCGTTGGCCGACCCGTTCTCGGGTGCCAACGATGCGGAAGCCGGCGCGCTCGTGGAGTCGAAGGCTGCCGAGGTTCTCGGGGAAGATGCCGGACTGGATCGTCCAAACGCCGGCGGCCTCGGTCGACTCGATGAGCCGTTCGAGCAACGCGAGTCCGATGCCACGGCCGTGGTGGGCGGGGTCGACGTACACGCTGTGCTCGACGACACCGGCGTAGACGCAGCGGTCGGACACGCCGACCACTGCTACCCATCCGGCGACCTCGCCATCGACCAGAGCTACGAAGCGGTGTTCGGTGAGGTGGGCGTGGTCCCAGTCGTCCCACTCGGGTGCGACGGTCTCGAACGTTGCGTTCCCGGTGTCGATGCCGAATTGGTAGACGCGCCGGGCGGCCGACCAGTGGTCGGCCGTCATGGGCACGATGCGCGCAGCCGGCGAGCGGTCCGTCATGCGGTCCGGTCTAGCAGCAGCCGCCCGCCGTGGCTTCAGGTGCAGCGCCCACCGAGATGGGCTCGCTCGTCGCAGGTGCGCAGCACTGAGCGTTCTCACCGTCGCCAAGGATCGAGTTCGTCATCTGCTCCGCGTCGCCAGTCTTGACGTAGAACTCCCACGGCGCTCCGTCGGGATCGTTCACCCACGTCTCGGTCTTGAGGGCGTAGCAACACATCGTGTCGTCGATGCCGGTCGTGGCAACGCCGTCACTCGACAACCGCTGCTCTGCGGCTTCGACCTCTTCGGCTGTGTCCACCTCGACACCGAGGTGGTTGAGCGTGCCCCCGCCCTCACCTTCGATGAGCACCAGCTTGAGCGGCGGCTCGGTGATGGCGAAGTTGGCGTAGCCGGGCTTGCGCTTGTTGACCTCGGTCTTGAACAGCTTGGAGTAGAAGTCGACGGCTGCGTCGAGGTCGGAAACGTTCAGGGCCAGTTGCACTCGTGACATCGGGATGCTCCTCGGTGATGGATCCGTTATATTGGCGGATGTCGATGTATCGATCATCGCGAATGTATCGACGTCTGTCAATGTATCGAGGAGGATTTCTCGTGCCAACCTCAACTGCGAATAAGACCGGGACGGCGGCCGTGGCCTCCACGACGACGCTCCAGCTGTGCTGCGGCCCCATCGTCGGCGATCCCCTCTCGGCCGACGATGCCACCGGGCTTGCGCAGGCATTCGCTGCGCTCGGCGATCCGATTCGCCTGCGCCTCTACAGCCTGGTCGCTTCCGCTGACGAGATCTGCTCCTGTGACCTGATGCCGCTGCTCGATCGCTCCCAGCCGACCGTGAGCCATCACACCAAAGCCCTCGCCGACGCCGGTTTGATCACCGGCGAGAAGCGAGGGCGTTGGGTGTACTGGCGGGCCGTGCCCGAAGCTCGTGAGTCCCTCCGCCAGACGTTGGCCGGCTGAGGTCGACGACTCAGGGCGAGGGAACGAGGACGCCCGAGACGAGCGACCACCCCACCGGAAGCGCCGCAGGCTGGCCGATGATGCCGCCCGACACGACGCCGGTGAGGACGGCTGAGGTCAGGTCCGCATCGGTCAGGTCGCTGCCGGTCAGTGTGGCCCCGACCAGGGTGACCCCGCCGAGGTCCGCACCGTTGAGGTGGGCATTCGTGAGGTAGGCGTTCGTGAGATTGCCGCCACTGAGCACCGCACCCTGGAGGTTGGCTCCGGTGAGGTTCGTCCCGGGACCGATGAGGTAGCCACTGGCGAGGAACCAACCGGCCGGTAGCGATGACGGAACCCCGACGATGCCACCAGAGACGACGCCGGTGAGCTCCGCTCCACGCAGGGTGGCTCCGGTCAGCGTGACCCCCGTCAGGATGTCGCCGCTCAGCTCGGCGTTGGTCAGGTTGGCGAACGCCAGGTTCGCGCTCGTCTGGTTGACGCTGGACAAGACGACGTTGACAAGGTCGGCTCCCTGCAGGTTCGCCCCTGGTCCGACCAGGTAGCCCTTCGCGAGGAGCCAATTCGCTGGGAGCTTCGCGGGAACCCCGACGATTCCGCCGGTGGAGACCTGCGTGAGGGTCGCTCCGGTGAACGTTGCCCCATCGAGCCGGGCGTTGGTCAACCTCGCACCTGTCAGATCTGCGTTCGTCAGGTTCGCGTATTGCAGGTTGACGCCACTGAGGTCGGCGCCGTGCAGGTCGCATCCGTGGAGATTGACGCCGAACCCGAAGACCGAGCATCGGTCCGGCAGCGTCGTCGTCGTCGTAGCGACAGTCGTCGATGTCGTAGAAGTCGTGGGTGCGACCGTCGTGCTCGTCGAAGTGGTCGTCGTCTCAACCGGAGTGGACACCTCCGGCGCGCAGCCGGCGCCGATCACTATCACCAGTCCCAGGATCGAAATTGCTCGTCTCACAGTCGCCCGCTTCCCGTCATCCGGAGACGGTCTCCCCGGTCGAGCTGAACCTAAGACAGGGCCTATCGATCCACCACCAAACAGACGTCCACCGATCTGTGAACTTCTGGGGACACGGTGATCGGTTGCCGCTCGACCGTTTCGAGATGTCGGTCAGCGCCGAGCGAGACGAATCTGAAGCCGAGTCCCCGAGCCGTGAGGATGCGCGTCGGATGGAGTGGGTCGGCCTCGATGGCGTGGCGCAGACGGCGGATGTGCACGTCGAGCGTCTTGGATCGCTCGCTGATGCCCGGTCCCCACACCTCCCGATGGATCTCGCGACGGGTGACGACGCTCCCTGCTCGACGCACGAGCAGCGACAGCAACGCGAACTGCTTGAGCGGGAGCTCGAGGGGTTCTCCGTCGACAGATACGAGGTGCTGAATCGTGTCGATCTCGACGCCGCCCGCCGACCACGCTCCCCAGTGCTGATCATTGGACGCCCAAGCGGAACGATCGGCTGCCGATCGCCTCAAGACGGCACGGACACGAGCGACGAACTCGAACCGCCGCTCCGGATCTACCACGACGTCGTCCGCACCAGCATCGAGCAGGTCAACAACATCTGCTTCCTCATAGCCATCGCCAACGACGACGATCGGGGTGGAGCGTCGCCGCCGAATGTCACGACAAAGGTCCAGAGCCCAAGCGCCGTCGAGCACGATGGCGCTTGGTTCGTTCTCGACCAATCGTCGCCCTTGCACGCGGGTCCGCGCCGTGACGACGGCGTAGCGATCTTCGGAGAGAGCGTCGGCCAAAAGGGCACAGGCATCCCGCGCACCGATCACGAGGACGGTCTCGCTCACGTTCGACATCGGCCTCTCAACCCAGGGTCTCGAGCTGCTTGCGGACGTCGGCCTTCTGCTCATCGGTGAGCGGTACGAACAGCGCCTCCTCTGCGACCTTGTCGGCGTTCCGCTCGTAGAAGTCGACGAATGCCTTGACCTCCGGGCGTGCCAGCGCCGCGTTCGCCACGTAAATGAAGAGCGGCCGAGCAAGCGGCGCGTAGGAACCGTCCTGCACGGTCCGCGCACTTGGCGGTACGCAGCCATCGCCACCATCGACCTCCAACGCCTTCAGGTTCGACGCGTTCTCCTCGTAGTAGGAGAAGCCGAAGTAGCCGAGGCCACCTCGGGCTCCCTCGACACCGCGCACGGTGACGTTGTCGTCCTCGGTCGCGGCGTAGTCGGTACGGCTCGCTCCGTCCTCGCCGTTGATCACGCTGGTGAAGTAGTCGAACGTGCCTGACTCCGTGCCTGGACCGAACAGCACAACCGGCTCGTCGTCCCAACCAGGGTCGACCTGAGACCACTTGGTCACCTTCGACGCCGGTTCCCAGATCTTCCTCAGCTGCTCGACCGTGACGCACGCGAGCCAGTCGTTGTCGACATTGACCACGATGGCCAAAGCATCGTTCGCAACGAGGAACCGCGTGTACTCGATGCCGTGTGCGCTGCAGGCTCGGGCCTCCGCATCCTGGATCGGGCGCGAGGCGTCAGCGATGTCGATCTCGCCGGCACAGAACTTCTCGAACCCGCCACCGGTGCCCGACGTCGCCACCGTGACATCGACGGCTTCGTGGATCTCCACGAAATCCGCCGTAGCCCGTTTCATGAGCGGCGCAACCGTGCGCGACCCGTCCAAGCGGATCGCCCCCGACAGACGCAGGGAGGGGTCGATCGACGTGGCCTCTCCGCTCGTGCAGCTACTCATGACGAGAATGCCAGCGGCGACGACCGACGTAAGTATTCCGAACGACTTGGATTTGGTCACAGTTGCTCCCGACTCGAGACACACTCAAACCAAACCGCACAATGTTGGTTGAGTCAACTCTGACTGAGTGAACAGATGGGAAACCGAGCAGAATCGCCATGTCGTGGTCACCATCTGTTCACACGACGAGCATTGACTCAACAACTGCTGAGTCGTATGTTCGCTCCCATGACGATCGAGCAAAGCGACCTCGAGGCACGTGCTCGCCGGCACGCGGCCCTCGGCGACCCCGGACGGCTGGCCATCGTCGACGAGCTGTCGACGTCGGATCGAGCCCCAGTGGAGCTCGGAGACCTGTTGGGCATCCCATCCAACCTCATGGCGCACCACCTCGTCGTCCTCGAGGAGGTCGGCCTGATCAGTCGGAGCCGATCGTCCGGTGACGGCCGACGTCGGTACGTTCACCTCCACCGCGAAGTGTTCGACGAGATGGTTCCAGGCAGGACGGTCGATCCGCAGCCGGTGCTCTTCGTCTGCAGCGCCAACTCTGCACGAAGCCAGCTCGCATCCGCCCTCTGGGAGAGCCTGACCGACCAGCCTGCGACGTCGGCGGGCACCCATCCGGCGATACGCGTTCATCCAGGAGCGCTGGCCGCAGCCAAACGGGCGGGCTTGGACATGAAGGGCGCAATCCCCACGGCGCTCGACGACGTCCGCCGACGACCCGGCCTCGTGATCACCGTGTGCGACCAGGCCCATGAAGAGCTGGATGCTCCACCGACGTGGCTCCATTGGTCGGTTCCGGACCCAGTCGCAGAGGGGACGAACGCCGCGTTCGACGCCGTGGTCAGCGAGTTGCGCGACCGAATCGGCGCTGTTGTTCAGGGACGCGATCGGAGAACGGCATGACGCGGCTGGACGATGAGGTCGAACTCGGGACCGGTGGGCTCCACCTCGACCTCTACCGTCGACTGGTAGCCGAGGCACTCGGCACCGGACTTCTGATCATCGCGGTCGTCGGCTCCGGAATCATGGCCAGCCGCCTCTCGCCCACCGACGTTGGTCTCCAGCTCTTGGAGAACGCGGCAGCGACCGCTGGCGCGCTCGTCGGGCTCATATTGATGTTCGGCGCAGTGTCGGGGGCCCACTTCAACCCGGTGGTCACCCTGGTCGACCGGCTCTTCGGCACGTTGAGTACCCGTGAGGCGGGGCTCTACATGGTCGCTCAGCTGGTGGGTGGCTGCGCAGGATCGGTGATCGCGAACCTCATGTTCGAACTCGACGCCATCAACCTTTCGACCAAGGAACGATCCTCCGGTGCGCTCTGGCTCTCCGAGGTCGTCGCGACCGTCGGGTTGCTCCTCGTGATCCATGGCTGCGTACGAACCGGCCGTTCCTCCGCCGTACCGTTCGCCGTCGGTGCATGGATCGGCGGCGCCTACTGGTTCACCTCATCGACCAGCTTCGCCAACCCCGCCGTCACCATCGCCCGAACCCTGTCCGACACCTTCGCCGGCATCAAACCCTCATCGGCCCCGATGTTCATCCTCATGCAACTCCTCGGCGCTGCCATCGCATTCGCCCTCATCCGCTTCATCTACCCCCACTCCCTCCCGGAGGACCCGACATGACCGACCATCGCCCAGAAGTCCTCTTCGTCTGCATCCACAACGCCGGCCGCTCACAGATGGCGGCAGCACTGCTCGCCCATCACGGCCGCGACCGGGTGATCGTTCGCTCAGCCGGCACAGCACCCGCCGACACCATCAACCCCGCCGTCGTCGAAGCCATGGCAGAACTCGGCATCGACCTCCACGCCACCGGCGCGTTCCCCAAGCGGCTCGACGACGCCGCCGTCGAAGCATCCGATGTCGTCATCACCATGGGCTGCGGCGACGAATGTCCCTTCTACCCCGGCAAGCGCTACCTCGACTGGGCACTCGACGACCCCGCCGGCCAAGGCGTGGACGCCGTCCGCCCCATCCGCGACGAGATCGACCGGCGCGTGCAACTGCTCCTCGCCGAACTCCTTCCAGCCAACGTCACGTGACAGACCAGGACCACAGCATGGATTCAACGCGCCTCGACTCGCTCCCGCTCGACCAGCAGCACCTCGTGCGTGGGATCACCGCCAAACTCGAGGACCAATATGCGGGCACCTTCGGACGGGAGACCATCGAGCGATTCGTCATCGATTCACTCGAGTTGCTTCTGCCAACAGCGAAGGTCACCACGTTCCTCCCGGTCCTCGCCGAGAAGTTCACCAAGGACCGCCTTCAAGCGCTCGGCAAGGTCGACGGCTCGCTTCCATCGACGACGCCCGGTGTGCTGTTCCTCTGCGTGCACAACGCCGGCCGATCACAGATGGCAGCAGGATGGCTCCGCCATCTCACCGACGGCCAAGTCACCGTCTACTCCGGCGGATCCGAACCGGCCTCCGAGATCAACCGTGCCGCCGTCGCAGCGATGGCCGAGGTCGGAATCGACATCACCCAGGAGTTCCCAAAGCCCTGGACCGACGAAATCGTCCAAGCTGCCGACGTCGTGATCACAATGGGATGCGGCGATGCCTGTCCCCTCTACCCCGGCAAGCGATACGAGGACTGGGAACTCGACGATCCCGCCGGTCAAGACGTCGCAGCCGTCCGACCGATTCGAGACGAGATCTGCGCTCGCGTCGAGGCACTCATCGCATCGCTTGGGGTCGACCTGCCGTGACGATCATGCCGCCACGAGATGTCATCATCGTCGGATCTGGCCCGGCTGGCCTCACCGCTGCGATCTACACGGCACGAGCGAACCTTCGTCCGCTCGTCGTCGAGGGCGAACCGTCCTCGACGAGCGACCAGCCCGGCGGTCAGCTCATGCTGACCACCGAGGTCGAGAACTTCCCTGGCTTCCCCATCGGGATCACGGGACCGGAACTCATGGCCAACATGCGCGAGCAGGCAGTTCGCTTCGGAGCCGAGTTCATCACCGACAGAGTGAGCCGAGTCGACCTCAGCACATCGGGCGACCTCCATCGGGTGTGGGTGCGGGACGAGGAGCACGCCGCCCGTGCCGTGATCGCGTCGACCGGCGCCCGATCGATCATGCTCGGGCTGCCCGAGGAGTCGCGCCTCATCGGACACGGGCTCTCGACCTGCGCAACGTGTGACGGCTTCTTCTTCCGTGACCAACACATCGCCGTCATCGGCGGCGGCGACTCCGCAATCGAAGAGGCCCTGTTCCTGACCAAGTTCGCCTCGAAGGTCACCATCGTCCACCGGCGCGACCAACTTCGAGCCTCGAAGATCATGGCCGACCGGGCATTCGCCAACGACCGGATCGAGTTCGCCTGGAACAGCGAGGTCACCGCGATCCATGGCCAGGACCGGGTCGAGGGTATCGAGGTGGCGGACACTGCGAGCGGGGCCACCGCGACGGTTCCGGTCACTGGCGTGTTCGTCGCGATCGGCCATCAGCCCAACACGACCGTCTTCGACGGCCAACTCGACACAGACGACGCCGGGTACCTCGTCACTCAGCCTGACTCCACTCGAACCAACATCGCCGGCGTGTTCGCCTGCGGCGACGTCCAAGACCACACCTACCGACAAGCAATCACGGCAGCCGGGTCCGGATGCATGGCCGCGATCGACACCGAACGTTGGCTCGAGACCGTCGCTGGACACATCGACGTCGAAGCAGTCGCTAACGCGACCTGACCCGAACCCGGTGCGCAGGGTGTCCGTCAGCGCCCGATGGCTCACTCCGCATGCTCCCGCAGCCGTTCGAGCGCGTCGGCGACCTCCCGGTGAGCTGCCATCGCGTCCTCCCAACGTCCCGGGTGGGTTGCCTTGCCCGGCTCGAGGGCTTTGTAGACCTCGAAGAAGTGGCCGATCTCGTCGCGAAGCGCACTGCTGACGTCACCGACATCCTGCATGTGGCTCCATCGAGGATCCCCCGCCGGGACGCACAAGACCTTGGCGTCGTCACCCGCCTCGTCCACCATGCGGAACACGCCAACAGGCCGGACCCACAGGTGACAGCCCGGAAACGTCGATTCGCTCAACAGCACGAGCGCGTCGAGCGGATCGCCGTCACCGCCGAGCGTGTGCTCGAAGAACCCGTAGTCCGCCGGATAGGTCGTGGCCGTGAACAGGTAGCGGTCGAGCCACACCTCGCCGGTCTCGTGGTCGATCTCGTATTTGTTGCGAGAGCCCTTCGGGATCTCGACGATCATCTCGAATCGGATGTCCTCGTTCATTGGTGGGCTCCTTGCTGTGTCGGGTGTGGGAGGTCGCGAAGCCGTGGCAGGCCGGCGATGGCATCGGGGCCCTTGGCCGAGTCGACACGTTGCGTGTCGTAGATCCCGCGATGCGACGAGAAGACGTAGGCGACGACACAGCCGACGGCCAGCGGCACGATGATCCCGCTACCGAACAACTCGACGCCCATGATCGTGCAGGCCAACGGCGTGTTCGCCGCACCCGCGAAGACTGCGACAAATCCGACCGCTGCGAGAACAGTGACAGGGACCCCGAACATGCCCGCCAGCGCGGCGCCGAGCGTGGCACCGATCACGAACAGCGGCGTGACCTCGCCACCGGGGAATCCGCAACCCAATGCCAGCGCGGTGAAGACGATCTTCAGGAGCGGCACGGCCAGGCTGACGCTTGCGCCCGCGAGCGCGTTATCGATGAGCGGCAACGAGAGACCGAGGTAGTCGCGCCCGAAGAGCATCGCGAGCGCAATGGTGGCGACACCCCCGATGACCGGGCGGGCGGGTGACCACCTCAACCTGCTTGCAAGCCGCTTGATGCTGTGGGTGAGCTCGATGAATGCGACACTCGCCAACCCGAACGCTAGGCCCGCTGCGGCGACCTCGAGGACCAGCGGAACGGTGAGATCGATCGTCAACTGCGGGCGGACGGCGTGCACGTGACCGAGACCCCGCACGGTCAGGTCGCCGACGATCGACGCCGTCAACGCAGGCACCAAGGCGTCGTACCGAACCCGACCGACGGTCTGGACTTCCAATGCGAAGACCGCTCCTGCCAACGGGACCCCGAACACCGACCCGAAACCACCAGCGATCGAGGCGATCAGCATCATCCGTCGATCTGCCGGACCCAACCGAACGACCCTCGAGAAGAGATCCGTCAGGCTGCCAGACATCTGGATGGCCGTCCCCTCTCGACCGACCGACGCCCCGAACAGGTGGCTGATGACCGTTCCCACCAACACCAGCGGCGCGAGCCGGCGAGGAACCCACGCAGTGGGCTCATGAATCTCTTCGATCAACATTGAGTTGCCACCCGACGAACGCCCACCGAGGTAGAGGTAGGCGGCACCGACGACCAGCCCTGCTGCTGGGAGCAGGTACAGCAGCCAGGCGTGATCGAGTCGAACCTCAGTGGCCCGATCGAGCACCTCCAGGAATACGAACGAAGCCGCACCCGCCAACAACCCTGACGCCGCGCCGAGCGCGATCCATCGCAGCAGATGCAGGACAAGCCGCGTTTGGACTCGAGCGTGACTCCTCATCGACGCGGCTAACGATGGCACTGCTCGATTGGATGCCGACAACACACGAACCTCCGAGACCGGAATCGTGCTGCCAGCCGGACCGCTCGCCCGGTCAACGGGACAGCCCTACCTACGACGAACAGCGCTACGTCGATTGGTAGGAGCCATCAGCCCTTGCAGGCGGTCAACGGCGAGCTCCATCGCCGGCGCCCAGGATACCACCACGATCTGCCTCGCCGACCTCGACCGGGACCACCCCACGAGCCAAACTCCTCAGGAGCGCAGATAGCCGTCCGATGATCACCGCACCCATCACAACCTGTTGCAGCGACGAGCCAAGGCGTTGAGCACGAGAAATGACACGCGAGTTGTCCCATGGTTTGTCCCATGAAACTCGTTGGCACCGGCCGTCAGGGTCGAGACAGGCCGAACGGTCCGGACGCGAGATCCCATACAGAATGGGGATTTCCGACACCGAAGTCCATCCGTCGGACGGCCTCGGCCGCTTTCCTCAACCGTGTGTCGCATGTTCGAATCATGCCGAGGGCACCAGCCGAGCGTCGCGACGCTCGACAGCGCTACGGGCGAGTGTCGAGGTTCAGGGCTGCGACCGCCCGGTCGCCGCTTTGCAGTCCACCGCCGGAGGACCGGCCCAGCCGTAGGTCGGTGCCGTATCGGGGGTGTTCCCGAAGGTGATCGTGACGTTGGTCGGTGGTGACACCAGGTAGTCGGGGGTCACCTGTTCGATCGAGGTCGGGTACGCCGAGTTCATCGCGCGATACGCCTCGATGGCCGTGCGGACGGTCCGTGCCTCGATGTCACACGTCTGCTTGTCATAGCGGTTCGTCGTATCCACTACCTGCTTCGTCGTCGACGAGCGGAGCACCACGATCGCTCCGACCACCAGAAGGACGACGACGATGACGATCGCCACCGCGATCATGACGACCGAGGTTCCTCCCGAGGCCGGCGTGCCGTGCTGCGGAGGGTCCGGAGCAAAGGGCGGGGCCTGCTGAGCGCTCGTAGGAGGTCGATACTCCGGATGGGATTCGGATGGATACCACTTGCCGTCGGCAGCCTGCCAATACCCGTGCCCCTGGGGAGAGTCGCTCATCGACGGCGAGCATAACGATCATCACCGCGGGCCGACCTCGATGCGCGTCTTCCCAAACCGAACGTCGCATGTTCGAATCATGCCGGAGCACCGCAGCATCGGCGGCGCCCGATGCTGCTCGGAGGCCTCCGCCATCGTGGATCCCACGTCCATCGCCGACAACCTCCGCATCGCCCACGCCGCCGTCGGCACCGCCAGAACGGTGCGGCTTGTCGCCGACCGACTCGCCGGCCGCCGCGACCGCGAACGCCCCGTGCGGGTCGACGGTCTCACCCACCCCTTCACCACCTCCGGCCACCTCAGCGACCTCGAGATGCTGGCGCAGGTGCGCCACAGCCCGGTGCTCCGCGCGCTGCTCGACGTCATCGACGCGACCACCACCGACCCCATCCTCGACATCGGCGCCAACATCGGCACGACCGCGACCTTCTTCGCCAGCCACTTCCCCTACTCGACCGTGACCGCCGTCGAGCCGTCCGAGCGCAACCGCGCGCTCCTTGTGCGCAACGCCGCGCCGTACGGCGAGCGCATCCGCGTGATCGGCGCGGCCATCACCCCGACGGGCGGCCTCGCCTACCAACTCAGTCCGACCGCCGCGGCCACCGACGAGTTCTGCGGCCTCCGCTACGGCCCGGCTGCCATCGAGCTCGAGGAAGCGGCCGACATGCACGCCGTACCGGCGATGACCCTCGCCGAGCTCCACATCGCGATCGGCAGCCCGTCGAAGCTCGCCCTCGTGAAGCTCGACGTGGAGGGCGGCGAACGAGAGCTCGCAGTGGCGGGCCTCACCGAGCTACTGGCCCTCACCGACGCGTTCGTCGTCGAGACGCACGATCGCCACCGCCCCGGTGCGAACGCCGCCGTCGAACAAGCCGCCACCGAGGCGGGCCTCCGTCGCATGACGAGCGACGGCAACGATCACCTCTACGCGCGGTGACACGCCGGCTCGCCCCGAGGTCCGCCCCTCCCCCACGCTGAGACATCCGTCACTTCATATACGAGACCGTTGCGGATTTGAATTCCCGGGCGTACATTACGAGACGAAAACGTCTCGGAACTTCGTCTCGGAATCAGAGGAACGGCAATGGGTGCAACGGAGAAGGCATACGAACGACGGTGGTGGATCCTTGCGGTCCTCTGCCTGTCACTGGTCGTCATCACGCTCGACAACACGATCCTGAACGTCGCGCTGCCGACGCTCGTGGAGAAGCTGCACGCGACCAACAGCCAGCTGCAGTGGATCGTCGACGGTTACACGCTCGTCTTCGCCGGCCTGCTGCTCACGGCCGGCAGCCTCGGCGACCGCCTCGGTCGCAAGGGTGCGCTGCAGATCGGCCTCACCATCTTCGGCGTCGGCTCGGCGCTATCAGCACTGGCCACGAGCCCGACGCAGCTCATCATCACCCGCTGCCTCATGGGCATCGGCGGCGCGTTCATCATGCCCGCCACCCTCTCGATCCTCACGAACGTCTTCCCGCCCGAGGAGCGCGGTCGCGCCATCGGCGTGTGGGCCGGCATCTCCGGCATCGGCGTCGCGGTGGGCCCGCTCCTCGGCGGCTACCTCGTCGACCACTTCTCCTGGGGCTCGGTGTTCACGGTGAACCTGCCGGTCGTGGCGATCGCCATCGGGGCCGGCGCCTGGATCGTCCCCAGCTCCAAGGACCCCGACGCCGCCAAGCTCGACCCCGTCGGCGCACTCCTCTCCATCATCGGTCTCGTGTCGCTGGTCTTCGCGCTCATCGAGGCGCCGCAGGAGGGCTGGACGAACCCGAAGATCCTCGTCGCCTTCGCCCTCGGCTTCCTCACCCTCTCGGCCTTCGCCGGCTGGGAGCTCCGCAGCGAGCACCCGATGCTCGACGTCAGCTTCTTCAAGAACCCGCGCTTCAGCGCAGCGAGCACGGCCATCACCCTCGTGTTCTTCGGGATGTTCGGCTTCTCGTTCCTGCTGACGCAGTACCTGCAGTTCGTGCTCGGCTACAGCCCCTCCGAGGCCGGCCTCCGCATGATGCCGCTGGCCCTGACGCTCATGGTCACCGCCCCGCTGTCGTCACGCTTCGTCGAGCGGGTCGGCACGAAGATCATCGTCGGCACCGGCCTCTCCTTCGTGTCGATCGCCCTGTTCCTCAACATCGGCCTCCAGGTCACGAGCTCCTACGGCGAAGTCGTGTGGCGCATGATGTTCCTCGCCGTCGGCATGGGCCTGGTGATGGCGCCGGCCACCGAGTCGATCATGGGCTCGCTCCCGCTCGGCAAGGCCGGCGTGGGCTCGGCCGTGAACGACACGACCCGCCAGGTGGGTGGTGCACTCGGCATCGCGATCATCGGCTCGGTGCTCTCGTCGGTGTACGGCAGCAAGATCGCCGACTTCCTCACCAGCGCCGGCCTGCCCCACTCGGCAGTCGAGGGCGCACGTGACAGCCTCGGCGGCGCACTCGCCATCGCCGGCAAGGTCGGCGGCTCCAACGGCGCCGCCATCGCCACCGCAGCGAAGTCGGCGTTCGTCGACGCCCTCCACGGGGGCGCCATCGTTGCCGCCATCGCCGCCGCCCTCGGCACCGCGGTCGTCGTCGTCTGGCTCCCCTCTCACGCACCGGCGCCGGTCGCCCTCCCCACCTCCGAGGATGCGGACAACGAATACAGTGACCCGGTGCTGAACAGCGATCACTCGTCCGATCCCGTCCCGGTCGCGACGGTCTGACATGGTCACCGACGTCGACGCCGGCGACACCGTGTCGCGCCCCCGTGGTCGCCCGCGCGACCCCGGCGTCGACGCCGACATCCTCAAGGCCGGGATGGACATCCTCACCGAGAGCGGCTTCGAGCGCCTCAGCATGGAGGCCGTCGCGCACCGCGCCGGCGTCGCGAAGGCGACGATCTACCGGCGCTTCCCCTCGAAGGTCGATCTCATCGTGGCGATGTGCCAGTCGTTCGCCCCGCCCCTGGCACCGGCGCCCGACACCGGCTCGCTGCGCGGTGACCTCATGCAGATGGTCGAGTCGCTCGGCGACACCATGTGCTCCACCTCCGACACCGGTCGCCTCATGCCCTCGATGCTGAGCGCCGCGAAGGAGAACAGCGAGGTGCGCGAGGCGATGCAGCAGTTCACCGCCACACGCCGTCGTCGTGTTCACGAGGTCGTTCAGGCCGCCGTCGAGCGCGGTGAGCTCCAGCGGGGCATCGACCCCAACCTCATCGGCGACCTCCTGGTCGGCTCGATGATGTACCGCATCGTCATCCGCGGCGGGAAGGTCGACCGCAAGTTCAACGCGTCACTCGTCGACGCGTTGCTCGACGGCGTCGCCGTCCGCCGCGACTAGGAGCTCTTGCCGGGCTGCGACCGCAGCGCGGCACGCACCTGCGTGAGGAGGTCGTCCTCGCGCTGGTGGTAGACGGTCGCCACACCCGTCGCCTTCTCGTGGGCACCGGCGATCCAGTGCATCACGTCGTGGCAGTCCTCCGACGTGCGCACCCGAGTGAGCCCGCCCACGACGCACGCGGGATGGTCCTTGTCGAGCGAGATCGCCACCGGCAGCACGTAGTGGCACGCCAGCATCAGGTTGATCGTGCCGTTGTAGAGCGGCTGCAGGTGGAGGCTCGGGGTGTCGTCCCGCTCCTCACCACGACGCTGGCGCCACGCGGTGCGCACACGACGAGCAAGGCCGGACGCGAGGGAGATGTCCTGGCTGCCGCTCGCCGCCATCGCGAGCAGCTGCCCACCGTCGGCCAACTGCCGCTCGAGGCGATCGCGCATCACCAGGTTGTTGGCGCGCGCCAGCTCCGGGTCGAGCTTGGCGCGCCGCCGGCTCGCGGTCTGCGGAACGCTGTAGAAGGTGCGGCACATCGACTGCAGCACCTGCGTCGTGGGCACCGAGAACACCTGCGTCGCCGCGACCATGCGGCTGAGGAGCAGGTTCGACCGCAGTGAGATCTCCTCGAGGTTCGTGCGCTCGCCGAGCACCCCGAACGTGCGGTCGTCGTTGCACAGCGCCAGCACGAGCGCCGCGAGCACGAGCGCGATGTCGTGGATCTGACCGTGGTTCGTGACGAGCGCGACGTTGATGCCCTCGTTCATGATGCCGTGGTACACGCTGGCGATGAGGTGATCGAGCGTCGGGTCGTCGAACGGCTCGGCGAGGTGACGGTCGAACTCCGGGTACGCGGCGTGGCAGTAGAGCTGCATCGTCTCGATGCCGGTCTGGTCGGGCTCGACGACGACGCACCGGGGCGCGTGATACGGCCGCGACGCCGAGTACGGCATCGGCTGCAACAGCGAGCTGGGCCCGCCACGCAGCAGGCTCGAGATGCTCTTGTGGTACGCCACCGGATCGGCGTTGTTCAGGAGCTCGACGGCCCGCTCGAGGTCGGTGGGCTGGGCGTCGTCGAGGTGCTCGGAGCCCGGCGGCAGGTCGTCGGCCACGACGACCGGCGGCTCCTCGGGCGCGTCGGCGGCCCAGTCGTCCGACGACTCGGCGGTGGATGAGTCCATGGCGCGAGCGTAGGGCGTCCCCCGACGCGAGCCGTAACATCGCCCCCATGACTGAAGCACTTCCACTGCGAGGAACATCGGCGCTCATCACCGGCGGGGGCAGCGGCATCGGCCTGGGCGCCGCCGCCGCACTCGTCGCCGACGGCATGTCCGTCACGCTGATGGGTCGCAACGAGGAGAAGCTCACGGCTGCGGCCGACGGCCTGCGCGCCTCCGCCCCCGAGGGCGTCGTGGTCAACGCGTACGCCGGCGACGTAACCGATGAGGACGCGGTCATCGCCGCCGTCGCCCTCGCCGCGAGCGTGAACGGCGGCCTCGACGCGTGCGTCGCCGCAGCCGGCGACGGCACGCTCGGCCCCGTCATCGCGACCTCGCTCGACGAATGGAACCGGGTGCTCGGCGTGAGCCTCACCGGCGTGTTCCTCACCTTCAAGCACGCCGGCGCCCTCATGGCGCGCAGCGGCGGCGGCTCGATGGTCGCGGTGTCGTCGGTGGCGAGCCTCGTCACCCACCGCTTCATGGCGCCGTACTGCGTGGCCAAGGCCGGGGTCGACATGCTCGTCCGCACGACCGCCGACGAGCTCGGCGGGGTCGGCGTCCGGGTCAACTCCGTGAACCCGAGCATCGTCCGCACCGACCTCGTCGCCATGATCGAGCCCGACGACACCGTCGGCCAGAGCTACCTCGCCGGCATGCCGATCAGCCGCTTCGGCGAGGTCGCCGACGTGGCGCCGGCCATCCGGTTCCTGTGCGGTCCGGAGTCGTCGCACATTACGGCGGTCAACCTGCCCATCGACGGCGGCCACCACCTGCGCACGGGCCCGGACTACTACGAGCTGACCAGCGCGCTCTACGGCTCGGCGGCCGACGGCATCGTCGACTGAGCCGGGTCAAGCCCCGGTTGCGTCCGCGTCGTCGGGCTCGGCCGGGGCGCCCAACGTCTGCGTGAGCGCCGAACGCTGATCGCCCGTCGACTCGAACGCACGGCTCAACAACCGGCCCTTGGGCTTGAGCAGCTTCGCCGCCGGCTCCGCCTTCCTCTTGGGGGTCGCCTTGGCCTTGGGTTTCGGCGCGGGCTCGGGCTCGGGTTCGGGTTCCGGCGTGATGATCGGCTCGGGTTCCGGCTCAGGCTGGGGCTCGGGTTCCGGCGTGATGATCGGCTCGGGCTCGACGAACACCGGCTCCGCCGTGATCACCGGCTCCGCCGTGATCACCGGCTCCGCCACGGTCACCGGCTCGACGATCACCGAGTCGATGACCACCGGTTCCATGACGACGGGCGCCATCGCCACCGGCTCCATCACGACCGGCTCGGGCTCGGTTGCGACCGGCACGGCGTCGCCCTCGCCCAGGAACTCGAGGCGCGGCGCGTCGAACTGGCCCCACGCGCGCGGCAGCCGTCGCCGCGGCACGGCACCGCTCCCGCGCGAGTCGCCGGTCGGTACCGTCGCCGGCGTCATCAGGGTCGCCTGCGACGTGCGGCGGTCGAGCACCACCCACCCCTTCGGCGCGCTCAGACGCTGCGCGTGGTCGCCGCAGAGCGGTTGTCCCCCGGCCGGAGCGAGCGCGATCGGGTCGAGCCACACCTGACATCCGACGGCGTCATAGGTGATGCACACCTCTGCTTCGCGACCACAACCAGGACGCCGACACGACCAACCCATTGCGGGCCACGCTACCGCCGGTCGCCCGGAACTCAACCGATGGAATCCGCCGCGGACGCCACCTCGCGGCGACGCAACGAGATGTCGGTGACCTCCACCTGCGCCGGCACCTGCACGGCGTGCAGCACGCTGTCCGCGACGTCGCTCGGCAGCAGTCCCGCCGCTTCGTCGCCGCCGGAGACACCGGCCTCGACGACCGGGTCCGACGAGATCGACGTGACGCGGATGCCCGACCCGCGGACCTCCTCACGCAACGTGTCGGCGAGCGCACGCACCCCGTGGCTCGTCACCGCGAACTGACCGAACTCGACCGGATCGACCGCGCCGGGCGCCGCGTTGAGGAACACCACGTGCCCGCCCCCCGACCGCAGTCGCGCAAGCAGCTTCTGGCTGATCACGTAGGGCCCGCGAACGTTGACGAGGTACTGCTCGTCGAGGTCGTTCACCGACCCGTGCTCGACGCCGCCGCGAACCTGCACGCCCTCGGCGTGCACGAGGATGTCGACCGGCCGGTCGAACCGCTCGATGAAGTCGACCACGCCCTCGATCTCGCTCACGCTGCCCACGTCGCACTGCAGGAACAGCACCGCCGCCTCGCCACCGGCGAGCGCAACCGTCTGGCGAAGCTCCGCGAGATCGCGACCGATGACGCACACCCGCGCGCCCGCGTGAGCGAGCCCGATCGTGATGGCTCGGCCCACCGGGCCCGAGCCTCCGGTGACCACGGCCACGCGCCCGGCGAGCGGGCCACCGGCACGCGGTGCCGGCGCGGCCTCGACGCGCTCCGAGCGCTGCGGCGGTGCCGGCGCGGCGACGGGCGGCGTCTCCGCCCGAGGAGCGGACGGCGGCTCCGGCGCGCGCAGGTCGAACACGAGAGGAGACGGGGCGGACGCCGCCACGACGGGCTCGACGACGACCTCGGAGACCTCGATCACCGTGCCCTCGATGACCCCGGCGGACGTCACGTCGTCCTCAGTCTGCATTCACCTGCTCCTCGACCTCGCGTCGCCCGACTCGGGCGCACGACGTCACGTTAAGGAACCGCCCCACCATGGGCAAGGCAGTTCGAGATACATCGACAATGTGTGAAACGACCCAGATCGACGCTCAGGACTGGGCGACGGTGGTGACCAACGGGAAGTGGTCGCTCAGCCAGATGTCCGGCACCTCGGGCGGTCCGAGCTGCAGTCCCGACGCTGCGATCCAGTCGATGTGCTCGACCGGACGGCGGGTCGGAAAGGTCGGCGGGGCGACGAGCGCCTCGAGCCCGGCGGCCTCGATGCTCGGGCCCACCAACCTCCGGCCGGCATTCAGGTCGCCGAGCAACAGGTGCGGCCCCGGCCGTGCCATCAACCGCTCCAACACCACGTCGAGCTGCTGCACGGCGACGCTCGGCCGGTTCTGCAGGTGCGTGGCCGCAACGGTGACCGGTCGCCCGTCGAGCTCGACCGAGGCGAGGATCGCGACGCGCCGCTCGCTGCCGAACGGCGGCAGGCGCACCACCTCGACCGCTCGCGCCGGCGTGCGCGACAGCAGCGCGATGCCGTAGTTCCCGACGGCGCCGAGACGCCGCGCCGGCACGAACACCGGATGGAGGCCCGTTGCCGAGGCGACGAGCTTCGTCTGATCGCAGAACGCCGAGCGGACGACGCGTCGATCCACCTCCTGCAGCGCGAGCAGATCCGCCCCGAGCCGCTCGCCGGCGCGACGCAGGCCGCGACGGTCGAACCAGCGGCCCGGAGGCGCGCCGTGATGCAGGTTGAAGGACGCGATCCGGGCCGTGACCGCTACTCCGAGATGGCGGTGGTGAGCCGATCGGTGGAGTCGATGAACTCCTCCACCATGTCGAAGATCACGTCCTTGGTCTTGCGGACCTTGTTCATCTGACCGACCACCTGGCCGACCGGGTTGAACTGCACCGCACGAGCCTGCTCGGGGTACTTGTGGCCGCGGGCGACGGCCTCGCCGGTGATCATGAACTGCAGCGGCATGCCGAGCGGCTTGGGGTTGTCCGGGTTCTCCCAGGCCTCGGTCCACTCGTTGCGGAGCATGCGGCAGGGCTTGCCCGTGAAGCTGCGGCTGCGGACGGTGTCCTTGCTCGTCGCGTCGAGGTACTGCTGCATCTGGGCCGGGGGCACGTCGGCCTCCTCGACCGTGAGCCACAGCGAGCCCGTCCACACGCCGGCTGCGCCCATGGCCATCGCAGCGGCCATCTGGCGACCCGAACCGACACCGCCGGCGGCGAGCATCGGGGTCGGAGCGATCGCGTCGATCACCTGCGGCCAGAGCACGATCGAACCGACGTCACCGGTGTGACCGCCGCCCTCGCCGCCCTGGGCGATGACGATGTCGATGCCGGCTTCCTTGTGACCCAGCGCCTGCTTCACCGAGCCGCACAGCGCCGCCACGAGGCGGCCGGTCGACTGGATCTCGGTGACGATCTCGGCGGGGGGCGTGCCCAGCGCGTTGGCGATGAGCTTCACCTTCGGGTGCGACAGCGCGACCTCGACCTGGGGGCCGGCAGTCGCCTCGGTCCAGCCGAGGAGCTCCGGGGCCTTCTCGTCGTCGGGCATCTCCGGCACGCCGTGGTCCGAGAGGATCTTCTTCACGAACTGGCGGTGCTGCTCGGGGATCATGGCCCGCAGCTCGTCCTCGAGCTTGGCCGGATCCATCTCGCCCATGCCCTCGTACTTCATCGGGATGACGATGTCGACGCCGTAGGGCTTGTCGCCAACGTGCTCGTCGATCCAGGCGAGCTCGGTCTCGAGCTGGGCCGGGGTGAACCCGACGGCGCCGAGCACGCCGAGGCCGCCCGCGTTGGTCACGGCTGCCACCACGTCACGGCAGTGGGTGAAGGCAAAGATCGGGAACTCGATGCCGAGTCGTTCGCACAGTTCGTTCTTCATGGGGACACATGTAATCACAGAACTAGAACGCGTTCCTGTTCGGGTGAACGGTGTTCTTCTCGCCGCCACCCCACGGCAACCGGCCCCGGCCCCGAACCGATCCCCACCGGTGGGTAGCGTGCCCGGCGATGCCCACACCACGACAGCACCTGAGCGACGAGCTGACGGCCCGGTTCGTGAAGATCCGCGCCGGTCTCGGCGTGCCCGAGGACTTCCCCGCCGACGTCACCGCGCTCGCCGTCGAGCGCAGCGCGCACCCCGCGCCGGTTGCCGCCGACCACGCCGATCGCCGCGACGTCGAGCTCCTCTCCATCGACCCCGCCGGTAGCCGTGACCTCGACCAGGCGCTCCACCTCGAGCGTCGAGGCAGCGGGTACCGCTTCCGCTACGCCATCGCCGACGTGGCCGCGTGGGTCACCGCCGGCGACCCGATCGACGCCGAGGCCCGCCGGCGCGGCGCCACGATCTACTGCCCCGACGTACGCATCCCCCTCCACCCACTGCAGCTGAGCGAAGGGGCGGCGTCGCTCCTCGAAGGGTCCGACGCTCCCGCCCTCCTCTGGACGATCGACCTCGACCAGACCGGCGAGATCGCCGACATCGCCGTCGAGCGCGCCATCGTCCGCAACCGGCGGGCGCTCTCCTACGCCGGCGTCCAGGCCGAGCTCGACGCCGGCTCCACCGACGAGCAGTTCCGCCTCATCGAGGAGATCGGCAGGCTCCGCATCGCGCTCGAGATCGCGCGCGGCGGCGTCAGCCTCGACCTGCCCGAGCAGTCGGTCGAGCGCGTCGACGACCACTACGAGCTGCAGTACGAGGCGGCGCTGGACGTCGAGTCGTGGAACGCGCAGCTGTCGCTGTGCTGCGGGATGGCGGCGGCGCGTCTGATGCTCGGCGCACGGTGCGGCATCCTCCGCACGCTCCCGCCGGCCGACCAGATCACACTCGACCGCCTCCGTCAGCACTCGACGGCGCTCGGCATCGCGTGGCCCACCACGATGCGGTACCCGGACTGGGTGCGCTCGCTCGACGCGAACACGCCGGCCGGCGCCGCGCTGATGGCTCAAGCGGCACGCACCCTCCGCGGCGCCGGATACCTCACCTTCGACGGCGACGTGCCCGCCGAGCACATGCACCACGCGATCGCCGCCGACTACGCGCACGTCACCGCCCCGCTGCGCCGGATGATCGACCGGTTCGCCAACGAGTGCGTGCTCGCGGCGTCCGCCGGCTCGCGCCCTCCGGCCTGGGTGCTCGACGCGCTGGCCGAGCTCCCCGGCCTCATGGCGTCCGCCGCACACCTCGCCGGGGCCGTCGACCACGCCGTCGTCGATCTCGCCGAGGCCGCTGCGCTCGCGCACCTCGTGGGCACGACGTTCGACGCCGTGGTCACCGCGACCAACAAGGGCTTCAGCACCATCCAGCTCCGCGACCCGGCCGTCATCGGCTCCATCGCCGGCTCGTTGGAGATCGGCGCGACGGTGCGAGCACGCCTCGACGCGGCCGACGTCGACGGCCCGACCGTGCGGTTCAGCCTCGCCACCTGACCGGCCGACACCGGCCGGCGCGACGTGACAGTCTCACTCCATGGAATATCGACGACTGGGCCGCAGCGGCCTGCAGGTGAGTGTTCTGTCCTTCGGCTCGTGGGTGAGCTTCGGCACGCAGATGGACGTGGGCGTCGCCCGCGACTGCATCGCCGCCGCGCACGACGCGGGCGTCAACTTCTTCGACAACGCCGAGGCCTACGCCGGCGGCGAGTCGGAGCGCATCATGGGCCAGGCCATCGCCGAGCTCGGCTACGCACGTGAGACGATCGTCGTCTCGTCCAAGTTCTTCTGGGGCCTCTCCGACGGCCCGAACCTACGCAACACCCTGAACCGCAAGTACCTCATGCAGGCGATCGACGGGTCGCTCGAGCGCTTCGGCCTCGACTTCCTGGACCTCATCTACTGCCATCGTCCCGACCCGAACACCCCGATCGAGGAGACGGTGTGGGCGATGTCGGACATCGTGTCGTCCGGCAAGGCCCACTACTGGGGAACGTCGGAGTGGTCCGCCGACGAGATCCGCGCCGCGTGGTCGATCGCCGATCGCCACCACCTCCACAAGCCGGTGATGGAGCAGCCGCAGTACAACATGTTCGAGCGCGACCGCGTCCAGCGCGAGTACGCCCGCCTCTACGAGGACATCGGGCTCGGGCTCACCACCTGGAGCCCGCTGGCGTCGGGCCTGCTCAGCGGCAAGTACGTCGACGGCGTGCCCGAGGGCAGCCGCGCCACGTTGCCCGGCTACGAGTGGCTGCGTGAGCTGCTCACCGACCCGGCGCGCAACGAGCGGGTGCGGTCGCTCGCAGCGATCGCCGACGAGCTCGGATGCACGCTCTCGCAGCTCGCCATCGCGTGGTGTGCCGCGAACCCGAACGTGTCCACCGTCATCACCGGCGCCAGCAACCCGGCGCAGGTGGAGGAGAACATGGGCGCACTCGCCGTGATCGACCGTCTCGACGCCGACGTGATGGGCCGGATCAAGGCGACGATCAAGGGGACCTGAGGCCCCCCGATCGATCGATTCCGGCGAGCCGTCAGTTGCGAACGGGGTCGAGCACCTCGTTCGACGGCTCCGACGCGAGCTCGGCGGCGAGGTCGATCGCATCGAAACTGTCGACCGAGCCGTGCGTCGCCAGCATCGGCGTCTGCGCCGGCAGGTAGCGGTACACGAGCACGGCGGCCACCGCCGCGAGCACGGCACCACCCGTGACCGCCAGGTGCAGGCCGTCCATGAACGCGGACTGCGCACCGTTGCGGAGCGTCGTGCCGGCGTCGCCGCCGAGCTGTGCCGAGGCGCCGAGTGCGCCGGCCAGCGAGTCGCGCGCCGCCGACTTCGCCGCGGCCGGGATGCCGCGGAGCTGGTCGATGGCGTGTGCGTAGCGCGATGCCGCGAGGCTGCCGAGCACGGCGATGCCGAGCGCAGCGCCGAGCTCGCGGGTCGCGTCGTTCATCGCCGAGCCGACACCGGCCCGACGGGCGGGCACGGCCGACATCAGCGCCGCCGTCATCGGCGACATCGACGAGGCGATGCCCGCCACCAGGAAGAAGACGCAGAGCAGCACGTACCAGTAGGAGGTGTGCACCTCGAGGCCGCGGAACATCATGAGGCCGAGCGCCACGAGCGACATGCCCATCGCAACGGTGCGATTGGCGCCGAAACGGGCGACGAGGCGCGGCGTGAGCGGGGCGATCACGATCATGATCGGCGTCATCGGCAGGAACCGCACCGCCGACGACAGCGGCGAGTAGCCGAGCACCAGCTGGAAGTACTGGGTGACGAGGAACATCACGCCGAACATGGCGAGGAACACGAGGATCATGCCCGCGGTGCCGGTGCTGAAGGCCGGGTTGCGGAAGAACGACATGTCGAGCATCGGCACCTCGACGTGGAGCTCCCACGCCACGAAGGCCGAGAGCACGACCAACGAGACGGCGAAGGCGATGAGCGTCTGCGCGCTGCCCCATCCGACGTCGGGGCCCTGGATGAGCGCGTAGACGAGCGACGAGATGCCGACGATCGACAGGAGTGCGCCGACCGGATCGAGGTCGGCGTGCTGGGGATCGCGGGAGCGGGGAACGAGCACGTAGCCGGCGACGAGCGCCACGACGATGAACGGCACGTTCACCAGGAACACGGACCCGAACCAGAAGTGGCCGAGCAACCAGCCGCTCGCCACGGGGCCGATCGCGCCGGCGCCGCCGGTGACACCGGCCCAGATCGCGATCGCCTTGGTGCGCTCCTCGGGAGCGAACACGTTGACGAGGATCGAGAGGGTGGACGGCATGATGAATGCGGCCGACGCACCCATCAGGGCTCGCGTGCCGATGAGCTGCCACATCTCGGTCGCCCGCGACGCCAGCACGACGCCGACGAGGAAGCCGACGAGGCCCAGCTGCAGCACGCCCTTCCGGCCGAAGCGATCACCGATCGCCCCGGTCGTGAACAGCAGGCCCGCGAACACGAGCGAGTAGGACGCGACGACCCACTGGAGCTGCGAGGTCGTGGCGTGGAAGTCCTCCGCCAGCCTCGGGATCGCGACGTTGAGGCTGGAGTTGCCGACGAAGACGATCAGCAGGCTCAGGCAGAGCACGCCGAGCGTCCACCATCGACGGCGGTGGATCGTGGGGTCGAGGTGGAGTTCGGCGTGGGTGTCGGGGGGTGCGGCGTTCGTCATTCGGTCTGCTCCGGGGGATCTGGGATCGTTCACAGGCTAAACGGAATGCATCTTCCGTTTCTTCCCATTTCGGTGGAATACTTCTGACGCCATGCGAATCGACGCCCAGCGCAACCACGAGCACATCGTCGATGCCGCGCGCGAGCTGTTCGCGAAGGAGGGCACGAAGGTGTCCGTCGAGGCCATCGCCCGCGCCGCCGGTGTCGGCGTCGGCACCGTGCACCGCCACTTCCCCACCAAGGACTCGCTCCTCGACGCCGTGCTCATCTGGTTCTGCGAGCCGATGGTCGAGGCGCTCGACGCGGCCCTCGTCGACGACGATCCCGCGGCCGGGCTCGAGGCTTACCTCGTCGCAGTGGTCGAGATCCTCGCCACGCATCGAGCCCTGGCCGAGGAACTTCGCGGCCGCCACCAGCGCGGCGAGGAGACCGACGAGCTCACGGCGCTCAAGGCCGGCATGACCGAGCGGCTCGAGCAGCTGCTGGCGAGCGGACAGGCGAGTGGCCAGATCCGCTCGGACATCGTCGTCGGCGACCTCCGCCTGCTCATGGCCGGCCTGGCGCAGACAGCGACCGTCGACGACGACTCGATCTCCGTGGCCGACCGGGTGCGCGTCGCACGGATCGTCATCGACGGATTACGAACCGGACCGACGCCGACCACGTGACGGCGCTGCGCCCCCGGCGCGGAGCGGCGACGAACGGGTCAACGTGATCGGCTGGTGACCGGCCAGATGCGACACGCGCCGCACGACCCGACGCGAGTGCCGCTCGTCGACCGTCGGCCGGCGGCGCTCGGGATGGCGCGACACCCGGTAGAAGCGGGTCTTCGCCAGCTCGATCAGGAACAGGTAGCCGCAGGTCATCCCGGACAGGATCAGGAAGAACCGCAGCGGCAGGGCGGTGAAGCCCAGGACCGAGGCGAGCGGAGTGAACGGCAACGCGACGCCGACCGCTGCCGCCCCCACCGACGTGACCAGCATCGGCAGGCTCGGCCGGCTCCGGAAGAACGGGATGCGACGGGTGCGGATGAGGAAGATGACCACCGTCTGCGTCGCCAGCGACTCCACGAACCAGCCGGTGCGGAACTCGCGGTGGCTCGCGTGCAGCAACTGGATGAGCACGAAGAAGGTGGCGAAGTCGAACAGCGAGCTGATCGGGCCGAACACCGTCATGAACCGGCGCACGAACCGGATGTCCCACGCCGCCGGATGCGCCAGCACCTCCTCGTCGACGTGATCGGTGGGCACCGCGAGCTGTCCGACGTCGTAGAGCAGGTTGTTGAGCAGGATCTGCGACGGGAGCATCGGGAGGAACGAGAGGAACACCGACGCCCCAGCGGCGCTGAACATGTTGCCGAAGTTCGACGACGTCGCCATCAGCACGTACTTCAGCGTGTTCGCGAAGATGCGGCGGCCTTCCACCACGCCGTCGGCGAGCACCCCGAGATCCTTCGCCAGGAGCACGATGTCGGCGGCGTCCTTCGCGACGTCGGTCGCCGAGTCGACCGAGATCCCCACGTCGGCAGAGTGCAGCGCCACGGCGTCGTTCACACCGTCACCGAGGAACCCGACGTCGGTGCCACCGTGCCGCGTCACCTTGATGATGCGTGACTTCTGATCCGGGCTGACCCGCGAGAACACGGTTGTCGTCGGGATCGCCGCGGCGAGCTCGTCGTCGCTCATCGCCGAGAGCTCCGAACCGGTGAGCACGCCGCCGGGCTCGACGCCGACCTGGCGGCAGACGGTGGCGGCGACCGTGCCGTTGTCGCCGGTGATCACCTTCACGTGCACGCCGAGGTCGTGCAGGCGGTGGATCGCAGCGCCGGCGTCGGCCTTCGGACGGTCGACGAACGTGAGGAACCCCTCGAAGCGGAGATCGTGCTCGTCGTCCCGCGTCGGGTCCGCCTCGTCCGCCGATGCCAGCGGCCGGCTCGCGATGGCGACCACGCGAGCGCCCTGCTCGAACAACCTCGCGAGCTCGCCCTCGGCGGACGGCGGTGCGCCGGCGCACCGGGCGAGCACCACCTCCGGCGCGCCCTTCGTGACGAGGAGCGCGGCCCCGCCGGCGTCGGCCACGCTCACCGACGCGAGCTGGCGGTCGTGGTCGAACGGCAGCGACCCGAGGCGCCGGTATCCCGCCGCCTCCTCCATGGCGTCGCCACCCGCTGCGGCGGCGACGATGGCCTGGTCGAGCGCGTTGCCGCCCACCGGTCCGTCGGGCGACATGGTCGACTCGTTGCAGAGCAGGCCCAGCAGCAGGGCGCGCGGGGCATCGGAACCGCCCGCGTCGAAGGCTCGATCGAAGGTGACCGCACCTTCGGTGAGCGTGCCCGTCTTGTCGGTGAAGAGCACCTCGAGGTTCCCGAGGTCCTCGATCGTGACGAGACGCTTCACGAGTACCTGCCGCTTCGCCAGCTGTCTCGAGCCGGTCGACAGGCTGACGCTCACGATCGCCGGCAGCAGCTGCGGCGTGATGCCGATCGCGATCGCCAGCGAGAACAGCAACGCGTCGATCAGCGGCCGCGCGAACACGACGTTGACCACGAAGATCGACACGCTCAGCACTGCGGCCACCGCCACCAGCAGCTTCGAGAACCCCGTGAGACCCGACTGGAACGCGGTCACGGGCGGGCGCTCGCTGAGGCCGGTGGCGATCCGGCCGAACGCCGTCGACGACCCGGTCGCCACGACGATCGCCCGGGCGCCGCCCTGGTGCACCACCGTGCCCATCAGCGCGCAGCTCGGCAGGTCGAGCGCCGAGTCGCCGACCACGCACGGCTCCACCGACTTGTCGACGGGCAGCGACTCGCCGGTGAGGACGGCCTCGTCGCACTGCAGACCCGTCGCGTCGACGAGGCGGACGTCCGCCGGAACGATCGCACCGATCGACATGTCCACCACGTCACCGGGCACGAGATCGGCCACCGGCAGACGGCGTTCGAGGCCGTCGCGCCACACCACGACGGTGTGGCGGATGTTCGAACGCAGCGCGTTCGCCGCCTGCTCCGAGCGGTACTCGTTGAAGAACCCCAGCCCGACGCTCAGCGTCACGATCGTCGCGATGATCACCGCATCGGTGACGTCGCCGGTCACCCCCGACACCGCGGCGGCGCCCAACAGCAGGAGCAGCAGCGGATTGCGCAGCTGCCGCCAGAGGACGCCGAGGGCGGTCACCCGATGGCTCGCCAGCACGTTGGGCCCGGCCTCGGCGAGACGCCGAGCTGCCTCGGCCGACGTCAGCCCGAGATCGGTCGAGCCGAGGTGGTCGATCACCGCAGCGGCATCGATGGTTGCCGCGTCCACGAGCTGCACCGGCTGTCCTCCTCGGAGTCCGACCCGCGCAGTCTCCCCCATCGGCTCCTACGCCGCGGACACCCCGACCGGATGCTTCCGCTCACCCGGGGTGAACGTGACCGGCATGTGCTTGATGCCACCGATGAAGTTGGATCGCAGGCGCTCCACGTCCGCCGCCAGCGCCATGTCGGGGATGCGCGTGACGAGCTCGCGGAAGATGAGGCGCAGCTCGGCTCGCGCGAGGTTCGCGCCCAGGCAGAAGTGCGCCCCGCCTCCGCCGAACCCGACGTGGTCGTTGGGCGAACGCTCGATGTCGAACCGGAACGGGTCGACGAACGCGTCCTCGTCGCGGTTGGCGGAGATGTGCCACATCACGACCTTGTCGCCGGCCTTGATCTGCGTGCCACGCAGGTCGAGGTCGCGCATCGCCTGACGACGGAAGTACATGACCGGGGTGGCCCACCGCACGATCTCCTCCACCGCGGAGTCGATCAGATCGGGGTTCGCGACCAGCTTGGCGTACTGGTCGGGGTTGGTGATCAGGGCGTGCATGCCGTGGGACGTGGCATTGCGCGTGGTCTCGTTGCCGGCGACGGCCAGCAGCAGGATGAACATCTCGAACTCCGCGTCGCTCAGGCGATCGCCGCCGATCTCGGCGTTGATGAGCTTCGTGACGATGTCGTCGAGCGGCTTCTCCGCACGGTCGACGCGGAGGTTTGCCGCGTACATGTACAGCTCGGCGGCGGCCATCTGCGCCTCCATCGAGCTCTCGACGTCCTGCGCGTACTCGGGGTCGTCGGCGCCGATCATCTTGTTCGTCCAGTCGAACAGCATGTGGCGGTCGTCGTGGGGCACGCCCATGATCTCGGCGATCGCCTGCAACGGGAGCTCGGCCGCGACGTCGAGGACGAAGTCGCAGCTGCCGCGCTCGATCACCGAGTCGACGATCAGCTCGGCACGGTAGCGCAGGTGCTCCTCGATCAGCCCGATCATGCGCGGCGTGAAGCCCTTGTTGACGAGCAGCCGGTAGCGGGTGTGCTTGGGCGGATCGGTCATGAGCATCATCTGCCCGCGCATGTCGAAGGCGTTGTTCTCCTCGTTGTCGATCTCGGGGATGTTCACGCCCTTGGCCTCGGAGCTGAACCCCTCGGCGTCGCGGTTGATGATCTGGAGATCGGCGAGCTTCGTGATCGACCAGAAGCCGGGACCGTCGGTCTCCTCGGTCCAGTGCACCGGGTCCTCGCGCCGGAGCACCTCGAACATCTCGTGGTGCTCCTGTCGGCGGAAGCGGTCCGGGTCCAGCAGATCGACGTCGGCGATGTCCATGTTCGCAGTCCCCCTACGGTCGAGATCGCGCCCTGCGAGAGCGCGCGCCGGGAACCTATCAGGACGATCCCAGGCCCGATCCGACGAGCGGCTACCTTTCGCGCATGACCGAAATGAACCGGCAGGTGGTCCTCCGCCAGCGTCCTGCGGGCCTCCTCACCTGGGACGACCTGGAGATCATCTCCACCCCCCGGCCGGAGCTCGCCGAGGGCGAAGCGCTCATCGAGACGATGCTCCTGGGCATGGACGCCACCGTGCGCACCTGGCTCAACCGCGGCGAGGGCTACCTGCCCGCCGTCGGCATCGGCGAGGTGGTGCGGTGCAGCGGCATCGGCCGCGTCGTCGAGAGTCGCTGCGACAAGTTCGCCGTGGGCGACCTCGGCTACGGGCTCCCCGGCTGGCAGCAGTACGCCATCGTCCGCGACGACCTGTTCACCACGTGGCTCCCGCCCGACGCGGACGTCATCCCGATGATGTCGGTGTACGGCGCCACCGGAGCGACGGCGCTGTTCGGTCTCACCGAGATCGGTTTGGCGAAGGCCGGGGAGACCGTCGTGGTGTCCGCGGCCGCCGGGTCCACCGGGTCGCTCGTCGGACAGATCGCCAAGATCATCGGGTGCCGCGTCGTCGGCATCGTCGGCTCGGAGGAGAAGGCGCGCTTCATCGTCGACGAGCTCGGCTTCGACGCCGCCATCAACCACCGCACCGACGACCTCGCCGCAGCGCTCAAGGAGCACTGCCCCAACCGCGTCGACGTCTACTTCGACAACGTGGGCGGCCGCGTGCTCGACGCCGTGCTCGGCGGCCTCGCCATGCACGGCCGGGTGGTGCTGTGCGGCGCCATCTCGGTCTACAACGACCAGGGTCGCCCGCCGGGCCCGTCGAACTACCTCAACCTCATCTCGCGCCGGGGCCGGATGGAGGGGTTCATCGCCCTCGACTGGGTGGAGCGGTACCCCGAGTCGGCAGCGGTGCTCGCGGAGTGGGTGGCGGACGGCCGCCTCAAGCACTTCGAGCAGTTCTTCGGCGGCCTCGAGTCGTCGGTCGACGCGCTCAACGCGCTCTTCACCGGCGCCAACACCGGCAAGGTCATCCTTCGCCTGCCCACGCCGTGACGATTCACGACGGCGACCGCCCGCTCAACGCGATCCGGTTCCTCGACGCCGACCACGGGCGGACCCCGGTGCTCGCGCTCGACCTCACGGTGGTGGCCACGCGGTACCGCGAGCTCACCGAGGCGATCCCCGACGCCCGAGTGCTCTACGCGATGAAGGCCAACCCTCACCCGGCGGTCGTCGGGCTGCTCGCGGGGCTCGGCTGCGGCATCGACGTCGCGTCGACCAACGAGGTCGACGAGGCCATCGCGCAGGGCGTGCCGCCGGAGCGCATCTCCTACGGCAACACGGTGCGTCGGGCGTCGGAGATCTCGCACGCGGTCGAGGCCGGCGTGCGGATGTTCGCGGTCGACGACCACGACGAGCTCGACAAGCTGCTCGAGCACGCTCCCGGCTCGACCGTCCTGGCGCGGCTCAACGCCGAGGGCACCGGCGCCGCGTGGCCGCTCTCGCGCAAGTTCGGCACCGACGTCACGTCGGCCACCGAGATGCTCCAGCGGTCGCGTCGGGCGGGCCACGCCGTGGGCGCCACCTTCCACGTCGGCTCCCAGCAGTCGGACCCCACCTCCTGGGACGACGCGCTGTCACAGGTCGCGCAGGTGCTCGACGGGATCTCGCGCACCGGCGACGGCCCCACCGCCGACGAGCCCTTCGTCGTGAACCTCGGTGGCGGGCTCCCCAGCCGCCTCGCCGATCCCACGCCCGCGCTCGAGCACTTCTCCGAGGAGATCCACGCGGCGATCGCCCGGCACCTCGCCGGCGCGCCCATCTCGTTCGCGATCGAGCCCGGCCGGTTCCTCGTCGCCGACGCCGGCGTCATCGAGACCGAGGTCATCGGCATCGTGCAACGGCCGGGCCAGGCCTGCACCCGATGGGTCTTCGTCGACGTCGGCGTGTTCCAGGGGTTGTCCGAGGCGGCCGGCGAGACGATCCGCTATCCCCTCACCACCACCGTCGTCGGCCCCACCGAGCCCACCGTCGTCGCCGGCCCCACCTGCGACAGCACCGACATCCTCTACGAGCGACGCCCGGTGCAGCTCCCCTCGGCGCTCACGTCGGGCGATCGCATCCGGCTCCACGGCACCGGCGCCTACACCGTGGGCTGCTCGACGCTCGGATTCAACGGCTTCGAACCGCTGCGGGTCGAGATCGCGAACCCCGACGCCGCCACGTCGATCACACCCGCATAGAACCGGGCCCCGAAGGGCGGAGTCGGTAACGTCGGCGGACGATGGCACGTGCGAGCCAACTCGTCCAGGGGCTCCGCCCCGACCGCCTCGCGCGGCGACTCATCGAGCTGTTGGGCCCGACGGGCGGCGCGGCGCGCCAGAGCCTGGTCGCGCTCGCGTTCAACTCGCTGACGAGCTTCGCGGCGGGCGCGATGCTCGTCGGCTTCAACGGGACGTGGCGACGACTGGCCCCGATGCTGATCCTCGTGCCAGCGGCCATCGGCCTCCGCGGCAACGTGTTCTCGACGCTCGGCAACCGGCTGTCGACGTCGATCCACACCGGTACCTTCCGGGTGTCCTTCAAAGCCGACTCGGTGCTCGGCCAGAACCTCCTCGCCTCGTTCAGCCTGACCGCGGTGATGTCGGTGGTGCTCGCGTGCTTCGCCAAGGTGCTCGCCACCGCGCTCGGCGTCGTGCAGCACGTGTCGGTGCTCGAGCTCACCATGGTGTCGGTGGTGGGCGGGATGCTCGGCTCGATCGTCGTCGCCGCGGCCACCGTGCTGCTCAGCATCGGAGCCGTCCGCTACGAGTGGGACCTCGACTATCTCGTCGCCCCGACCGTGTCGACGCTCGGCGACGTGATCACCATCCCCGCGCTGTGGCTGGCCGCGCAGTTGATCGGCCACGGTGACGCCGCGACCATCATCGGCGGCGTCGTCGTCATCGTCACCGTGGGCGTGGCCGCCTGGTCGTGGCGCACCACGCTCGACATGGTGCGCGAGATCTTCCGCGAGTCGTTGCCGGTGCTCACTGCCGCGCTGGTGCTGTCGGCCCTCGCCGGCCTCGTGCTGCAGAAACAGCAGGGCATCCTCGCCGAGCTGCCGGCCATCGGCATCCTGCAACCGGCCTTCGTGTCGTCGGCCGGCGCGCTGGGCGGGATCCTGTGCGGACGCATCGCCACCAACCTCCACCTCGGCTCGGTCGAGGCGACGCTGACGCCCGGAGCGGAGGCACGCCGCGACGCCTGGCTCGTCGTCGGGCTCGCCGTCCCACTCCTCGTCCTCAACTCGGTCGGCGCGTGGATCACGGCGCTCATCAGCGGCTCGCACGCGGCGCCCGGGTTCGGATGGGTGCTCGGCGCGAGCTCCCTCGCCTCGCTCGTCACGATGGCGTTCGTCGCCGCGCTCTCCTACTACTCCACCATCGGGGCCTGGCGGTTCAACGTCGACCCCGACACCTTCGGCACGCCCATCGACACGGCATCCGTCGACTTCGTCGGCACCATGTCGCTCGTCGTCGCCGTGGTGGCGCTCGGCCTCATCTGACGGGGTCGATTGGGAGGACCTGACGGTGTGTCAGGCCCTCCTTCCGGACTCGGCCACCTCCGCTCAGTTTCGATCCCTCGTTCCTCGGAATCTGCTTCCGCTCCGGTACCGGGTCTAACTTCAGCAGCGATGAACCTCGACTTCACCCCGGACGAGATCGCCTTCCGCGAGGAAGCGCGCACCTGGCTCGCCGAGAACCTGCCCACCGAGGAGCGGCCGCCCGACGGCCAACCGATGCGGGAGTTCGACCTCGCGTGGCAGCGGACGCTGTTCGACGGGGGCTGGGCCGGCATCAACTGGCCGGTGGAGTACGGGGGCAAGGGCCTCAACGACATCCAGCAGATGATCTGGTACGAGGAGTTCGCACGCGCCGACCCGCCGTTCACCCTCAACAACTCGTGCACGTTCGTCGGCAACAACCACGGCGGCCCCACGCTGATCGTGAGCGGCACCGACGAGCAGAAGGCGTTCCACCTGCCGAAGATCCTCGGCGGTGAGGTGGTGTGGTGCCAGGGCTTCTCCGAGCCCGGCGCCGGCTCCGACCTCGCCGCACTCGGCTGCAAGGCCGTCATCGACGGCGACGAGCTCGTCGTCAACGGGCAGAAGATCTGGACGTCGTACGCGCACGTCGCCGACTACCAGGAGCTGCTCGTCCGCACCGACCCGACGGCGCCCAAGCACAAGGGCATCAGCTGGGTGATCTGCGACATGAAGACGCCGGGCATCGAGATCCGCGAGATCACCACGATGAGCCACGTCAACGACTTCTGCGAGGTCTTCTACGACGACGTGCGCATCCCGCTCACCAACGTCGTCGGCCAGATCAACGACGGATGGCGCGTCACGATGACCACGCTGAGCTTCGAGCGCGGCACGGCGTTCATGGCCGACCAGGTGGAGCTGGCGTCGGTCGTCGAGCGCCTCATCGAGGAGGCCCGCACCCGTACCGGCCCCGACGGTCGCCGCGCCGCCATCGAGGACGACGAGATCGCACGGCGCCTCGCCCTCGCCCGCGCCGAGGTGGCTGCACTCAAAGCCATGACGATCGCCGGCATCAGCCGCACGCAGCGCACGGGCGTGCCCGGGCCCGAGGGCTCGATGACCCGCCTGTTCCACGGCGAGCTCCACCAGCGCGTGTACCAGCTGGCGCTCGACATCATCGGCCCCGAGGCGCTCCGCCTCACGCCCGTCGACGGCGACGGGTGGACCGGGCCCTACCTGCAGAGCTTCGCCTACACGATCGGCGGCGGCACCACCGACATCCAACGGAACATCGTCGGAGAAAGGGTCCTGGGGCTCCCCCGGGTCAAGTGAGGCGGAACTGACATGGACCTGCTCCCCACATCGGAACAAGACGAGATCGTGTCCTCGATCAGCGCCGTGATCGCCGGAAACCACACGCTCGGCGAGCCGCTGAGCGACGACCTGTGGCAGGCGGCCGTCGCGCAGGGCTGGTTCGCGCTCGGCCTCGACGAGGAGCTCGGCGGCGTCGGCTACTCCCTTGCCGAGGAGGTGCTGCTGTTCCGCGAGCTCGGACGCGCCTGCGTTCCCGGCCCCTTCCTCGCATCGGTCCTGGGCGCCCGCGTCGCGGCGATCGCCGGTGACGCCGAGCTCGCCGCCCGCATCGTGGGTGGCGAGGCCCGCGTCGGCTTCGCGCAGCGCTACGACGACACCCGCCACTCCGTCCTCGACGGCGACTCGGCCGAGCTCGCCCTCGTGGTGGACGGCGAGCGCCTGTCGCTGATCGCGATGGGCGACGCCGCCGATGTCGAACCGTTGCAGGGCTTCGACACGCTCGTGCCCGTCGTCCTCGCCCGCCTCGACGGCGCCACGCCGCTCGCCACCGCCGAGCCGGACACGCGCGTCGCGCTGCGTGGCAGCCTCCTCGTGGCCGCGATGCTCGCCGGCATGGCGCAGGCCACCACCGAGCAGTCGGTGTCGTACGGCATCGACCGCGAGCAGTTCGGCCAGCCGGTCGGCGGCTTCCAGGCCGTGAAGCACCGGTGCGCCAACATGGCCACCCGTGCCGAGGTGGCGAACTGCCAGGTGCTGTACGCGGCGCTGGCGCTCCGCGACGGTCGCGACGACGCCGCGTTCCACGTGCACGCCGCACGCGTGGTCGCCGCCCGGGCCGCCATCGACAACGCTCAGGTGAACGTGCAGAACCACGGCGGCATCGGCTTCACCTGGGAGCACACCGCGCACCGCTACGTGACGCGCTCACGGGTGCTCGGTCAGTGCCTCGGCACCACCACCACGCACCTCGGCGACGTCCTCACGGCGTCCGCCCCCCACTGACGCCACCACCGAGAACCGGAGGGCTACAGGTCCTTGAAGGGGGCGTCCTTGTCGACGCGGGGTTCGGCCGGGAGGCCGAGCACCCGCTCGCCGGCGATGTTGCGCTGGATCTGGTCCGTGCCGCCGCCGATCCGCGGGGCCCACTGCGCGAGGAAGAGGTTCTGGAAGAACCCGTCGAACGGCGCGTCCTCGTGCGACAGCATGCCGGCCGCGCCGAGCAGGCTCTCGTAGAGCGAACCGCCCTCGCCGTACTGACGGCTGATGTGCAGCTTCATCACGGAGCTCTCCGGACCGGGCTGGCGACCGTGTGACACCGCCGTCTGCACGCGGTACCCGAGGAAGCGCGTGATCTCGAAGTAGGTGTAGATGCGTGCCAGCGCCTGGCGCATGACCGGTTCCTCGGTGCGACCCATCTCGCGGGCGAGCATCAGGATCTCGCCGATCTGCACCATGCCACCGCCGCCGATCGCGCTCCGCTCGTTGACCAGCGTGGTCATCGTGACGCCCCACCCGGCGTCGACCTCACCGACGACGTGCGACACCGGCACGCGCACGTCGGTGAGGAACACCTCGTTGAAGTGCACGGCGCCGTCGATCTGGCGGAGCGGTCGCACCTCGATGCCCGGCGTGGTCATGTCGACCAGCAGGTAGGTGATGCCCCGGTGCTTCGGCACGTCGGGGTTGGTGCGGACGAGGAGGATCGCCCAGTCCGACGACTGCGCGCCAGACGTCCACACCTTCTGGCCGTTCACGACGAACTCGTCGCCGTCGCGCACGGCACGGGTCGACAGGCCGGCGAGGTCGGAGCCGGCGTCGGGCTCGCTGAACAGCTGGCACCACACCTCCTCGCCGCGACGGATCGGGTCGAGGAACCGATGGCACTGCTCCTCGGTGCCGTGCGCGATCAAGGTGGGGCCGACCATGTCGACGCCGACCTGGAACGAGTTGGCCGGCACGTCGAAGCGCGCCTCCTCCTGCTTGAACACGCCGGCGAGGTGCGACGACAGGCCGCGACCGCCGTAGGCGACGGGCCACTGGATGCCGGCATACCCGGCCTCCGCCTTCAGGACCTGCCAGCGCTTGCCCAGCGCCAGGCTCGACTGGTCCTCGGCCTCGTCGCGAGGACGGAGGGTGCGCCACACCTCCGAGGGCCCGGGCGTGCGGCGGCGAGCGTTCGCCTCCAACCAGGCGCGGCACTCGAGCCGGAATGCGGCCTCTTCAGGGGTGTCGTCGAAATCCATACTCCGGCGACTGTACGCAGGCCCGATCAGCGGGGGCCAAGCCGCGGCCCCGAGGGCGACGCGGCAGCGTCAGGGGGCGGCGGGGAGCGTCAGACCCGGACGGGCCCGGAGCAGGAAGTCCTTGACGTAGTTCATGTCGAGCGTCGCCGGGGCGGCGGCCGAGTTGATCTTCGCGTCGACGAGGAACATGTTCACGTACTCGCCGGTGTCGTAGTTGCCGGGGTGCACGCCGGCGCCGACGCCGTTGATGCGGGCCCAGCCACCGTCGGAGGCGTAGTTGCCGATGCCGACGGCGTCGAACTCGCAGTCACCGTCGGAGACGCTGATGATGCCGACGCCAGCGGGGATCGCACCGAGGCCCACCATGAAGAGGCCGGCGGAGCCGCTGCCCGACGGGGTGAGGCCGTACACGCCGCCGATGCCGCCCTGGTCGTTGAGGGCGATGTTCATCTCGCCACCGGCGAGGTCGAAGGACTTGATGCAGTTGGACGCCGGGGTGTCGGCGAAGCGGATGTCGATGGCCAGGGTGCCGGAGGTGACGTGCTGGCCGGGCAGCACGACCGGCTCGGCCGGAGCGGTGGTGGTGGGGACCGTGTCGGGCACCGTGGTCGTGGTGTCGGGCACGGTGTCGGCGACCGTGGTGGTGGGCGCCTCGGTGGTGGGCGCGACGGTGGTGGCCGGGGCCTCGGTCGTGGTGGTGTCGGGGATGGTGGTGGTCTCCTGCGACGATGCGGTGCCCGCCCACAGGCAGGTCCCGACCAGCACGAACGCAGTTGCAACGGTCAGCACACGCTTCACGGCCACACCCTCTCCATCGTCTCGAACCCGCGGACGGCCGCGGGGTTGCCCCAGAGTCGTCCCCAGACGCCATGTCAGCGTACCCCGGGCATTCTCGATCAACAAGGCACTACCCTGACGGCACCATGACCACACCTGACCTGTTGGAACTGTCGGAACAGATCCTGAGCGGCCGGCGCGGCATCGACGACCACCACCCGCTGCAGATCGGCATGGCTGCGAACCTGCAGCCGCTGAGCGACCGCGTCGCCTTCGTGGAGTCGTTCGCGAACGTCGTCGCGACGCGCACCGACGACGGCCTCGTCATCGTCGACGCCGGCAGCCCCATGCACGCGAACGCCATCGTCGAGGCGGTGCGCGGCTGGACGCCGGCACCGCTGCACACGGCCGTGTTCACCCACGGCCACGTCGACCACATCTACGCGGTCCGCCTGTTCGAGGCAGAGGGCTCCGGTCCGGCCCACGTCGTCGCGCACGAGGCCCTCCCGGCCCGCTTCCGCCGCTACGAGGCCACCAACGGCTACAACGGGGTGATCAACCAGCGGCAGTTCCAGCTGCCGGTCCCGCTGTTCCCGGGCGACTACCGCTATCCCGACGAGACCTACGCGACCTCGCTCGACCGAACCGTCGGCGGCGTGGAGTTCTCGCTCCGGCACGACCGCGGCGAGACCGACGACCACACCTGGGTGTGGATGCCGGCCGACAAGGTGCTCTGCACCGGCGACCTTTTCATCTGGGCGAGCCCCAACTGCGGCAACCCCCAGAAGGCGCAGCGGTACTGCGACGAGTGGGCCGTGGCGCTCCGGAAGATGGCCGACCTCGGCGCGGAGTTCCTGCTGCCGGGCCACGGCCTCCCCATCGCCGGCGCCGAGCGCATCCGCGGCATCCTCGTCGACACGGCGGAGTACCTGGAGTCGCTCTTCACGCAGACGATCGAGCTCATGAACAGCGGCGCCCGTCTCGACGAGATCATCCACACCGTCCGCCCGCCCGCCGATCTCGTCGACCGCCCGTGGTTGCAGCCCGTGTACGACGAGCCGGAGTTCGTCGTCCGCAACATCTGGCGGCTGTACGGCGGCTGGTACGACGGCAACCCGGCGTCGCTCAAGCCCGCTCCCGACGCCGTGGTCGCCACCGAGCTCGCCACCCTGGCGGGCGGAGCCGCGCGGCTCGCGGAACGGGCGCTCGAGCTGTCCGAGGCCGGCGACCACCGCCTCGCGAGCCACCTGGTCGAACTCGCATCGCTGGCCGAGCCGGAGGCCGCGGAGATCCGCGCCGCACGCGCCCGCGTGTTCGGCGAGCGCGCCGGCGTCGAGCGGTCGACCATGGCGAAGGGCGTGTACTCCTGGGCCCACCGGGAGTCCGCCGAGGGGTGACGCGCCTCCGTCCACCTCGAACGGGGGAGCGTGAATCACGGGGTCACGACGTACACTTCGAATGATGTCGACGGGTCCGGTCACCGTGCCGACGAGCCGAGCTCGCGTGTATCCCCTGCCCCTGCGCGAGGGGCTGCGCCAGCTGCGTCAGTCGTACGACTGGCAGAAGGGCGTGCGCTCCGCGTCGACCCACTACCTCGACCGGGAGCTGCCGATCACGCTCCTCACCATCACCGGGACGGGTGACTTCCCCGGGATCGTCCCGATGCTCACCGGCTTCCTCAGCCGCGTCGGCCGGCCGCAGTCGATCCTGGTCGTCGACGACGGGACGCTCGGGCCGGGCGAGCGCGACTGCATCCGCTCCATCAGCCCGCTGGTCGAGTTCTACACGCCGCCGATCGACCTCGAAAGCGTCGGCGGCCCGGAGATGGCGTACTACGCGTCGATCCGTCCCATGGGCAGGAAGCTCGCCGCCCTCGTCGACCTCACCTCCAACGGCGAGCGGCCCGTCCTCTACGCGGACACCGACGTCTGGTTCTCCGCAGCGAGCGAGCCGCTCGTGGAGCTGCTCACGTCTCCGATCGACACGCCGTGGTACATGCACGACCACTCGTCGACGTCGCTCGACAGCCGCGTCCTGCCCGAGCCGCTCCCGCATGTGAACTCCGGGTTCCTCATCCTCCCGAAGCATCTCGACTGGAGCGACGCGCTCGCGCAGTCACTCGACCTCGTCGCCGACCCCGAGTGGTTCACCGAGCAGACCGTGGTGCACCGGGCGATCCACCAGCACGGAGCACGGGCGTTCCCGCCCGACAAGTTCATCCTGCGCTGGGACGACCAGCACTCCCCCGGCGACATCGCGAACGTCGCCGGCGTCGCGGTTCGGCACTACGTGACACCGGTTCGGCACAAGTACTGGGTGATGGTGCACGGCGGCTACGCGCGGAGCGCCCGGGCCATCACGATGCACATGCTGCGTCGCAGCGATCGCGTCGACGGCCCGTCCTGACGCGCGCTCCGCTCCCCAGCCGCTCACGTCACCCGAGGTCGAACCCGCGCTCCTCGGCCTGACCCGCGAGGTCGAGCCACTCCTCCTCGATGGCGGCGAGCTCCGCCTCGGTCTCGCTCATCCGCTCTGCGATCGCCGCGAGGCGCACGTGGTCGCTCACCGCCTCGGCCAACTCGGCGGTCAGGCGGTCGCGCTCCTCGGCCAGCTCGTGCTGACGACGCTCGACCGCCCGGAACCGGTGACGCACCGTGGAGGGGCTGGCGAGCTTCTCGCGCGGCGTGGCATCGAGCGCGTCGCTCGTCGCTCGCTTCGGCGCGGCGGGCGCCGGGTCGGTCTCGCGCGACGCGACCGACCCGCGACGTCGTGGTGCGGCGCGGCGCTCCGTCTCGTACGCGGCGTAGCCCCCCGGGCGCCGACCGGCCGTGCCCGCGCCGTCGAGCACGACGACGTCGGCGACGGTTCGTTCGAGGAACGCCCGATCGTGGCTCACGACCACCAGTGCGCCGGGCCACTCGTCGAGAAAATCCTCGAGGGCACGCAGCGTGTCGAGATCGAGATCGTTGGTGGGCTCGTCGAGCAGCAGCACGTTGGGCTTCTCGGCGAGCGTCACCAGCAGTTGGAGGCGCCGGCGCTCGCCGCCCGACAGCAGCCCGACCGGCGCGTACTGCGCGTCGCCGTCGAACCAGAACGCCTCCATCAACGCCTTGTCCGTGTGGTCCGGGGTGCGGTGCGGACCCGCCACCACCTCGCGCACACGCAGGGTCGGGTCGAGCTCCCGGCCGCGCTGGTCGAAGTAGCCGATCTTCGCCGTCTGCCCCTGCTTCACGCTGCCCTCAGCCGGCTCCAGACGCCCGGCGATGATCTCGAGCATCGTCGACTTGCCGGTGCCGTTGGGACCGACGAGGCCCAGGCGCTCGCGCGGATCGAGGAGCAGGTCGACGTCGCGGAACAACCACGGACCGTCGCCGAACCGGTGCCCGAGCCCGTGCAGCTCCACCACCTGATCGCCGAGTCGGGGCGTGCCGAAGTGGAGTGGCAGTTCGCCGGTCCGGGCCTCGGCCGGCGCTCGGCCCTGGACGATCGCCGTGGCGGTGGCGATGCGCGCCTTCGGCTTCGACGTTCGCGCCGGGGCGCCCCGCCGCAGCCATGCGAGCTCGGTGCGCGCCAGGTTGCGGCGCACCTGCTCCGCCTTCGCGTCCTGTTCGGCACGCGTTGCCTTCGCGTCGAGGTAGGTGTCGTACCCACCGTCGTGGAGGAAGGCCTGACCGCGGTCGAGCTCGAGGACACGGGTCGTCACCCGGTCGAGCACGTGGCGGTCGTGCGTGACCATGACGAGGCCGCCGGCGTACCCGGCCAGCCGCTCCTCCAACCAGGCGATCGCGTCGATGTCGAGGTGGTTGGTCGGCTCGTCGAGGATCAGCAGGTCGGAGTCGCTCACGAGCGCAGCGGCCAGCGCGACGCGCTTCGCCTGACCACCCGACAGGCGGTCGACGGGAGCGTCGAGGTAGGGACCCATGCCGAGGCGGTCCAGCACCGCATCGGACTCCCACGATCCGCCGGCGGCCTCGTGCACCGTGCCGCCCTGTAGACGCGGCTCCTGGTCGAGCACGGCGATCCGCACACCGCTGCCGACACGCACCGTGCCCGACTCCGGCGCGTCGGCGCCGCTCATCACCCGCATGAGCGTCGACTTGCCGCAACCGTTGATGCCCACGATGCCCAGGCGGTCACCCGTCGAGATCGTCATCGAGAGGTCGGCGAACAACGGCTTGCCAGGGCGCGAGGCGCCCACGCGCACGAGGTCGACGAGGATCATCGGCGGCGAAGGCTAGGGCACCACGACCCCGCGCCCGCACGCGCAAGTCTCACACCGGAGACGGTTGATGTCCCCGTATGAGCTTGCCGGGCCGCTCCCCCGTCGGCTCGTCGTTCTCCCGGACGACGACGCCGGATTTCACAGTAGCGACATATCCGCGGGCACGCTGAATCAGCCGGCGCCCACCGGCAGGCAGGTCGTAGACCATCTGCGGGACCGGCGCGTCGAGCGCGTCGAGGTCGATGACGTTGACGTCCGCGAGGTAGCCGGGGGCGAGCAGGCCGCGATCGTCGAAGCCGTAGAGCGCGGCGGTGCGACGCGTCTGATGGTGCACCGCCTCCTCGATCGACAGGCGGGCGCCGCGGCTGCGGTCGCGCACCCAGTGCGTGAGCATGTAGGTGGGCAGGCCGGCGTCGCACAGCACGCCGCAGTGCGCACCGCCGTCGCCGAGACCGAGCACGGTCGTCGGATGGCGCAGCATCTCCTCGAGGGCGTCGAAGTCTCCGGCCGCGTATCCGATGAGCGGGAAGTAGAGCAGCGCGTGACCGTCCTGCTCGAGCATGAGGTCGTAGGCGACCTCGGCAGGTGGGCGGCCCTCCCGCTCCGCGATCGCCGCGACGCTCGCCTCGGGCGCCGGCTCGTACTCGGGTGGGTCACCCAGGGGGAACAACCGACCGAACGACTGCATGACCACCGCCTGCAGACCCCGCAGCTCGACGACCTCGTCGAGGATGGCCCGCCGCACCTCCGGACGCCGCAGCTCCTGCACCCGCTCGGCGAGCGGCAGGTCGGCGAGCGGTCGGTACGCCTCGTGGAACATGAACGGGTGGGCGCTCGACTCGAACCCGAACATAACGCACGCCGGACGGCCCGCCACCTGCGGGACGATGTGCGCACCGTTGGCGGCGGCGCCGTCCGCGAGCTCGATGAGCGTCCGCCAGTTGTCCGGCTGGAAGGGACTCTGGAGGCAGGCGAACGTGACCGGGCGACCCGACTCGCGCGACACCTCGGTCATCCAGGCGATCTCCGACACCGGGTCGAGCATGTCCGACGCCACCGAGAACACACCGGCGCCGGTGTCCGCGAGCGCACGCCCGATGCCGATGAGCTCGGCCGCGTCGGCGTTCGTACCTGCGGCGAGCTCGCCGTCCTTGGCGCGGTGCAGGAGCGTGCGGGTGGTGGAGAAGCCGATGGCGCCCACCGCGATCGCCTCGCGCACGATGGCGGTCATGGCCTCGATCTGCTCGGGCGTGGCCTGGTCGTGCACCGCGGCCTGGTCGCCCATCACGTAGGCGCGCACCGCTCCGTGCGGCACCAGGGCGGCGACGTCGAGCACGCGCCCCAGGCTCTCGACCTCGTCGAGGTACTCCGGGAACGTCTCCCAGTTCCAGCTCATGCCCTCCTCGAGCGCCGAGCCGGGGATGTCCTCCACGCCCTCCATGAGTTGGATGAGCCAGTCGCGCCGCGCCGGGTCCGCCGGAGCGAACCCCACGCCACAGTTGCCCATGACGATGGTGGTCACACCGTGCCAGCCCGAGGGGCTCACCTCCGGGTCCCACGTCACCTGGCCGTCGTAGTGGGTGTGGATGTCCACCCAGCCGGGCGTGACGATGCGGCCCTCGGCGTCGATCTCGCGTCGGCCCGCGTCCGCGACCTCGCCGACCGCGACGATCCGATCGCCGTCGATCGCGACGTCGCCGACGAACGACGGGCCTCCCGAACCGTCGACGATGCGGCCGTTGCGGATCACCAGGTCGTGCATGTTCGTCCCCCCGGACTCGGTGGCGTCGACGACGCCTCGTGCGTCAGATCGGACGAGGTACCGACAACGCCAGGCCATTCTCCCGCATCACGAGCCGGATTTCCCGCTCATCGAAGCCACCGAGATCGCTGACGAACGCGGCCGGTTCGGCGATGCCCTCCGCGTGGGGCCAGTCCGACCCCATCAAGACGTGGTCGGCGCCGAGCACGTCGGCGAGCGCCCGGATGTCGTCCTCGTAGTACGGCGACACCCACACGTGGCGCCGCAGCGTCTCCACCGGGTTCTCCGCCCACGCGCCCGGCGTCTGCTTGAACGACTTCGTCATCTTGGGAACGAGCTCCCCCACCCAGTCGGAGCCCGACTCGATGGTGGCGACACGGAGGTTGGGGAACCGGGCGAAGAGGCCGTGCGCGACGAGGGCGGCGATCGTGTCGAAGATCGGGCGGTGCCCGGTGGTGAGCGCCTTGAACGGCGAGTACCGGAACGCCTCCATCACCGGCGACTCGCCCCAGTCGGCGGCGTAGCGGTGATAGCCCGACTCACCCGAGTGGTAGGCGACGAGGATGCCGGCCTCGTTGATCCGCGCCCAGAACGGGTCGTAGATCGGGTCGGCCGGCGAGCGGCTGAAGTTCGGGCCGACGACCGGACCCGATCGCATGACGATCACGCGGGCGCCCTCGGCGAGCGCCCACTCCACCTCGGCCACCGCGAGGTCGGGGTCGAGCAGCGTGATGTAGGGAGCGCTGAAGATGCGGTGCTGGGTGTCGAGCCCCCAGTCGTCGGCCACCCAGCGGTTGAAGGCGCGGAACACGCCGTGCGCCAGCTCGGGGTCGTGCTTGACGGCCTCCTCCATGCCGACGCCGAGCGTCGGGAACATGAAGCACGCCTCCATGTTCTGGTCGTCCATGATCGCGAGGCGGGCGCCGGGGTCGCGGTAGCCGGGGTTGATCGGCTCGAGGTCGCCGAACGCGGCGCGGATGTCGTCGCTGCCGGACCGCCCGCGGAAGTAGTCGTCGAGCACGCCCGGGCGCGCCACCGGGTCGAACAGCGGGTTCGGGATGAACTTGTTGATCTTGCCGTCGACCATGAGGCGGGTCTTGCCCTCGACGGTCACCCACTGCATCCCTCGGCGTGCGAACTGCGGCTCGATGTACCGGGTGAAGGCGTCGGGCGCCTCGTAGTAGTGGTTGTCGGCGTCGAACAGCTGGAAGTCGAGCGTGGTCATGGCTACCCCCTACGGTGTGGACGAGCAGCGTTCGCCCGGTCAGCGGCGGGAACCGCTGGCGACAAAACAGTAACGCGTTCTACTTTCCGGTGGACCGCGAACCAGGGGGCCCGATGATCACCGACCACTTCCTCGTGACCGACCAGGTCGCCATCGTCACCGGCGCGGGCCGGGGCATCGGCCGGGCGACCGCACTGGCGCTCGCCGAGGCCGGCGCCGACCTCGTCATCAGCGCCCGCACCCCCGACCAGCTCGACGAGGTCGCCCAGGCCGTGAGCCGCTTCGGGCGCCGCGCCGTCGTGGTGCCCGCGGACCTCAGCGACCTCGACACGCTGCCCGGCCTCGTGCAGACGGCCACCACCGAGTTCGGCCGGCTCGACATCGTGGTCAACAACGTCGGCGGCTCGTTCCCCCGTCCGCTCCTCGACACGTCGTCGGCGATGTTCGAGAAGGCGTTCCACTTCAACGTGACGACGGCGCTCGAGCTGTCGAAGGCGGCCATCCCCGCCATGCTCGACGGCGAGCACGCCGGCGGGTCGATCGTGAACATCAGCTCGGCGATCGGGCGCCTCACCGACCGTGGCTTCGCCGCCTACGGAACGGCCAAGGCGGCACTCACGCACCTCACCCGCCTCATGGCCACCGAGTGCGCGCCGCGCATCCGCGTGAACGCCATCGCCGTGGGCTCGACGGCGACCAGCGCGCTCGACATGGTGCTCACCGACGACGGCCTGCGCACGGCGATGGAGCAGAACACCCCGCTGCGTCGGCTCGGCGATCCCCTCGACATCGCGCTCGGCGTGCTCTACCTGTCGTCGAGGGCCGGCAGCTACCTCACCGGGAAGATCCTCGAGATCGACGGCGGCCTCAACGCCCCCAACCTGCTGCTGGGCCTGCCCGACCTCTGATCAGGGAACGGTGGTGGTCGACGCGTTCAACGCGTCGATCTGCGCGTCGATCTCGTTCTGCACCTTCTGGTGCTCGGCGTCCGCCGCCTCCTTCTGCGCGACGAGGGACTCGGCGGCCTTCGGCGCCAGCGCGGCGACCCGCTTCGCCGTGAGACACCCGACGACCTCGTCCGCGGTGTCGGAGGGCAGGATGCGCTTCGCTCCCGTGGCGATGTCGGCGAAGTCGGCGTCGCTGTGCACCGTGAGCACCTTCGCGATCACGCAGTCGGTCTCCGCTGACGTCAGGCCGAGCGCCTTGCCGCTCGAGCGATACGCCGTCGTGAGCGTCCTGCGCACGGTGGCGCCGTCGATGTCGGTGGCCGGCGCGGCCGACGGCCCGGCGGCACTGCCCTGCTTCACGGCGAGCCGTGCCGCCGACTCCGGCGAGGCGCACGTCTTGGCCGCGGCGTCGGCGTCGGGGTAGCGGAACTTCAGGTTCTCGATGTCGCCGATGCTGAGGCCGCCGAACACGTCGGCGCCCACGACGCCGACGGTCGCGGTGACCGCGCACGCCGCGTCGGTCCACGAGTAGCCGCGGGCCGCGAGCCGCATGTGGAGATAGTCGGTGTTGAACGCGGCGCCGAGCTTCGACGCCGAATCGGCCCGCTCGACCGCGACGGTGACCACCTCGGCCGGCGACTCCTTGATGCCCAGCGCGGCGAGCGCGTCGTGGGCCTTGTCACGCTGCGCGGCGTCGTCGGAGCAGCCGGAGGCGCCCATCACGACGGCGACGAGCACCGCCACGCACGCCGCGACACGGCTCGGAGCGGGTCGTGGTGCAGGCTGGGTCACGAGCGCTCACGATACGTGACAGGACCGGTAAGGTCCGGCGCAGGCACCATCGACCCCAACGAGGAGCACCTCAGATGAGCATCTACGACCACGACGTCAACGCGCTGAACGGCACGAGCAACCTGCTCGGGGACGTCGCCGGGAAGACCGCCCTGTTCGTGAACGTCGCGTCGAAGTGCGGTCTCACCCCGCAGTACGAGCAGCTGCAGGCGCTGCAGGACCGGTTCGGCGGCGACGACTTCACCGTCGTCGGCTTCCCGTGCAACCAGTTCCTCGGCCAGGAGCCGGGCTCCGCCGACGACATCGCCGAGTTCTGCTCGGTCAACTACGGCGTCACGTTCCCGCTCTCGGAGAAGCTCGACGTGAACGGCGAGGAGCAGCACCCCCTGTTCGCCGACCTCAACAAGACGGCCGACGCCGAGGGCCACTCCGGCGACGTCCGGTGGAACTTCGAGAAGTTCCTGGTGTCGGCCGACGGCGACGTGGTGGCGCGGTTCGCCCCGACGACGGTGCCCGACGACCCGTCGATCGTCAGCGCCATCGAGGCTCAGCTCGGCAAGTAGCGCTTTTCGCTACTTGACCAGTCGGTCAAGTAGCCTGTCGACCATGTACGAATGGTCTGACGAACACCTGATGCTGCAGCAGGCGATGCGTGACTTCATCGCCAAGGAGATCCTCCCGATCAAGGAGGAGCTGGAACACGGCGACCTCCCGCCGTACGACGTGCTCCGCAAGCTGTACGCCACCTTCGGGATGGATGAGATGGCGCGCTCGACGTTCGCCAAGCGCATCGCGCACGAGAAGGCCGTGGCCGCCGGCGAGGTCGTCGACGAGGACAAGCCGTCGCGCCACGGTGGCGGCGACGCCGGCTACACCCTCATCCCGATCATCGAGCTCTGCCGGCACTGCCCGGGCATGGTCACGGCGATGGGCGTGTCGGTCGGCCTCACCGCGTCGGCCATCCAGTCGAAGGGCACGATCGCCCAGAAGGAGCGCTGGGTCCCCGAGCTGCTCACCCTCGAGAAGGTCGGCGCCTGGGCCATCACCGAGCCCAACAGCGGGTCGGACGCGTTCGGCTCGATGCTGTCCACCGCCCGCCGCGACGGCGACGAGTACGTCCTCAACGGCAGCAAGACGTTCATCACGAACGGCCCGTACGCCGACACGATCGTGTTCATCGCCAAGCTCGACGAGGGCAACGACCCGAAGGACCGCAAGGTGCTCTCGTTCGTGCTCGACTCCGGCATGCCGGGCCTCGAGCAGAGCAAGCCGCTCCGCAAGATGGGCATGCACAGCTCCCCCACCGGCGAGCTCTTCCTCTCCGACGTGCGCGTCGGCCGCGACCGACTGATCGGCGAGACGGAGGACGTGAGCAAGGGCGGCCGCGACGGCGCCAAGGCCACCTTCCAGCAGGAGCGCTCCGGCGTCGCCGCCATGTCGCTCGGCATCATCGAGCAGTGCCTCGAGCTGAGCGTGGAGTACGCGAAGAACCGCGTGCAGTTCGGTCAGCGCATCGGCGACTTCCAGCTCATCCAGCAGAAGCTCGCCCGTATGGAGGTCGCCCGGATGAACGTGCAGAACCTCGTGTTCCGCACCATCGAGCTCAGCAAGGCCGGCAAGACCATGACGTTCGCCGAGGCGTCCGCGATGAAGCTCTACTCCGCGCAGATCGCGACCGAGGTAGCGCTCGAGGCGGTGCAGCTCCACGGCGGCAACGGCTACATGGCCGAGTTCCAGGTCGAGCAGCTGGCCCGCGACGCCAAGGTGCTGCAGATCTACGCCGGCACCGACGAGATCCAGACGGTCGCGATCGCCCGAGCCCTCCTGGCGTAGGAAGCGCGCCAGACTGGCGTCATGCTCCGAACACGCCGCCGAGGTCCCGCGCTCCGGTTCCGCCTGTTCGGCACGCCCATCCGCATCGGGCTCAGCTTCCCGATCGCCATCGTCGCCCTGCCGCTCCTGTTCGGGGGGCGGCTCGGCCACGACCCCGTGCTGCTCGGCGCGTGGCTCGCGCTGGTCACCGTCTCGGTGCTGGTGCACGAGTTCGGCCACGTGGCCGCGCTGCGGGCGTTCGGCTTCCGTCCGGACATCTCGCTCAACGCGATGGGCGGCCTCACGTCCACCGAGGAGAACGGCTACCTCAGCCCGCTGCGGTCGGTCGCCGTGTCGCTGGCCGGTCCGGCGACGGCCATCGCCTTCGGCATCACGGTCGAGATGGCGCTCCTCCCCATCGGCGGTCGCACCATCGAGTGGCTCCGCGCCGCGTGCTGGTTCGTCAACATCTGGTGGAGCGCGTTCAACCTGCTGCCCATCACGCCACTCGACGGCGGGCACGTCGCCCGCGAGTTCGTCGAGTACGCGTCACGCCGACGCGGCGGCTGGACCGCGCTGCTCATCGCCGTGACCGCCGCGGTGTCGATCGGGGCATGGATCGCGTTCGGCGACGACCAGGGCCCGCTGGTCGTCATCGGCATCGCCCTCATGATCGGCACGAACATCGGGGCGTACGCGATCACCGAGAAGCAGCATCGCCAGCAGTCGATCTCCATCGCTCACGAGCAGCTGATGCGCGGCGAGCTCGACGCCGCCATCGACACGCTGCTCCCCATCGCGTGGTCGCCCGAGGCGGAGCTGATCCCCGACGAGGCGTACACCCTCCTCGCATGGGCGCTCCTGCACGAGCGCCGGTTCCACGAGCTGAGCCACCTCGATCCCGCGCGATTCCACGACCACCACCGGCGGCTGCTGAGCGGCGCCGTGGCCTGGTACCGAGGTGACGTCGACGGCGCCTACTCGCTCGTGTCCGAGGCGCTCGCCACCGGCCCGGTCGACCCGCCCGACACCTACTTCAACCGGGTGTTCGGCCGCCTCGGCGAGCTCGACCGCCTGGGCCAGCACATCTCGCTCCTGCCGTTCGACGCGTCGATGCGAGCGGGCGTGCGGTTCCGCGACGGCGTGACGGCAGCGGCCGCCACCGCCTGACGGGATCCTGACCCGGTGCCCACCCCGTCAGGGGTGCGCCACCATCGCCACGAGGATGAAGTGGCACACGCCGGCGCCCACGGTGAACGCGTGCCACACCTCGTGGTAGCCGAAGACCGTCGGGGAGAAGTTGAGCCACCGCTTGCCGAGCACGATGGCCCCGCCGGTGTAGAGGATGCCGCCGCCGAAGAGCAGCAGCATGCGGGCCAGGCCCAGCTGGTCGAGCATCTGGGGCAACGCGATGACGGCGGTCCACCCCATCACGACGTAGAGCCACGAGCCGGACTTCCCCCCGGCGGCCGTGACCCGGATCATCTTCATGATGATGCCGGCGAGCGCGCTCACCCACATGACGACGAGCATCGGGATGCCCCACACCCGGGGCAGCACCAGCAGGCAGAACGGGGTGTACGAGCCGGCGATGAGCACGAAGATCATCGAGTGGTCGGCCCGCCGCATCCAGGTGACGGCCCGCTCGGAGTGGGCGAACAGGTGGTACGAGGCGCTGGTGCCGTAGAGCCCGGCCATCGAGGCCCAGTAGATGGCGACCGCCACCCGTGCCTGCGCCGACTGGGCGCCGGCGAGGAGCCACAGGCCGGCGGGGATCGAGAGGAAGAAGGCGACCTGGTGGATGCGACCACGCCACGTCGGCTTCGCCCCGTAGGCGCCGAACATGCGCATCTCGCGCTCGGCCCGCACCGGGCCGGTGGCAAGGAGCGGCGCCGCGGCGCCGGGACCGTCGAGTTCGGACATCACACCCCCCTTTGCCGAAGGACCAGTAGTAGTAACACGAGGGGATCGTCCCGCCAAGAGGCTGTCGGCCCGATCTGTGCGTTCATGAGCCGTTGCGTCATGGTCCGATTCGGTCGGCGACACCGGGCTGACGGCCGGTGCGGAGCGGGGAGAGCGGTGCGTCCGCGAGCAGGATCCGCTCGCGGCCGGTGACGATATCGCGCTGCCCGGCGCGCCAGACCGCGGCCCCGCCCGTCGCATCCGAGCGCTCGGCCTCCGCCCAGTCCTGCCAGGTCGCGAACGACCAGATCAGCACGCACTCGTCGTCGTCCGTCATCGCGCGCCGGAAGGCTCCGACGAGCGTGAGCCCGTCGACCGCGTGCGCGGTCACGCCGGTGTCGCGCACCCGGTCGAGCAGCTCGGCGTCGGTGCCCGGGCGGCATCGGACGAGCTCGTGGACGTACCCCGCCGCGGGCTCGGCGGCCCGAGCCTCGTGATCGGCGACCGACGGCGACCAGTCCGGCGCCACGAGCACGCGGTCGCGTCCCCCGCTGCGGAACTCGGCGGCGGCCGCCCACCACTCCTCGAGCGACGGGTCCTGCAGACCGCCGCCCTGCTGCTCGACCTCGAAGTTCCGGCCGAGCGCCGCCCAGTCGGCGTACTCCCAGAGGTTGACGACCTGGGGCCAGTGACCCGTGGAACCGACGACCCCCCACACCCCGAAGCACAGCTGGTCGCGTTCGGCACGGCCCACCGGCCCCCAGTTGGCGGTCATGTGGTACATGTACTTCGCTCGCTGGTGGCCGATGATGTCGACGAACTCGTGGATGTACACGCGGGGTCCTGGCACCCGGCCACGCTAGCGAAGGGCCCGAGGAGCCGTCCGTGGAGCACGACCAATTCAACCTCCGGCAGACGGCCGTCGCGAACGTCGAGCGCTTCGTCGAGCGGTACGCCCCGGGCTTCGATCTGCCGGCCACGTTCGGCGGACACCTCGTCGGCACCGACGCCGTGGCCGACCTCGCGTTCACCCTCGGCCTCCTCCGGCGAGGCGGCGTCGACTCGGTGGCGGGACTCCCCGTCGACGACGCCATCGCCCGCGTTCTGCGACAGGTCGACGGGCCCGAGACGCACAGCTTCTTCTCCTACCGCGTGGCCGAGACGCTGGCCGGGTTCGGCTCCTTCGACGACAACCCGATCGTCGCGACGATGAGCTCGGCCGACGTGGAGAACCTGCGGGTCGCGTGCGACAGCACCGCGCTGTTCGAGCTCCTCGACGCCAAGCTCCTGCCGCCCAACTACCTCGCCGTACTCGCCCGCTGCGAGCTCGCCCGGCAGCGTCTCGGCATCCTTCCCGACGACTCGAGGCTCGACGAGATGGTCGAGCGGACCGCCGCGATGCTCGCCGCCAACCCGTCGGGCTTCCTCGACGAGTCGCACGAGGGCACCGGCCGCTACGACATCTACACCGCCGATCTCTACCTCTTCTGCGAGCCGCTCGCGCCGCTGCTCGGCGAGCGCTGGACCGACGGCGTACGACGGGCGGTCGAGCTGGTCGAGACGATCGGCACCTCCGACGGCAGCTCGTTCGCCTGGGGACGATCGACCGGCGTCCTGTCGCTCGCGCTCACCGTCGAGCTCGCCGGGCTCGCGGCGCACCACGGCCTCACCTCCCACCCGGCCGCATGGACGGCGTCGGCGCGCCGGGCGGCTGCGGCGATCCCACGCTGGTTCGGCCCCGACGGCGTCGTCACCGCGCACCTCCGCGGTCGGTCCACCGAGGACTACCGGGGGCCCCAACGACGACTGCAGATGACGTTCGACGTGCTCGGCAAGCTCGCAGCGTCCGCCAACCCGCTGGACGACGCCGTTCCCGACGACGCCGCGCCGGTCGCACGGGCACGACACGAGCTCGTCCGATTCGACGACCGGGCGGCGGTCTGGTCGTTCCGCAACGAGCGCACGGAGTTCGTCATGCCGTTCGTCTCGGGCCGGTCGAGCGACTACGTCCCGTCGCCCCGTCGCCCCGGGCTGTTCGACGTGCCGGTCGACTCACCCCTCGCGTGCTTCCTGCCGATGGTCCACACGCCCGGTTCGGCCATCAGCCCCCAGGGTCGCTTCGTCCCCGGCGAGACGCCGAAGCAGATCGAGCGCACCCTCGACGGCGTCGTCGTGGAGTACGACCGCTTCGTCGCCACGCGGTCGATCGACGCGGGGCCGCCTCCGCCCGACCTCGCCGCCACCCGCCGCGCCGAGTACCGGGTCGACGGCGCCGCGCTCACCGTGACCGAGCACCTCACCTTCGTCGAGCCACCGGCCGCCGTGTCGATCCTCGTGCCCGAGTCGCGCTCGCGTCCGCTCCGGGTGACGATCGATGGCCCGGCCGACGCGCGGCTGCGCACCGTCGGCATCGGCGGGATGAAGGAGTGGGCGAGCACCTGGACCCCGCTCGACTCGCTCACCGAGATCGAGCTCACGCCCGCCCGTGAGATGGAGTTCACGTGGTCGGTGGCGCCCGTGCCGGTCGTGCACGTCACGCTCAACCACCACCACTACGTGCGCACCGTGTACGACCCGATCTCCGAGCGACCCGGCGGCCGCGTCGCCGAGCGGCCGTGGGGAGGCGACCTCGCCGACGCCGGCGACGTGGCGCACCTCCACTGGCCGGAATGGTGCTTCGGCTTCGGCCGCCGCCTCGACGAGCACCAGGCGATCGCCGCCCGCCTCCGCTCCGAGGGCACCCGCATCGCGTGGACCCAGCACAACCTCACGCCGCACCTCGACGAGCCCGACGTCTACGACCCGATCTACCAGGCGTGGGCCGAGGTGTGCGATCTCGCGATCCACCACTCCGACTGGGGCCGCCGCCAGGTGCTGGAGCGCTACGAGTTCGCGGACGACTGCCGGCACGTCGTGATCCCCCATCCGCACTTCGGGCCGCTGGTCACCCCGAACGCGCACGTCGATCGCGACGAGGCCGCGCGGCTCCTCGGCCTCGATGCCGGTCCGGCGCCGGCGATCCGAATCGGCATCATCGGCGCGCCCCGGAAGGAGAAGGACGTGCAGCTCGTCATCGACGCGCTGCTCGCGTCCGGCCGCGACGACATCCAGCTCGCGATCTGGTCGATGTCGTTCACCGATGCGGTACCCGACGACCCCCGCATCGTCACCGAGCTGTACGCCAACGCCGACCGCGCCACCTACGACCTCCGGCTCGCGGCGTGCGACGCCATCGCACTGCCCTTCACCGGTCACACGATGCTGGCCACCGGCACCGCGTCGGACCTCGTCGCCACGGGCACCCCGGGGCTCGTGTCCGACTGGCCGTACCTGGTCGAACACCTCGGCGACGCCGGCATCGCGATGGGCCAGACCGTCGAGTCGTGGGCCGCAGGCCTGGCCTCCCTCGACGCCGATCGGCTGCGCGACGCGGCAGCGGCGACCGCCGCGCTGCAGGATCGGTACGCTCCCGAGCGGATCGCCGCGGCGACCGCCGACGCGATCGAGGCACTGGGACGACGAGATGGCTGACACCCCCGGTTCTGTGCCCCGGATCGACCGGGAACCCGGTCGATCCGGGGGACAAAACGTGGGGAGTGGGCTCGTCGGGCGACTCCGCCCGAACCGGCGCATCACCGGCATGTCGGCGATCCTCCTCCCGTTCCTCGAGGACGGCTCCGTCGACTGGGCCGGCTTCGAGGCCCACGTGGCTCGCACGCTCGCGGCCGGTCTCGCGCCCGCCGTCAACATGGACACGGGCTACGTGCAGATCATCGACGCCGACACGCGGCGACGGGTGCTCGACGTCTGCGGTCGCCTGAGCGACGGACGCCGTTTCGTCGCCGGAGCGTTCGTGGCCGACGAGCCCGGCGCGCCCTACGACCGCTCCGGCTACCAGCGCGCCATCGCCGAGATCACCTCGGCCGGCGGGACGCCGGTCATCTTCCCGTCGTGGGGGTTGCACGACCTCGACGAGCCGGGATGGGTCGAGGCCCAGGCGGCGCTGGCCGACGAGACCGCCGAGTTCGTCGGCTTCGAGCTGGGCACGATGTTCGTCCCCAACGGTCGCATCGTCGGCCTCGACGCGTACGGCGGCCTGATGTCGATCCCCCAGTGCATCGGTGCCAAGCACTCGTCGCTGTCACGCGTCCTCGAATGGGAGCGGCTCGCAGCGCGCGACGCGGAGCGGCCCGACTTCATGGTGCTGACGGGCAACGACCTCGCCATCGACATGGTGATGTGGGGCTCCGACTACCTGCTCGGTCTCTCGACCTTCGCGCCCGACGCCTTCGCGCTGCGCGACCGCTACTGGCTGGACGGCGACGCACGGTTCTACGAGCTGAACGACCTCCTGCAGGAGCTCGGCGCGTTCACCTTCCGCCGCCCGGTGCCGGGCTACCGCCACGACGCCGCGATGTTCCTCGAGGCACGGGGGTGGATCGCCCACGACGGCGTGCCGGCCGGCGCGCTCCGCCGGCCGGAGAGCGACCGCGAGGTGCTCGTCGACATCGCCCGCCGCGTCGAGGAGTGGGTCGCATGAGGTCGGGCCGATGACGACGCTGCGGTTCCCCCAGGTGAAGAAGCTCGCGACCCCCGACGCGCTCCGCGCCCGTTGCGCCGAGCTGGGCCTCGACCTGCCGGTCGACGACACCGTCGACCCGGCCGGTCCGCTGGCCACGTCGTTCACGATCACCGACGGCGCTGCCGGCGAACGCACCGTCGGCAACCGGTTCGCGATCCTCCCGATGGAGGGGTGGGACGGCACCACCACCGGCGCGCCGACCGACCTCGTCGAACGCCGCTGGCACCGATTCGGCGAGGGCGGAGCCAAGCTCGTGTGGGGCGAGGCCACCGCCGTCGTGCCGGAGGGCCGCGCCAACCCGAACCAGCTCGTGATGAACGAGGCCAACGTCGAGGCGATCGGAGCGATCCGGTCCGGTCTCGTCGATCGCCACCGCAGCCGCTTCGACACGGCGGACGACCTCGTCGTCGGGTTGCAGCTGACGCACTCGGGTCGCTGGTGCCGGCCCGAGGGTGCGCCAGCGCCCCGCATCGCGCACGATCACCCGCTGCTCGCCGCGCGATCACCCGGCGCCACGCTCCTCACCGACGACGAGCTCTACGACCTCGTCGATCGCTACGTCGACGCGGCCGTGCTCGCCCGACGCGCCGGGTTCGACTTCGTCGACGTGAAGCACTGTCACGGCTACCTGCTGCACGAACTGCTCTCGGGCCGGGCGCGCGCCGGCGACTTCGGCGGGTCGCTCGCGAACCGCACCCGGTTCCTCCGGTTGGTGGTGGAGGGCATCCGCACGCAGGCGCCCGAGCTCGCGATCGCGCTGCGGCTGTCGACGTACGACTTCGCGCCGTTCGTGCCGGGCGAGGATCGAGTCGGCGTCCCCGAGCGCGGCGCAACCGACTCGCCGGCCTTCGGTGGCGACGGCACCGGCGTCGGCATCGACCTCACCGAACCGCACGAGCTGATGCGCCTCTGCGCCGACCTCGGCATCGGGCTCATCTCGGTCACCGCGGGGAGCCCGTACTACAACCCGCACATCCAACGACCGGCGTACTTCCCGCCGAGCGACGGCTACCTCCCGCCCGAGGACCCGCTCGTCGGTGTGGAGCGGATGCTCGGCGTCACCCGCGAGCTCCAGCGGGCGCACCCGTCGCTCGCGTTCGTCACCGGCGGCATGTCCTACCTGCAGGACTGGATCGCGCACGTCGGCCAACCCGTCATCGCCGGCGGCTCCGCCGCAGCGATCGGCCTCGGCCGGATGGCCCTCTCCTACCCCGGGCTGCCTGCCGACGCGCTCGACGGTCGGCCGCTCGACCGTCACCTCGTGTGCCGCACGCTCAGCGACTGCACGACCGCGCCACGGAACGGGCTGGTGTCGGGCTGCTACCCGCTCGACGACTTCTACAAGGACCGGCCCGAGCGCGCCGAGCTTGCGATCGTCAAGCGACGTCTCCGCGAGAGCTGACCACCGGAACGGGCGTCAGGCGTCGCCCGATGCCGTGCGGCTCGGGGCCGTCACGTCGAGGCGCAACGACTCCTTGCCGGAGGTGATCTCGTAGTCGGTCGAGCCGAAGGGCACCCGTGCCCAGGGCGACTCGATGCGCGGGTAGCCGGACAGCGGGAGGTCGACGCCGTTGGACGTGAGCGGCTGGTCCCATCCGAACGTGAGCGGGCCCTGAGAGGGCGACGTCCATCGAACGTCGAAGGCCGTCGAGTACACCGTCGGGTCGCCGAGCGGCGTCACCTCGGGCTGGTGCGAGGTGATCGACGACTGGAAGCCGGCAAACGTGCCGGCGGTCGCCTTCGAACCGATCTCGGTGATCCACACGTTGTTCGGGCCGCCGTCGGCGACGAGCTCGAACGGCTTCTTCAGACCGTTGAGGTCGAAGGCCGCCGGGTCGTAGGTGACCCAGCGCGGGGTGCGCCACGAGTAGAGCGCGAGGTACTCGTCGCCGAGACGGCCGAAGGTCCAGTTGCCGTCCGTGACCACCTCGTCGAAGTGGTCCTGGGGGAAGTACGCATGCGTGTACTCCTGGTACGAGCCCTGCAGGACGTCCTTCGACGCGAACAGCGGCGCGTAGATCGAGATGTTCACGTTGCGCACCTGGGCGCTCCGCGGCAGGGAGGCGTTGCCGGTCCAGTCGTCGCTGTTGGAGTGCCACTCCTCCCCGGCGACCGTCGGCGTGCGCGGATGCGTCGTGAACACCTGCGCCTCGGGAGAGAGGGTCGCCTGCCACACGTGGTGCTGCTGGCTGGCCTGGCCCTTGCGGAAGTCCTGCACCGTCGACAGCATCGCCCCGTCGCTGCGCCAGGTGTACGTGTTCGCCTCCGACAGCAGACCGATGTTCAGCTGCGGCGCGAGCTGACGGGCGAGGGCCCGCACGGTGTCGGGCGGCGCTGCCTTCACGAGCGGCTCGAACGGGCGGAAGTCGCTGAACAGCTCGGTGCGCCAGAGGTCGTACTTCGTCATTTCGCTGGTGGTCTCGACCACCGTCTGCCACGGCGTGAGCGCACCCATGCCCCACCACAGCATGAGGTTCTTCGGGTCGTCGAAGGCGAGACCGTCGGGCCCGGGCGGGTTGGGAGTCACGGGCGCGAGCGCGTCGATCGGCAGGCTGTGCCGCGCCATCTCCACGACGCCGCCGACGTTGCCGCTGGTCGCCCGCTCGCCCTGATCCCGGACGATCGAGGTGAGCACCGACGGCGGCCGGTACCGCCGCGCTGCGGCGAGGAACACCGCGCCGAGCTTCGACTGGTAGGGCTCGGCCGCGTCGTCGAGCAACAGCTTGGAGACATCCCACGTGTCCTCGTCGAGGGCCGTCATCTTGTCCTTCTTGTACGACCGGCCGTGCGTCGCCCCGAACGCGCCGCGGAAGGTGTGCGAGGCCATGTCGTAGAGCACGAAGTCCGCCGCGATCGAACCGAGCGTCGCGATGTCGCGATCGTCGGCGAACTCGGCGAGTGCGACGACCGCCTCGAGGTCCTCCTGGTAGTACACGTTCGAGTACCACTCGCTGAACCCGTACTTGGCCCGCTCCGTCACCCACCGCTGGATCAGCGGGCGCGCATGGGCCACGTGCGCCGCACCCGTCGTACCGCTGATCGCGAACGTCTCCTTCGGGAACTCCTGGCCAGCCAGCAGTTCGATGGCGTGGTACAGGATCTGGTGGTTCTCCGACCAGTACCACCGCTCGTCGACGATGCCCGCCGGCTGCGGTTCGTCATACCAGTACTTGAAGCCGAGGATGAGCTGCTTCACGCGATCGCGTGTCGCCACCGCGAGGCGCTTGCCGTGATCGGCACGGAACCAGAGGTTGAGCAGCGCCACCAGGTCGAAGTCGGTGGTGTCCTGGAACGTCGCGAACCGCTGGGCGATCGTGTCGAGATCCGACGGGGCCAGCGCGACCGGCTCGGAGCCCCCCGGATCGACACCGAGCACCGCCACCGCGTTCCACACCTTCTCGCGATCACCGGCAGCGGACACGTCGACGGCCGCCGCCGACGCGAGGTAGCGCTTCGCCCGCGTGGCGAAGCCGCTCGACGCGGCCGGGGCGCTCGCCGTCGTGGTGGTGGACGCGTCGGCCGAGCGCGAACCCGAATCGCTCGAGGACGAGCACCCGGCCGCCACGACGGCGAGGACGAGCAACGGACAGGACGCAAGGCGGGCGCGACGCGACATCGGCGTCAAGCTACCGGGTCCTCCGCCGAGCCAGCGGGTACCATCGTCGCTCCGGCGGACAACCGTCGGAGTGAGCGTTCGGGGGGACGAGCATGCCGCACATCGCATTGGCCGAAGGGGTTCCGGGGATCCTGGGTCCCATGTTCTTCCGGCCGGAGACGGCCAGGCCGTTGAACGACCTGGCGGAGGTGCTGCTCCGCGGCGACAACACGTTGACGCGAGGCGAGCGGGAGCTGATCGCCGCGCACGTGTCGAAGCTGAACGACTGCCACTTCTGCCACAACTCCCACGCCACGTTCGCGGCGCTGCAGCTCGACGACGGCTGGGACGTGCTCGACGCCGTGGTGGCGGACCCGTCCACGGCTCCGATCACGGACAAGATGAAGGCACTCCTCGGCATCGCGACGAAGGTGCAGTCGGGTGGCCTCAACGTGACCGACGCCGACGTCGCCGCGGCGCGCGACCAGGGTGCCACCGACGTCGAGATCCACGACACCGTGCTCATCGCCGCCGCCTTCTGCATGTTCAACCGTTACGTCGACGGACTCGCCACCTGGGCGCCGCCCAACCGCGAGGACTACCTCGAGAACGGCCGGATGATCGTCGAGCAGGGCTACGCGGCCACCTCGCCACCGATCCAGAGCTGACGGATCGCTAGCTTGGCCGAGGTGGATGGTCGGCCGTTGCGCGTGGGGGTGGTGGGCATCGAGCACCTCCACCTCTTCGAGATGGTGAACGGACTCGTCGACGTCGGCGCCGAGACGGTGTGCCACGCCGCTGACGACGGGCCGCTCACCGCCATGTACGAGGGATGGCGCACAGAGTCCGAGCGGCGCTCCGCCCACGACGTGATCGGTGACGACGGCCTCGACCTCGTCGTGCTCGCCGGGGTGCCGTCGGAGCGTGCCGGCACCGCTGCCGCCGCCCTCGCCGCCGGTCGTCACGTGCTCAGCGCCAAGCCCGCCGTCACCACCGGTGACGATCTCGCCCGCCTCGACGCGCTCGCCGGCCCGGACGGTCGATGGTGGGTCTTCTTCTCCGAACGACTGTGCAACCGCGCCGTCGTCGAGGCCGAGCGACTGGTGCACGCCGGTGCCATCGGCGACCTGGTCGCCGTCACCGGTGCGGCCCCGCACACGCTGGCCGCCGACTCGCGCCCCGCCTGGTTCTTCGAGCGGGAGCGCAACGGCGGGATCCTCGTCGACCTCGCCGCGCACCAGGCCGATCAGCTGCTGGCCCTCGTCGGGCCCGGCACCACCGAGGTGCTGTCCGCGACCGTCGCCAACGTGTCGTCGCACGACCACCCCGATCTCCAGGACCTCGGTCGCATGTCGCTGCGGCACACGACGACCGACGGTCGCACCGTGCTCAGCGACCATCACGTCGACTGGTTGTCGCCCGCCGGACTCGGCACCTGGGGCGACGTCCGTCTCACCCTCACGGGCACCGAGGGCACGATCGAGGTGCGGTCGAACATCGACGTCGGTGGCCAACCCGGCGGCGAGCATCTCATCATCGTGGACGGCACGTCGGCGCGTCGCGTCGACTGCTCGGGCGTCGAGCTCGGGTGGGCGGAGCGCCTGCGCTCCGACGTCGAGGACGGCACCGACACGTTCATGTCGCACCAGCACACCGTCGCCGCGTGCTCGATCGCGCTCGCCGCGCAACGCCACGCCGAGGGCGAGCGATGACGCGGCTCCGAGTCGGTGTGGTCGGGCTCGGCATCGGGCAGGCGCACCTGCTCGCGTACGTGCTCGCCCCCGAGCAGTTCGAGGTGGTCGCGATCGCCGACACCGATGCCGGTCGGCGAGAGCGCGCCGCCCGCGACTGGGGCGTGGCGGCGGTGTCGACGCTCGACGAGCTGCTCGACCTCGACCTCGACGTCGTCGACCTCTGCACGCCGCCGGCGCTCCACGAGGAGCAGTGCATCCGAGTGCTCCGGACCGGCCGCCACGTCGTGTGCGAGAAGCCGTTGGTCTCCTCGCTCGACGCGCTCGCCCGCCTGGAGGAGGCCGAGGCGGCCGCCGACGGCGTGCTGATGCCCATCTTCCAGTACCGGTTCGCACCGGGCATCGCACGGATGAAGGCAGTCGTCGACGCCGGCCTCTGCGGGCGCCTCTACCTCGCCACGTCGGAGACCGCCTGGCTGCGAGGCGACGACTACTACGCCGCGCCCTGGCGTGGGACGTTCGCCGGCGAGGGTGGCGGCGCGGTGTTCGGCCACGGCACCCACGCGCACGATCTGCTCAGCCACATCGCGGGACCGCTCGTCACGGTGCAGGGCCGGGTCGCGACGCTCGTGAACGACATCGAGACCGAGGACACGGCAGTGGGCATCGGCGCCACCGCCGACGGCGGCCTCGTGTCGATGGCCGTCACCCTCGGTTCGCAGCGCGAGATCACGCGACTGCGCTTCTGCTTCGAGCACGTCACCGCCGAGTCGTCGCTCGAACCGTACGAGCCCGGCAACGAACCGTGGACGTTCGACTGGTCGTCGCCGGCGCGGGCCGCCGAGGCCGACGCCGTATGGGCCGGCCTCCCCGCGACGCCGAGCGGCTTCGCCGGCCAGCTCGCGGCGTTCCACCGCGCCGTGACCGACGGCGGCCCCCTGCCGGTCACGCTCGCCGACGCACGACGGGCGCTCGAGCTGGTCACCGGCTGGTACGAGTCGGCGCGCACCGGCGCCACGGTACGGCTCGACAACTAGAACGCGTTCTCGTTCTCGCCTAGCGTTGCCGCCCATGCCTGCTCTTCTGACCGAACGCGATGGACACTCGCTCATCGTCACGCTCAACCGTCCGGAACGACAGAACGCCATCAACGGCGAGATGCTCGTGCGCCTCTACGACGCCTGCGTCGAGGCCGACACCGACCCCGACATCCGCACGCTCATCCTCACCGGTGCCGGCGGCAACTTCTGCTCCGGCGCCGACCTGAAGGAGATGGCCGGCGGCCACCAGACCGAGGTCGAGCCCGGCGGCATCGACGTGCAGGCCCGCCTCGCCGAGGACGGCGACCTTCCCTGGAAGGCGCTGCTGCGCACCTGGCGCCCGGCCGTGCCGATCATTCTCGCCGCCGAAGGCACCGCGATCGCCGGCGGCACCGAGCTGCTCGGCGCCACGGAGATCCGCGTCGCCGGCCGCAGCGCCAAGTTCGGCATCAGCGAGGTCAAGTGGTCGCTGTACCCCATGGGCGGCTCGGCCGTCCGCATCCCGCGCCAGATCCCCTACGCCCGCGCCGCCGAACTGCTGCTGTGCGGCAACCACATCACCGCGCAGGAGGCCTACGACCTCGGCCTCGTGAACCACGTCGTCGACGACGGTGGCGCCCTCGAGAAGGCCTTGGAGATCGCGTCGGTCATCAACAGCAACGGCCCGCTCGCCGTGAAGTCGCTCCTCAAGACCCTGCGCGAGACCAACGGCATGGAAGAGACCGAAGCCCTCACCTACGAGTTCACGTACGGCTGGGACGTGTTCGGCTCGGAGGACGCCAAGGAGGGCCCGCGCGCCTTCAAGGAGAAGCGCACCCCGAACTTCCAGGGCAAGTAACCGAGAGACGACGGAGGAGCACACCATGAAGCTCGGACTCACGTGGGGGTACTGGGGCGCGCTGCCGCCCGGCAACCTGGTGGAGCTCACGCAGGAGGCCGAACGACTGGGCTTCGACTCCGTGTGGTCGGCAGAGGCATGGGGCTCGGACGCGTTCAGCCCGCTCGCCTATCTCGCGGCGCACACCTCGACGATCAAGCTGGGCACCGGCGTCGTGCAGCTGTCGGGGCGCACGCCCACGGCCGCCGCGATGCACGCGATCACCGTCGACCACCTCAGCAAGGGCCGGCTCATCCTCGGGCTCGGCGTGTCCGGTCCGCAGGTGGTCGAGGGCTGGTACGGCCAGCCCTACCGCAAGCCCCTCGCGCGCACGCGGGAGTACGTCGAGATCATCCGCCGCGTCCTCGCGCGGGAGGAGCCGCTCGAGTTCCAGGGCGAGTTCCACCAGCACCCCTACCGCGGTGAGGGCTCCACCGGTCTCGGCAAGCCGCTCAAGGTGATCACCCACCCGTACCGCCGCGAGATCCCCATCTTCCTCGGCGCCGAGGGCCCGAAGAACGTCACGATGGCCGCGGAGATCGCCGACGGCTGGCTGCCGCTCTACTACTCGCCGTTCCGCCAGGAGGTGTACGCCGACTACCTCGCCGGTGCCAAGGACGGCTTCGAGGTCACCGCGATGGCCAACATCACCATCACCGACGACATCGAGTCGGGCCTCTACCCCGTCAAGGCCGCGCTCGGGTTCTACATCGGCGGCATGGGCGCCAAGGGACGCAACTTCCACACCGATCTCATGGCGCGCATGGGCTTCGAGGAGGAGGCGTACCGCATCCAGGACCTCTTCTTCGAGGGCAAGCGGGACGAGGCGATCGCGCTCGTGCCCGACCAGTTCGCCGACGAGATCAGCCTCGTGGGTCCGCCGAGCCGCATCAAGGAACGGCTGGCGGAGTGGGAGAAGTCACCCGTGACCACGGTGACGATGTACCCGTCGACCCCGGAGCAGCTCCGGCTCGCGGCCGAGCTGATCCTGCCGACCGAACCGTCCTGACGGTCAGCGGCGCCGGCTCAGGCTGAGCGCGAAGTCGCCGGCCGGGTCGGTGTACCAGGCCTCCAGCGCGAAACCGGCGGCGTCCAGCTCGGCCTCGACACCGGCGCGTCGGAACTTGGCGCTGATCTCGGTGAGCATCTCCTCACCGCGATCGAAGTGGACGGTGAGGTCGAGCGCCGACACCGTGACGGTCTGCTCCTCGGTGGAGCGCAGCCACATCTCGATCCACTCCTCGTCCGAGTTCCACTTCGCGACGTGCTCGAAGAGCTCGAGATCGAAGTTCGCCCCCAGCTCACGATTGACGACCGCCAGCACGTTGCGGTTGAACTCGGCGGTGACGCCCGACTCGTCGTCGTAGGCGGCGACCAGTCGGTCGGGATCCTTCGTGAGGTCGGTGCCGAGGAGCAGCGACTCGCCCGATCGCAACGTGGAGGCCATCGACGCGAGGAGGCGCGCACGGGGCGCCGGCGCGTAGTTGCCGATGGTGCCGCCGAGGAACACGAGGAGGCGTTGCCCCTCGGCGGGCAGCAGCGCCATGTGGCGGTCGAAGTCGCCCACGACGGCGTCGACGTGCAGCGCCGGGTAGCGCTCGATCAGGACGGGCGCCGCTGCGGCGATGGCGCCGGCGCTGACGTCGAAGGGCACGTACCGGGCGAGTCGCCCCGTGGCGGCGATGGCGTCGAGCAGCACCCGCGTCTTGTCCGACGAGCCCGAGCCCAGCTCCATGACGGTGTCGGCGCCGCAGCGCTCGGCGATGTCGGGCGCCCACTGCGACAGCGCCGCCCGTTCGGCCTCGGTCGGGTAGTACTCGGCGAGACGCGTGATCTTGTCGAACAGCTCGCTGCCGACGTCGTCGTAGAACCACTTGGGCGGCAGGTGCTTCGGCCGCTCCACGAGACCCTCGGCCACGTCGGCGCGCAGGGCCTGACGGATGTCGTCGGGGCCGAGGTGGGTGGTCACGGTGACGGTCATGCGTCGGCCGCCAGTCGCACGCCGCCGAACATCCAGCGGGAGCTCGACGGGAAGAAGTTGCGGTAGGTCGCCCGCGTGTGGCCGACCGGCGTGATGCACGCTCCGCCGCGCAGCACCATCTGGTTCGACATGAACTTGCCGTTGTACTCACCGACGGCGCCGGCGGCCGGCCGGAACCCGTGGTACGGCAGGTAGGCGCTGGCCGTCCACTGCCAGACCTCGCCGCACCACTGCCGGAGCGAGCCGTCGGCCGGCCCGGCAGCGCGAGGGTGCCACGCGAGCCGGTGCCCGGCGTCAGCAGCAGCACCGGTCGACGTCACGGCGTGCTCCCACTCGAACTCCGTGGGGAGCCGCGCGCCGGCCCACGTCGCGTAGGCATCGGCCTCGAAGTGACTCACGTGGCACACGGGCTCGGCATCGAGCACCGGCCCCGGACCGGCGAGCGTGAACCTGCACCACTCGGCGTCGGGACCTCCACGATCGTCGTCGCCACGGCGCCAGTAGAGCGGGGCGTCCCAGCCCTGCGCGTTGACCTGGGCCCAGCCCTCCGACAGCCACAGCTCGGGGCGCCGGTAGCCGCCGTCGTCGATGAACGCCTTCCACTCGCCGCACGTCACGAGGCGGTCGGCGATGCGGTACGGCTCGAGCCACACGCGATGCCGCGGGCCCTCGTTGTCGTAGGCGAACCCGTCGCCCGCATGACCGACCTCGACGAGGCCACCGTCGACGTCGACCCACGAGGCGACGTCGGACGCCGGCCCGGGGGTGGTCGGGCGGTAGGCCATCGGCCGGTACGCGACCCGCGTGGGATTGCGCGCCAGCACGTGCTTGATGTCCATCAGCAGCAGTTCCTGGTGCTGCTGCTCGTGGTGCAGCCCGAGCTCGACCAGCGCCGCCACCTCGGGCGAGACGCCACTCGCCAGCAGCACGCCCATCGCGTCGTCGACCACCTGGCGGTAGGCCATGACCTCGCCGACGCCCGGCCGGGTGATGAGCCCCCGCTCGGCGCGGGGATGACGGGGGCCGACCGCCTCGTAGTAGGAGTTGAAGAGGAACTCGAACCCCGCGTCGTAGGGGCGGTACCCGGGCAGGTGCGAGCCGAGCACGAACCGCTCGAAGAACCAGGTGACGTGGGCGCGATGCCACTTGGTGGGGCTGACATCGGGCATGGATTGCACCGTCTGGTCCTCGGCGCCGAGCGGCTCGGCCAGCCACTCGGTCGTCGAACGAACGAGCGGGTACGCGTCGGCGAGATCGAGCTCGCGATCGGTGTCGATGGATGCCATGTGATCTCCCCCGTCAGCGACGTGTCGCCTGGGCCAACCCTCGTTCGAAGAACTCGACCGCGTCATCGATCGACGCCACCTCGGACCGGCCGATCGCGGCGCCGTAGGGCTCGTTCCAGAAGTCGCCGACGCGCGGCGTCCACGGACCCACGTACAGGTACGGCTCGGGCCGCCCCTCGTCGCCCGGCGAGCCGCCGAAGTTGATCTCCACCATCGACGTCGCGAGGTCGAAGTGCTCCGGCCAGAGCTGCACCACCGTGGGCGACAGCTCCGAGCGCCCGCTGCGGAACCGCTCGAGCGCCGCGTCGACCAGGTCGAACCACTCTGACAGTGACGCGGCGGCCTCGGCGGAGACGGCGATGGACGTGTCCGCCGCGGACGGCGTGCTCGGCTCGTACGCGCCGGTGCCGGCACCGAGGGTCACGCCCACGGCGTCGGCCGCGGCGCCCAGCGTGGACAGGGGATGCCAGGTCTCGGTGTCGCCGTCGGTGACGGCGAGACGATCGCCGTCGACGCGAACCCGGCGCCGGACCCCGTCGACGAGGTGCTCGGGCTGACCGACGCCGCCGGCGGTGCGGCGCAGGCCGATCTTGCCGGTGGAGCGGTGCAGATCGGGCGCCAGCACGTGCTCAGCCAGCGTGTGGAGGGCCGACCGCGTGGTGGCGAGCGCGTCGAGCGCTGTGGCGGACATGGGGGACTCGTACCCGGACATGGCCAGAGCCTGTCACGGAGCACTGACAAAATGTCTGACGGAAGGATGAACAACCCAGTCCGGCCGTTCCCGTGGGGTGTCGGTGCCCCCACCTAGACTGCGCCGAACACGCGTTCCCCGGAGGAGCTGTTTCCATGCCGTCACAAGGCGACCTGTTCGATGCCGACTTCGCTCGCGAAGTCGTGGAGATCCCCGTTCATCAGGAGATGAGCGAGTCGTTCCTCGCCTACTCCCTGTCGGTCATCACCTCCCGCGCGCTCCCCGACGTCCGCGACGGTCTCAAGCCGGTGCAGCGCCGCATCCTCTACTCCATGCACCAGCAGGGGTTCCGCCCCGACCGCCCCCACCGCAAGTGCGCCGGCGTGGTGGGTGACACGATGGGCAAGTACCACCCCCACGGCGACGGCTCGATCTACGACGCCCTCACCCGCATGGGCCAGAACTTCTCGCGCAACATCTGCCTCGTCGACCCCCACGGCAACTTCGGCACCCTCGACGACCCGCCGGCCGCCTCCCGCTACACCGAGTGCCGCCTGTCGGAGGCCGCGATGGAGCTACTGGCCGAGATCGACGAGGAGACGGTCGAGTTCCGCGCCACCTACGACGGCGAGCGCGAGGAGCCGATCTACCTGCCCGGCCGGCTGCCCAACCTGCTGGTCAACGGCACCACCGGCATCGCCGTCGGCATGGCCACCAACATGCCGCCGCACAACCTGGCCGAGGTCTACGAGGCCATCAAGCTCGTCATGACCAAGCGTCGCCCCAAGCCGGCGATCGAGGAGCTCCTGGCCGTGCTGCCGGGGCCCGACCTGCCCTCGGGCGGCGCGATCATCGACGACGGTCTGGCCGAGGCGTACGCCACCGGACGCGGCACGTTCCGCATGCGGGCGACCGCCGAGGTGGTCAACATCACCAAGACCCGTCAGGGCATCGTGGTCACCGAGCTCCCCTACATGGTGGGCGCGGAGCGCATCGTCGGGCGCATCCAGGAGCTGGTCAACACGGGCAAGATCGTCGGCATCTCCGACGTGAAGAACCTGCAGGACCGTCACACCGGCATGAACATCACGATCGAGTGCAAGCCGGGCATCAACGCGAAGGCCATCCTCACCGAGCTCTACCGACTCACGCCGATGGAGGAGTCGTACGGCATCAACAACGTCGTGCTCGTCGACGGCGTGCCCACCACCGTCGGCCTCTGGGACCTCTGCAACCACTACGCCGAGCACCGCCTCGACGTCGTGCGGCGCCGCACGGAGTACCGCCTCGGCCGGGCCCGCGACCGGTTGCACATCCTCGAGGGCCTGCTCATCGCGCTCGACGCGATCGATCTCGTCATCTCGATCATCCGCTCGTCGCAGGACGCCGCCGAGGCACGCGCCGGCCTGATGGAGCAGCTGTCGCTCAGCGACGTGCAGGCCAGCCACATCCTCGACATGCAGCTCCGCCGCCTCACCGCGTTGGAGAAGTTGAAGCTCGAGGAGGAGGCCGCCTCGCTGCGCGAGCAGATCGTCGACTTCGTGAAGATCCTCGAATCCGACCAGCGCCAGCGCACGATCGTGCTCAAGGAGCTGGAGGACCTCGTCAAGCGCTTCGCCACGCCGCGTCGCACCCGCATCCTCCGGCCCGACCAGATCGACGACGTGTCGCTCGAGGCGATGCTCGACGATCCCGAGAGCGCGGCCAACGACGAGCCGTGCGCCATCACGCTGTCGTCGTCCGCGGTCGTCGGTCGCGAGCCGGTCACCGGCGCCAAGCAGGCCACGTTCGGCCGCCACGACGTGCTGGCGGCGCGTGTCGAGACCACGACGATGAGCCGCGTCGCGGCCGTCACCGATGCCGGCCGGGCGCTCCTGTCCCCCGCTGCGGCCATCGCCGAGGTCACCGGCCGCTCGCGTGGCGTCGCCGTCTCGGAGGTGTTCTCCACGCAGAAGGGCGAGCAGGTCCTCACGCTCGTGGCGCCGCCTCCGTCTGCGTCCGGCCCGTCCGACGACCTGTTGTCGTCGGTCGACGTCGCCGACGAGGCGGTCGCCGCGCCCATCATGCTCGTCACCGCCAACGGCACCGTGAAACGGGTGGCCGTGTCGGAGGTGCTCGGCACGCAGAACGGCAAACCGGTCATCGGGCTCAAGCCCGGCGACGCCGTGGTGGCCGCGTTCGAGGCGCCCGACGACAGCGAGTTCGTCATCGTCACGAGCAACGCGCAGGCGCTGCGCGTCGACTGCTCCACCGTGCCGGTCCAGGGCCGCGGCGCCGGCGGCGTCGCCGGCATCAAGCTCTCCGACGGCGCACGGGTGATCGCCGCCGGGCTCGCCGACCCGGACGCCATCGTGCTCACCCAGACCGATCGGCAGACCGCGAAGGTCACCGACGCCGCCGAAGTCCCGCTCAAGGGACGCGGCACCGGCGGCGTGCGGGTCACCAAGTTCCGCGACGAGAAGGCGCTCGACTTCGCCTACGTCGGGCAGGAGGCCGGGGTGAACCTCATCGTCGGCATGGCCGACGCGCCGTCGCGACCCGACCCGAACCCCGAGCCGCTCACGATCGCGCACACCGCCCGGGATCTCGTGAGCCGGCCCGTGCCGCGTCGCATCATCGCCGTCGGCACCGGCCGCTGGCAGTGACGGACCGAGTGTAAGGATGCATCGATGACCGAGAACCGCACGAAGGCCTACGACGAGCACTCCATCCAGGTGCTCGAGGGGCTCGACGCCGTGCGAAAGCGACCGGGCATGTACATCGGGGGCACCGGCCCCGAGGGCCTGCACCACCTGGTGTGGGAGCTGGTCGACAACGGCGTCGACGAGGCCGCCGCGGGCTTCGCGAACCTCATCGAGGTCACGCTCCACAAGGACCGCTCGGTCGAGGTCTCCGACAACGGCCGCGGCATCCCCACCGGCATCAAGGAGGGCAAGCGCACGGCCCTCGAGTACGTGTTCACCGAGCTGCACGCCGGTGGCAAGTTCGGCGGCGGCGCGTACTCGGCGTCGGGCGGCCTGCACGGCGTCGGCGCGTCGGTCGTCAACGCGCTCGCCTCGAAGCTGATCGTCGAGGTCGACCGCGACGGCCAGACCCATCGACTCGGCTTCTCGGAGCGCAAGCCCGGCCGGTTCGGTCCGAACGGCGGCTTCAAACCCGGCTCCCAGCTCGAGATCGTGAAGAAGGTGCCGGCGAAGCGCACCGGCACGCGGGTGCGGTTCTGGCCCGACTTCGAGATCTTCGATCCCGAGGCCACCATCGAGTACGCCCAGGTGCGCGACCACGTGGCACAGGTGTGCTTCCTGGTGCCGGGCCTGAAGGTGCGGCTCGTCGACAAGCGAGGCGAGCCCCGCGAGCCGGAGGAGTTCGTCGCCAAGGGCGGCCTCACCGACTACGTCGACTTCCTCTCCATCGGCGAGCCGGTGAGCGAGATCATCAACATCTTCGGCTCCGGCACGTTCACGGAGAAGGTGCCGGTGGACGGGAAGATGGCCGATGTCGAGCGGTCCTGCCAGGTCGACGTCGCGCTCCGCTGGGTCAAGGGCTACGACACGACGCTGGTCAGCTTCGTCAACACGATCCCCACCCGCGACGGCGGCACCCACGTGGCCGGCTTCGAGCGGGCCATGACGAAGGCGATCAACGACGTGCTCCTGTCGAGCACGAAGAAGCTGGCCAAGCTGGCGAAGCAGGGCAAGGACCGCGCCGAGAAGTCCGACGTGCAGGAGGGGCTGGTCGCGGCGGTCAAGGTGACGTTCGCCGAGCCGCAGTTCAAGGGCCAGACCAAGGGCGAGCTCGGCACGCCCGCGGTGCAGAACATCGTGTACGAGGCGGTGCGCGACGGGCTCATCAACTGGATCGAGGGCGGCGGTCGCAAGACGCACGTCGCTGCGGTCCGCGACAAGATCGCCCAGGCGGTCATCAACCGCGTGTCGACCAAGCAGAACCTCGACGCCAAGCGGAAGGCGGCGAACCTCGGCTCGACCGGCATGCCGGACAAGCTGGCCGACTGCCGAACCCACGGACTGTCGTCCGAGCTGCTGATCGTCGAGGGCGACTCGGCCGCCGGCCCGGCCAAGCAGGGTCGAAACTCCGAGTACATGGCCGTGCTGCCCCTACGCGGCAAGGTGGTCAACGCCGGCAAGTCCAACCTGAAGCAGGTCATCGAGAACGCCGAGGCGCAGGCGCTCATCACCGCGGTCGGCGCCGGGTCCGGCCGGGACTTCAACCTGGCGGACGCCCGCTACGGCCGCATCATCATCCTGTGCGACGCCGACGTCGACGGCAGCCACATCCGGTGCCTGCTCCTCACGCTGATCTACCACTACATGCGGCCGATGCTCGAGGACGGCCGGGTGTTCGCCGCGCAGCCTCCCCTGTTCACCACCAAGGTGGGTGATCAGAAGTACCACGCCTTCAGCGACGAGGACAAGGAACGGCTCACCGTCGAGCTGTGCTCCGGCAACCGCAAGCGGGAGAACCTGCAGTGGGTGCGCTTCAAGGGTCTCGGCGAGATGGACGTCGAGGAGCTCGCGGAGTCGTGTCTCGATCCGGGCACGCGCATCCTGCGTCGCATCACCATGGACGACGCGTTCGCCGCCAAGGAGGCGGGCGAGCTGTTCGAGACGCTGATGGGCACCGACGTGGGCCGTCGCCGGCAGTTCCTGCTCGACAACTCGTCGCTCATCGATCTCGAAGCGCTCGACGTCTGACGTCCGGCCGGCGCCCGCGGGTTCAGCCGAGCTGCCCGTACCCCTGCTGCACGTCCCAGATGTGGTGCACCGGGTCGTGCAGGAAGTAGCGGGTCATGGACTCGACGGTGAACTGCGCGCCGTCGGAGCGCCGGCCCTGCCGCAGCTGCTGCTCGGGGGTGAGCGACTCGAACGACGCGGCGATCACCTCCGCCGCGGCGACCAGCTCGTCGGCGACGACCGCCGGATCCTGCGACGCGTAGTCGTCCTCGACCTGGGTGGCGTCCTGATCCCAGTTGGCGAACAGGGGATCGTCCTCGTTGAGCATGAGGCGGAGGCGGGTCTCGTAGATGCGGAAGACGTCGCGCACGTGACACGCGTATTCGAGCGCCGACCACTGGGCCGGGTTCGGCCGGGTGGTCGCCAGCGGATCGTCGATCAGGTCGCACAGCCGGGCCGCCACGGCCCGCACGCGCTTGCCGGTGGTCGCGAGGTCGTACGCCGCTGCGTTGAACCCGCAGTCGGGGCACGGAGTGTCGAGCACCCACGTCCAGTCCTTGGTGTCGGGTTCGATGGGGGCCGGCTCGGTGCTCATGGGGCAGAAGCTATGGCCGGCCGCTGCCGGTCGCCCCTGATTTAGAGCACCCCTGCGATGAATCCGGAGTGGCCTGAGGCGCCCCGGGGTCTTACCCTCGCGGGATGACACGTCGCACACTGGTCCCTGTCCTCGGCTTGTTGCTGGCGCTGGCCGCGGTCGCCTGCGCCCCGGTCCCGACGAGGGCGTCGACGGTTCGCACCGTCACTCCCCTCCCTGCGTCCTGTCCCGGTGGGGGTGGGCCGGCCGTGGCGCCCACGTCCATCACCGCGCTGGGGCGGAGCTCCGCCCTGTTCGCGCCGGCGAACTACCACCCCGGCCAGAGCTACCCGCTCCTCGTGAGCCTGCACCCGTTCATCCTCGGCCCCGACGCCTGGGAGGCGTACAGCGGGCTCGCCGCGGCGGCGTCGCAGCGCGGCTACTGGGTGCTGCTGCCCCAGGGCTCCGACCCCGGCCCCCGTTGGGCCGTGCCCGGTGGTCTCGACACCGGTCCCGACGACATCGGATGGATCGACGCGCTCATCCAGCAGACGGCGTCGACCGTGTGCGTCGACGGCACCCACGTGTTCGCCGCGGGCTACTCAGCCGGCGCTGCCATGGCCGTGGGCCTGAGCTGTGAGCTTCCCGGGCGCTTCCGGGCGATCGCCGGGTCGGGCGGCACCAACCTCACCTCGCTGTGCCCGTCGTCGGCCGGCGTCGACGCGCTGATCCTCCACGGTTCGGCCGATCCGATCGCGCCCGTCACCGGCAACACCATCGCCTTCACGCCGCCCGTGGACCTGAGCGTCGACACCGTCGTCGCCAGCTTCGCGGCACGCAACGGGTGCGCAGCCACCCCGACCAGCATCCCGCTCTCGGTCTCCGTGGTCATCGACCGCTACACCTGCGCAGGCCACCGTCTCGAGTACTTCCGGGAGAATGGCGCCGGTCACACCTGGGCGGGATCGACGATTCCCCTCGATATCGTGACCGGGCCCACCGACCAGACCTTCAGCGCAACGAACGCGGTGCTCGACTTCTTCGGAGCAGCATGACCAACCCCTCCTCCTCCACCACCGATCTCGACGTCGTCGTCGTCGGCGCCGGCATCGTCGGCCTCGCGTCGGCACGCGCCGTGCAGCGCGCCCGCCCGGGGGCGAACGTGACGGTGATCGAGAAGGAATCGAAGGTCGCGGCCCACCAGACCGGCCGCAACTCCGGCGTCATCCATTCGGGCATCTACTACCCGCCGGGCTCGAACAAGGCGAACATGGTCGCCGCGGGCCGCTCGATGCTGTTCGACCTCTGCGAGCGCCACGACATCCCGACCGACGTCTGCGGCAAGGTCATCGTCGCCACCCGGATCGACGAGCTCGAGCGGCTCCGCGGCCTCGAGGCGCGCGGCAAGGAGCACGGGCTGAAGACCACGTGGCTCACGCGCAGCCAGCTGCGCGAACGCGAGCCGAACGTGGAAGGGCTCGCGGCGCTGCTCGTGCCGGAGGCCGGCATCACCGACTACGTGGCGGTGTGCCGGGCGCTGGCCGACGAGATCACCGACAACGGCGGCACGGTGCAGTTCGGCACGCCGGTGACGTCGATCAGCGAGACGTCGGACCGCGTCGTCGTGCGCACCGATTCGGGCTCGATCACGGCCCGTTCGATGATCAACTGCTCGGGCCTCCAGTCCGACCGGGTCGCGCAGATGGCCGGCCGCCAGGTGAAGGCGCGCATCATGCCGTTCCGCGGCGAGTACTACGAGCTCACGCCGAGCGCCCGCTCGCTCGTGAAGCACCTGATCTACCCCGTGCCGGACCCTCGGTTCCCGTTCCTCGGCGTGCACTTCACGCGCATGATCGACGGCGAGATCCACGCCGGTCCGAACGCTGTCGTGGCCCTCGCCCGCGAGGGCTACACGTGGCGGGTGGCGAACCGCATCGACCTGCTCGAGATGGCGACCGACAAGGGCAGCTGGATCCTCGCCCGGAAGTACTGGCGCACCGGCGCCGGCGAGATGTTCCGCTCGATCTCGAAGGGCGCGTTCGTCCGTGCGCTGCAGCACCTCGTGCCGGCCGTGACGGCGAACGACCTCGTGAAGAGCAAGGCCGGCATCCGCGCCCAGGCGATCCGGCCCGACGGCACGCTCGTCGACGACTTCGAGTTCGCCGACGGCCCGCGCTCGGTGCACGTGGTCAACGCCCCGTCGCCCGCAGCGACGGCGAGCCTCGCCATCGGTGAGGACATCGCCTCCCGCTGGCAGAAGCTCACCGCCGGCGAATAACGGCGAAGCCGAGCGACGCAGGACAAAAAAGGACGAGGGCCCCGGGGGGTAGGGCCCTCGTCGGTCGCTCAACTTGCGTTGGCAACCCATCCCGGCGGCAAGGGGGGTAGCCGCTCGGGAGTCTTGCTGTGGATCCCGCCACAGTTGTCTGATCTTCTGGAGCGTGCTCCCCAGCGGTACCACGCTCCAGAGGATCGAACCTCAGCGGCCGGAGCCGCGTGCCTGGATCAGGCCGACTTCTTGGCGGTCGCCTTGCGGGCAACCGGGGCCTTGCGGTCGAGCACCTTGTCGGTGAGCGGCGCAGCGGCCTTCGCCACGGAGAGGGCGATGTCCTTGTTCGTGTCGATGATCGACTTGGCGAACTTGTACTGGTTGTCGATCAGTTCCTTCGGGGTGGGGATCTGCTCGGCGTAGGGGACGACGGGGATGCTCGGGAGGCGGTCGATCACGAACTCGACGACGGTCGAGACGCCCTTGGAGACGGGCTCCTTGACGGTCGAGATGGCGTCGAGCACCTGGGACTGCACATCGGTGAGCTTGTCGAGGACAGGGGTGGTCATGGCGGTTCCTTGGGTTCCTGGAGGGATGTGAGCCCAATCTCATGACGAGGCTCTGCTTGCTGATGTGCTAACTGTAGCAAGCAGTTGCTCACTACGTCAACCCATTCGCTTGCAATTGTTAGCGTGGCCTCGGTCACACACTGCGACGGCGGGCGCTGATTCGACGGAATGAACGGACGCCTTGTCGGTTGCACAAATACCCGACTACTTTGGTCGGGTATTACGAGGCGCCCCACGCTGGCACGCCCCACGAATCCACTCAACGAAAGATGCGAGGCAACCATGACTGTCCGACTCGGCGACGACGCCCCCGACTTCACAGCAGAGACCACCGAAGGCACGCTCAACTTCCTCGACTGGAAGGGTGACTCCTGGGCCGTCCTCTTCTCCCACCCGAAGGACTTCACCCCGGTCTGCACCACCGAGCTCGGCACCGTCGCCAAGCTGAAGCCCGAGTTCGACAAGCGCAACGTCAAGGTCATCGGCCTGTCCGTCGACGAGCTCGGCAACCACAGCGAGTGGGCCAAGGACATCGCCGAGACGCAGGGCGCCGAGGTCAACTTCCCGATCATCGCCGACGGCGACCGCAAGGTCTCCGACCTCTACGACATGATCCACCCCAACGCGAACGACACGCTCACCGTCCGCTCGGTGTACATCATCGGTCCGGACAACAAGGTGAAGCTCCAGCTCACCTACCCCGCCTCGACCGGCCGCAACTTCGACGAGATCCTCCGAGTCATCGACTCGCTGCAGCTCACCTCGAAGTTCTCGGTCGCGACCCCGGCCAACTGGGTCGACGGTGACGAGGTCATCATCGGCAGCGGCGTCACCGACGAGGCCGCCAAGGAGAAGTTCCCCGAGGGCTGGCGCGCCGAGAAGCCGTACCTGCGGTACGTGCCCCAGCCCCAGGGCTGATCCGGCAGATCCCCGGGTTCTCCCTGAACCCGACCGTGCCCGTCGCGCCGAGCTATCGGCCGGCGGGCACGGTCGCGCAGGCGGCCGAGAAGAGCGACCGCCAGCCGCCGGGATCGACGCCCAGCTCCGACCAGCTCGCCTCGGCCTCATCGCGCCACAGGAGTGCGGCGTCGTGGCCCGCCGCCTCGGCGGCGTGAGCCCGCGCCAACTCGATCGTGGCCCTCGTGACGCGGTCGCCGGAGCCGTCGACCTCGGCGAGCGCAGCGGCGAACTCGCCGAGCCAGCCGAAGCCACGACCGAGGCCCACGGCCACGTGGGCGAACGCCCGGTCGAGGTAGGTGCTGCCGGAGGCGACGTCGGCGGCGGTCGCGTGCGCGGCATCGTGACGGCCGAGCGCCGCTGCCACGAGCGCGCTCGCGGACGAGCGGTAGCCGCTCACGGGGCCGGCCACGTTGACCTCCTCGCCGAGCGAGGTCTCGTCGAGGGCGAGGATCTCGGCGCCGAGCTTCGGGTCCCCCGCCTGCGCGAGCGCCAGGCCGACGCCGGCGACGAGGTCGGCGGGTCGCTGACCGTCGGGGCAGTCCTCGACGATGCGCCGGAGGACGTCGAGCTCCAGCCGCTGTGCCGCGCCCAGCTGCACTCGCGCCGCGATGGACGAGGTGACGGCGAACATCGTCTGCGGGCCGATGGTGTGGGCGGTGAGCCCCTCGAGCGCCTGCTCGACCATCGCGAGTCCGTCCTCGACGTTGCCGAGCATCATGTGCGCCCGGCCGGCGAGCGCCCGGCCCTGCTGCAGACCGGTCGGGTCGCCGAGCGCAACGAAGTGGGCGACCGAGCGGTCGGCGACCGTGGTGGCCCGCTCGGTGCGACCCTCCCACAGGTCGATCGAACCGAGGACGAGCAGCATCATCGCCTGCGCCCACCGATCGTTGCGGCGCTCGCTCTCGTGGAGGATCCGATCGGCGAGCTCGCCGGCCTCCGCCATGCGTCCCTGGGACATGCGGACGAAGGCGAGGAGGCCCTCGGTCCACGCCAGGCCGCTGTGGTCGGCGATCTCGGTGAACGCGGCGAACGACTCGTTCAGGCGCAGCTCGGCCTCGCCGACGCGGCCCGTGACGAACGCGATCCACGCGAGGTTCTGCAGCGCCCATGCCTCACCACGCCGATCGCCGACGACGCGGAACGCGTCGAGAGATCGGGCGATCGGCTCCTCGGCCGCTGCGGCGTCGTTGCGGAACAGGGCCGCCATGCCCTTCTGCCGCAGGGCCTCGGCGCGACTCTGATCGTCGCCGAGGTCGGCGAACCGGCACACGGCGGCGTCGAAGTGCCCGGCCGCGGCGGCGAAGTCGCCCTCGCGCGACGCGATCTCGCCGAGCAGCAGCTCGAGGCGCGCGGCGCCGATCTGGTCGTCGGTGGCCGCGACCAGGGCTGCGGCCTCCTCGGCGTCGGTGCGGGCGCCCGCGAAGTTCCACATCTCGTTGCGGGCGTGGCCCCGACCGAGGAGGAACACCAGCCGCTCGTGCGACTCGTGGTCGCCCGACGCCAGGTCGAGCACCTGGTCGTAGAGCCGGGCGGCCAGCGGCCACGATGCCGCCTGGTCGGCGCGACGCGCTGCCTCGCCGAGCCAGCGGATCGCCCGCTCGTCGAGGTGCTCGGTGTCGGGTGTGCGGCCGAGCTCGCGTGCCAGTCGTGCCGCCTCGGCGAAGTGACGCGAGACGGTGTCGACGAAGCTGTCGTCGATGAAGCGCCCGCCGGCCGCCGCCTCGAGGTACTTCGCGATGCCGTGGTGACGGCGGAGGCGCTCGGCCTTGGTGAGTCGCGTGTAGGCGATCTCCCGGACGATGTCGCTGCGGAACGACCACTCGTCGCCGTCGGCGTCCAGCACGAAGATGTCCTTGGTCGCGAGCGAGGCGACGAGCGCGTCGACGTCGGTGCTGCCGCGCACGGCGCGGCCGATCTCGCGCAGCGCCATCGTCGGGCCGGACGCGCCCCACACCGACGCGTCCTCGAGCACCATCTGCTCCTCGGCGGTGAGGCCGTCGATGCGTGCGGCGATGAGCCCCCGCAGGGTGTCGGGCACCTCGGGCGACGCGCCGTCGGGTGCCGAGGCCTCGCGGTTGCCGAGCAGGGTCGCGAGCTCCTCGAGGTAGAAGGGGTTGCCGCCGCTGCGGTCGAGCAGCATCGAGCGGACGTCCTCTCCCACGTCGGCGCTGAGGAGCGCGTCGAGCAGCTCGCCGGCGGCGTCGCGCCCGAGGGGGTCGAGGTTCATCACGAGCGAGTTCTGGCGGCCGGCGCGCGGCGACCACCGCTCGAGCAACGCACGACGGGCGGTCGCGACGAGCACGAACGGCTGGCGGGCCATGCGTTCGGCCATGTGGTCGATGAGCTCGAGCACCTGCGGATCGGCCCAGTGGAGATCGGCGAGCCGGATCACGACGGGGCGCACCCGCACACCCGCCTCCATGTAGGTGAGGAGCGCGGACGACGCCTCGCCCTTCGCCCGGGAGGCCTCGAGCGCGCGCAACGGTCCGTCGTAGCCCATCAGGTGCAGGAGGCCGGTGACGACGCCACCCACCTGGGTCGGATCGGCCACGACGAACTCGACCGCCTGCGTGCACTTGTACCGGGCGACGTCGAGGTCGTCGTCGATGTCGATCGAGCACGACTCCCGCAGCGCCTCGGCGATGGGCCACCACGGGTTGGCTTCGCCGTAGGGCACGCACCGACCGTTGAGCACGGCGGTCGTCGGGTCGATGCCGAGCACCAATGGGGCGATCTCGTTGGCGAGCCGCGTCTTGCCCACGCCGGCCTCGCCGAGGAGGACGATCATCTGACCGCGACGGTGGCTGATCGACAGGTCGACGAGATTGCGGAGGATGCCGAGCTCGGTGTCGCGACCGACGAGCGGGGTGATGCGACGCGGCCGGTAGCCCGGGGGAACCAGCGCCTCGGTGGCGGCCCACACCTCGACCGGGGCCTCACGCCCGCGGACGAGCATGGAGCCGCGCGACTCGTAGCCGATGACGTCTCGGGTGGCGGCGTGCGTGGTGGCGCCCACCAACACCTCGCCGGGGTTGGCGGACGTCTCGAGCCGCGAGGCGGTGTTCACCACGTCGCCCATCGCGGTGTAGTCGCCGCCCGCCCGAAGTGCCCCGACCAGCACCTCGCCGGTGTTCACGCCGATGCGCATGCGGATGCCCACCGACGACTCGGTCGCATAGGCCGCCAGGGTCTCCTGCATCCGGAGCGCCGCCCGGACGGCGCGCTCGGCGTCGTCCTCGTGGGCCACAGGGGCGCCGAACAGTGCCACGATCGCGTCGCCGATGATCTTGTCGACCCGCCCGCCGAACTCGTGGACGTCGTGCACGAGGCGCTCGAAGGCGACGTCGACGAGCCGCTTCACCCGCTCGGGATCGAGGTTCTCCGACAACGTCGTGAAGCCCACGATGTCGGCGAACACGACGGTGACGACGCGTCGCTCGTCGGCGTGGGTGCGCACCGGCTGGCCGCACGACCCGCAGAAGCGCGCGTCCGCAGCGTGCTCACTCCCGCAGTTCGAACAGGTCATCACAGCAAGCATACGGGTGGGCCCGTCTCGACCCCCGGAGAATGTCGCCGGTCGCGTACCATGGCTCCGGTTCGACGTTGCCGGGAGGGCGCGACAAGTGACGTGGTGGCGACGGCCGTACGTGTGGGCGATCGCCAGTGCGGTTGCGGTCGTCATCGCGAACGTCGGCGGCCTCGCCGTCGGTGACGACGGCATCGGGTACGAGGCCACCGCCGACAACCTGCTGGCCGGCCACGGGCTCGGCTACTTCCTCGAGCGGCACCTCACCATCTGGCCTCCCGGATGGCCGCTGCTCATGGCGTTCGTCTCCCGCGTGACCCCGCTCAGCACCGCACAGGCGGCCATCGCGCTCAACGCCCTCACCGCGTTCGCGATCGTGCTGCTGACGAGCCGGTTGCTCCGGCGCCTGGTGCGCGACGAGCAGTTGGCGTTCCTCGGCACGGCCGTCGCCGCGGTCGGCGCCTCCTCGATGGTGTTCGGGCACCTGCTGATGACCGACTTCGCCTTCGCCGCGATCACGCTCGCCCTCTTCCTCTCGCTCATGAACTACCGGCGCACCGACGAGTTCGCCTGGATGGTCATCTCGGTGCTGCTCGTGTGGGCCGGCTTCATGATCCGGTACGCCGGCATCGTGCACATCGGCACGATCGGCCTCTGGTTCCTCACGGACCGCCGGAAGACGCTGTTCCAGCGCGTCCGCATCGCGTTCGTGTTCGGCGTGGGCGCGGCGATCGTCCCGGCCCTGTGGATCATCCGCAACATCCACACCGACGACACCGCACTCGGGGTGCGGTACTCGTCGGCCCGCGGGCTGCTCGGCAACGCGTTCGACACCTTCGCCACGATCGGCAACTTCCTCACCCCCGGGGTCGCCATCGAGATGCGGGTGATCTGGGCGGCGGTCGCGGTCGCCGGCTGCGCGGTGATGGCCGTGCTGCTGTGGCGCGTGCTCGGCTCCGACCCCCGGGTGCGGACGGCCACGGGTTGGGTGGACATCGTGGCGAGCGAGACCGGCCTGCTGGTGCTGCACATCGGCGTCTACCTCGCCTACATGCTCTACGCCCGCACCACCACGGGTCTCAACCGGCTCGACTTCCGGCTGCTCAACCCCGTGTACCTGCCACTCGTCATCGTCGCCCTCGTGATCCTCGACCGGGCGGGCGCCCCGATCGGCATCGGGGTCGCCCGTGCCTGGGCGGGCCTCAACCTCCTGTTGGGCGTCGGCATGATCGCGTACTTCGCCACCTCGCCCGACCTGTTCGTCGGCAACTACGAACGGCCCGCGTTCGACGCGGTGCGTCACAGCTCCGCGCTCGCGGCGATCACTCCCGGCTGCAAGGTGTCGTCCAACCTTCCGAACGCGTTGTACGAGGCGGGCGTCGAGGCCGACTGGAGCCCGCGCAACACCGGACTCGAGTCCAACGATCCCGTGGACGACCTCGACCAGCTCGCTGCCGACGTCGACCGCCACGACCACTGCCTGGTCTGGATCGACCTCGAGCCCCGGTACGGGCACCTCGCCACGCTGCAGGAGTTGCGGGCACGCTTCGACCTCGTCGAGCTCGACGCCGCCGACCGCGTCACCGTCTACAGGATCGAACGCAAGTAGCGGGGCGACCGCCCTCCGTTCGCGGAACTGTCACGCCCAGACGCCCGGCTTGCGGGCAGACCCGGTGAGAGTCAGGGGCCGCGGAGGGCCGCTCAGATCGTCATCCGAAGGTCCGCTGATGTGGCGGGTGAGCGTGACAATTCTGCGAGGTTCCCGCCTGACCCCGATGGCCAGTCTCCCGTTCAGGACGCCGGAACGCTCTGTGCTGATCGTGCACCCGCGAGCACGCTCTGTCAACCGGACCGATGGCGACGATCTGTTCCGGCGATGTACGCCCCTCGATGAGTAAGGTCGCCACGTGGCACGACGCGAGCACCTCGACCAACTCCGCAACCTCCGCCTCTTCAGCGCCTGCACCAACAAGGAGCTGGAGCAGATCGCCCGGGTCACCGACGAGGTGTCGGTCGACGCCGGGGCGCGCATCGTCTCGCAGGGCGACGTCGCCCGCGAGGCGTTCGTCGTCGTCGAGGGCACGGCCGCCGTCGTGATCGGCAACGACGCCGTCGCGCAGCTCGGCCCGGGCCGGCACTTCGGCGAGCTCGCGCTCCTCGACGGCGGCCCGAGGACCGCGAACGTCGAGGCGCTCACGCCCATGCGGCTGCTCGTGATCAGCCGCCCGGCCTTCCTCGGCCTGCTCGACGAGCACCCCGGGATCGCACGACGGATCATGGCGACGATGGCGTCGCTCATCCGCGATCTGGAGCGCCCAGTCGGCGAATGACCGACCCCACGATCAGTTACGTCGCGTCAGGTGCCACCGAGTACCTTGACCACCATGACTGCGTCTCCGACCACTGACACAGCCGCGAAGCGCTTCCGGCCCCGCCACATCCCGCTCATCATCGGCTTCGGGTTCGCCGGTGTCACGCTGGTCAGCTTCATCGCCGAGAAGCTGTGGGCGGAGGACTGGCAGGACGAGTACCTGAAGGACCACAGCGTCACGCGCCGGTACTTCTTCAACATCCCCCACGCGGTCAGCGCCACCTTCTACCTCGTGACGATCATCAGCATCGTCTACGGCGCGATCACCTTCTCGAACCGCATGCGCAACTGGGAGCGCGGCGGGCCCGAGGCCCGCAAGACCACCAAGAAGAACGTCAAGAAGCGCGCCATGCGCGTGCGCGCCGGCCTCTACATGCAGACCCTGCTGCGCGATCCCGCGGCCGGCATCATGCACTCGCTGATGTACTTCAGCTTCCTCGTCCTCCTCGCCGTCACCACCATCGGCGAGATCAACCTGCAGGCGCCGGTGTCGCTCAAGTTCCTGCACGGCGGCACCTACCAGGGCTTCTCGTTCGTCGCCGACGCCGCCGGCCTCGCGTACATGGTCGGCGTGGTGTGGGCCATCCTCCGTCGCTACGTGCAGCGCCCGTACCGCATCCGCATCAAGTCGAAGCCGGAGCACGCGCTCATCCTCGTCACGATGGCGTCGATCGGCCTCAGCGGCTTCGCCACCGAGATGTTCCGCATCGCCATGCAGGGCATGCCGAACTTCGAGAAGTGGTCGTTCGTCGGCTACCCGCTCGCCAAGATCTTCGAGAACAGCAGCCACCTCGCCGGCCTCCAGCAGGCCGCGTGGGTGTGGCACATCGCCAGCTTCATCACGTTCATCGTGATCCTGCCGTCGACGATGCTGCGCCACATCTTCACGTCGCCGATCAACATGTACCTGAGCGAGCGCGACCGCCCCAAGGGCGCCATGAAGGCGATGCCGAACCTCACCGAGACCGAGCTCGAGAGCTTCGGCGCCTCGGTCATCGAGGACTTCACCTGGAAGCAGCTCCTCGACACCGACTCCTGCACCATGTGCGGCCGCTGCACGTCCGTGTGCCCCGCGCACGCCACCGGCAAGCCGCTCGACCCCCGCGAGATCGTCCTCAAGACGGGCGAGGTCATGGCCGCGACGGGCGATCCCGTCGTGACGCCGCCGCTCGGCACGGTCGCCGACATCACCATCGGCGCCAACTCCATGTTCGAGCGCGTCACGCCCGAAGAGGTCTGGGCCTGCACCACCTGCAAGGCCTGCGACGAGATCTGCCCGGTCAACATCGAGATCCTCGACAAGATCCTCGACATGCGGCGCTACCTGTCGCTCATGGAGTCGAACTTCCCGACCGAGCTCGGTGGCGCCTACCGCAACATGGAGAACTCCTCGAACCCGTGGGGCATGAGCCAGACCGAGCGGGCCGACTGGACCAAGAGCATGGAGGGCATCAACGTCCTCGCCGGCGGTGAGCCCCTCGAGAGCGAGTACCTCTACTGGGTCGGTTGCGCGGGCAGCTTCGACGACAAGAACAAGAAGGTCACGCAGGCGATGACCAAGCTCCTGCAGCGGGCCGACATCTCGTTCTCCGTCCTCGGCCCCGCCGAGAACTGCACCGGCGACCCCGCCCGCCGCAGCGGCAACGAGTACATCTTCCAGATGCTGGCGATGCAGAACATCGAGACGCTCGACGCGATGGGCGTCAAGAAGATCATCACGCAGTGCCCCCACTGCTTCAACACGCTGGCCAACGAGTACCCCCAGCTGGGCGGCAATTACGAGGTCGTGCACCACAGCCAGTTCCTCGAGTGGCTCATCGACACGGGCAAGCTCGACATGACCGACGCCCGCCTCGAGGAGCGCATCGTCTACCACGACAGCTGCTACCTCGGCCGCCACAACGACGTCTACACGGCGCCGCGCAAGGTGCTCGGCAGCCTCAAGGGCATCGAGATCGTGGAGGCCGGCCGGAACGGCACCAAGGGCATGTGTTGTGGCGCCGGCGGCGCCCGCATGTTCATGGAGGAGAACACCGGCAAGAACATCAACGTCGAGCGCAGCCAGGAGCTCCTGGGGACGGGCGCCTCGCGCATCGCCACCGCGTGCCCGTTCTGCTACATCATGATCGACGATGGAGTTAAAGGTGAGGGCGTAGAGGACGATCAGATAAAGGTGGCGGACATCGCCATGCATCTTCTCGATGCCCTCGACAACGCGACGTCTGTGAGCGCCCCCCTTGCTGAAACGGCAATCCAAGACTGACAACACCCAGCCGCAGGGCCCGCCCCGCATCCTCGTCGTCGACGACAACCCCGATGCTGCCCGCCTGTTGGGCAAGTTGTTCCGCCGCGTCGGCTACGAGGTGGCCGAGGTCAGCGACCACCAGGTCGCCCTCATCACGCTGGTGAACGAGCCGGCCCCGATCTCGGCGGTCATCGCCTCGTTCTCGTCGTCGGGCAACGGCGCCTGCCTCAAGCTGCTCGACGCGATCCGCCACACGCCCGACGCCCGCGTCAACGCGATGCGCACGGTGCTCATCCTCGACTCGGCCCGCCAGCAGATGTTCTCCTGGCAGTCCGGCGCCGACGAGATCATCCTCCGGCCGTTCCGCGCCGAGGACATGCTCGCGGCCGTCGACGCCGTCGTCGCCCGCCCCGACTCCGAGCGCGCCGCCTACCGCCGCTCACGCATCGAGACCCTGCGCGAGCAGGGCATGCGGGTCGAAGAGGCTCCCGAGCCCGTGTCGGGCTCGCCCCGCTTCAACTGAGCGTCTGCAGCTGCGCCGCTTGCGCGCTGCTCAGCGCTCGAAGTTCTTCCAGTACTGGCTCGCCGTCGGGCCCACCTGTCCGCGGTACTTCGACCCGAGCTCGCCGGAGCCGTAGGGCACGTCGGCAGCGGTCGTCATCTGCAGGAACGAGATCTGACCGATCTTCATACCGGGGTAGAGCGTGATCGGCAGCGACGCGACGTTGGAGAGCTCGAGGGTGATGCACCCGTCGAAGCCGGCGTCGACGAAGCCGGCGGTCGTGTGGATGAGGAGGCCGAGGCGGCCGAGCGAGCTCTTGCCCTCGATGCGGCCGACGAGGTCTTCGGGGAGGCCGATGCGCTCGCTGGTCGAGCCGAGCACGAACTCGCCGGGGTGGAGCATGAAGGCCTTGTCGGGGTCGATCTCCACGAGCTCGGTGAGGTCGCTGAGGTCCTCCTTCACGTCGATGACGGCCCGGGTGTGGTTGCGGAACACGAGGAACCGGTGGTCGAGCGTGAGGTCGACGGACGACGGCTGCACCTTCGCCGGATCGAACGGGTCGATCACGATGCGGCCGCTGTCGATGGCCTCGAGGATGGTGCGGTCGGACAGGATCATCGGGGGCGAACCGTAGCCGTGTTGTGTTATCGACGCAGTGTCGATATGTTGTCGACACAGCGTCGGCAACACGGCCGGCGCCTCGATCCGGAAGGACTCCCATGTTCCTCGCCTGGCGAGACCTCAGAACGGCACGAGGACGGTTCGCCCTCGTCGGCGCCGTCATCGCGCTCGTCGCGCTCCTCACCACGTTGCTCTCGGGGCTGGCCACCGGCCTGGTCGACGACGGCATCTCGGGGCTACGTCGACTCCCGCTCACCCACCTCGCGTTCCAGCCGGGCGCGCAGATGGCCTTCAGCCGTTCGACGCTCACCGAGCGCAACCTCACGCCGTGGCAGAAGGTTCCCGGTGTGGAGGCGACGCCCATCGGCGTCTCGTTCTTCAACGCGAAGCGCTCCAACGGCTCCACCGTCGACATCGCCCTCTTCGGGATCGCCGAGGGGAGCTTCCTCGCCCCCAAGGGCCAGGCCCGGGACGCACTCGCCGGTCGCCCGGGGCTCGTGCTCAGCGACTCCCTCCGCTCCTCGGGCGTGAAGGTGGGCGACGAGCTCACCATCGTCGGGGTCGACCGACCCCTGCCGGTGCTCGGCTTCACCTACGCCGGCTCGTACGGGCACGTCGACATCGCCTTCACCTCGCTCACCACCTGGCAGCAGCTCATGTTCGGCGACAGCGCCCGGGGCCGCTTCTCGGCCATCGCCGTGCACGCGACGAACGACTCGTCCTTCGCCGCCGTCGACCGACGCGCCGAGACCACCGTCGCCACCAAGGAGGCCGCCTACGCCGGCTCGCCCGGGTTCGCCGCCGAGACCGCGACGATGGACCTCATCCGCGGCTTCCTGCTCGTGATCTCGGCCCTCATCGTCGGGGCCTTCTTCACGGTGTGGACCGTGCAGCGCACCCGTCAGATCGGGCTCCTCAAGGCGCTCGGCGCGTCCACCGGCTACGTCGTGCGCGACGCGCTCGGCCAGCTCGCCGTGGTGCTCGTCGCGGCCACCGCCGTCGGCGCCGTGCTCGCCGTCGGGCTCGGCTCGCTCGTCGGCGACGGGGTGCCGTTCCACCTCGAGGCCTCGCCGGTGCTCGTCTCGGCCGCCTCCCTCATCGTCCTCGGCATGGCCGGAAGCCTCGTCGCCATCCGACGGGTCGGCGCCGTCGACCCGATCCTCGCACTGGGAGCAGACTCATGAGCCTCGAACTCGACCAGGTCTCCGTCACCGTCCCCGACGGGCGGCAGACACGAACGATCCTCGACGACCTCTCGCTCAGCGTCGGCGCCGGCGAGATCGTCGCCGTCACCGGCGCCTCCGGCTCGGGCAAGTCCACGCTGCTCGCCGTGGCCGGGCTCCTCCGCGAGCCGGACAACGGAACGGTGACCATCGGAGGCACGGTCGCACCGCTGCGGCCCAGGTCCGCACGCACGCAGCTGCCGGTTCGTCCATCGGCTTCGTGTTCCAGAGCTCCAACCTGTTCCCGTCGCTCACCGCCATCGAGCAGGTCGAGCTCGTCGCCCACATCGCCGGGCGCCTCGACGGCGCTACCCGCCAGCGGGCCCGTGAGCTCCTCGCCGCCGTGGGCCTGGCCGAACGAGCCGACCAACGCCCGTCGCAGCTGTCGGGCGGCGAGCGACAGCGCGTCGGCATCGCCCGCGCGTTGATGAACGAGCCGGCCGTGCTGCTCGCGGACGAGCCCACCGCCTCGCTCGATCCCGAGCGCGGCCGCGGCGTGATGTCCCTCATCGTGCAGGAGGCCCAGCGCCGCGACATCGCCACCGTGATCGTCACGCACGACGCCGGACAGCTCGTCGGCACCCACCGGCGCCTCGACCTCGCTCGCGGTCGGCTCGTGGAACGGGCGGCGGCCTCTAGCGTGTGAGTCATGCCGAGGATCAAGGCCGACACCGTGGCCGAACACGTGGCGCACCAGGAGGCGGCGGTCATCGCCGCCGCCACGCGCCTGTTCGCCGAGCACGGCGTCGACCGGGTCAGCCTCGGTGACATCGCCGCCGAGGTGGGCCTCAAGCGCAACTCGATCTACCGGTACTTCCCCGACAAGGGCCACATCCTGGCGGCGTGGTTCCGGTCGGAGCTCGCCCCGCTCATCGCGCTCTGCCGCGAGATTGCGACCAGCGACGCTCCCGCCGCCGAGCGACTCGACGCGTGGATGACCACCCAGCTCGAGTACCTCACCAACCCCGAGCACACCCGGATGCTGGCGGCGGCGAACGAGCTCACCGGGCTGTCCGACGACGTCCGCGACGACATCGGCGCCGGCCACCGCGACCTCTACTCGACGCTCACGCCGATCGTCGTCGAGCTGCTGAAGACCGGGGGCACGGCCGGTCGCGACGCCCGACTCGTGACCATGTTGCTGGTGGGCGTGCTTCGAAGCTCGGCCGAGCTCGTCGACGCCGGATCACCGCCCAGGAAGGTGCGGGCGGAGATGCTCGCAGCGGCCCGGGCCATCACCGCCGGCTGAGGGGCGCTCGGGCTCCGCTGCTACAGTCGGCCGGTCACGCGGGTGTAGTTCAATGGTAGAACGGCAGCTTCCCAAGCTGCATACGGGAGTTCGATTCTCCTCACCCGCTCCCCTGCAGAACCCCGCATACCTGCGGCGGAGGAGGACTCGCCAGGTCAGAACCGACATGTAGGCGCGGGACCTACATCTCGGCTGAGACATGGCGATCGGCGTGCCTGCCTCGATCTGGCGAATGAGTTCTTGGCGACCCCAATGGCTGAGCAGGGCGTCATGGTGCGCCCGCGCCTAAGACGTCCCAGGTCACTACAACTAACACGCCGACAGACGGCCTCATGTCGGACTGGCACCCCAGAGCGCCACCACCCCGACGCCCACCAGAACCGCACCGAGCATTCCGCGGGTCAGCCACGCCCTCGCCTGCAATACCTCGTCGAGGCGATGCTTCGCAGACCAATCTGCCTGGAGCGCAGCACGATGGTGCTGCTCCACGAGAAGCCGTCGGCGCTTCTCCGGTGCCGCCAAAACTACGTCCTCGAGACTGGGTGGATGAGCTAGCCGTACACGGTGCTCAGCACCCGCGGCCTGAGTCGTTGCGATGACAAAGGAGACGATCGACAGACCTGCCGGGGCCAGCGCTATCCACCAGACCCATCCTGCAGCGTCGAGCGACCGAAGGCGAGCCGCCTCGAATCCGGTCGCCGTAAATGTGATGGCGAGGAGCGCAAGACTCAGTTGACCGATCTTTCCCGCCCGAGACTCGGCCCCGGTGGCTCGTTCCTCTGCGGTTTCGTGGATCGACCTCGCAAGATCGAGCTCCTCGTCTGACACGTCTCCATCGCCCGAAAGCCAGTCAGGCGAGAGATAGTCAGGCCCCACGAGACCGTCGCTCGATGGAGCCATCGAGGCTGGAAGCAAGTCCCACCACAGGCGCCCTCTTGGACCCGACGGCCAAACCCCGCTTGCACCGGTTGGTCGGTCGGCCGTGTTCAGCTCACTCTTGGGCGTGTCCACATCTACTCCCCGATGAGGTGGTCTACGAGCTTTGGCACCACGATCCGGACGGCGTCCTCCAGGAAGAGCCACTGGCCTTGGGGATTGATCTCCAAGAACGTGGGCGCACAGTCATCCGACAAGAGCCAATCTTGGACAGTGAACGTCAGATCGAACGCAGCAGCGAGCCGAAGCGCATCAGCCGCGACTCGGCTGGCGTCACACGGAACAAAGGTGCGTCCTGCCGGATCCACGCGGCGCCAGTCGGGTGAATCGCCAGGATGTCGCGGCCTGGACCAAGCAAGAACCTGTGAGCCGATCGTCACAAGCCGCAGGTCCTGGTCAGCCTGGACGAGACCCTGCAACATCGTAGGAATGTGTGCGAGCCGCCAGAACTCCGATTCAGGAACGACGCCTACGTACGGCGAAATTCCAACACCCGACGAGACCGGTTTGGCGACGGCGGGACCTCCGAGCTCGGTCGCCCACTTCGAGGCAATCTCCGGGGAGTTGGTCACGAGCGTCGGCGGAACACTGATGTCAATCCGAGAAGCCACAGCAAGTTGGGCGAGCTTTCCACCAGCCTGAGCCTGCCGCCACGGCGAATCGACCCATCTCGGACCGGATGAGTCGAGACCTGACGGGAAGATGGCGGCGACTTCATCGATCGACCGCGCATCCTCCTCTACGCCGAGGGCGCCCGCTGGGGGTAGCCCCGGTCGTCGCCACCAAATGGTCGTCGAACGACCTACGGTGACCTCCCCCCTAGTTCCCGTAGCCAGGCTAAGGCCACCGTCCGGAGTCCATGACACGGAGGTCGCATCAAGATCGTTATACGAGAACCGCAGGCAAGTCACGCCACGCCGGGCGAGCCGGTCTAGAACGACCTCGGCGTGCGGATCATCCGCCAACCCGACAACGAGCACCGCTTTCGAGTCGCTGTCAGCGGACAAGGCTCACTCACCACGAACGAACGTGTGCGGGCCCTCACTTCTTCGCATGCTTGCAGCGGGAGACGACGGCCCCTCTCCCCTCACGGCAGTGCGGGGGCGTTCGACGAGCAGTCGGCCGCCCATGAACGGCCCTTCGCCACGGGCGTGAGTCAGTGGCTCGGGATCGGGGCCAAGACATCCCGAGTCCTCGCCGCGGGATCTCGTGACGGGACTTCCCGGCTCGGGTTCGGGTCCAAGGCTCGCCGAGCCCTCACTGCGGGACTTCGTGACGGGGCTCGTTGGCTCAGGCCCCAAGTCCGATCCCTCGCCCCGGGATCGGGGGTCCGACGGCCCAGGAAGCGCTGTCTGCTGGCGCTCCTCCAACCAACCCAGAACACTGACTCTCATCGACCTGCCAACGTCGTGCATGGAGCAACTATCCCACGTCCACCCCGGAGGAGGTCGGCTCCCATCGGCCAAACAGGCGCGATGGCTGACGCCCCACGCCTTCACACGGATTTCCCATAAGTCATGCGTGAGCACCGGCAATCTGGCATTCGGCCGCACGCCATCGGTGCCCACAACTCGCCTGCCGTAGTCACTCAGCGAACTTCCCAAGCTGCATACGGGAGTTCGATTCTCCTCACCCGATCCCCTGCAGACCCCCGCCACGGCCGGGGTCTCGTCGTTCTTCGGTCGAGTTGATTGCCGCAAGGATCTCCTGGCGCCGGCGGCCCAAATCCCTCCGACGAAGTTGCGACGCCCCGATCTCCGCGCGCCTACTCTCGACGGGTGATCGCGTCTCAGAGCGGTGCACCGGCGTGGGTCGACGTCATGTCGGCCGTCGCAACCCTTTCTGCGACGTTGCTCGCGCTGTGGCTGGGCGTCTTCGAGGCTCGCAGGCGAATCCGCTCCGGCGACGTGGACGAAACGATTCGCCTCACGATGATCATGATCATCGGCGGATGGAACGCTGCGACGCTCGCCACGGTCATCAATGCGGCCGTCGCCCACTCAAGGGTCCTCACGGATGACGAGGCCAGTCATCTGCTGATCACCGCTGTCGACGGCGGCAACGTGGCGGAACTGCTGGTCGACCTACACGACCGACTCGAACGCGAGCGCGATCTTTCCGCAACAGCTCGGCTTACGCGGTGGGCTCGTCGGTCACCGAGGCCCCCGTTGGCAGGTCGATGGGCGTGAGCCCGACCTAGCTCGACCCGGCCGGCGGAGAACGACCTACTCCGCGGACGGACGCCGGTGAGTACCCGTGGCTCGATCGGGTACCGGTGACACATGACGACCGATCAGCCCGTGCGGATCGGGGTGTGCCCGTGTTGCGCCGATCATGGCCCGGCACACCACGGTGTGATCGCCCGGCTCGTGGAACGGCTCCGCCTCCTCCGCTCGTGACACGGATTCAGACGCCGGCGGCTGGGTGAGACGGGCGCCGACGGGGTAGGACCCGTGCATGGCTGAGTTGCGTGTGAACGAGCGAACGGCCGTCGGTGTCGACGATCGCAGTCGAGCGGTGGTGCGGGACGTGAAGCCCGCCTCCTACGTCTCCTGCGCGGGGTGCGGAGAGGTGATCCGCTACCGGACTCGGCCGGCGTGCCAACAGGTGATCTGCAACGTGTACGAAGACGGCTTCTGGGCTCGCGCCGAGCACTACCACCCCGAGTGCTACTCGGCGGCGGGAACGCCGTACGGCGCGCCGCAGACGGCGGTCAGTCGCCCCGGAGTGGGAGGGTGACCTCCACCCGGAGCCCGTGCGGCTTCACCCGATAGGCCGACGCCTGCCCGCCGGCTGCCTCCGCGATCCGCCGCACGATCGCCAGGCCGAGGCCGCTGCCCTCGGTGGTCTCGCCCCCGGTCGCCGGCCCGCGCCAGAAGCGGTCGAACAGCCGGAGCAGCTGCGCCTCGGTCACGCCCGGGCCGTCGTCGCCGACCGCGATGCACACCATCGGAGGACCGCCGGCCACGGGAACGTTCGACGTCGACACCGTGACCGTCGAGCCCGTCGGGCAGTAGTCGACGGCGTTCGAGATGAGGTTGTCCAGGATCTGCTCGAGGCCGTCCTCGTTCACTCGCACGGTGACGGAACCGGCGTGGTCGTCGACGACCAGCGACACCCCGCGCTCGTCGACGAGCGGGCTCCACGTCGCCACCCGGTCGGCCACGACCGCCGCGACGTCGACCGCCTGCTGGCGGCCGGGCTGCGCATCGAGGCGGGCCATCGCCAGCAGCGCGTCGACGAGCTCCGAGAGCCGGTCGACCTCCGCCATCACGGCGTCGACCACGGCGGGGTCTGCGTCCTCGCCCGCAGGACCCTCGGTGAGCGACTCGATGCGGAGACGGAGCGCGGTGAGCGGCGTCCGCAGCTGGTGCGACGCGTCGGCGAGGAAGGACCGTTGCGACTCGACGAGCGTCTGCAGTCGGTCGGCCATGGTGTTGAACGTGTTGCCCACGCGCACGAGATCGTCGGGGCCGTCGGCGAGCGGCACGCGCGCCGCGAGGTCGCCCGAGGCCAACGCGTCGGCCGCCCCCTCGAGCTCGAGGATGGGACGACCCAACGTGCGCGCCACGAACCAACCACCGGCGCCCACCACCACCAGGGTGGCTGCGCCGAGTGACACCAGCTTGATCCACACCGAGCGCGTCCGGGCGTCGACCGTGGTGGACGGGTAGCTCACCCGCACCGCGCCAAGCACCTTGCCGTCGTGCTGCACGGGCACGGCGACGAACGCCAACGACGAGCCCAGCGTCGCGGACTCCCGCTCACCCTTCTGGTAGTGGCCGACCAGCGCACTGGCGATCTCGGGTCGGGTCGAGAAGTCGCGGGACGCGCCGGTGAGATCGTCGGAGTCGACGACCGACATCCCGGACGCGTTCACCATCACCACACGCCCACCCGTCTTCGCATAGGTCTTCACCAGCGCCGGCAGCGAGGTGAAGTCCTGGTTCTCGAACGCGTCGTCGGACGTTGCCGCCAGCACGCGGGCGTCGCGCTCGATCGCCGTGAACAGGCGGGACCGCTCCTGCGAGGCGAAGCTCAGCCCGAGCGGAACCGTGAGCATCGCCAGGATGACGACCGTCATCAGGAGGTAGCTGACGAGGATTCGACGAGTCATGCGGGCTCGGCGAAGCGGTACCCCACGCCCCGGACGGTCTCGATCCACCCCGAGTCGCCCAGCTTCCGGCGCAGCGCGGCCACGTGGACGTCCAACGTCTTCGTCGGGCCGTACCAGTGCTCGTCCCACACCGACTCGAGGATCTCCCGCCGCCGGTGCACGATGCCGACGTCGGCCGTGAGGTAGACGAGCAGTTCGAACTCGCGAGGCGTGAAGTCGAGTTCGACGCCGTCCAGGTACGCACGGTGCGCGGCGACGTCGACCGTGAGCCCACCGATGTGGCGAACCTGGTCGTCGGCAGGATCCGGCGCCGGCGCGACCCGTCGCGACACCGCACGGATGCGCGCCACCAGCTCGCGGGTTCCGAACGGCTTCACGACGTAGTCGTCCGCGCCCGACTCCAGCAGCATCACGCGGTCGATCTCCTCCGAACGGGCGCTGATCACGATGATGGGCACCCCGGAGGTCTCACGGATACGGCGACACACCTCCGACCCGTCGAGGTCGGGCAGGCCGAGATCGAGCAACACGAGATCGGCGCCGACCGACGCCTCGAGCCCCTCGGCGGCCGTGGACGCGACCGTCACCTCGTACCCCGAGCGGCGCAGACCGTCGGCCAACGGCACGGCAATCGTCGCGTCGTCCTCGATCAGCACCAGGCGCATGCCTCCACCTTGGACCACACCATCGGGGGATCGAGCGAACTTTGCCAACCCTTTACCTTCCGCTGCACCGACCTTGGACCGAGCGTTCGTACCGTAGATCTCACCAACGAACGAGGAAGGGAGGCACCGAATGCAACGACGAACCGCGATGGGTGTCGCCGCCGGACTCACTCTGGGGATCGCCGGCATCGCAGCCGCCGTCGGACTGAGCCTCGGCATCATGTCCGGCAACGACGAGCGAACCGGCCCCGGCACGTTCGAGCCCGTCGTCGTCGAATCGCCGCGCGCCACCGACGCGTCGCTCACCGTTCCCGATTCCAGCACCACCACCGCAGCGGCCGACGACTCGTCGGGACCGTCAACTTCCGCCATCGCCGTCGACCAGGTCCCGATCACCGCCGATCGAGACCACGACGGCGATGGCGACGTCCGCTCCTCCGACCACCGCGGCTCCGACGATCGAGGGTCCCGACACGAGAACGACGAACGGCGCGAGCACGAGTCGGGTCACGACGATGACGACTAGGCGCCGCCGGCCCCATCCCGCGCTCGGCGCCCGCTGGGTCACCGCCGGCCTCGCCGTGTCGACCACCGTCGGCATGACGAGCTACCTCGAGATCGACCACGTCCTGCACCCGTCGCCGTCGTCGGAAGCCGCTGCCAGCCCCGCTGCCCCGACCACGACCGTCGGCGGGGTCACGGTGCCGACCGCGCCCGACCTCCACATCATCGTCGTGAACCCGGACGGAACGGTCCCTACGTCGGCGCCCGCCGCAGCACCGCAGACGGTGCCGCCGACCGTTCCGCAAACCGCCCCGGTGCGTACCGTCCCGCCGCGAACGGTGCCGCCGACGACGGCCCAGCCGTACGTTCCCTACGTCCCGTACACCCCACCCGTGCAACGCCACGCCACCACCCGGGGTTCCGGCGGGTGACAGCCGACGCCATGGCCCGACGGGTGATGGGAACCACGGCGCACGTCATGCTCAACGGCGGGTCACTCACGCCGGAGGACGTCGTCGACGAGCTCGACCGGCTCGAGAGCTGCTGGACCAGGTTCCGCGCCGACAGCGAGCTCAACCGCCTCAATGCCGCCGCCGGCAGGATCACCGTCGTCTCCCCGACGCTGCTCACGCTGGTCGAACACCTCGTCAGCGCGTCCCGGCTCACCGGCGGACGATTCGACCCCACGATGCGCGACCAGATCGCGGGGCTCGGCTACGACCGCACCTACCGACAGCTCCCGAGCGACGCGCCCGCGGCCGGCGAGACCCGGCCCGCCGAGCGTTGCGACGACATCGTCGTGGTGTCGTCGACGTCCACCGTGCTGCTGCCGGCCGGCACCGCGCTCGACCCCGGTGGCCTGGGCAAGGGCCTCGCCGCCGACCTCGCGGCCGACCTCGCCATGTCCGCCGGCGCACACGGCGTCCTCGTGGAGATCGGCGGCGACATCGTCACCCGCGGCGACGCACCCGGCGGAGGACTGTGGCGCATCGAGATCCCCGCCGTGGGTGACCGCCCCGAGCAGATCGCGGAGCTGCGCGACGGCGCCGTCGCCACGTCCGACACCGACGTGCGCACGTGGGTGCGCGGCGGGGAGCTCCACCGACACATCCTCGACCCCGCGACCGGACGGTCGCTGCAGCGCGGCCTCACCGCGACGGTCGTCGCCGGTGCCGGGTGGTGGGCCGAGGCGGTCGCCACCGCCGCGATCGTCTCCACCGCGCGCTCCGACGGATGGATCGAGGAGTTCCGGGACGGCCGCCACGGGGGCGACAGCGTCGCGTCCGTGCAGGTCACCGAACGGGAGCCCGTCGATGCCTGATCAGATCTGGTGGTACCTCGCCCGTTCGAGCGGCATGGTCACGCTCGCGGCGTCGGGCGGCGCGGTCATCTGGGGCCTGCTCCTCTCGACCCGCCTCATCCGGAAGCCGTCACTTCCCAAGTGGCTGCTCGACCTCCACCGCTTCCTGGGCACGATCACCGTCGCCGCGCTGGTTCTGCACATCGCCGCGCTCGTGGCCGACACGTTCGTGCACTTCGGTCCGGCCGACATCCTCGTTCCCTTCCACAGCCACTGGCGCACCGTCGGCGTGGCGTGGGGGGTCATCGCCGCGTACATCGTCGTGATCGTCGAGCTGACGTCGCTGGTGAAGCGTCGATTGCCGCTGCGCGTCTGGCGCCGCATCCACGTCGGAAGCCTCGGCGCGTTCGCCCTCTCCGTGCTGCACGCCGCGACCGCCGGCTCCGACACGTCCAACCGCATCTACGTGGTGCTCGCCTTCGCACTCTGCGCGGTGGTGCTGTTCCTCGCGCTCATGCGGGTGCTGGCCTCGAACCAGTCGCCCCGCCGACCTCTTCCCACCCCCTGACCCCGAAAGTGATCCACCCATGGAACTGAAATCGATCTTCGGCCTGCCTGCGCACCCTCTGATCGTCCACGGCGCCGTCGTGCTGCTGCCGCTCGCCGCGATCCTCGTGGTGGTGGTCGCGCTGCTCCCGAAGGCGCGCCGGATCGGGGCACCGATCGCGCTCGGCCTTGCGATCGTCGCGACCGTCGCCGTGTTCCTCGCCGAGCAGAGCGGCGAGTCGCTGGAACACCAGGTGAAGGAGACGTCGGCCGTCGAGGCGCACACCCACGCCGCCGACGCCGTTCTCCCGTGGTCCGTGCTCGTGACCCTCGCGGCTGCGGCCGCCGTTGCCGCCGATCCGCTCCAGCGTCGCCTCGGCAAGCCGTCGCCGAAGGTCGCCGGCGCCGTGCTCGTCGTCCTCGCGCTCGCCAGCGCGACCGGCGCAACGATCACCGTCATCGACGTCGGCCACAGCGGGGCCAAGGCCACGTGGGGCGACACGTTCAAGAACGCCCCCAAGAACGGCGACGGCGAACGCGACCACGACAGCGACGGCGGCTGACGCTCACCCGGTGGGTCGGTCGGCCTCCAGCCACGCGAGCACTCCGTCCGCTGCGGCGACGCCGGTGCTGAAGGTCGCCTGGAGCAAGTAGCCGCCCGTCGGCGCCTCCCAGTCGAGCATCTCGCCGGCGACGAACACGCCGGGACACCGACGCAGCATCATCGACGAGTCGATCTCGTCGAGCCCCACCCCGCCCGCCGTGGAGATCGCTCGCTCGACCGGCTCGCACCCCACCAGGCGCACGGGCACCGAACCGATGAGCGCGGCCAGCTCGGCCGGCTCCGACGGCAGTTGGTTGCCCGTCGCCTCGCGCAGCAACGCGACGGCGGGGGCCGACAGCCCGGCGCCCTTGCGCAGCGCGCTCGTCGCCGACTCCTTGGGCCGTCGCCGACGCAGACGCTCGGTCAACCGCTCCACGTCCATGTCGGGTTGGAGGTCCACGCGCACGACGGCCGCTCCGTCGGCCTCGATGCGGTCGCGGATGGTCGCGCCGATCGCGTACACCACCCCGCCCTCGAGACCGGTCTCGGTGATCATCGCCTCGCCGCGGGCCGTGGCGCCGTCGATCGACAGCGAGACGTTCTTCAACGGCACGCCCGCGAAGCGCTCGCGGAACACGTCCGTCCACTCGGCGACGAACCCGCAGTTGGCCGGACGCAGCGTGGCCACGCTTACACCCCTCGACTCGAGCAACGGCACCCACGCCGCGTCCGAACCGACCTTCGGCCAACTCGCCCCACCGAGTGCGAGCACGACCGCGTCCGGAGTGACGACCACCGCGTCGTCCGCCCCGTCGACCACGAACGTCAGCGCGAGGCCGGTTGCCGCATCGGCGAACCCCGTCCAGCGGTGGCGCGTCAGGATCTCGACGCCCAGCCCACGGAGGCGATCGAGCCAGGCCCGCAGGAGCGGGGTCGCCCGGAAGCTCTGGGGGAACACTCGGCCACTCGACCCGACGAACGTCTCCTCGCCGAGCCCCGACACCCACGCCCGCAACGCGGCCGGATCGAATCGAGCGATCGCCCCCGCCAGGGCCGGCGCCGCAGCTCCGTACCGTTCCATCAGGCGTTCGAGCGGTTCGGAGTGCGTGATGTTCAGACCCCCCCGACCGGCGAGGAGGAACTTCCGCCCGACCGACGGCATGTGCTCGTAGACCGTCACCGACAACCCCGCCGACGCCAGGCGTTCGGCGGCGATCAGGCCACCCGGGCCGCCACCGATCACGGCGACGGTCGGGGCGGAGGTCATCGGTCGAGACTACGGTGCGCCGTCGACCGTGCGACACGGCGACGGCACGAGGAATGCGCGGCGGCCCACCGCCGTTGAGGAGCGGCATGAGCACGAACGCGACGACCGACGCGCCCACCCCCGACACCACCGACCCGGTGCTGCAGGAGGTGCCGCTCGGCAACCAGTGGCCGACCATCGACCCGTTCCTGTTCTGCGCGCACCACCGTGACGACTACCCCGCCGGCAACCCCGACCTCGGGCCCGCTGCCAGCCTCGAGGGCCGCTCCATCGGCCAGGACTTCGCCGACGTCGACGGCTGGAACATGTACCACGGCGACGTCGTCCCCGGTTTCCCGAACCATCCGCACCGCGGGTTCGAGACCGTGACGTTCGTGCGCAAGGGCCTCATCGACCACTCCGACTCGCTCGGCGCAGCCGCCCGCTTCGGGCGCGGCGACACCCAGTGGATGACCGCCGGGCGCGGCGTCGTGCACTCGGAGATGTTCCCGCTCCTCGACGCCGAGCGGGGCAACCCCGCCGAGCTGTTCCAGATCTGGCTCAACCTCCCCGCCCAGGACAAGCTCGTCGACCCCTACTTCACGATGCTGTGGAGCGAGGACATCCCGAGCCTGCAGGTCGTGTCGCCCGACGGCGCCACGGCGACGATCACCGTCATCGCCGGCCCACCCGCCGGCTCCGACATCGTCGCGCCCACGCCGCCACCCAACTCCTGGGCGGCGCGCGTCGAGGCCGATCTCGCGATCTGGCACCTCGCACTCGAGCGCGGGGCGTCGTGGGAGATGCCCGCTGCTGCCGGCGCCGACACGGTGCGCACGATCTACGTCTTCGAGGGCGACGGCCTGTCGATCGACGACCACGCGGTCGGCGGCTCCACGGGCGCCCTCCTGCGCTCCGACCGCTCGGTCACCGTGTCCGCTACGGCCGGGCCGGTCGAGGCGATGGTGCTGCAGGGTCGCCCGATCGGCGAGCCGGTCGCCCGCTACGGCCCGTTCGTGATGAACACCGAAGCCGAGATCGAGCAGGCCTTCGTCGACTACCGCGAGACCGGGTTCGGCGGCTGGCCGTGGGACTCCGACGCGCCGGTGCACGGGCGGGAGACCGGTCGGTTCGCCCGCCACGCCGACGGTCGCCACGACACGCCCGGGTGAGAACCCCATGGAGGCGCGTTGCGTGTTAGGTATGCCTAACCTACAGTGCCGGTGATGACCGACGATCTCCTCCGCCTCCAGCTGCAGCGACTCCGCCTCGCTGCAGCCCTCGTCCACGCGACACCCCACCTGGCCCTCGAGCTCAGCCTGCCCCGCGGGGCGCGGCTGCTGGTGTCGCACGACGCCTCCGTTGCGCCCGACGTCGACGCGTGCGAGTTCCGTGAGCTCGTGGGGCGACTCGCCGAACAGGGTCCGCTCCTGGCCGGCTTCGGCTGGATCCGCGACATCGCCCACATCGACGTGGTCGGGGTCGGCGCAACGATCGATGCCGACGTCGTCACGACCATCGGCCCTCAACGCGGCGCGAGCACCTTCGTCACGACGCTGTCACCGATCGACGTGCAGGCCTCGGCACGCGGCCTCGCGCAGGACCTCATCGCCGTCGACCCGAGCGCCGTCGTCGCACTCCGGGACGTGCGCGTCGAGATCCACCACGACGACCGGCTCGATGTCTCGGTGGTCACGCTCCCCGCGACGAACCCGGACGACGTCGACGACACCGCGTTCATCGCCGCGGCGATCGCCCGCCGCTGCCGGATCGACGAGTTCGTGCACACCGCGTTCGCTCCCTCGACCTGACGTCACGTTTCCCGCCGCTCCGTCGTCTTCACGATGACGCCGCCGCCACCGCTGCGACGTCTGGTAGATCAGCGACACGAGGAGCAGCCATGGAGCACACCAGCGGCACACATCAGACCCGACCCGTCGACGTCGTCGTCATCGGCGCGGGACTCGCCGGCCTCACCGCCGCGTCGTACGCAGCCCGGTCCGGGGCCTCCGTGACCGTGCTCGACGCGCGGCAGTCGATCGGAGGACGGGCCCGCACCTCCGACGTGGACGGGTTCGCGTTCAACGAGGGTCCGCACGCGCTCTACCGCGCCGGCCACGGCATGGCCGCCCTGCGAGAGCTCGGCATCCGGCCGACCGGCGGCAACCCGCCCATCGCGGCACCACGCCTCTCGATCGACGGCACGCTCCGACGCGTCCCACCCGGTCGGGCCACTGCCCAGATCGGCCGGCTCATCAAACGGCTCGACCACGACCGCCAGGACGCCGGCTGGGTCGACTCGTCCGCCGAGGAGTGGATCGCACACCGCGTGTCCGACCCGGTCGGACGTTCTCTCGCCGCCGCGCTCGTGCGCCTCACCTCCTACGTCGGCGACCTCGCGACGTTCTCGGCCGACGGAGCGATCACCCAGGTCCGCGCCGGGCTCCGCGGGGTGACCTACCTCGACGGCGGTTGGCAGCAGCTGGTCGACGCGCTCGAGCGCACCGCGATCGCCGCCGGCGCGCGGGTGGAACGCGGCGCTCGCGTGTCCGCGGCCGATGTCGACGGTGGCCGTTGGCAGGTCACGTGGACCCATCCGACGGAGGGCGAGATCACCACCGAGTGCCGGGCGGTCGTGATCTCCTCCGGTGGTCCCGAGACGGCACACCGCCTCACCGGCGGCACGGTCGAGTCGCTCGCCGCCGCCGCAGCGGGCGCCGTCCCGGTGCACGCCGCCTGCCTCGACCTCGGGCTCCGTCGCCTGCCGCGGCCCTCGACGAAGTTCGTCCTGGGCATCGATCGTTCGACCTACGCGAGCGTCCACACCCCGGCGGCGAACCTCGGCTCGCGGGGCGACGTGCTGCACGTCATGGCCTACGAGCCGCCGGCGGACACCGACGTGGCCGCATTGGAGGCGATCGCGGACGAGATCCAGCCCGGCTGGCGTGACCAGGTGGCAGCGCGACAGGTGGGCCTGCGCCGGGTCGTCGCGTGCGACCGTCCTCGCCCCGGCCTCGGCATGGCCGGCCGCCCGGCGGCCGTCGTCCCCGACGGCGACGGCCTGTTCGTCGCGGGTGACTGGGTCGGCGCCCACGACCAGCTCGGGGGCGCGGCACTGGCCAGCGGACGGGCCGCCGGCACCGCCGCTGCGGCGTTCGTTGCGTCACCCGCCCGCACGGCCGTCACGGCGGCCACCCCATGAGCCTGCCGACCGCATCGCCGCATTCGCTGCGGTTCGAGCCGCACCGCGACCGCCTCTTCGGCATCGCCTACCGCATGACCGGTTCGGTGGTCGACGCGGAGGATGCCCTCCAGGAGGCCTACGTCCGCTGGCAGGGCGTCGACCTCGACGCCGTGCGCAACGACGAGGCGTTCCTGGTGCGGATGGTCACGCGTCTCGCCATCGATCGGCAGCGGCAGACGGCCCGACGGCGCGAGAGCTACGTCGGGCCCTGGCTGCCCGAGCCGCTCGTCGGCCCGCTGACTCCGTCCCGCCCGCCCGATCCGGCCTCGGCCGCCGAGCTCGCCGACTCCCTGTCGTTCGCGTTCCTCGTGATGCTCGACCGGCTATCCGCCGCCGAGCGCGCCGCGTTCCTCCTCCATGACGTCTTCGGGGTGACCTTCGACGAGATCGCCACCACCCTCGAACGCGAGCCCGAGGCGTGCCGCCAGCTCGCGAGCCGGGCCCGCCGGAAGCTCCGCGCCGACCCGTCGAGCCCCGAGCGCACCGGCCACGCCGGAACGCCCGAGCCCACCGACCGGGCCACGTTGGACGGCCTCCTCGTCGCCCTCCTCGGCGGGGACGTCGACGGGTGTCTGGCGCACCTGGCGCCCGGCGTCGTACTGACGAGCGATGCCGGGCCCAACCGACGCGCGGCCCGTCACCACGTGGTGGGCGCCGACCGGGTCGCACGACTGCTCGCGCACCTCGCTCGACGCGCGGCCGGCAACGTCCGCGAGATCCGCCCCGTGACGGTGAACGGCGCGCTCGGCCTGCTGTTCGACCACGTCGACGGGCCGATGGTGATCACCGGCGACATCGAGGCCGACGGGCGCATCGGACGCATCTGGATCCAGATGAACCCCGACAAGCTCGTCGGGCTCCTCGACCGCGGGGACTCCCCGACTGCGTGAGCGCGCCAGCGGGTAGCGTCGCTGCAGGTCACGACGCCGGGGGGCGAATCATGGGGAACGGAGCACGGCGGCACGCACGCCGCACCATCGGCACGATGCTCGCCGTCGTCGCGACGCTCGGGTGGTTCACCACCGCGTGCGCGCCCGACGTCGGTCCGCTCACCCCGCAGCAGCAGGTCGACCAGATCATCGCGTTCGTCGAGTCGGTCCGCGGCCACTCGTTCGTCACGCGACCCGACGTGGAGTTCGTGCCCGACTCGATCTTCCAGCAGCACGTCCTCGCGTCGATCGTCACGGCGGAGCCGTCGCTCGACGTCGACGAGGTGGCGTTCAAGGCCCTCGGATGGATGCCGCCGGGCGACGACCTGTTCGCCAAGTACCAGATCGCCTTCAGCGGAACGGTCGTGGGCTTCTACGACCCGGCGACCAAGGTGCTCGAGGTGCGCGGCAGCGAGCTCACGCCGTACCGGCGCGAAGTGGTCGCCCACGAGCTCACGCACGCGCTCGACGACCAGCTCCACGACCTGAACATCAGCAAGGGCGACGGTGTGCTGAGCGAGGCCCAGCTCGCGTTCCTCGTCGGGGTCGAGGGCGACGCCGTGCGCACGCAGCAGGCGTACGTCGCCACGATGTCGCCGCTCGATCAGATCGCCGACGTCGCCGAGCAGCTGTCGTTCCAGATCGATCCGCAGATCCTCAGCGTCCCCCTCGCCCTGCTCAGCATCAGCCAGACGCCGTACCTCCGGGGTCCGCAGTTCATCGCCGGCCTCGGCGGCAACAGCGGCATCGACGCCATGTTCTCGCGGTACCCCTCGACGGCCGAGCAGGCATGGAGCCCCGCCAAGTACCTGGCGGACGAGGGGGCCGTCCCGGTTCCCACGCCGCCGGCCGCGGGCACCGTCGTGAACTCCGGCTCGTGGGGCCGCTTCTTCATGACGCTGGTCCTCGGCAACGGGGTGAACCTCGACGGCTCGGTCGACCCCGTCACCGACGGCTGGGCCGGAGACGCCTACGTCACCTGGACGTCCGGCGCCCAGCGATGCATCCGCATCGACACGAGGAGCGACACTGCGGCGCAGTCGGCGACCCTGGGCGCCGCGCTCACCACGTGGTCGCAGGGCCACAGCGGTGCCACGGTCGCAGCGGTCGACGCGACGACCGTGCGGCTCACCTCCTGCGTCTGACTAGCGTGGCGCTGCCCATGCAGATCGTCTACATCAGCAACCGGCCGCAGGTGATGCGGGAGACGTGGCAACACGTCCGCTTCTTCATGCCGTGGGTCGACCGCGCCGTGATCGTGGCGCCGTCCGGCTCGCACGCGGCGTTCGGCGCATGGGTCGCCGACGAGGACATCACGATCGTGTCCGACGAGGAGATCAGCGGTCTCGACCCCGCCGCGCTCCAGCGCCTCGACCACGTCCGCCGCAACGTCACGCTGCGGCGCTCACTGATCGCCGCCGGACGCACCGACGACGTGTTCCTGCTCTCCGACGACGACTACCGGCCCATGCGCGACGTGCCGGAGACGTTCTTCACCGACGGCACCCGCGACATCGGCTACTACAGCTACGAGCTCGCGGAGTGGCCCGGCCACGAGACCGACTTCGACCGCGCGCAGCACGTCACCCACGACGCGCTCGCCTTCCTCGGCCTCCCTCACCTCGCCTACGGCGCGCACATGCCGCAGATCATGCGACGCGATCTGTGGACCGAGGCGTTCGAGCAGTTCGAGAAGGTCAGCACCGACTCGATGGTGTGCGAGTGGGCCCTCTACTTCAACGTGGCCCAGCACCTTCACCCCGAGCGCTTCCAGGAGCCCCGCCCGTTCGAGACGATGTGCTGGCCGCAGTACGGCGCCGAGTGGCCCTGGTGGGTACGGCCGTCACGTTGGACGTTCGAGAACTTCTACGACGACCTCTACCTCCCGAACCACCTGTTCGACGGCCTGCCCACGGCACTCGACCCGGCCAACGTGACCCGTACGAACTTCGAGAAGATCAGTCGCTGGACGGAGTTCGCCCGTGCCGCCGAGCGGCTCGAGTTCCCGGCCGGCGTGTACAACCCGTGGACCAAGGACTCGGCGCTTCGGAAGCTGTACTTCCGGGCGATGCGCCCGGCGCGCAAGGCCTACCACCACCTCTCCCCGACGAAGCAGCCCGATGGCCGAACCTGACACGACGTCCACCCCCGACGGGTCACCCGGCTCGGCCGCGCCCTGGCGGGCGTTCGCCCACCCGCTGACGCTGGTGCTGATGGCCGGTGCCGTCGCCGCGTCGTTCGTCGCGCGGTTCTTCGTGACGTCGCCGCTGTGGCTCGACGAGGCACTCAGCGTGAACATCGCGAAGCTGCCGCTCGGCAGCATCTCCGACGCACTCCGCCACGACGGGCACCCACCCCTCTATTACGTGCTCCTCCACGGCTGGATGTCGCTGTTCGGCGAGAGCGACCACGCCGTGCGCGCCCTGTCCGGCCTCATCACCGTCGCCACCCTGCCGCTCGCCTACCTCGTCGGTCGCCGCATCGGTGGCCGACGCCTCGGCTACACGACCGCGCTCGTGTTCGCGCTCTCGCCGTACGCGTTCCGGTACGGCAGCGAGACCCGCATGTACGCGCTCCTCATGGCCGAGGTGTTCGCCGGCTACCTGCTCATCACCGCGGCGATCGCGGCACCGAAGCTGCGAACGCTCGCCGGCATCGCCGTCACCACCGGCCTCCTGCTCTGGACCCACTACTGGTCGATGTGGCTCATCGCAGCCATCGGCGTCCTCGCCGTGGTGCGACTGGCACGCGCGCAGCGGCGTGGCGATCGCGAGCTGGTCGCCGGTTCGCTCAAGATCCTCGCGGCGATGGCCGTGGGCGCGCTCACCTTCGTTCCGTGGGTCCCCAACCTGCTGTACCAGTCGGCCCACACCGGCACGCCGTGGGCCAAGAGCTTCCGCATCACGAACCTCATCGTGACCTCGCTCACCGAGTTCGCCGGCGGCCCGTACTCCGAGGCGCAGATCGGCATGCTGCTCCTCGTGATCCTCGTGGTGATCGGGATCTTCGGCACCGGCATCGACCACCAGCGCATCGAGCTCGACTTCTTCGCCCACCCGCTGGCCCGCCGACCCCTCTCGGTGCTCGCGCTCACGGCGGTCATCGCGTCGGTCGTGGCCCTCGCCAACGGCATGGGCTTCTCGCCCCGCTACGCGGCGGTCTACTTCCCGTTCTTCGTCATCCTCGTCGCGCTCGGGCTCGACCAGTTCCGCAGCGGCGTGGTCCGCGAGGTCGTGCTCGTCGCGTTCGTCGCGACGGCGCTCGCCGGCATCGGGTTCGTGCTCCGGCTCGACCGCACCGAGGCAGGTGTCGCAACCGACGCGATCCGGGCCGCGGCGCCGACCGGGGTGGTCATCGCCTGCCCCGACCAGCTCGGCCCGTCGGTCGCCCGTCTGCTGGACGAGCAGAAGTACGACGTGACGACCTACCCGAGGTTCGCTGCGCCCGAGCGAGTCGACTGGGTCGACTACAAGGAGCGCAACGCGAAGAACGACCCGGCGAAGTTCGGGGCCGACCTCCTGAAGCGGGCCGAAGGCAAGGCGCTCTTCATCGTCGTCGGCGACAACTTCCTCACGCTCGAGGGTCAATGCCAGAAGGTCGTCGAGACCGTCGCCGGCTCTCGTCCGGCCCGCACCATCGTGCTGCCGTCGACGGAGAAGTTCTACGAGCCGATGGCCGTGATCGAGTTCGACCCGCCGAAGTAGTCGGTCAGCAGGAGGTCGTGGTCGCCCGCGAGCGTGGCCGCCGGCCCGGCATACGTGATGCGGCCGCGACTCAGCACGTAGGCACGATCCGCCGCCGCGAGGGCGAGCGCGACGTGCTGTTCGACGAGCAGGACCGCGCACCCCGCGTCCGCGGCGAGCGCGGTGATCGAGTCGAGCAGCGACGACACGACCAGCGGAGCGAGGCCGAGGCTCATCTCGTCGATGAGGAGCACCTGGGGCCGACCCATCAGCGCACGGGCGATGGCGAGCATCTGCTGCTCGCCGCCCGACAGCAGACCGGCGGGACGGTCGTGGAGCCGGTCGAGCGCCGGGAACCACGCGAGCACCTCGGCGAGCGGACCCAGATCGCGCCGCCCGCCCGAACGGCGAGCGCCGAGCCGGAGGTGCTGACCCACCGTGAGCGACGGGAACAGGCTGCGGTCCTCCGGGACGTGGGCGACGCCGGCCCGTGCGGTGCGGTGGGGCCGACGACCGAGGAGCTCGACACCGGCGAGGCGAACCGAGCCGGCCGTCGGGCGGAGGAGGCCGGTCATCGCCGCAAGCGTCGTCGACTTGCCGGCGCCGTTGGCCCCGAGGAGGCACACCACCTCACCGGCGTCGACCTCGAGGCCGACGTCGACGATCACCGGCGCCGCGCCGTACCCGGCCACCAGGCCCTCGACGACCAGGTGCGCTGCGGTCATGTCGCGACCCCCAGGTACGCCTCGATGACCGCCGGCGACGCACGCACCTCCGCGGCGGTGCCGACCGCGACGACGGCACCGAAGTCGAGCACGTACACCCGGTCGCAGATGTCGAAGATGAGGCGCGTGTCGTGATCGACGATGAGCACGCCCACGCCGTCGGACGCGACGGCGGCACGCAGCGCGCGACCGAACTCGACGCGCTCGACGTCGTCGAGACCGGCAGCCGGCTCGTCGGCCAGGAGCACGCGCGGGCGGGCGGCGAGCGCCCGGGCGACGCCGACGAGCTTCTGCTGCCCGTTCGACAGATCCGACGGGCGGCGATCGGCGAGGTGAGCGAGACCGACGGCGTTGAGCGCGCCGTCGACGACGGCCGTCACGTCGGGTGACACGGGCCGACCGAACAGATCGGCGACCACGCCACGCCAGCCACCGTGTGGCGTCGACAGGCGGCAGTTCTGGCCGACGGTGAGGTCGTCGAACAGCTCGACGCCCTGCCAGGTGCGCCCGATGCCGGCGCGCGCACGTCGGTGCGGCGGCTCGTGCGCGAGATCGACCCCCTCGAGCGCCACCCTCCCCTCGTGCGCGACGAACCCCGAGATCGCGTCGATCGTGGTGGTCTTGCCGGCACCGTTCGCTCCGATGAGGCCGACGACCTCCCCGTGACCCACCGTGAGGTCGACGTCGCTCACGACGACGTGGCCTCCGTGGCGCACCGTGAGCCCCGAGCACGTCAGGAGGCTCTCGCCCGGCGCGCCCGGATCGGTCACGAGCTCAGCAGGCTCGCCAGCGCCCACCCCGCGACCAGCAGCCCGAGGAACACCCATGGGGCGACCCTCGACAGGGGCGGCGCCGGCCGGCGTGGCGATGTCGGATCGTCACGGTCGACGCGGGGCGGGTGCACGACCGCCGCGATGTTGGCCACCACCAGCGCCGAGCCGATGGCGAAGAGGAGCCACGGCAGGAGGTCCTTGCCCAGGAAGAGCTGCTCGGCCGCGATCACCGGAACGGCCTCCGGGCGCCGGACTTTCTGCTCAAGGTTTCTTCCGTCATGTCGATACACATTGTGCCAGTGGAATTCGCCCCCACTGGTGCAAAACAGCCGGGGCATGGGAGCGGGGGACACACTCTCCCTCCAAACGCATCGCCAACCAGCGCTTTCCAGGGTGCTGGCGCACCGTGGCCCTCGCTCCGCCCCGCCTGTTTCTCCCTCCCTCCTGACACTGCCCGGGTTTCGCCCGGGCAGCGTCGCGTGCGGGACAATGGACGCCATGGCTGAGCCGACCACCGCACCGACCGACGCCCCCGCGACCGACGCCCGCTCCGGCGACGCCGCCAGGCCGAAGGACCGCCCCTGGCTGATGCGCACCTACTCGGGCCACAGCACGGCCAAGGCGTCGAACGAGCTCTACCGCACGAACCTCGCGAAGGGACAGACGGGCCTGTCCATCGCCTTCGATCTCCCCACCCAGACGGGCTACGACCCCGACCACGTGATGGCCCGCGGCGAGGTCGGCAAGGTCGGCGTGCCGGTGGCGCACCTCGGCCACATGCGCCAGCTGCTCGAGGGCATCCCGCAGGGCGAGATGAACACGTCGATGACCATCAACGCCGTCGCGGCGTGGATGCTCGGTCTCTACGTGGCGAACGCCGAGGACCACGGCGTCGACAGCAAGGTGCTCCGCGGCACCACCCAGAACGACATCGTGAAGGAGTACCTGTCGCGGGGCACGTACATCTTCCCGCCCGAGGCGAGCCGCCGGCTCATCGTCGACATGTTCGCCTACTGCAACCGGAACGTTCCGCACTGGAACCCGATGAACGTCTGCTCGTACCACCTGCAGGAGGCCGGCGCGACGCCGACCCAGGAGATCGCCTACTCGCTCGCCTGCGCGATCGGCGTGCTCGACGCGGTGCGCGACTCGGGCCAGGTGGCGGCGGACGCGATGCCGGAGGTCGTGGCGTCGGTGTCGTTCTTCGTGAACGCCGGCATCCGCTTCATCGAGGAGAACTGCAAGATGCGTGCGTTCACGCAGATGTGGGATCGCCTCTGCGAGGAGCGCTACGGCGTGACCGATCCGAAGGCCCGTCGCTTCCGCTACGGCGTCCAGGTGAACAGCCTCGGCCTCACCGAGGCCCAGCCCGAGAACAACATCCAGCGCATCGTGCTCGAGGCGCTGGGCGTCACGCTGTCGAAGTCGGCACGCGCCCGGTCGTTGCAGCTGCCGGCCTGGAACGAGGCGCTCGGCCTCCCCCGCCCCTGGGACCAGCAGTGGTCGCTCCGCATCATGCAGGTGCTGGCGTTCGAGACCGACCTCCTCGAGTACGAGGACATCTTCGAGGGCTCCCACGTCATCGAGCGGCGCACCGCGGAGCTGATCGAGTCGGCGCAGGCCGAGCTCGACGAGATCCTGGCGTTGGGCGGCGCGTTCGAGGCGATCGACGAGATGAAGGGCCGCCTCGTGCGCAGCCACACCGAGCGCATGCGACGCATCGAGTCGGGCGAGCAGACCGTCATCGGCGTGAACAAGTTCACCGAGACCGCCGAGTCGCCGCTCGGCGGCGAGGACAACATCATGAAGGTCGACCCCGCGGTGCAGGCGGCGGCCATCGCGGAGCTCGAGGAGTGGCGCGCCGGTCGCGACCAGGCGGCCGTCGACGCGGCCCTCGACGAGCTCGAGCGCGTCGCCCGCACCGACGAGAACATCATGGACGCCACCATCGCGCTCGCCCACGCCGGCGGCACCACCGGCGAGTGGGCCGGCCGCCTCCGCGAGGTGTTCGGCGAGTTCCGCGCCCCCACCGGTGTCGGCGCGGCGGCCGGCGTCGGCGGTTCCTCCGGTCTCCGCGAGCTCGCCGACCGCCTGCGTGACGTGCCGGGCGGCCCGCCCCGCTTCCTCGTGGCCAAGCCCGGCCTCGACGGTCACTCGAACGGTGCCGAGCAGATCGCAGTGGCCGGACGCGACGCCGGCATGGAGGTCATCTACCAGGGCATCCGCCTCACGCCGGAGCAGATCGCCGCCGCGGCACGTGACGAGGACGTCGACATCGTGGGTCTGTCGATCCTGTCGGGCAGCCACCTCGAACTCGTGCCCGAGGTCGTCCGCCTGCTCCGCGCCGACGGCGTCGAGTGCCCCGTGGTCGCCGGGGGCATCATCCCCGAGGACGATCGGCCGCGCCTGCTCGACGCCGGGGTCGCCGCGGTGTTCACCCCGAAGGACTTCGAGCTCACCCGTCTCATGACGACGGTGGCCGATCTCGCCCTCGCGCACCGCAACGGCTGACCCGCCGCTGACCTCGACGCCCGACCGACAACCGTTAACTTCGGGCGTCATGACCAACCGGCGAGTCCCCACGATCGTCGTCTGCTGCCTCCTCGTCACCGCCTGCTCGTCGGGTGGCGGGAAGATCACGCTCGGCAAGCGGGTCACGAGCGGCAGCACGGCCCCCACCTCGAACAGCACGCCGACCACGGGGCAGACCATCGCCTGGGGCACGTGCCGCGACGTCGAGATCGCCGTGACCGACGAGGTCGCGTCGGCGGCTCGGAGCGCGGGGATGCAGTGCGGGACGCTCGCCGTCCCGGTCGACCGTGACTCGTCCGACGGCCGCACCATCGACCTCGCCGTCGCCCGCATCCCGGCGAAGGGCTCGGCCGGCAAGCGCATCGGTTCGCTCATCGTCAACCCGGGCGGGCCCGGCGGCTCCGGCCTGGAGTTCCTCGCCAGCAGCGCCGAGGGCCTGCCCGCCGACTGGCGGCAGCGCTTCGACATCGTGTCGTTCGACCCGCGCGGCATCGCTGCGAGCGCGCCGCTCGACTGCCTCACGCAGTCGCAGCGGGCGAAGATCGTGGACGCCGAGCCGTCCACCGATCCGGCCACCGCGCAGGCGGACGCCGCACGCGAGGAGCAGGAGATCGCCGACGGCTGCGCCAAGGACGACGACGAGCTGTTCCGCAACCTGGGCACCGACGAGGTGGCCGGCGACCTCGACGACCTTCGTGCCGCCGTGGGCGACGAGCGCCTCACGTTCCTCGGGTTGTCGTACGGCACCCGCATCGCCGCCGCGTACGCCACGAAGTACCCCGACCGGGTGCGGGCCGTGGTGCTCGACGGGTCGGTGACCCCGTCGCGCGACCTCGTCGACTCGTCGTCGGGCCAGGTGAAGGGCATCAGCCGCGCGCTCGAGGCGTTCGTGACGCGATGCAACGCCGACACGACGTGCCCGCTGGCGCCGGACGCGATGGGCCGGATGAACGCCCTCGCCGCCACGTTGAAGGCGACGCCGTTCACGATCACGCCGGCATCGGGCGGCTCCACCGGCAGCGAGCAGCTCACGAAGGAGAAGTACGTCACCGGCGTCGTCACCGCGCTGTACGACCCGTCGGTGTCGATGGCGCTCGCCGAGGCCGTGGACGCCCTCCAGGGCGACGACTCGTCACGGGCGCAGGAGGGCGCTGCATTCCTCAGCGACCTCGCCGGCCGTCAGTCGTCGAAGCAGCCGGACGGCACCTACGGCAACGGCTACGAGACGCAGTCCGTCGTGAACTGCCTCGACGCCGACGGGCCCCTCGAGACCGGCGAGCTCGCGAAGGTGCGGGAGCTGGCCGGGCCGATCCCACCCCTCCTCGACACCGACCCGGCCACCGACACGCCGTCGTGCGTGACGCTGCCCACCGGTGACGGCCTCGCGATCTCCGCCACGACCGCGACGCCGCACCTGCTGATCGTGGGAACGCAGGGCGACCCGGCGACGCCCATCGAGTGGACGGGCCAGATGCGCACCGCGCTCGGCGACCCCACGCTCATCACCTACGGGGGAAGTGGACACACGGCCAGCCTGTCCCGGTCGTGCGTCACCGCGCAGGTGACGAAGTTCCTCGTCGACGGCACGCTCGCCTCCGCCCAGAACTGCCCGGCCGACCCCTCCGAGTCGGACATCTACGCGCAGATCGCCCAGCAGTTCGAGACGATGGGCCTCAGCGCCGCCGTGGGCTCCTGCATCGCCGACGCGATCCGCCAGAAGATCGACCCGCTCGCCGTCGTCGGCCTGGACGGCGCGAACCCCGACCCGAAGATCGTCTCGATCCTGCAACAGGCGGCGATGTCCTGCCGCTGACCGGGTCGCCGTGGCGGCGGACCCGATGCACAAGAATGCTTCACTTGGCGCCGGAAATGCCGATGGAGTGACGTGGGATTGCGACGATTGACCGGAACGATGATCGGATGCCTCGGCCTCGCGGCGGGCGTCGTGTGCGTCGTGGCCGACCAGCCGGCTCTTGGCCTGGCCGGTGGCGCCGCGGCCGTGATTGCGGGGCTGATGGCGTTCGGCGCGTCGGTCTCCGGCGCCGAGCCCGACGCCCGCGCCGCCACTGCCGAGGGCACGGTCACCTCGCTGCGCGACGAGCTCGACGCGGCGACGCGGGCGCTCACGGACGAGCGCACCGCGCACGAGCACACCAAGCAGAGCCTCGCCGACTACATGGCCGATCAGCCGGCCGCCGGCTCGTTCGACCGCAAGCTCAACGACACCGAGGCCCCCGTCGGCGGCACGGTGCTCCCGGGCTCCAGCCCGACCGACACCCGTCTGCTCGCCGATCCCGAGACCAACCTCTTCAGCGAGGCCTACTTCCGCGTGGCGCTCGATGCCCGCATCGCCTCGGCCCGCCGCCACCTTCGCCCCGTCGCCGTCGCCCTCGTCGAGGTCGTCGAGGGGTCCGGCGCCCCGGGCAGCCCGGAGGCCGACGCCACCAAGGTGACCGGCTCGATCCGTCAGACGCTCCGCGATGCGGACACCGCGTGCCGCATGGCCGACGGCTGCTTCGCACTGATCCTCGAGGACACGCCCGAGAACGGCGCCGTGTGGACGGTGGAGCGCATCCGCCGCAACCTCACCAGCCGGTTCGGCCAGCACACCATGTGGGCCGGTGTCGCCTGCTACCCGGCGCACGCGTTCTCCACCGACGAGCTCCTCGACCAGGCCTCGTTGGCGCTGGAGTCGGCCCGTGAGTGGAAGCAGGACCGCATCGAGGTCGCGACCGCCGAGTAGCCCTCGGCAGGTGGGCTCCGCGCCCCTGCCGTCTCCCGCCTTTTGGGGTTCTTTGTGTGCACCCCTCGCGCAGAACGAACCCCAAAACCGTGGGGTCGGAGCTGGCCCGCGGGGTCAGGGCCAGACGTTGAAGCCCGCCGGCAGGGCGGTGCGTCCGAGCATCGACCGCAGCACGAGGTCGCGATCCACCGGCGTGGCGCTCGAGAACACCGTCGTCGCGGCGCGCACGGCGGCGGCGCCGAAGTCGACCGGGCGGCCGACCGCCGACGCGAGGTCGAGGCCGTGCACCACCAGCTCGACGAGCCGGGTCTCGAGGTAGTCGGCGAGGCGCATGCCGCCGACGGCGGTGACGCCGATCTCGTTGCCGGTCGTGTCGCCGAGGCGGCCCATCGTCGCGCTCACCTGCTCCACCACGGCCTCGACCGGATCGTCGCCGAGGGCGACGCCGGCCTCGCGGCCACGCTCGGCCACGCTCGCGTGCACGTCGGGGAGGCTGCCGAGCGCGACCCGGTAGTAGGTCGCCGAGTCGCCGACGTCCGCCGAGTCCGACGGGTTGTCGAGGAAGCGATCGACGGTGGAGAACGCCCGGATCGTGTGACCGACGAGCTCCCGAACGGTCCACTCGCCGAGCCCGGGCTTCGCCCAGTCGTCGGGTTCGAGCGCGATCACGA
>JAXLRH010000003.1:0-393920 GCA_046331245.1 Acidimicrobiales bacterium | reverse complement strand
ACCGGGCGGGAATGCGCGTGGGGTAATGGTGCAAGTCCCCCCTCCGACACCACTCAAAGTCGAGTCCTTCAGACCGACTTCTGAGAAGCCCGCGTTGAGCGCTGGGGCTCCGCGGACGCTGACCGTGAGGCGGTCCGGTAGAACTGTGACGTCGGCCAGGAGCTCATCGAGGAGTGTGCGGCGTTCCGACTCGGTGGCAGCGTCTCAGATGCGGGCGACGTCGTTTCGATCCAACAGTTGGTGCAGTTCCTCGAAACGGCGGTGCGTATCGTCGCCGTGCCGCTGCTCGAGGACGACTGCGTTGCTGTCGGCCTCGAGGTCGTCGATCTCGAGGTTGAAGCGCATCGATTCCTCGCCGAATTGATCGCCCCAGATGTGGCCGTCGTGGTGACGCTCCCGACGCTGGTCACGGAGTTGTGTGGTGCGAGAGCCGTCGCCTGGCGGGCGGCGCAGCCGTTCTTCGCCCGGCTTCCTCCGCCCCTCCAAATCCCGACGAATCGCTTCTTGCGGAAAGCGGACGTCCCAGCATGACAGAAAGCTCCCATGAACTAGTCTCGCGTGCAGTTAGCGGGTGCTGTGTTGCAGAGAGCTCACCCGGCGGAGGCTACGCCCGTATGACGATCCCTGATCCCCCCGCAGAATTGGTGCGTCTCGTGTCTGAACGCAAGGTCATTCCTTTCGTCGGCGCTGGCGCCTCGGCGCACTTCAAGTTCCCCACGTGGTGGATGCTCCTTGAGTCCATCGCTAGAGACGTATGTCCCGAGACGACGTTCGCCGATCTGAAGAACTACGCGAACAATGATCCGCTACAAGTGGCGGAGTTTCTCTTCCTCAAGAGCTATCAGACGATGGGTCCAATTCGACACATCATCGAGCGTGAACTCCCATCCAACGTCGACTATCTGACCTCGGGGCTCCACGTCGAACTCGCAAACCTCGGCGCGCCTCAGATTTACACGACCAACTACGACGAAGCTATAGAAGGTACGCTCCGGAAGCTGGACCTACCGGTAAACGTCGTGACCCTACCACGCGATATTGCTACCGCTGACCACGAGCTGACACAAGTGGTCAAGTATCATGGCGACCTGCGTCATGACGAGACGCTGGTGCTCACTGAATCGTCATATTATCGGAGACTCGACTTCGAGTCTCCGATGGATCTCAAGTTTCGAGCTGACCTCCTCGGACGCTCCGTGCTCTTCATGGGATACAGCTTTAGTGACGTCAACATTCGCGTCATTTGGTTCAAGCTCATGGCCATGATGAAGGGCATTCCCGCCGAGGATAGGCCACAGTCGTACATCGTGCGACCACATTCGAATCCCGTACTCGAAGCGCTCGATCGCTCTGTCGGCCTCAACACCATCGTGCTAGATCCGACGGGGACGATCCCAGAGGAGGGCTGGACAGTACTCCTCGCAGAATTCCTCTTCAGGCTCGGTGCGGCGGCTTCGCCATCGGGCACCATCCCGGGCCGACCTGGAGATCCGATGTACGTGTCGTCTTTCGTTCTCGACGAGGCTCAGCGTGAGGCCAATGTGAAGCCGCAGTTCAGTTTCGTTGAGCAATCGACACCGACGTCATTTCTTGCACTCCGAACCCGATCGATGCCACGCGACCTTTATCCACGTGCGCGGCAGCTGCTACACACTCTAATCACGTCACAGTCGAGGTTTCGGAATCTTGCCGTCATCGGTTCGTTGATCTCGATTTTTGGCGTGGACGATTCTTCAGCAAAGTTCCTTCGGGCACAACTCCTCACTGAAGGCGGCCGCGATTGGATCGCCGATTTCAGTGAGGACAATGAGCTCGACTGGGCGATGATTTGGTCTGTGCCTGTCGAGCTGAGCGCAATCCTGAGCTTTGTGACGCGTGCCCACGACGAACTGAACGGACATCGCCACGGGGGGTACTCAGATGACGATCTGTTCTTCGTCGCTGACGTACTGGTCCGATTCGTACGAGACCAGCTGACGGTTTTGGAGAACGATGGCGCCGCCGAGGCAGACGTGAAGCTGCGTGCTCAGGCTGCGCTCGATGAGATTGCCGAGACCTATCCGGACGTCCTCCGCTACGTGCCGAATACGGCTGCCATGCCAGATATCTCCACCATGCGCAGTGACACTGAGGTCGCCATCGACTACGACGGCGTTAGCGACTGAATGAGCCCGGGGCGAGCTGACTATCTAGTCGCCACTCGACGTTCGGCTCTGAAGGTCCTCTGACACCGAGCATCGCAGGCGCCGGCGCCTCGCCAGGCCCCAGCGTCCCATCTTCGAGCGCCGTCGAAGCAACTACTTGGGTACAGTGGCGGCTGCATTGGTGCGGAGTTCACGAACCATGACCGGCGGGTCATCAGCCTTGGAGATGAGATGGTGACACGGCAGGGACGGGTTGCGTTCGTCCGAACGATCGAAGGAAAGGGCCGCCAAGTGCTGGCCCGCCTCGAACCCGATCGCTCACCCCCGCACCTCACGAGCCGGCGACTCCCGATCCCGTCGACCGCCTCGCCGTACTGGATCGAGCGGATCAACAACTTCCGGGCCGCAGCTGTGCCATGGATGGATGCCGACCAGCGGCTCGACGGCAGCAAGGTGCTCGAGCTGGGCTGCGGCGGCGGCGCATCCACCGCTGCCATGGCCGAGCAGGGCGCCGAGGTCGTGGGGATCGATCTTAGCGAGGAGCTGCAAGCCGAGGCGCGCACCAACCTCGATGCCATGGGTCTCGACGCCCGCCTGATCCTCCGCAACGCGCGCGACGTCGGGGACCTGCTGGCCACCGAGAAGTTCGACCGCGTGATCTTCTTCGCGCTGCTCGAGCACATGACGATCGAGGAACGGATCGACGCACTGCAGACGGTGTGGTCGGGCCTGGGCTCGGGCGCGCTCATGACCATCGTGGAGACCCCGAACCGCCTCTGGCCGTTCGACTCCCACACCTCGCAACTTCCGTTCTTCAACTGGCTGCCATACGAGCTCGCCTACCGGCACTCGCCCGCCAGTCCGCGCCCGGGTATCAGCGAGCCGTACGGCGATGCCGAGCTTTCCGACATGGAGGGCTTCCTGCGACGAGGCCCGGGCGCGAGCTACCACGAATTCGACGTGGCCTTCGGCGACCATCGCAACCTGCCGCTCGTGTCGTCCCTACAGGGCTGGACCCGACAGTCACTCCTTCGCCGGGTCGCATGGCGCCTGTCGCACGGCGGTCGGACCGAGCGTCACTTGCATTCGTTCGCACCGACCGTCGACACGGCGTGGTTCCAGCCGTTCCTCTACCTGTCGTTCCGCAAGCCGTAGCGAACGCAACGCCTCACGCCCGAGCCGGCACGCACGGCAATTGCGCGCACCGCCCTGCGTCGACGTACCGCTCGATCGGCCGAGCGACATGGCAATTCGACTCGGGTGAATTCCTTGCCCGAGCGTCCGGTCGGCTGACAGGATTGCGGGTGATCGGCGAACGGGGGGCGTTCATCATGTCAACTTCGACGTTGCGACGACTTGTCGCTCCACTGGTTCTCGGCATTCTGGCGACGTTCGGGGCGGCTTGCGTGCCGGACACCCCGACGGGAACCGCGCCGGTGGCCGCCGCTCCGGTCCAGCCCGGATGGGTCGTCGAAGGCACCACGCTCACGCTGTCGTTCTCTGCGACCGGCAGCCCCGCACCCGACGCCGTCTTCGAGGTGAGCTTCGACGGATGGGCCACGAGCACCGTCGTCCCCGATGCGACCGTCGAGAAGGTCGGAAACACCACCACCGTGAGCGTCGAGATCGACGCGGCGCCCCTGTCGGCGTCCGGCGCACAGGCTCGTGCCGTGTTCACGAATGCCTTCGGGACGGCGACGTCCGACCCGATCACGCTCCTCGTCGGCACAGTTCCGGTCGCAGCCACACCGGTCGACCCCGGAGCCGTTCCCGAGGGCACGACCCTCACCCTGTCGTTCTCCGCCACCGGCATCCCTGCGCCGAGCGGGATCTTCGAGGTGAGCTTCGACGGATGGGCCACGAGCACCGTCGTTCCCGACGCGACCGTCGAGACGGTCGGCGACACCACGACGGTCAGCGTCGAGATCGTCGGCGCTGAGTTGGCGGCCGACGGAGCTCAGGCACGCGGCGTCTTCACGAACCCGCTGGGGACAGCGACCTCGCTGCCGATCACCCTCCACGTCGTTCCCGCCGTCTGAGCCGACCGCGCCGCGTACGATCGGCGCACCTTCGGATCGAGGCGGTGAGTGATGAGCGACCAGGTCCTGCGATTCGTCGAGCGCGTGACGAGGATGCCGCCGGCGCTCCGCAGTCGGAACCGCACGCCACCGCAGTGGTGGACCGATGCGCGCCTCGGCATCTTCGTCCACTGGACCATGGCCTCCGTCCCCGCGTACGCGCCGCGCGATCTCCACATCCGCGAGATGGCCATGACCCGCGAGCCGAACCTGCAGGCGGAGTCGCCCTACGTCGAGTGGTATCCGAACTCCATCAGGTTCCCCACGAGCAGCGCCGGCAGGTACCACCGGGAGACCTACGGCGACCTCCCGTACGAGGCCTTCCGCGAGCCCTTCGAGGCCGGGTTCGACCAGTGGGACCCCGAGGGGTGGGCAGCGGAGTTCGCGGCGACGGGCGCCGGCTACGTGGTGCTCGTCGCGAAGCACCACGACGGCTACTGCCTCTGGCCCACCGATGTACCGAACCCACACCGACCCGGATGGAACTCCGAGCGGGACATCGTCGGTGAGCTCGCGGCAGCCATTCGAGCGGCGGGCATGCGGTTCGGCCTCTACTACTCGGGCGGCTACGACTTCACGTTCAACGCGCATCCCATCGGGAGCTACACGGACAGTCTGAAGGCGGTCCCGTTCGGCGAGTACCCGGCGTACGCCGCCGCCCAGGTGCGGGAGCTCGTCGAGCGGTACGAGCCGTCGGTGCTCTGGAACGACATCTGCTGGCCCGCTCCGCAAGGGAGGATCTACCAGCTCCTCGAGCACTACTTCGAGGTGGTGCCCGACGGGTGCGTCAACGACCGCTGGATGTCGATGCCCAACCTCACACGCCTGCTGCGAGTCGGCCCGATCGACCGCCTGGCGAACGAGATGGCGCGGCGCGCCCTCCTCAAGAACGGACTGGTCCCGCCGCAGGTCGCGTTCTCCCAGCACCGCACCCCGGAGTACGCGGATCTCCCGACCGGCATGAAGGGCGCGTGGGAGATGACCCGGGGGATGGACCTCAGCTTCGGGTACAACAAGTTCTCGACCGAGGACGACTACCTCACCAAGGAGGAGCTCCTCGGCTCGCTGGCCGACACGCTGGCCAAGGGCGGCAACTTCCTCATCAACGTCGGTCCGCGAGGGGAGGACGCCCAGATCCCCGACGAGCATCGAACGAGGCTCCGTTGGATGGCCGAGGCCAACGAACGGTCTCCCTGGCGCGACCTGCCCCGTCGTCCGCCGATCTGACTCGGCACTTGCGGTCCGAGCTCGCGTTGTAGATACTGAACCACATGGTTCAGTATGCGGTGGCGGAGCTCGATGCATCGTTCGCGGCGCTGTCCGACGCCACGAGGCGCGGGGTGCTCGAGCAGCTCGGCCGACGCGAGGCGTCGATCACCGAGCTCGCCGAGCGATTCGACATGACCCTCACGGGCATGAAGAAGCACGTCAGCGTCCTCGAGGACGCCGGCCTCGTCGCCACCGAGAAGGTCGGCCGCGTCCGAACCTGCCGGATCGGCGCGCGCCGCCTCGAGGACGTGACCGCCTGGATCGAGCGGTACCACCGACTCTGGGACGCCCGCTTCGACGAGCTCGACCGGGTCATCGACGACATGAAACGGAAGGAACAGTCAGATGGACGCAAGTAGCAACAGCGAGGTCGCCTCGACCAACGTCACGACCGTGGAGCGGGCGTCCGACCGCGAGGTGGTCGTGACGCGCACGTTCGACGCACCGGCACGGCTCGTGTTCGAGGCGTGGTCGAACCCCGAGCTGTTCCGGCGCTGGTGGGTGCCGAAGTCGATGGGCATGTCGCTCGAATCCTGCGAGATGGACGTCCGCACCGGCGGCACCTACCGCCTCGGCTTCGGCAACGACATGTTCTTCCATGGCCGGTACCTCGAGGTGACACCCCCGTCGCTCATCGTGTGGACCAACGAGGAGAGCGGCGATCAGGGGTCCGTCACCACCGTGACGTTCACCGAGGAGGACGGCCGGACGCACCTGGTGGTGAGCGAGGTCTACCCGTCCAAGGAAGCGCTCGACGCCGAGGGCGGCGCGGAGGACGCGATGCAGGAGACCTTCGGGCAGCTCGACGAGCTCCTGGTGGAGCTGGCGACCGCCTCCTGAGCGACGAGGCAGCGACGACGGCGATCGTCGGACCCACCCGTGTGGTGGACTGGGTTCGTGCCCGGCCCCGACGACTACTGCTACCTCACCACGACGGGACGCCGCAGCGGGCGACCGCACACCATCGAGATCTGGTACGCCACCGGCGGCGACGAGGGCACGCTGTACCTTCTCGCCGGCGGTGGCGACAGCTCGGACTGGGTGCGGAACCTCCGCCATGAGCCCGGGTGCACCGTGGCCGTGGGCACCCGTGACGCCGTCGCCGTCGCGGCCCGGGCCCGCGTCCTCGACGACGTGACCGACGAGTCGGAGGAGGCCCGGCGTCTCGTGTTCGAGAAGTACCAGCCGCGCAACCACGGCGACCTGTCCGGCTGGCGCGTCGACGCCCTTCCGGTCGCGCTCGACCTTGCACGCAGCGAGAGCGCCCGGCCGCACGGGGAGCGCTGACCCGTGGACACCCGCACGGTCGTCGAGCGGTTCTGGCAGGCCATGATCGCCAACGACTGGCGGGGCGCGGCCGAGCTCCTGGCCCCGGACTGCCCGGTCGACTGGGTGTGCACGGCGAACGCATCATCGGGCGCGAGGCCTTCGTCGCCGTCCAAGATCGCTACCCCACGCCCACCGGCCACTGGACGTTCGACATCCACCGCATCGTGGTCGACGGCGCCACGGCCGTCAGCGAGGTCTCGGTCACCGACGGCACGCAGTCCGCACGGGTCGTGGCGATCAGCACGGTCGAGGACGGCCTCATCACCGCCCAGACCGAGTACTGGCCCACCCGTTACGACCCGCCACACGACCGGTCCGACGTCACCGTGCCCGGGCCGCAGATTCCATAGGTCAGGCATCGGCCTCTGCTAGGCACTACACGCCGACCGAGCGGGGTCGCCACGTCCTCAGGAGCACAGCATGGGAATCGACAAGAAGGTCGCTAGTCGACTCCTCGACGGTGAGTCGCTGTTCGCCGCGGTGTTCATCGCGGAGCCGATGTCGACCGCTGTCGGAGCGGGCATCGGCGGAGCGCTCGGCGCCGCAGCCGCCCGATCCCTCCAGAAGGGCCGGGCCGGCGACACCGGCGCGCTCTCCGACCGGATGCCGCGATCCCGATCGGCGTTCGCGGTGACCGACCGGCGTCTGGTCGCCTTTCCGTACCAGGACTTCAAGGGCCTCTCCAAGGAAGGACAATCCCTCGGTCGCAACGAGGTGGTCGCCTTCGAGCTGGCCAAGGAGAACGAGGCGATGCGACCCAAGCTCCGCCTCGATCTCGCCGACGGGTCGCAGTGGTCGGGCCGCCTCGAGTCCCGCAAGGGCGCCGACGAGCTCCGCAACGCGCTCGAGCACTGGCTCGCCCAACCGCCGTCCTACCAGTCCTGAACGGGCCGAGGACAGAGCGGGGCGGGACTTCGGACTCTGCCCTGACGGAGGGCGCCGGCGTACGGTCGAACCATGGACCTGATCGACCTCCTCCATCGTGCCGCCACCTCCATCGAGCCGGTGCTCGCGCGCCTCGCTCCGTCCGAGCGGGAGCGCAGAACCCCGTGCCCGGAGATGACCGTGGCGCAGGTGGCCGACCACCTGAACGGCGGTCTCGAGGGGTTCGCCGTGGTCGGGGAAGGCGGTGAGCTGAGCTTCGAGCCGGCCGCGGACGCCGTGAGCGACCACGTACGCCCCGCCGAGCGGTTCCGCGTCGCGGTCGACCATCTCACCGCCGTGTTCGCCCAGCCCGGACGCCTCGACGCGACCTACCGGATGCCGTGGGGACCGACGACCGGCGCCCAGCTCATCGGGTTCGAGCTCATCGAGACGATCGTCCACGGATGGGACGTCGCACGGGGGCTCGGCATCGAGCCGGTCGTCGACGACGATCTGGCGCAGGCAACGCTCGACGGAGCCCGCATGTGGGTCGACGAGTCCGTCCGCGTGCCCGGCATGTTCGGCGCCGAGGTGGCGACCGACTCGACGTCACCGCTCGACCAGCTCGTGGCGTTCCTGGGTCGTGACCCGCGCTGGCACGACACCTGAGCCGGGGTCGCTCGCCCGCGCTCGACGGGGAGCCGCCAGCGCACGGGGCCGGGAGATGCCAACATGTCGGGCCATGCCGACCGGACCGAGCGAGGGGCGCGTACCACTCGCCGAGATGCTGGCGTGGCTCCGGGGGAGCACGTCGGAGATCGACCTGACCTCCAGCGCGTTGCTGCTGCTCGGCGCGATCTCGGAGCGGCCGACCGCATCACTCGAGGACGCGGACGAGCTCCGGGAGGTGTTCGGACACCTCGCCGATCACGAGGTGCGACTGGACCGCCTCGCGAAGACGATGGTGCTCCTCGGCGCGGTGACGGAGCGATCAGCGGGTCCGCGCGACGACGCGACCGACATCGTGGACGTCCTCGGGTCGCTCGCTGCGCTCACGTCACAGCCGGACCTCGAGACCTCGCTGCTGTTCCTCCTCGGTGCCGCCACGGAGCGGAGCGCCGCCTCCGACTCGAGCGCCTCGTCCAGCGGTGACCTCGGCGGAGTCGCAGACGTGCTCGGGTTCCTGGCGGACGACTCGATCCGAGCCGACCGGCTCACGAAGACCCTGTTCCTCCTGGGCGTGATGGTGGAGCGGTCGACGGCCGGCCTCCCAGCCCACGAGCTCGCTCGCATCTGGGAACCCGGGGCGGTGCTCGGCCACCTGTTCGAGGACGCACTCGGCGAGGACACCGGCAACCGCGCGCTGTTCCTCCTCGGCGTGATGACGGAGCGCTCCGGTCGCCGGCCGATCGACGTACTGGGCCGCTTCACCGACCCGGCCTGGGCCATGCGCGCCGGGGAGAAGGCCGTCGTACTGCTGCTGGCCAGCGTCCTTCGACCGACGCTGGCGATCGACGCCGGCACCTACCGCGGCGGCAGCGCTGCGGCGCTCTCCGACTGGAGCGACAAGGTGGTCACGATCGACCTCGACCCGTCGTGCGCCCGACACGTCGCCCATCTGACGAACGTCGAGTTCCGCTGCGGGCGCACCCCTCAGATCCTCGACGAGGTCCTCCGCGAGCACGACGCGGAGCTCGTCGTCCTCGACGCCGACCACAGCGAGCGGGGGATCACCGCCGAGGTGGCGGCCGTGCTGCGGCGGCCCGGCTCGAAGCTGCGTGTGATCGTGATCCACGACACCGCCATGCCGACCTGCCGGCGCGGCCTCGACGCCGTGGACTGGGCGAACGATCCCACCGTGCGCGGCGTCTCGCTCGACTTCCTGCCCGGCGAGGACAGCGACGAGGGACTCATCTGCGGAATGGCCCTGATCTGGACCGACCCCACGCCGAACCGGTCGCGGCCGGACGATCGGTAGGTCGGGGAGTGGACGAAGCCCCTGCGTGGTTCCGGCCTGACATCGAGGGACTTCGTGGAGTCGCCGTCCTCCTGATCGTCCTCTTCCATCTCGACACGCCGCACTTCTACGGGGCGTGGGTCGGGGTCGACGTGTTCTACGTCATCTCCGGTTTCGTGATTACCGGGACCATCGCCCGACAGGCGGCGACGTCGGAGGGGTTCTCGATCGCCGGCTTCTACGCATCGCGGGCGAGGCGCATCATCCCGGCATCGGTGGTCGTCCTGCTCGCGGCCACGCTGTGGATCCGGTTCGTCGACGGGCCGGTCGTGATGAAGGAGTTCAGTGGCGAGATCCGCGCCGCGGCCCTGTTCGTCGCGAACCTCCGATACGCCGCTCGGGCCACGGACTACGGAGTGGTGGCCTCGCCCTTCCAGCACTTCTGGTCCCTCGCCGTCGAGGAGCAGTTCTACCTGGTCTGGCCGCTGCTGGTCTGGCCGGCCCTCCGCGTCCGTGGCTCGGCGCGGATCGGCCCGGAGGGCCGCCTGGCGGCGTTGGCCGCACTGGTCGGCGTCACCTCGGGCGTGGTGCTGTTGCTCACGTCGTCGTCCGATCCGCTGTGGGCCTTCTACATGCTCCCGGCGCGAGCTTGGGAGCTGGCTGCCGGCGCCGGAGTCGCCATCGTGAGTCGGCGTCTGGAACCCCTCCGAACCTGGCCGGCCGTCGTCCTCGGGTGGGGCGGACTCCTCCTGCTCGCCTTCTCCGCTCGTGTCTCGACACCCCCGACGGGAGCGTTGACGACGACGGCGCCGCTCACGGTCCTCGCGACGTCGGCCGTGCTCCTCGCCGCGCCCGGCGCCATGCCGCTCACGATCGGATGGGTGTTGAGCCGGCGCCCACTTCGTGCCATCGGCCGCATCTCCTACGGGATCTACCTCTGGCACCTCCCGCTCCTGGTGCTCGTCGCCAGCCCCAACCTGTTCACCGACTCACGATCGAGTTGGGCCGAGAACGCCGCCGTCGTCATCGGCGGCTCGCCGGCCCTGGCGGCCCTGAGCCACGCCCTGATCGAGCGGCCAATTCGACTCAGCCGAACGTTTCGGGGCCGGACGGGACGAACCCTGGTCGGTGCGTCGACACTCGTCGCGCTCACGGTGTCGGCGACGATCGTCCTCACGCCGAGGAGCCGGCTTCCGACGGATGCGGGTCGGGCGGCGACACCTCCGGCACCTGCCCAACAGGCCGAGCTGAGCCGTCTGGGGCTCCCCGCCGACGCCACCGGGTACGTCCCGTCCGATCTCCGGCCGACGCTCGAGCGGGCCGACCGGGTTGCGTCCGCGACCTGGCCCGTGTGCACCCCGGCGGACGTGCCGGGAGCCGTGGATCTGGCGGTGACGCAGTGTCCGCCAGGGGGCAGTCCCTCGGCGCCCAGCGCCACCGTCGTGCTCTACGGCGACTCCGAGGCCGGCCACTTCAGCCTCCCGTTCGCTCGCGCCGCCGCAGCCCATGGCTGGCGCTTCGTCCTGATGTCGAGAGTGGGATGCCGCTGGCGGGACGACCCGAGCTCGGCGGAGTGCGCTCAGTGGCGCGAGCGGAGCCTCGACCTCCTCGCCTCGCTCCGGCCCGACGTCATCGTCCTGTCCGAGTTCGATCGGGACCTGCCCTCGATCGGCGAGCCGGCATTCGTCGACAACTCGCTCCGCACGTTGGCGCGACTTCCCAGGGAGAGCCGGCTAGTGATCCTCAGCGGGGTACCGGTGGCCGGTGGCAACCCCGTGCGCTGCCTTCGAGCGCACCTCGACTCGGTTCGCAAGTGCGACTTCCGACGGGCGAGATCCACGGACGGCATCATCACTGCTGCAAACCGGGATGTCGCACGGCGAGCGGGGGCCATGCTCGTCGATCCTGCCCGCTGGGTCTGCCCGACTCGCCGATGCGCACTCGTTCGCGGCGACGTGCTCGTGTACCGGGACTTCACCCACCTGACCGACGAGTTCGCGCTCACGCTGACGCCGCGCGTCGACGCACTGCTGAGCGCCGCACAACCCCTCCGCCACTGACAACGTACCAGCGGGTGGGGGGCTTGTAGCAAGGACCCCGGGTGTGCTGAGACTGCTCCCATCGATCCGGCCCGAACGGGGCCGGCGGGAAGGGTGCAAGGAATGGCGAGCCAGGTGCTGGAACTCGGACGAGTGGACTCCACGATGACGTCGACGGTGGGTGGCAAGGCCGCCAACCTCGGCGAGCTCACGCGCATCGACGGGATCTGCGTTCCACCGGGTGTCTGCGTGACCACCGACGTGTACCGCGACGTCGTGCGCGCCGACCCCACGGTGGCCGACCTGCTGCACCGGCTCGACCTCGTGGATCCCGCCGACCGGCAGGCGACCGAGTCGCTCGCAGGTGAGCTCCGGGCCCGCATCGAGAGGCTCGCGATCCCAGACGACGTCGCCGAGGCGATCGCCGACGCGATCGGCGGTCTCGGCCCCGAGGCCGCGTACGCGGTGCGGTCGAGCGCCACGGCCGAGGACCTGCCGACCACCTCGTTCGCCGGCCAGCACGACTCCTACCTCGAGGTGCTCGGCGTCGACGAGATCCTCCGCCACGTCGGCCGCTGCTGGGCGTCGCTGTTCACCGATCGGGCCGTCGCCTACCGGGCCCGCAACCACATCGACCACCGGCAGGTCGCCATGGCGGTGATCGTCCAGCGCATGGCCGCGCCCTCGGCCTCGGGGGTGCTGTTCACCGCCGACCCGATCTCGTCGAACCGCACGGTGGCCGCCGTCGACGCCGTTCCCGGCCTGGGCGAGGCCCTCGTCTCCGGCACCGAGACCCCCGACTCGTTCCGCGTGCGCAACGGGCAGGTGATCGGCCGTGAGATCGCCACCAACCGATCGTCGCTCCCGGCGTTGACCGACGAGCAGGCCGTCCGCCTCGTCGATCTCGGACGTCGCATCGAGGCGCACTTCGGCCGGCCGCAGGACATCGAGTGGTGCCTCGTCGACGGCGAGTTCGTGGTGGTGCAGAGCCGCCCGATCACCACGCTGTTCCCGGTGCCCACCCTCGACGACGGCCACACCCACGTCTACATCTCGGTGGGCCACCAACAGATGATGACCGACGCCCTCCGGCCCCTCGGCATCTCGATGTGGCAGCTCACCGCCGGCCCGCCCATGTACGAGGCCGGCGGCCGCCTCTTCGTGGACATCGCTGCCCGCCTTGCGTCACCCGAGGCGCGCGGGCCGCTCGTGGCGATGCTCTCCACCGACCCGCTCATCGGCGCCGCCCTCCACGAGATCGTCGAGCGCGACGACATCATGGACGCGCTGCCCGCGCCGGCGCTCGTGCCCGCGCCGCTCGCCGCCGCGCAGGCGATGCCTCCGATCGAGCCCGATCGGTCGATCGTCACGGCGCTCGTCGCAGAGGCCGAGGCGTCCAACGCCGCCGCGCGTGAGCAGATCGGAGGTCGCACGGGGACCGACCTGCTGGAGACGATCCGGGCCGACATCGGCGAGCTCAAGCGCCTCCTCTTCGACCCGCGCAGCCATCAGGTGTTCCTCAGCGCGATGGACGCGACCGCCTGGCTCAACACGAACCTGGAGGAGTGGCTCGGCGAGAAGAACGTCGCCGACACGCTCACGCTCTCGGTGCCCGACAACGTCACCTCGGAGATGGGCCTCGCCCTGCTCGACGTGGCCGACGCCATCCGTCCCCACCCGCAGGTGATCGCCCACCTCGAGTCGCTCACCGACGACGACACGCTCGACGGCCTGCCCGCACTCGAGGGCGGGAAGGAGGCGAAGGACGCGCTCGACGCGTTCCTCGATCGCTTCGGCATGCGCTGCGTCGGCGAGATCGACGTCACCCGACCACGCTGGGTCGAGCGTCCCGCCACCCTCGTGCCGCTGATCCTCGGCAACGTGCGGAACGCCGAACCCGGCAGCGGACCCCGCCGGTTCGCAGAGGGGCGGGTGACGGCCGAAGCGAAGGCGGAGGAGGTGCTCGCCCGACTCCGTGCGCTCCCGGACGGAGACGCCAAGGCCGACGGGACCGCGCACAAGATCGAGCTCGTCCGCTCCTTCATCGGCTACCGCGAGTACCCGAAGTACTTCATGATCTCCCGCTACTTCGTCTACCGACAGGCGCTCCTGGGCGAGGCCGCTCGTCTCACCGATGCCGGCGTGCTCCGCGATGCCGACGACGCGGCGTATCTCCGGTTCGAGGAGCTCGAGGCGATCGCGGCGGGCGGGCCGCTCGACACGGCGCTCGTCGACGCGCGACGGGCTGCGTTCCGCGACCACCAGCACCTCACGCCGCCGCGGGTGTTGACCTCGGACGGCGAGGTGTTCCACGGCGCCCACCGGCGCGACGACGTGCCCGACGGAGCGCTCGCCGGACTGGCGGTGTCGAGTGGCCTCGTGGAGGGCCGGGCCCGGGTCGTGCACGACCTCGCAGCGGCGAACCTCGAACCCGGCGACATCCTCGTCACCGCGTTCACCGACCCCAGCTGGTCGGCGCTCTTCCTCTCGATCGCAGGGCTCGTGACCGAGGTGGGGGCGGCCATGTCGCACGGCTCGGTCGTGGCGCGCGAGTACGGCCTCCCCGCCGTCGTCGGAGTGGAGGGGGCGACGACGCGGATCCGCGACGGGCAGCGGATCCGCGGCGACGGAACCCACGGGTTCGTCGAGCTGCTCGACTGACCGGACGCTATGCGGGAACGGTCTTCGTCCCCTCGAGCTCTCCGGCCTCGCGCCACTGGGCGAGGTGCGCGGCGTAGTCCATGAGCGGGCCGGGGAACACGGCGCTGCGGGCCGCGAGCATCGTGCGCGAGCCCTCGCTGTTGCCGTAGCTCGGGGTGCACGCCAGGTTGTAGCGGGCGAGCGGGCCCGAGGCCTGCCACAGGATGTTGAGCCACTCGTCCTCGGCCTCGACGGTCGCCTCGATCGAGGACAGCCCACGCTTGCGGCACTCGTCGATCATCCACACGATGTGCGCCGTCGACTCCGACAGGAAGTGCACGAAGTTCAGACCGAAGCCGGCCTGCACGAAGCTCACCACGAAGAAGTTCGGCATCTCGGCCGTGAGGATGCCGTGCAGCGAGTGCGTGCCGTCGTGCCAACGCTCGCTGAGCCGGACGCCACCGCGGCCGACCGGGTCGAACCCGAGGCGGTTCACCAGGCCCGTCGTGATCTCGAAGCCCGACGCGAACACGAGCATGTCGAGCGGATACTCCGTGCCGCCGACCACCGGGCCGGCGCTCGTCATCTCGCGGACGCCCTGGCCGTCGGTGTCGACCAGGTGCACGTTGGGCAGGTTGAACGACTGCAGGTACTCGTCGTGGAAGCAGATCCGCTTGCAGTGCTTGCCGTACCAGGGCTTGAGCTTCTCGGCGGTCGCCGGGTCCTCGACGATCTCGTCGATGCGGCGGCGGAAGCCCTCCATGATCTCGAAGTCGATCGCCTCGAGCTCGGCACGCTCCTCGTCGTTGGCCGGCTCACGCTGCGTGTCGACCTTCAGCACCTGACCCCAGCCGTCGGCCACGAGGTCGCGGTCCGGCTGCTGCCCGGTCGCCACGGCCGTGAAGTTGAGCGTGCGCTCCTTCTGCCAACCCGGCGGGAGCGACTTGAACCACTGCTCGTCGATCTTCTGCTGCGCACGCACCCCGACGGCGGACGGCGTCCGCTGGAAGACGTATACCTCCTTCGCCGCACGCGCGAGCTGCGGCACGACCTGCACCGACGTGGCGCCGGTGCCGATGATCCCGACCACCTTGTCCGACAGGTTGTCCATCGGCTCGGTCGGGCTGCCGCCGGTGTACTCGTAGTCCCAGCGCGTCGTGTGGAACGCCTTGCCGGCGAAACCGTCGATGCCGTCGATCCCGGGCAGCTTCGCCTTGTGCATGAGGCCACCGGCCGAGATGAAGAACTGCGTGCGGATCTTGTCGCCGCGCTGGGTCGTCAGGTCCCAGCGGCGGGCGTCGTCGTCCCAGACGAGCGACTCGATCTCGGTCTGGAACAGCGCGTGCTCGTACAGGCCGAAGTGCCGGCCGAGGAGCTGGCAGTAGCCGAAGATCTCCGTGGCGCTCGCGTACTTCTCGGTGGGCATGTAGCCCGTCTCCTCGAGCAGCGGGAGGTAGATCGTCGCGTCGACGTCGCACATGCAGCCGGGATAGCGGTTCCAGTACCAGGTGCCGCCGAAGTCGCCGGCCTTCTCCACGATGCGGAAGCTGGTGATGCCCCGCTTCACGAGGTTGATGCCGGCGAGCATTCCCGCCCAGCCGCCCCCGAGGATGACGACGTCGACCTCCTCGGTGAGCGGATCGCGAGTGAAGTCGGGATCGGCGTAGGGGTCGCGGTCGAGGTGGTGCTCCTTGAGCGACTCGTACTGGGCGAGCCCCTCCTCTCGAAGGCGTTTCCCCCGTTCGCTCTCGTAGCGGGCCTTGGCGGCGGCGATGGTGGAGGGGTCGGGGCGGGTCATGGTGGCCTCCGAAGCTGGGGGTGAGGTGGGGGGTCAGCGAAATCTGACGGTCCGTCAGATTTCGCTGATGTCACCATACGGCGTCCCCACCGTCCCGATCCATCTCATCGAAGAGAACCGTTTGGCGGTCACGGCACGGGCTGTGGTGGGATCGCACCCATGGCCCCGATCGCCCTGTCCCACCTGGTGCTCGATCGCCCCGGGGAACAGGCGCGTCTGCTCGTGCTGGTGCACGGCTACGGCGAGCCCGCCGCCGATCTGACCGAGCGCCTCGGGTTGATCGACCCCGACGCGCGATTCCGCGTGGTGGTGCCCGATGCGCCGTTCGAATGGCGGGGCAAGGCCATCTGGCACCGGGCGATGCACGCCCGCGAGGAGGCCGAGCAGCAGTACCTCGCGAGCGTCGAGGCGCTCGACGAGCTCCTCGGCGAGCTCGAGCGGGAGGTGGGCCTGGCCGCGGCCGATGCCGTCGTCGGAGGGTTCAGCCAGGGCGGTGGCCTCGCCCTGGGCCTGCTGCTGAGCGCCGACGTGCGCAACCGACCCGCCGCCGGGTTCGGGGTGTGCAGCTTCCCGCCCATGGTGCGGGGCTTCCGCGTCGACCTGGCAGCGGCTGCGGGCCGGCCCTACTTCCTGTCGAGTGCCCGGCGCGACTCGTTCGCCTCGATCGAGCTCTCGCGCGCCGGCGGTGCGCTGCTCCGGGAGTCCGGCCTCGACCTCACCTACGTCGAGTCGGAGGGCGAGCACGAGATGACCGACACCGCCGCCCGGCAGATCGGCGAGTGGCTCGCGCACCTCGGTGAGCCCGCCGGCACGACCGCACCCGGCGACGACCTGCTCGACGGTGTCGACGGCCGCGCCGCCTACGGCGACATCTGGGTGCAGGTGCCGCCCGGGTCGTGAGCGCGGCGCGCAGGGAATCCGCCTGGCTCCTGCACGAATGCAACATGTGGCTACAGTCCTGTAGCGCGCCGTCAGAGGAGGACGAATGTTCGAGACGCACCTGACCACCGACCCCCGCGGGGCGATCTTCATCGACGCCGATGCGTACACGGACCCGGAGGCCTGGCACCGCACCGCAGCCGAGCTCCGCAGCGAGGCGCCCGTCCTGCGCGTCGAGGCCGACGGCTACCTCCCGTTCTGGGCGTTGACGCGACACGCCGACGTGTTCGAGGTGTCGCGGCGCAGCGACATCTGGCACAACACGCAGAAGTCGATGCTGATGCCGGAGTGGATGTGGGACTTCCTCCTCTCCACCGGCATCGATCCCAAGACGCTGATCCACATGGACGGCACCGAGCACCGCGACCATCGGGCCATCACCAACGACTGGTTCAAGCCCGCCGCCGTGCGACACCGGCAGGGCGACATCGACGCCGTCGCCGACGAGTTCGTGCAGAAGATGGTCGACCTCGGCGGCGAGTGCGACTTCGCCCAGGACATCGCCGTGCCCTACACGCTGCGCGTGATCATGAGCATCTTCGGGGTCCCCGCCGAGGACGAGGCCCTCATGCTCAAGCTCACCCAGGGCATCTTCGGCGCTGCCGACCCGGAGTACCTCGGCGACCTGTCCGATCCCGTGCAGCTCGGCACCTCGGCGATCGCCGAGTTCGGCGAGTACTTCGGGGCGCTCACCGCCGACCGGCAGGCCAACCCCCGCGACGACCTGGCGACCGTGATCGCGAACGGCCAGATCGGCGGCTGTCCCATCGACGACCACGCCCGGCTCTGGTACTTCATCATCGCCGCGACGGCCGGCCACGACACCACCTCGTACGGCCTGTCGGGCGGCGTCGAGGCGCTCCTGCGACACCCCGACCAGCTCGCCGCCCTGGCGGCCGATCCCTCGCTCGCGGCCAACGCCGCCGAGGAGATGATCCGGTGGACGTCGCCGGTGCGCCACTTCCTCCGCTACGCGCAGGAGGACACGTCGGTGGGCGGCGTCGACATCCCCGCCGGCGGCCGGGTGCTCCTCTCGTACTGGTCGGCCAACCGTGACGAGGCCGTGTTCGCCGACCCCCAGCGCTTCGACATCCAGCGCGGCGACGTCGGCGACCTCATCTCCTTCGGCCTCGGCGTGCACTACTGCCTCGGCAGCCAGTTCGCCCGTCGCGAGATCCGCACGATGGTCTCGAAGATGTTCGAGCGGATCGGCGACCTGCAGCCGAACGGCGAGGCGCAGTGGACGGCCGCGAACTTCGTCGGCGGTGTTAAGCACCTGCCGGTCTCCTACCGCGTGCTGCGCTGACGGCGCAACAGCCGAGCCCGCGCCTCAGCCGACGATCAGCGCCGGCACGACGAAGCGCCGCACGTACGTGCGGACGTCACGCGCGTTGCGCACCACACCGGGCTCGACGATGAGGCTCATGCCGACGCGGAGCACGTGGTCGACCACCTGCTCGTCGGACGCGCCGGTCACCACGCGACCCTCCCGCACCGCTCGGGCGCGGATGCGTTCCCACAGCTCGGCCGCCACCGCGTGCACGTCCCCGCCCGTCTCCCCGAGAATCGCCGAGCGAACCGACGTGTCGGTGAGGATCGCGGCGAGCGCTCGGTTGTCGCGGAACGTGCGGTAGGTGAGCGTCACCGAGTCGACGAGCGCGGCCTCGCAGTCGGTCGCCCGCTCGATGACGTCCGCGATCGCGCCCTTCAGCTCCAGCGCCTGGTGGAGGACCGCGGCCATCACCACCTCGTCGCGGCCGCCGGGGAAGTTGCGGTGCAACGTCACGAGATGGACGCCGGCGTCCTGCGCGATGTCGTCGAGCGTGACCGTGTCGAGGCCCGAACGCGCGAACGCGTCGGAGGCCGCGGCCACCACGCGCTGGCGCGTCGTGGGGTCAGCCACGGGCGAGCGGGGCCGGGTTGCAGGGGAGCCGGGCGGCGGGGAGCGCGCTCAGCGCGTCGAGCGCGGGCCGGCCGTAGTCGAGGATCGCCTCGTCGGCGTGGCCGGCGGCCCACTCACGGATCACGATGCGGATCGTGGCACAGAAGAGGGCCGTGAGCTGGCGGAGCGCGAGGTCGTCCTCGGAGCGGTCGCAACGCCGGGCGAGGCTCGCGGTGATCGGGGCCTCCCACTCCACGACGAGATGCTGCATCCGGGCGAGGAGCGCCGGCGTCGACACGATCAGCGCGACCTCCGAGCGCAGGAGGCGGAGATCGTCGGCACCCGGCGCCCAGGTCACCGTGGCCGTGGCGAGGAGGTCGCCCAGTGTCGGACGGGCGCCGTGGCGATCCAGTTCGAGGGCGTCGAGGAGGTCGACGAACTCGGCCTGGCGACGGGCGAGGTTCGCGAGGACGAGGTCCTCCTTGGTGGGGAAGTTCCGGTAGACGGTGCTCGGGGACACGCCGGCGTTCTCGGCGATCTCCTCGATCGACACGTCGTCGAAACCCCGCCGGACGAAGAGACGGAGCGCGACGGCCCGCACGGCATCGCGGTTGGCGGCACGCTTCCGGGCCCGGAGGCCCGCCTCGACGGGTGACGACGGCGCGCTGACGGGCGGCGCGGGAGTGACCATCGCGGCGAGGGTACCAGCCGGCGACAGCGACTCTCAGATGCGAGTGACGATCAGTTGACAGCGACTCTCACCAGCAGTAGACCGAACCGCGTTCGGGGGATCGACTCAGGGGGTTGTCACATGTCTCGTACCAGGACGCGGGTCGTTCGCCGACTCGTCGCCGTCGTCGCTCCGGCGGTCGCCGCCGTCGGCCTCGCCTCGTGCGTACCGCAGCCCACCGCCGGCATCTCCTGCGCGTGGGCGATCAAGGCGGACAAGGCCTCGTTCAACGTCGCCTACCCCGACGCCACGGCCACGTACTTCGGCACCAAGTACAACCTCGTCGCGGGGCAGCGCCTGATCCTGTCCGGCGCCTACCCCTACGCCCGCTACATCTCCCTGCACACCTACACGCTGGCCGGCAACGACCACGACCACATCGCCGACACCGCCATCGTGCCCGACGCGGGCAGTGACAACCCGTTCACCAACCTGGTCGCATCCGCCGATCCGGCACACCGCCGGTGGACGGTCACCGTGAACCCCGACATCGCCCCCACCGACGGCCAGCACGGGGACAACGTCATCTCGACCCCGACCAACGGCTCGGTGTTCCTCCGGGTGTACGTGCCCGACGATCCCGCCGACCAGGCCGGCGGCGTGCCGCTCCCGTCGCTGTCGGTGCAGAACGTGGACGGCACGATCACTCCCGTGCCCACCTGCTCGGCCTCCGCGCCCGACAACGCCGCCGTCGACCTCATCAACCTGTTCGGCCCCGCCACCGACGTCCCGCCGAGCGATCCCCCCGTCTTCCGACGGCCCGTCACGGTCGCCGGCATCTACCCCAACCGCGACAACGCCTACCTCGCGTCGATCGCCGCCTATCAGCCCGGCAAGGTCATCGTCGTGCGCGGCAAGGCGCCCACCACACCCGACACGCAGGCCGGCCAGTCGCCGGCCACCCCGTCACAGCTCCGGTACTGGTCGTTCTGCACCAACGAATACCGCAAGCCCTACCCGGTGAGCTCGTGCATCGTCGACCACGAGGCGCCGGTGGACGCTTCGGGCTACTACACGATCGTCGTCTCCACACCGGCCGAGCGGCCGGCGAACGCCACGACCACCGACGGCGTCGCCTGGGTGGACTGGGGGAGCACCAGCACCAACCTGCTCATGGCCGTCCGCCACATGCTGCCCGCCCCCGACTTCGCCGAGACCGTGCGCAACGTGGCGCTCGGCCAGCTCGCCTCCGAGGTGATGGGCGCCTACACGCCGGTGGCCGTCAGCTGCCCCGTGTCGACCTTCGAGAGCGGCGGCGCCGCGGCCTGCGGGCTCTGACCCACAGCGACCCGGCGGTCAGGGGAGCGGCGGTCAGGGGAGCGGAGCGAACCGGGCCACCGCCGAGGCCGAGCGCGCCGCGGACTCGGCATCTCGCCCGTCGGCGTCACCACGGTGGCGGAGCCGCCGCGCCACGCGTACGGCTGCGACCAGCGGAGCCGCCCGCCGTGACCGGACGAGGCGATCACGCCGCCCGATCGCGGTCGTCGGCACCGGCGCCCCCGTGAGGTGCAGCTCCTCGTCGAGCGGGGCGACGTCACGGGTCGCCGGTCGGCCGACCGGTACCCCGGACGGCCTCGCCATCATGCGGTTGAACGCCGTGAAGTCGACGAGATCCACCGAGCACGACGCACGACGGCCGAGCTCACGCAAGCCTGGTTCGGTGATCCACCGGAGGTGCACCGGTGGCGCGTCGGTCTCGTAGAGACGGTCGGACGGGAGCCGGGTCCGGTTCGGGGTCGACACGATCACCTCACCGCCGTCCGCGACCTGGGACGCCATCGCCGCGAGCAACCCGACGGGTTCGTGCACGTGCTCGATCAGCTCGAGCGCGACGATCACGTCGGGACGGATGTTCGTCGCGTCCGCGACGTCCATGGCGTCGCCCTGGCGGTACCAGTCGCCGAACCGGCGATTGGCACGGGCCACCGCCTCCTCCGAGAGATCCAGACCCCACGCCTCGTAGCCCGCGCCGCGGAGCGCCGCCGTGAGATACCCGAGGCCGCTGCCGACGTCGACGACGGTGGTGCCGAGCCCCGCCCGACGGCGCTCGGCGAGGACCGTGGCCACCGCCCAGTACACGTCCTCGGAGTGACTCAGGTAGTAGAGCGGATCGCGCACCGACGCGACCGCATCCGCGTAGCGGCCGTATCGGGCATAGCCCGGCAGCCGCTCGGCGTTGCGGTAGATCGCGTCGTACAGCCCGTCCGGGACGACGGTGTCGGCGGGGACCGCCTGGGAGCCGCAGCCGTCGCACTCGAGCACCGTGTAGGACCGTCCCGCCAGGTACCCGGGAACCACGCCCACGACCGTCAGCGGCGCCGCGCCGCACAACGTGCACGCCTCCTCCACGACCTCCCCCGGCCGAGCGTTCGACGTCACGCCGCGAGCAGCACCGCGCCGACCGGGTCGTTGCGGGACTGGGCGACGCGACGCGAGTCGGACATGGGCGCCAGTCTTCCACCGATGGGAGCCCCGGGGCGGCGCTGCTACCCTCCCCCGAACGGCCTCGTCGGGCCGGCAGGCCGGGGAGGATCGATGGGGGCAGCGGGGGACGGACTGATCACGCGCCGGCGCGTGCTCGGCGGATCGTTGGCGGCGGCGGGCTTCGGCATCCTCAGCGCGTGCGCGCCCGCCGTCGTGCCCACCAACCGGAGCGAGCGGCGACGCGTCGTCGTGATCGGCACCGGCTTCGGCGGCTCGATCACGGCGCTGCGACTGGCGGAACAGGGCGTCGACGTCACCCTCGTCGAGCGCGGCATGCGCTGGGCCAGCGGCACCTACGGTGCGTTCCCCACGATGTTCGAGCCCGACCGGCGCGTGTCGTGGCTCGACCCCACCAACACCGCGGTCAACAACCTCGTGCCGTCGCTGCCCTGGCAGCCGTACACCGGCATGCTCGAGCGCATCCACGGCAACGGGATGGACGTGGTCGTCGCCGCCGCGGTGGGTGGCGGCTCCCTCCCGTACCACGGCATGACGCTGCAGCCGCGAGGCGACCTGTTCGACCGGGTCATGCCCGACGAGCTCGACTACCAGCAGTTCGACGAGCGTTGGTACCCGCTCGTCCGGAAGAACCTGCAGGCCTCGCCGATCCCCGCCGACGTGCTCGCGTCGCCGCAGTACTTCTCCAGCCGACGATTCGCCGAGCACATCAAGGCCGCCGGCCTGCCCGACGCCCATGGCGTGCCGATGCCAATCGACTGGGACGTCGTGCGCGCCGAGCTCCGGGGCGAGAAGCCGCCGGTGATCTCGACCGGCGACGTCATCTACGGCGTCAACGGGCCGGGCAAGCACTCGCTCGACACCAACTACATCCCCGCCGGCGAGGCAACCGGCCACGTCGAGCTCCTCCCGCTGCACCGCGTCGAGCGGCTCACCCGCGACAGCGCAGGTCGGTGGGTCGTCTCCACCGATCGTCTCGACACCGACGGGGTGGTGCACGAGCACGTCGAGCTGGTGGCGGACGCCGTGTTCCTGTGCGCGGGATCGCCGAACACGACGAAGCTCCTCGTGCGCGCCGCCGGCCGCGGCGACATCACCGACCTGCCCGACGACGTCGGCGACTACTGGTCGACCAACGGCGACCTCCTCACCACCCAGATCCTGTCGACGCCCATGGGCATGATGCAGGGCGGCCCGGCCAACATGGCCTCGCTCGACTGGGACAACCCGGAGGGGCCGGTCTCGATCATCTTCGCCGGCATCCCCCTGCCGTTCGAGGCGAACGTGATGGAGACCGTCGGCATCTTCATCCCCGACGGCCACGGCCGCTTCGCCTACGACGCCGCCAGCGACCAGGCGCGGCTCACGTTCCCCGCCTCGGCGCACGGCGCCGCGATGGAGGCCGCACGCCGACGCATCATCGCGATCGGCAAGGCCGCCGGCACCGTTGCCGCGATCGACATGACCGCCGACGACCCGACGACCTTCCATCCGCTCGGCGGCGCGGTCATCGGCAAGGTGACCGACGCCTACGGCCGGGTGCTCGGCCAGCGCGGGCTCTACGTGAACGACGGCGCGCTCATCCCCGGTTCCACGGCGTGCGCCAACCCCTCGCTCACCATCGCCGCGCTCGCCGAGCGCAACATGGACGAGATCGTCCGGCGCGACATCGGCACCGTCTTCTGACCCGCCTCGCAGGGGACGGCCGGGACGGTCAGTCGTCGAGGGTGACGGGCGCGCTGAGCAGCCCGCAGAGGCTGTCGATGAGGTCGTTGCAGTACAGGCGGTGACGATCGGCGACACCCTCGGCGAGGTCGTACGTCTGCAGGTTCAACGCGTGGAACAGCACGCCGTTCATGAGGTGCGCCCGCCGCGACTGCACGAACACCGGGGCGTCGGCCGGGATGCTCTGGTACAGGATCGGGGCGATGCGGGAGTAGGCCGGAGGCGCCTCCGCTGCGATCCAGGCATGCACCGGGTGCAGCGGCGTCGCCGACAGCTGGGCCATGATCCGGACGTAGTACGCGCCGCCGTGCTCGTGGTCGAGCGCACTGGCCGACAACGGCAGCACCATGAGCGACACCGCGTCGTGGAGCGTGAGGTCGCCGATCGAGCTCACGTCGCGCATCATCTCGGCGCGCACCGCGTCGATGGCGACACGATGCTTCGACAGCACCGCCTTCAGCAGGCCGTCGCGGCCGCCGAAGTGGTAGTGGATCGCGTACTTGTTGCGCTGTCCCGCGTCGCGGTTGATCTCGGCCAACACCGCACCGTCCACCCCACGCTCGGCGAACCCACGCTCCGCCGCGGCGATGAGCGCCGCCTGCGTCTGCAGGCTGTCCGACCGGTGCGGGGGCGTCGTCACCACCGGATCGGCCAGTCCCTCGTGTGCGACGCCTTACGGGCGCGGGGTACGAACTCGGCCGGCACCGGCGGCGGCGCGCCGTAGAGCGGGGGACCGGCGGGCGGCGGGAGGTCGCTCGCGTCGTCGTCGACCTGCTCGGGGGCGGGCACGCCGGCCCTCGCCGCCCATCCCGTGGTGATGCCGAACCACGCGACCGCCGCGACCAGGAGCGCGAGGAGGCGGCGAACCCGGGTGTCCTGCGCCTCGGCGCGTCTCGTCTGGTAGTCGAACGTCGCGGCATCCCAGGCCTGCTGGCGGTCGGCGCGCGCCTGCGCCGACGCGTCGGGTGCCACGGCGGCCGGCGGGCGCCACGTGACCGACACCGGCGTGAGCGCCACGATGCCGGCGACGATCGCGATCGCCAGGAGGCCCAGCGCCCGGATCCAGGTGGAAGTCTCGATCTGCACGTCGTCCCGCCTCACGTCAACGTCTCGACCGCTCCGCCGCGGCCCCCACTCGCCCAACCGTACCGGCCCGGGGGCATGCGACGGCGGACGCACCCGCTCAGCCAGGGCGTCGGGTGGAGACCTGCGCCGCGAGGCCCCGCAGATCGCCGTCGGCGTCCCACCACGGGGTCACCTCGGCGAACCCCGCGCCGAGGAGCTCGGGCGCGAGCAGCTCGTCCTGCGAGCCGCCGATCTCGACCAGCATCCACCCGCCGGGTCGGAGCAGTAGGGCGGCGGCGCGGACGACGCGACGCACCAGGTCGAGGCCGTCAGCGCCCCCGTCGAGCGCAACCTGCGGCTCGAAGCGCCGCACATCGGCCGGCAGGAGGCGGATCCCGTCGCTCGGCACGTACGGGGGCACCGCCGTCACCACGTCGAAGGCAGCGCGACGCCTCAACGGCCCGGCCAGGTCTCCCACCAGTGCCGCGACACCGTTCGCCCGGGCGCACGCGGCCGCCTCAGGGTCGAGATCGACGCCGACGACGAGCGCATCCGGCACGCTCGCTCGCATCACCGCCGCCACCGCACCGGCCCCCGTGCACAGGTCGAGGGCCCGACCACTCTCGGGAAGCAGCGCCGCAGCCCGTTCCGCCAGTTCCTCGCTCTGCGGGCGAGGGACGTACACGCCCGGCCGCATGACGAGCTCGAGGCCGCCGAACACGAACCGACCGGTGATCCAGGCCGGTGGCTCACCCGACTCCCGCCGGACCAGCCAGGCGTCGAGCGTCGCAGCGTCGGGCGCGCAGGCGAGGAACTCCGCGGCCTCCTCGTCGGCGGCCACGCACCCGGCCGCGACCAACCGCTCGACGACGGCGGCGAGGGGCGGGAGGGCGGCGGACACGCCCCGAGTCTGCCGCCAACTGGTGAGGCGGCTGGACGTGATCCGGTAGTTTGCCCCCCATGTTCGACGCCCTGCCCGCGAAACCCAGCCACTCCGACATCGAGCCGCGGATCCTGGACTTCTGGGCGACGGAGGGCACCTTCGAGGCGGTTCGGGCCAAGAACGCCGACGGCCCCCGCTTCAGCTTCGTGGACGGCCCCGTCACCGCCAACAAGTCGCTCGCGGTGCACACGGCGTGGGGCCGCACGCTCAAGGACGTCTTCCAGCGGTACAAGGCGCTGCAGGGCTACCACCAGCGCTACCAGAACGGCTTCGACTGCCAGGGTCTCTGGATCGAGGTGGGCGTCGAGAAGGAGCTGGGCCTCAACTCCAAGCGCGACATCGAGAAGTACGGGCTCGCCGAGTTCGCACGCCACTGCCGCGAGGTCGTCGAACGTTCGAGTGCCGAGCTCACCCAGGGCTCCATCCGCCTCGGCCAGTGGATGGACTGGGACGCGAGCTACTACACGTCGTCCGACCTCAACATCGAGTACATCTGGCGCTTCCTCAAGATCGTTGACGAGCGCGGCTGGCTCTTCACCGGCCACCGGGTGAGCGAGTGGTGCCCCCGCTGCGGCACCTCCATCTCCGCCCACGAGCTCGTCGGCAGCTACATCGACCGCGACGACCCGTCGCTCAAGGTGCGGTTCCCGCTCATCGACCGTCCCGGCGAGTCCATCGTGATCTGGACGACGACCCCATGGACGCTGCCGGCCAACGTGGCCGCCGCCGTGTCCGCCGACGCCGACTACGGCCTGCGCGACGGCGACTGGATGGCCGTCGACCTCGCCGGCGAGGGTCCGTTCGACCAGGTCGTCGCCGGTCGCGAGATGGTCGGCTGGCGCTACGACGGCCCCTTCGACGACCTCGCGCCCGGCGCTGCGGTCGACCACCGCATCGTGGCGTGGGACGAGGTGAGCACCGAGGAGGGCACCGGCATCGTCCACATCGCGCCCGGCTGCGGTACCGGCGACTTCGCGCTCGGCCAGGAGAACGGCCTGGCCGTGCTCGCCCCGGTCGACGAGGCCGGCCGCTTCCTCCCCGAGTACGGCTGGCTCGCCGGGCAGAGCACCACCGAGGTCGCCGACCAGGTGATCGACCTGCTCCGTGAGCGCGGGCTGCTCGTGCACGCCGGCACCATCAACCACCGCTATCCCGAGTGCTGGCGATGCCACACGCCCCTCATCTTCCGCGTGTCCGACGACTGGTTCATCTCCGTCACCGACCTGCGCCAGCCGATGCGCGACGCCAACGACACCGTCGAGTGGACCCCCGCCTACATGGGCAAGCGCATGGACGACTGGCTCGTGAACATGGGCGACTGGAACATCTCCCGCCGCCGCTACTACGGCCTGCCGCTGCCCTTCTACCCGTGCTCGTGCGGGCACGTCACCGTCGTCGGGTCGAAGGCCGAGCTCGCCGAGCTGGCCATCGGCTCCCTCGACGACCTCCAGGAGCTGCGACGCCCATGGATCGACGACGTCCAGATCCGCTGCCCGCAGTGCGGCGAGGCCGTGTCGCGCATCCTCGAGGTCGGTGACGTGTGGCTCGACGCCGGCATCGTGCCGTTCTCCACGCTCGGCTGGCAGAACCCCACGGCGGTGCCGGGTGGGTTCGGCGTGGGCGCGGCGGCCGGCCTCACCACGGCCGACCTTCCCGACCACTCGTACTGGGAGGAGTGGTTTCCCGCCGACTGGGTGTCGGAGATGCGCGAGCAGATCCGGCTGTGGTTCTACTCGCAGCTGTTCATGTCGGTGGTGCTCACCGGACGTGCGCCGTACCGCAAGGTGCTCGGCTACGAGAAGATGCTCGACGAGACCGGCCGGGAGATGCACGGCTCCTGGGGCAATATGATCAGCGCCGAGGACGCGTTCACGAAGATGGGCGCCGACGTGATGCGCTACCAGTTCGCGCAACAGCCGCCGAACCAGGATCTCCTCTTCGGCTTCACCGCCGGCACCGAGATCTCCCGCAAGCTCCTCACGCTCTGGAACTCGATCTCGTTCTTCGTGCAGTACGCGAACCTCGCCGAGTTCACGCCCGACCTCGCCGACCTCGATCGCCCCGGCGGCGAGCTCAGCCAGCTCGACCAGTGGGCGGTCGCCCGCACCGCGCAGCTGGTCGCGGAGGCCGAGAAGGGCTACGACGAGTTCCTCGGCGTCGAGGTGCTGCGATCGTTCGAGGCCTACGTGGACGAGCTGTCGAACTGGTACATCCGCCGGTCGCGCCGTCGCGTCTGGGACGGCGACCACGCCGCGTTGCGCACCCTCTGGAGCTGCCTGGTCACGGCCGTGCGGGTCGTGTCACCGGTGATGCCGTTCATCACCGAGGACCTCTGGCAGCACCTGGTCGCGCGGGTTATCCCGGACGCGCCGCAGTCGGTCTTCCTCGCAGGTTGGCCGTCCACGACCGCGGCCCCCGGCGACCACGACCTCCTCGCCGACGTCGCCGCCGTGCGCAACGTCGTCGAGCTCGGCCGCCAGGCACGGGCGAAGGCGGGCCTCCCGCTCCGCCAGCCGCTCCGGCGGATGGTGGTCGAGGGCGCACCGCGCATCGAGGCCTACCGTGACGAGATCGCCGCCGAGCTGCGCGTGAAGGAGGTGGAGCTCGGCGCCGTCGAGGCCACCACCGTGCGCGTCCGACCCAACCTCAAGGTGCTGGGCCCCCGTCTGGGCCAGGACATCGTGTCGGTGCGCAAGGCGCTCGACGAGGGCGACTTCACGCTGCGCGACGACGGCGGGGTCGACGTGCTCGGCTTCACGCTGGCCGAGGAGGACCTCCTCGTCGAGCGCACCGAGAAGGAGGGGTGGGCCGTCGCCGCGAACGACGGGGTGAGCCTCGCGCTCGACGAGGCGCTCGACGACGAGCTGCGCCTCGAGGGCCGCGTGCTCAACGCCATCCACCACGTGAACGCGCTGCGCAAGAGCTCGGGGCTCGAGATCTCCGACCGCATCACGCTCGACCTGTCGGCCGACGACGCCGACCTGCTCGTGCACGCCGACTGGATCGCGGCCGAGACGCTGGCGACCAGCGTGACGGCGACCGCAGCGGGTGAGGCCACCATCGCCGTCGCCAACGCCAACTAGCCCAACCCCAATCGCTCCACCCCAGCCTCGTTTTGTGCCCCGGATCTACCGGGTAGCCGGCAGATCCGGGGGACAAAACGGGGGAGGGCGGCGTCAGGCGGGGGGAGTGTCGGCCGTGGGGTCGGGGGCCAGCTCGGCGACGACGGACGCCTCCGACGCCTCGGCCGCCGCTGTGTCGCCGGAGGCGAGCTCCACGGTGACGAGCTCGGTGACCGAGCCGGCGGCCCGGAGGTCGGGCCACGCCTGCGCCAGCGCGGCAAGGTGCTCGGCGGTGTCGGTGATCGTGAGCAGGGCGACCTCGCTTCGCATGCTGCGCTTGGCCTCCGACTTGGCCCGCCGCACCTGACGCAGCACGTCGGTGGTGACGGTCAGCACCAGCGGATCGGCGTCGGCGAGCAACGGCGCCAGCTCGTCGGCGGTGGGCCACGACTCACGATGCACGGAGCCGTCGTGGAACCACGACCACGCCTCCTCGGACGCGAACGGGACGAACGGCGCGTACAGGCGGAGCACGATGCCGAGCGTCGTGCGGAGCGTGTGGCGTGCGGCGGCGCCGTCGGCACCCTCGCCGTAGGCACGCTCCTTGACCAGCTCCACGTAGTCGTCGCAGAAGTTCCAGAAGAACTCGTCGATGCGATCGAGCGCCGCCTGGTACTCGTACGACTCGAACGAGCGGGTGGCCGACTCGACGACGTCGGCGAGCTTCGCGAGGAGCGCACGGTCGAGCGGGGCGAGGTCGGTGGTGGGCGGCGCGTCGGGGAGACCGAGCGTGAGCTTGGTGACGTTGAGCAGCTTGATGGCCAGGCGACGACCGACCTTCATGCGGGGCACGTCCACCGCCGTGTCGACGCCGGGCGCAGCGCTGCACGACCAGTAGCGCAGCGCGTCGGCGCCGTGCTCGTCGATGAACTCGGCCGGCGTGAGCACGTTGCCGACGGACTTCGACATCTTCTTGCGGTCCGGGTCGAGGATCCAGCCGTTGATGCTCACGTGGTCCCAGGGACGCCCGCCGTGCTCGAGCTCGGAGCGCAGCAGCGTGGAGAACAACCACGTGCGGATGATCTCGGGACCCTGCGGGCGCAGGTCCATCGGAAAGGTGCGCTCGAACAGGTCGTCGTCGGTGGCCCAGCCGCACACGATCTGCGGTGTGAGCGAGGAGGTGGCCCACGTGTCCATCACGTCGGGGTCACCAACGAAGCCGTTCGGCTGCCCGCGCTGGGCCTCGTCGAAGCCCTCGGGCGCCGTCGCCTGCGGATCGACGGGGAGCGCGTCGTCCGACGGGAGGATGGGGGAGTCCCAGATCACCTCGCCGCTCGCGTCGAGCGGGTACCAGACCGGGAACGGAACGCCGAAGTAGCGCTGGCGGCTGATGAGCCAGTCGCTGTTGAGGCCCTCGACCCAGTGCTCGAACCGGATGCGCATGAACGGCGGGTGCCACTGCAGCTCCCGCCCCAGCTCGATGAGACGCTCGCTCAGCTCGGCGCTCTGCGCACCGTTGCGCACGTACCACTGGCGGCTCGCCACGATCTCGAGCGGGCGATCGCCCTTCTCGTAGAACTTGACGTCGTGCTGGATCTGGCGGGGCTCGCCGATGAGCGAACCCTCCTGCTCGAGGAGCGCGACCACCTGCTTGCGGGCCTTCTTGAGGTGCAGCTCCTTGATGGTGTCGTACGCGTCGGCGCCCTTCCCCTCGAGCCACGGGGCCTCGGGGAGGACGCGGCCGTCGCGGCCGATGATGACCCGCATCGGCAGGCCGAGCTCGCGCCACCACACCACGTCGGTGGTGTCACCGAACGTGCAGACCATCGCGATGCCCGTGCCCTTGTCGGGCTGCGCCAGGTGATGCGCGACCACCGGCACCTCGACGCCGAACACCGGCGACGTGACCGTGGTGCCGAAGAGCGGCTGGTAGCGCTCGTCGTCGGGATGGGCGACCAGGGCGACACAGGCGGCGAGCAGCTCCGGCCGGGTGGTCTCGATCTCGACGCCTGAGAACGAGATGCGGTGGTATGAGCCGGCGACGTTGCGGTCGTCGAGCTCGGCCTGCGCGACGGCCGTCTGGAAGTCGACGTCCCACAGCGTGGGCGCCTCGGCGTGGTACGCCTGCCCACGGGCCAGGTTGCGGAGGAACTCGCGCTGGGCGACGAGCCGTGAGCGATGGTCGATGGTGGCGTACTTCAGCGACCAGTCGACCGAGAGGCCGCAGTGGCGGAACACCGCCTCGAACGTCTGCTCGTCCTCCTCGGTGAGCTGCTCGCACAGCTCGAGGAAGTTGCGGCGAGACACCGGGCGCTCCTTCTGCGACGGATCGGGCACGACGAGATCGGGCTCGTACGCGACCGTCGGATCGCACCGGACGCCGAAGTGGTTCTGCACCCGACGCTCGGTGGGGAGACCGTTGTCGTCCCAGCCCATCGGATAGAAGACCTCGCGCCCGCGCATGCGCTGGAAGCGGGCCATCGCGTCGACCTGGATGTAGCCGAACGCCGTGCCCAGGTGCAGCTGACCGCTCACCGTGGGGGGCGGCGTGTCGATGGAGAACACCTCCGAACGGGGCTTCGAGCGATCGAAGCGGTAGACCTCCCGCTCGCCCCAGATCTCGTCCCATTTCTCCTCGAGGCCGGCGAGCTGAGGACGATCTGGGACGCTGTTCATGGCGGCGAAGGTTAGCGGATGCCCGGAATACGCCTGTCTGGCCCATCGGTGCGGCTCGCTAGGATCTGCGCCGTGACGCCCGAATACGACCCGTCGAGGTACGAACCGCCCATCGCCGAGCGATGGAGGAACGACGAGGTGTACACCCTCGACCCTGAGTTGCGGGCGGACGCCTACTACGCGCTGACGATGTTCCCGTACCCGTCCGGCGACCTGCACATGGGCCACGCCGAGGTCTTCACGATCCACGACGCGTTCGTGCGGTTCAAGCGCATGACGGGCAACACCGTGTTCAACCCGATCGGCTGGGACGGCTTCGGCCTCCCCGCCGAGAACGCTGCCAAGAAGCGGGGCGTGAACCCCCGCGACTGGACCTACCGGAACATCGAGGAGCAGTACGCGTCCATCGTGCGCCTCGGCTTCAGCTTCGACTGGTCCACCCGCCTGCACACCTGCGACGCGTCCTACTACGCGTGGACGCAGTGGATCTTCCTGCAGCTGTTCGACGGCGACCTCGCGTACCGCAAGGAGGCGCCGGTCAACTGGTGCCCCGGCTGCCAGACCGTGCTCGCCAACGAGCAGGTCGTCGACGGCCGTTGCGAGCGCTCCGGCGACGTCGTGGAGCAGCTGCCGCTCACGCAGTGGTTCTTCCGCATGACGTCCTACGCGCAGGAGCTGCTCGACGGACTTGGCGAGATCGACTGGCCCGAGGCCGTGAAGGCCATGCAGCGCAACTGGATCGGGCGCTCCGAGGGGGCGATCGTCCGCTTCCACACCACCGACGGCGAAGCGATCCCCGTGTTCACCACGCGGCCCGACACGATGTACGGCGTCACCTACCTCGTGCTCGCGCCGGACCACGAGGTGGTCACCGCACGCATGGCGGGCGACCCCGCGTACGAGGAGTTCATGGAGCGGGTGCGGACGCTCACCGACATCGAGCGCCTCACGACCAGCTCCGGCAACCAGGCCAAGCGAGGCATCCGCCTCGGCTTCGACGCCGTGCACCCCATCACCGGCGAGGTCGTGCCCGTGTACGCCGCCGACTACGTGCTCCGCACCTACGGCACCGGCGCCGTCATGGCCGTGCCGTCCGGCGACACCCGCGACTTCGAGTTCGCGAAGCAGGAGGGCCTGCCCGTGCGCACCACCGTGGTGCCGGTCGACGCCGAGGGTTTCGCGCTCGACGACGACATGCCCGAGGCGTTCACGGCGCACGGCATCTCGTACAACTCCGGTCCGCTCACGGGGATGCCCACCGCGCAGGCGCTCACGACGGCGCTCGACATCATCGAGGAGCAGGGCGCCGGCGAGCGCAAGGTCATCTTCCGCCTGCGCGACTGGCTGGTCTCGCGGCAGCGCTCCTGGGGCGCCCCCATTCCCATCGTCCACTGCCCGTCGTGCGGGCCGGTGGGCGTACCCGCAGCGGAGCTCCCCGTGCTCCTGCCCGACGACCTCGACTTCACCGTCGACGGCTCGCCCCTCGCCGCTCACCCGACGTGGAAGTTCGTCGCGTGTCCCACCTGCGGCGAGCCAGCCCAGCGCGACACCGACACGATGGACACGTTCGTCGACTCGTCCTGGTACTACCTGCGCTACCTGTCGCCGGACGACACCACCGAGCCGTGGCCGCTCGACCTGCCGAAGGCGCCGGCCGTCGTCGACCACTACATCGGTGGCAAGGAACACGCGGTCATGCACCTGCTGTACGCCCGCTTCTTCCAGAAGGCGATGCGTGACCTCGGGCACAGCAAGGCCAGCGAGCCCTTCGCCGCGCTGCTCAACCAGGGCCAGGTGCTGCTCGACGGCGCCGCCATGTCGAAGTCGCTCGGCAACCTCGTGGAGCCGTCCGCCATCCTCGACGTCTACGGCGCGGACGTGCTCCGGGGCACGATCCTGTTCGCGTCGCCGCCGGTCGACGACATCGACTGGGCCGACGTGTCGCCCGCCGGCATGGCCAAGTGGCTGCGGCGCGTATGGCGGCTGACGCTCGCCGAGCCCACCGACACCGCGGCGCCGGACGACGCGCTCGAGGTCGAGACCCACCGCATCATCCGCGACTGCACCGCGAACTACGCGGCGAGCAACTTCAACAGCTCCATCGCCCGCATGATGGAGCTCACCAACGCGCTCGCCGTCGCCGATCGCGAGGGTCGTCGCGGCGACAGCTACCGGTTCGCCACGGAGACCCTGCTCACCATGCTGGCCCCGGTGTGCCCGTTCCAGGCGGAGGAGCTGTGGAGCCTGCTCGGCAACGACGGCTCGGTGCACGACCAGTCGTGGCCCGAGTTCGACCCGGCCCGGCTGGTGCGCGACGAGACCGACGTGGTGGTGCAGGTCGACGGCAAGCGCCGCGCCACGCTGCGGGTTCCCCTCGACGAGACCGAGGAGCGCGTGGTGGAGCTGGCACGCCTCGAGACCTCGGTGGCGCACGCGCTGGAGGGCCGCACCGTGGGCCGCATCGTGTACGTGCCGAACCGCATCCTCAACCTCACGACCGGCTGAGCCTGGGCGACACCCCGCCTCGCCCGTTCTGCCGGGCTGGAACGCCCCGCAGGGGCGAAATTCAACGCCGGAACGGGGGTGGGGGCCGTACGCTCGCCGCCGTGGGGAGGGACTGGGCATGAGGAGGGACTGGGCATGAGGAGGGAGTCGGTATGAAACTGGAACCGCGCTACGACGGCCCGTCGGTGCTGACGATCGACGACGCCCCGGGCAGCCCGCTCGGCCCGTCCGTGAGCCAGCGGCGGCGCTTCGAGGCGATGCTCGCGTCGCTGACCGCCGAGCAGTGGGCGAGTGCGACCCGATGCGAGGGATGGACCCCACGTGAGGTCGTGGCCCACCTGGTGTCGGTGAACCAATTCTGGGTGGTGTCGATCAACGGCGGTCGCTCGGGGGCGCCCACCAAGTGGCTGGCCGGGTTCGACCCCGTCGCGACACCCCAGCAGCTCGTGGGAGGGATGGGCGGCCTCACCGCCGACGACGTCCTCGAGCAGTTCGTGGCCAGCAACGCCACCTACCTCGACCTGATCGGCTCGCTCACCGACGACGAGTGGGGGCTCACCGCCGAGTCGCCCGCCGGGCACGTGCCCGTCCAGCTGCTCGTCCAGCACGGGCTCTGGGACGCGTGGATCCACGAGCGCGACATCGCGCTGCCCCTCGGCATCGCCCCCGTCGTCGACGAGGACGAGGTGACGTCGGCGCTCGTCTTCGCCGCAGCGATCAGCCCGGTGCTGGGCCTGGGCCTGGGGAGCGCGGAGCCGTGCGAGCTCGCCGTCGAGGCGACCGACCCCGACGTCGCGTTCGTCCTCTCGGTCGCCGACTCCGTGTCCATCCGGCGCGGGGCCGCCGATTCGACCGTGCCCACGCTCCGCGGCGAGGCGGTCCGACTGGTCGAGCAGCTCAGCCTCCGCGAGCCGCTCGGCTCCGAGACGCCTTCCGAGTGGCGGCGCCACCTCACCAGCCTGGAGCGTGCCTTCGACGTGTGAGTGGCGCGTTCGTGGACGCGTCTCAGCGGTTCCGCACCCAGACGTCGGGGCCGCCGGGGCCCTGGCCGGGCGCACGATGGAAGGTCGCGTGGAACCAGGGGGCGACCGGCCCGAGCTGGGCCCGCCCTCGCGGACCGAGCACGACGGTCGGGCAGCGTTCGAGCGCATCTCGCGCCACTGCCGCTGCGGCCGGCGCGTCGAAGCGACGCGACCCCTGGCCGGCCGAGATGGCCGCGCCCAGTTGTGCGGCAAACGGGTCGACCGACGCCGGCCCGCTGCGTGACGGATCCGGGTAGCGGTCCGCGGCGAGGAGCCACGCCGGCTCGAAGGACACGACGCAGCCTTGCGTCGAGCGCAGCCGACGGGCGATGAGCGCCTGGTCGTCCTGCCGGCCACCGGCCTCGGCGCCGTCGACGTGCAACGCCTGTAGACCGGCGACGACCACCAGCGCGAGCAGGCTGACCGAGCCCCACCGAATCGCCGGTGACCGCGCCGGGAGCTGGTCTCCACGCGCCGCCGGGACGAGCGCCGCGAGGGCGCCCGCTGCGACCAGCCCGGCCGCGGGCGCCAGGTGCGCGTTGTACTGCTCGAAGTAGACCCGCGAGGCGACGAAGGCGATTGCGATCGTCACGTACCAGGCGAGTGACCAGGAGAGGAGTTGCCGTGCGCCGAGTGTCGCTGCGGCCGGCTCGGAGCGGTCACGCCTGCGGGTGGCCGCGTAGGCCACCGCCCCGGCGACGAGCACCACCGTGCCCAGCACGACGCGGTTGGCGCTGTGCAGGTCGAATCGCACGACGACCTCCTGCAGACGCTTGGCGACGGTGCTCTCGCCCGGCCGTCCGAGCTGGAACCCGAACACCTGCCGGACGAAGGCCCCGGGCGCGCGGACCGTCACCGGCAGGGTCAGCAGCACGAAGGCGGCGATCGCCCCGCCGGCTGCCCGCCCGAGGCGCCGCAACGGGGCCGGTCGCGGCACGGCCACGATGAACGGCACCGCGACCAGCAGCGCGGTCAGCTTGAAGAGCGCGGCGACGCCGACCAGTGCTCCGGCCGTCCAGGCCCGCCGCGGCGGGGCGTCCGGCTCCCCGGCTCGCAGCCACACGAGCAGTGCGAGGAGGCAGAAGAGGTTGACGAGCGGCTCCGTGAAGACCCCACGTTCGGCCGTGACGACGCCGGGTGTCAGGGCGTAGACCAGCGCCCCGGCGGCCGCCGCCCAGCGCGGGACGAATCGTCCGGCGACGCGCCCCACCAACCAGATGTTCGCGGCGGCGACGAGCAGCATCGACGCCTTGGCCGCCAGGAACGCGGTCGAGGCCCCGAGCACGGTGAACGGGGCGAACCAGTAGGCCATCCCCGGCGGATAGGCGATGGAAACGGCGCCGTAGAGCGCGTGCCCGCGGGCGAGCGCAGCGGCGGCGGCGAAGTACGCACCCTCGTCGTAGTCGACCGGCACGTGCAACGGGCCCGCCCACACGAACGGAACCGCACGGAGCCCGACGCCCACCACCACCGCCAGCGGGAGGAGCCATGCGGAACGGTCGACGTCGGCTGGTCGTTCCACCGGGACAACCTACCGGCGGACAGCTGTCAGCGGCCCAGGGCCTCCGTGACCAGCGCCCGGATTCGCTTCCACTGCGAGGCGGTGAACGTGCCGGTCAGGTGGTTCTTGTCGCTGAACACATAGGTGCTCCCGATGCGCAGCGAGCAGGCGGTCCGGCCGCAGATCGTCGGGCCGGACGTGTACACCGCCACGCCGCCGACCGACGACGCCACGTCGGTCTCCACGCGGTTCACACCCGCCGTGGGGCGGAACGCCTCCGTCGCAGCGACGGGGCACGACGACACGGAACCGGACCGGGCGATGCAGGTCACGGGATCGAACGGCACCCACGGGTTGTCGAGGATGACGCCGACGCCGATGTCGGCGTCGGTCAGCGAGCGCACGGACTTCTCGAAACCCGAGCGCCAGATGCGGAGCTGCGCGGCCTCGGACGGGACCCCGCCGTCGGCGTCGAGGATGCGGCCGATGTAGCCCGCATTGGACAGGATCACGGCCGCAGGGTGCTCGGCGGCGATCAGCTGCGCCGTCCCGGTCCGGAAGTACAGGCATCCGGACGACACCTCGAGCGGGCCGGCGGCGTTCGCGATGGGCACGTCGAGTGCCGGACACGCGCCACGGCTGCGTACCACCACGCGCACGCCCAGGTCCTTGCCCACCCGGTCGAACGCCGGCACCCACTGGCCGGCATGGGAATCGCCGAGGAGCAGGACGGTCGTGTCGGCGTCGGGCACACCGACCACGCAGGCGGACACGACGGTCGGGCGCCCGCTCGTGGCGCACCCCGCCGTCGGGCGCCCCTCGTCGTCGGCGCCTTTCTGGGTGGCGGCCTGCAGCTCCCGGTAGAACGGCTGCTGCGACTCGGAGTGCCCGTAGGCCACCAGGCCGGCGGCGAGCCCGGCGACGAGGAGCGTGCCGAGCAGGCCGAGCGCGTAGGTCCGCCACAGCGAGGACCGGAGCACGGGGCTGAAGCGGACGGGGTTCTCGACGAAGCGGAGCGCCACCAACGCGAGCGCCAGGCCCAGTGCGCTGGCGCCGACCCGAACCGGCACGGTGTCGCTGTTGAGCGCGGCGACCGTGAGCAGGATGACGGGCCAGTGCCAGAGGTACCAGGAGTAGGACACCCGACCGAACCACAGCAGCGGGCGCATGACCAGCAGCCGGTGCAGGGGCGACGCACCCTCGACCTGGCCGGCACCGATCACGAGCAGCGTGCCGACGACGGGGAGCAGGGCGGGCGCTCCGGGATAGGCGGTTCGCTCGTCGAACAGGAACGTCGACGCGAGGATGGCACCGAGCCCGGCGAGCCCCACGAGTGGAGCGACGCGTCGTGCCCCGCTCCCGAGCTTTGCCCAGCGGGTGCTCGTCGACGTCGCGGCGAGCAGGCCGGCGGCGCCGAACTCCCACATGCGGGTGGGGAGCGCGAAGAACGCGAGGGGAGTGCCTCGCTCGGTGAGCACCACGCACAACGCGAGCGACACCGGCGTCATGACGGCCAGGCCACCGACGAGGACGGTGCGGAACCGCAGCAGCGTACGGCGGCCCACCACGGCGGCGGCGAGCACCAGCACCGGCCACACCAGGTAGAACTGCTCCTCGACGCTCAGCGACCACGTGTGGAGGAACACGCTGTCGTCGGCCGCGAAGTAGCCGCCGCGTCGAAGCCCGAACACCATGTTCGACACGTACGCGACGCTCGCCACGCCGTCCTTCGCGAGCGCGGCCCACTCGAGGGGCGAGAGCACGACGAGCCCGGCCAGCAGGACCGTCGCGACCATGACGGTGAGGGCGGGCACGAGTCGGCGGACGCGCTTCGCCCAGAACTCGCGCAGCCGCACGGAGCCGGACGCGCCGCCCTCGGCGATCAGCTGTCGGGTGATGAGGTAGCCGGAGATGACGAAGAAGACGTCGACGCCCACGAACCCCCCGGTGAACCCGTCGACGTGGGCGTGGAACAGGATGACGAGCAGGATCGCGACGCCGCGCAGACCGTCGATGTCGGTGCGGAACGACGGTCGGGGGACGCTGGGCGCGTCGCTCGGGGAAGCGGCGGTGGCGGACGGCACGCTCGTCACTCGATCCCGGTGGCGACAGCGGGCCGAGGCGCCGGGCTCCAACGGGCGCGGAGCGTGCGCTCGGCCGGCTGCTCCACGAGGAGGTGGAGCGCGGCCGCGAGCCCGCATGCCACGGCCAGCAGCAGCGCCGACCAGGCCAGCGACGCCGGCCAGCCGAACGCGTGACGCCCGTAGCGGTCGTCGACGAGCTCGATGGCCAGGACGTGCACGAGGTAGAAGGCGAACGATGCGCGACCGGCCGCCTGCGCGGCCGGCGAGTGCAGCCAGCCGGTGCGACCTCGGAGATCGGAGAGCGCGCCTCCCACGATGATGCCGGCGAAGGGGACCATCTCGGCAGCGACGGCGAACACCTGGTGCCGCACGAGCGAGTTGGCCGCGACGACCAGCGCGAGGAGGACGACGCTGCACCAGACCGGCGGCACCCGGCGGATCCATCCCATGCGCACCGCCCGGGCCAGCATGAGCCCGAGCAGGAACTCCCAGAGTCGCGACGGCGGGAACGTCGTGACGAAGAACCGGTCGTGCACGAGGACGCTCAGGGCGAACGGGACGCACCCGACGACCAGCGCAGCGCCCAGGAGCGCCTGCGGCGAGAGCCGCCGCACCAGCGCCCATGCCGGCGGGAACATCAGGTAGAAGAACGCCTCGCATGACAGCGTCCACGCGACGGGATTGACGGCGAAGGCCGTCGACTTCGTCCACGACTGCAGCAGCACGACACCCGACAGCGCGCCGGCGACCGACGGTCGGAGCGACACCACGGCGATCGAGGCCAGGAGGAACGCGACCCACGTCACGGCGTGGCTGGGCCACACGCGTGCCACGCGCCGTCCGTAGAACACCGGCGACGACACCCCCGGCCGCCAGCTCCACGCGAGCACGAAGCCGCTCAGCATGAAGAAGAAGTTGACGCCGAGGCCGCCGTTCAGGAGGACCCGATCGATCGTGAGGTGATGCCCGCCCACGGCGAGGACGGTTCCGCTGGGCAGCACCCAACGGATGTGGGTGAAGAACACCGCTCCGGCCGCCAGCATCCGCATGCCGGTGAGGGACGGAAGGGCCGTCTGCGAGACGACGGGTTCGGTGGCGGCCATAAGCCGATCCATGTTACCGGCCCGAACCGGCCGCGCCTCGGGAGCGTCGCCTAGCGTCGCGGCCCGTGCCGAGCCTCCCGACAGCGCCGCGATCGCCGCGGTCGGGCCGCGCCGCCACTGCGTTCACGGCCGTCGCGTTCACCGCGATCGGCATCGTCCTCTACGGGCCCGACCTCGGGAGCGCGTTCCTCGCCGACGACTACGGCGAGATCTGGAAGGCGGTCGGCGACTCGCACGACTTCAGCCGCTCGGGCAGCAACTTCCGGCCGCTCCACCTGGCGTCGCTCGCGTTCGACCACGCGATCGGCGGCCTCGACCCGCTGCCGTACAAGATCACGAACCTCGCGCTCCACGTCGCGTGCGCGCTCGTCGTGATCGCGCTGGCCGCCGCCATGGCTCGCGCCGTCCCGGCGCTGCGTCCGTTCGATCGACCGTCCTTCGCCGTGCTGGCCGGGCTGTGGTTCTTCGTCTCTCCGGCCCACACCGAGGCCGTGAGCTGGATCGCGGCGAGGGCCGACCTGCTGGTGACGCTCTTCGGAGCGGCGTCCGTGCTCGTCGCCCTCGGTGGACCGGGCGATCGGTCGCCGAGCCGAGCCCGTTCGGCGGTCTCGCTCGTGCTGTTCGCCCTCGCCCTGGCCTCCAAGGAGTCGGCGGTCGTGATCCCCGTTGTTCTCCTCGTCATCGACGTCGCCCGCAGCACCGGTCCGTTCGGTGCACGCGCCCGGAGCGCCTGGCTCGTCACACGCTGGCACCTCCTCGTGCTCGCGCCGTACCCGCTCGTCCGCTGGCTCGCCATCCACGGCGCGCCCGAGGGCTACGGGCTCGGCCAGCTGTTCGGCACGGCACTGGGCTGGCCGAAGCGCACCGCAGCGATCGTGGTGCGATCGGTCCTGCCGGCGCTGCCCGCGCCCTTCTGGTGGATCGTCCCGCTGCTGATCGGCGTCGCGCTCGTCGCCGTCGCGCTCCGCTGCCGTCCGCTCCGCCCGCTGCTGCTGCTTACCGCCGCGCTCGTGTTCGTCACCACCGTGCCGAGTTCGGGCCTGGGCGCGTCGGCCGTCACCCCACAGGGCGAACGCCTTGCGTACCTGCCGTCGGTGTTCGCCGCGCTCCTCGTGGCCGGTCTCGTCGCGTCGCTCCACGAGGCGCGCGTCCTGTGGGGCCGGGCAGCCGCCGTCGCCGTGGTGGCCACGTCGATCGTCGGGCTGGTCGTCGTCGAGCAGCGTTGGATCGGGGCCGCCGAGCTCGCGGAACGGTTCGTCGCCGCGGAGTCGGTGTGGGACGACGGCACCGTGCCGATCGTGGCGAACCTCCCCGACGCGGCCCGCGGGATCCTGGTGGGACGGAACATCGTCAACCCGTCGCTCGCGGTGCGGTACGGGTGGGCCGAGCCCCGCGCCCCCGGCAATCTGGCGGCCGTCGCTCTGGCGGGAGACCACGCCCACGCCACCGTGCGCCGAGCCGCGCCGCAGGACGGCCGCCGCACGTGGCTTCTCGAGCTCCCGGAGGGCGACGCGTTCACGCGCACGCCCGGTGTCGACGACCGGTTCTTCGCCGGAGTCCGCAGTCGCATCGTCGACGAGCGACACCTGTCGATCTCCCTCGACGACGACGTGGACGCCGGCAGGCTCTGGTACTTCACCGACGGTCGTCTGCGGCGGTTTCCGGCCGTCTGAGGACCCACACGTCCTGCACCCCGTCGAGCGCCGCCTCGTCCAGGGCCACCAGCTCCAACCCCGCGGCGGCGGCGCGCTCCACGACGAAGGCGGCGGCGTGCCAGGTGAGGCCCAGCGCGCCGGTGCCGTGGCGATACGGGTGGAACGAGATGCCGTGTCGCTCGAGGTCGTCCGCGATCGCCGCGTGACGTGACTCGACGGCCGCACCGAAGTGGGCCACGCGCGAGGTCGCCGCCGTGGCGCCGTGCGTGGTGACAAGGAGCACGCCGCCCGGCGCGAGCAGCTCGGCGCACGAGTCCAGCAGGTCGTCGAAGGCCGATGCGTCGACGTTCGTCAGCACCGTGAGCAGAACGATCGTCCCGAACGACGCCGGTCGTTCACGACGGAGGCGGCCGAGGTCGTCCGCTCCGACCACGCCGAACGCCGACGCACAGAAGCTGACCGCGTCGGCGTCGATGTCGTTCACCGTCACGAGCGCCGGATCGACGCGCTGCACCAGCCGCCGGGTGAGCCGGCCGTAGCCGCAGCCGACATCGAGCACCGGAGCACCCGCGTCCCAACCGGGCGCGTGGCGATCGAGCGCGGCGAGCACGGTGTCGGCGACGGAGCGGTAGTGGGCGACGTCGGCGGGGCGCCTGCCGCGGAGCATGAGGTCGTTGGGATGCACCGGGCCGTCGACACCTTCGACGGCCCGGGGCGGCATCCGGCGGCCGATCGCCAGCCGCGTCGCCCGCAGCCGGCGCCACAGGCGGGGGCGGGAGCGCAACCATCCACGAACCAGGGCGCTCGTCGGCTCGTTCCTCACAGGCGACCGACAGTACGGCACCGACGGCTGCGCCGGGCGCGGGGAACGTGCCACCATCTCGCCGTGCCCGCGCCGGACCTCCAGCACCAGCTCGAACGTGACGGGTACGCCGTGGTGCGGAACGTCGTCGACCGCGCGCTGCTGCAGCGGGTGCGCGCCGCGCTCGAACCGAGCTTCCGTGACGCGCCCCACGGCCGCGTGACCAACGCGTGGGTCTCGGTCCCCGCGGTGCGTGAGCTGGCCGCCCACGGGGGCGTGCTCGACCTCGCCCGTCCGGTCGTCGGCGGAGACCCCGTGGCGTTCCAGACCCTCGACTTCCGCACCGGAACCCAGCAGCGTCCCCACGCCGACACGATCCACTTCGACACCGTGCCGTCGGGGCGGATGTGCGGGGTGTGGGTCGCCGTGGAGGACGTCGGACCGGATCAAGGTCCGCTCGTGGTGCATCCAGGCTCGCACTTGCTGCCGGTGCTCACGCCGGCCTCGCTGGGCCTCGACCCCGACGCGTTCGACGTCGACGCCTACGAGGATGCCGTCACCGCGCTGATGGCGGAGCGGGACCTTCCTGCGACGGCGCTGGAGCTCGACGCCGGTGACGTCGCGATCTGGGTCGCGAACCTCGTGCACGGCGGCGCCCCGATCCGCAGCGCCGGGTCCACCCGCTGGTCGCAGGTCACGCACTACGCGGCGGCGGGCTCGGTGCTCGTCACGCCCATGCGCTCCCACGTCGAACGCGGCGAGTTCGCGGTGCGCGAACCGGTCGTCGACGCCGTCACCGGACGGTGGTCGCGAGCAGGGTCGGCGCCGGGCTCGCCGGCCGTCATCCACCGGCCGGGACGACGCAGCCTCGTCGGCCCGCCTGCCGAGGGCGCCGCGCCGGTGGCGCGTGCGCTCTCGCGCCTCGTCGGCGCATCGCGCGCCGGCCGCCGCCGGGCCTACGACGCGGTCGCCGCCCGACGCAGACCCACGCCGATCTGAGCGGGCCCCGGATAGCCTCGCCGAATGCCGCCGACCCACGACCGGCTCCGGGGACCGGCGATCCCGTCGTTGCCCTCGTTGACCGGCGTCCGTGGCGTGGCAGCGTTCGCAGTCTTCGTGTCGCACATGCGCTACGTGTTCCCCGCCGGCGAGGGCGATGCCGGCGACGCCGGCCCCAACCTCTCCCGATTGCTCAACTGGGGGGCCTACGGCGTCACCCTCTTCTTCATCCTCAGCGGATTCGTGCTCGCCTGGACGTGGGCGGACTCGACCGGGCCGAGGACCTACGCCCGGCGTCGGGTCGCGCGCGTGTGGCCGGTGCACGCCGTCGTGTGGGCGGCGTTCGTCGTGACAGCGCTCGTAGGCGCAGCGCCGCGGCCCGACGCCGGTGCAGCGGCGGCGACGCTCGTCCTCGTGCAGTGCTGGATTCCCGGGCGCGGGTGGGCCGACGCGGTCAATCCGGTGGCCTGGACGCTCAGCTGCGAGGCGTTCTTCTACCTGGTGTTCCCGTTCGTGGTCGGACCGATCCGCCGGCTCGGCGCACGCGGCCTGCTCCTTGCGGCGGGCGCCGTCGCCGCGTTCGGGGCGGCGACCGTCATCGGCCTCCTCGAGCCGCGTGGCATCCGTGTGAGCTCGTTCCCGCCGTTCCGCATCTGGGAGTTCCTCCTCGGGGTGATCGCGGGGACGGCGATGCGGTCCGGCTACCTGCGCCGCTCGCTGCCGGTGCCCGTCTCGCTGATGCTGCTGGTCGGCGCGATGGCGGCCGGCACCTGGGAACGCCGCTTGCGAGGAGCGTCGTCGGTGGCGATCACCGTCGGGTGCCTGCTCGTGGTGTGCGCCCTCGCCGCGCACGACCTCGGCGCGGTCGACCTCGCCGCGATCGACCCATCGGCGGCCGCGGCGGCGAGACCGCTCCGCTGGCTCGCATCCGACCTCGCGCAGTGGGCGGGGGAGCGTTCGTACGCCTTCTACCTCGTGCAGTTGCTCCCGGTGACCATCCTCAAGTGGCTCGGCATGGCGTCGTCGTCCTGGCGAGCGTCGATCCTGGAGATCGCCGGCTGGCTCGCCCTGACCGTGCTGGCGGCGATGGCCCTGCACACCTACGTGGAGAAGCCGACGGTCGCCCGCTTCCGGTACGCACGGGCGCGCTGAGGCGCGCTGCTAGCTTCGCCGCATTCCCGCGCTCACCCTTCCCCCTGCGATTGCCTCGGCCCGCGACAGCGTGGCTCGCTGGCCGACCATCGAGACCACCGGAGCCTTGAAGAAGGGCGGCAACTGCTTCGGCCTGCTGCGCATCGTCCTGTCGTGCCTCGTGATCGTGAGCCACTCGTATCCCATCGGCGGATTCGGCGTGGAGCCGCTGCTCGCCCTGAGCAAGGGCGACCTCACCCTCGGCACATTCGCGGTCATCGGGTTCTTCGCCCTCTCCGGTCTCCTCATCGGGATCAGCGCCGAGAAGCTCTCGACGGGCCGCTTCTTCGCCCACCGCGTGCGCCGTATCTTCCCGGGCTACTGGGCCTGCCTGTTCGTCACGGCGTGGGTGATCGGGCCGATCATCGCCGTCGTCCGGGACATGCCGTGGAAGTCGGTGCTGTACCCGCCGGGCGGGTCGGCGCGGTCGTTCGTCATCCAGAACCTCACCCTCGACATCCGGCAGTACGCGCTCGGGTCGACGCTCGATCGCATGCCCTACCCCAACGCGATCAACGGCAGCCTCTGGAGCCTGGCGTACGAGTTCGCCTGCTACCTCGTCGTGTTCGCCGTGATCCGCCTCTGGATCGCCGGCAAGCGGCGTCCCCAGTTCCTCGCGACGGTGACGGTCCTGTCGATCGCGCTCGCCGTGGTCGTCGACTCGATCGCCGACCACAACGTGCTCGGCACCATCCCGTTCCCGTTCCTCGGCGCCCTGAGCGCGTACGAGTTCTTCACCCTGTGGGCGGTGTTCCTCGTGGGCGCCGTCGTCGGCGTCCACGCACACCGTGTGCCGCTCACGCTCCCGCTGTTCGCCGTCGCCACAGCGCTCGCGACGGCGTCGATCCCGCTCGGCTGGTACCGCCCCATCGGGTCGCTCCTGACGCCGTACGTACTGGTCGGAATCGGCCACTTCGCACCGCCGCTGCTCCGGAAGGTCGGCGCCCGCAACGACGTCTCGTACGGGCTGTACCTCTACGGGTTCCCTGTGGGGCAGCTGCTGGTGGCCAGCGGACTCCACTGGAGCGGACCGACGCTCGCCGCGCCGACGTGCCTCGCCACGCTGTTCGTCGCCGCCGCGTCGTGGTATCTCGTGGAGCGACCGAACATCAGGTGAGCGACGGGTCGGGGGCCGGCTCTCCGTCGGGTCCGAGCAGGGGTCGGCGACGACTCACCCGCATCATCGAGAGGTCGGCGGCCGCGACGAGGTGATCCTCCTCGTCGAGCACCCGGCACTCCACCACGATCATCTGACTGCCGAGCCGCACGATCTCGGCGCGGGCCACGACCGTGGAGGTGGTCGGCCGGCCGAGGTAGCGCACGTGCATGTCGGCGGTGATCAGCGACTCCTGTTCGGCGTCGAACGACGTCGCCTGCGCTGCGGCGAGGGCGCACGCGAGGTCCACCATCGTGGCGATGGCGCCGCCGTGGAGGTTGCCCGTGAACCCGAACGCGGGCGGCGCCACCGGCATCCGCACCACGGCTCGGTGCGACCCGGCCTCGAAGCCGTCGAACTCCAGACCGAGGTGGGCGTGCAGTGGGATCGTGTCATTGCTCACGCCGGAAGTATGCACTCGGCGCGTGTGGGGGTACTCAATTCCCGGTTCGGCGACGCGATGGGGTCTAGGTTGCGACAGGTGACGATCCCCGGCAGCACCGACGCTCCGTCCTCCGGCGGGCGGGAGGAACCTCGGCCACGGTCGAGCCTGCGCGGGCTCATGGAGTGGGCCGCGGTGGTGGTCGGTGGCCTCCTGATCCTGCTCGGGTGGTACGGCATCTCCGGGAAGGCGGTCGTCGCCCAGCAGATCCCGTACCTCGCGTCGGCGTCCCTCCCGGGCGTCGGCCTGCTCGTCGCGGGATCCGTGTTCATCGCGAGCGACCGGAGCCGGCGCAGCTCCGACAACGCCGCCGAGATGGTCGCCAGCCTCTACCGCCTGCTCACCGAGGCCGTCGACGCACCCGCCGCCGACGCAGCCCCCGTCGCGCCGGTGCCGCCGCGCACGGCGACCGGCGTCGTGTCCGTACCCGAGGGCACCCGCTACCACCGGTCCGACTGCGCGCTCGTCGCGGACAAGCCTGCGGCCACCACGGTGAGCCGGGCCGAGATCGACGAACGCGGCCTGGTGGCGTGTCCCATCTGTGAGCCCACCACCCCCGAGTCCTGAGCCGTGCTGATCATCGCCCTCGCGCTCGCGGGCCTGGGCATCGGCGCCGTGGCCGGGTTGTCCGGCCTCGGCCTGCTCGTGACCTACCGGGTCACGGGCGTGTTCAACCTGGCCTTCGGCGCCATCGCCATGTTCTCGGCGTATCTCGTCTGGTTCCTCGTGCGCTCGTGGCACTGGCCGGTCGGGCTCGCCGGCCTCCTCGTCGTGCTCGGCATCGGCCCGGCGATGGGGGTGCTGCTCGACCTCCTCGTGTTCCGCACCCTGCGCCGTCGCGGCGCCGCACCGGCCGAGCTCCTGGCCGCGACGCTGGGTGTGCTCGTGCTGCTGCTGGGCGTCGCCTACGCGGTGTGGGGCGGGCAGGCCCGCACCGACGTGCCCTCCCTGGTGCCGCAGCGGTCGTTCGAGCTGACGAACGGCATCTACATCCGTGCCGAGACCATCGTCGACGTGCTGGCCGTGGTGCTGGTCGGCGCCGGGCTGGTGCTGGTGCAACGCACCCGCGTCGGCCGCACCGTGCGCGCCGTCGTGGAGTCGCGAGTGCTCGCCGAGCTCGCCGGCATCGACAGCGACACCGTCTCGGCCATCGGGTGGGCCGTCGGCTCCTCGCTCGCCGCGCTGAGCGGGATGCTGCTCGCCCCGGCGCTGAGCAGCCTGGACCCGATCGGGCTCACGCTCGTCGTGCTCGAGACGATGGCGGTCGTCGTCATCGCCGGCGCGTCGCATCCGGGGCGGGCTGTCGTCGCCGCGCTGGTCATCGGCATTGGGCAGGCCGAGCTCACGCAGTTCCACCCGGGTGGCCTCGGCGGGCAGCTGATGGACGCGCTCACCACCAACCTCTTCGTCGTCGTGCTGTTCCTGGCGCTGCTCGCCATGAAGCGGCTCGACGAGCCCGGAGGTGACGGCGACACCGGAACCACGGCACGCCTCGCGGTGCGACGCGAGCTGTCCACCCCACGGGGATGGTGGATCCCCGCGCTCGTGCTCCTGTGCGTGCCGTTCGTGGCCTCGACCGAGAACCTGCGCACCGCGCAGCAGGTGCCGGCCCTCGCCGTGATCCTCGTGTCGATCGTCGTGCTCAGCGGCTACGGCGGGCAGATCTCGCTCGGGCAGGCGGGCTTCGCGGGGCTCGGCGCCCTGCTCACCGCCAAGCTCGCGCAGGGCGAGCTCGGCCCGTTCCCCGCGGTGAACGGCCTCATCGCCATCCCGCTCGGGGCGATGCTGGTCGTGCCCGTCGGTCTGCTCACGAGCTGGCTGGCCATTCGGCGACGTGGGCTCTTCCTGGCGCTCACGACGTTCGCCGTCGGCGCGGTGGTGAGCCGGTTCGTGTTCGCCCAACCGAGCTTCGTCACCGGCGTCCACATCGGGCCGCCGCCGCTCTTCCGCAGCGACGACAGCTTCTACACGTTCGAGCTGCTCGGCCTCGGCGGCGCGCTGATCCTCGTGCGGAACCTCCACCGCGGCCGGCTCGGCCGTGCGCTCGTCGCCGTGCGGGACGACGAGGCCGGCGCGCGTGCGTCGGGCATCGACGTCCCCCGGCTCAAGCTCGTGATGTTCGCCGCCAGCGCCCTGTTGGCGGGGTTCGGCGGCACGCTGCTCGCGGCATCGAGCCGAGCCTTCGACGCCACCGCGTTCGACCCCATCCGCGGCCTCCTCTGGTTCGCCACCGTCGTCGTGTTCGGCGTCGACAGCGCAGCCGGCGCCGTCATGGGCGCTGCCGCGCTCGTCGCCCTCGACGCCGCCTTCGGCGAGGGCATCTCGACGCTGGCGATCGGCATCGTGGCCATCATGCTCGGCCGTCTGCCCGGCGGCCTCGTGTACTCGGTACGGCGTGGCGTCCGCACGTTCACGGCCCGCTTCGAGGACGACGGCCCGCCGCCGCGCGTGCGCCTGTCGCCCGCCGGGGCCGTCGTGGCGAAACGGCTGAAGCAGTGCTGAGCACCGTCGCCCCCATGTCGCTCCAGGCCGAGGGCATCGTCGTGACCTACGACGAACGCGTCATCGTCGACCACGTCGACCTGCTCGTCGAGCCCGGCCGGATCACCGCGATGATCGGCCCGAACGGCGCGGGCAAGACCACCCTGTTCAACGCCCTGTCCGGCGTGCTCGAGCCCGACGAGGGCCGGGTGCTCCTCGGCGGCGTCGACGTGACCGCGCTGCCGCCCGACGCCCGCGCCCGGCGCGGCATGGCCCGCACCTTCCAGCAGTCCACGGTGTTCGCGAGCCTCACCGTCGAGGAGAACCTCCGCGTCGCGGCCGAGAGCCGCCATCGCGACGGCCTCCTGCGCGGCCTCCTCGGCCGGCCCGATCGGCGAGCGACCGAGGCCCGCCGCCTCGTGGAGGACCTCCTGGGCGAGCTCGGCCTTCGTCCGGTCCGCCACGTCCAGGGAGGGCGTCTCCCCACGGGCACCCTCCGCACGGTCGAGCTGGGCCGGGCCCTGTGCACCAGGCCGAGCGTGCTGCTGCTGGACGAACCGGCGAGTGGCCTCGACGACGTCGAGACCGAGGAGCTGCACGGGGTGCTCCACCGCCTCGCCTCCCGAGGCCTCGCGCTGCTGCTCGTCGAGCACGACCTCGACCTCGTGCGTGACGCCGCCGACACCGTCGCCGTGCTCGCGTCCGGGCGACTCATCGCCGTGGGGGCGCCCGCCGAGGTGATCGGTCGCGCCGACGTGCGCTCGGTCACCCTCGGCATCGACACCGAGACGGCGGCGCCGTGAGCGACGTCACGGCAGGTGGGTCCACCCTGGACGCCGGGGTGCTGGAGGTGATCGACGCGCGCGCCGGCTACGGCCCGGTCGAGGCGGTGCACGGCGTGTCGCTCCGCATCATGCCGGGGTCGGTCGTGGCGCTGCTCGGACGCAACGGCGCCGGCAAGTCGACGCTGCTCCGCGCCATTGCAGGCGTCGTGCCGCTCACCTCCGGCTCGATCCGCTTCGGTGGGCGCGACCTCACGCACTACACGACCTTCCAGCGCGCCGACGCCGGCATCGCGCTGGTGCCCGACGAGGCGAACATGTTCGGCGGGATGTCGGTCGCCGAGAACCTCGCCGTGTTCGGCGGCGGCGCACCGATCGAGCCGGCGCTGCGGGTGTTCCCCGAGCTGGAACGCCTCATGGAGCGACGGGCGGGCACCCTCTCGGGCGGTGAGCGGCAGATGGTGGCGCTCTCACGGGTGCTGGTGAAGCCCTCGCCGGTGGTCCTCCTCGACGAGGTCAGCCGGGGGCTCTCGCCGGCCGCGACCGCCCGCATGTCCGACGCCATCTGGGGTCTGTCCGGCCCCGAAAGGGTGGTGGTCATCGTCGAGCAGTTCCTCCACGACGTCCTCCGCCTCGCCGACACCGTGTACGTGCTCCGTCGTGGCGAGATCTCCTTCGCCGGCGAACCGGCCGAGCTCTCCGCGGCCTACGCCGGCAGCTACGACTGACCCTGCCCCCATCCCGCCCATTCCCCCATCCCGCCGCATTCCCCGGGTTTTGGGGTTCGTTGTGTGCACCCCTCGCGCACAACGAACCCCAAAACCAGAAGGGGGCGCGAGAGCGGAGGAGAGGGGCGAAGAGGGAGCGGGGCGGGCTAGGCGGTGTAGGGGATCTGGGGGACCTTGGAACAGTTCTTGTTCATGTCCTTGACCTCCGTGACCCAGCCGCCGCGGCCCTTCTCGGCGTCGTCGGACCACTTCGCCACGTTGAGGCAGGCCTCGCTGTCGGCGCCGGGGTTCGTCGACACGACGAAGTTGCGGGGCGTGAGCAGGCCGTGCCCGTCGTAGGGCGTGGTGCGGTTCATGTACGCCTCGACGCAGACCCGGGTGAGCGCCGCGCCGCACGACGCCGCCGCGTCGGCGAACCACTGTGCCGACGCCCAGCCCTCGAGCGTCCACATCGACAGCTTGTCCTGGCGGTCCGGGTAGGAGCGGGCCATGTCCTTGCGGAACTTCTCCACGACCTTGTACTTGGTGTCGGCGTAGTTGCGGTCGTTGCCGGTGGCGTACAGGGAGTTGCGGCACTGCGGCGAGTCGCCGTAATCGGTGCGCACGCTGTCGGTCCACCCCTGCACCGTCACGACCTTCGCCTCCACCTGGAAGCCGTTGCGGTCCATGGCCTTGCAGAGGTTGACGTTGCCGGTGTTCTCCAATGCGTCGAACACGATCTGGACGCCCCGCGAGCGCATGTCGAGGACGATGGCGTCCCAGTTGCTCACCCCGAAGTCGACGGACTCGAGCACGACCTTGTAGCCCTCACGCTCCAGGCCGTCCTGCGTGTAGTGGGCGTAGCGGAGGGAGTCGCTCTGGTTGTAGGCGACGACCGCGGCGACCTTCGCGTGCATCTTGTCCTTGAAGTAGCGGTACACCTCGGTGCCGCCGTACAGCTTCCCGTCGAAGCCGACCACGCCGTTGCGGGGGGACGAGCTGCCGTAGATCGAGTACAGGTGCTGGTACTGGTCGTACTCGCTGCCGATGGGCTGGCCGCCGATGTCGGGCACGGCCTGCTCGCTCACGTAGCCCGCACCCGCGTACTGGAAGATCGAGTTGCCGGCGAAGGCGAACACCTTGTCCTGCTCGATGAGCTTGTGGAGGCACTCCTGGTTGCCGGCGCCGCTCGACTGGTCGTCGCAGAACACCACCTTGACCTTGCGCCCGTTGATGCCGCCCGACGCGTTCAGGCCGTCGAAGTAGGCACGAGCGCCGTAGCCGGGAGCGGAGAACGCCTCGGCGCCGAGGGGGCTGGTGACGCTGACCACCATGCCGACGCGGATCTCGTCGGGCGTGACGCCGACGTCGGTGGCCTGATTCGCGACGACGGTGGTGGTGCCACCCGCCGGCGACGTGACGGTGGGCGTGACCGTCGGCGCGGTGGTGGACGGGGGAGCGAAGGCGCTGTCGGGGAGCCGTGTGCCGCAGGCGCTCAGCACCACCGCGGTGACGACGGCGACGACGATGGTTGCGGGCCCCGGTGTCGTGCGCACCGCGTCACTGTAGACCTGCGTCCCCACCCGAACGCCGCATCAATCGCGCGACCTGCAGGGTGAGGTACTGCTGCTCGCGCACGTTGAGCGCCCCGGCCGCGGCGGCGCGGAACTCGGTGACCGCCTCGTCCACCCGTCCCGCCCGTTCGAGCAGGTGCGCCCGAACGGCGTGGAGCCGGTTGTGCCCCTCCAGACGGTCGGCCACCCCGGTGAGCATCGCCAGCGCGGCGTCGGGACCGTCCACCATCGACACGGCGACGGCCCGGTTGAGCGTCACCGCCGGGTTGCCCGTCATCCGCTCCAGCCGCTCGTACAGGGCGGCGATGTGGGCCCAGTCGGTGTCGCCGGGCGTGAGGGCCCGGTCGTGCGCCGCGGCGATGGCGGCCTGGAGCTGGTACTCGCCGAGCGGGCCGGTGCGCAGCGCCCCGGTGAGGAGGGCGAGGCCCTCGGCGACGAGGGCGCGGTCCCAGTCGGAGCGGTCCTGCTCGAGCAGCGGCACCAGCTCGCCGGTCGCGCCCGTACGGGCGGGGCGCCGGGCGTCGGTGAGCAGCATCAGCGCGAGGAGGGCGACGGCCTCGGCGTCGTCGGGCCGCGCCTCGGCGACGGCCCGGGCGAGCCGGATCGCCTCGGCGGACAGGTCGACGCGAGCCAGCTCGGGCCCGCTGCTGGTCGCGTACCCCTCGTTGAAGATGAGGTACAGGACGTGAAGGACGGACGAGATCTGGGTGTCGTCGAGCGGCATCGCATCCTCGCCGGGTCGACCCAGCGCGATGCCGGAATCGCGGATGCGGGCCTTCGCCCGGCTGATGCGCTGCGCCATCGTCGCCTCGGGCACCAGGAAGGCCGCCGCGATCTCCCGGGTGGTGAGGCCACCGACGGCACGGAGCGTGAGCGGGATCGCCGCCGGCGGGCTGAGCGACGGGGCACAGCACATCGCCATCAGCATGAGGGTGTCGTCACGACCCGACACGTGGTCGGGCTCGGCGGCGCTCCACGACGCGGCGAGGTCCTCGCGCCGGCGCCGCGCCTCGTCCGCGCGGTAGCGGTCGACCATCCGGCGTGAGGCGACCCGCACGAGCCAGGCGCCCGGTCGCTCGGGCGTGCCGTCGACCGGCCACGATGCGGCGGCGGCGACGAGCGCCTCCTGCACCGCGGCCTCGGCGTCGGCGAAGTTGCCGTACCGGCGGACGACCGCTGCGAGCACGCGTGGCGCCTCGGCGCGCCACGCGTGCTCGACAGGCGCGCTCCCGCCCGGTCTCCCGGTCACATGTCGGGGTCGGGAGCGCCCATGATCTGGCGCACCTCGATCGGCTGGCGGATCGGCGCTCCACCCACCGCCGGGGCCGCCGACGCCTGCGCGGCGATCTCGATCGCCCGCGCCTCGGACTCGACGTCGACCACCCGGAAGCCGGCGAGCAGCTCCCGCGACTCGGGGAACGGGCCGTCGGTCACCACCGGCGCTCCGCCGGCGCCGTCGGCGATCACGAACCGGGCCTGATCCGGCCCGGCGAGGCCCTGAGCGTCGACGAGCTCGCCCGACTCGGTGAGCGCGGCGTTGAGCGTGTGCTGGAACTCGATGTGCGCCCGGATCTCCTCGGGGCTCCACTCCATCATCGGCGGGCAGTTCGACTCGACCTCGCCGTAGTACTGCAACAACATGAATCGCATCGCGACATCCTCTCTCATGCGAGCGGGCCACCGTGGCGCCGCTCGTGGGGACGTCGGAGCCGACGACCGGTTCTCGACACCCGTCAACGGGATTTCTCCGTGCCGCCGGGTTGAAGGTCCTCACAGGGAGTGACGGGGGAGTCGTGGCGCCCGTCCGCCACGATGGCCACCGGATCGACGAGGGGTGGGCGGATGATCATTGCTGTCGTACCGGCGCGGAACTCGCCGGCCGTCGAGGTCACGGTGGCGGGCCTGCTGGGCACGGGTCGCGTCGACCGGGTGGTGGTCGTCGACGACGGCTCGACCGATGACACCGCGGCACGGGCGGCGGCGGCCGGAGCGACGGTGCTCTCGCTGCCCACCAACTGGGGCAAGGGCGGGGCCGTCGGGCGCGCCGTCGAGCAGTTCCCCGACGCGTCGGTGTACCTCCTCGTCGACGCCGACCTGGCGCACACGGCGGTGCACACGGTCGCCCTGCTCGACCCGGTGCTCGACGGGCGCGCCGACATGGCGATTGCCGCGTTCCCGCCGGCGGGCGGACTCGGAGGGTTCGGCATCGTGAAGCGGGCGACGCGTCGCGTGATCGCGTCCGAGTGCGGCTACGAGGCCCGCGAACCGCTCTCGGGGCAGCGGGCCGTGCGAGGCGACCTCCTGCGCTCGCTGCCACCGGCATCGAGGTTCGGGCTGGAGGTGGCGATGACCATCGACGCCGTGCGACTCGGGGCACGCGTCGTGGAGGTGGAGCTCCCCCTCGACCACGCGCACACCGGTCGCACCCTGGCCGGCTTCCGTCACCGGGGCGGCCAGGCCGTCGACATCGCCCGGGCATCGATCGTCCGCGTCGGGAGCGGCCGCACGAGGCGGCTCGTGATGGTGGGCGTCACGCTCGCGCTGCTGGCGGCCGTCGCGGTCGCCGGCCGGGACAGCGGCGGCCGACCCCTGCACCGGGCCGGGGGACCGGTCGTGCTGGTCACGATCGCCGACGTGAGCCTCGCCGACCTCGATCGGGGCGTCCTGCCCAACGTGTCGCGCCTGCTGGGCACCACCGGCGGAGCGCTCACGCCGCGCACCCCGGCCGCGCCCGGCGACCAGCGGTCGGCCTACGCGTCGCTCGGGGCCGGCGCGCCGGTGGTGCTGCGCAACGGCACGCCCACCGGAGCGCGCAACGCCTACGGCACGCTGGGCGCGCTCGGCGACGCGGCCCACGCGGCCGGCCTGCGCACGGCCTACGTCGGGGCCCGGTCGGGCGGCGCCGCCGACGACATGCCCGCGGCGCTCGCCATCGCCGATCGCTCCGGCCGGATCGACACGGTGTCGCCCGGCGCCCTGCCCGACACGGTGGGCGACGCGTTCGACCGGCGGGTGGGAGAGCGCGTCGACGCGGTGAGCGCGGCCATGGACGCCGCCGACCTGGTGGTCGTGGACGCCGGCGGCACGCCACTCCGCCGCCCGCGCTGGCTCGGCCCGGCCAGCCCCGCGAGCCGTGAGGTGCTCCACCAGCAGCGCCTCGCGCACGTCCGCACCGCCGATGCGTTCGTGGGCCGCATCGTCGCCGCGCACCCCGACGCGCTGGTCGTCGTGGCCGGGATCTCGCCGCCGTCGCAGTGGCGCCTCACCCCGCTGGCCGTCGCCGGCGACCTTCCGGGCGCCCTGTCGAGCGGCTCCACCCGTCAGGCCGGGCTCTCGGCGCTCACCGACCTGGCGCCGACGATGCTGACCGCCTTGGGCGTCACGCCGCCGGCGACGATGATCGGTCAACGGCTCGTCGCCGGCCCGACGCCGGCCGACCCCGGCGCCGTGCGCGACCTCCACCTGCGCACCGACGCCCGCGAGCGACTCAACCCGGCCATCACGATCGGCTTCATCGGCTTGCAGGCGCTCGTGTACTCGTTCGCGGTGGTCGGCCTGGTGCGCCGCCGGCGCGGCGGCGCGGGACGGCGCCTCAACGAGACGCTGCTCGCCGGCGCCGAGCGGATCGCGCTCGCGTGCGCGGCGTTCCCGGTCGTGACCTTCCTGTACCGGCTGGCTCCGGCAGCGATGCAGGAGCCGCGATGGGCGGCCCCGGGCATCGCGCTCGCCAGCGTGACCGCAGGCGTGCTGGCGTCGCGTGCCCGCCACCATCCGCTGAGCCCGCTCGTCTGGATTGCCGGCGTGACGGTGGCGGTCATGGCCGTCGACGCGGCCACGGCCGGAGCGCTCGAGAACGTCAGCCTGCTCGGCTACTCGCCCCTCACCGCGGCCCGCTACTACGGCATGGGCAACATGGGGTTCGCCGTGTTCGGGTCGGCGGCGATCCTGCTCGCCGGCGCCTGGATGGCCGGCGCACCCCGCCGCTCGGAGGGAGTGCTGGCGATCGCCTGCCTGCTGGGCCTGGTGACGGTGCTCGAGGTCGCGCCGGATCGCGGCGCCGACTTCGGCGGCGCGCTCGTGTTCATCCCCGTGTTCATCCTGGCGGTGGTCGTGTGGGCAGGCCTGCGCCTCACGCCGGGCCGGCTGCTGCGGGGAGCGCTCGCCGCCGTGATCGCCATCGGCGCCGTCGCCGCGGTCGACGCCTGGAGCGGCGGCACCCACGTCTCGGCGTTCCTCGGGAGCGGGTCCGATGCCATGTGGGCCACCATCGAGCGCAAGATCGACGCCAACATCGCCATCTTCCGGAGCTCGACCTGGACGTGGATGGTGCCCATCATCACCGGGTTCTTCGCGTGGTCGGCCACCCTCGGCGGCGGATGGCGCCGCTGGTTCGGCGGCGACCGGGTGTGGCGCACCACCTTCCTCACCCTCCTGGGCTTCGGGGTGCTCGGCGGACTGATGAACGACTCGGGCATCGCGATCCCGGCGATGGTGCTCGTCTACGCGGGCGCGTTCGTGCTCCTGCTCGAGCGCAAGCAGCCGTTCGCGCCCCCCGTCGTCACTTCCGGCGGCCCCACCGCTACCGTCGTTGCATGAGCCGAGACGAGCGATCCGCCGCGCCCGCCGTCCCGGCCCCGGCGTGGACGGCCGTCGCGGCCGGCGCCGCCGTGGTCTTCGTCGCGGCGTGGCTGGCCCGCGGCCACATCCACGCTCACGTGCGGTTCTCGCACACGGAGTGGGTGTCGGCGCCGTCGGGCATCGCGGTGCTGGCGTTCGGAGCGCTCGTCGCAGCGCTGATCGGCCGCCGCCACGCGGTGCTCGGCCTCGTCGGCCTGGCGCTCGCATCGATCGGGCTCGGCGTGCTGTGGCTGCTGCTCGGTGACCACCGGTTCGCCGGCCCCGTGCTGATCAGCCTGTCGCGCGACCACGGGATCCACCTCGGCGACGCCCTTGCGCTCCTGCCGCTCGGGGCCGGAGCGTGCCTGCTGGCCGGCGCCGGCCGGCTCTGGGCTGAACGACTCATCTGACCGAACGCTGATCGGCCGGGCCTCATAGGCACATTGCCGGTGCCGATCTGCTCGGTATGCATCTCGACCAGTCGCGCACCGACAGCCGAACGCTCGCCTCGACGCCCGCACCCCGTCGGCGCCGGCTCGGCGCCGCTCTCGCAGCCGTCGCCGTGGTCGCCGGCGCGACGGTCGCGGTCGTCAGCGACGCGCCCCTGGCCGGCGCCGGTCCCGCACCGGTCGTGACCGGGTACGTGCCCCTTCCCGCGGACGAGACCCAGGCCGTCATGGAGTCCGTGAACGCGGGCGCCGACACCACGCTCGACTTCACCGTGGGCATCACCAACGCCGGCGACGGGGCGATCATGTACTACGACCACTGGGAGGACGGCTTCGAGGCCGACATCTCCAACCCGGTGCAGTCGACGACCGAGGTCTGGGGCGACGGGAACCCCTCGAACGGCGACGCGTCGACCGTGTGCTCGTCCTGCGGCAGCGATCTCCTCACGTCCGGCGACGTGTTCGTCCTCCGCAACACGATCACCACCCCGCGCAACTCCTCGCAGATCCGCTACGACGGCCGCGACAAGGTGGCGTCGACCCGCGGCTTCGCGATCACGGCCGGCGGCTTCTCGACGCCGCTCGGCTCGGTGCTCTCGGCCTCGGCCTCGGGGTACGACACGTCCAAGTACGGCACCGACTACGTGGCGCCGGTGGGCGAGAACACGCCGACCCCGTCGGGCACCTCGCCGGCGTTCGAGACGTCGAGCCTCGTCGTGATGGCGGCGGCGGACGACACCACGGTGCGCGTCGACAGCGACGGCAACGGCACGGTCGACACCACCTCCGTCATCGACGAGGGCGAGGTCGCGTTCGTGCACGGAGGCGTCGAGCAGGGCGCGCACGTGATGTCGGACAAGCCCGTGCAGGTGCACGAGGGGACCGGCGACGTGGGCTCGTCCTACGAGTCCCGCTGGTTCACGTTGTTCCCGACGTCGCTCCTGTCGAGCGACTACCTCAACCCGGTCGCGAGCAACCTCGACAACCAGCGCACCATCACGTACCTCTTCAACCCGACGTCGTCGCCGATCACCGTGACCCCGTCGTGCACGAGCTGCTCGGGCACCCTGTCGATCGCGGCGGGCACCTCCACGAGCTTCGCGTCGCCGCTCGGCCAGGCCACGCGCTTCGACAGCGGCGGCCCGAACTTCATCGCCGTTGGCGCCAGCGGCGCGCAGAGCGGCGCCGCCCCGGGTTCCGCGGGCGATGGCAGCGCGACCTACGACTGGGGCTTCGCCCTCGTGCCCACCGGTCTTCTCACCACGCAGGCGGTGCTCGGATGGGCGCCCGGAAACTCCACCGACCCGCCCCTGTCGGCGGGCGCCGGCCACGCCGACGACGACCCCGTCTGGGCGACCACGCTCACGGCCACGACCGTCCACGTCGACTTCGACGGCGATCCGGCCACCGGCGCGCTGAGCAGCCCCGACTGCTTCGGCTCCCACGACCTCGAGCTGCCGGTCGCCGCGCTCGCCTCGACCCGCATCACCGACCCCAACGACTTCGACATGACCGGCGCCCGCATCTACACGTGCGACGGCACCAAGATCGCCGGCGCCTGGGGTGAGGACCCGTCGAACGCCCCGAGCGGCTCGCCCGGCTTCGACGCCGGCTACGCCATCATCCCGTCCACCTCGATGGTGGTCGACAAGACGGCCGGCGTCGCGACCGACGCCAACGGCGACGGCCTCATCGGGCCCGGCGACAGCGTCGACTACGACATCTCGATCAGCGACGCCGGCAGCCTCGCGTTCACGTCGGTGTCCGGAACCGACCTGCTGCCGGCGGGCTCGACCTACGTGCCCGGCACGACCGTGATCGACGACGGCTCCACCGTCACGCCGATCGCCGACGACTCGGTGCCGCCCGCGGCCACCGCCTTCCCGCTCGACGAGAGCGGCGTGGCACTCCCCGACATCACCGCCGGCAACACCGTCCACGTGCGGTACCGGGTGACGATCGACGACCCCTTCCCGAACCACACCCCGTCGATCACGAACCCCGTGACCGTCACCGCCGCCGAGGCCTCGGGCGGCGACGTGCTGACCACGCCGCTGGCGTCGTCGGACCTCAGCCTCACCAAGTCGATCACCACACCGGCCGCCCATGTGGGCGACGACGCCGTGTTCCGCCTCACCGTCAGCAACGCCGGTCCGAACGGCGCGACCGGCGTGAAGGTCACCGACCTCCTCCCGGCGGGTGCGGTCTACGTGTCCTCTAGCCCGAGCGCGGGCAGCTACGTGAGCAGCACCGGCGTGTGGAGCGTCGGCACCCTCGCCAACGGCGCGAGCGCCACGCTCGACATCACGGCCACGATCGTCTCGCCATCGGTCACCAACTCCGCCGAGGTCACCGCCTCCAAGTCGATCGACCCCGACTCCACGCCGGGCAACGACGTCCCGACCGAGGACGACCAGGCGTCGGTGAGCCTCAGCGTGACCGGCCCGTCCGTCGGCGACACCGTCTGGTACGACGTCAACGGCAACGGCACCGTGGACTCCGGCGAGCCGGGTCTCGCCGGCGTCGACGTGACGGCCACATGGGCCGGCCCGAACGGCACGTTCGGCAACGGTGACGACCACGCCTACACCACGACCACCGACGCCACCGGCGCGTGGTCGATCACGAACCTGCCCGCCGGCGCGTACCGCGTCGCCGTGTCCACGGGCACCCTGCCGAACGGCATCGACTCGCCCACGTTCGACCTCGACGGCATCGGCTCGGGCAGCACGTCGGTCGCCGCCTTCACGCTGGCACCGGGCGTGAGCCGCACCGACGTCGACTTCGGCTACACCGGTCGCGGCGTCGTCGGCGACACGGTCTTCGAGGACCTCAACGGCAACGGCACGCCGCAGGCCGGGGAGGGCATCACCGGTGTCGACGTCACGGTCACCTGGTTCGGCCCCGACGGCGTGCTCGGCGGCGGCGACGACATCGCCACGACCGTCACCACCGACTCGGTGGGCCACTGGTCCGTCGGCACGCTGCCCGCCGGCAACTTCCGGGTGCAGGTCGACACGGCCGATCTCCCGGCCGGCTTCGCCAACACGGTCGATCCCGACGGCGGCACGGCGAGCCGCTCGGGCGTGACCCTCGCCGCGGGGGCCACGGACGACGCGCAGGACTTCGGCTACCGCGGGAGCGGCGGCATCGGCGACACGGTGTGGAGCGACACCGACGGCGACGGCGTGCAGGACTCCGGCGAGCCCGGCCTCGGCGGCGTCACCGTGACGCTGCTGAAGGACACCGACTCGAACGGCTCCTACGAGACCACCGTCGCCACGGCCGTCACGGCCGGCACGGGCACGTACGCCTTCCCCAACCTCTCGGCCGGCGCCTACTCCGTCGTGGTCACGCCCCCGACGGGCCTCACCGCCACCACCGCGACGACGACCCACGTCACGCTCGCGAACGCCGCCACCGACAACACGGTCGACTTCGGCTTCGAACCGCCCGCCCCGCCCGACGGCGGCGTCATCGGCGACCGCGTGTGGGACGACACCAACGGCAACGGCGCCCAGGACACCGGTGAGCCCGGTGTGGGCGGCGTCACCGTCTCCCTCCTGTCGGACACCGACGGCGACGGCGGCTTCGAGACGACGTTGTCGTCGATCACCACCTCGTCCGACGGCTCCTACGGCTTCGCACACCTGCCGCCCGCCTCCTACCGGGTGGTCGTCACCACCCCGGCCGGCCGCACGCCCACGACCCCGGTCGCCATCACCGTGCCTCTCGCCGGCGGCCAGTCGGTGACCGATGCCGACGTCGGCCTCCACCCCGGAGCGGTCACGGCCGGCTCCATCGGCGACCGCGTCTGGACCGACACCGACGCCGACGGCGTGCAGGACGGCGGCGAGACCGGGGCCAACGGCGTCACCGTCACCCTCCGCCGTGACGCCGACGGCGACGGCACCTTCGAAACCGCCGTCTCGACCACGACCACCTCCGGCGACGGCAACTACGCCTTCACGTCGCTGCCGCCCGGCAGCTACCAGGTGGTCGTGAGCGTGCCCGGCGGCAGCCACCCCACGACGCCTTCGGCCGTACCCGTCACCCTGTGGGCGGGCCTCGCCGTGACCAACGCCGACGTCGGCATCCGCTCCACCCCGGCCGCCCCCGGCTCCATCGGCGACCGCATCTGGAGCGACACCGACCGCGACCAGATGCAGGACGCCGGTGAGGCCGGCCTGAACGGCGTCACCGTCACGCTGCTCGCCGACGCCGACGGTGACGGCGTCTATACGACCTCCGCCACCGCCGTGACGAGCGGCGACGGCAACTACTCCTTCACCGGTCTGGCGCCCGGGCGCTACCTGGTGGCGGTCACGTCGCCCGCTGGCATGGCCCCGACCTCCACCGGCACCCGTCTCGTCGACCTCGGCCCGGCGCAGGACGTGACCGACGCCGACGTCGGCCTCGCGACCCCCTCAGGCCTTCCGTACGACCTGCGCGTGCAGACCTCGATCGAGGGGACGCCGCAGGTGAACGGGTCGGTGGTCGTTCGGATCGACGTCCAGAACGGCGGGCCGCTCGACTCGCCCACCGACGTGACGGTGGTCGAGACCCTGCCCGACGGGCTCACCTACGTGAGCACGGACGCGCCGGGCTGGAACTGCTCCGCGAGCGGGCAGGTCGTCACCTGCGTCCTGCCGGCCGGCCTCGCGAACGGCGGGTCGTCGACGATCGGCATCCGCACGACCGTCGGCGGCGCCGTGGGCGCCACGCTCCTCACCGCCGCGACCGTCAGCGCCGCCGGGGCCGAGATCACGCTCGCGAACAACGCGGCCTCGGTGCCGGTGCACGTGCTGGCCGAAACGGTGAACGCGACCACCACGACCACGACCACGCAGCCGGTCGCGTCGCCGTCGTCGCCGCTGGCGTTCACCGGCGGCCAGCCGTTCGGCGCCGTGCTGCTCGGGCTCGGGCTCCTGCTCGTCGGGTTCGGCGTGGTGGCGACGAGGAAGCGCGTCATCCGGTAGACAGCCCGCATGGGCGAGATCATGAGCGACGAGGAGTGGCGCGGGTTCGTGCGTGCCGGGACGCGCACCGGCAAGCTCGGCGTGGTGCGGGCGGACGGCCGGCCGCTCGTGGTGCCGATCTGGTTCCTCCTCGAGGACGACGGCGTCATCCGCTTCCAGACCTCCTTCGACAGCGCGAAGGTGCGGGCGTTGCGCCACGAGCCGCGTGTCTGCCTCACCATCGACGACGAGACCCCGCCGTTCTCCTTCGTGCTGATCGAGGCGCTCGCTGAGGTCGCTCCCGACGACGAGGCCGAGACGTGGCGGGTCGCCCGTGCCTGTGCGGCCAGGTACATGGGCGAGGCCCGGGCTGTCGAGTACGCGCGCCGCAACGCGGTACCGGGGGAGTGCGTGGTGGAGCTGCGGGTCGAGCGGGTGATCGCGGAGCGCGACGTCAGCGCGTGACGACGAGGCCGTGCGGGAACCCGATGCGCACCCCGACGCCCGGCGAGAAGTGCACGAGCGGCGCCTCGTCGGGGACGGTGAGCCCCGCAGCGGCCACCAGCCGGTCGTCCACCTCGAGCGCCTCGGCGCGGTAGAGCGGCCACGGGTCGTGCTCGGCCCAGCCGTACCGCAGGCCGGTGCGGGTGTGGCTGTAGAGCCGCCACCGCGCCGTGAGGAAGTGGTCGAGCGGGGCGAGCTCGTCGGCGGCGTACGGCGCTCCGACACGCACGCGCACCCGTGACGTCACCGCGCCCGACGACAGCGACCGCGGGCCCGGCCAGCGGCGCCGGGTCGTGTACGTGATCTCGTCGCCGGAGCACTCGATCGCCATGCGCGACCAGTAGTACGGCAGGCGGTAGGTCGTGCGCGCCGTGACGACGGCGGCGAGGCGCGCGGCGTCGAGCGAGAAGAACCACACCCCTGACGTGCCGTCCGCGGCGCGCGCGTAGGTGCGGACGTTCGTCTCGCAGAAGTGCCCGACCCACGGCAGCGCCGGCCCACGACCGGCCGCCACCTCCATGTAGAAGGGGACCAGCCCCACCCACGCGGACCCGTCGAAGGTCTCGACCTCCACACCCGGCGGCAACAGTCGGGCAACGGCCTCGGGCTCGAACCGCCAGTGGAGGAACGTCAGTCGATCCCATCGGTGCTGCATCAGGCGCCGCTCGACGTGGAGCGGGCAGATGCCGTCGGGCACGGGGTCGTTCACCGGGAACAGTCTCGTCCGGGGGCCGTCACGGCGCCGAATCACGATGTGACGACAGATGTCACGCCTCCTGGATGACCAGCGATCCAGGAGGACCGACATGACCGACCAACAGACCATCACCCGCCTCGCCGACCGCGAGACGTGCCGACGCCTCGCCGACCAGCTCGTGAGCTTCCTCGAGACCGGCACCGCACCCGACGGGCTCTTCACCGACGACGTGTTCTGCGACTTCACGATGCCGCTGTGGCGCCTGCAGGCCGAGGGCCGCGACGCGTCGGTCGCGCTCCGCAAGAACGGCCACCCCGGCGGCGGCACCGTGCCGCGTACGCGGATGGACCTCACGGAGACCGGCTTCCTGCTCGAGGTCGAGGAGCGGTGGGACCACGACGGGCACTCCTGGTACTGCCGCGAGCTCATGCGCTGCGACGTGGCGCCCTCGGGCGGCGTCTCGCAGATCTCGGTGTACTGCACCGGCGACTGGGACGAGGACCAGGTGAAGCGCCACGCCGAGGCCGTGACGCTGACCCGGCCGTAGGCCGGTCGCGAACGACCGGGCGCGGAGGACCGGGGCCGGTGACCTCGCAGGGATACGTTGTGCCGATGGACGCCGAGTCGATGGCCGAGCACGCCCTCGGGCTGCCGCCAGACGGCGGGTTCGGCGTCCATCCGGGCCAGCGGCCGGCCCTCCTGCACGAGGCGTACGTCGCCGTGCGGGAGGCCATCCCACGGTCGGATCGGACCGAGGCCCGCCTCGCCACGGCGCTGGCTCGCACCTGGGTGTACGGCGGCGACGCAGAGCGGGCGTCGCACTTCGCCGCCGAGGCCGTGGCCTGCGCCGAGCGGCTGGGCGACCCGCACCTCACCGCCGAGGCGCTCGACGCCGCGCTGCTCGTGCGCTGGGGGCCCGACGACGTCGACGAGCGGCTGGCGCTGTCGCTCCGGCTCGTGGACGTGGCCGTGCACCTCACCGACGCGGACCTCCGCCTCATGGCGCACAACTGGCGCCTCACCACGGCGTGGGAGCAGCTCGACGTGGTGGCCGTCGCCCGTCAGCTCCGCGCCCTGGAGCGCGTCGCGGCCGACAGCGGCTCGCCCCGCGCCGCGTTCTTCGCGGCCTCGCGTGGCGCGATGGCTGCGCTCGTCGAGGCCGACCTCGAACGAGCGGACGACCTGATCGCACGGACGCGCGCCGTCGGCACGGAGCTCGACGAGCCCGACGTGGAGGCCGTGCTCCACAGCCTCGACTCCGAACGGGCGCGGCTCGCGGGCGATGTCGCCACCCTCGTCGTCGAGGCCGAGGGCTTCGAGGCGTTCGGGCGGGCCGAGGGCATCGCCTCGGTGCTGGGCCAGGCCGCCGTGCTGTGGCTCGCCGCCGGCCGGCCCGAGCGCGCTGCGCCACTCGTGGAGCGGCTCGCCGGCGTCGACGGAGCCGGCCTCCGGGCGGTGCCCCGCGACGTCGACTTCCTGCTGACGGTCACCTCGGTCACCGACGCTGCCGCCACGCTCGGCCTCGTCGACGTCGTGGCCGTCGGCGCCGAACTCCTCGCCCCGCACCGCGGCCAGGTCGTGCTGAACGCCGGCGCCGTCACCTTCCACGGCGTCGTCGACCACCACCTGGCGAGGGCACATGCGCTGCTCGCCGACGAGGAACCGGCACGGTGGCGCGACGCCGCCGTCGCTGCGTACCGGCGCATCGGCGCGACGTGGTGGGCGGCGCAGGTGACGACGCTCGAGGAGCCCGGGTCCGGTGCTGGCGAGCGCGTCGGGGAGCCACGCACGATCGAGTCCCGCGCCGTGCAGTTGCGTCCGCTCCCGGGCGGCACCTGGGAGGTCGGGCCCCACGGAGGTGGCAGCGCGGTGCCCGACCTCAAGGGCCTTCACTACCTCCGGCATCTCCTCGCGCGACCCGGCGTCGACATCGCCGCAGCGGAGCTCTCCGATGCCGTGTCGGGTCACGCGGGCACGGCCGTTCGCGACGCCGGCGACGAGGTGCTCGACGAGCAGGCGCTCGCTGCGTACCGCCGCCGGCTGTCCGAGCTCGACGTCGAGGAGGAGGCAGCCGCTGCCCGGGCCGACGTCGCCCGAAGCGAGCGGGCCGCGATCGAGCGCGAGGCGCTCCTGGACGAGCTGCGGCGCGCGACCGGGCTCGGCGGCCGCGTCCGCCGAACCGGCGGCACCGACGAGCGCGCCCGCGTCGCGGTCCGCAAGGCGATCGCCGCGTCGCTCGCACGGATCGACGAGGTCGACCCGGGAACCGCACGGCTGCTCCGCGACACCGTCCACACCGGCCTCGTGTGCCGCTACCAGCCCGATCCCCACCGACCCGTGCGCTGGCTGCTCGACTGAGGTGCGGCCCGGCGCCGCCTGCCAGACTGGGGCGACGCCGCTCGGGGGAGCGCGTGATCGACCGGAGGTTGCCATGACCCGTCGGGTGCCGTCACTCCTCGCCGCGCTGGTCGTGGGGCCACTCCTCGCTGCCACCGCATGCGTTCCGGACGCGCCGGCGGCGCCGCGCTGGGTGTCGACCCGCGCCGCGCGGGTGACCTCGCCGGGCACGACGGTGAACCTCATCGGCGCCTGGACGGACGCCGACTGGGCGGCATCGCTCGAGCTCACCTCCGTCACCGGGGGAGGCGGCGGGGTGTCGCTGAAGTTCTTCCCACGGTCGGGAGCGGACAACTCCGTGCTCGGAAGCCCGCAATCGGTCACGCCGACGGTGTCGCCGACCCTCCTCGGGCCGATCGGCGAGCACATCGTGGCGCTGGGTGGGTCCACCGCCGTCGAGTTCTTCCGGCAGACGGCCGGGGTGTGGGGGAGTGCCGGCACCTTCGCCCTCCCCACCGACATGCAGCTCGCTGCGATGGACGACCGGTGGATGGTGCTCCGTTCGATCGCGCTCAACCCCGGCACCGAGGGGCGCGTCGAGGTGTACTCCGTCGACGCTTCGGGCCCGACCGTCACCGTGACGCTCGCCACCACGCTGACGTCCGATCCGGCGTGGCCGCTGGCGCTGCGGGAGGGGTTCGGCAGTCCCTGGATCTCGCTCGACGGGAACCTGATGGTCGTCGCCGCCCAGGGGATGTTCACGCCCACACCGGGCGGGGCACGGGTGTTCCGTGCCGTCGGCGGCGTGTGGGGAGCGGTCGCCAGCCTCGGCGCCGCGCCCGGTGGCCCGAACCAGTTCGCGGCAGCGGCCGCGGTCGACGACGGCGCGACCGTCGACCGCCTCGCCCTCAGCCCCACGCCGGTCTCGCCGGCTCCGCCGACCGTCGACGTGTACGCCGACACGGGCGCCGGGTTCGTGCTCGAGCAGTCGCTCAGCCGCGACACCGCCGACCCGGACTCGTTCTCCGGCCTGCTCTTCGGCAACACGATCGCCCTCGACGGCGACGTCCTCGCCGTGACCGCCCGGGGGGTGAAGGTTCCGTCCGCCGAGGTGGGCCACGCGGACGTCGGGGTCGGCTACGTCCAGATGTTCCACCGCACCACCGTCGGGGCGACCTCGACGTGGCAGCGCGAGGCCGAGGTGGGCGCGTTCGTCACGCCGGCGCCGGCCGACGTCGTCAGCATGTACCCCGTGCGGCTGCAGGCGGTCGGCTCGCACGTCGCGGTGTCGGTGCTGGTGAACCCCGATCCGCCGGCGGGATGCCAGTTCCCCTGCTTCGCCTTCGGGTTCGAGGCCTGGTCCTTCGACCGCACCACCTGACCGCCGCGCAACAGAACAGGGGTGTCGGCCGCCTGCCGGTGAAAATCACTCATCCGGCGCTCCTTGCGACCGACGGATCAGGATGAGGGCGCGTTCGATCCGGCTGTCGCGCGGGGCGCGGTCGTCGTCCCTCGACCCCGTGATCGGCGCCGTCCTGGATGCAACCGCCGCAGCGATCGACGCCGCGGTCGTCGTGACCGACGCCGAACGGCGGGTGCTCATGTGGAACGACGGCGCCGAGGCGCTCTACGGCTGGTCGGCCGAGGAGGCGATGGGCTCGTCGATCCGCGACCTCGTCGTGCCCCTCGCCGAGCACGCGCACGCCGAGGAGGCATGGCGTCACCTCGTCGACGGCGACGACTGGGAGGGGCTGTTCGTGTGCCGCCGGCGCGACGGGTCGACCCTGCCCGTCAGCCTGGTGAACGTGCCCGTCGTCGACGACGAGGGGGTGCTCGTGGCAGCGATCGGGGTCTCCCGCGACCTGACCGAGCGGATCGTCGCCGAGCGCGAGAGCACCGCCCTCGCAGCGATGACCGAGGCGTCGAGCGACGCCGTGTTCGCCGTGGTGGACGGCATGATCGCCTCGTGGAGCCCTGCCGCAGAGCGCCTGCTGGGCTGGCCGGCCGGCGACGCCGTCGGCCTCCCGCTGCACGAGATCGTGCCACCGGAGCGGTACGCGGAGGCATCCGCGCTCCTCGAGCGGGTGCAACGCGGCGAGGCGGTCGAGGACTTCGCCACCGAACGGCTCGCACGCGATCGCTCGCGTGTCGCGGTCCGCCTCGACATCGCCCCGGTGTTCGACCCGGCCGCGGACGTGTGGACCGGTCTCGTCACCATGCACGACGACCGCTCCCGGGACGAGATCCTCCAGGCCGCCGTGGCCGCAGAGGCGCGCTACCGGTTGCTCCTGGCGTCGTCCACCGAGATCGTCCTCGTCGTCGGCCCCGACGGAGCGGTGCGGGCCGTCAGCTCCTCGGTGCAGGAGATGCTCGGCTACTCGCCCGCGGAGCTGATGGGCACCGATCCCAAGGCGCTGGTGCACCCCGACGACCTCGAGGCGGTGCGGGTCGCGCTCGACGAGGTCCGGGACCATCCCGAACTCCGGCCCCGGGTCCGGTACCGCCGCCGGCGGAGCGACGGCACCTACCGGTGGGGTGAGGCGACGCTGTCGAACCGCTTCGACGACCCCGCGATCCACGGGATCGTCGCGAACGTCCGCGACGTGGACGACCTCGAGCAGGCGCGTGCCCGGTGGGCCGCGGTCGTGAGCCGGTCGAGCGATGTCGGCGTCTTCCTCACCGCCGACGGCACCATCGCGTGGGTCAGCCCCGCGGTGGTCGACGTGTTCGGGCTCGATCCCGAGGACGTGGTGGGGACGAACGCGCTGACGATGGTCCACGAAGACGACCGGGCGCACGTGATCGTCGCGTTCCGCCGAAAGCTCGGCCGCACCGGCGCACACATCACCATCGAGTTCCGCATGTGCCTGCCCGACGGCCGCACCGTGTGGGTCGAGGAGGTCGCGACCGATCTCCTCGACGATCCCGACGTGGGGTACGTGGTCGCAAACCTCCGCGACATCACGGAACGCCGGGCGTCGAGCGAAGCGCTCGCCCGTCTCGCGCTCTACGACGACCTCACGGGATTGCCGAACCGCAACTCGCTGATCGGCATGATCCAGAGCGTCGCGGCGGCGCCGGCCGGCGACGGTCACCGAACCCAGTGCGGCGTGATCTTCTTCGACCTGGACGACTTCTGCGACGTCAACGACTCGTTCGGACATCCGGCCGGCGACGCGCTGCTGGTGGCGATCGCCCGTCGCATCACGGGTGAGCTGGAGGTCGGGTGCCGGCTCGCCAGGTTCGGCGGCGACCAGTTCGCCGTGCTGTGCCCGTACACCGACGACCTCGCCCGCTGCCTCGAGGTGGCCAACAAGGTGCGGATGGCGTTCTCGCTGCCGTTCGCGATCGACGGCCAGGAGGTGTACGCCGCGGTGAGCCTCGGCGTCGCGCTGGGTCCCGCCGAGGACGTGGACGAGCTGCTGCGCGACGCCGACACCGCGCTCTACCGTGCCAAGCGTGCCGGGCGCGGCCAGACGGTCGTCTTCGAGCGGGAGCTCGCCGAGCAGTCGCTGAACCGCCTCACCTCGGTCCGTGACCTCCGGCGGGCCATCGATCAGCGCGAGATCGTGCCGTGGTACCAGCCGGTCGTGGACCTCGCCACCGGCCGCGTCGTCGCGGTCGAGGCGCTCGCGCGGTGGCACCGCGAGGACTTCGGCTTCGTCCCGCCCGACGTCTTCATCACCCTTGCCGAGAGCACCGGGCTCATCGGGGAGCTCGGCTCGCAGCTGCTGGCCCAAACGTGCGACGACGCGGTGAGCTGGCTCGCAGCGGGCACTCGGCTGCAGCTCGCGGTGAACGCGTCCGCCGTCCAACTCGTCGACCCGGGCTACGCCGCCGAAGTCGCAGGCCACCTCGAACGCTCGGGCCTTCCCCCGCAGCAGCTGACGCTCGAGATCACCGAGACAGCGGCAATGGGCGACATGGAACGACTGCTGGCGACGCTCGCCGCGCTCCGGCGGCTCCACGTCGACCTCTCGTTGGACGACTTCGGTACCGGATACTCCTCGCTGTCGCTCCTCAAGCGTCTTCCCGTGACCGCCCTGAAGATCGACAAGTCGTTCGTGTCGGGCCTCGGTGCATCGGCCGACGACGAGGAGATCGTGCAGGGCGTCATCGGGCTGGCGAACGGGCTCGGCTTCCACGTCGTGGGCGAAGGCGTCGAGACGCCCTCGCAGGCTCGGCTGCTCACCGCCCTCGGCTGCCAGTTCGGCCAGGGCTACCTGTGGTCGCCGGCGGTCCCGGCCGACCAGGTGCTCGCCGTGATCGGGCGCATCGAAGCCGCCACCGCGCGCTGACGTCGGGCCGGATCTCAAGTTTCCGGGGGTCGCTGGTCGATAGGTCGTGAGACCCATCCACCGAGCCCGGGAGTGAGCGTTGAACCGACGGTCCGCCACCGCCGTCCCTCAGGACGGTGAGCGCTGATGGCCCGACGACGACGTCGACCGGCGTTCGCCAGCCGGATCGCCGTCACCGGCGCGTCGGCGGGCGCCTGCGCCGGTCTCGTCCGAGCGTTCATTGCGGCGCCGCCCGCATGGGCCCAGGCGACGCCGAACCGACCCGCCTCCACGACGACCACCACACCGACGGCGACGACGTCCGCCGTCGCCGTCCAGACCGAGGTCCCCCGCACGGCCCCCGACCCGTCGGTGTCCGGCACCGTGTCCGACACCGTGTCCGACACCGTGCCGACGGAGCTGGCGGCGGTCGACACGCCCACGACCGCTGCCGAGAGCACCCTGACCGGGAGCACCACGACGCAGGCGGGTCGATCGACGGTCGCCGCGTCGACGGCCGGCGCGCCCCCGCCCCCGACGGCGGTTCCGGCGGCGTCGGTCCCCGCTCCAGCGGCGGCACCGGCACCGGCAGCGGCTCCGGCACCGAGCGCGCCGCCCGTCACCCAGGCCCCCGCGCCGACGGCGCCGCCACCGACCCAACCGCCCGTGACGCAGGCACCGGCCCCGACCTCGCCGCCACCGACGACACCGCCGTGCACCGGCTCCAAGTGCCGGTGACCGGCACCGCACGCTGGTTGCACGCCAGCACGACGGCGATGGGCTCGACCGCGGAGCTGGTGGTCTACGGGTCGGATCCCGCCCTCCTCGACGGCGCGCTCCACGAGCTCGAACGGCGTGAGCAGTGCTGGTCGCGGTTCCGCGTCGACAGCGAGCTGTGCGAGTTCAACCGCCGCACGAGCGACACCGTCGCGGTGTCGACGACGTTGTTCGAGGCGCTCGCCGCGGCCGACGCCGCCCACCACGACACCGGCGGTCGGTTCGACCCGACCGTGCTCGGCGCCCTCGAGGCGCTCGGCTACGACCGGTCGTTCGAGTCGATCCGTGCCGCGGGCGACCTCGGCCCGCGCCCGACGGTCCCACCGAGCCCGTTCGGCGCTCGGGTGCCCGGGTTCGACGAGCTCCGGCTCGATGCCGTCGCCGGCACGGCGACGCTGCCCGTCGGCGTCGCCGTCGACCTCGGTGGCATCGGCAAGGGCCTCGCGGCCGATGCGGTGTCGCGCTGGCTGGCCGACGCGGGCGCGTCGTCGGCGTGCGTCGCGCTCGGCGGCGACGTGGCCGTCGCCGGCGTCGCGCCGCCGGACGGGTGGGCCGTGCCGATCGAGGACCCCGCCAGGCCCGGCAGCGACCTCGGCACGGTTCGCCTCTACGGCGGGGCGATCGTCGCGTCGACCACGGTGCAGCGTCGCTGGCGGATCGGGAGCGACATGGCACACCACCTCGTCGATCCGTCGACCGGGCGTTCGACCGCGTCGGGCGTGGCCACGGCGATCGTGCGCGGGCCGGACGCGGCACATGCCGAGGCCGTCGCCAAGGCCGCCGTCGTCGCCGGACCGGTCGACGGCGTCGCGCTCGTCGAGCGGCTGGGCCTCTCCGGATTGCTCATCGGCGACGACGGCTCGCGGTTCGACGCCGGTCTCGTGATCGACGCCCTCGCGGCCGCCGCGTCCTGACCGATCCGAGGGCAGGATGACAGCGACCCACCTCCTCGCGAGCGTCGACCCGAAGCTGACGTGGTACGTCGCCCGTGCGAGCGGCATCGTCGACTGGCTGGTGATGGCCGCGTCGATCATCTGGGGTCTCGCGCTGTCGACGAGGCTCCTGCGCCGCCCCGGTCTGCCGGCGTGGCTCCTCAGCCTGCACCGTCACCTCGGCGCGCTGGCGCTCGTGTTCCTCGCCGTGCACGTGGTCGCGCTGCTGGCCGACGACTTCGTCTCGTTCGGCCCCGCCGACGTGCTGGTGCCCTTCGCCTCCCGCTGGGAGCCCGGCTCGGTGGCGTGGGGGATCGTCGCGATGTACCTCGTCATCGCGATCCAGATCACGTCGTGGCTGAAGTCCCGCCTCCCGAGAGCGCTGTGGCGGCGCGTCCACCACGCCAGCGCCGTGGTGTTCGTGACGGCGACGGTGCACGGGCTCGCCGCCGGCACCGACGGCCCGAATCCGCTGCTCCAGTGGGGCGCGCTCGGCATCTCCTCGCTGGTGATCGTCCTCACGATCGTCCGCCTCGTCGGCGGCAGTCGGATTCGACGGATCAGCCCGCCATCAACTCGATCCGTGTCCCGTCGGGATCCGCGAGGAACAGCAGCCTGATGCCGACCTCGACGTCGGTCCCCTCGACGAGGGTCCCGCCGGCAGCCACCGCTCGTGCGAGCGCTGCGTCCACGTCGTCCACGACGAAGCTGAGGTGCGTGAGTCCGAGGCTCCCGCGACTCGTGGAGGCCTCACCGCGGGGCGCAGGCTCGGTGTAGGCGAGGAGCTCGATGCGCAGCGGGCCGAGCGTGATCATCTGCGAGCGCAGTGCGACGGGCGACGGCACCTCGAGCGCGTCGGCGAGCCCGGGCAGCATCGTGTCGTCGAGGTCGTAGCCCTCGGCCGTCTCGAACCCGAGGCCCTCGCAGTAGAAGCGCAACGACCGGGCGAGGTCGGTGACGCAGATGCCGGTGTGGGAGAAGCGGACGGGCGAGTCGGACATGGTGCGACGGTAGCCTGCGCCCATCATGGCCACGGTGCTCGTCCCCCTGCCCGATCGGGACTTCGACATCACCGAGGTGTCGGTGCCCGTCCGCCTGCTCACCGACGCCGGGCACACGGTGGTGTTCGCGACCGAGCACGGCGCGGTGGCAGCCGGCGATCCGCTGCTCCTGTCGGGCGTCGTGTTCGGCAAGCTCGGGGCCGAGCCGGAACCGGCCGCCTGGTACCGCGAGCTCGTGGAGAGCCCGGCCTTCCGCACGCCGCGACGCTGGGACGACCTCGCCGTGGCCGACTACGACGCCCTGCTCCTGCCCGGCGGCCACGCGCCCGGCATGCGCCAGTACCTCGGGAGCGCCGTGCTGCAGCAGCGCGTCGCCGAGTTCTGGGCGCTCGAACGCCCGGTCGCAGCGATCTGCCACGGCGTGCTCGTGCTGGCCCGGGCCACGGGGCCCGACGGGCGCAGCGTCCTGGCCGAACGCCGCACGACATGCCTCCCCAAGTACATGGAGCGGAGCGCGTACCTGGCGACCGCATGGCGCCGCGGGCGGTACTACCGGACCTACCCCGCCTACGTGGAGGACGAGGTCCGAGCCGCTCTCGTCGACCCCGCCGCGCAGTTCGAACGCGGCCCGTTCGAGCTGTCGAAGCGGGGGACGGCGACCGACGACGGGCCGGCCTTCGTCGTGGAGGACGGGCGTTACGTGTCGGCGCGCTGGCCCGGCGACGCGTACCGCCTGGGCCGCGCGCTGCTCGATCGCCTGTAGCTGCTCGACGGCTTGCCGCCGTTCGACCGCCGGTCGGGGGCCGGTCAGATCGCCTTCGTCACGAGCAGCACGCCCGTGAGCACCGCAGCGGCGAAGCGGTAGTGGGCGAAGATCGTGAGCGGGTGCTTCTCCAGGTAGGTGATCATCCACTTCACCGACGCGAACGCCGCGATGCCGGCGACGACGATGCCGATGAGCGGGTTCACGATGCCGAACGCATCCACCATCTCGGAGCCGTGCTTGAGCAACTCGTAGGCCGTGGCAGCCGACAAGGTGAGGAACCCGAGCAGGAACGAGAACTCGACGGCCGCCGTGAGCGAGCAGCCGAGGAGCAGCGCCGCGAGGATCGTGACGAGCGAACGGCTGGTGCCCGGCCAGAGGGCGAGCACCTGGGCGACGCCGATGCCGAGGGCGACCCGCGGCGTGATCGCCCCCACCGACTCGATGCGCACCCGCAGCTTCGACGAGTTGGCCACGAACAGCAGGATGGCGATGCCACCCACGACCCACGCCACCACCACCGGCCACGGCTTGAGGAGCCGTTCCTTGATCGGGTCCTGGAGTGCCACCGCGATCACGACCGCCGGCACGAACGCGAGCAGGAGCGAGAGGATCAGCGAGCGCCCCTCCTCGCTGCGGCCGACGAGGCCCTCGAGCATCAGCACGAACCGCTTCCGGAAGATGCCGAGCACCGCGAGGATCGCGCCGATCTGGATGACCACCGTGTAGGTGTCGGTCGGGTCCTTGTCGTTCTTGTGCTGGCCGACGTCGAGCACCTTCTCCGTCACGAGCAGGTGGCCCGTGGAGCTGATCGGCAGGTACTCGGTGATGCCCTCCACCACGCCGAGCACGATCGCCTTCGGGGTGGTCAGCGACTCGACCCGACCGGTCGAGTCACCCTTCACGAGGGTCGACCCGGTGAGGGTCAGCAGGATGAGGCCGACCGCGACGGCACCGAGCAGCGGGCGCGAGCGGACGAGGGCGAGCGTGGGTGGGCGCATCCGCACGACTGTACGGGCCGCCTCGCCGAGATCAAGCACCCGCGGGTTAGCGGTTGGTAAAAGCCGTGCGATCGTCCGCCGGAAGGGTGATCGTGCTTCCACCGACCAGCGTGAAGTCCTCGCGGGCGAGGAGCCGTGGCGCGTGCAGCGTCCATGGCGACGGGCGGTGTGCGGCGGCGGGGTCGCCCGCAGCGAGCTCGACCACGGTGATCGCCCCGTCCTCGGCGCCGAGCGCGACCCATCCCGACGGCGGATCGTCGTCGTTGCCACTGGTCGTGAGGTCGGCGAGATCGTCCGCCCAGCCGGCGCCGAACGAGAGCATCGCGCCGTCGGTCAGACCGCCGAGGAGGTGGGGCGCCGGCAGGTCGTGCGCGACCACGTCGACGAGCGTCTGCGTGGGCGGGGGAGCGAACAGGTCGCGCGAGCGGTAGTGGATCGCCTGGGCCGCTGCGCCGGCGAGGTGCTCGCGGCGGGCCATGTCGTCGAGGAACAGGTCGAGCGTGGCGAACACGCCGACGCCGAAGCGGAGCAGGAAGCTCGCCTCGGTCTGCGTCTCGCGCTCGGCGATGCGGAGCACGGCCACGAGGAGCTCCTCGGCCTCCGCCTCACGGCCGGGGGCTGCGATCATCCGCACGAGGAGTCCGCTGCTGATCATGTGGCCGACCCCCTTCCCGCGGTACCGCTCCCGCCCTTTCATCATCGGACGACGCCGCCCAATTTCAAGGTCGAACCACGCGGAAATCAGCGTCCCTCCCGCCGCTTTTGGGGTTCGTTGTGTGCACCCCTCGCGCACAACGAACCCCAAAACCGAAGTGGGGGGGGATGGTGAGGCCCGGCGCTGGTGGGGGCCTGGCGGTCAGCCGGTGAGCATCTCGATCGTCGTGTCGATGCGCCGCTGACGCGTCTCGGGAGCCTTCGCCGCCTCGATCGGCAGGACATGCGCCCGCTGGTGGCTGTAGGAGAGGGCGTCGAACGCAGCACGCGCGCCCGGGGTCGCGTCGAGCGCGGCGGCGAGGCCCGTCGCCGAGCGCCCCCCCCCGAGGGTCACCGTGGTCTCGAAGTCCACGGGCGAAGTCTGCCAGCGGCGTCGACCCCGAGCCCTCCGGCCGGTTTTGTGCTCCGGATCGTCCGGCTACCCGGTAGATCCGGGGCACAAAACGGGGGTGGGTGGGGCGGGTCGGGGCGGGGGTGGGAACGGAAATCCCCCTTGTGTCGGCGCCGGGGATCCGTAACGTCCAGGGTCGGGGTTGGGTTCCCGGGGGGTGATGCGACATGGCCACCAAGCACGTCGGTCTCAGGGCGCCTGGCGCCGCGCACACCGCTGCCGCACTCGGCGTGGCGACCGGGATCACCGGGCTCACGCTCGCCGCCGAGGTGCTGTGGACGGCGTTCCGGCGGCTCCCGCAGTTCGGTGACCTCGACCCGTCCGGCGTGGTCGCTGCCCACCTCGACAGCCCGCCGCTCCGCGTCGTCGTGCTCGGCGACAGCACGCTCACCGGGCCGGGCCTCGTCGATCCGGACGAGATCTGGGTGCGGCGGGCGCTCGCGGCGCTCGACCTCGGTCGGCCCGTCGAGGTCGTGTCCTTCGCCGTCGGCGGCTCACGGGTCGCCGACGTGGCGCGCCGGCTCGACGCGGCCCTCGCCGTCGACGTCGACGCGGCGATCCTCTCCGTGGGCTCCAACGACGCGATCCACGGCACCGGCTCCCGTCAGTTCGCCGCCGACTTCGACACGCTGCTCGACGCGGTGCTCGCCCGAGTGCCCGTGGCCGCGGTGACGAACATCGGCGACCTCGGCAACGTGGCCCGCTTCCCGGCACCGCTCCGCGGGGTGATGCGCCGGCGAGGGCGCAGCTTCTGCCGGATCGTCGAGGCGGCGGTCGCCCGCCACCCGCAGGCCGTGCTGCTCGACGTCACGCCGTCGAATCAGGCGTTCCGCGACCGGCGCCTGTTCGGGCCGGACCTCTTCCACCCGACCAGCGCCGGGCACTCCCTGTGGGCGGAAGCGGTGGCGCCGAGCCTCCGGACGACGTTCGCCCGGCTCGACGCCACCGTCGCGTTACTTGGTGCGGGCGAAGCGTGAGCTCGCCAGCAGGCTGAACACCACGAAGATGCCCAGCGACCAGGCGAGGCTCAGGCCCACCCAGTAGCCGGTGGTGTGGCCGATGCCCACCACCTCGGTGCCGCCCTGCATGAGGCTGCGCACCGCGTTGATGATGACGCTCACCGGCTGGTTCGCGGCGAACGGCTGCATCCACCCGGGCATCGACTTCACGGGCACGTTCGCGCTCGACACGAACGAGAACGGCACCACCAGCATCGACAGGCCCTGCGCCGCCTGCGCGTTGCCGGCGATGAGGCCCATCGTGATGAAGATCCAGGTGAACGCGTAGCCGGTGACCAGGATGAGCCCGAAGGCCAGCACGGTCGAGCCGATGCTGCCGTGCGCCCGGAACCCGACGAGGAACCCGACCGTGCCGGTGACCAGCAGGCCCCACGCGACGAGCGTGATGTCGGCCAGCGATCGCCCGACCATCACCGCGCTGCGGGGGATGGGCAGCGACCGAAGCCGGTCGTAGACGCCCGAGCTCGAGTCCTCGGCGACCCCCGCTGCGCCGCCCATGCCCGTCCAGAGGATGACCGTGACGAGGAAGCCCGGCACCAGGAAGTCGACGTAGTTGATGGCGCCACCGGTGGAGATGGCGCCGCCGAACACGTAGCGGAACATCAGGAGGAACAGCGGGCCCTGGATGGTGCCCATCATCAGCAGCTGCGGCGTGCGGAAGAACTGCAGGATGCTGCGGCGCCCGGTGGTGAGCGCCGTGGTGAGGAAGCCGGCGCCTGCCGCGTCGTGGACGGCGCCGTGCGCCGTGCCGGCGATGCCCTGGGTCGTGTCGATGGTGGTGGCGGTCATGAGCGGGCCTCTCGGATGGTGGTCGGAAGGATGCGATGGTCGGGACGGACGTGCGATGTCCTGGCGCTCATGCGGCCGCCTCGCCGTCGATGGCCTCGCCCGTGAGCGCCAGGAAGACCTCGTCGAGCGTCGGCCGCCGCAGACCGATGTCGTCGACGGGCACGCCGCGCTCGTCGAGCACGCGCACGACCGTGGCGAGGTCCTCGGCGCCGCGGTCGACCGTGGCCGTGACCCGATGGCTGTCGCCGTCGGTGCGGGGATGTTCGGCGGCGACCGTGGCGAGCACCTCGGCGACCACGCCGACGTGCCCGGCGGAGCGCGGACGCACCTCGATGACGTCGCGGCCGGCCTGGTCCTTCAGCTCGTCGGGCGTGCCCGACGCGATCACCCGCCCGTGGTCGACGATGACGACGTCGCGCGCCAGCTGGTCGGCCTCCTCGAGGTACTGGGTGGTGAGCAGGACGTCGGTGCCGTCCGACACGAGGTCGCGGATGGCCTCCCACAGCTCGCTGCGGCTGCGGGGATCGAGCCCGGTGGTGGGCTCGTCGAGCAGGAGGAGCCGAGGGCGACCGACGAGGCTGGCACCGAGGTCGAGCCGGCGACGCATGCCGCCCGAGTAGTCGCGCACGACGCGACCGCCGGCGTCGGTGAGGCCGAGCCGCTCGAGCACCTCGGCCGCGGCGCGCCGGGAGGACGCCCGATCGAGCCCGAACAGGCGAGCCACCATCTCGAGGTTCTCCAACCCCGTCATGGCCGGCTCGACCGACGCGTACTGGCCGGCGAGCCCGATGACCCGGCGCACGGCGCGAGGATTGGCCAGCGCGTCAATGCCCGCGACCCGCAGCTCGCCCGCATCGGGGCGTAGCAGCGTGGCCACCGCGCTGATGAAGGTGGTCTTGCCGGCGCCGTTGGGACCCAACAGCGCCGTGACCCGGCCCGACTCGGCCGAGAACTCCAGGCCGTCGAGCGCTCGCGTCTCGCCGAAGGCCTTCGTGAGGCCTCGGGCCTCGATGATCGCTGACATGCATGCTCCTCGTGATTCCGCCGGCCCGAGGGCGGACCGGTGCGACGTGACCATGATGACGACGACCACTGACAGCGAAACTCATCGGTCGCCGCTGGACCGTCCGCCGGTCCGCTGTCAGGGGCCCGGGCTACCGTTGCGGGATGCCCGCACCCGCTCTCGTCAGACATCCGGCGCCCGCGTCACTCGTCGGCGCCGACGGCTTCCGGTTCGGCACCTACGACGGCCCCGTCGCCGACGTCGACCTGCTCGCCCGCTGGTCGGGCCCCGCGCGGCGCTGGCACGGCAGCCGGCTCAAGGAGTGGCAGGCCTTTCAGCTCGGCGACGAGCGCTACTTCGTGCTGGGCGCGGTGTACGACGCGAAGCTGCTGGGTCTGCTCCAGATCGTCGTCGTGGAGACGGCGACGGGGGAGTCGTGGCGGTGGCAGCACAAGGTGCCGTCGCCGGTGCTCTCGATCGCGTCGGGCCTCGACGGCACCCACTCCTCGGGCTCCTTCCGTGGTCTGTCGATCCGCGTCGACAACGAGGTCCCGGCCGGCCGGCTCGGCGTCACCGCCTCGGCCACCGCCGACGGTCACCACTCGTCGATGTCGCTCACGGTCGAGGGCCGCTGCGGCGGGTCCGAGGGCGCACACCTCGTGATCTGCCACCCGTTCCCCGACGGCATGCCCCTGTACTCCGACAAGTGCGTGATGGCCGCGTCCGCCCGCCTCGTGTTCGGCGACACCGAGGTCACGTTCGACGACGCCGACTCCTTCCTCATCCTCGACGACCACAAGGGCCACTACCCGTCGCCGATGCGCTACGACTGGGTCACCGGTGCACGCCACCCGCCCGGCGAGCCACGCATCGCGTTCAACCTCACCGCCAACCAGGTGCGCGACCCGTCGACCTTCAACGAGAACGCCGTGTTCTGGGGCGACGAGGTGCACCGCCTGCCCGCCGTCACGTTCGAGCGACCGCACGGCGTGCACCGGCCGTGGCGCATCACCGATCGCGAGGGGCGCGTCGACGTCACGTTCGAGCCGACCGTGCGCAACGAGCAGCACGTCGGCCCCCGCAGCGTGCTCGCCGACTACTACGGGCCGTTCGGCCACTTCGACGGCACCATCGAGCTCGGCGACGGCCGAACGGTGGACGTCGGCGGCTTCTTCGGGATGGGCGAGCAGAAGTTCATCCGGTTCTGAGCGTGCCGGGATGAGCGAGCGCGAGGACCTGCAGGCCCGCACCGAGGAGCACCGCCGCGAGCTCACGGCCCACTGCTACCGCATGCTCGGCAGCGCGTTCGAGGCCGAGGACGCCGTGCAGGAGACGATGGTGCGCGCCTGGCGGTCGCTCGACGGGTTCCAGGGCCGGTCGTCGCTGCGGTCGTGGCTGTACCGCATCGCCACCAACGTGTGCCTCGACGCGCTCCGCGGTCGCAGCCGCCGGGCCACGCCCGTCGACCTGGGGCCGGCCGGCTCCGCCGACACGCTCCTCGCGCCGCCCGACCCGGCGCACGAGTGGGTGCTGCCCGTCCCCGACGCGTGGCTGCCCGTCGCCGACGACCCCGCACAGCTCGCCGAGTCACGCGAGTCGATCCGCCTCGCCTTCATCGCCGCGCTCCAGCACCTTCCCCCGCGTCAGCGCGCCGTGCTCCTCCTGCGGGAGGTGCTCCGCTGGAAGGCCGAGGAGGTCGCCGAGCTCCTCGACACCTCGGTCGCGTCGGTCAACAGCGCACTCCAGCGCGGTCGGGCGACGCTCGGCGACAGCGACGCCGCCCTGTCGGCGGCCGGCTGGGACACGACGCCGTCGCCCGACGACCAGGCCCTGCTCGACCGCTACGTCGACGCGTTCGAGCGGTACGACATCCGCGAGCTCGTGTCGGTGATCCACCACGACGCCACGTTCACGATGCCGCCGTTCGACATGTGGCTCCGGGGCACCCGTGACATCGCCGCCTGGTACACGGGCCAGGGCGCGGCGTGCGAGGGCTCGCGCCTGCTGCCGACGTCGGCGAACGGCACGGCGGCGTTCGGCGCCTACAAGCGGGCGGCGGACGGCGGCCACGAGCCCTTCGCGATCCAGGTCATCGAGACCCGTGACGGCGCGATCACCGGCCTCCACCACTTCCTCGACCCACGGCTGTTCCCCCTCTTCGGGCTGCCTGCCCGCCTCGATCCGACGCCCTGACCGCCGGACGTGCGCCGCACGGGCACGCGACTTTCGTCTTCCGCCCGACACCGACCCGGCCTATGGTGCGGGGAGCACTTGTTCAGGGGGAGACCATATGACCACCCGCACGTCGATTTCGTCGCGACCGAAGCGCGCTCCTCGAGCCCTCGCACGCTGGGCTGCGCTCGCGTTCGTCGCGGTTGCCGCGACGGCGTGTCCTCCCACCACCGGCGGCGGATCGACCACGACCACCAGCATCGACCCGGCGAACAACCACGCGCCGGTCGTGTCGAGCTTCGGTGCGGTCACGTCCTCGGGCCAGTCGCCGCTCACCACCGCGATCCGATGGAACGTGAGCGATGTCGACGGCCAGTCGCTCGTGTGCATGCTCGACCTCGACAACAACGGCTTCTACGAGATGACGATCCAGGGCTGCACCTCTGCGTCGATGCGCTCGGCCAGCTTCTCGAACGTCGGCACGCAGACCATCAAGCTCTTCGTGAGCGACGGCGTCGCGCCGCCGGTGATCACGACGTCGACGGTCACGGTCACGGCCCCCGCGGCCGACGCGTTCAACATCACGGTCCGCATCGACGGCACCATGACCCCGAGCCAGCAGGCGGCCTTCACGTCCGCCGCCGCCCGGTGGTCCCAGGCGATCCGCACCGGGCTCGCCGACACCAACCTCACGATCCCCGCCGACGACTGCGGCACGGGCGCCCCGGCCTTCAGCGGCTCGATCGACGACGTGCTGATCGACGCCGCCATCGCACCGATCGACGGCGTGGGCTCCATCCTCGGCCAGGCGGGCCCGTGCTACACGCGGACCGTCGGCGGGCTGCCCCTGTACGGCGTGATGCAGTTCGACGTGGCCGACGTCGCGTCGCTCGAGGCCGGTGGCCTCCTCGACGCGGTGATCCTCCACGAGATGGGCCACGTGCTCGGCTTCGGCACCGTGTGGTCGTCGCCCACCCTCACGGGCGCCGGCACGGCCGACCCGGAGTTCACCGGACAGGTCGCCGACGGCGCCTGGCAGGCGATCGGCGGTGGCACCTCCATCCCCGTCGAGAACTCGGGTGGCCCCGGCACCGCCGACAGCCATTGGCGTGAGTCGGTGTTCAACGCCGAGCTGATGACGGGCTACATCGACGTCGGGTCCAACCCGATGAGCGCCGTCACGATCGGTTCGCTGGCCGACCTCGGCTACGGCGTGAACCTCGCCGCCGCCGACCCGTACGGCTTCGCCTTCGTGAAAGCACCGAGCTCGACGCCGGCGGTGAAGGTCGACACGAAGCTCGTGCACCCGAAGGGCTCCCGCTGACGATTCGCCCGTGAGGTGAACACCGGTCACCGGAGTGCGTTACTCTCGCCGATGGGTGAGCCGGCACAGCGCCGGCTCTGACGGAGGGGACAACATGACTGGACGGGGATTCGCGGCGCGCCGCGCCATGAGTGCTGCGGCACTGCTCGCCGGAGGCGCCATGCTGGCGGCCTGCGTGCCCGACACCGGCGGAGGCGGTACCACGACCACCGCGCCGGCGACGACGATCGCGCCGACGACCACCACGCCGGCCACCACGATCGCGCCGACGACCACGGCACCCCCGACCACCACCACGACGTCGACCACGGTCCCGCCGACGACCACGACGACCACCACGACGACGATTCCGCCGACGACCACCACCACGTCGACGACGACGACGACCACCACGACGACCACGACGACGACGATCCCGCCGACGACCACCACCACGTCGACGACGACGATCCCGCCGACCACGACCACCACGACGGCACCGGCGACCAGCATCACGAAGTACACGGCGCTCGCGACGTCGTGCCAGGGCACGGCCCTCGGCCAGACGCAGACCAGCGCGAACAACACCGGCATCACCACCGTGGCGCCCTCGTTCGTCACGGCCGGCTCGAACTTCGTCGTGAAGATCACGCCCGATCCGATGACGATCCCGACGTCGGCCGGCGGTCAGACGCTGCAGAACCTCAACCAGGTCAAGATCAAGTTCCCGGTTCCGGCCAACAGCAGCTTCGTCTCGGCGACGCTGAGCGGTGCCTCCAACATCGGCACGGGCACCCCGACGGTCGTCCAGTCCGCGGGCATCATCACCCTCACGGTCCCGGGCAACCTCAACGCCGGCACGGTGGCGACGCTGCCCACCATCACGCTCACGCTGAAGGCCACGGGCGCGGTCAACTCGACGATCGACACGATCCTGGCCGGGAACAGCTACTCGAACCCGGGCATCACCTTCAACGTGCTGATCGTGCTGTTCGGCATCACGGTGCCGACCTCGTGCTACGTGTCGCCGAGCCCGGTGTTCAGCTCGACGCCGATCCACTGAGTCGTGGACCCGGGGTGAAGCGCACGGGCATGCGCTTCACCCCGTTCACGAAGTCCGAGTGCAGCCGGTCGACGGGACCGGCCAGCGACAGATCCGGGATCCGCTCCACGAGCTGACGCATCGTGGCCCGGATCTCCGTGCGGGCGAGGCTCGCACCCAGGCAGTAGTGCACGCCGCCGCCCCCGAACGTCACGTGGTCGTTCGGGGTGCGGCCGACGTCGAAGCGGTGCGGGTCCTCGAACACGTCCTCGTCGCGGTTGGCGGAGGCGTAGTAGATGACCACCTTGTCGCCCTCGGCGATCGGGGTGTCACGGAGCACGACGTCGCGGCTCGCAGTGCGCCGGAAGTTGTGGATCGAGCTGCCCCACCGCAGCATCTCCTCGACGCCGGTGTCCCACAGGGAGGGATCGTCGCGGAGTCGCTGCGCCTGGTCGGGGTGATCGATCAACGCCAGCATCGAGTGGTTGATGAGGTTGCGCGTGGTCTCGTTGCCGGCCACGACCAGGGTGACGAAGAACAGGTTGAGCTCGAGGTCGTCGAGCCGCTCACCGTCGATCTCCGCGTTGACCAGCGCCGTCATGATGTCGTCGCGGGGGTTCTTGCGGCGATCGGCGGCGACCTCGTCGCAGAGGGCGTAGATCTCCATCGCCGCGAGCATCTGCTCGCCCTCCTCCACCTGGAAGTCGGGGTCGTCCATGGAGCCGATGAGCTGGTTCGAGATCTCGAACATGCGCGGCCACTGCTCCGGCTCGAGGCCGATCATCTCGCAGATCATCTGCACGGGGACCTGGGCGGCGATGTCCTCGACGAACTCGCACTCGCCGCGCTCGATGACGTCGTCGACGACCTTCGCGGCCCGCTGCCCGATGTCGTCCACCAGCTTGCCGATGACCCGGGGCGTGAACCCGCGCGACACCAGGTGGCGATAGCGGTGGTGCTTCGGCGGGTCCATGTTGAGGATCGTGAGCCGCAGCTGGGCGAGGGCCTCCTCGTCCTGGTCGGGGATGAACGTGCCGCCGAGCTCGGAGGAGTACGTCTCGCTGTCGCGGCTGACGGTGCGCACGTCGTCGTGCTTGGTGACGGCCCAGAAGCCGGGGCCACGATCGGCCGGCTCGGGATGCCAGTACACCGGCGCCTCGCGGCGCAGGATGTCGAACTGGTCGTGGGGGACGCCGCGCCCCCAGGTGCCGGCGAGCAGGTCGATGCCCTCGAGTCGGTCGTTCGTGACGGTCATGGACCGAGACTAAGCGCTGAGGGCCGCCGACATGTCCGCGAGTGTGAGGACCGATCGCCAGTTCCTCGCCGTGCCGCCACCGGTCTTCGCGGAGCGACGGGTCACGTCGGCCGCGAGCTTGGACCGGCCGATGCCGTCGGGCAGGAAGAGGTAGGTCTCGCCGTCGACGACGGCCACCTCCTCGGGGGCGTAGTCGTCGGGCGAGTACCAGCCGAGGTCGGGCACCGCACCGCCGACGGTGAAGATGACGTGCAGGCGTGTCGGGTCGTCGGTGCGGTCGACGTAGGGGTTCGCCGCGACGATCGCCGCGAGCTCCGCCGCCGTCCGCACGGTGACGGCCGGCGAGATGCCCGTGTCGGCGGTGATGGCTGCAGCGAGGGTCGCCGCGGCGGCGTCGGTGTCGCCCTCGGGCGCCGTGAAGACCACGTTGCCGCTCTGCACGTAGGTGCTCACGTCCCCGAACCCACAGCCCGCCGCGATGCGGCGCAGGTCGGCCATCGGCAGCTTGTTGCGGCCCCCCACGTTGACGCCGCGCAGCAGCCCGACCATGGGTGTCACACGCTTCGGCATCGGCGCCATCGTCGCCGATCCGGGCCCGACCCGCCAGTAGCCTCTGCGCCATGACGACCGACCGCGCGACGTTCTCGCTGATCGCCGCCGAACGGCGACGGCTCGCCGACGCGCTCGAGGAGCTCGGCGACGCCGAGTGGGAGCAGCCGTCGCTCTGCGAGGGCTGGACCGTGCACGACGTCGCGGCGCACCTCAACGCGCCGTGGGCGCTCAAGCTCACCGACATCGGGAAGGCGATGCTGTCCAAGCGCGGCAACTTCGCCGCTGCCAACGGGCAGATGTCGCGTGATCTCGCGGCCCGGATGTCACCCGCCGCCTGCATCGCCGGGCTCCGCGCCAACGCCGAGCACCGGTTCACTCCGCCCGGGGCCGGGCCGGAGGCGCCGCTGACCGATGCGATCGTCCACGGCGCCGACATGCTGCGTCCGCTCGGACGAGCCGCGGCGGTCGACCCTGCGGCGCTGGCCGTGGTGCTCGACTGGCTGTCGAAGGGCCGGGCCCGCGGGTTCTTCCCGGCACGCCGCATCGAGGGCCTGTCGTTCGACGCCACCGACGTCTCGCTGCGGTGCGGCAGCGGGAACGCCGTCGTGCGGGGGCCGGCGCTGTCGCTCTGCGGCGCGATCCTCGGTCGCCGTGCCTACCTCGACGACCTCGAGGGCTCGGGCGCCGACGTCCTGGCCCACCGCATCTGAGCGCGATGAGCCTCGGCCGACGCGTCGCGGAGCTCGCCGCCTCGCCGCGTCGCTGGCTGGTCCTCGCCATCGTGACGGTGGCTGCGACGACGGCGGGCATCGCCGGCTCGGTCGGCGGCGGGGCGACCGGCAACTCGACCGGCGCCTTGCCGACCAGCGTCGGCCGCGGGCCCGCCACGGCGGCGCCGGCGTCCGGGACGGGGACGGACCCCAACACCACGCTCGACGTGCCGGCCACCACCGGCGGACCCACCACCACGATGCCGCCTCGGGCCGCACCGGTACGCCTCGCGCCCACGGGCCCGGGCCAGCTCCTCGGGACGGTGATCGTCGTCGATCCCGGACACAACGGCCTCAACGCCAAGTACTCCGACGTGCGGCGGGCCGGCAGCCTCGCCGGCGACGGACCGATCTGCAACACAGCCGGCGCCGCCACCAACGCCGGGCTCGACGAGATGGTCATCAACTGGGAGATCGGCACGCGGCTCGCCACGATCCTGCGGGCGAACGGCGCCGAGGTGATCCTCACCCACACCGACCTCAAGGGATTCGGCCCGTGCGCGGACGAGCGGGGCATCATCGCCCGCGACGCCAACGCGACGGCGCTCGTGTCGATCCACGCGGACGGCAGCGAGTCCGGCTCGGGCTTCCACATCATCTTCCCCGCGGCGAAGCCCACGCTCGACCCGGCACAGGTCGCGGCGTCGGGGCGGCTCGCCCGGCTCGTGCGCGACGAGCTGCGCTTCATCGGCGGACGGCCCGCCAACTACGTCGGCACCGACGGCGTCCAGGAGCGCGACGACCTCGCCAACCTCAACCAGGCCAACCGTCCGTCGATCCTCGCCGAACTGGGGAACCTGCGGAACGCCACCGACGCGGCCATGCTCTCGAACCCGGTGTCGTACATGGCGATCGCCCGGGCGCTCGCACGCGCGCTCTTCCGGTTCCTGGGCAGGACCCCGGACCACGCCGACCTCAGCGCCGACATCGGTGGGGACGGCCTCGTCGACTACCTGCTCGGCGCTCCGCAGCTGGCGACGACCACCACGATCGCGGCGCCGGTCGTTCCCGAGACCGCTCCGCAGGACACCGGCGCGCCGGCCACGGTTCCTCCGGAGTCGGCACCGCCGACCGGTGGCTGACCAGACGGGTCAGACGCTCGGCCGCGCGGCCAGCGCCTCCTTGATGTCGTCCTCGATGGCCTCGGGCTTCGTCGTCGACGCGTAGCGCTTGAGCACCTTGCCGTCCGCCGACACGAGGAACTTGGTGAAGTTCCACTTGATCTTGCCGCCGAGCAGCCCCGACTTCTGGGCCTTCAACCACTTGTAGAGGGGGTGGGCGTCAGGGCCGTTCACGTCGATCTTGGCGAACATCGGGAACCGCACGCCGTAGTTGAGCGTGCAGAACTCCGCGATCTCCTCCTCGGAGCCCGGCTCCTGGTGGCCGAACTGGTCGCACGGGAAGCCCAGCACCTCGAGGCCCTGATCGGCGTAGGTGTCGTACAGCTTCTCCAGCCCCTCGTACTGCGGCGTGAAGCCGCACTTGGACGCGACGTTCGTGACGAGCAGGACCTTGCCCTGGTAGTCGGCGAGCGGCTTCACGTCGCCGTCGATGGTGGTCGCTTCGAACTCGTAGATGCTGGCCACGGGGGCTCCTGTGGGGGTGCGTGGGGGGACAGGGCGGGGGATTCGGGGAAGACAACGGGTGACGCGCCCGTTGCATTCCACCATGACCGACCCCGACACGCCCGCACTCGCCAGTGGAACCTTCTCGATCGGCGGCGACCTGCCCGTCGTGCGCCTCGGCTACGGCGCCATGCAGATCACCGGCCCCGGCGTGTGGGGTCCGCCCGCCGACCCCGACGAGGCGATCCGCGTGCTGCGCCGCGCCGTCGAGCTCGGCGTGAACTTCATCGACACCGCCGACTCGTACGGCCCCTACGTGAGCGAGGAGCTGATCGCCGAGGCGCTCCACCCGTACGCCGACGACCTGGTGATCGCCACCAAGGCCGGCCTCGTGCGCACCGGGCCCGGCAAGTGGCATCCGGTCGGCCGCCCCGAGTACCTCCGCCAGGAGGCGGAGATGAGCCTGCGCCGGCTCCGACTCGACCGCATCGACCTCTTCCAGCTCCACCGCATCGACCCGCTGGTCGCGCTCGAGGACCAGATCGGCGTGCTCACCGACCTGCAGGCCGAGGGCAAGATCCGCCACATCGGCCTGTCGGAGGTGTCGGTGGCGCAGATCGAGGCGGCGTCGGCGTTCGGCACCATCGCGACCGTGCAGAACCTGTACAACGTCGCCGCCCGCGACGCCGAGGAGGTGCTGGGCTACTGCGAGACCCACGACCTCGGCTTCATCCCGTGGTTCCCGATGGCCACCGGCGAGCTCGCCCGCCCCGGCAGCGCCCTCGACGCCATCGCCCACCGCACCGGCGCCACCCCGGCCCAGCTCGCGCTGGCCTGGCTCCTCCGCCGGGCGCCGCAGGTGCTCCCGATCCCGGGCACCTCGTCGGTGGCGCACCTCGAGGAGAACCTCGCGGCGGCGACCGTCGAGCTGAGCGACGAGGACGTCGCCGCGCTGTCCGCCCTCGCCTGACCCCACCGCCCAGGCCGGGCCGACTCCACCGCCCAGGCCGGGCTGACCGGCGGGCTCAGTCGGCGGTGGCGGGCTCGGGCCGAACGCGACGGGCGAGACCGCTCCGGAACGCGAAGAGCACCACCCTGGTGCGGTCGGGTTCGCCGATGCGGGCCCGCACGTCGGCGAGCTGCGCCTCGACGTCCACGGCGTCGAGCTGGAGATGCCGCGCGATCTCGTCGTCGCGGTAGCCGCTCGCGACGGCCGTGACGAGGCGCTGCTGGTGCTCGTCGAGCAGGTCCCGCCGGGCCGTCGCCGCGTCGGCCTCGTGCGGCAGGGTGAACTCGGCGACCAGGCGGACCAGCTCGCGGTCGCCCACCAACGCGTCGTCGACGAGCGCCCGCCGCACGGCGCTCACGAGCTCGGCGGGCCGGGCGTCGGCGGGGACGAAGCCGCACGCCCCGGCGCACACCCCCTCGTAGACGTACTCGTCGCCGATCGACGGCGTCACCATGAGGACCCGGGGGAGCGGGCCCGCCCCGGCGCTCCCGCACGCCGCCAGCAGCTGCCGTGTGGCCGACACCCCGTCCACCACCGGCAGCCCCACGTCCATGAGCACCACGTCGGGGTGGGTGGCGAGGCCCACGTGGATCGCCGCCGCACCCGTGTCGGCCTCGCCCACGACCGTGATGCCCGGCTCGGCGCCCAGCAGCGCGGCGAACGCGGCGCGCACCATCGGCCGGTGGTCGGCCACCACCACCCGAACGGTGTTCGGAAGCGTCGTCATGGACGTGGTGTCGGCGGATCGGCGCGATTCCTGTAGCGCGACCCCCCGTTCAGGTGTCCGTGCCCCCGGCGGGCCGGCCCGGCGTCGCGTCGGGGGCGAACGGCCGTGTCGCGGTGGCGATGACGCCGTCCGCGACCCACCGGTCGCCGCCGTCGGTCGGGCGGAGCCAGCCGCGCTCCACCATCGCGTCGATCGCCCTGCGGGCGGCTGCGTGGCCGGACGTGCGGTCCGGCTCCAGCGCGGCGCCGACGGCCTCGATCGACGTCACCGGATCGGCAAACAGCGCATGCACCAGCCGCTCGTGCGACGCGTCGCCTCCCGGGAACGCCGGATCGTCGTTGAGGGCGTCGAGGTAGGTGCGCTGCAGTGCCGACAGGTCCTGCTCGGAGCGGAGCATGCGCAGCGACGCGTCCTCCACGATCGACAGCACCTCGCCCATGGCCGCATCGTGGGAGCGGTCGGCGACGTCGTCGTGGAGGAGGGCGTAGGACGGGCTCACGACGAGCGGCACCGAGTCGAGCCGCCACGAGCGCACGGGCCACGCCGACATCAGCGCCCGGCCGACGAGCCACCCGTTCGGGGCGAGCAACGGCTCGGCGGCCAGTGCCACGACGCTCGCGGCCTCGGCGAGCAGCCCTCGGGGACTGGAGCGCTCGTCGTGCGCGGCAGCGGCCAGCGCCGACGGCGACGCGCCCTCGACGTGGCTCAGAACGGTGGTGACGAGTCGGCCGAGCGGCGCCTCCTCGTGCTCGCACAGCTCAGCGAGCGCCGTGGCCACACTGGTGCAGATCGGGCGGGGAGGAGCGTCGTCGACGCCGAGGAGGCGGGTCACGTCGTCCGGAGTGACCGTCGGATCGCTCAGCCAACCGCTCGCCGCGGCCTCGATCGCGATCGCCAGCGAGCGGGACATCGGGTGCGCCGACGAGGCACGGAACGACCGCAAGAGGCCGAGGGAGCGCTCCGCAGCAGCGGCAGCGCGCACCAGGCGGGGATCGGAGTTCGGCTCCGGCGAGCGCTCCCGAAGATGGCCGCGGTGGCTCGACGCGGAGGCCCGGGCACGCGGTTCGGAGGCCGACGACGTCAGGACGTCGGCCGCAGACGCGTCGCCGACCGCGTCGTTCTCGCCGACGACCCCGGGTGCGTCGGACACGGTGCGGCGGCCGCCGGTCGTGGCGCGGCGCCGCCACAGGAGCACCACCAGCGCCACCACGAGCACGCCGATGAGCGCGAGCGCGGCGCCACCCGCCCCGCTGACCGCCGCCAACATGGCGGTGCCCAGCGGGCTCGTCGTCGTCGGACTCGTCACGTCACCTCCGAACATCCCTTCATTCCTACCCTGCCCGGGGCGGGCGGGCATCGCGGACCATCGTCGGCCGTTCTCGGCCCCGAAACATGCCCGACACAATCGTCTCCTAGGTTCGCGCCCGTACCAAGACCAGGAGTCAGCAACATGAGTGGAAGTTCGAACCGTCGGCGCGCCATCGAGGCGATCACGAGCTACAGCACCCCGCACGAGGAGTTCAGCGAGCCGCTGGGGGATCTGTTCGGCAAGAACGTGTTCAGCAAGTCGGTGATGAAGGCCCGTCTGCCCAAGACGGTGTACAAGTCGCTCCTCGACACCATCGAGCACGGCAAGCCGCTCGACGCCACCGTCGCCGACATCGTCGCCTCGGCCATGAAGGACTGGGCCATCGAGAACGGCGCCTCCCACTACGCCCACGTCTTCTACCCGCTCACCGGCCTCACGGCCGAGAAGCACGACAGCTTCCTCGAGCCCGACGGCTCCGGCGCGAGCTTCGCCGAGTTCGCCGGCAAGACCCTCCTCCAGGGCGAGCCGGACGCCTCCAGCTTCCCGAACGGCGGCCTGCGCGGCACCTTCGAGGCCCGCGGCTACACCGGGTGGGACGTCACCAGCCCCGCCTACATCCTCGAGAACCCCAACGGGAACACGCTCTGCATCCCCACGGTCTTCATCAGCTGGACCGGCGAGGCGCTCGACAAGAAGACCCCGATCCTCCGCAGCCAGCAGGCCCTCAACATCCAGGCCCGCCGCGTCCTCGAGCTGTTCGGGCACACCGAGATCGACACCGTCGTGAGCTACGCGGGCGCCGAGCAGGAGTACTTCCTGGTCGACCGCAACTTCTACTTCTCCCGCCCCGACCTCATGAGCACCGGCCGCACCCTGTTCGGCGCGCCGTCGCCGAAGGGCCAGGAGTTCGACGACCACTACTTCGGCGCCATCCCCGACCGCGTGCTCGCGTTCATGATCGACGTCGACCGCGAGCTGTTCAAGCAGGGCATCCCGGCCAAGACCCGCCACAACGAGGTGGCGCCCGGCCAGTTCGAGATCGCGCCCGTGTTCGAGCGGGCCAACCTCGCCCACGACCACCAGCAGCTGATGATGACGACCCTGCGCCGCGTCGCCGAGAAGTACGGCATGGAGTGCCTCCTGCACGAGAAGCCGTTCGCCGGCATCAACGGCTCGGGCAAGCACGTCAACTTCTCGATCGGCAACTCGACCCAGGGCAACCTGCTCAACCCCGGCGCGACCCCCCACGAGAACGCCCAGTTCCTCGTGTTCTGCGCCGCCGTCATCCGCTCCGTGCACCTGTACGGCGGCGTGCTCCGAGCCGTCGTGGCGTCGTCCCGCAACGACCACCGCCTCGGCGCCAACGAGGCGCCGCCGGCCATCATCTCGATCTTCCTCGGCGACCAGCTGATGGACGTCTTCGACCAGATCGCCAAGGGCGGGGCCACCAACTCGAAGGACGGCGGCACCATCACCATCGGGGTCGACACCCTGCCGGAGCTGCCCGCCGACCCCGGCGACCGCAACCGCACGAGCCCGTTCGCCTTCACCGGCAACCGCTTCGAGTTCCGTGCGCCGGGCGCGTCGCAGTCGATCTCGGGGCCGATGGTCGCGATCAACACGATCATGGCCGAGTCGCTCGACTACATCGCCACCGAGCTCGAGACGGCCGTCGCCGCCGGCACCGACTTCAACGTGGCCGTGCAGAAGGTGCTCGAGAGCATCATCACCACGCACGGCAACGTCGTCTTCAACGGCGACGGCTACTCCGACGACTGGCAGGTCGAGGCCGAGGCCCGCGGCCTCCTCAACCTCCGCACCACGGTCGACGCCCTCCCGCAGTTCGACACGCCCGAGGCGAAGGCCCTCTTCGAGAAGTACGGCGTGCTCAACAACCGCGAGCTCGCCAGCCGCCTCGAGGTGTACCTCGAGCAGTACGTGCTGAGCGTCGGCGTCGAGGCCAAGCAGACCCTGGAGATGGCCAGCACCAGCATCCTGCCGGCGGCCCTCCGCTACCAGGGCGAGCTGGCCGGCGCCGCCGGCAACCTCAAGGCGATCGGCTACGAGGCGGACACGACGCTGCTCGACACCGTCTCGAGCTCGATCGCCGATCTCACGGCCGCCATCGCCGCACTGAGCGAGGCGCTCGGCCACCACGGCGGCGAGACCACCCACGAGGAGGCCCGCTACGCCTGCGACAGCCTCATCCCGGCGATGGGCGCCGTGCGGGCGGCCGCCGACGCCCTCGAGGCCGTCGTGGCCGACGACCTCTGGCCGCTGCCCACCTACCAGGAGATGCTCTTCATCCTGTAGGGCGTGAGCCCCGTCAGGATCTGGTAGCGCAGATCATCGGCAGTCGCCGGTGGGGGTGAGCGTCACGCTCCCTCCGCCGGCGACGAGATCCCAGCCGTCGATCGGGGCGGCGAGGAACTCCGGAACCAGCGACGCCTCGGTGGGCGGGTCGGTGAGGTACTTCGCCTTGTAGCGCAGCATGGCGGTGGCCAGGTCGGTCTTCTCCGACGCGCACTCCGTCGCGGAGAGGCGCCGCAGCGAGTCGGACGGCTCCGAGCGCTGCGTGAACATCCACAGGCCGAGGCCGAGGGCCACGACGATGAGGAGCACGCCCAGCGCGGGCGCGAGCTTGCGCAGGGTCTCCGAGCCGGTGGGCGCCGCCTTCACGGTGAAGTCGCCGGCCCCCGGACGCTGATGGATCGGGTGCACCACCTGGGCGCGCTTGAACCCGCTCGGGGTCTCCGCCGGCAGCGACGGGTGCAACCGGTGGGTCGGATGCTCCTCGGGCGGGTACCACTCGCCGTCGGATGCCATCCACCAACCCGCCTCGGGTGGACTCTGCATGCAGTGACCTTGGTCCCTTGACACGGTGTGCGCAAGTGCTCACCCACCGAACGTTGCTCGGTTCCGGGCCGGGGACACGGGGACGTGTGAGCCGCCGATCGGGCACGGGTAGCGTGAGCGCCCGATGAACGCCTCCGCTCTCACACCGTCCGTCGCCGACCGCGCCGACCGCATGCGTCTCGGCGAGCTCGCCGCCGGACCGATCGCGACCGGCGGCCGTGGCGGCACGGTCGTGGTCGAAGGAGCCGGATCCGCGTCCCGCACGACGATCTCGTGGTGGATCGGGGCCGAGGACCGCTGGCACCGCCCCGCGGACGAGGCGTCGGCGCGCCACCGGCTCGTCGACGGCGCGCCGGTGCTCGAGTGCCTCGTGCGGGTGCCCAGCGGCGACGCCGTCGGGCGCATCGCCGCCGCCCGGGTCGACGGCGCCGACCGACCGTCGGTGATCCTCGACGTGGAGAACTCCTCGCCGCTGCCGGTGGCGTTCGCGTGGGTGGTCGAGTCGACCGAGCCGATCACCAGCAGCGTCGACGGCCTCGCGATCGCCGGCGTGGGCACCCTGTCGCTGACCCGCCCGGCGCTCGGCTACGCCACGGGCGGTTCGCTCGACACGCTCGCCGACGTCGTGTCCGGGGGAGACGTCGCCGCCGAACCACCTGCCGATCACATCGCCGGGGCTGCGGCGCTCATGGTGCCGCTGCCGCACACGGCGCACGCCGTCGCCGTCTTCACGCCCGATCCGGCGATCGCCGTCGGCGCACCCGCCGCCGCCGTCGACCGCGAGCGCGTGCCCGCGCCCGACCGGATCGTGGCCGGATGGACCGCGCACCGCGCCGAGCACCCCCGCATCGATGCCGGCGACGCCCGCCGGGACGCGACGCTCGCTGCTGCCACTGCCGACCTGCTGATGGGCCCGTGGGTCGACGACGACAGCGCGCTCGTCGCCGGCACGATCGCCGAGGCCCTCGGCCGCCTCGGCCGGGTCGACACCCCCGGCCACCTCATCGACGTCGTCGAGTCGCAGCGCGGCAACGGCTCGGTGGACGACGACGACCCCGTCGCCGCGACCGCCCAGCTCCTGGCGGCCGCCGGCGCCTGGTGGAACGGCGGGTGCGACGCCGAGTTCGGCGAGCTCCTCGTCGGGCCCGTCGCGAACGCGCTGCGATGGCTGTCCTCGCGGCGGCGACGCTCGTCGCTGGGCGGGCGGGAGCGCTCGATCGAGGCCGCGGTGCGCGCCGTCGACGGCCTGCTCGTCGACCTCGGCCAGCCCGAGGCTGCGGCCGATGCCCGCCGCTTCGCCGACGACCTTGTCGCCGGGCTTCCCGACGCGGCCGACGACGCGCCCCACGACGCCGCGGCCGACGGCCCCGACGCGCCCGCCACGGCGACGGCGCTGGCATCGCTCGGCGACCGCCTCGCGTGGGTCGACGCCGCGGGCCACCCGGCAGTCGCGACCAGCGCCCGGTTCGTGAGCGACGCCGTCGCCGAGATCGCTCACGAGCGGAACGGCTCGCTCGTGCTGCTCGACGGCTGGCGGCCGGCACAGGCGGGCCTGCCGATCGAGGCGCACGGCGTCCCCACCCGTTGGGGCTCCCTGTCGTTCGGCGTCCGCTGGCACGGCGAACGACCGGCGCTCCTGTGGGAGATCGAGCCGTGGTCGCACCGGCCCCAGGCCCTCGCCCCGGTGCGGCTCACCGCCCCGCGCCTCGACCCGGCGTGGTCGGGCGACGCGGCGACCGGCGAGGCGCTCCTGGCCGCGCCGGCGGGGGCACCGACCCCCGAGCCACCGCCCGCCCCGCCGACGACCGGCTCCGATCCGATCGACGGCGGCTCCTTCACCTAGGAGCGAACGTGGAGCAGCACTCATGACGTCGACGCCCGGCTCCGGATGGGGTCCACCACAGCAACCGGGCCGACCGGGCGCAACGGGCTGGGGGAGCAGCGCCCCGACACCGGGTTGGGGCAGCGGCACGCCGACGGGCGCGCCGCTGCCCACCCCTGCGGCACCGCCGGCCGCGCCGGCTCGGCGCCGCTCACGCGCGCCCATGGTGCTGCTGGCGATCCTCGTGATCGGCGCGCTGGTCGCGGGCGGCGTCTGGTTGGCTCGGCGGGGCGACGAGTCCCAGCTCCTGCGCGGTCGTTGGCAGGTGGTGACGTCGCAGGCCGGCGACGTGTCGGTGCAGTTCCCCGGCGAGCCGTCGACCTCGACGCGATCGGTCGACCTCCGGCCCGGCGTGACCGTGAGCGGCGACATCCTGGACCTCGGTGACGGTGGCCTCGCGAAGGTGCTCCCGGGCGCGGTGTTCGTGGAATCCGACCTCGCGCCGCTCGGCTTCGGCGTCAGCCCGAACACGGCGCTGCTCCAGCCGTTCCTCGGCCAGGCGGCGGGAGGGGCGATGGAGTCGATCGGGGCGACGGCGCCCACGGCGGTCGCCCCGGTCGAGCTGCCCGACGTCGCCGTCACGTTCGAGTCCACCGGACAGGACGGCGGCCTCGTCGTGCTCGGCGTGGTCGGGGTGCGCGGGACGAAGCTGTTCGGCATCCTCGTGACCGTGCCGCGGTCGGAGCGGGCGCTCGGCGAGCGCGTTCGCCGCCACATGATCGACTCCCTCAGCTGGGTGGGCGCCACCGGCGGATGAGCGCGTGCCAAGCTGACGCCCGATGACTGCCGCCCGCGCCCCCCAGGAGATCGCCGCAGCGCTCGACGCGACGCTCGGCACGACCATCCGCGGCAAGGCCGACGGCGTCGCGCTGGCGCTCACCGCACTGCTCGGCGGCGGCCACCTGCTCGTGCAGGACCTGCCCGGCACCGGCAAGACCCTGCTGGCGAAGTCGATGGCTGCCGCACTCGGCGGCCACTTCGGCCGCGTGCAGTGCACGCCCGACCTCCTGCCGTCCGACATCAGCGGCACGTCGGTGTTCCAGCCGCAGCAGGGCACCTGGCAGTTCCGGCCCGGCCCCCTGTTCGCCAACGTGCTGCTGGTCGACGAGATCAACCGCGCCTCGCCGCGCACCCAGTCCGCGCTCCTCGAGCCGATGGAGGAGCGTCAGGTGAGCGTCGACGGTGTCACCCACCGGCTGCCCGACCCCTTCTTCTGCATCGCGACGCAGAACCCCTCGGGTCAGCTCGGCACGTTCCCGCTGCCCGAGAGCCAGCTCGACCGGTTCGCGCTCACGGTCTCCCTCGGGTTGCCGGGCCGAGACGCCGAGCGCGAGATCGTTCGCGGGCAGGGCGGTGTCGACCGGCTGCCTGCGATCGTCCCGGTCACGTCGCCCGCCGAACTGGCCGCCACGATCGACGCCGTGCACCGTCTCCACTGCGCCGACGCCGTCGTGGAGTACGTGCTCGACCTCGTGGCGCTCACCCGCACCGACCCGGAGCTGAGCATCGGCGTGTCGCCGCGCGTGTCGTCGAGCCTGCTCGCGATGGCGCGGGCTCGGGCCGTCGTGGTCGGTCGCGACTACGTCACCCCCGACGACGTGCAGTTCGTGTTCCAACCGGCGTGCGCACACCGCGTGTCGCTCCACCACGGCGTCGACGTGGTGGCCGCGTGGACGGTGCTCGGCGCGATCCTGGGCCGTGTCCCCGTCCCTCGCGGCTGACCGCCGGCCCCGGCACGGCCGCGTGCGCCTGCGGCCGACGCGCTTCGGCGTCGTGCTGCTCGTGGTGCTCGTCCTGACGTACCAGACCCGCTCGGGCGCGGCCGACGCCACCGTTGCCAGCCTCGCGTGGGCGTCGGGTGTCGCGCTCCTCGTCCTCGGTGTCGTCTGGCCCTGGCTCGCGATCCGGCTCGTCCGCGTCGACGTGGTGGACGCGCCCGTCGACTCGTCGGCGGGGGCCACCGAGCCGCTCACGGTCTCGACACGCTCGTGGGGGCTGCTCGCCGGGCTCGACGTGCTGGTCGACGAGAGCTCGGCCGTGCAGCCGGCACCGCTCGGCGGCACCGGCGTCGTGACCGTCGAGCTTCCCCGACGGCGGCTCGTGCGACGCCTCGCGGTGACCGTGTCGTCGGACAGCCCGCTCGGCGTGGCCCGCGCCCGCCGCACGCTCGACTGCCCGCTCCCACGGCCGCTCGCCGTCGCGCCGACCGTGATCCCGTGGTCGCACGCGTCGGAGGTCGTGCCCGACGGCTCCGCCCACCGCACCGTCGCCGTCACCGGGGTCGGCGACGTCGTCCGCTCCGTCCGCCCCTACCGTACCGGCGATCCCGCGCACCTCGTGCACTGGCCGTCCTCGGCCCGGGCCGGCGAGCTCGTGGTGCGGGAGCTCGAACCGCCGTTGCGCCCCGGCGTGATCCTCGTCGTGCGCGCCGGCGAGGCCTCACCGTCGCTCGAGCACGGCATCTCGTCGGCAGCAGGCCTCGGCCTCGAGGTGCTCGCGGCCGGCGGCGTGGTCATCGTGTGCAGCGCGACCGACGAGGGGCCCGTCGTCGACGAGGTCCGGAGCCCACGCGACCTCGGGCGGGCCCTCGCCGCCGCCGTCGCCGGCGATCCCGCCGCCATTCCCGCGGGTGCCGACGAGCGCTGGCCGATCGTGACGGTGACGGGATGACGACGCCCGACCGCCGACTCGCGGCCGACCGCGCCGGACTTCCCGCCTCCGTGCTCGCCGCGATGACGCTGGCGACGTCGTGCTCGGTCGCGCTGGCCACCCAGACGATCCCGGCGTCGGGCGCCTTCCCCGCGTCGTCGGCCGCGGGCGGCTTCCTGTCCGGCGCCCTCGCCGTGCTCGCGCTGCGGTCGGTGTCGATCCGGGCCACGGCGCGGACGATGTGCGCCGTGGGCCTGTTCATGTTGCTCCGGTACGGCCAGTCGCCCCTCGATGCGGCCGGCGGCTCCGCCACGCTGATCGCGTGGGTGTTCGCCACCACGACCACGCTGGTGCTGGCGTCGTCGGTGTCGCGGTGGCTGGTACGGACGCCGCGGACGGGTCGGCCGCACCGGCCGTTCCGCGGTGTGGTGCGCGCCGCCGCCGTGGTGTCGTGCGTCGCCGCCGCGGTGGCGATGACGTGGTCGCCCACGCTGGCGGCGGGGTTCGGCGGCGACGGCGCGGACGGGGATCTACCGAAGCCCGACCCCGGCGCCACCGACAGCGCGATGATGGCGAGCCCGACGCTCGACATGACCAAGCGGCCGCGCCTCAGCGACAACCTGGTGATGACGGTCGCCACCGACCGGCCCGGCTTCTGGCGATCCCAGACGTTCGATCTGTGGAGTGGCGCCCGCTGGTCGCGGAGCGACGCCGAGCAGCTCGACGTGCCGGAGTCGGGCCGCCTGAGCACCGACTCCTTCGACCTCGCCGCGCGCTCGGGCCGGACCGTGACCCAGCAGTTCCGCATCGAGGCCTCGCTGGCCTCGGCGCTGCCGATGCTCCCGGCCGCGACGGAGATCCGCTCGTCGGTTCGGCTCCTGCAGACGCGGTACGGCGACGTGCTCACCAGCCGCTCGGTCGGACGCGGCATGACCTACTCGGTGCGGAGCTCCGTGATGGACGTCGACGAGGCGTCGCTCCGAGCGTCGGCGTCGGGCACCGTTCCCCCCGACCTCGCGGCGCGCTACGCCGCCGACCCGGTTGCGACCGACCGGGTGCGTCAGCTCGCCGCGTCGCTGCGCGGTCCGACCGCGTTCGACACCGTCGCCAACATCGTGGCCTGGCTCGGCGACCACACGAAGTACTCCATCGACGCGCCGCTCTCGCCGACCGGCGCCGACGTCGTCGACGACTTCCTCTTCCGGTCGAAGGTGGGGTGGTGCGAGCAGATCGCCAGCAGCCTCACGGTGCTGCTCCGGCTCGACGGCGTTCCCGCACGTCTGGCGACGGGCTACGTGCCCGACAGCCGCGATCCCATCACCGGCCGCTACCGGGTGCTCGAACGCGACGCCCACGCGTGGACCGAGGTGTGGTTCCCCGGCGCCGGATGGGTGCCGTTCGACCCCACGGCGGACGTGCCGCTGTCGGGGCCCGTGCCCGACCGGACGTCGGGCCTCGCGGCGCTCGTGCAGCAGTGGGGGGTCACGGTGCTGGTCGCCGCCGCGGTGATCGCCGCGTTCGGCCCACCGGCGGTCGGATGGATCCTCGCCGGCGGCGGGGCGCTCGCCCGGCGGTGGGGATCGCGTCGCCGCCGCGCCCGTCGCGGTGGGGACTGGCCGGCCACCGTGGACGACCGACTCGCCGCCATCGGTGCGCGATGCGGCCGCGCCCGAGCACCGAGCGACACGTCCACGCACTTCGGAGCCGTCCTCGCCGCCACGATCGACGACGAACGCGTCGCGTTCGCCGGCTCGGCGGCCGACCGTGAGCGCTACGGACCGCCCGAAGCCCCGGCCGACCGTGACGCGGCGCGAGCAGAGGCCGACCGGTTCCTCGAGGAGCTCCTCGGCGGCGAGCTCAGCGCGCCAGCCACGCGCTGAAGGCGCGCACCATGTGGTCGACGTCGGCGGCGGCCATGAGCTCGCGGGCGGAGTGCATCGACAGCTGCGCCATGCCCACGTCCACGGTCGGGATCCCCAACCGGGCGGCGGTGATGGGGCCGATCGTGCTGCCGCACGCGAGGTCGGCGCGGTGTGCGTACGTCTGGGTGGGCACTCCGGCATCGTGGCAGGCGGCGAGGAACTCGCCGGCGGTCGTGGAGTCCGTGGCGTAGCGGCCGTTCACGTTCACCTTCACCACCGGGCCGCTGCCGAGGGCGATGGTGTGGTTGGGCTCGTGGCGGTCGGGATAGTTCGGGTGCGTGCCGTGGGCCATGTCCGCCGACAGGAAGCGCGATGCGGCCCGGGCGGCGGCACGACCGGCGGCGTCGAGCCCGACCGCCTGGTCGATGCGGTCGAGCACCATCGCCAGCTGCGGCGAGGCTGCGCCGGTCGCCGTCTCGGAGCCGATCTCCTCGTGGTCGAACAGCGCCACCACGGTGACGGCGTCGGTGTCGTCGGCGTCGAGCAGCGCGGTGACCGCCCCGTAGGTGGAGCAGAGGTTGTCGAGGCGAGCGGCGCTGATGAGCTCACCGTCGGCGCCGAGGAGCCCCGCAGGCAGCGTGTCGTGACACATGAGGTCCCAGGCGAGCACGGCGCCGGGGGCCACGCCGAGCGCGTCGGCCAGCCAGTCGGCGAAGTCGCCGGGAGAGGGCGTGCCGAGGCCCCACACCGGGTTCAGGTGCTGCTGACGGTTGAGCACCAGGCCCTTCTCGTTCACGTCACGGTCGAGGTGGATCGCCAACTGAGGCACCCGCAGCAGCGGTCGGTCGTCGCGGAACAGGCGCTCGCCCAGGGTGCCGTCGGCCTCGCGCACCGACACCCGGCCCGACACACCCAGGTCGCGGTCGAGCCACGAGTTGAGGAGCGCCCCGCCGTAGGGCTCCGCGGCGAGGCGGCGCATGCCCGAGCCGGCGAGATCGGGGTGGGGCTTGATGCGGAGGTTGGGGGAGTCGGTGTGCGCGCCGATGATCCGGCGCGGGGCGAGCGGGCCGCCGTCGCGCACCCGCCACGCGATGAGCAGGCCGCCCGAACGCACGTAGTGGTCGCCGACGGGCCCGGCGTCGCGGGTCCCGGCCGTCCCTCCGCCGACCTCGACGAAGCCGGCGGCGTCGAGACGCGTCGCCACCTCGGACACCGCGTGGTACGGCGACGGCGAGGCGTCGATGAAGCTGAGCAGGTCACTGGCGGCGGTCACGGCATTCAGGCTACGGGCACGGCCGGGGTATCGCCGGAACCCGCGTTTTGGGGTTCGTTGTGTTCACCCCGTGACTACAACGAACCCCAAAACCTCAGAGCCGGTCAGGCGTTGTCCGAGGGCGCCGACGCGAGCTTGGAGCAGGCCTTGCGGGACTCCCACGCAGCCAGCTCCGACGCCTGGTCCGCGCCCGACAGCAGCGAGGGAAGGTAGTTGCCGCCGATGCGGCCCGGCAGCCACTCCGCCGAGTCGACGCGCCGGCCGGTGACCGTGACCCGCAGCAGGCCGGTGTCGCGCCCGTCGCCGCCGCCGGCCTTGAACACGAAGTTGCCGAGCCCGTAGTCGACGTAGGCGTGGCCGACGTACCCGCCCGCCAGCACGCGGTGGGCGTGGCTGCCGATCACGAGATCGGCGCCCGCCGCGACGAGTTTCGGCGCCAGGGCGAGCTGCTGCTCGTTGGCGCAGAACGACTTCTCGGTGCCCCAGTGGAGGAAGACCGCCACGGTGTCGGCGTTGCGCCGGGCCGCGGCGACGGCCGCCACCAGCTGGTCGGCGCGCTTGGCCGACGCCACGCCGGGATGGGTGGCCGTGGCCGTCCAGTCCGAGACGAGGTTGGAGTCGATGACCGCCGTGGCCGCCAGGACGGCGATCCGCTGGCCGTTCACGGTGGTCGTGAAGGGCGCCAACGCGGCGGCCTCGTTCGCGCCCAGACCGATCACCGGCGCCTTCGCGGCGTCGATCGCCGCCAGCGTCTGGGTGAGCCCGCTCTGGCCGTAGTCGAGGGCGTGGTTGTTGGCCATGCCGATGACGTCGACGCCGGCACCGGTGAGCGCCGCGAACGCCTCGGGCGGGGCCTGGAAGTTGAAGGCCTTCGCGGCCTTGTCGCCACCGTGGCCGATGGACGTCTCGAGGTTGACGACGGCGACGTCGGCGTCGCGGAGCGCCGGCTGCACCCCGGCGAGGACCGAGTCGGGCGCCGTGGCCAGCGTGTGGGCCAGCGGCCCGTCGAAGTGGATGTCGCCCCCGAACACGAACGTGACCGGCTTGCCCGACCCGAGCGCCTCCCGCGGGTTCGCCGGCACGGTGGTGGGGGCGGACCGGGCGGGAGCGGCCGTGGCCGGGCCGGTCGTCGTGGTGGATCCGGTCGTGGTCGAGCCGGGCGTCTCCGAGCCCGCTATGCGTTCGACGCCCCGACCGACACCCGCGGATCGTCCCGGGTGACCAGTCCTGCGACCCCGCCGAGCACCAGGGCGGCCAGCCCGGCGAGCATCAGCTGGAGCGGCGAGGGGCGATTCACGGCCCAGAGCGTACCGGCGGCCCCGAAACCCGTTTGCGATCGTTCCGGGGGCACCAACTACGCTGTTGCGACTCTCCCAGGGCCAATGGCGTCCCTGGCGTGACCTGACCAGATCCACCAGAGCCTCGTCCGTGGCGCAACGAGGTCTGGCACGACTCCATCGGGCAGGCACGACTGGCGTCTCGTTCGTGGCGCAGATGGACGGCGCCCGCAGCCACCGCCTCGTCGAGCTCGCCATCGGTTCGCTCTGCAACCTCGAGCACCGCGGCGCCACCGGCGCCGAGGTGAACACCGGCGACGGCGCCGGCATCTCGTCCAGATCCCCCGGCGCGTTCGCCCGGGCCGTCGTCGACTTCGAGCTCCCCGAGCGCCACCGCCGTCGGCCTGGCGTTCCTCCCCGCCGATCCGGGCGCTGCGGCCGACGCCGCCGACGCCGTCGACAAGATCATCGACTCCGAGGCCTCACCGTGCTCGGCTGGCGCGACGTGCCCACCGACCCCGTCACGGCCGACATCGGCCGATCGGCATCGGCGTGATGCCGTTGTTCGGCATCGACGCCGGCCAGCACCTGCCGGCGGCCGCACCGGCATCGGCCTCGACCTGCGTGTTCATGGCCCGCAAGCGCATCGAGCACGAGCTGCTCGACGACGGCGGTGACCCTCTCGTGTACTTCCCGTCGCTGTCGGCGCGCACCCTCGTCTACAAGGGCATGCTCACCACGCCGCAGCTGGCGCCCTTCTTCCCCGACCTCACCGACCCCCGGGTCGAGTCGGCCATCGCGCTGGTGCACTCACGGTTCTCCACCAACACGTTTCCCGTCGTGGCCGCTGGCCACCCCGTACCAGTTCAGCGGCCACAACAGCGGGGATCAACTGCATTTTCCAGAGAGCGGCTTCAAGACACGGATGCGGGCCCGCGTGAGGCCATGCTCGCGTCGCCCCACATCGACGGCGGCGCCGGCTCCGCCAAGATCAGCCCGGTGTGCACGCCCGGTGCGTCCGACACCGCCCGCTTCGGCGAGGCTTCGAGCTGCTCCACCTCGGCCAGTGCGCGCTGCCCCACGCGGTGCTGATGATGATCCCCGAGGCGTGGGAGAACCACGCCGACATGTCGCCGGCACGCCGTGCGTTCACCGCTACCGCTCGGCCCTCATGGAGCCGTGGGACGGCCCCGCGCCGGTCGTGTTCACCGACGGCACCCTCGTGGGCGCCGTGCTCGACCGCAACGGCGCGCCCAGCCGCTGCTGGGTGTGCGACGACGGCCTCGTCGTGATGGCGTCGAGGTGGGAACCCTCGACATCGACCAGGCGAGCGTCGACCCAGAAGGGCGCCTGCGGCCCGGGAAGGTGTTCCTCATCGACACCGCGCAGGGCCGCATCGTGGGCGACGAGGAGATCAAGGAGGAGCTCGCCGCCGCCCTGCCGTACCAGCAGTGGCTCGACGACAACCTCGTGCACCTCGACGACCTCCCCGAGGTCATCCACATCACGGAGAGCGAGCTCAAGACCGAAATGCGCGAGCAGCAGACGTTCGAGCACACCCACGAGGAGCTGAAGCTCATCGTCGACCCGATGGCCAAGGCCGGCTACGAGGCACTCGGCTCGATGGGCACCGACACCCCGCTCGCCGTGCTGTCGAACCGGCCCCGCCTCATGTTCGACTACTTCGCGCAGCTGTTCGCGCAGGTCACGAACCCGCCGCTCGACGCCATCCGCGAGGAGCTCGTCACCAGCGTCGGCCGCATGGTCGGCCCCGAGGGCAACGTCCTCGATCCCACGCCGGAGAGCGCACGACTCATCGAGCTGCGCCGGCCGATCCTCGACAACGACGAGCTCGCGAAGCTGGAGCACGTCGAGGAGGCCCACCTCGGCTTCCGCACGAAGCGCATCAGCTGCCTCTACCGGGTCGCCGACGGTGGGCCCGGCCTGGCCGCGGCGCTGTCCCGCATCCGTCACGAGGCGTCCGAGGCGATCGCCGACGGCTACAGCCTCCTCATCCTCTCGGACTGGCGGTCCGACGAGGAGTGGGCGCCGATCCCGTCGCTGCTGTTCACCTCGGCGGTGCACCACCACCTCATCCGCAACAAGACCCGCACGCAGGTGGGCCTCATCGTGGAGACCGGCGAGGCCCGCGAGATCCACCACTTCTGCCTGCTCATCGGCTTCGGTGCCGCGGCGGTCAACCCGTACCTGGCGTTCGACTCGATCGAGGACCGCATCCGCAACGGCATCCTCACCGGCGTCACCTTCCGCGCCGCGGTGGAGAACTACATCACCGCCGCCAGCAAGGGCATCCTCAAGGTGATGTCCAAGATGGGCATCTCGACGGTCGCGTCGTACACCGGCGCCCAGATCTTCGAGGCGATCGGCCTCGGCGCCGGCCTCGTCGACGAGTACTTCACCGGCACCGTCAGCCGCCTCGGCGGCGTCGAGCTCGACACCGTCGCCGAGGAGGTGCGCCGCCGCCACGCCAAGGCCTACCCCGACCGTCCCGAGGAGGTCGCGCACCGCGACATCGAGTACGGCGGCGAGTACCAGTGGCGCCGCGAGGGCGAGTACCACCTCTTCAACCCGAAGACGGTGTTCAAGCTCCAGCACGCCACCCGCACCGGCCAGTACGAGGTGTTCAAGGAGTACACCTCGCTGGTCAACGACCAGTCCGAGCACCTGGCCACGCTGCGCGGCCTGTTCCGGCTGCGCACCGACGAGGCCACGGCGATCCCGCTCGACGAGGTCGAGCCGGCGTCGGAGATCGTCAAGCGCTTCTCCACCGGGGCGATGAGCTACGGCTCCATCTCCGCCGAGGCCCACGAGACCCTGGCGATCGCCATGAACCGCCTCGGCGGCAAGTCGAACACCGGCGAGGGCGGCGAGGACCCGGAGCGGTTCGTGCCGCTGCCCAACGGCGACTCGAAGCGCAGCTCCATCAAGCAGGTCGCCTCGGGCCGCTTCGGCGTCACGTCGGAGTACCTGACGAACGCCGACGACCTCCAGATCAAGATGGCGCAGGGCGCGAAGCCCGGTGAGGGCGGCCAGCTCCCCGGCCACAAGGTGTACCCGTGGGTGGCCAAGACCCGTCACTCGACGCCGGGCGTGGGCCTCATCAGCCCGCCGCCGCACCACGACATCTACTCCATCGAGGATCTCGCTCAGCTCATTCACGACCTGAAGAACTCGAACCCGTCGGCTCGCGTGCACGTGAAGCTGGTGGCCGAGGTCGGCGTCGGCACCGTCGCCGCCGGCGTGGCCAAGGCGAAGTCCGACGTGGTGCTCATCAGCGGGCACGACGGCGGCACGGGCGCCTCGCCGCTCACGTCGCTCAAGCACGCCGGCGCACCCTGGGAGCTCGGCTTGGCCGAGACCCAGCAGACGCTGCTGCTCAACAACCTCCGCGACCGCATCGTGGTGCAGGCCGACGGCCAGCTGAAGACCGGTCGCGACGTCGTCATCGCGGCGCTGCTCGGCGCCGAGGAGTTCGGCTTCGCGACGGCCCCGCTCGTCGTGTCCGGCTGCGTGATGATGCGGGTCTGCCACCTCGACACGTGCCCCGTCGGCGTCGCCACGCAGAACCCCGTGCTGCGCGAGCGGTTCAGCGGCAAGCCGGAGTTCGTCGAGAACTTCATGCTGTTCATCGCCGAGGAGGTGCGTGAGCTGCTCGCCGAGCTCGGCTTCCGCACCCTGCAGGAGGCCGTCGGCCACGTGGAGCGCATCGACGCGGCAGCGGCGGTCGACCATTGGAAGGCCTCCGGTCTCGACCTGAGCCCCATCCTCCACCTGCCCGAGCTCGCCGACGGCGCCGCCCGGCACAACACCACCACGCAGGACCACGGGCTCGACCGGGCCCTCGACCGCTGGCTCATCGAGGGCGCCAAGCCCGCCCTGGAGTCCGGCGAGAAGGTGCGCCTGCGCCACCTGATCCGCAACGTGAACCGCACGGTGGGCACGCTCCTCGGCCACGAGGTCACGAAGGCCCACGGCGGCGAGGGCCTTCCCGACGACACGATCGAGATCGACTTCGTCGGTTCGGCCGGCAACAGCTTCGGCGCCTTCCTCCCGCGTGGCATCACACTGCGCCTCGAGGGCGACGCCAACGACTACGTCGGCAAGGGCCTCTCCGGCGGCCGGCTCGTCGTGCGACCGCCATCCGACGCGCCGTTCGTGTCGGAGGAGAACGTGATCGCCGGCAACGTCATCGGCTACGGCGCCACCAGCGGGGAGATCTTCCTGCGTGGCCGGGTGGGCGAGCGGTTCTGCGTGCGGAACTCCGGCGCCACCGCCGTCGTCGAGGGCGTCGGCGACCACGGCTGCGAGTACATGACCGGCGGTCGGGTCGTCGTCCTCGGCGAGACCGGCCGCAACTTCGGCGCCGGCATGTCGGGCGGCATCGCCTACGTGTACGACCCGAACAGCACGTTCGTGGCCCGCCTCAACGGCGACATGGTCACCGTGGAGACGCTCGACGACGCCGATCGGGCCTTCCTCCTCGCCATCATCACCCGTCACTTGTCCGAGACCGGCTCGGCCGTGGCCGCCGCGATCCTCGGCGACCCGGTCCACGAGATGGCCCGGTTCCGCAAGGTGATGCCGACCGACTACCGCAAGGTGCTCGACGCGATCGCTGCGGCGGAGGCCGCCGGCAAGGACGTCGACGAAGCGATCATGGAGTCAGCCCGTGGGTAAGCCGACCGGATTCCTCGAGCACGGACGCGAGCTGCCCAAGCGGCGCCCCGTCCCCGTACGCCTGCGCGACTGGAAGGAGGTCTACGAGGAGTTCCCCGAGGACGCCCTCCGCGACCAGGCCGGCCGGTGCATGGACTGCGGCATCCCGTTCTGCAACAACGGGTGCCCGCTGGGCAACATCATCCCGGACTGGAACGACCTCGTGTACCGCGACCGGTGGCAGGCGGCCATCGAGCGGCTCCACGCGACGAACAACTTCCCCGAGTTCACCGGTCGCCTGTGCCCGGCGCCCTGCGAGGGCGCCTGCGTGCTCGGCATCAACCAGGACCCGGTCACCATCAAGCAGGTCGAGGTGGAGATCATCGACCGCGCCTGGGACGAGGGGTGGGTGACGCCGATCCGCCCGAACGCCGAGACCGGCAAGTCGGTCGCGGTCATCGGTTCGGGCCCTGCCGGTCTGGCGGCGGCGCAGCAGCTCACCCGTGCCGGCCACCACGTGACCGTGTACGAGCGCGCCGACCGCATCGGCGGCCTCCTCCGCTACGGCATCCCCGAGTTCAAGATGGAGAAGCGCCACCTCGACCGCCGCCTCGCGCAGATGCGCGCCGAGGGCACGGTATTCATCCCCGGCGTCGACGTCGGCACCGACATCACCGTCGACGAGCTGCGCACCTCCTACGACGCCGTCGTGCTCGCCGTGGGCGCCACCGCGGCCCGCGACCTGCAGATCCCGGGCCGCGAGGCCACGGGCATCCACCAGGCGATGGAGTACCTGCCGTGGGCCAACCGGGCGCAGGAGGGCGACCTCGCCCCCGAGGCGACGCCGATCAACGCCAACGGCAAGCGCGTGGTCATCATCGGCGGCGGCGACACCGGCGCCGACTGCCTGGGCACCGCCCACCGCCAGGGTGCGACCCACATCCACCAGTTCGAGATCATGCCCCGCCCGGTCGACGGCCGGCCCGAGGCCAACCCGTGGCCCACCTATCCGATGAGCTACAAGGTGACGTCGGCCCACGAGGAGGGCGGCGAGCGCGTGTACTCGGTCAACACCGAGGAGTTCGTCGTCGGCGACGAGGGCCAGCTGGTCGGCCTCCGCTACCACGAGGTGCAGCAGACGTTCACCGACGGCCGCATGTCGTTCGAGAAGGTGGAGGGCTCGGACACGACGCTCGACGTCGACCTCGTCTTCCTCGCCATGGGCTTCCTCGGCCCGGAGAAGGGCCCGCTGCTCGACCACCTCGGCGTGGACCTCGACGAGCGCGGCAACGTCGCCCGCGACTCACAGTGGGCCACCAACGTGCCGGGCGTGTTCGTGGCGGGCGACGCCGGCCGCGGCCAGAGCCTCATCGTGTGGGCGATCGCCGAGGGCCGCGCCTGCGCCGCCGCCGTCGACGCGTTCCTCGAGGGCGACAGCGACCTCCCGGCGCCGATCCTCCCCACCGACCGCCCCCTCGTCTGACCGCCCCCTCGTCTGGCCGTCCTCCTCGCCAACCCTCGGTTTTGGGGCTCGTTGTGCGCGAGGGGCGCGCACAACGAACCCCGAAACGCGGGCTTTCGCGGGGCTGGGGCTGGGGGCTGGGGGCTGGGGGCTGGAGGGGTCAGCCGGCGGGTTCGATGACGCCGCGGGCCTGGAGGCCGGCGAGCAGCACCGAGGCGTCGTAGCGGCCGAGCCCCAGGCGGTGGGCGATCTGGCCGATGGTGGCGCGCTCCTCGATCTCGTTGAGCGCGGCCCACTCGAGGGCGTCGAGCACCACCGGCGTGAGATGGGCGGGCAGGCGCCGCACCCGTCGCACGTAGCTCGCGTCGGTGCCGAGCGACGCCCGCACCTCGGCCCAGCGGTTCACCTGCTCGGTGGCCTCCGCGAGCACCTGCTGCGCCGGCACGGCGAACCGCTCGGTGAAGGACGGCGGTTCCAGCTCGGAGAACGCCCAGTCGGCGTCGGTGAGGACGAGCATCTCGAACGTCGTGGCGACGATCTGCCGGCGCACGGCGGCCGCGAGCACGGTGGGGTCGACGAGGTCGACGAGCAGCGCGACCACCTCGAAGAGGTCGTGGCTGCGGTCGGAACGCTCCACACGGCGATGTCCGGCGAGTCCGAGGAGCTGCTCCACCTGCTCCGCGGTGACCTCGCCGCAGGCCAGCAGGTGGCGACACAGGGCGAGTGAGGAGTCCGATCCGCCCAGCACCACCGATCCGTCGCTCACGACGAGGCGCTGGGGGCTCGGCGGGTTGAGGGTGAGGACGCCTCGGCGGCCCCCGGCGGCGACCAGCGTGACCACGCCGACGACGTCGACGTCCGCCAGCGTCCCGCGGAGGGTGGTGGTGTTCGCGGGCGCGCTCGTCGTCACGGGATCCAGGCTAACGACGAGGGGGCCGACTTCCCCCCGGAGGCAGGGCGGACGAGCACCGAACGACGTTCTCAAGCGCTCTCGCGCGCCGGTCGATACAGAGGCTGGCGGAGGATCCGCCCCCGTCGACCGTCCGTCGACCACCCGGCCCCGAGGATCACGATGTTCTCCAGACTCAACGTCCGCACGAAGCTGCTCGTCATGACCGTGCCGGCCGTGTTGGGGGTCTGCGGGCTCACGGGCGTGGGGGTGCACGGCCGGCTGGAGGCCCGCACGACGGCGGTGCACGATCGCGATGCGGTGGCCCTCGCCGGGAAGGCGACGGCGTTCGTCGCCGAGCTCCAGCAGGAGCGCCTGGCCGCCGTGATGGGCGAGGTGGCGCCGTCGGCCGACTCCCGGCGCGCCCTCGCCGAGCAGGTGGCCCGAACGACCGATGCCGCCAACGAGCTGGTCGTCCGGGTCACGGCCGACGCCGCGACCGAACTGTTCGACGGCACCGCCTCCCGGTCGGCCGCCTTGAACGCCCTCCGCGAGGGCCCGGCACGGCTCGACGCGCTCCGCCGTTCGCGATCCTCGTCGGACGTGACGACGATCGAAGCGGGCTACTCGTCGGTCATCGGCGACCTCATCGGAGCGGTCGGCACGCTCGACGGCTCCACCGCCGGGGGCCGCACCGGGGCCGCCGCTCGACGCTGGCTCGCCATCGGCACCGAGGCCGAGGCCGCGGCGACCGCGATCGAGGCCGAGCTGCTCGACGCCGATCTCGACGCTGCGGCACAGGCCGCTGTCGCCCGCCGGACCGAGCGCCTGGCCGCCCGGTCGAAGCTGGCGTTCGACGTGTTCGGCTCGACCGCCTCGTCCACCGAGCGCACCCGCTTCGCCGACGCACGCGACACCGACGAGTTCCGCACCGCCGACCGCTACGTGACCGAGCTCCGCACCGGCGACGCCACCGCCTTCACGGGCCGCGCCGCCACCTACGGCGTGGCCGTGAGCGGGCGGCTCGCCCAGCTGCGCGACGTCGCGATCGGCGGCTACCTCGCCGACATCGCCACGCTCGGGGCCTCGGCGGACCGCGCCGGCAGCGCGGCCCTCACGTTCTCGATCGCCGCGCTGCTCGGCTGCCTGGCGGTGGCCGTGCTCGCGTTCGTGGTGAGCCGGTCGATCACCTCCACGCTCGGCCGCCTCACCGACGCCGCCCGCGACATCTCCCGCGACCAGGTGCCCGCACTGGTCGAGAGCCTCCGCGCCACCGGCGGCAGCGCCCGGGTGCACCGCTTCGTGGAGGTCGACGTCGACTCGGCCGACGAGTTCGCCGACGTGGCCGGGGCGCTCAACGACCTCGGCCGCACCATGTTCGAGGTGGCGGCGGAGCAGCACCAGTCGCTCCGCACCGGCATCAGCGAGATCTTCGTGAACCTGGCGCGCCGCAACCAGGCCCTGCTCGACCGGCAGATCCAGTTCATCGACCTCCTCGAGGCGAACGAGCAGGACCCCGACCAGCTCGACCACCTCTTCCGGCTCGACCACCTGGCCACCCGAATGCGCCGCAACGCCGAGTCGCTCCTGGTGCTGGCCGGTGCCGAGGCGCCCCGCCGGCGTTCGCGCGACGTGGCCATCGGCGACGTGCTGCGCGTGGCCATCGGCGAGGTCGAGGACTACGCCCGCGTGTCGCTCGTCGCGGTGGAGCCGGTCAACGCGATCGGGGGAGCGGCGGTCGACCTCGCGCACCTGCTCGCCGAGCTGATGGAGAACGGCGCGCAGTACTCGTCGCCGGAGCACACGGTGGACGTCGTGGGCCACGACGGCATCGACGGCTCCTACATCGTGTCGATCAGCGACCACGGGGTGGGCATGACGATCGACCGGATCGAGGCGGCCAACCGTCTCCTCGCCGACCCGCCGCCGCTCGGGCTCGCGCTCTCGCGGTCGCTGGGCTTCGTGGTCGCGGGCACCCTCGCCAACCGTCACGGCATCACGGTCACCCTGAGCCCGTCGCCGTCGGGAGGCCTGACCGCCGAGGTGACGATCCCCGCCGCGCTCGTCGTGGCCCCCGTTCCCGAGCCGCTGCCGGCGCCGAGCGCACCGGTCGCGCCAGCGGTACCGGTCGTCGTCGACCCGCCTCCGGTCGGGCCGCCGGTCTCGTTCACGGCGCTGGACGTTCCGGTCGCGCTGGACGTTCCCGCTGCGCTGGACATCCAGCCCGTGTCCGGCATGCCGCCCGCGCCGCCGACGCCGGCGTACGGCTGGACGATCGACGGCGAGTACGTCGCGCCGCCGGTCGGCGTGCCGGCGATGCAGCTGCCGCCGCCCTACGTGCCGCCCACCCCGGCGGTCGAGTCCCTGGAGCCCACACCCGACATCGTGTGGGCGCCCGATCGGCTGCCGACGGCGAAGGCGCCCTCGAAGCTGGCCGACGTCCTGCCCGAGGGCGACGCGTTCGAGGCCGGCATCTACGGCCTCCTCGACCGCCCGGTGCCCGGGGCGCCCGAGTTCGCGCCGGGAGAGTTCGCGCCGGGAGAGTTCGCGCCGGGCGAGGTCGCGCCGGGGGAGTTCGCGCCGGGAGAGGGGCCGTCGAGCGCGAGCCCGCCGCCGTTCCTGCCGCAGCGTGATCGCGGCGCCGTGCCCGCGGCGCCGATCGACGAGGTCGAACACCGCACGACGGCGCCGGTCCGCCCGGCCGACGACGTCCGCAACCTGCTGTCGCGCTACCGGGACGGCCTCCACAGCGGCCGCGCCGAGGCCGCCGACCACTCCGCCGGCCAGGCCGCAGACCAGTACGGCACCAGTCCGCAACCACCGTCGGCGGCGCCGGGCGCCGGCGAGCCAGGAGGCACCCCGTCATGACCGAGCTCAGCGCCGACGCCATGGGCGTCAGCTTCCTCGTCGAGACCTTCGCCGACCGTGTGCCGGGCGTGCGTGACGCCATCGTCGTGTCGTCCGACGGCCTGCTCATGGCCATGTCGGCGGGCTTGAGCCGTGAGGCGGCCGACCGGTTCGCTGCGGCCGCCTCGGGCCTGATCGGTCTCGCGCACGGTGCCGCCTCGCCCTTCGGTGGCGGTCGCGTCACCGAGGTCATCATCGAGATGGAGCACGGATTCATCTTCGTGACCGGCATCGGCGACGGCTCCTCGATGGCCGTCATGACCCAGGCCTCGTGCGACGTCGGACTGGTCGGCTACGAGATGGCACGCCTCGTCGAGCGGTGTGGCGCGGTGCTCACGCCCGCGCTCCGCGCCGAGCTCCAGGGGGCGCTCGAGCGGTGATGACCCAGGGAGCGCCGGAGGGCGACCGCGTCATGCGGGTACGGCCCTACGCGCTCACGGGCGGACGGACGCGCCCGCCCGTCTATCTCCCCCTCGAGACCCTGGTGCGGGTGAACGACCGGGGTCGGTCGGTCCGCCACGAGCTGAGCGACGAGGCACGGCGCATCCTCGAGCTCGCCGAGCAGCCGATCTCGGTGGCGGAGATCTCCGCCCACCTCGGTGTCGTGCTCGGCGTGGCCCGCGTGCTCGTGGCCGACCTCGTCGTGGCCGGCCGGCTCGACCGCAGCGGCGATCCGCTCGCCGAGCTCGCCCCGCCGGCGTCGGACGTGTCGCTGCTCGAGCGGGTGCTCGACGGCCTGAGGGCGCTGTGATGGGGGCTGCTGTCAGGGGGGCGCGGTGAGCGGCGACCAGGGCACCAACGTGCCCCTCCCCGTGAAGATCGTCGTCGCCGGCGGCTTCGGGGTGGGCAAGACCACGCTCGTCGGGTCGATCTCGGAGATCGAGCCGCTCCGCACCGAGGCGGCGATGACCCAGCAGAGCGTCGGCGTGGACGTGATCAACACGGGCACGGCGAAGTCGGCGACCACGGTGGCGATGGACTTCGGCCGCATCACCCTCGGCAACGACGACCTCGTGCTGTACCTGTTCGGCACCCCGGGCCAGGCGCGGTTCCACTTCATGTGGGACGAGCTGGTGAAGGGGGCGATCGGCGCCGTGGTGCTGGTCGACACGAGCCGTCTCGCCGACTCGTTCGCCGCGCTCGACTTCTTCGAGGCCCGGGGCCTGCCGTTCGTGGTCGCCGTGAACTGCTTCGGGGGCGTCGTGATGCACTCGGTCGACGACATCCGCCACGCGCTGGCGCTGCCCGAGTCGGTGCCGCTGTTCCTCACCGACGCCCGGGTGCGCGCCGCCACCCGCGACGCGCTGCTCACGCTCGTGCAGCACGCGCTGTCGATGGCCCGTCGCTGAACCGACCATCATGGGTGCGTGTCCGCGCCCGCCCCGACCGACCGCCGCCAGACGGTCGTCGTCGTCCACTGGAACCAACCCGATGCCTGCGCCGCCACGATCGACGCGTTCCGGGCGCAGGCGCTCCCGGCCGGCACGTCGGCCTGGCGGTTCCTCGTGGTGGACAACGCGTCGCGTCCGGAGCTGCGGGCCCGTCTCGCCGAGGTGATCGCCGCGCCCGACGTCGAGATCGTCGCGAACCCGACCAACAGCGGGTTCAGCGGGGGAGCGAACGCCGGCCTCCGCCGTTGGCTCGCCGAGGGCGAGGGCGAGGCAGAGACCGCGAGCGACTGGGTGCTCCTGTGCCCCCACGACGTCTCGATGCAGCCCGACTGCGCCGCCCGCCTGGTCGACGCGGCAGCGGCCGAGCCCATGGCCGGGCTGGCATGCGCCGACGTGGGCGACGGCCACGTGCCCTACATCGACCCGTACTTCGGCGGGATCACCATGCCGCTCGTCGTGGCGGACGGGTCACCGGAGGTCGAGTGGCACCCCGCCGACTACCCGCACGGCACCCTGATGGCGTTGCGGCGCGCCTGCCTCCGCGAGATCGGCCTGTTCGACGAGTCCTACTTCGCCTACTGCGAGGAGGCGGACCTCGCGCTGCGGGCCCGCCGCGCCGGCTGGACGTGCGGCCTCGTCCGCGGCGCCAGGGTGCAGAACGTGAACCTCGGGTCGAGCGTCGCGCTCGTCGACTACCTGCAGCAGCGCAACACGCTGCGCCTCGTCCGCGCGATGTCGGGCCGGTACCACGCCGCGATCCGCACGGTCATCAGCCTCGGCCAGATCACGCACGGGGTCGTGCGCCCGGAGCGGGCGCCGTTGGTGTTCGACGCGCGGGCGCGGCTGTACGGGATCCGCGACTTCCTGCTCGGTCGCTCGGGCCCGCCGCCGGCGGAGGTCAGCTCGCGGCGCTGAGCACGGCCGACGTGAGCCGCACGGCGTCGCCCGGCTCCGCCATGCCCAGGAAGAAGCCCTGTGCCAGGTCGCAACCCAGCGAGCGGGCGCGATCGAGCGAGGCCGGGTCCTCGATGCCCTCGGCGATGGCGACGAACCCGAGGGTGCGCGCCAGCAGGAGGATGCTGGCGGCGATGGCGTCGTCGTGCACCGTCGCGTTCCGCGCGCTCATCAGCTGACGGCCGAGCTTCACGTAGTCGAGCCGCAGACGACGGATCAGGCCGTACGACGAGTCGTTGTCGCCGAAGTTGTCGAGCGCGAGCCGCACGCCGAGCGCCTTGCACTCCCGCAGCACGCCCCACACCGGCGACGAGGCGCCGAGTTGACTCAGGGAGCCGAGCTCCAGGCAGATGGCGTTCGCCTCGATGCCGTGGCGGGCGATCGCCTCGTCCAGGGTCGTGACGAAGCCGGGGTCGATCAGCTGACGCGGCGACACGTTGACGAACACCACGGGCGGCGCCACGTCGCCGCGGTCGCTCCACGCTCGCGCCTGCCGGCAGGCCTCGTCGACGATCCACGCGCCGACGCCGACGATCAGGCCCGAATCCTCGAGTGCGGGCAGGATCACGTCGGGCAGCAGCGTGCCGTCGGTGGGGTGCTCCCACCGCAGCAGCGCCTCGACCGCCACCACCGAGTCGCCGTCGACGGCGTGGATCGGCTGGTACACGAGGCGAAGCTGGTCCTGTTCCAGCCCGTCCTGCATCCACTCCACGAGCATCGCGGGGGACACCTGGTCGTGCAGCGACTGCTCGTACACCTCAAAGCGGTCGGCGCCCTGGAGCTTCGCCCGGTAGAGCGCCACGTCGGCCCGGCGCAGGACGTCGTCGCGGTCCTCCGATGGTGCCGCCACGGCGACGCCCACGTTCGCTCCGACGGCGACGCGGTGGCCGCGCAGGTCGAACGGGTCCCGCAGCGACGAGAGGATGCGGCACGCCAGATCCTCCACCTCGTCCATCGCCGCCCAGTCGTGGTGCCCGCTCTCCTCGTCCGTCGGACGCAGCACGCGGAGCAGCGCGAACTCGTCACCGGCCATGCGGAGCACCACGTCGTCGGGGTCGGCGACCGCCCGCAGCCGATCGGCGACCGTGACGATCACCTGGTCGCCGTCGGCGCGCCCGAACATGTCGTTCACCTGCTGGAGGCCCCGGAGATCGACCAGCACGACGGCCACCTGGCCGTCCACCTCGGTCGCGGCGTCGGCGGTGAGGGAGTAGGCCCAGTCGGCCGTGCGGGCGTCCGCGAGCCCGGTCAGAGGATCGATGAGTCGAGTCGGCACCAGTTCCCGTCGGTGCGCGGGCGCCGATCGTGAGGAATCGGGGCCCCTGGATCCGACCTTTGCTCGAGGGCGCCACGGTGAAGGCGTCGACAGAGATCTCTCGCCGTCAACGAAGAGCAGGTGCCCTACCCAGTACCGATCAGCGCACCAAGCTTGATCAATGCCTTGCCGCGCGCCGTTGTCGCGTCACTAAGCCGTTCGAAAAGCGTCCAGCCGTCACAGCCGCTGCTGCATGCCGCTATGGCCTTGGCGGCATCGATCGCCATCTCGTCGCCGTGGCGCATCTCCGCGAAGACTGTCACGTACGGCTCGCCGAGGGCGTCGATCTCGGCGGCGCTCTGGCTCCAGGCGAACATTCGAGTCGCGTAGACGTCCACCAGCTTCTGGCCTGCCGGACCTAGGAGATATGACTGACTTGGATCGTCGAGGACGATCGTCATCGCGGCATAGAACTGCGAGGAGGCAGACCTCTCCTCATCGGCCATCGGGCTCACTGCGCGCAGCATTGCCCTTGCGTGCTCCTCTGGAGCGACTGCAATGGTTGTGGTGGTTGTAGTGGTTGTTGGCGGTGCGATGGCCGGAACGAGTACGTCGCCGAGGCAGGAAATTGCAGGACTTCCTGTGTCTGCAATATCAGACGCCATCGCTTCGACGGGGTTGGCCGAGAGGTCCCCGAGCCGATCGAGCAGCGAGTCCAACCATCCAGCGAATCCGTCCGCAGCAGACGGGCATTCTGACAGCGCGCTGCGGCACGCCAGACGCGCTCTATTCACACGATCGCGAGCCGCAGTGAGATCTGCCCCGTTGAGCCTTACCCCCGTTGGGCCGATACTCGAGATCAGCGTCTTGCCGAAGTCAGAGATCTGCTGGGCTGCGGCCCTGAGTTCGTCGGTACACGGGCGTGCTCGGACTGAAAGCACTTCAGTTGTCGTTGTCATTTTCGGCGACGATGTCCCCGACATCGATTCGTCCCCCGACCCACCGCTACAGGCTGACAAAGCGATTGCTGCAACAAGGACGCAGGCGTAGCTGAATCTCGTCATTGACAGCGAACGGTAGCCGCGGAGGCAGGGTCCATTCCCAAACTCTCTCGTCCCCATCGGAGGCCATCCAGCGCAGCTGCGAACGAGGTACTTCGTTGCCCAACGAGCTTGGCAGGCCGGCTCAGACGTCGAGGTGCGAGAACGCCGCGTCGAGGAACTTCATCGACTTCGGCGTGGCGAAGTGGTCGACGTTGCGCAGCTCGACGTAGGTGGCGTCGGGCAGCGCGTCCACCAGCGGGGCGGCCGGACCGGCGAAGTCACGATCGCCGAGCACGACCAGGGTGCGGTGCGTGACGGCGGCGAGCGTCTCCTCGTCGAGCCGGGGCGGGTTCGGTCGGCGCAGCACGGCGACCAGCGCGTCGATCGACTGACCGCAGCTCGCGGCGAGCTGACGGAACTGGTGCACCATCGGGTGCGGGCCGTCGTCGTCGCCGTCCGCAGCGGGGCCGTCGCCGGCGAGCGCGTCCGCCAGCGCGGCCGACGAGCCGTCGTGACGGAACAGGTTGGCCCCGACGCCGGCGACCACGAGGCGACCGAACCGCTCGGGGTGGGCGGCGGCGATCACGAGCAGGGTCCGTGCCCCCAGCGAGAAGCCCACGGCGTCGACGGGCTCGGGCGGCAGCAGGTCGAGCACGTACTGCTCGAACGCGTCGTAGGCGGCCGGATCGGTGGGCTGGGGCGCCGTGCCGTGGCCGAGCAGGTCGGGGGCGAGGACGGCGCGGCCGGAGTCGCCGATGAGGTCGACCCAGCCGGTCTCCACCCACGTGCGCTGTGCATTCGTGGCCAGGCCGTGCAGCAGGAGGATCGGTGCGTCGGGCACGGTCGTCCCGTCAGGCCTTGATCGCCGAGTTGGCGAGCACCTCGAACGTGGCGACCGCTGCGGCCTCCCACGTGAGCTCCGCCGCCCGGGCGATCGCCGCCTTGGACATGCGCTCGCGCAGATCGGCGTCGGTGAGCAGTCGCACCAGACCGTCGATCAGCTCCTCGTCGGTCGTGCCGAGGATGCCGGCCTCGCCGTCGATGGTGGCGTCGAGATGGCCCGCGATGCGGGTGGCGACGCACGGCGTGCCGCAGGCGGCGGCCTCGGTGACGGTCATGCCCCAGCCCTCGCGGATCGACGTCGAGGCGACGACCCAGGCGGAGCGGTAGAGGTCGAGCAGGTCGTCGTCGTCGAGGCGACCGAGCAGACGGATGTAGTCGCGGGCGCCGAGCTCCTCGATCAACGCGTCGAGGTCCTCGCGCTCGTAGCCGTCGCCGACGATGCTCAGGTAGGCGTCGGGCACGCGCTCGTGCACGACGGCCATGAGGCGGATGAGGCGGGCGAAGTCCTTCACGGGCACGAGACGGCCGACAGCGAGCACGTGCGGCGACCGCGTCTTCACCGTGCCGGGCGTGTAGCGCTGGTCGACCCCGGGCGGCACGACCGTCACGTGGTCGCGCTCGAAGCCCATCTCCGACACCAGCTCGTCGCGTGACGAGTTCGACAGCGTGATGACCGGGGAGTTGCGGTAGAAGCGCGGCGCGATGCGCTCCTCGAGGATGCGGCCGAGCCGGGCCAGGCCCGGCGGGAGGGACATCTCCCACATCGGGCCGTGCACGTGGTGCAGCCACACGGCGTGGGGGCCACGGCACCAGAGGGGCGACATGAACGGCACCCCGTTCCAGATCTCGACCAGCGCGTCGCGGTGCCCGTTGCGTCCGGCAAGCTCGGCGGCCACCGACCGGGGGAACACCATGTAGCGACCCGCCTTGCGGACCACGGCGTACCCGCTGCGGCGCACGTGCTGGGGGCGACCGGCCGAGAACGACGTGCGGTGCATCACCTCGATGCCGGCCTGCGACCAGAGCGCGGCGATGTTGTGCGCGTGCACCTCGGAGCCGCCGGCCTCGACGTCGTCGAGATCGCGCCAGGCCAGCATGTGCACCCGCTGGATGCCGCTGCGCTCGGAGAGCTCCTTGAGGGCCTTGATGGTGGCGGGGGAGGCGACGGGCGCGCTCGATCGGTCTCCAGGCTGTCCAACCACGGCGGCCTATGCTACCGAACCATGAAACTCACCGGTGAACGCCCCATCGAGGGCAAGACGCCCGACTCGCTCCTGGCGCTGCACGCCGCGGGCTACCGCGAGGTGCGGGATCGTCTCGACGCCGGTGGCCGGTTCCTCGACCTCGGCTGCGGTCTCGCCGACGGCACGGCCACGTTCGCCCAGGAGGGCCGCGTGCTGGTGGGCATCGACTACGACGCCACCACGGCGGCCGAGGCCCGCCGCGAGAAGGCCTCGATCGGCCTCATGACCGCTTGCAGCGACGGCAGCGCGCTGTCGCTGGCGTCCGACTCGTTCGACTACGTGTGCTCGTCGCACCTCATCGAGCACTTCGTCGAGCCGCAGTTCCACGCTCGCGAGGTGGCCCGCGTGCTCGCTCCCGACGGCACCGCGTTCTTCATCACGCCCAACGCGCCCGCCGACTTCGAGAACCCGTACCACGTCTACCTGTTCGAGCCGGACGACCTGCGCGAGATGCTCGGCCGCTACTTCGCCGACGTCGAGGTGATCGGCCTCGACGCCACGCCCCACGTGAAGGCCGACTTCGAGAAGCGCCGCGCCATGGCCCGCAAGTTGCTGGCGCTCGACCCGCTGGGGCTGCGCCACAAGCTGCCGCGCAGCTGGTTCGTCGCGTTGCACGCGGCCGGGCGCCGCGTCGCCTACCGCTTCATGGCCGACGAGCAGGGCGGCGGCAACTCCGGCATCACCGACGCGGAGTTCTTCACGACCGACCACATCGACGACTCCACGCTCGTGCTCCTGGCCGTCGCCCGCAAGCCCCTCATCTGAGGCTCGCAGTCTCGGCCGGGCGTCAGATGTCGGCGTCGATGCCCGCCTCACGACGCCACCCGGCGCGGAGCACCTCCACCATGCACTCGATCGCGAGCAGGGCGTAGGCGAACATCCCGAGCGAGTGGACGGCCTCGAAGTGCTGCGGCCAGTCGAAGTCGAGCGGGTAGTCGTTGCGCCACTGCTTGACGACGACGTACGCGGCGACCAGTCCGAGGGCGCCCACCGTTCCGAACCGGAGCAGCCGCCAGCCGATGTCGGTGCGGAGCGCTGCAACGGTCACGATCACTGCGGGAACGGCCCACAGCGGACCGACGAACACGGCGGTGCCGACCGCGGCGAGGAGCGTCGCGATCACGATGGGCCCGGCGTCGGGCGTGCGACCGAACGCGTCGAGCAGCGACAGCCCGACGGGATGGAGCGGGTGGTCGGACACCAGGGTCGAGGCGCGGGCGGGGCGCAACGCCAGCACGAGGCAGAGGAGGAAGCCGGCGCCCGACAGCAGGAGCGCCAGCCACACGGGCTTCTGCGGGGTCCACTCCACCTCGAAGCGCGGGGAGCGACCGACCTTCGCCGGGTCGATGTACCACCCGTTGGCGTAGCCGTTGACCAGCGTCGACGGCCCGAGGTCCTTGCCACCCACGCTGAGGTGCCAGCCGGCGTTGTTCGACTGGCCGAGGATCAGCCAGTACGGCCGGGTCTGCGGCGTCGTGGGCGTGACCCGGTAGTGGATGGGGCTCTCGTTGGTCACGCGGAGCGCCGGCGCAGCGAGGGGAGCGGTCGTCCTGACGGCACCGAGGCTGTCGAGCACCAGCTGGTCGACGTCGAGGCCGGTGGTGGCGCCGGCGACCGACTCCACCCGGGTGCGGCCCGACGCCAGCGTGAGCGAGGACGCGGCGTCGCACGGGCGGAAGGCGACGAGCCCGCCACGCTCGGCCTCGTCCAGCGCCGCCGCGTCGAGGGGGCCGGCGGTGACCGGAACGGGAGCGCCGGCCACGGTCAGCAGGTCGCTGCGGCACTCGGCCAGCCCCGGTGACGCGGCGTGCAGGAGCGTGTGGAGCTCGTCGGAGCCGAGCCCGGCGATCGACACGGGCAGGGTGACGGGGTGGTGGGTGTACCAGTCGGGGGTCGTGACGCTGCGGTACTCGTCGACGACCAGGCGGATGGTGGTGCCGCTCAACGTCACCGGATCGAATCGGAGCGTGCGCACCGTGCCGCGCTTCCCGTCGTCGACGGACGGCAACGAGATCGACGGCTGCGCCACACCGTCCACCTCGAAGTGGATCTTGGTGGGCACCGAGTGGCGGGCGTCGGCGAGCACCTGCACCGACGACACGGTGGCCGTGATCGGGGCGGGCGCCACGGCCTGGATCCACTCGCCGGCGTCCGGGGACATCCTCGACTGCCAGGCCGTCATCGTGTCGTCGTCGAACGCCTTCGACGCCCGTGAGCGGGCATCACCACGGAGGCCGCTCGACGACGTGATCGTGGCGCCACTCAGCCCGAGGAGCGCGTCGATCCGGTCGTCGGGTGCGTCGGGGTCGATGCGGAACTTGCCGCGCACCGCCGCCTCGCGGGCAGCGGGGAGGTCCACCTGACGGACGAGGCGGGTCTCCTCGTCGACCGCTCCGGAATCGGCCGGAGCCGTGCGGCGCCGGAACACGAACTGCACCGGCGTGTCGGCGAGACGCTTCCCGACGGCGCGGAGCAGGTCGACCGGCGGCCGGATCACCTCCACGGTCGGCGCCGCGTCGCCCAGCGTGGCCTCGCGGAACCCGACACCGCTCAGTCCCTTGTAGCTGCCGAGCACGCCACGATCGGTCTCGAGCACCGTGATCCGCAGCGTGCGGAACGAGCGGTCGCCCAACGCGATCGTCTGCCCGTCGGTGCGGGAGGCGTCGCCGAGCTCGACGTCCATCGGGGCCCGTCCGTCGAACGTGAGACGCACCTTGGTGATCCAGCGGTTCACGTCGGCCGACGGCTGCACCAGCTTCAGCGTCGACGGCCGGCCCGTCCTGGGGAGCTCCAGCTGCAGCCACTCGCCGGTGACGTCGCTGAACGCGCCGACCTTCCATGCCGTCGACAGGTTGCCGTCGACCGCGTTCACGGCACGGTCGCCCGGGGTGAACGACAGCGGGTTGCCGTAGCCCGACGCCGTGGCCGTGACGCCACCGGACTGGATCGCGACGGTCTGCACGGCGGTGCCGCGCCCGTCGAACAGGTCGAGACGGTTGTCGGACGGGTCGGCGGGGGCGGTCTCGTCGGCCATCTCCGTGTAGCCGTCGTTGTCCTTCGTCGTGCCCCACCGGCGGCCGGCCTTGCGGTTGGTGTCGGTGACGACGAGCTGCGCGCCCTCGTCGAGCAGGCGGGTCATGGCCGTGCGGTCGTTGGAGACGGTGCCGGAGTAGACGAGCAGGTGATCGGGGTCGAGGGCCCCGGCCTCCGCCGCGCTCACCACGCCCTCGCCGTCGCCCGACAGGATCGTCGGGCGTTCGGCCGGCACGGTGCGCAGCACAGGCAGCGGATCCTGGACCGGGTACACGGACACGGCGTGGGGATCGGGATCGGTGTCGGGCGTCGACAGCTCGAGATCGTCGAGGAGCGGCGAGGTGGACGTCGCCACGTTCGGCGCGTCGGAGCCGAACTGCGAGGCCGTCCCCAGCCCGGGCGTCTCCCGCATCCAGTGCTCGAGCGGGCGGGGGCGCGGCGTGCGGAACCGCTCGTACTCGAGGTCGTTGCGCACCACGAGGTCGCCGACGCTCAGCATCCGGAGGATCGACGCGTACGACTCGGGATCGAAGCTCCGGTCCTGCAGCGGCGTGTCGATCGCGTTCATCAGGTTCGCCGACGCGTTCGAGCCGTAGGGCACGAGCTCGCGGGCCGCGTACGCCCGATCGGTGAGGCCCGGCGTGATCGGATCGACGGACGCTCCCCAGCGGTAGTTGGCGAACTCGATGCCGGGGATCTCCAGCGCCCGGGTGGCTCGGTCGCCCGCGTCGAGGCGCTTGCCGACCTGCTTCCAGTACTCGGGCACGTCGTTCGGCCGCTCCAGGAACGGGTCGATCATCCGGCCCGTGAACAGCGGCGACAGGTTCGCCATCACCATCAGCAGCGCGCCGCCGGCGAACGCCAGCCGGCGGGCGGGGAAGCGGCGTGACGCGGCGGCCACGCCGGCGCCGAGGAAGGCGGCGAGCGCGAGCGCCAGGAGCGGGATGGCCCGTGGCGTCGAGCGGAGCGCGAGGCCCGACTCGGTGTTCGAGAAGGCCTTGAACACCTCGCCGTAGGGTGACGGGTTGTCGAGCGGATGCGATCCGACCGACACGACGAGGCCGACGAGGGCGACGGCCACGAAGAAGATGCGGTAGCGGAACCGCACCCACAGACCGCACGCCACGCAGACGATCGGCACGGCGAACGAGAGGGCCAGCGCCGGCAGCGAGGTCGTCATCGTCGCCGCCGCCTTGAACCACGGCCCGAACGTGTCGACCCCGTAGAAGAACCAGTAGCCGAGCGAACGTCCGATCTCCGCCGACGTCGACGCGTCGGACACAGTGCGGTACGTCTCGGTGAACCGGAGCACGTTGATGCCGAACTTGCCCTGGATCGAGAGCCCGGCCACCCACCACAGCGACGTGAGCGCGCTCAGCAGACCGATGCGGAGCACCGGCGGGATCGCCGCCCGGAACGTCAGCTCCTTCTCGACGAACACGGCGTGCACCACCCACAGGCCCGGAGCGAGCAGCACCAGGAGCAGCGAGGTGGCGTTGATGCCGCCCGACGCCAGCGCCACGAGCGCGAACAGCGCCGGATGCCGCCACCCCGGCTGGCGCAGCGACCGGGCCGTGAACGCCACCAGCCACGGCAGCGCCGTGAACGGCAGGAGGATCACCGAGTGCTTGTAGATGTAGTGGAGGAGGTACGGGCTGAGGGCGTACGAGAACGCCGCGACCGTCACGCCGGGGCCGTCCCACCGGAGCGTGCGCAGGAGGTACCGCACGCCGAGGCCCGCCAGGAAGATGATCGAGCCGAACCACAGCCGCTGCGCGATCCAGTCGGGCACGTGCAGCTCGGCCATCAGCCAGTAGTACGGCCCCATCGGGAACAGGTAGCCGATGTTCTGGTGGGTCACCGTGCCGAGGCCCACCGACGGGTCCCACAGGTACGGCGCCTTACTCATCAGCTTGGCCGGGTCGAGGTAGAGGTAGGCCTTCGTGTCGGCGCCGAGCTTGCCGCGATGGGTCAGGAGGAGCGGCACGTAGGACACGAGCGCCAGCAGCACGTCGCCGATGCGGATCGGGCCGACTGCGGGCCGAGCGAGCGCGGGACGTCTGAGGGGCACTCGCGGGATCCGCACGGCGTCCCAAAGTAGTCCGCGAGTGGCTCCGGTCCGTGCCGGTAGGTTCTCGCACGTGTTCGTTGCCGCTCCGCCACGCCCCGGCGACATCCGCACCTCGTTCCCGTACGTGCCCGCGCTCGACGGCATCCGCGGGCTCCTCGTCTTCCCGGTGCTGCTGTTCCACTTCTCGGTCACGAGCGCCGTCGACGGCAAACCGCCGTCCCTCATCGCCCCCGGCTCCTACTTCGCGCCCTCGATGTTCTTCACGCTGTCGGGGTTCCTCATCACGTCGCTGCTGCTGATCGAGAAGCAGCGGGCCTCGACGGTCGACTGGTCGGCGTTCTGGCGCCGCCGCTTCCGCCGGCTCGTGCCGGCCTCCCTCACCGTGATCCTCGTCGCCGCGCTCATGCCGGTGGTGTGGGAGGGCGCCTGGGGGAAGCTGCTCCCGTCGAACGTCGTCGCGGCGATCTTCAGCTTCAAGAACTGGCAGGACATCGGATACGCCTCGTCACGCAACCAGGGCCTCCGCACCCTCGGCCCGCTCTCGCCGTACTGGTCGCTGTCGATCGAGGAGCAGTTCTACCTCGGCATGTCGATCGTGATCGGGCTCGCGATGTTCGCTCGCCTGTGGCGGCGATGGCTGGCGATCGCCCTCTCGCTGATCGGCCTCGCGTCGATCGTCGCGATGGTCGTGGTGCACTCCACGCCCAACCGCGAGCTGTTCGGCACCGACATCCGGGCGTCGGAGCTCGTCGCCGGATGCCTCCTCGCGATGGCCGTGCAGCGATGGGGATGGCCGAGCGCACGGTGGTGGGGGATCGTCGGCTTCGTCAGCCTCGCCGTCACGTTCGTGCTGTGGGGATGGGTGAGCGAGCACGACGCCTGGGTGCTCGACGGCGGTCTCGCCGCCGTGTCGCTCCTCAACATCGGCATGATCCTCGGCGCGGCGTCGTGGGGCTCGCCGTTCGCCCGGCTGATGGCCTTCCGTCCCCTCGTCGAGATCGGCAAGCTCAGCTACCCGCTCTACCTGGTGCACTGGCCGATCGCACTGGCCACCCAGCCGGCGCACACCGGCCTGTCGGGTTGGACGCTCACCGTCGTCCGGTTCGTCATCTCGCTCGCCGTCGCCTGGCCCCTGGCGCACTGGGTGGAGGAGCCCATCCGCAAGCAGCGGGTGCTCAAGGGCCGCAACTTCGCGTTCGCGTGGGCGGGCACCGCCGCGTTCATCGTCGTGGTGTGCGTGGTGATCAACCGCTGACGCGGCCGTCCACGAGGTAGAGCGCGATCGACCGGCCCCCGTCGAGGGCGCCGAGCTGGGTCGCCCGCATGAGGTCGGAGCGGGGGGCGCCGTCGATCACCACGGCGCCGCGCTCCAACGCGAGCCGCAGGGGGACCGAGCGCAGGAGCTCCGGGGCCGGGAGCTCGCCGGTCGTGAGGTGGCGGAGGTCGGCGGCATCGGTCTCGGATCGCCCGACGGCCGTGAGCCGCACGGCGCCCGGCCGCTCGACGGCCGGGGTGAGCGCCTCGACGAGCGCGTCGAGCTCGTCGCGTTCGGAGGACGTGAGCGCGTCGCGTCGGGCCAGCAGGCGCGAGCCGGCGGGCGCGTCGTCGATCTGGAGGCCGCCCTTGGTGACGAGGTGCCAGCGCTCGTCGCCGCGGGCCCGGTACGCGTCGTCGGTCTGCTGCACGAGCACAGCGTCGGACGCCCGCACCTCGACGCCCGCCGCGTCGAGCTGGTCGATCAGCGCGGGGATCACCCAGAGCGCCGCCTCCTGTATGGACTGGTCCATCACGACGGGCCCGTGGCCGCGTGTCGCTGCGATGGCGCGGCGGGAGAGGACGCGCGATGTCCGCTGGGCCCACTCCGGGTTCGGCGACACGTCGCGATTCGCGGGCACGAGCGCCGCCCCCGCCAGCACGACCACCAGCCCGACCGCCACCGGGACCGCGACCCCGGCGCGCCCCGTCCTGGGGGTCGCGGCGAGCACGAGCGCCGTGAGGATCGCCGCGGCCCAGATCGCGGCCAGCGGCCACACCCACCGGAAGTACGGCAGCGGGATGCCGATGCGGAGCGGGAACTTCGTCGCCACCAGGGTCGCGCTCACGAACGCCACGGCGAGCACGCCGAACAGGCTGCTCAGCACCGGCACGCGACGCCGGGACCGCGCCACGGCGACGGCCGTCAGCACCAGCACGACGACGGCGGCCACGATCGTGACCGGCACCGACGCGAGGTCGGCGCGCAGGACGGGCCCGGCCCAGCTGCCGCGGAGCCACATCGGCGGGATGACCGCCTTCGACGCGAGCACCGTGACGATCTGGCGGACCGTGACCGTGGCCTCCTTGAACCCCGTGCCCTCGAGGATCTTGGAGAGGTTCCCCGAGCCGAACACCTCGTCGGCCAGCATCTGGGCGTTGGCGACCGCTCCCACGACGACCGCCAGGAGCAACGCCCGGGCGATCGGTCGACGCGCCGCCGCCCGGTCCGACTCGTCGGCGTCGCGCGATGCCGTGTACCAGTCGCCGAGCACGCCGAGCAGCGCCCAGCCCGCCACCGCGGCGGAGAGCACGGTGAGGCTGAGGTGCGTCTGGAAGGCGACCGACGCCGCGAGCACGGCGACCGCGAGCAGCCGGTGGCGGCCCTGCCGGGCGCCCCAGGCGGCGACCACCATCGCGGCGACGGGCCACACGCCGAAGTTCGGGTTCCACGGGTCGACGAGGAACGTCGCCCCCATGCTCCACACCAGCGTGGCGGCGGTGACGAGCGCGACGAGCTGCGCGCTGCGGCCGGCGATGCGACGGGTCATCACGCTGATCGCGGCGATCCACGCCGCGTTGAACACCGCCGTCGCGAGCGCGATGGACCCCGGGCCGCCGAGCATCGTGATCGGCGCGAGCAGCGTGAGCGGGAACGCGCCCGGGTGGTTGTACTGCGAGCCCGCCGAGGGCCCCGCCGACGATGCGTTGTTGAGGAGGATCGGGTGCGCGCCGAACAGGTGGCGGGTGCGGAGCGACAGGAAGGCGTCGTCACCCGTGGGGATCCAGCCACGCGCCGAGGCCACCGCGCCCATCCCCACCACGACGCCGCAGAGGAGCACGGTCGCGAGGGTCGCGGCGTCGGCGCGGGAGGTGTCGGCGCGAGCCGTACCGGGACGCGGCCCGGAGAGGTGTTCGAGAGGGGGTTCGTCCATGGGTGCTCCGGGGTGGAGCATGCTAACGGAGTGACTTCTCCGGGGACGCGCCGCGTCGGCCTCGATCTGCTCCGTGGTGCGGCGGCCCTGGCGGTCGTCGTGTCCCACGTCGCGTTCGTCACCGGCGTCGTCAATCCCGTGCGCTGGAGCTCCTCGCTACGGCTGGTGCTGCCGCGGCTCGACGTCGGCGTGCCGGTCTTCTTCGTGCTCTCGGGCCTCCTCATCAGCCGGCCGTTCCTCCGGGCCGCGGCCGAGGGCACGTCCGCACCGCCCACGCCCCGCTACCTGCTGCGCCGGGCGGCTCGCATCTACCCGCTGTACTGGCTGGTGCTGGCCGTCTCGCTCGCCACGGCGAGTGGCGACCTGCCGTCGGTGCCGCGCCTCCTGAGCTTCGTCACGCTCACGCACATCTACCGGCCGGCGACGGCGATCGGCCCGATCACGCAGTCGTGGAGCCTCGCGACCGAGCTGTCGTTCTACATGCTGGTGCCGGTGTGGTTCTGGCTGTGCCGCCGCGTGCTCGACCGCCGGGGGATCACGGACCGTGAGCGGCGACTCGCCTGGATCGGTGGCTCGCTGCTCGTGTGGGTGGCGGTCGCCTACGCGTTCCGGGCGGCGGTGGTCGCCGGCACGAGCACCTTCGACTACCAGCGACCGGGAGCGATCGACGTGCGTGGCGCCCTGCTGACGTGGCTGCCGAACCACCTCGACAACTTCGCTGTCGGCGTCGGACTCGCAGTGCTGGCCGAGCGGGCGAGGCCGCTGGTCGTGCGGCTGCCCGCCCGCGTCGCCTCCTACGTGGTGGCCGCCGCCGCGCTCTGGATCGCCGCTGCGCACCTCGGCCTGCCGGCGCTCCACACCGGGTTCGACGGTCCGCAGACCTTCGCCCGGCACGCGCTGTTCCTCGTGACGGCCGCGCTCCTCGTCGCGCCCACGGCCCTCGCCGCGCCGACGGCCCTCGCCGCGCCGCCGGCCCTCGCAGCGCCGGACAACCGGAGGTCGAGCGAGCACTGGGGCGCGCGTGTCGCTGCGGCGGTGGGGCTCGGCTCCTACGGCGTGTACCTGTGGCACCAGTGGGTGGGCGAGCGGTGGTTCGCCCGGCCCGGCCACCCGGTGTTCAACACGCCGTTCCCCATGACGTTCGCGGTGGTCGTCGTGGCCAGCGTCGCGCTCGCGGGCGCCGGCTATTGGGTGCTGGAGCGGTGGCCGCAGCGCATGGTCGACGCGGTGTTCGCCTCACGGGACACGTCGCCCGAGGCGTTCCCGCCCCGCCTGCTCGGCCGTGCCCCGACGCTCGACGGCCTTCGCGGCCTGTCGATCCTCGCGGTGCTGGGCACCCACATCATCTTCGTCGACCCGGGGCACGACCACTGGCTGCTGCGCGGCGGGTTCCTCGGTGTGGACGTCTTCCTCGTCCTCTCCGGCTTCCTCATCAGCGCGACGCTGCTCCGCGAGCGTGATCGCACCGGCACCGTCTCGCTCAGCGCGTTCCTCGGCCGGCGTGCCCGCCGGCTGATCCCGCCCATGGTGGCCTTCTTCGTGCTGCACGCGATCGTGATCGCGCTGCTCGGCGAATCGCTGGCCGAGGAGGGGCGCCAGGCGCTCCTCGCGCTCACCTTCCTCAACAACTGGCAGCTCACGTTCGGCCATCACCCGCCCTTCGCCCTCGTGCACCTGTGGTCGCTGGCGGTCGAGGGCCAGCTCTACGTGCTGTGCGGGCTCGCGGTGTACTGGGCCCGGCGCCGCATCGACGCGACGTCGGCGCTCGTGTGGGCGCTGTCGGCGGCGGCACTGGCCGTGGCGCTCTGGCGGCTCGTCGAGTTCCGCCACGGCGTCGATCTCGAGGCGTTGTACGAGCGCACCGACGTGCGTGCCGACTCGATGATCATCGGCGGTCTCGGCGCGGTGCTGTGGCGCGCGCGGGTGGTTCCCGATCGAGTCGCCCGGCACGCCGGCGCCATCGGGGGCGTGGCCATCCTCGGGGCCTGGTGGTGGTTCCGGGCCGGCGACCACTCGCTGTTCGCCGGCGGCTTCACCCTCATCGCCGTGGCCGCCGTCGCGACGATCCTGGCGGCGCTGGTCGAGGACGGCTCGCCGGTGGCGACGATCGCCGGCTGGGCGCCGCTGCGAGCAGTCGGGCGCATCTCGTACTCGCTGTACCTGTGGCATCTGCCGATCTACATCTGGACGAACCGGGCGATCCCCGATGCGCCGGTCGCGATCCGCTTCGGCGTGGCCGTCGTCGCCTCGTTCGCCGCGGCGGCGCTGAGCTATCGCTTCGTGGAGCAGCCGTTCCTGCGGTCGCGCAATGCTCGGACGTCGACCGACGATCAGCCGACCGACAATCAGCCGTCGCAGGCGCGGACGACCGCGGGCGCCGACACCACCAGCCGGTAGCGGAGCCACGCCGGGATCCGTGTGCGCTCGGCAACCGTGAGCGTCCCCTCGTCGCCGCCGGCCTCGACCGTGCCCACGGACGCTCCCTCGGTGCTGAACACGGCGAGCCGCACCTCGACAGGCGCGTCGGAGGCGGCGGTCACCCGGAGGACCCGTCCGTCGGGCACGTCGACCGAGCCGCCCGCCCCGACCGATACCGCCGCCTCGCACCGCGGGTCGTCGGGGGCGCCCAGCGACATGAACAGATGGGCGCCGCGGTCGGCCACCACTGCCTGGTCGGCGGCGAGGCGCGAGCCCTCCGATCCGCCGTAGTCGCGCTCGGTCAGGCCCGCGAGGGGGGAGCCGAGGTCGGCGACGGCGTCGACGTACTCGCCGGCGGTCACCTTCACGTAGCTCACCGGCAGCGCACGCGAGCGATCGAGGGCGTCCACCGCGGCCGACCGCTCGGCGACGAAGAGGTTGTCGCGCACGCCGGGCACCGCGGCCTCGACGGTGCGCGTCCAGTCGCGGACGTCGCCCACGAGCACGACGGCGTCGACCACCGCCGCGATTGCCGCCGCGCCGACGATCAGCCGCCACAGGACCCCGGCGCGCGGCAGCGACACCGGTACGAGGAGCACGAGCGCGAACACCACGAACGCGCCGATCGTCCAGCGGTACCGGAGCTCGTCGGGCGGGATCGCCGGCACCACGCCGATGCGTGACACCGCCGTGAGCAGGGCGAACGCCACCGGCGCGGCGAGTGCCCCGGCGAGACGACCGTCGAACGTGCGCCGCACCACCGACAGCACGATCACGACGGCAATCGCGGCGATGAGTGCCAGGCCGACCCACCGGTTGCCGCCCGTGAGCGAGCCGACGCCGGCCCACAGCATGTGGACGGCGTAGGAGAGCACGGGCCGGATGCCTCCCGACGGCGGGCTGTCGACGCCGTACGCGACGTACCACGCGGCCCACAGCACGGGCCCAGGGGAGAGGATCGCCCACCGCCGCAGCGGCGCCCGCGTCCACACGAGCTCCACGCCCACGGCGACGGCGGTGAGCAGGCCGAGCCCGCTCGTGGCGAGCGCGACGATCAGCCACCACGACGCCCACCCGTCGTCGCGGGTGGTGCTGCGGTCGAGGTGCCACCACGCCGCGGCGACCGCGGCGATCGGCAGTGAGAAGTTCATGAGGAACGGGAACATCACGTTGGTGACGCCACCGGAGTTCCACAGGACCAGCGCGGTCGCGGCCACGGCGCCCGCCGGCCCCACGCGCTCCCGGGCGAACCGGAACACCACCCACCCCAGCACTGCGTACGCGACGAGGCCGACGACGCGGTACGGCACGTAGGACCCGAGACCGAACGCGTGGAACAGCACCTGGTACGCCGCCACGGGCACGAGCGACAGGTGGCTGTTGAAGGGCTCGAGGAGGTGGCCGCTGTGATAGCCGGCCACGATGTTCCAGTCATCGCTGAAGAACCAGAGGCGCCTGCCGGCGACGAACGCCACGACGACGGTGACGGCGATCAGCGCCGGACCGCCGAGCGCGGCGAGCGTCCTGGCCGCGTTGCTCGGGGTCGACTCGTTGCCCGGGGCAGGGTCGGGGGTCTCGGTCACGGGCAAGAGCATTCCACGAACCGACCGGCCAGTAGTGTGCCCTGTCGATGTCCGAGGTCCCCGCCGTCGACCCGGCCGCAGTCGCGCCCCGAGGGAGGTCGTGGGATCGGCCCCGCCTCGCGCTCGCCGCCGGCGCGACGCTCGTGCGCCTCGTCGCCGCACTCGCGCTCACCCGCACGCCCGTGGGCCTGCACGACCCGCTGCTCTACCAGCGGTTCGCCCAGGGCATCGCGAAGGGCCAGGGCTACGTCTCGTTCGACGGGAAGCTCACGGCGTACTACCCGCCCGGCTACCCCTTCTTCCTCGGTGCGGTGCAGTGGGTGTGCGATCACCTCTCGCTCACGTCGCACCTGCCGATGGTCGCCGCGATCGCGCAGTCGCTGCTCGGCGGGCTCACGGTGTGGGCGGTCGTCGGCATCGGCCGCCGGCTGGGCGCCCTCCCGGGCATGGGCGCCCTGAGTGGCACAGGCGCGGGCCGCGGCTCGAAGCTCGGCGTCGTCGCCGGCGTGATCGTCGCCGTGTGGCCCAACCTGGTGCTGCACTCCACGGTGCTCCTGTCCGAGACGCTCTTCCTGGCGGCCTTCTCGTGCTTCCTCCTCGCGATGGTGCGGGCGATCGGCTCCCGCCGCCCGGTCGACCTGCTCGTCGCCGGTCTCCTCCTCGGAGCGACGGCCCTCGTGCGACCCCAAGTGCTGCTCGTGATGGGCGCCGTCGCGCTCGCGGCGTTGTTCGTGCGCTCCTGGCCGGCTCGTGCCGCGCTCGTCGGGCTCCCGATTGTCGGCCTGGTCGTGGTGATCGCCCCGTGGACGATCCGCAACGCGACCGTCTTCCATCGCTTCGTCGCGGTGTCGACCAACGGCGGCGACAACCTGTGCGTGGGCTTCCATCCCGGCGCGACGGGGCACTTCGAGATCCCGAAGTACTGCGACACCGGCGAGTTCTACATCGACGGTCCGGCCGCCGAGGCACGGCGCAACACCGAGACCAGCGCCCGGGCACGGTCGTGGGCCACCGGTCACCTCACGTCGATTCCCGCGCTCAGCCTGCGGAAGCTCTACTACACCTACGAGCACGATCACGACGGCCTGCGGGCGGTCGAGTCGTACGAGCAGGATCGCTTCCTCCCTGCGGCCGCCCGCTCGGTGCTGCGGTGGGAGTCGGATCTCTACTACCTGGCCGTGATGCTGGCGGCGCTCGGCGGGCTCGTGATCGCGATCGGTCGTCTGCGGGCGGTCGCCGGCACCCGACCGCAGCTGGTGTTCCTGCTCGGCGCGACGCTCGCCACCGCGCTCGTGCCGGTGATCGTGTTCGGCGAGACCCGCTTCAAGGTGCCGGCGACCCCGTGCTTCGCCCTGTTGGCCGCCATCGGCGTGGTCGCCCTGATCGATCGCCGGACCGGCGCGCCGAGCCCGCAGGTGCCCGCGTCCGCACCTGAGGAGCCCGCACCTGAGGAGCCCGTCGGATGAAGCGTCCCCAACCCGGCACGATCGCCTCGCTGGCCATCGTCTCGCTCGCGCTCGCCCTCCCGGTGCCCGGGCTCTGGGTGTACCAGGGCCCGCCGATGGAGGAGGGCTTCATGCTCGCCTTCCCCCAGCGGATCCTGGCGGGCGAGCTCCCGCACGTCGACTTCCTGCACCTCTACGGCCCCGGCTCGCTCTACGTGCTGGCACTGGTCTACAAGCTGTTCGGCTCGACCCTCGGCGTGGAGCGGGCGGTCGGCCTCGTGCAGCACGCGCTGCTGGTGTTCGGGATGTTCGCGCTGGCCCGTCTGTGGGGCCGCCGCGCCGCCACCCTCGCCGCGCTCACGGCGCTCGTCATCACCATCTCGCCGCTGGGCCTCAGCGCCATGGCCTGGAACGGTGCACTCGGTCTGGCCGTCGTCGGTCTGGCGCTCGTCGCCCGAGGCCTCGAACGCCCGGGCCGAGGGGTCATCGCCGGCGCCGGCCTGTGCTTCGGCGGCGCCCTCCTGTACCGGCCGGACATGGTGGTGGCCGTCGGGCTCGCCGCCCTCGTCGCCTGGTTGGTGGTCGGCCGCGACGACGAGGCCCGACCGCTCCGGGTGTGGGGCATCGGCGGGCTGATCGTGCCACTGCTCGCGTACGTGCCGTTCCTCGTCGCCGTCGGGCCATCCGACGCGTTCACCGGCATGTTCACCCAGCCGGTGTTCGACCTGCGGAAGGGTCGGGCCCTGCCCGTCCCGCCGAGCTGGGCCGAACCGGACGGCTACCTCCAGAAGGCCGGCGGCCTGCGCGTCGCGTCGTGGCCTCTGCCGATGCCGGGTATCGGGCCCCAGATCGCGATGTGGTTCTGGCTCGTGCCCATCTCGATCCTGTTCGTGGCCGTCGTGGCGTGGCGTTGCCTCCGTCGGTCGCCCCTCGACGTGCGGTGCCGTGCGCTCGCCGTCGCGGCGGCCTTCGACCTCGGCCTCATCAGCCAGGCGCTCCAGCGGCCCGACACGGCCCACCTCTCGTGGGTCACGTGCGTCAGCTTCGCCCTCGTCCCGCTGGCGATCGCCGATCTCGTGCGGTCGAATCGGGCGGAACGGCCGGAGCCGGCCCGACCGGGGCTCGTGCCGCTCGCGGCGTTCGTGCCCATCGGGGTGGTGCTCCTGGTGATCATCCCGTTCTACCCGCTGCGCACCTACGCCGATCTCGTGGGCCAGACGTTCGGGCACAACGTGTTCGGCTACCCGATCCGGCGAGGCGACCGCGTCTTCTACTACGGCAGCAAGGACGCGGCCGACTCCGCCCAGTCGGTGGTCGACGCGCTCGCCGAGCAGTCGAAGCCGGGGGAGCGGCTCATCGTCGGCCCACTCGACATGTCCCGCACCCCCTACAGCGACGCGTTCTTCTACTACCTGTTCCCCGAGCTCCTGCCGGGCACGAGATACATCGAGATGGACCCGGGGATTGCCGACGCCAAGGGCTCGGGCCTCGCCGACGACCTGGCCAACGGCGAGTGGCTCATCCAGTCCGACGTCTGGACCGGTTGGACCGAGCCGAACAGCTCCGCCGACGCCGGCGACACCGAGCCGAACCGCGTCGTCGCCCGCGACTACTGCCCGGTGGTCGACACCGGGAAGTTCCGACTCTCCAAGCGCTGCCATCTCTAGGCCCGGCACCCGGCGGGGGCACAGCCTCACGCCAAGGGGTACACAGGGTGCTCGGGTCCCACCGGTAACATTCCGCAGATGCGTACCGCCCTCGTCGTGCCCACCTACCAGGAGGCCGGCAACATCGAGCGCTTCCTGAAGGAGGCCCGCACCGCGTTGCCCGGGGCGACCATCTTGGTGTTCGACGACAGCAGTCCCGACGGCACCGGGCAGATCGCCGAACGCGCCGCCGAGGAGCTCGGTGGCATCGAGGTCGTGCACCGTCCCTCGAAGGAGGGTCTCGGCGCGGCCTACCGCCACGCCTTCGAGCACGTGCTCGAGGCCGGCTACGAGGTCGTCATCCAGATGGACGTGGACTTCTCCCACGATCCCCAGCTCCTCCCGAGGTTCGAGGCCGCCATCGTCGACGGCTACGACGTCGCCGTCGGCTCGCGCTACGTCCCGGGCGGCTCCACCCCCGACTGGCCGGCCCGCCGTCGTCTGCTCTCGCGCTACGGCAACGAGTACGCCCGCCGCGTCCTGCGGCTCGGCATGCACGACGCCACGTCGGGCTACCGCTCGTACTCCGCCGAGACCCTGCGCCGCATCCGGGTGGGCACCACCCGTTCCAACGGGTACGGCTTCATGATCGAGACCGGCTACCGGCTCACCGGCCGCGGCGCCAGCGTCACCGAGATCCCGATCGTGTTCCACGACCGCACCGAGGGCGAGTCGAAGATGTCGGTGCGCATCATGTCCGAGACGATGCTCTCGGTCACCTGGTGGGGCCTGTGCATCCGGTTCCCCAAGATCACCGACCGCTTCCGCTCCACCGGACTGGCTCGTCGGCTCCTCGCGATCACGGCGCCCGCCGGCTCCCACTGACCCCCTGACCCTCTCATGACCGCTTCCCTCGAGCCCTTCCGTCTGCAGCGCGCCCGCTCGGGCCGTGCTCGCGGCGCGCAGCCGGGGCAGGCGTTCGTCGACTTCGGCAGCGCCGAACGGATGCCCCATCTGCCGGCGCTCGACGGCCTTCGCGGCCTCGCCGTGGCCGTCGTGGTGCTCTTCCACGGCAACTGGTCCTGGGCCCGGGGCGGGTTCCTCGGGGTGTCGATGTTCTTCACGCTCTCGGGGTTCCTCATCTGCTCGCTGCTGCTCGACGAGCACCGGCGGGCGGGACGCGTCGACCTGCGGGCCTTCTGGGGCCGCCGCTTCCGACGGCTCCTCCCGGCGGCGTGGCTCACGCTGGCGGCGGTCACGGCGCTCGCGCTGGCGCTCGGTCAGTTCGGCAGCGCCGATCGCCTCGACGTCTGGGCGGCCCTCGCCAACGTGGCCAACTGGCGGTTCTGGGCCACCGGAAGCTCCTACAGCGCGCTGTTCGCCCAGCCCTCGCCGCTGCTGCACTTCTGGAGCCTGGCGATCGAGGAGCAGTGCTACCTGCTCGTCCCGCCGATCGTGGCGATCACGCTCGCCCGAGCCCGGCGCCCGAAGCGGGCAGTGGCCCTCGTGCTCGCGGCGCTGCTCGCCGGCTCGGTGGTGTCGACGCTCCTCCAGTCGAACCCGGACCGCGTGTACTACGGCACCGACACCCGCGCTGCCGAGCTGCTCATCGGAGCCCTGCTCGCCGTGGCGGTGTCCCACGAGCCGCTGCGCCGCCGCCTGGTGAACGGCCTCTGGCCCCGCACCGCGTTGCAGGCCGCGGCGTCGCTCGCCTTCGGGATGGCGCTCGGTGCCTGGGCGCTCGTGTCGGTGTCCGATCCGTTCGTGGGCAACGGCGGCCTGGTGCTCGTGGGCATCGGTTCGGCCGTGCTGGTGCTCGACGCCGCCGTGGGCGTGGGCGTCGTCGCCCGGCTGCTCTCGGTGGCGCCGCTCCGGGCGCTCGGTCGCATCTCCTACGGCGTGTACCTCTTCCACTGGCCGCTCTTCGTGCTGATCACCGAACGCCGGACCGGCCTCGGCCACACCGCTCGGTTCGTGCTGGCGGTGGTGCTCACGCTCGCGCTGGCCACCCTGAGCCACCGGTGGTTCGAGGGCCCGGTGCGCCGTCGAGAGTTCCGCCTCGGCGGGCTGGGTCTCGACCGTCTCGCCCCGGCGCTGGTGATCGCGCTGGTGGCCCTCACGTTCGTGCCGGCCGGCAAGGCCGCCGGGTTCGACGCCGAGGCGGCCGCCTCGTCCCTCCGTGACCTCTCCCGTGCGACCGCCAAGGCGGGCACTGCGCCCGCCTCCTCCACGCCTGGCGCAGCGAACGGCACCTCCGAGCCTGGCGCAGCGAGCGGCTCGACCTCGCCGGGTTCGACAGCGCCGGGTTCGACGGCGCCAGTCGCCGTCGAGGGCGCGAGCGCAGCGCGTCCCGCCGCCACGCCGCCGACCTTCGCCATCTTCGGCGACTCGGTCGCCCTCAGCATCGCCTATCCGGTCGCCACCTGGGCGCTGCGCACCGGCGACGCGACGTTCCAGGGCGGCGACGCCGAGCTCGGCTGCGGCATCGGCCGGGGCGGCAAGCAGCGCGCCTTCGGCGTCACGGCCCGCACCAGCGAGTGCGACGCCTGGCCGCAGCGGTGGAGCACGTTCGTCGCCGACCACCAACCGCAGATCGCCGTCGTCGAGAGCGCTCAATGGGAGCTGGTCGACCGGCAACTCCCCGGCGACCCCACCTGGCGCACCATCGGCGACCCCGTCTACGACGACTACCTGCGCAAGGAGTTCCTCACCGCCACGGACACGCTCAGCGCGGACGGCGCCCTCGTCGTGTGGGTGAAGCTGCCGTACTACAGCCGCCTCGACGACGACGGCCTGCCGGCACCCATGCGCGCCAGTCACGATCCGGCACGTGTCGACCGCCTGAACGCCATCGTCGCCGACGTGGCCCGGGCCCGGCCCGACAACGTCCGCATCATCGATCTGGCCTCGTGGATGGCCGACAAGATCGACGACACGACGCTGCGCCGTGACGGATCCCATTTCAACGACACCGGAGCCGACGCGCTCGCCGTCGACTTCTTCGGACCGGAGCTGCTCCGGATCTGGCGTGAGTGGACGGCCCGCCCATCGGGTAGGACGGGTCGATCCGATGGTTGACGGCGTGGCCGATACCACCGTTGACAGATTCGACCCGGAACATAAGGTGGAACGGGTTGCCGACGGGCAGACGTGGGGAGGTGCCCGGACCATGAGTCAGATCGACGACGATCAAACGACCACGACTCATGGCATCGTCGTCCTGGACCCCCGGAGCGACGAGGAGCTCGATCGCGAGGAGGCCCTCCGGCGCGGCGCCCTCGACCACCCCGACGGGCCCCCCGAGCGCGAGATCCCCGGCGTCCGCGTGCACTTCGGCCGTGTTCCGGCCCCATTTCCCCACGCGCCGGGCCTCGACGGCCTGCGTGGCCTCGCCGTCGTGGCCGTCCTGCTCTATCACGCCCACTTCGGGTTCGCGCGGGGAGGCTTCCTCGGCGTCAGCGTGTTCTTCACCCTCTCGGGCTACCTGATCACGTCGTTGCTGCTGCGCGAACGCGCCCGCGACGGCGCCGTGTCGCTGCGTGGCTTCTGGTCGCGTCGGTTCCGCCGCCTGCTGCCGGCGAGCTTCGCCGCGCAGGGGCTGATCCTGGCGATGGCGGCGTTCGGCGTCTGGGACGGCGATCAGCTGCGGGCCCTGCGCACGGACATCCCCGCCGCCCTCGCGCAGGTGGTGAACATCTCCTTCATCGTGCGGGGCACCTCGTACGTGACCTCGACCACCGCGCCGTCGCCCCTCAACCACTACTGGAGCCTGTCGCTGGAGGAGCAGTTCTACCTGCTGTTCCCGTTGATCGTCGCCGGCGCACTGCTCCTCGGACGGTCCCGGCGGCGCGTGCTGGTGCCGATGCTCGTGCTCGGAACGGCGGCCTCGGCCGTCGCCTGCTGGTACTTCGCCCGCACCAACGTCGACCGCGCCTACTTCGGCCTCGACACCCGGGTGGCGGAGCTGCTCATCGGTGCGCTCCTGGCCTGCGGCACCCTCTATCGGGTGCGGCTCACGAACTGGTGGCAGCGTCAGGCCGTCGCCGTCGCCGGCCTGGGGGGAGTGGCTGCGCTCGTGTGGCTCACGATGGTGGCCACCGTGTCGACCCCCTGGCTCTACCCCTGGGGCCTGCTCCTCACGGCCGCCGCCACGTCGTCGATCATCTTCGCCGCCGTGCAGTCGGGCGTGGTCACGAAGCTCATGAGCTTCCCGGGGTTCACCGAGGCCGGCCGGATCTCCTACGGGCTGTACCTCTACCACTGGCCGATCTTCCTGTGGCTCACGCCGCGACGCACCGGGCTCGACCAGTGGCCGCTCTTCGGTCTGCGAATGGCGATCACGATCGCCGTCGCGCTCGCCTCGTACCACCTCCTGGAGCAGCCGATCCGGTCTCGGCGGGCCCTCGCCGGCCGCGTGCCGCTGTTCGTCGCTCCGGTCATGGCCGTGGCGATCATCGCGGCACTCCTCTGGACGACGTCGAGCCTTCCGCCTCGCGACGTGAGCCTCGAGGGCTCGAGCTCCGCCTCGGCGACCTCGCCCCGGGTGGCAGCTGCCATTCCCGCTCCGCCTCAGCGGATGCTGATCGTGGGCGACGAGTCGGCCACCGCGCTCGGCGCCGCAGCTCCGACGCTCGCCAAGCGGAACGTCGAGGCGAAGGTGATGGGGCAGCTCGGCTGTGGCGCCGGCGTGGGCGGCACCCGCCTCGTCAGCGGTCAGCCCCCTGCCGCCGTGAACTCGCCGGCCTGCGCGCAGCTGCCGACGCAGTGGTCGGCCGGCGTGGCCCAGTTCCTGCCCGACGTGGTGGTGGTGTCGGCGGGCGAGTGGGACGTGACCGACCGCCAGTTCTGGTCCGAGGACCCGGTGCGCCGCCCCGGCGACCAGGTGTTCGACGACTTCCTCGCCACCGAGATCTCCACCCGCGTCGACGAGCTCTCGGCCCAGGGCGCCACCGTGGTGTGGCTGACCCTGCCCTACGTTCGCAAGCCGCTCCCCGGCGTGCCCGGCCCGCCCGAGGCCCTCCCGGAGAACGACCCGGCCCGCGTCGACCGCTACAACGCCGTGCTGGCCTCGGTGGCGCAGACCGAGCCGAAGTTGAAGGTGCTCGACCTCGCGAAGTGGGCCGCTGCCCGCCCCGGCGGCGTGTTCGACGCCGCCGATCGTCCGGACGGCGCCACCTTCGCCCCGGCCGCCGCCACCGATGCGGCGAACTGGCTGGCGACCCAGGTGAAGGGGCTCCGGCGCACCGTCGACACGACGCCCGCCGCTGCTGCCGCGATGACGGACCCCAGCAGCGATGCCTCGATGCCACCGGCCCCCGTGCTGCCGCCGCGGATCGTGCCCGGCCCGGGGGAGCCGGCCCGCGTGCTGGTCGTCGGCGACTCGGTGGCGTTCGGGCTGGGCTTCGGCCTGAGCGACTGGGCCAACGGACGCCACGACGTGGTGTTCGACAACAAGGGCCAGTTCAACTGCCCGGTCGCCCGAGGCGGCAGCTACCGCTTCGAGCAGGAGGTGGCCGAGTTCCCCGACCGCTGCGACTGGGCGGCGGAGTTCCCCGGCTGGCTGGCCGCCTCGCGACCACACGAGGTCGTGCTCTCGACCGGCGTGTGGGACGTGGTCGACCGCATCCTTCCCAACGACCGCAAGTGGCGTCACCTCGGCGACTCCGTCTCCGACACCTACTTCCTGCGGGAGATGCTCACGGCGATCGACCTGCTCAGCTCCCAGGGCGCACGCGTCGTGCTGCTCACGCACCACCACATCGACGTCGGCGCCAACAAGGGCTTCAGCGACCTCCCCGAGTCCGATCCCGCCCGCATCGACCGTCTCAACGAGCTGCTCGCCAAGGCCCAGGCCCTGCGGCCGAACGTCACGTCGATCGTCGACGCCGCCGGTTGGGTGAAGGCGCAGCCGGGTGGCGAGCTCGACCCGGCCAAGCTCAAGGACGGCCTCCACTACTCGGACGCCTACCTCAACGTGCTGGGCAAGTGGCTCGGCCCGGAGCTCTTGGCGCAGATCAAGTAGCACGACGCCCTTCCGGTCGGCGGACTCGATCCAGTCGGCGGACTCGATCCAGTCGGTGGCCAGGCACCGGGGTGACGGGGATCATCCGGAGGGACGAACGGCCGACGCCCACGTCCCGGAACGAGCGCCCAGCCCTCGACGGTCTTGCGCCGGTTGTCGACCCGGCACAGATGGTCGAGGTTCGCCGTTGCCGTCTCCCGCACCGTGGCCCACGGCGTGCGGTGATCGACCTCGAGCACCGTTCGGTTGCACCCCTCCGCCTGGCACACCGGCGCCGACCACAGGAGCGCGAGCTTCTGCACGGCGTTGGCACCGCGCCCGAAGTGCACGATGCCGGCGACGTCGGTGCCCTTGGTGAGCACGAGCTTCAATGCCGCGTCACCCAGGAGCTCGCGGCACTGCCGGACGGACACCGGCCCGATGCCGGCGATCTCGCACACCTCGTCGCCGGCCACCGTGCCGGCGACCAGCGCCGCGAAGTCCACCCGGATCAGCGCCAGCCGTGACACCGGTGGCCGCCTCGACCGCGCACGCCTGCCCTCGGTCGCTGCCTCGCGCGCCACAGCGCCCTCGGCTGCGCCCTCGGCCTTGGCCGAGCGGTTCGCCACCTCGACCAGGGCGTCGAACCGGTAGGCCTCACGTGGCTCACGTTCGCCACGAGCCCATGCCTCACGAAATCGCTGCTCGGTGAGGCGGTCGAGCTCGGCGACGAACTCCGCACCGGCGGCGATGGTGCCGCGTGCGTGGAGGTTGAAGGCCCCCTCGGCATCGGTGTACGTACGGCACGACCGTGCCCGATGGATCCGCCGCTGGCGCTCCTCGGGATCGCGCATGCCACGAGCCGCCTCCCTCGCCGCCTCGTCGCGAAGGTTCTTGAACGACTCCCGGGAGGCCCGGTCGAGGAGACCCTGCTCGGCCTCCGGGTTGACCACGGCGGCGCCGGCGATCACCCCGGCCTGCTCCGCCGAGAGCTCGCCCCGCCGCAACGCATCGGCCGTGTCGTGACACTCGCCCAGCCGCTCCGACGTCTCGAGATCGGCGCGGCTCCGCCCGACGGGACCGCCCGTCTGCGCCGCCGCCCACTCCGCTGCACTGCGGCCGGCACGCTCGGGCGCCGACGACTCGGCCACGCGCTTGAGCAGCAGCACCCGCCCGGCCGCCCCGAGCCGCTCGATGCGGACGAACTGCGCGAACACGTCGGCCACCTCACCGAGCGCGACCTCGTCGGGCGACAACGTCGCCAACGCCGTGGCAATGGCGTCGACATGGGGAGCGAGCGTCGAACTGGTGTTCGTCATAACGTCATGATCTCACAGACCACTGACACTGAAGGTGGTCAGCAGGTGCCCGGGAAGGATCACCCAGCCGCTGATACGTTCGCTCCGTGCGCGTGATCTGCGTCGTCGTACTTGCGTCACTGACGGCCTGCAGCCCGGCCCGAACCGACACCGCCCACGCGGCCTCGACGACTTCGGCAGGGTCGCAGCCGCCCACCACGAACCCCGGCCCCGTTCTGCCCGAGGGAGCTCGGGTGTGCACGGGCGGCAAGAGCCCCGGGCCCGGACCTGCGGTGGACTGGTCGGTCGACGGCGAGGTCGGCAACGAGTGGGAGCTGTCGGCGAGCCCTGGCCGGTCGTTGACGGTACGGGCCACGGTGCGCCCGAACGCGCGTGTCACCGATGTCGCATTCGTGATGGCCCCCGCCGACGGACCCTTCCCGAGCGACGACGCTGTGGTCGTCGGCACTGCCGGAGCGTGGGAGCCAGGCGCGCACGAGGTACGAATCCGCTGGGATGGTCGCGACCGCTCAGGCCACCGGCTGGCCGCCGGGCGGTACCGCCTGTTCGGCCAGATGTCGACCAGCTCGTACCGCCCGGTGACCTGCCTCGACGGATCGGGCGCAGGTGTCGAGCTCAGCGGCGGCGGCGAGGCGGACGGGCTGGGTGTGCTCGTCGTGCCGCGATGATCACCCCACTTGCCGTCCGGTGGAACGGACGGTCCGCCTCGGCACACTGGACACGTGCCCACCACACGAGCCGCCGAAACACGCCCCACCGGCGCGCCGATCCCGCTCCTCGCCGCCCTTGCGGCCCTCTCGGCCGCCACGGTCTTGCTCGTCGGCGGTGAGCCCGCGCCCGCACCCGGCCCCATGGATCACCTCGACCCGATCGGCCTGCTCGCCGTGCAGGAGTTCCGTCGGGGGTACGGCATCGAGCCGCTCACCGTCGTCGTGGACGGGCGCTCCTACGTGCTCAGCCGGGGCGACGGCGCCGGCGCCGTGTCGTTCGGCGGCATGGGACCCGGCTGCCCCGACGACATGACGACGTTCGTGTTCACCGAGTCCGGCGAGGCGAGCCCGCTCTGGCCCGATGCCCGTCGGGTGGGCGCCCACTGGTTCCGCACGGAGGAGTGCCTTCCCGGGGGGCTGGAGTAGGGCCGACGCCGGCCGAATGAGGCCCTACGAGTGCGGGGTCACGCCCTGCCCGAGGAGCTGCGGCCCGATGAACTCGCGTGCCACCCGATCGGTGGACTCCTCGGTGAAGTGCACGCCGTCGATGCGGAGCGAGGGGTCGAACTCGCCGCCGGGCTGCGCCTTCATCCACGCCGCGAGGTCGATGATCGAGGCCGCCGGCCTGGCAGCGAGCGCGAGCCGCAGCACCTGGTTGTACTGGTCGGAGCGGCCGGCCTGGCTCTCGAAGTAGGGCGGCTTCCCCATGAACGTCTGCGGGTTGTACTGCGGATCGAACCTCGGCGCGGTGGCCCACACGACCTTCGCCCCGGTGCCGCCGAGGAAGTCGGTGAGGTGCTGGAACTCGCCGGCGAGGTACTGGTCGTAGCGGGCGTCGCCGACGTGGGTCCAGGAGCGGAACCCGAGCGGCTTGCGATCGGTGATGTCCCACATGCCGCCGGTGCACAGCACGATGTCGGGGCGGAAGAGGGCCATCTTCTGCTCGAGCGTCGCCTCGCGCTGCTGGCAGGCGTCGGGCCATTCGCGCTCGAGGCCGATGCCGCGGTTCATGCCGCCGCGACCGAATCCGCAGCCCACGATGCCGGTGTTGAGCACGGCGATCTTGCCGGTCGACAGGGAGTAGTGCTCGAGCCCGAGCCCCACCGAGAGGGCGAACGAGTCGCCCACCACCATCACGCGCAGGGGAGGAGGCGGCGCCGTCTCGTTGGGCTTGGGCGCCGCCGTGGTGGGGATGACGGCCTCCTTGGAGGCGCTCAGCGCCACGACCCGGGCCTTGTTGGGGGCGGGGAGCGCCCAGGCGATGATCGCCACGGCGGCCATCGCACACAGCGGCACGAGCGCCCGCTGCTTGGAGATCACGATGCGACCGGTGCGGATCGGCTGCTCCACGAGGTGGTACGAGAGCGTGGCCAGGGCGAGCGTCGTCAGCACCTGCACCACCGCGGCCAGCGGCGCGGCGAGGTGCAGCCGAGTCGGCGTCATCCACCACAGCACGGGCCAGTGGATGAGGTACACGCCGTACGAGATACGACCGAGCTCCGTGAGCGGACGCACGGCGAGCACCGCCCGCAACGCGCTCTGCGGCTGCAGCGCGGCGAGGATCACCACGCCCACGGCGATCGCGTGCAGCGTGAACCCGCCCCGGTACAGCCACTTGGCCTGGAGGTCGGTGGTCATCCACGCGGCGAAGATCATGCCGAGCGCGAGCGGCCCGAGCACCGAGCTCACGAGGAACGCCGGCCGCCCCGTGAGCTTCGGCCGGCCCGCCACGAACACCGCGAGCAGCGCGCCGACGGCGAGCTCGGCGGCTCGGGTGTCGGTGCCCATGTACACCCGGTTGGCGTAGGCGCCCCCGCTCAGGAGGATCAGCGTCGCAGTGGACGCGGCGACGATCAGGCCGAACGCCACGGCGACCGGGAGACGGCCCTTGAGCCCGCGGGCCCGCAGCCCCAGGCGCATGGTGAGCGCCACGACGAACGGGAGCACGAAGTAGCACTGCTCCTCGACGGCGAGGCTCCAGAAGTGCTTGATCGGCGAGGGCGCACCGTTGAACGTCGCCGCGTAGTCCGAACCGGACACGATGAACTTCCAGTTCACGACGTAGCCCAACGTCGCCCAGATCTCGCCCGGGAGCGCGCCCAGCTGGCTCTGCGAGCCGATGACCGGCGTGAGCACCGCCACGACGGCCAGCGTGAGGAGCGACGCCGGCAGCAGGCGGCGGAACCGCCGGCCCCAGAACCCGCCGAGCGAGATGTGCCCGATGCTCTCGAACTCCAGGATGAGGAGGCTCGTGATGAGGAAGCCCGACAGCGTCAGGAACGCCGACACCCCGAGGAAGCCGCCCTTCGTGACGGTGCGCATCCCGTCCAGGGTGTTCGCCTGGGCCAGGTGGTAGAGGAGGACCGCGGCGACCGCCAGCCCCCGGAGGCCGTCGAGTGCCGGCTCGTGGCCGAGTGTTCGCCGAACTGCTGTCACTCAGACGGAGCGGACCGACGGTGCCGTCGACGGGATGATCGGGGCGTCACGGCCGGTGCCGCCGGTGCCCGTCGCCGCGACACCGTTGCGACCGGAGCGGGAGTTGCCGTCCTTCTCCTCGTGGTACTCCTCCTCGACGTTCACCTCCCAGATGTCGTGCCCCGCGCCATCGACGATGTTCTCCACGGTCAGCATGGCCGTGAACATCGAGTGGTCCTGGTTGTTGTACTTGTGCATGCCGTTACGGCCGACGGGCCACACGTTGGCGGCGTTGTGGGCGAGCCACTCACGCAGGATGTCGACGTTGTGCCGGTACGTCTCGTCATAGGTGGGGTACGCCTTCGGCATGCGCACGACGTAGCCGGTCTCGATGGTGGACGGATCGGCGAGCCCGAGGATGCCGAGCTCCTTCTTGCCGAGCTCGATGAGCTCGTCGTCGGGCGTGTTCCACATGCCGTCGCCCTCGAACACGAAGTACTCGAGGCCGAGGCAGGTGTGGCCGTCCTTCACCATGTAGGGCGACCACGACCGGAAGTTCTGGATGCGGCCGACCGACACGTCGGGGGAGTGGATGTAGATCCAGTTGTCGTCGAACGTGTCGGTCTTGGGAATGACGAGCGCGATCGTGAGGAAGTCGCGGAACTGCAGGTCGCGCGCCGCCTGGGCGACGCGATCGGGCACCGGCGGGTTCATCGACAGGAGGAGCTCGGGCATCGGCATCGAGCTGATGACGTGGCTGGCCGGGTAGCTCGTGCGGGCGCCGCCGGTCTCGGCGACGACCGTGGTGGCCTTGCCGTCGGCGTGCTCGATCTCGACCACCTTGGTCTGCATGAGCACCTTGCTGCCCTGCGCCTCGACCAGCTCCTGGCAGCGCTCCCACATCATGCCGGGGCCGTACTTGGGGTACTGGAACTCCTCGATGAGGGAGGCGATCTCCTTCTGGTTCCGCTTCGGGAGGATCGCGTTGATGATGGCGCTCGACAGCGAGAGGTTCTTGATGCGCTGCGCGGCCCAGTCGGCGGGCATCGAGCTCACCGGCACGCCCCACACCTTCTCGGTGTAGGTCTTGAAGAACGTGCGGTAGAGGCGCCAACCGAAGCGGGCGACGAGCCAGCCCTCGTAGTTGGTCTGGTCCTTCGGCGGCCGCACTCGGGCCCAGGCGTAGGAGCCCACGCACTTCACGGCCTCGACGGGGCCGAGGTTGCTGAGCGCGTTGAACGCCTTCAGCGGGTAGTCGAAGTACTTGCCGTCGTAGAAGATGCGGCTCTTGCGGGGCCGCATCAGGAACTCGTCGTCGGGCAGGATCTCGTGCCACAGCGCCTCGACCTCGGGCACCTTGGTGAAGAAGCGGTGGCCGCCGATGTCGAAGCGCCAGCCGTCGCGCTCGACGGTGCGGCTGATGCCGCCGACCACGTTGTCGCCCTCGAGCACCGTGGACGTACGGCCCGCCTTGCCCAGCTGATACGCGGCCGTGAGCCCGGCGGGCCCGGCGCCGATCACCACGACGCTGGCGGGATTCTCGGAGTCGGGCAGGTTCTCGGGCGCGGAAGTCACAAGCCGCGATGCTAGTTGTCAGGCGGAGGCCAACTGATGCACCGTCGCGCCGACGTCGCCGAGTCCGCCGATGACCTCGACCGTCTCGACCTCGCGGATCATCAGGATCTCGTCGGTGCGGACGCTCGCGACCGGCACCGACCAGCAGTCGATGGCCCGGCGGGCGTTGCCGGTGCGGTAGAAGGTCGTCATCGTCTTGTCGTGGGCGAACGTGTCGGCCTCGTCGATGATCTCGACGGACCGGTCTCGGAGCGTGATCTGGAAGGGCATGGATCGATGATGCGCCCACCCGCCTGTGGGCAACCAGGGCAGCATCGTTGTGAGTTGCCTGTCAGCCGCCTGTGGAGAGGCGGGACCGGCCGTCGATCAGGGAGCGACCACCGACGCGGCCCACCGGTAGTCGGCCTTGCCGGAGGGGCTGCGCACCACCCGGTCCACGAACACGATCGCCTTCGGCGCCTTGAACCCGGCGAGCCGCTCCTTGCAGTGCTCGATCAGGTCGGCGGCACCTGCCGCGTCGGGCCGCCGCAGGGCGACGACCCCCACGACCTCCTGGCCCCATCGCTCGGAGGGCCGGCCGCACACCACGGCGTCGAACACGGCGGGATGCGAGGTGAGGGCGACCTCCACCTCCTCGGCGAACACCTTCTCGCCGCCGGTGTTGATGCACACCGAGTCGCGTCCGAGCAGCTCGATCGTGCCGTCGACGCCGAGGCGGGCGCGGTCGCCGGCCACCGCGTGGCGCTCACCGTCGATGACCGGGAACGTGGCCGCCGTCTTGTCGGGATCGCCGAGGTAGCCGAGCGGCACCCGGCCGGTCTGTGCCAGCCAGCCCACCTCGTCGGTGCCGGCCGGCAGCGGGCCCGAGCGGTCCTCGCGCACGACGACTGCCGTCGACGACGGGGCGAACCCCGCCGCGGTGTCGTCGGATCGCTTCGTCGCCGACACGCCCTGCCGCCCACTCTCCGTCGAACCGAGCACGTCGACGATCGTGAGCCCCGGCAACCGCTCCAGCAGCTCGGCCTTCACGTGCGGGCTGAGGATCGCCCCACCGGACAGGAGGTGGCGCAGCGAGGACGTGTCGTAGGCCTCGCCGGCATCCTCGGCGCGAGCGAGCTCGTCGAGCAGGGGCCGGGCGAACGAGTCGCCGACGATCAGGAGGCTGGTGGCCCGCTCCCGCGCCACCGTCGACCAGATGTCGGCGGCGTCGAGGCGGTCGGGATGGTCCTGCATGATCACCGTGCCGCCGGCGATCCAGCAGCTGATCGCGTTCCAGTGCGCCGCGCCGTGCATCAGCGGCGGCGCCGGCAGCGCACGGAGCGACGAGTGCTCCGCCGCCGTCACGATCTCCTCGATCGACCCGAAGTCGGTGCCGTCGGGCCGCCGCACGCCGAGGGCCGAGACGAGGAAGTCGGCCTGCCGCCACAGCACGCCCTTCGGCATGCCCGTCGTGCCACCCGTGTAGCAGACGTACAGGTCGTCACCGGAGCGCTCGGGCGGAGTGCCGGGCGTCGACGAGCGCAGCGCGTCCTCGTACCAGACGGCGCCGTCGAGGAGCGGCTCACCCGACTCGTCGGGCACCTGCAGCAGCAGCGTCAACGACGGAAGGTTCGGCACGACCTGGGCGAGCACGGGGGCGAACGCCGAGTGGAACAGGATCGCCCGCGACCCGCTGTCGGCCAGCACGTACTCGAGCTCCGCGGCCCGGTACCGGTAGTTGACGTTCACCGGAGCGCACGCCCCGGCGTACGCGCCGAGCATCCCCTCCAGGTACTCGGGGCAGTTGTGGAGGTAGAGCGCGACATGATCCTGCGTCGACTCCCAGCCCTGCGACCCGGCGAACGGACGGGTGCGCCCGAGGCCGCTCGAGGCGAGCAACGCCGCCAGCCGCCGGGTGCGGTCGGCCACCTCGGCCCAGGTGTGCTCACGACCACGGAACACCATGCACACCCGGCTCGGGTAGGCCTCGGCCAGCGCGTCGCAGATGTCGGCGATGTTCAGCTCCATCGGGGGCTCAGCATGGCAGGCTGCCTGCATGTCCGACGAACCAGCACCCGTCCTGCTCGACACCATCGCACCCGGCATCGCCCGCATCACGATGAACCGACCCGCGTCGCTCAACTCGATGAACCGCGCGCTCATCGACGGGCTCCACGACGCCCTGGACGCGATCGACGCGGATACGTCGACCCGCGTGGTCGTGCTCACCGGCGCCGGGCGCGGGTTCTGCGCGGGCCTCGACCTCCGCGACCCGACGCTGCTCCTCGGCGGCAACGACCCCGAGGGCCCCGGTGTGCCGCAGTCGGGGATGGCGCTCCAGCAGCGCATCGCGTCGCTCATCCCGAAACTGCGTCGCCTCCGCGTGCCGGTGATCTCGGCGATCAACGGGCCCGCCACCGGCGGTGGGCTCGCGCTGGCGCTCGGCTCCGACGTGCGCATCGCTGCGGAGTCGGCGAAGTTCGGCGTCGCCTTCATCCGGATCGGCCTCAGCGCGTGCGACATCGGCGTGAGCTGGGCGCTGCCGCGTCTCGTCGGCGCGTCGCGCGCCCACGAGCTGATGCTCACCGGTCGCGTCTTCGACGCCGCCGAAGCCGATCGCATCGGCCTGGTCACCTCCGTCGTGCCCGACGCCGACCTGCTCGACGCGGCGCTCCACACCGCGGGCCTCATCGCCGCCAACAGCCCGTTCGGGGTGTGGATGACGAAGGAGGTCATGTGGTCGAACCTCGAGACCCCGTCGCAGCAGGCCGCGATCGACCTCGAGAACCGCACCCAGATCCTGTCGAGCTTCACCGAGGACGTCGGCGAGGCCGTCGGCGCCTTCTTCGAGAAGCGCCCGCCCGTCTACCGCAACCGCTGAGCTGCCAGGCGCGTCGCCACCGCGTCGGCCAGTCGGGCGGCGGAGGCGGGGTCGCGGCGGAGGAAGAGCTCCGGCTCGATGAGCTCCAGCTCCATCACGACCGGGCCGGCGAAGTCGACGAGGTCGACGCGGGCGTAGAGCAGGGGAGCGCCGTCCCCCTGAAGGGACGCCCCCTGAAGGGACGCCGCCTGGAGCGAGGCCGCCGCCAGCGCCTCCTCCGCGACGGCCCGCTCGGCCGCCGTCGGCACGTGCTCGACCACCGTGCCACCGTGGTGGTCCTGCACCCGGTAGTCGCCCGGAGCCGGCCGTTTGCGCACGGCGTGGCTGAACTCGCCGCCGAGGTAGATCATCGACACCTCGCCCTCGGTCGCGACCGACGGCACCATCGGCTGCACGAGCACGTCGCCGAGCAGGCACAGCGCCTCCACCTGGGCGAACGACTCCTCGCTGCCGGCTTCCAGGCGTGCTGCGCCGAACGCGCCGATGCCCACGGCCGGCTTGATCACGACCTCGCCCTCGAACCGCCGCACCACCGCCCGCTGGAACGGGAACGGCGCGTGCTGCGCCACCATCCGCGTGGGCACGATGGGCACGCCGGCGGCCTCCAGGTCGAACAGATACCGCTTGTGGTGGTTCCACGCGACCACCTCCGCCGGGTTGGCGAGGTGCGCGACGGCGCCCGTCGACGCGACCCACGGGAGGAACTCGTCGAGGCGCTCCACGTAGTCCCAGGGCGTGCGCAGCACGACGAGCTCCGCTGCCGCCCAGTCACGCGGCTCGTCCCACGCGGCGGTGACCGCGTCGATGCCTCGGGCGGCGAGCGCCTCGGCCAGCGCCGGGGCGTCGAGGTCGGGCTTGGGCATCTCACGGCACGAGACGAGCACCACGGTCATCGGGGCATCGTACGATCTGGCGATGGCCCGTCAGCGCGCACAGCTGATCGACGCTCACCGTCACCTCGACGGCCGCGACCCGATCCTCGACCTGCTCATGTCCACGCACGGGCCTGCACGCCTGCCGTCCGCGGCGCCGGCATCGCGCCGGTTCCACGACCTCGCCGAGTCGATCGCCTACCAGCAGCTCAACGGCACGGCCGCCGCCACCATCTGGGGCCGGGTGCGGGCGGCGGCGGGGGAGGACGTCGTCACCCCGCAGCGCCTGCTCGACCTCGGCACCGAGCCGCTCCGCGCGGCCGGCCTGTCCGGTTCGAAGGCCCGCTCGATGCTCGACCTCTCCGCGCGCGTCGCATCGGGCGAGATCGCGCTCGACCGCATCGGCCGGCTCGACGACGAGGCCGTCATCGCCTCGCTCGTGCCGGTGTGGGGCATCGGCCGCTGGACGGCGCAGATGTTCCTCATGTTCACGCTCGGCCGCATCGACGTGTGGCCCGTCGGCGACTACGGCGTGCGCGCCGGCTACGCACGTGCCTGGGGGCTGCCCGCCATGCCGAAGGAGAACGAGATGCACGAGCTCGGCGCGCCGTTCGCCGGCGCCCGCTCGCTCGTGGCCTGGTACTGCTGGCGCGCCGCCGACTCGGGCGAGACCGGCCGCTCCTGACGGCCTGACCCGGCCGGCGGCCCGGGCCGAACCGTCAGCCGATGCTGACGGCGGACTCGGTGAGCGGGAAGTGGCAGGCCACGTAGTGCGCCGACTCGCCCATCCCCACCTTCGTCATCTGCGGCTCGACCGTGGTGCAGATCTCCTGTGCGATCGGGCAGCGGGTACGGAACCGGCACCCCGACGGCGGGTTGAGCGGTGACGGGAGGTCGCCCTCGAGCCGCCACGAGTGGTCGACGCCGACGTTCGGATCGGGATGGGGGATCGCGCTGATCAGCGCACGGGTGTACGGGTGCGAGGGGGCGGCGAACAGCTCGTCGGGCGTACCGATCTCGCACATCTTCCCGAGGTACATCACGGCGATGCGGTCCGAGATGTTCTTCACGACGGCGAGGTCGTGCGCGATGAACACCATCGTCAGGCCGTAACGCGCCTTCATGTCCTCGAGCAGGTTGAGCACTTGCGCCTGCACGGACACGTCGAGGGCCGAGACCGGCTCGTCGCAGATGATCAGCTTGGGATCGGTGACCACGGCGCGGGCGATCGAGATGCGCTGACACTGACCGCCGGAGAACTCGTGGGGGCGCCGAACCGCTGCGGCGGAGGCGTCGACGCCCACCGCCTGGAGCACCTCGGTCACCTTGGCCTCGCGCTCCGCGGCGCTGCCGTTGCCCCAGATCTTCAGCGGCTCGCCCACGATCTGGGTGATCGTGCGGCGGGGGTTCAGCGACGAGATCGGGTCCTGGAAGATCATCTGCAGCTTGGGCCGCGTCCGGCGGAGCTCCTCGCCCTTGAGCGAGGTGAGCTCGGTGCCGTCGAAGCGGACGGTTCCCGAGGTCGGGGCCGGCAGCTGCATGATGGCCTTGCCGGTGGTCGACTTGCCGCAACCCGACTCGCCGACGAGGCCGAGGGTCTCGCCGTCCGCCACGTCGAAGCTGATGTTCGACACCGCCTGCACCTTGTGTCGGGTGCCCTTCACCGGGAACTCCATCACGAGGTTCTCGACGCGGAGGAACGAGTCGGGGCGCAGGTGCGCGGTACCACTGCCGGCCATCAGTGGCCTCCGTCGGTGGGGGTCGGGGCCGCGTTCACCAGGCCACCGGCGGCGACCGAGCGGATGGCGACGGCGTGCTCGGAGTCCACCGGGTAGAAGCAGGCGAACAGGTGCTCGGGATCGGCCGGATCGGCGAAGAGCGGCGGGCGCTCCTCGACACAGCGGGGCAGTGCGTAGGCGCAGCGCGCCGCGAACGCGCAGCCGGTCGGAGGCGAGATGAGGTTGGGCGGCGCACCGCCGATGGCGTCGAGGCGGGTGTGGCTCGCGCTCGACAGCTTCGGGATCGACTTGAGCAGCGCCTCGGTGTACGGGTGCTTCATGTTGCCGAACAGCGAGCGGGTGGAGGCCCGCTCGACGATGCGCCCGGCGTACATCACGGCGATCTCGTCGGCCCGCCCGGCCACCACGCCGAGATCGTGGGTGACCAGCACCATGGCCATGAACCGGTCGCGCTGCTGGTCGGCGAGCAGGTCGAGGATCTGGGCCTGCACCGTCACGTCGAGTGCGGTGGTGGGCTCGTCGGCGAACAGCAGCTTGGGGCCGCAGGCCAGCGCCACGGCGATGACGACGCGCTGTCGCATGCCGCCCGAGAGCTGGCCGGGATACTCGTGGAACCGCTTCTCGGGGGCGGGGATCTTCACCGCACCGAGAAGGCCGATCGCCGTCTCACGGGCCGTCTGGCGGTCCATGTGCAGGTTGATCTGCAACGACTCGGTGATCTGCTTGCCGATCTTCATGACGGGGTTGAGCGACGTCATCGGGTCCTGGAAGACCATCGACATCTCCGTGCCCCACAGGTCGCGGTAGTCGCTCTCGCTCGAGTCGACGATCTCCCGGCCCTCGTAGCGCACGCTGCCCTCGAGCCGGCGCCCACGGCGGGGGAGCAGGCCCATGATCGCCTTCGACGTGACCGACTTGCCCGACCCGGACTCGCCCACGATGCCGAGCGTGCGGCCGCGGGCGAGTGTGAACGAGATGTCGTCGACCGACCGCACGGTGCCGCGCGGTGTGTCGAAGTACACCGACAGGTTCCGCACGTCGAGGAGCACCCCGCCGAGCAGCGGGTCGTTGGCGTCGTGGGGGGTGTGGGTCGTCTCGCTCACAGGGCGCTCTCCCGGACGTCGAACTTCCGTCGCAGCGCGTCCCCCAGGAAGTTGAGGCAGCACACGGTCACGACGAGCGGCACGCTCGGCACGAACACGAGGTGGGGGAAGTTGCGGAAGTCGGCGCCGCCCTGGGCGATGACCGAGCCCCAGCTGACGGTGTCGTCGGGGACGCCGAGGCCGATGAGCGACAGGCCCGACTCGGTCGCGATGGCGATGCCGATGCCGAGCATCGCGATCGACATCATCGCCGGGGCGACGTTCGGCAGCACCTCCCGGGTGATGATCCGGAACGGCTTGGCGCCGAGTGCCCGCGCGGCGGTGACGAACTCGCGCTGTGACCACGCGAGCGTGGAGACGCGGGAGATGCGGCCGAGGATCGGGGTGGCGACGATCGTGAGGGCGATGATGATGCCCGGCACCCTCCGGCTGTCGACATCGCCGGCGAAGTTCAGCACGAGGAGCAGCGCCAGGATCAGCGGCGGGAAGGCGATCATCACGTCGAACAACGTGCTGACCACCGTGTCGACCCGTCGCCGGAAGTAGCCCGACACCAGGCCGAGCGCACCGCCGATGAGAACGGCCAGCGAGATGGACACCACGCCGATGATGAGCGTGGCCCGGGTGCCGAGGAGCGTGCGGCTGAACACGTCACGCCCCGCCGAGTCGACGCCGGTGAGGTGCGTGAGCTTGCCGTCGGCCGACCCGGAGTCGCGCTGGTTGCGGACCGCCTCGCGATCGCGGCAGTTGAGCGCCTCGTAGATCGGCAGGCCCGACCCGTCGCCGCAGGCGCGGAGCGAGCGGGTGCCGGTGTCGATGGGCGAGGCGACCAGCATCGGAGCGACGATCGCCACGATCACCATGAGGATGAGCCACGAGGCGGCGATCCAGCCGCCGAGGCCCAGCTTCCGCTTGGTGGCACCCTCCTTGGGCGGGCGCGCGGCAGGCGCGGGCTCGGCGCCGGTGACGGGCGGTGCGACGGTGTCGACCTCAGGCATGGCGGATCCTCGGGTCGAGCACGGTGTACAGGAAGTCGACCAGGAAGTTGATCAACACGAAGGCGATGCCGATGACGGCGATGAAGCTCTGCGCCGCCACGTACTCACGTGAGAGCACGCTGCGTACGAGCAGCAGGCCCATGCCGTTGATGCCGTAGATGTTCTCGACCAGCACGGCGCTGCCGATGAGCGTGCCCACGTTGAGGCCGGCGACGGTGAGCAGCGTGAGCGAGGACGGCCGCAGTGCGTGGCGGAAGAGGATGCGACGCGACTTGAGCCCCTTCGCACGGGCCATCGTGATGAAGTCCTCCTGCAGCGTGGCGATCATGTCGCTGCGCAGCAGGCGGAAGTACACGGCGATCTGGGCGATCACGAGGGTCGCGACGGGCAGCACGGCGTGGCTGAAGTGCTCGCCCACGCTCTGCGACAGCGGCACCCAGCCGCGTTCGGGGAACCAGTCCAGGTTGAACACGAAGATCTGTTTGAGCAGGAACGCGAGCACGAACGCGGGGATCGACAGCCCCAGGAACGCGACGATGTTGGTGCCCCTGTCGAAGAACGAGTCGGCGCGGTACGCGGTGAGCACGCCGAGGGGGATGGCGATGATCAGCGCCACGATCTGCACGTACAGCATCAGCTGCAGCGACACCGGCAGGCTGGTCTTCACGTCCTGGGTGGGGTCGCCCGCGGCCCGGTAGTACTTGCCGAGATCGCCGGTGACGAAGTTCCCGGCCCACTTGCCGTACTGCTCCCACACCGGCTTGCGGAGCCCGAGGTCGACGCGGATCTGCTCGACCTTGGTCTTGTCGGCGCCGAAGCCGAGGAGCTCCGCCGGGTCGCCGGGCAGCAGACGGATCGAGAAGAACGACACGACCGTCAGGAGGAAGAGCACGACCACCAGCTGGGCCACTCGCCTCGTCAGCATCCTCATCGACGAACTACTCCCTGGAGATCACCGACCGGGAGCCGGCGCCCGAAGGCGTCGACTCCCGGTCGGACGTGGCGGACTGTCTAGTGCTCGACCCACGCCTCTGACAACGAGTGCCAACCCCAGGTGAGGCCGGGGCCGGCGCTGCCGTCGGGAAGCGTGGCGCCGGTGAGGTTGTGCACGGTCTTGTAGGAGCCGACACCCCACTCCGTGTACCAGTTCCACTCGTTGTAGGCGCCGGCGCGGAAGGCACGGTTGAAGTCCTCGTAGATGGCCTTGCGCTTGGCCGGGTCGGGCTCGACACGGCCGGCATCCAGCAGGCGGTCCATCTCCGGGTCGTTGATCTTGCCGAAGTTGACCGGGGAGCCCGAGTGCCACCAGTTGTACTGGGTGTCGGGGTCGCCACCGGGGTGGTTGCGCCACAGGAGGATGTTGAAGTCGCCACCCAGCGCCTGGTTGATGAGGGTCGCCTGGTCCTTCTCGTCCACGTTCACGGTCACGCCGACGTCGGCCAACTCGGCCTTCACCTCTTCGGCGATCGCCTTCGTGGTCGGGTCGGTGGCGTAGGACAGGCGGAGCGTGACGTTCTTGCCCTTGAAGTAGGCCTCGGCGGCGTCGGGGTCGTACTTCGGACCCTCGATGTCGGGCAGGTAGCCGATCACCTTGGTGTCGAAGGGCTGGTTCGCGATCTTGAACTTGCCCTCGGCGTTGATGTCGTTGAGGGCGTCACGGTCGATCGCCATGGCGAGGTGCTCGCGGAAGTCCTTGTCGTCCATCGGCGCCTTGCCGACGTTGACCAGGCCGTAGCCGACCTCCTTGTGGCCCTCCGCCTCGGCGACGAGGTGGAAGCGCTTGTCGGCGCTGATCTGGTCGAAGATCGACTGCGTGCTCCAGTGGCCGGCCTGGACGGTCTTGCCGTCGAGTGCGTCGTACCGGGCGGGACCGCCCTCGATCGGCTTGAAGTTCAGCTTGTCGAGGTAGGGCAGCTGCACGCCGTCCTTGTCCTTGCGCCAGTAGTTCGGGTTCTTGGAGAGCTTCATCTCCTGGTTCGGGGTCCACTTGTCGACCTTGAACGGGCCGGTGCCGTTGAACTGGTTCTTGCAGCCCTCGGGACCGGCCATCAGCTGCGACATGCCGACCATGAGGTTGCGACCCTGCGCCAGGAAGTCGGGCAGCGCCGGCCACGGCACCTTGGTGTTGATCACCACGGTGAGCGGGTCGGGGGCGTCGATGCTCTTGATGTTCTGGAACACGAAGATGAAGAGCAGCGGCGAGAGGCCGGTCTTGGCGGTCGCGGCGGGGTCGCCACGGCTCACGTCGAGGTTGAGCTTCACGACCTCGGAGTTGAGCGGCGTGCCGTCCTGGAACTTGATGCCGTCACGCAGCTTGATCGTGAGCGACGTGTAGTCGGCGTTCCACGACGACGACTCGGCGAGGTACGGCTGCGGCTTGAAGTTCTTGTCGTAGTTGAAGAGCGGGTCGTAGATCGCGTTGGCGATCTGGATGCCACCCGCGGCGAGCTGCGCGGTGGGGAGGCAGTAGCCACCCGAGGCGTCCGCCTCGACGGCGTAGGTGAGCTCACCACCCGGCTGCGGCTTGCCGGCGTCGCCCTCGGTGGTGGGGATCGTCGTCTTGGACGACTTGTCCTCGGTCTTGCCACCGCCACACGCTCCGGCGGCGAGGGCCACGGCGAGTCCGAATGCGGCGAAGCGGACTGCCCGGCGTGATCGATGTTGCAGGGTGTGATGAGACAAGGTGGGCATTCTCCATGTTGTGAAGCCGCCGGGACGGCTACGAGTGGTTGTCGGCAGGGCGCCCTGCGAACGGGGTGCAGGTCGAGGGCACGGCGTGCTGTGACCCCCGACACAGTTGATTGCGGGGACTGTAGCCCCTCGCGATGAGGCAGTCGCCCCATCTCGCGGACTTCTCCCGAACTCGTCCGGCGAGTGTGTCAGGCTCGTCGGATGACCGATCTCCTCGTGATCCTCGCGCTCTCGTGCGTCGTGTTCGCGCTGTACAAGGTCGGCCGGAACGAGAAGCGGCGGCGCCGCGCCGCGGCAGCGACCGTCGAGCTGGTCATCGATCGCGACGGGGTGCGGCGCCGGCTCGCCGACGGTCGCGAGGAGTCCGCGGCGTGGAGCTCGTTGGTGAGCGTCGAGGTGGTGTGCACCCCGGTGACGACCGCCGACGGCGCACGCGCCTTCGCGCTGCTGGCCGAGGGCCCGGAGACCGGGTGCCTCGTCCCCCTGGGTGTCGGGTACGACGACGACTTCGTGCTGCACCTGAGCCGGCTGCGCGGCATCCGCATGGAGGAGTACGTGGCCGCGACCGAGCACAAGCCACCGCAGCGCACGATCGTGTGGACGAACGACGGAGCGGCTGCGAGCTAGGACCGGTTAGGGAGCGGGCGGCGCCGGGACCGGCAGCGTCGCGTACTCGGCGGCACGCGACGTGACGAGCGAGACGTAGTCCTCGCTGTGGTTGTACGCGAAGACCGCGTCGTGCGCCGCAGCGGGCTCGTCGAGCCCGGGCCCGTGCGTGCACAGCAGCTTCGCCGCGGCCAGGGCGGCGTCGTAGATGTTCTGCGGGTCGGCGACCTTGTCGCCCGACTCGTCCTCGGCGTACCGCTTCCACGTGCCGGGGATGAACTGCATCACGCCGACGGCGCGGTCGAACGTCGGGTCGAGGTCGAGCACGCCCTTGTCGGTGTCGGGAACGGCGCGCGTGCCACCGGTGCCGTCGAGCGGGATGCCGTACACCGGCACCGACACCGTGCCGTCGGGACCGTGCCGTCGGGACCGGGCTGGCCGCCGGTGGACCGACCGTGGTTCGACTCGGAGCGGCCGATGCCGGCGAGCAGCGTCCACGAGATCCGACACGTCGGTCGCGTCGCGGCCATGTCGTTGGCGGCGCGCCAGTACGCGTCGAGCGCGACGAGCGGCAGGTCGCTCCCGGTCACCACCGTCATCGGGCGGGCGGCGCGGATCTCGGCCTCCGCACCGACGAGCGCCGCGGTCGCGATCTGCGCGTCGGACGCCGCCTTCGTGCGGGCCGCGGCGGCCTCGGCGGCGTCCGACGCATTGGTCCGTTGGCGACGGGTCCAGTCGGCGACGTCGCGCCGGACGCCCTCGAGGCGCCGAGTGACCGTGTCGTAGTTCGTCTCCACGCGACGCTCCGCCTCGCTCGACAGCGTCTGCTCGTGCGACCGCTCCAGCGCCTCCTCGATCGTCTGGTTGGGGTCGGGATAGGTGTCCTCGCTCGACCCGGTCATGAACCGCTGCACGGCGAGCGAGCGCAACGCCTCGTGCATCAGGCGCTGGGCGTCGGCGAGCTTCTGCTCACGTGCCGCGCCGCGGGCGACGAGATCGACGAGCGCCACCCGTTCGAGCTCGAGCGACTGCATCCGCACCGACGCAGTGGCGATGCGGTGGTTGGCGTCGGCGAGGTCGGCGGCGTCGGAGTTGCGCTGCTTCGCCGCGCCGTCGTACTCGACGCTGGTGACGGGCACGTCGTCGAGCGCCGGCGACGGACCGACGATGACACCCTTGGCGTTGCGGCCGTCGGCTGCGAGCACCGCAGGGTCCTTGCTGGGCGCACGCCGGCCCGGCGGGAGCTTGGGCGCGGCGGGCTTGACCGTGGTCGTCGGCGCCGTGGGATCGGCGGGGGCCACCGGCGCCGTCGTCGGGGGAACCTGTGCGCCGGCCGGCCCCAGCGCGAGCGCGACGATCACGCCGGCGGAGCCGACGGCGGCGAGCACGAGCAATCGCTGGGGGAGCGGACGAGTCAACGGATCAGCCTTCCGTGTCAGTTGTAGCCGTTGGGGTCGCTCCGGACGCGACAATGACGTGATGCCGGCGACCGACCCGTCACGATCCCGACTCGGCAACCGACTCGGCCCGCTGGCCGAGGAGCTCGCCGAGGCGGTGGGCGCGTCGCACGTCGTCGCCGACCCCGACGTCACGGCCCGCTACCGCACCGACTGGACCGGACGCCACGGCGGCTACCGCGCGCTCGTCGTCCGCCCCGGCTCGGCGACCGAGGTGGCAGCGGTGCTCGGGGCGACCGCGGCCCGCGGCATCGCCGTCGTCGCGCAGGGCGGGAACACCGGCCTCGTCGGCGGCTCGGTGCCGGGCGGGAACGACGTCGTGATCCTGTCCACGGAGCGGCTCGACGTCGTCGAGGATCTCGACGCGGTCACCGGTCGGGTCACCGCCGGGGCGGGCGTGACGCTCGCCGCGCTCTCCGAGGCGCTCGACGGGAGCGGGTGGCGCTACGCGGTCGACCTCGGCGCCCGCGACAGCGCGACGATCGGCGGCACGATCGCCACGAACGCCGGCGGGATGCGCGTGTTCCGCCACGGCTCGACCCGCGCCCAGGTGCTCGGCCTCGAGTACGTCACCGCCGACGGCGCCATCACGACACGGCTCGGCGGCCTCACCAAGGACAACACGGGCTACGACCTGGCCGGCCTGATCTGCGGCTCGGAGGGCACCCTGGCGATCGTCACGCGGGCCCGCCTCCGCCTCGTCCCCGATCCTCCGCATCGGGCGACGGCGATGCTCGGCTTCGCCACGCGTCCCGCCGCGTTCGCCGCGGCGTGGGCACTGCGCCGCTCGTGCCCGTCGGTCGAGGTCGTGGAGTACCTGTCCCGCGCGTGCGTCGACGTCGTCGCGACCGACGCCGGCCTCGCACGTCCGGTTCCGGGCGCGGCGGTGCTGCTCGTCGAGGCGGCCGCCGACAGCGATCCCTCCGACGACCTCGCCGAGGCGATCGCCGCGCTCCCCGAGGCGCCCGACGACGTCGCCGTGGCCGCCTCCGCGACGCAGCGCGCCGCGATGTGGCGGCTTCGCGACGACCTCACGACGACGCTCGCACGCCGCGGCCGCGTGCTGAAGCTCGACGTCTCGATCCCGTCCGATCGTGTAGGAGATGTCGTCGCCGACGCCGAGGCGCTGGTCGCCGCGCTCGCGCCGGGCGCCGCGTGCTGGTGGTTCGGCCACGTCTGCGACGACAACCTCCACCTCAACCTGACGGAGCTGCCAGGCCCCGGCGAGGCCGTGGACGAGCTCGAGGACCGGCTGCTCGCGCTGGTCGCCGCGCACGGCGGTTCCATCAGCGCCGAGCACGGCATCGGACGCACGAAGGCACGGCAGCTGCACCGGGCCCGCTCCGCCGCGGAGATCGCGCAGATGCGTGCGGTGAAGGCGGCCTTGGATCCCGACGGCCTGCTCAACCCCGGCGTGATCCTCCGCTGACCGAGCGGGGCGTGCGCGATGTGTCCGCCGTGCCTACCCGACCCACTGCCCGCGCTCGGTGAGCACGTCCTTCAGCACGATCGGCTGGTCGGTCATGATGCCGTCGACGCCGAGGTCGAGCAGGCGGCGCATCTCGGCGGGATCGTCGATCGTCCACACGTGCACCTGCACGCCCAGCCGGTGCGCGCCCTCGACGAACGAGCTGGTCACCAGCGGCACGCCCTTCTGGTGCGTCGGCACCTGGGCGGCGCCCTCGACGAACGAGGGCGGTCGGCCCACGCGACGGGTGCCTGGCGTCGTCGCCGCCAGCAACCGGCCGACGCGGCGCGGCCCCATGCTCGTGCAGAGCTCCGGCCCGCACAGGGCCCGCATGCGATCGAGGCGCTTGTCGCTGAAGGCGCCGACGCACACGCGGTCGATCGCGTTGTGCTTGAGGAGCATCGCCGCGAGCGGCTCGACGGTGTTGTCGTTCTTGGGGTCGACGTTGATGCGGATGTCGGGGAACGACGTGAGCAGGTCCTCGAACAGCGGGATCGGCTCGCGCCCGTCGACGCGGGCGCGGGCCACCGACGCGTACGGCAGCTCGGAGATGACGCCGACGAGGTCGGTCACGCGGTCGAGCCGGTCGTCGTGGAACGCGACGAGCACGCCGTCGGCGGTGAGGTGGACGTCGGTCTCGAGGTAGCGGTAGCCGAGGTCGACCGCGCCCTGGAAGGCGGGCATCGTGTTCTCCGGCCAGGCCCCGGCGCCGCCGCGGTGGGCGAACGGGATGGGTCCGGGATGGTCGAGGAAGGCGAACCGTGGAGCCATCGCCTCTGTCTAGCCGCGTACCCTCGCGCCATGGACCCGACTGCGGCCTTCACCGAGCTCGCAGCAGGCGTCGATCCACCGCTCGACCGGCTCGCGCTGCTCGTCGCTGCCCACGGCTCGCGGACGACCGACGACGGGTTCGTCGCCACCCAGCTCGCCCGCCTCGACGCGCTGGCCGACGACTTCGGGGGTCACACCGGGAGCGAGCTCATGGGCTGGCTGGCGATCCGCGGGTTCCGTGGCAACGAGGACGACTACTACGACGCGGAGAACTCGTTCCTCGACCGCGTGATGGACCGGGGCCTCGGCATCCCCATCAGCCTCAGCGTGCTCGCGATCGAGGTGGGCCGCCGGGCCGGCGTCGGGCTCGTCGGCATCGGGCTGCCGGGGGAGTTCGTCGTCGCGGAGCGCGATCATCCCGACCGCTTCCATAACCCGTTCCGCGGGCGTTCGATGACGCCCGACGACGTGACGGCGCTGGTCGCGAGCATGGCCGGCCCCGACGCCGCCGCGTCGGCCGCAGCGCGCCGACCGGTCGGCACGGTGGACATCGTCCGGCGGATGCTCGCCAACCTGTCCCACATCTACGGCCAGGGCGGCCGCCACGGCGACCTGCTCTGGACGCTCCGGCTGCAGGCGGCGCTGCCCGGCGCCCCACCCGAGACGCACCGTCGCCTGGCCCGCGTCCTGGCCCAGTTCAACTGACCCGCCGCGCCACCAGCGCCGAATTGACCGACTGGTCAAGTGGGGGAGGCGGTCCTAGGCTGAGCCGGAATTCGCCACATCCAGGGGGACACATGGCCGTCATCGATGAACCCGTGCTCGAGGTCGACACCGATCCCGACGCCGTCCGCGTCAACGCACTGATCGACCAGCTGCTGGCCGAGCACCCGCCCGCCACCACCGACGAGCGCACGTTCCTCGGCGCGCAGTACGACCTCGGCCTCGCGTGGGTGCACTTCCCCGTGGGGTTCGGCGGCCTCGACGTGAGCCCCAAGCTGCAGCGCGACGTGATCAGCCGCATCGGCCGCGCCGGCGGCCCGCTCGGGGGCGCGGAGAACCCGATCGGCTACGGCATGTGCGGGCCGGCCGTCGTCGTGCACGGCACCGACGAGCAGAAGGCGATGCTCCGCTCGCTCTTCACCAACGAGCACATCTGGTGCCAGCTGTTCAGCGAGCCCGGCGCCGGCTCCGACGTCGCCTCGCTCGCGTGCAAGGCCGAGCGCGACGGCGACGAGTGGGTGCTCAACGGCCAGAAGGTGTGGACCACGCTCGCCCACATCTCCTCCTACGGCCTGATCATCGCCCGCACCGATCCCGAGCAGGCGAAGCACCGCGGCATGACGGCCTTCATCGTCGACATGCACGCGCCCGGCGTGGAGGTGCGCCCGCTCCGCCAGATCACCGGCGAGGCCGAGTTTAACGAGGTGTACTTCACCGACGTCCGCGTGCCCGACTCGATGCGCGTCGACGAGGTCGGCCGCGGCTGGGCCGTCTCGATCACCACGCTCATGAACGAGCGCGTGTCGATCGGCGGTGGCACGCCGCCGCGCAACAGCGGCCCGATCGGCCAGCTGGTCGACCTGTGGCAGCGCACGCACGACACCACCGCCGCCCAGCGCGACGAGTTCATGCGCCTCTGGTCGCAGGCCGAGATCAACCGCCTCACCAACATCCGGGCCTCCCAGAACCGCAAGATGGGCACGCCCGGTCCCGAGGGGTCGATCGCCAAGCTGGCGATGGCCGAGCTCAACAAGGCCATCTACTCGTTCTGCATCGACCTCATGGGCGCCGAGGGGATGCTCTTCGGCTCGTACGAGATGCACCAGCCGAAGGTGGCGCTGTTCGGTGACGACCTGGCGAAGAACTTCCTCCGCGCCCGCGCCAACTCCATCGAGGGCGGCACCACCGAGGTCATGAAGAACATCCTCGGCGAGCGCGTGCTCGGCCTGCCCGGCGACGTGCGCACCGACAAGGACCTCCCGTGGAGTCAGGTGCCCCGCAGCTGACGGTCCGCCCGGCCGTCCGCGCCGGTTCGGATCGACCGCGCCCCCTCGACCGGATCGGCGGAGGCACGGGGTAGATTTCCCCTCATGGCACGCCGCACGAAGATCATCGCCACCGTCGGACCGGCATCCGACGACGCCGTGGTGCTCCGGCAGATGATCGACGCCGGCGTCGACGTGTTCCGCATCGGGCTGGCACATGGGTCGCTGTCCGACGCCGTCGCCCGCTACCGGCTGATCCGTGAGATCGCCGCCGACTCCGGCCGCGTGGTCGGCGTGCTCGCCGACCTTCCCGGCCCCAAGGTGCGTCTCGGCCAGTTCGAGGACGGCGGCGCGGTGCTCGTGCCCGGCTCAACGGTGGTGCTGCGCCCCGGCGATCCGTCGTCCACGGCGACGAGCCTCGGCGTCGACTACCACGACCTCCTCGTCGACCTGCAGCCCGGCGACGGCCTGGCGCTCGGCGACGGCACCGTCCGACTCACCGTCACCTCCGTCGACCGCGAGACGGCCAAGGCCGAGGTCACCTACGGCGGCCCGGTGCAGGGCCGGCCCGGCCTCCACATCCCGTCGGACCGCCTCGGGCTTGCCACCCCCACGGCGGAGGACCTCTACAAGCTCGACGCGTTCGTCGAGGAGGGCGTCGACATGATCGCCGTCTCCTTCGTCCGCTCGGCGCACGACATCCGCCGGGTCGGCACCGAGCCGTATCCCCGTGGCCCGCTCGTGATCGCGAAGATCGAGACCCGTGCCGCGGTGGAGAACCTCGAGGGGATCATCGAGGCGTCGGGCGCGGTCATGGTCGCCCGCGGCGACCTCGGCATCGAGATGGGCATCGAGGAACTGCCGCACCTGCAGAAGCGCATCATCCGCGAGTGCATCGCCTACGGCCGTCCGGTCATCACGGCGACACAGATGCTCGAGTCGATGATCACCGCGGCGACGCCCACCCGCGCCGAGGTGTCCGACGTCGCGAACGCGATCTTCGACGGCAGCTCCGCGGTCATGCTCAGCGCCGAGTCGGCCATCGGCGCCAGCCCGGTCAACTCGGTGGCCACGATGGCGCGCATCTGCGAACGGGCCGATGCCGAGTTCGACTACGACGGCTGGGCCCGCCGCCTCCGCGCGCTGCGCAGCATCCACGTCGCCGACGACGACACCCGCCTCACCGATGCCATGACCGGCGCCGCATGGCGGGCCGCCACCGAGATGGGCGCGGCCGCCATCATCTGCATCAGCGAGACCGGCTTCACCGTCCGCTCCATCGCCCGCTTCCGCCCGTCGATGCCCATCCTCGGCTTCAGCCCGAACCCCCGCACCGAGCGCCAGCTCACCCTCAGCTGGGGCACGACGCCGCTCATCGCACCCGACCTCTCCGCCAGCGGCGACCTCATGAGTGGCCTCGTCGAGGCGGCGCGCGACGCCGGCCACGTGCGCTCCGGCGACATGGTCGCCGTGCTCGCCGGCGCCCGGCAGAACCGGGCGCGAGCGACCGACCAGCTCCGGCTGGTCCGGGTGCCCTGACCGGGCCCTCGCGGGCGGCGCCCGAACCGCTGGTCATCGCCGGCCTCGCCGCTCAGCACTACCTCCCGCTCGACGAGCCCACCGGCCCGCCCATCGTGATCGTGCACGGCGGGATGGATCGCGCCGCGGGCTTCCGCCGCACCATCCGACACCTGCCCGACCGCGAGGTCGTCGCGTACGACCGCCGCGGGTACGCCGGGTCGCGTCTCGTCCCGCTCGGGGCGTCCATGCTCGACCAGGTGGACGACCTCGTGGCCGTCTGCGCAACGCTCGACCGCCCCCTTGTCGTCGGCCACAGCCTCGGCGGCCTCATCGCGCTGCTCCTGCTCACGCGCCCCGACGCGGCGGACCTCGTCGTCGGCGCGGTCGACTGGGAGGGGCCGCTGGCGTGGAACGAGTGGTACGTGCAGCGCAGCGGACGCCTCGACGGCCGGCCACCGGAGGAGGTCGCCGAGTTCTTCATGCGGATGGTCATCGGCGACCGCCTGTGGGAGCGGCTGCCCGCGGCGACGCAGGCCGAGCGGCGAGCCGAGGGCGCCGCGCTGGTCGCCGACACGACGCAGTCGCGATCGCCCGAGGCGGCGGTCGACTTCGGGGCGATCCACCTCCCGGTGCTCGTGGGATGCGGCACCACCTCGGCGGAGCAGCACCAGCGATCGGCTCACGAGGCGGCCGCGGCGATCGAGGGCGCACGCCTGGTCGTCATCGAAGGCGCAGATCACGGGGTGCACCTGAGCAGCCCCACAGCCTTCGCCGATCTGATCCGGTCGTGGGGATAGCTTCGGCCCGATGGTGACCCAACTGCGACGCGGCCGGAAGCGGCCTCGCACGGCCGTCGTCCTCGGTGGCGGCGGCAACCTCGGAGCCATCCAGGTGGGCCAGCTCCGGGCGCTGGCCGAGCGCGGCATCGAGCCCGACGTCGTCGTCGGCTGCTCCGTGGGCGCGCTGAACGGCGCCGCGTTCGCGGCCGACCCCACGATGGACGGGGTTCGCCGGCTCGAGGACATCTGGCGGGCTCTCGCCGACCAGCCCGACTCGCTGATGCCGGGCTCGTGGATCCCCAGCCCGCTGCTCCTCGTGCGCAAGGGCGCGGCGCTCAACAGCAACGACGGCCTCCGCTCCACGGTCGAGCAGTTCCTCGGCGGACGCAACGAGTTCGAGGAGCTCGCGGTGCCGTTCCAGTGCGTCGCGACCGACGTCGACGCCGGCGCCGAGGCGTGGTTCAGCACCGGCGGCCTCGTCGAGCCGATCCTCGCGTCGGCCGCCCTGCCGGCCGTCTACCCGATGGTCACGATCGACGACCGCCGCTACCTCGACGGCGGTGTCCTCAACAACGTGCCGATCAACCGGGCCATCGATCTCGGCGCCCGAAAGATCTTCGTCGGCCATGTGGGGCTCCACGGCCGGCCGACCCCAGCGGTGCGCCGGCCGGCGGACGCCGCGCTCATCGCGTACTGGATCGCCCGCAACGGACGGTTCTCCCGCGACCTCGTCAACCTGCCCCGGGACGTCGAGGCCGTCGTGTTGCCGCCCGGCGAGCGCCCCGAGCTGCGGTTCGACGACTTCAGCCGCACCGAGGAGCTCATGGAGCAGGGCTACGCCCACGCCGTCGAGTACCTCGACCAGCTCGACGCCGACGACCAGAACGAGGAGCTCGGCGACCGCGCCGAGCGACTCCGCGCCGACGCAAGGCGCGTCATCGACGAGCTGCGGGGCAAGGTGGTGGACCGCTGGGGCGGCCACGGCAGTCCGCCGCGCGCCGAGGGCCACCCGGACGAGGACGACCACCCGGACGAGCACGACCTCGAGGAGCCCGACGGCCTCTAGCATCGCGGCATGTCCTCGATCAGCATGTCGCCCTCGGGTCCGCCCGAGACCATCCTCCCTCCCGAACCCGAGAACCTCACCTCCGAGATCAGCGCGGCCTTCGCGATGCCGGACCGCCAGCGCCGCGGCGCCATGGCCGCGGTCGTCGCCCGCAACCCGCGCAGCAGCACGGCGTGGGCGGCGCTCGGCGCCCTCGGCCGCGACCCCATCGAGCGCTACGCGGCCTACCGCGTCGGCTATCACCGCGGCCTGGACTCGCTCCGAGCCAACGGCTGGCGCGGCAGCGGCTACGTCCGGTGGGAGCACGAGTCGAACCGTGGCGTGCTGCGTTCCATCGAGGGGCTGCTCGACGCGGCGACCGAGATCGGCGAGGCCGACGAGATCGAGCGCCTCTCGCTCTTCATCGGCCAGCTCGATCCCAGCCGCGCTCGCACCCGCTGACACCTACGCTGACGCGCCATGGGTGACACGAGCATTCCGCTGACCGGTCGCAGCGCGGCCGACCTCCTGGCCGAGGTCGACGACCTCCGCCACGGCGACATCGACTGGCGCAACGGGCGGGCGTTCAGCCTCGTCTACAACGCCGACGAGCCCGAGCTCGAGACGCTGCTGCACGGCATGGCGGACCGCTTCCTCCACGAGAACGCGCTCAACCCGTTCCGCTACGCGACGCTCCTCAAGATGGAGACCGAGGTCATCGACATGGCCCGGAACCTGTTCGGCGCGAGGGCCGGCTCGATGTCGTCGGGTGGCACCGAGTCGATCTTCCTCGCCGTGTACACCGCTCGGCAGTGGGCGTACGCCCGCGACATCACCCACCCCACGCTGGTCTGCACCGACACCGCGCACCCGGCGTTCGCGAAGGCGTGCCACTACCTCGGCGTCGAGATGGTGCGCCTCGACCACGGTCTCGACGGACGCGCCGTGCCGGCGCTCTACGACGAGGCCATCGACGAGCGAACGGCCCTCATGGTGGTGTCGGCGCCGTGCTACCCGTACGGCGTCATCGACCCGGTGTCGGAGATCGCCGCGATCGCCGCCGACGCCGACATCCTCTGCCACGTCGACGCCTGCCTCGGCGGCTGGATGCTGCCGTGGTGGGAGCGCCTCGGCCAGCCCGTCCCGCCGTGGGACTTCCGCGTCCCCGGCGTCACGTCGCTGTCGGCGGACATCCACAAGTACGGCTACGTCTACAAGGGCGCGTCGTGCGTGATGTACCGCGACCGCGACCTGTACCAGCACCAGATCTTCATGTACGACGACTGGCCCGGCGGTCTCTACGCGAGCTCCACGGCAGCGGGCACCCGCTCGGGCGCGCCCATCGCCGGCGCCTGGGCGGCCATCAACCACCTGGGCGAGGACGGTTACCTGCGCCTCGCCCGTCGCGTGCTCGACGCCACCACTCGCATGAAGGCCGGCATCTCGGCCATCGACGGCCTGTCGATCACCGGTGAGCCCGACATGTCGGTCTTCGAGTTCGGCTCCGACGTGCACGACATGGACGCCGTGTGCGACGTGATGGACGACCGCGGCTGGAACCTCGACCGCCAGCAGGGTGGCCTCCACCTGATGCTGGCGCCGGGCCACGACAAGGTCGTCGACGCGTTCTGCGCAGACCTCGCCGCCGCGGTCGCCGACCACGGCGAGGCGCGCGGCGGCGACCACGTGTACGGCGGGGTGGTCGAGTAGATGACGACGGCCACCGTCGGCGCCGTCCTCGTGGGCGGCGCCAGCTCCCGCTCGGACAAGGCGACCCTCGACATCGCCGGCGCGCCACTCGCGGCGCGCTCGATCGGCGCGCTGACCGGCAACGGGCTCGACGTGGTGGTCGGCGCCACCGGAACTGCCGCGTCGCTGGCGGGTCGTGCCGTCGCCGACCTGTGGCCGGGGAGGGCCGGTCGGCGCCGTGCTCACCGCGCTGCACGAGGCCTTCCTCGCCGGCGGCACCTCGGTGGTGGCCATGGCGTGCGACCTTCCCGTCGTCACCGCGGAGGCGGTGCAACCGCTGCTCGCCGCCGCCGGGGCCAAACACGTCGTCGTGGCCACGTCCGGCGGTCGGCGCTGTTCCCCAACGGCGTGTGGCCCGTCGCGCTGCTCCGCGTCTGGAGGAGGCCTTCGGCGAGGGCGCCGACTCGTTCGCCGAGCTGCTCGAAGGGCCTCGACGTCGTCGAGGTCGACGGCGGGGCTGCGTTCGCCGATGCGGACGAACCCGGGATCTCGCGCACTTCTTGTAGCTTTGGCGCCCATGAGTGAACTTGCAGGAGATCGACGTCGACGAGCTGGCCGAGCGCCTGCGCGACCGGCGCCACCCTGATCGACGTGCGCGAAGCGGACGAGTACGCCGAGGCCCACGTGCCCGGCGCGATCCTCGTGCCCCTCAGCGAGCTCGCGCAGCGCACCGACGACGTGCCGTCCGATCGCCCCGTCCTCGTCATCTGCAAGAGCGGCGGACGCAGCGCCCGGGCGTGCGAGCACCTCGCCGCGACCGGCCGCGACGTCACCAACATCGCCGGCGGCACCATGGCCTGGATCGCATCGGGCCGCGAGGTCGTGACGGGCGCGTGACCGACGCCGCGCACTCGCTCATCTCGACGACGGACGAGCTCCGGACGCTCGTCGCCCTGGTCGCCGCGGCGGACGAGTACGCCATCGACACCGAGTTCCACCGCGAGCGCACCTACTTCCCCCAGCTGGCCCTGATCCAGATCGAGGTCGCGGATTCCATCCACCTGGTGGACCCGCTCGCCATCGATCCGGCGGAGCTCCGGCCGGCGTTCGAGTCGGACGCGCTCGCCATCCTCCACGCCGCCCGACAGGACCTCGAGGTGCTGGAGCACGCCATCGGCGTGGCGCCGCGCCGCGTCTTCGACACGCAGCTCGCCGCCGGCTTCCTCGGCTACGCGAGCCCGTCCCTCTCGTCGCTGCTCGAGGGCGAGCTCGGGGTGCGCGCCCCCAAGGCCGACCGGCTCACCGACTGGTTGCGGCGGCCGCTCACCGGAGCGTCAGCTCACCTGCGGCCGCGGACGTCGCGAACCTCCGAGCGCTGCACGCCAAGCAGATGGCGGCCCTCTGGCCGCGGCCGGGTGGGCTGGGTGCGAGGAGGCGATCGACGAGATGGTCGCCGAGCCTGCGGCCCGCGCGATCCCGCCGGCATTGGCGCCGGATCAAGGAGGTGCGCCACCTCCGCGGCGCCGATCTCGCCATCGCCCAGGAGCTGGCGGCCTGGCGAGCACCAGGCCCAGGCACTCGACCTCACGCCCCGGTACGTGCTCGCCGACCTCGCGCTGGTGGGCCTCGCCGTCGCCCGGCCCACCCGCCTCGACGACCTCAAGGACATCCGGGGCGTCGACCAGCGGTCACTCCGCAACGTGGCCGACGAGATGTTCGCCGTCATCGCCGGGGCCGCCACGAACAAGCCGCGCCGTGACGGCGGCGTCACCGCCGTCGAGCTCCCGGCCGCGATGCGCCCCGCCGTGCCGCTGGTGACGGCCTGGGTCGCCCAGTTGTCGCGCGAGCTGTCGATCGATCCCGCCATCATCGCCACGCGAGCCGACCTCGAGGCCTTCCTCCGGGGTGATCCCGACGCCCGCCTGAGCCGCGGTTGGCGCTACGAGCTCGTCGGCGTGCCCCTCCAACGGCTCGTGAGCGGCGACGTCGCCCTGGCCTTCGACGGAGATCGGGGCCTGGTCATCGAGGAACGGAGCCGACGCGCCGCCGTCGAACCGGGCTCGTCGTGACGCCGATCGGCAAATCGGCCCGTGCTTTGGTACGGGCGGCGGCAGCAACGGTAGGATGACCCGTCGAGTCGTTCGTCAGTGATTGGGAGACAGCCGTGAAGAAGGGTCGTCATCGTCGATTCGAAGAAGCCCGTGCCCTCAAGCGTGGCCCCGACATCGACATCGAAACCATTCTGAACGAGCCCGGCTCCGAGTCGGAGCTGGCGGATGACGACGACGACGAAGACGACTACGAACCCGGCAGCTGGACGAACCCCGAAGCCGAATGAGCTGAGCCCGTCGGCGCCGCCGGCGGCGTCGCAGCACGAGCGGACGCAGCGAGCGCCTCGTCCACGAGGGCCCCGGCGTCCTCATCCGACTCGATCCTGACCTGTCGCCTCGGCGACCCGTCGGCGCGCACGTCGCCCGGCCAGGGCTCGTCCATCCGCGACAGCAGGCGCACGTCGCCGAGCAGCAGGCCCGACATGGCGCTGAGACGCCGATCGACGAAGATCAGCGGGCTGCGGTAGCGCAGTGGCCCCGCCACGACGAAGTCGCCGCGCACCGACAGCATCGGCACGGCGTGACCGCGGTCGCGGAACGCGTCCAGGATCATGTTCATCACCCGGTGGTGCTCGACCGTCTCCTGACCCACCAGCGCACGGGCCTCCTCGCGGTCGAACGGCCGCGCCACCCGTTCCGCCAGCTTGAGGGCCGGCGCATACGTGGCGGCGTGACGGCTCTTGCGGATCAGGCGCATCTCGCGGCTGTCGATCCTGCGCACCTTGATGCCCTGGAGCGCCCGATGGTCCACCAGCTTCTGCGCGCTGCGCGCCTGCAGCTTGACCTGCTCGATCGACTCGGGAGCGAACCACTTGGCGCCGTCGCCCGACGCACGGCGTCCCGCTGCGACCAGCCGGCGCAGGAGCCACACGAGCAGCCGGTTCTCCGGCACGTCGAAGTCGCGTCGAGGCGAGGTGCAGATGAAGATGTCGTCGACGCCGATGCCCGAGGACCACGCCGTGATCGTCTCGCTCCACAGGATCGGGCCCCGCACGTGACCGACGCAGCGCTCCGTGTGCGCCGTCGTCTGGTGTGCCAGCCCCCGGAGGATCTCCGGCGTCCGGCTGACGAGGCGCACCGCCGGACGCGACCGGGCGGCCGACAGCAACATGACGTCGTCGACCAGCTGCGGAGGCACGCCGCAGAACAGGGGAAGGCGGGCCTTGTGCGCGACGTCGGGGTCGAAGTCGAGCCACAACCTCGTCGTCGGGTGGTCCAGATGGCGACCGCGTGTCGGCGACACCGGTTCACCGGGGACCGGCGTCAGCATGGCCGGATCAGCCGACGGGCTCGAAGCCCAGGATGTCGGCCATGCAGCGCTGCACCTCGGCGATCTCGGGAGCTTCGAGATGCTCGGTGATCGAGCGGAACAGCGACGGGCCACGGCTCTCGTCGATGCCGTCCAACTGCGGCAGGAAGTAGGCGTAGAACGCCTCGAAGAGCACCCGCGACCGGGAGATGTCGTCGCGGAGCCGACGCTCGGCGTACCGGGAGGCGTCGATGAACACCGCCGGCCCGAGGTCGACGAAGCGACGCAGGGGGAGGAGCTTCTTCACGATGTCGCCCGGGCCGTCCAGCAGCGTCTCGAACGTCGCATCGGTGGGAGTGCCCACCTCGATGAACGCGAACCGTCGCATGAGGGCGTAGGACATGTCGTAGAGCAGGTTCTTGTCGAACGCGTTCATCGTGGCGATGATCCGCCACGAGGCCGGCACGCGGATCGGGTCGGTGCCGGCGGGCGGCTCCTCACCGAACGGCACGATCGAGATGCGGCGGCTCTGGCCGGCGCGCTTGAACGGCAGCACGACCGCGGAGCCCGACAGCACGGTGAAGAGCTGGCCGAACGCCCGGTCGAAGTTGGAGCGGTTCATCTCGTCGATGACCAGCCAGCGGCCCGACTCGATGGCGTCCACGAACATGCCGGGCCGGTAGATGAGGCCCTCGGTGGTGGGCTGCATGCCGCCGATGGTCTCGTAGGTCGTCCACTCCGACGTCGCCGTCGTCGGCAGGTAGCCGGTGCACATCATCGCCTTCCGGCCGAGCTCCGCCGTGATGTAGGCGAGGGTGGTCTTCCCGGTGCCGGGGGGACCGGTGAGGATCACGTGCTTGCCGGAGTCGATCGCCGCCACCATCTGGTCGCACACGAACTCGGGCAGCAGCAACCCGTCGTCCATCACCGCGTTGCGGAGGTCTGAGCTCGTGAAGGCAGCCATCCCCTCCACTGTCGGCAGGGGTGATGCGATTCTGAAGAATTCGGGGGGGGGTCAGCGCCGCCGGCGCGTCGGTGCCGCCACCGGTTGGGCCGCGATCGCAGGGTGCGGCAGCACGGCCCGCCGGCCCAGGCCCTCGGCGTGGGCGACGAACCACTCGTACGGAGTGACGCCCACCAGCTCGACGATCTCGTCGCGGAGCTCCTCGTACACCGGCCGCGACCCGACGAACGCCTCGTGGGACTCGGTGCACCACCAGTGGAAGTCCTCGCCGCCCTCGCCCCAGTCGCGCCGCTTCCACTCCCGGAGCGTGTTGGTGACGTGACCGTTCTGATCGGTGTCGGAGAGCAGGCGCAGCGGGAGCTGCCAGCACACGTCGGGCTTCCAGTCCATCGGCCGTTCACCCACGGCCAGCGCTGCCGAGTGCAGCGCGCATCCCTCGCCACCGGCGAACCCGGGGCGGTTTAGGAAGCAGCAGGCGTCGTCGACCTGACGGGTCACCCAGTCACCGTCGTCGTTGCGGTGCACCGGACCGCCGAGGGCCTTCGTCTCGGCCGCGAACTGCCAGCCGTCGGGGGAGAGGCGCTTGGCCGCGTCGACCACCGTCTTGCGGTCGGCCTTGTCGGCGAAGTGGGCGCCGTACGAGCAGCAGCCCTGGTTGAGATCGGTCGCGTCGGCGGTGAGCACGCCCTGGCAGCCGTTGCCGAAGATGCACGTCCAGGGGCTGAGGAGGAAGGTGGCGTCGAAGAGCCACGTCGTGCCGTCGCTGTCTTCGAAGCCCACCCACTCGTGGGTGACGGGTGCTACGGGTTCGGCCATGAGGCACAGAATCTAGACTGCGCCGGTGGCCGGGGAGTTCGACGACATCCGCAACCGTCTCGAGGCGATCGCCGACGAGCTCGCCGACCTCGCGATGGAACGCCTGCGGTCGTCGATCGACGTCGGCGGTGATCAGCTACCGGTCGACGAGCGGCGCCTCAGCCGGGCGCGTCGTGCCGTGCTGAAGGCGGCCGACATCCTCACCGCGCCGGGCGACCGCGATCTCGACTGACTGACTGACTGACTGACTGACCGGACGCCGGCGCCGGCGCCGGAGCGTCAGAGCGATCGAACCAGCTGGTGCAGCCGGCTGAAGTGCCGGTTGTCGAACGAGAGCAGCAGGCGGGGCCGCCACACCTCGTCGTCGTCGTCGATCTCCGGCTCCAGCGCCGTGGTGCGCTCGATGGCGCCGTCCACGAGGATGTCGGAGAACTCGATGTTCAGCCGCTCCAGGGTGGCATCGCTGACCGGCGTCTCGAGGCGGATCACCAGACGGCCGTCGACATAGCGCATCGAGTGGAACACCTTGTAGAAGCCGTCGATGTACTCCATCGCGTCGTCGACCGACGCCGTGATGTGCACGAGGTCGAGGTCGACGGGCGACACCAGGCCGGGCTTCAGGAGCTCGACGTTGACGAACTCGCGCCAGAGCTTCCAGTAGCCGGTGTCCTCGGGCTCGAACAGCACGACCGGCGACGGCGGCTCCTTGCCGGTCTGGATGAGCGTGAGCAGCTCGAACGTCTCGTCGAGCGTGCCGAACCCGCCGGGAAACACGACGTAGGCCGACGACTCGCGCATGAACGTGAGCTTGCGGGTGAAGAAGTGGCGGAACCGCACCAGACGCTCGTCCGGCACGATGCCGCCGGCGTCCATCGGCTCGAACGGGAGGCGGATCGTGACGCCGAACGCGTTGTCGCGACCGGCACCCTCGATGCCGGCCGTCATGATGCCGGGGCCGCCACCGGTGATCACCATCCAGTCGTTCGCCGCGAGCGCTGCGCCCATCCGCTCGGCGGCCTCGTACGCCGGCGTGCCGGCGATGATGCGGGCCGACCCGAAGATCGATGCCTTGCGTCGTGCCTGGTACGGGCGGAACGAGTTCGCCGCCCGCCGCAGGTCGCGCAGCGCCGTGTTGATGAGCTTCAGCTGGCCGCGGTCGTTGCCGTCGAGGCCGAACCGCACCGACGTCGACACCATCTCGCAGACGAGATCGGCGTGCTCGCCGAGATCGGCCGTCGCGATCAGGTCGAGGATCGCCTGGTCGACTGCGGGCACACCGGTCCTGGGGCGAGGTTGGCGACCGGGCATCAGCGAGCCGCCACCGCGGCGTGCTGCACCTCACGGGGCTCGGGGCGCCCGTAGAGCGTGGTGCGCTGCACGAGGGTGCGGCCCATCGGCGTCACGAGCGCCGCGAAGTCGGCCTCCGTGGCCATCTGGCCGTGGGCCGCGCCTGCGGCACGGCTGATGTTCTCGTTGATGAGCGTGCCACCGAGATCGTTGACCCCCGCCGCCAGCAGCTGGCGGACACCGCCGAGCCCGAGCTTCACCCAGGAGGCCTGGATGTTGTCGATCGAGCCGTGGTAGGCGATGCGACCGACGGCGTGCATCAGCACCGTCTCGCGGAACGTCGGCCCGCGTCGAGACTTGCGCTGCAGGTAGATCGGCGACGCCATGTGCACGAACGGCAGCGGCACGAACTCCGTGAACCCGCCGGTCTCGTCCTGCAGGGCACGCGTCGCGACGAGGTGACGCGCCCAGCTCCGTGGCGACTCGATCGAGCCGAACATGATCGTGACGTTGGAGCGGAGGCCCACCCCATGGGCGGTGCGGTGGGCGTCGAGCCACTCGTCGGTGTCGATCTTGTCCGAGCACAGCACGGCGCGGATCTCGTCGTCGAGGATCTCGGCCGCCGTGCCGGGGAGCGTGCGCAGGCCGGCGTCCATCATCCGGCGCAGGTAGTCGGCGAGCGGCTCGCCGTTGCGCTTCGCCCCTTCGGTCACCTCGAGTGCCGTGAAGCCGTGCACGTGGATGTCGGGCGCGGCCTCCTTCACGGCACGGGTCACGTCGAGGTAGTACTCGCCGTCGAAGTCGGGGTGGATGCCGCCCTGCAGGCAGACCTCGGTGGCTCCCATGTCCCACGCCTCGGTCACCCGGCCGGCGATCTCCTCGAGCGTCAGCAGGTACGGCTTGCCCCGAAGGTTCAGCGACAGCGGGCCCTTGCTGAACCCGCAGAAGCGGCACTTGAAGGTGCACACGTTCGTGTAGTTGATGTTGCGGTTCGAGACCCACGTGACGTCGTCGCCCACCACCTGACGGCGCAGGTCGTCGGCGAGCGCGGCGACCGCCTCCACCTCGGGACCGCGAGCCGAGAACAGCGTGACGATCTCGTCCTCGCCGACCCGCTCGCCCCGGCGCACCGCGTCGAGGACGTCACGAACCGCGCCCGGAGGGCACGCGCCGGTCGCCCGCTCGGGGAGCACCTGGAGCGAGCCGAGGCCTGACACCGTGCCCACCTCGATGAGCACCGGCGGTTCGGCGTCGGCGCCCGAGTACCACGTGGGCGAGCCCGGGGCCTCGTCGAACGTGTCCCGGTCGCGGCCCAACGACTCGGCGTCGGACCGGTCGAGCACCGCGAACCGCATCGACTCGGCGAGCCACCGCTCCGGCTCGGCCGCGAACTCCGGGTAGATCGTGAGGCGTGGCGCCAGGGTGTGACCGGCGGCCTCGGTGACGGCGCGCAGGCGGTCGAGCGCCGGCCAGGGGCGCTCGGGGTTCACGTGGTCCGCCGTCACCGGCGAGACGCCGCCCCAGTCGTCGATGCCGGCATCGACCAGGCCGCCGAAGTCGTCGGTGAGGTTCGGCGGCACCTGGAGGTGGATGTCGGGCGGGAGGATGAGGCGCGCCAGCGCGATCGCGTCGAGGTACTCGTCGGCCGGGCAGGGGGGAGCGGCGTGCATCGAGGTGCCGGGCTTCGGCAGGAAGTTCTGCACGATCACCTCCTGCACGTGACCGTGGCGACGGTGGCTCGCGGCGATCGCCTCCAACGCCTCGATGCGATCGGCCCGGCTCTCGCCGATGCCGACGAGGATCCCCGTCGTGAAGGGGATCTGCAGCTCGCCGGCCGCCTCGAGCGTGGCCAGCCGGCGCTCGGGCGTCTTGTCCGGCGATCCGCGATGGGCGTCGAGCCCCGGGTTGAGCGACTCGAGCATCATGCCCTGGCTCGCGCTCACCTCCCGCAGCGCCGACAGCTCGTCACGGGTGAGCGCCCCGGCGTTCGCGTGGGGGAGGAGGCCCGTCTCGTCGCGCACCGCCGCACACATCGCCACGAGGTAGTCGACGGTCGACGCGTAACCGTGCTCGGCCAGCCACTCCGCTGCCACCGGGTAGCGGAGCTCGGGCCGTTCGCCGAGCGTGAACAGGGCCTCGTGGCAACCCGCCGCAGCGCCCGCACGGGCGATGTCGAGCACCTGCTCGGGCGTGAGGAACGGCGCGTCGAGCCGGGCCGGCGGCTGCGCGAACGTGCAGTAGCCGCACTTGTCCTGGCACAGCATCGTGAGCGGGATGAACACCTTGGGGGAGTAGGTGATGCGGTTGCCGTGCGCCGCGTCACGGACGGCAGCGGCCGCCGCGAGCAGTTCGGGCAGCGGGCGGTCGAGCCCGGGGTGCTCAGTGAGCGTCATGTGCGCGACTCCCGATGTCGGAGGGGCTGAAGGTCTGTTGGCAGGTGCGGCACCAGAAGCCCTGCTCGAGCTCCGACCCGCACGGCTCGTGGACGAGCACGGTGGGGGTGTGGCCGTCGTTCAACCAGCGGTCGCCCCACCGCATCAGCGCGACCAGCGCCGGCGACAGCTCCATGCCCATGGGCGTGAGCCGGTACTCGAAGCGGGGCGGGTGCTCCTCGTACTGCCGGCGCACCATCACACCGGCGTCGACCAGCTTGCGGAGGCGGTCGGCCAGCACGGGGCGGGCGATGTCGAGGTCACGCCGGAAGTCGTCGAAGCGGCGGATGCCGCGGAAGGCGTCGCGCATGATGAGGATCGTCCAGCGATCGCCGATCACGCCGAGGGCGCGGGCGATCGAGCAGTCGAGCTCGGCGGGCGCCGCGGAAGGGGCGGTGGGGGACACGGCGGCGGGCGCCGCAGCGGGCGCGGTCGGCTGGTCGTCGGTGAGTGCGGGCATGGTTCGGCACCTTAGTTCGGAAAATGAACCAACACGGTTCGCTTTGCGAACCCGGTCGGGGGAGAGCCGCTCGGGCGGCGAAGTCCGGCCGCTCACGCGGCGAGCGGTGGCGCCGGCCCGGCACGCTGGGCCCCGTGCTGCTGGCCCCACAGCACGTCGCCTCCAGGTGTGGTCAGCCACGTCCAGCCGTCGTCGCCCATGCCGATGTTCCAGCCTGTCCGGTGCACCACACCGTGGTGATGCCGGCACAGCAGAACCATCCGCTGGACGTCGGTACCGCCCATGTCGCGGCCCCACCAGTCGATGTGGTGGGCGTCGGTCCAGTTGACGTGACACCCGCACCCGGGGAACACGCACCCACCGTCACGCCGAGCCAGGGCCCGCCGCTGTGCCGGCGTGGCCGTGCGCACCTCACGGCCCATGTCGAGCGGTACGCCGAGGCTGTTGAGCACCACCGCGTACGCCGAGGCATCACACATCAGCCGCGTGATCGATCCGAGGATCGGCATGCCGTGCTCGTCGGTCGCCGGTGCCGGGGTAGCCGCCGAATCGAGGTGGTCGCCGTCCAACACGATCACCGCCTCGGTACGGGGTGGCGTGTGGGTGCGCTGATCGACGGCCATCGCACGGCGGCAGATCTCGACCAGCGCCAGCGCCCGCAGCACGACGCGGGACGGCACGGCCGCCGGCTCACCGCCGGGGCCGGCCGCGAGCTCCGCATCCTTGCGGTACCGACGGAACAGCTCGTCGGCCACCTGCTCGAGCGTGTGCGTGACGATCACCGCCGGCTCGCCGATCAGATTCCCCGCGACCTGCAGGTTGCCGTCGAGCAGTCTGATGAGCCGGAGCTCGTTGGCCTCGGGATCGCTCGCCGGGTCGTAGCCGCCGTCCTGATCGAGCATCACGGCGGTGGTCGTGACGAGCTGGCGCCACCGGTCGAACGGGAGGTCGGGCACCATCGCCAGCAGATCGGCCTCGTGCGCCGTGAACTCGTCGAGGATGCGCGGATTGAGAGCGTCGACCATCACCTTCGCCTGGTCGAACGTGATCGACCCCTCGCGCAATGCCGCCTCCGTGCCGGGGAGATGCAGCCGCAGCTTGTTGCCGACCCGCAGGCGGGCGCCCGCCGTCGCCGGCGACATGCCCGTCTCGCGGGCCAGCCATGCCCTCGTGCGCAACCCGTGATCGATGTCGGTGGCACTGCGGGCGTCGAGCTCGGCCAGCACCCGGCACTGGAGCGCGTCGACGTGCGAGCGGATGCGCTCGATCGCAACGGCGGCCACGTACAACTCGTCGTTGGACGCGCCGCTCACCTCCACGTCGTCGAGATGCGACGCACGCCGCTCGAGCTCCGACCAATCCAACATGTGGGTAACGATATTCACGACCCCTGACAGTGGGGTTCGGGCGGCCCGGCTGGGTCAGTCGATGATCCAGCAGGCCTCGTACACGAGGTCGCCGAGCACCGGACGGATGACCGTCGGCGGAACGGGAGCGTCCGCGGGATTCCAGGTGGGACCGAGCTGCCAGTGGCAGATGTACGGGCCGCCCACGTAGCTGTTGTAGGCCGGCCCGAGACAACCGGCCGCGCCCAACACCACGGCCCCGGTCATCACCGTCGCTGCCAGCCGTCGGCGCATGCGCCGCTTGGAGTTCGTCATCGTCCGCCTCCTTCGATTTCCTTCAGTTTCCAACAACCGAGTGACCGCGTCGAGGCCGAGTACCGTCCCGACCAGCGTCCTCGGCCATACTCGGGGCATGGCGCCGTACGTGCTGCTCGTGGTGTGGCTGGCCTTCCTCGCCGGATGGGTCCTCGCGATCGTCGAGGTGGCGCGCAGCGACGAGCGCGACTGGGCGGGCATCCGCCCCACCCGCGAGGTGTGGCTCTGGACCGTGATCCTGTGCGGCTTCTTCTCGTCGATCGGCTACGCGCTCACAGCGCGGCGCCGCGTCCGCGCCAACGCCGCGCGGCGACGGGCTGCAACCACGACGATCACGACGGCGACGACCGCCTGACCGGCCGACCCGGGCCGGCCGAGGAGGGCTCACGCCAGGTCGGCGGCCTTCTTGCCGAGCACGTCGAGGAGGTCGTCGAACGACTTGATGAACGAGGCGACGCCCTCGGTCTCCAGCACCTCGGCCACGTCGTCGAGATCGACGATCTTGCCGACCGCCTCCCACAGCGCGTGCGCACCGGGAAGGTCGGCGTCGACCGTGCGTGCGACGGTGCCGTGGTCCTCGAATGCGACGAGTGTGGCGTCGGGCACGGTGTTGACCGTGTCGGGGCCGATGAGGGTGTCGAGGTAGAGCGTGTCGGGGTAGGCCGGATTCTTGGTCGACGTCGACGCCCACAGCGGACGCTGCACCCGCGCGCCCTTGGCCGCCAGCGCCTCCCAGCGGGGGCCGGCGAACGTCTTCGTGAACATCTCGTACGCGAGCTGGCCCTGCACGAACGCGGCCCGGCCGCGCAGCGCGAGCGCCTCGGGAGTGCCGATCGCCTCGAGGCGCTTGTCCACCTCGACGTCGACACGGCTGATGAAGAACGACGCGACCGACGCCACCTTCGACAGGTCGGTGGCGCCGCCGGCGACCGCCGCCTCGAGACCGGAGATGTAGGCCTCCATCACGTCGGCGTAGCGCTCCAACGAGAAGATGAGGGTGACGTTGATCGACCGCTGCTCGGCGATCATCGCCCGGATGGCGGGCACGCCCGCCGCCGTGGCGGGGATCTTGACCAGCAGGTTCGGCTCGTCGATGAGGTCGTCGAGGTGACGGGCCGCCGCCTCGGTGCCGGGCCCGTCGTGCGCCAGCGCGGGTGACACCTCGACCGACACGTAGCCGTCGACGCCGTCGGACTCGTCGTAGACCGGGCGCAGCAGCGCGAGCGCCGCTTCGATGTCGCTCACGACGAGCTTCCAATACGCGTCGTCCACCGACACGCCCTCGGCGATCAGGCCGGAGAACTGCTCGTCGTACTCCGTGGCCGACTCGATGGCCTTCTGGAAGATCGACGGGTTCGACGTGATGCCGCGCACGCCACGGTCGATCCACTGCTGGATCTCACCCGACTGCAGCCACGCCCGCTTCAGGTTGTCGAGCCAGGGGCTCTGGCCCTCGTCGGTGTACAGCGCGTGCAGACGACCCATGGTCAGTTCTCCGTTCCGTTGACCAACGCAGTCGCTCTCGCGACGACCGCATCGACGTTGATACCCAACTTCGCGAGCACCAGATCACCCGGCGCCGATGCGCCGAACCGGTCGATGCCGATGACGTCGTCGGCCCAGCGGTGCCAGCCGAACGTGACCTGCGCCTCGATGGCGAGCGTCGGCACGTCGGAGGGCAGCACCTCCGCCTGGTAGGCGCGGCCGGCGGCCTCGAAGCGCTCCCAGCTGGGCAGCGACACGACGCGGGCGCCGATGCCCTTGGACGCGAGGGCGTCGGCGGCCTCGACGGCGAGCGACACCTCCGAGCCGGTGGCGACGAGCGTGATGGCCGCGCCGTCGGCGTCGCGCAGCACGTAGCCGCCGTTGGCCACACCCTCGTAGGACGTGCCCTCGAGCACCGGCAGGTTCTGGCGGCTCATGATGAGCGCCATCGGGCCCGTGCCCTCGAGCGACAGGCGCACGGCGTGGGCCGTCTCGTTGGCGTCGGCCGGGCGCATCACGTCGAGATCGGGGATGGCCCGCAACGCGGCCACGTGCTCGACCGGCTGGTGGGTGGGGCCGTCCTCGCCGACGCCCACCGAGTCGTGCGACCAGGCGAAGAGCACCTTCGTGCCCATCAACGCGGCGAGCCGCACCGACGGACGCATGTAGTCGCTGAACACGAGGAACGTGCCGCCCACGGGGTAGACGCCACCGTGCAGCGCCATGCCGTTCATCGTGGCGCCCATCGCGTGCTCACGGACGCCGAAGTGGATCTGGCGGCCGCCGGGGTTGGCCGGCGACAGCGCCTCCTGGCCCTTGAGCTCCGTGCCGGTGTTGCCGGTGAGGTCGGCGCCGCCGGACATGAGGCCAGGCACGACGTCGACCAGCGCGGTGAGCGTCTTGGCCAGCGCGACACGGGTGGCGATCTGCTCGCCCACCTCGAACGTGGGGAGGGCCGAGGTCCAGCCGTCGAGACCCACGCCCGCCTGACGCGCCTCCCACTCCGCAGCGTGCTCGCCCAACGCCGCGGGCAGCGCCGCCTCCCACGCCTCGCGGGCGGGGGCACCGGCCACACCGGCGGCGCGGTACATCTCGACGACCTCGTCGGGCACGTAGAACGACTGGTCGGGGGGCAGGCCCATCGCCGACTTCGTGGCCTCGATGTCGGCCGGCTTGAACGCCAGGCCGTGGGCCGACGGGCTGTCGGTGAGCGTGGGCGACGGGAACGCGATGTGGCTGCGCAGGATGACGATGGTGGGGGCGCCGGTGTGCGCCTTCGCCTGCCGCAGCGCCGCCTCGAGCGCGTCGACGTCCTCGGCGATCTCGCCGACCTCCAGCACGTTCCAGCCATAGGCCGCGAAGCGCTTGGCGGGATCGTCGGTGAGCGAGAGCTCGGTGGGGCCGTCGATGGAGACGTGGTTGTCGTCGTAGATCACCGTGAGGTGGTCGAGCCGGAGGTGACCGGCGAGCGACGCGGCCTCGTGGCTGAGCCCCTCGGACAGGTCGCCGTCGCCGGCGATGCACCAGATGTGGTGGTCGCACACGTCGGCGCCGAAACGGGCCCGCAGGTTCTGCTCGGCCATCGCCATGCCCACGGCGTTGGCCACGCCCTGCCCGAGCGGGCCGGTGGTGACCTCCACGCCGGTGGTGTGGTGCACCTCGGGGTGACCCGGCGTGCGCGAGCCCCACTGGCGGAACTGCTCGATGTCGTCGAGCGTGAGGCCGAACCCGGTGAGGTAGAGGAGCGAGTACTGCAGGATCGACGCGTGGCCGGCCGACAGCACGAAGCGGTCGCGGTCGGGCCAGTGCGGGGCGGAGGCGTCGTAGCGCATCACCCTCGTGAACAGGACGTGGGCGAGGGGTGCGAGGGCCATGGCCGTGCCCTGATGGCCCGAGTTCGCCTTGGCCGGGGCATCCATGGCCAAGGCCTTGATGACGTCGATGCCGAGCCGTTCCAGCTCCGCCTGTTCCTTGACGCTCTCGCCCACTGGTGCTGCCCCTTCTCGTCGTGCCTCGACACCCTATTCGCTGGGCCGGCGGCGCCGGACCGGGACGCCACGTGTCGTCGGGTGATCAGTGCCCGTTGTGATCAGTGCCCGTTTCGCGAGAAGTGCATGTAGTCCTTGAGGGATTTCCACGTGCCGCCCCACACCATGCCGGCGCGCTTCATCGCGGCGACCGGCAGCGACGACGCGGTGATCGTTCCCGGTCGGGCGGCGTCGCGGCCCGGGAGGCCGTTCGGCGGGACCATCCGCCCGCCCTTCACGTACGGGTTCTCGACGGGGTTGATGTCGACCGCCAGCCCGTAGGAGTGCTGGGACCAGCTCGTCGCGCCCGTGGCGGGGCGGCAGAAGAACGCCGACGTGTTGTCGTCGTGATCGGGTTCGTCGGTCTCGATGAACGAGCCGTCGGGCCGGAAGTCGGACGCGTCCACGAACTGCTCCGCGGTGCGCATCTGGTGGATCGGGAACTTCGCGTTCCAGAGCTCCCGGAACACGACGACCATCTGCAACGAGATCGATCGGTGCACGATCAGCTCACCCGTGTGGCCGGCGCCGTCGATGCCCCAGTAGCTGAGCGTGAGGATGCGCAGGTCGGAGGGAGCGACCGGGCAACCGGGTCGCCATGACAGGCCGAGGCGCGCCGCGTCGACCGACTCGACGCGGCCCACGAACGACGCCTTCCGGGCGATCTCGTTCTCGACGGCGGTCAGGGCGGCGGCGACCTTCGACAACTCCGGCTCGCGCAGCTGCGGCCGGCCGTGGTCGACGAGCCACCGGTTGAGCGCCGCGGGCTCACACGAGACGGCGGTGAGCGAGAGGAGCACGGCGCCGGCGAGGAGCACGCGCCGCAGCGGCCGCCGGTTCGTGGTCATCGGCGCTCCCCGAAGAGCGCGATCGACGCGGTGAACCCGTGCACGAAGTTCACGTCGCCCACCGGTCCGAACTCGCCGGCGCAGAACATGCCGGCCACTGCCGCGCCCGTCTCCTCGCTCACGACCTCGGCGTCGTGGCCGGGGGCGCCGAACAGGTGCGAACCGCGCCCGTTGCACGTGAACACGAGCGCTCCGTCGGCACGACGCCCGTCGACCAGGGCGTGCAGGTCCTCGTCGGCCGACGCCGCGTCACGCACCTGGAACTGCACGGTCGACCCCACCGCGATCTCCTCGCCGATGGCGAGCGCGCCCACCTTGCGGTCGGCGCCGATGACACCGCGGATGAGGAAGTCGCCCCGGCCGAAGTCGGCGGCGCGCTCGTCGATGACGTGGCCGATGTGCAGGCCGTTGGCGAGCAGGCGCTTGTCGTGGTCGCTCAGCCCGTCGATCGTCTCGTTGAGGCGGGTGAGCGCCTCCTGACCGGCGAGCTCGTAGATCACGTTGCGCTCGGCGCGGGTGACGATGAACGGCTGGCCGATCGGGCGGCACCCCTGCGACACGACCGAGCGGACGTCGACCTCGGGCGGCAGCCACACGCCGACGGCCCCCGAGCGGAACATCTCGTCGTCGAGCACGAGCACGTTGCCGCCGGCGCCACGCGCCGCCGAGGCCATCCCGCCGATGATCGTCACGTCGGGCGCCGACTCGCGAAGGTGCTCGAGGACCTGCTCCACCGGGAAGCTGAACGGGTCGGCGACGAGCAGGAGCGTGCCCTCGTTGCGGTTGAGCACGCCGCCGCCGGCCACGAACAGGCTCTCGGCGGTGGGGATCGCTTCGAGACGCACCGGCTCGACGTCGATGTCGAACCTGCCGGCCCACAGCACGATGCCCGGGGTCTCCTCGACCTCCTGCGAACCGCCGACCACCGACACGGCGGTGGCGCCCACCAGCACCCGCGGGTTCACGAGCCGGCGCACCGCCCGGGCGATGTCCTCCATCGCCCCGGCGTGGGGCGCGGTGACGAACAGCATCGCGACGTCCGGTGGCGTGCCGAGCGCCTCGAGCACCTGGCCCACGACCTCGCCGACGGCCTGCGTCGCGAGCGGGTGCTCGCTCAGCGCTGCTGCGAACGGCACAGGAGCCTCAGCCCTCGACCGGCGGCAGCAGCGTGTAGGGCACGATCGTCTCGGGGCCGAGGTCGATGCGACAGCGGGCCTCCACGGTGCCGTACTCGGTGAACTCCATCTCGGCACGGACGAGTCGGTAGCCGAACTTGCCCTGCTCGATCTCGACCGGCTGCACGCTGCGGGCGATCTGCTCGCCGTCGCGCTCGTACACCACCTCGAGCGCCGCGGTGGTCGACTCGCCGGCCCCGCAGCGGATGATCACGACGAGGTGCGGCGCCCACGTGAGGGGCAGCGGGGTGGGCGCCACCGCCGAGAACTGGATGCCCGTGAGATCGATGCGGGTCGACGGACCGGGCACCTGCCGGAGGTTGATCTCATCGGTGAACAGGGCGGCGACGATCTGCATGGCACGCACGGTACTCCGCATAGGCTCGCCGCCGATGTCTGCTGAACTCGCCACGCGCACGCTCTCGGAGGCCGATTCCAAGGAGCTCCTCGCTCCCTACGGGGTCCCGTTTCCGGCCGAACGGGTCGTGTCGACGCCGGCCGAGGCCGCTGCCGCCGCCGAGGCGATGGGGTTCCCGGCCGTCGCGAAGCTGTGCGGCGACGCGATCGCCCACAAGACCGAACGGGGCCTGGTGCGCCTGCACCTCGCCGACCCCGACGCCGTCGCCGAGGCGGCGACGAGCCTGCTCGATGCCGCCCGTCCGGAGGACGGCGAGGTGGGCGTTCTCGTCGCCCCGATGATCGCCGGCGCGCGCGAGCTCATCTGCGGCCTGTCCCTCGACCCGCAGTTCGGGCCGACGGTGATGGTGGGCCTCGGCGGCATCGCCGCGGAGGCCCTGGCCGACGTGTCGATCCGGCTCGTGCCCATCACCCGCGCCGACGCTGCGGCGATGCTCGACGAGCTCGCGGCGCAGGCGCTCCTCGGCGAGTTCCGCGGCGAGCCCGCCGTCGACCGCGAGGGCGTGGTCGACGCGCTGATGGCGCTCAACGACGTCGCCGTCGCCCGCCCCGACGTCGTGTCGGTCGACCTCAACCCCCTCATCGTCGGCGCCGGCGGACGTCCCGTCGCCGTCGACGCCCTCGTCGAGCTGGCCGACGGCGCCGCCCACCCCGGTTCTGCGGCGGCAGCGGGAGTGCGCGGGGCGCGGGCGGCGGGGTTCTCGGCGCTGTTCGACCCCAAGGGCGTCGTCGTGGCCGGCGCGTCGACCCACCCGGGCAAGTTCGGCTTCGTGTCCCTGCACAACATCCTGGCGAACGGGTACGAGGGCGCCGTGTTCGCCACCAACCTCGACGGCGCTCCGGTGCTCGGCGTCGACACCCTCCGCAGCATCGACGAGCTGCCGGAGGGCGCCGCAGACCTCGTGTTCGTGTGCACGCCGAAGGCCGCCAATCCCGACCTGCTCCGCGCCTGCGCGGCGAAGGGCATCCGCGCCGCGTTCCTCACCTCCGCCGGGTACGGCGAGGCGGGGGAGGCCGGGCGCGCCGAGGAGGCGGAGCTCGTCGCGGTGTGCGACGAGCTCGGCCTCCTGCTCGCCGGCCCCAACGGTCAGGGCGTCGTGTCGACGCCGGCCCACCTCTGCGCCCAGATCGTCGCCCCGTACCCGCCAGCGGGGGCGATCGGGGTGGCGAGCCAGTCCGGCAACTTCGTGTCGTCGTTCCTCAACATGGCGACGGCCACCGGCATCGGCATCAGCCGGGCGGTGTCGGCCGGCAACGCAGCGGCGGTCACGGTCGCCGACTACCTCACGCACTACGCCGACGACGAGGCCACCCGCGTGAGCCTCGCCTACGTCGAGGGCATCGACGACGGCCGGGCGTTCTTCGACGCCGTCGCCGCCATCACCCCGCGCAAGCCGGTGGTGCTGGTGAAGGGCGGCGCGACCGCCGGCGGCGCCCGGGCCGCGTCGAGCCACACCGGTTCGCTCGCCACGGACGACCGCGTGTTCGACGGCGCCTGTCGCCAGGCCGGGGTCACCCGTGCCGCCACGATCGAGGAGGCGTTCGAGGCCGCAGCGACCCTCGCCACCCAGCCGCTGCCCCCGGGGAACCGGGTGGTGGTCATGACCACCGCCGGGGGATGGGGCGTCGTCACCGCCGACGCCATCAGCGCCAGCGACGTCCTGCAGCTGGTCGAGCTCCCCGACGACCTCCTCGCCGAGATCGACACCCTGCTGCCGCCGCGCTGGAGCCGGAACAACCCGGTCGACCTCGCGGGCGGCGAGACGCGTGACACGATTCCCCAGGTGATGGAGATCATCGCCCGGCACCCCGCCGTCGACTCGATCGTGTACCTCGGCCTCGGCATCCAGTCGAACCAGGCCGAGATGATGGCGTCGGGCCGCTTCTACCCGGACCACGGCCTGGAGCGCATCGTGGAGTACCACCGCCGCCAGGACGCCCGCTTCGCCCAGGCGGCGGCCGACATCTCGACGGCGACCGGCAAGCCGATCCTCACGGCGACCGAGCTCGCCGTCGCCGACCCCACGAACGCCGGCCCGGCCACCGTCCGCGCCACCGGCCGCCTCTGCTACGCGTCGGCGAACCGCGCCGTGACCGCGCTCGAGCACCTCACGCGCTACGCCGCGTTCCGGCAGGGCCGGCGGTGAACCGTCGGGTCCTCGGGGTCGCGACGCTGCTGATCCTCGTCGGCATCGGGCTGGCGGCCGTCGGCTGGCGACAGGAGACGCAGCGCTCGGACCGGGTGACCAGCACGCCGGTGGTCGAGTCGCCCGGCGACGGCGCGCCGACGCCGATCCTGTCGGCGCGCCGCGTGCCCGAGCTCCTCGTCCGTCCGCAGGCGTCGCGCCGGCTCACGGCCAAGCTCACGCCGGTGCTCGACAAGGCGCCGGCCCAGACCTGCGCCGTCGTCGCCGATGGGGCCACCACGCTGTTCGCCCGCAAGCCCGACGAGCCGATGCCCGCCGCGTCCAACCAGAAGATCCTCACCGCGCTCGTCGCGCTCGACGTGCTGGGCGCCGACTTCCGGTTCACCACGAAGCTCGCCGCCACCGCGGCGCCGAGCGGCGGCGTGATCGCCGGCGACCTGTGGGTGATCGGCGGGGGCGACCCGGTGATCGACAGCGACACCTACCAGTCGACCCTGCACTACGGCAGCACGCCCCACACCCGCGTCGAGGACATCGCCGACAAGATCGTCGCGTCCGGCATCACCCGCGTCGACGGCTCCGTGAAGGGCGACGACACCCGCTACGACGACCAGCGGGTGGTATCGAGCTGGCCGGCCCGGTACATCCAGCAGAACCAGGTGGGCCCGCTGTCCGCCCTGTCGGTGAACGACGCCCGCACCTACGCCGTCATCCCCGGCACGCAGGCCGGGACGCCCCAGCCGGCAGCCGATCCTCCGGCGTACGCGGCGACGGCGCTCACCCAGCTGCTGCAGGCCCGCGGGGTGACGGTGACCGGTCTTCCCGGCTCCGGCTCGGCGCCCGCCGGCCTCACGACCGTCACCGAGGTCGCGTCGCTGCCGCTCTCCGACATCGTGAAGGAGATGCTCACCTTCAGCGACAACAACACCGCCGAGCTGCTGCTGAAGGCCGTCGGCCTGCAGGACGGCAAGGCCGGCACGACGGCGGACGGCCTGGCCGTCGCGAAGCAGGTGCTGACCGAGCACCACCTCGACCTGAACGGCGTCGTGCTGCTCGACGGCAGCGGGCTCGACATCGGGAACCGCCTCACCTGCCGCCTGCTCGAGACCGCACTCGGCGACGCCGGCCCCGACGGTCCGCTGGCGAACGGCCTCGCCGTCGCCGACGGCCCGGACGGCACGCTGCGCGACCGGTTCACGAACTCGCCGGCGGCCGGTGCGGTGCGGGCCAAGACCGGCACGCTGAAGGCGGTGACTGCGCTGTCGGGGTGGGTGACCACCACGAAGGGCGCGAACGTGCGCTTCAGCGTGGTGCTGAACACCGGCGGACGCGACGTGTCGGGCAGCGACCTCACCCTGGAGACACGGGTGGCGGAGGCGATCATGTCCTATCCCGATGCCGTCGACCCGGCCGTCGTCGGCCCCCGGCCGGTGCCGTGAGCGGGGGCGCACGATGAGCGACCGCACCCCGAGCCCGATGTTCCCGCTGGGCTCGGTCCTCCTGCCCACGATGCTCCTGCCGCTCCACGTCTTCGAGGACCGCTACCGGCGGCTCGTGGAGGACGTGCTCGACGGCGACCAGACGTTCGGCGTCACCATGATCGAGCGGGGCTCGGAGGTGGGCGGTGACGACGTGCGCGCCATGGTGGGCTGCCGCGCCCGCATCCTCGAGGCCGAGCAGCAGGCCGACGGCCGCTGGCACCTCATCGCGGTCGGCACGGACCGCATCGCGGTCGACGAGTGGCTGCCCGACGACCCCTATCCCCGCGCCGTGGTGTCGCATCTGCCCGACGTCGACGGCGACGCCGTCGACGCCATCGACGACCCGCGCTGGCTCGAGCTCGACTCCGCCTTCCGCACGCTGCTGCAGCTCGTGGCCTCGGTCATGGCCTCGCCGGTGCCCGTCGACATCGAGCTGTCCGACGATCCGGCCGTCGCCACCTTCCAGATGGCGGCCGTCGCTCCGCTCGGCGCCCTCGACCGGTATCGCGTCCTCCGCGCCGACACCGCGGATCGCCGACGCGAGGCGCTCCTGGAGGCGTTCGAGGACGCCACCGTTCTTGTGAACGACGCGTCCAGCAACTAGGAATTGGGCGCCCGGCCGACGAGCGAGGCCAGTTCGGCCGACGTCGAGGCCGAACCTCGGCGCAGCGACCGAGGCAATCGTGACGGACGGGCAGGAGGATGGCGCGACATGGCCGATGACAACGACAAGCGGCGCAAACCGGCGGATCATGCGACCGAGCTGAAGGACCTCGTCGTCGGCTACGCGAAGCAGGAGACGGTCGACCCGCTCAAGACCCTCGGCACCTACGTGGGCTGGGGCGTCGGCGGTTCGCTGCTCATCGCCATCGGCAGCGTGTTCCTCCTGCTGGCGCTGCTGCGTGGCCTCCAGTCGCTGAGCGCGTTCGACGGCTCCGGCGCGGCGTCGCTCGTCCCGTACGCCGCCACGTTCGTCGCCGCCCTCGTCATCGTGGGCCTGGCCGCGTTCAAGATCACCAAGGACGATCAGAAGGGTTCCCGCTCGTGAGTTCCGACAAGATCACGCCCGACGACATCCGCAAGAAGCTGTCGGACATCCAGGACCAGGCCACCGAGACGGTGGAAGGCGCCCGCAACCAGCTCATCGCCGTGGGCGCGGGGGTGGCGCTGCTGCTCGTCGTGCTGGCCTTCGTGCTCGGTCGACGGGGCGGCGCGCACCGCAACACCATCATCGAAGTCAAGCGGGCCTGACCCCGTGCTCGCTCGTGTTCGCCAGCTGGTGATCGACCGCGCCTTCGGCACCGGCGCGGGCGGCTTCGTCGCCGCCAGCATCGTCGGGTGGCTCATCGACCAGGTGAAGGCCGGCAAGCAGCCGATCCGCCTGGACACCGCGAACCTCGAGCCTGGGGAGACCTACCTCGTCACCACGCGGCCGCCGATGTCACGCGCCGAGGCCAAGGCGCTGGCGAAGCGGAACAAGGCCGCGGCCGAGCTCGCCAAGGTCACGCGTCCGAGCCGCTCCGTTCGCACCACCGCCCGCAAGCTCGCGAAGGCCGAGCGTTCGGCGGCCAAGGCGTCGGCGGGCTCGAAGCGCCGGGCACGCCGCGAACGCGACGTCGAGGTGCTCGGCGCCAAGTTCGACGCCCTCACCACGCCCACGGCGAAGCAGGTGAAGCTCGAGGCGTCCGTGGCCGAGCTCGAGGCACGCCTCGCTCGGCACCGCGCCGACGCACTGCGTTCGGCCGGCGGCGCCCGGGCCGGGAAGCGTCCCCGCGTCAAGGTGTTCCGCTGACGGTCATCGTCGCGGGCCGGAGTGCGTCATCATGGAGCGGTGATCGTCAAGCTCCGCCACCCCAACCGTGAACTCGAGGTCGGAGGACCGATCAGCGTGGTCAAGCTCCTGAAGCGCCTCGAGATGAACCGCGAGTCGGTGCTGCTGGTGCGAAACGGCGAGCTCGTGCCCGGCGACGCCATGCTCGACGACGCCGACGTCATCGAGATCCGACCGGTGATCTCCGGCGGGGAATCGTGAAGTGCACCGTCTGCCGTGAACCGGCCGTCATCGACCTGCGCCGGCACAACTCCAACTTCTGCGCGCCCCACTTCACGAAGTTCTGCCGTGATCAGACGCAGAAGGCCATCGACGAGTTCGACATGATCGGGCCCGACGACAAGGTGCTCGTGGCCGTGTCGGGCGGCAAGGACTCGCTCGCGGTCTGGGACATCCTCCTCGCGCTCGGCTACGACGCCAGCGGGCTCTACATCGGTCTCGGCATCGGCGAGTACAGCGACGAGTCGAAGGAGTTCGCCCGCTCCTACGCCACCTCTCGTGGCGCCGAGCTCATCGAGATCGATCTCCCCGAGGAGTACGGCTACGACATCCCCACCGGTTCGCGGGCCGCTCGTCGCGCGCCCTGCTCGGCGTGCGGGCTCTCGAAGCGCCACCTGTTCGACCAGGCGGCCGTCGACGGCGGGTTCGACGTGCTCGTCACCGGCCACAACCTCGACGACGAGGCGGCAGTGCTCTTCGGCAACGTCCTCCACTGGCAGACCGAGTACCTCGGTCGTCAGCACCCGGTCCTCCCGGCCCGACACGGCTTCCCCCGCAAGGTGAAGCCGCTCGTGCGCCTCGGCGAACGCGAGATGGCGGCCTACTGCATCGTGTCGGGCATCGACTACATCGTCGAGGAGTGCCCGATGGCCACCGGCAACAAGCACATCGGGTACAAGAACGCGCTCAACGAGATCGAGCTCACCTCGCCGGGCTCGAAGGCCGACTTCTACCTCGGCTTCCTCCGCAACGCGAGCGCGCTGTTCGCCCCCGAGGCCGCCGAGGGTCGCGAGGCGCTGGGGGAGTGCACCCGCTGCGGCTCGCCCAGTCCCGCCGAGGTGTGCGCGTTCTGCCGCCTCGTCGAGCGCGCCGGGGGCGTGAGCACGCCCATCGAACTCCGACCGAAGGATCACGTCACATGAGCCCCCGCCAACTCTCCGAGGGCGACATGGTGTTGCTGCTCGACTCGAAGCAGCGCCAGTACCTCGTCACGCTGCAGCTGGGCAAGGAGTTCCACTCGCACGCCGGCTACATCTCCCACGAGGAGATCATCGGCGCGGGCGAGGGCGTCACCCTCCGATCGACCCGCGGCGCGTCGTACACCGTGCTCCGCCCCACGCTGAGCGAGTTCATCCTCAAGATGCCCCGCGGTGCGCAGGTGATCTATCCGAAGGACATCGGACCGATCCTGATGATGGCCGACATCGGTCCCGGCCTCCGCATCCTCGAGTCCGGCGTCGGCTCGGGCGCGCTGTCGATGGCGATGCTGCGCTGCGGCGTGGACATCGTGGGCTACGAGCTGCGCGAGGAGTTCGCCGATCGCGCTCGCGCCAACGTGGAGAAGTTCCTGGGAGCCGAGGCGCTCGACCGCTACCGGGTCGAACTGCGCGACTGCTACGAGGGGATCGACGAGACCGATCTCGACCGCGTCGTGCTCGACCTGCCGGAGCCATGGCAGGTCGTGCCGCACGCGGCCACCGCGCTGCGTCCGGGCGGGCTGATCCTCGCCTACTCGCCGAGCATCGTGCAGGTGATGCAGTTCCGCGAGGCGCTCGACAAGGCCGGGTTCATCCTCGCCGAGAGCCTCGAGGTGCTCAACCGCGGGTGGTACCTCGAAGGCGCGGCGGTCCGCCCCGACCACCGCATGGTGGCGCACACCGGCTTCCTCACCACGGCCCGACGCGGTAGCGAGTGAACCAGCTCGACCTCGCCTTCCTGGTGGGGTGCGTGCTCGCGGCGATCGGCGGGTTCCGTCTGGGGCTCATCCGCCGGGTGACGGGGTGGATCGGACTGGTGGTGGGGCTCGCGGTGATGTCGCGCGTGCTGCCGTCGATCATCTCGACGCCGCCGCACCCGGTGGCCCGCGATCTCATCAAGTCGCTCGCCCTCATCGTGGTGGGTGGCGTGGCCGGGCAGGCGATCGGCCTGGCGTTGGGCACCCGACTGCGTCGGCTGGTGCGGGTGGCGCAGCTCGGCGTGCTCGACGCGGTCGCCGGTAGCGCGATCGGCATCCTCGGCGTGGTCATCGCCGCGTGGATGGTGATCCCCACGATGGTCCAGATCCCGGGGTGGCCGGCGGACGCGGCGCGGGGCTCGGAGGTGGCGGCGCGGCTGACGCGGGCCCTGGGGCAACCGCCCGACCTGCTCGCCGGCGTCGGCAAGTCGCTCGGTATCGCAGGGCTGCCCGAGGCACTGCAGAGCGTGCACGACCTCAACGTGCAACCGGTCGCGCCGACGGGCGACACCGTGCCGGCCGGGGTCGTCGCGAGCGTGCGCCGCTCGGTGGTCAAGCTGTCGGGGCCGGCCTGCGATCGGCTCCAGTCGGGCAGCGGCTTCGTGATCGCACCGGGCGTCGTCGCCACCAACGCACACGTCGTGGCCGGCTCGGAGTCGCTGGAGATCACCGGCGACGACGGCCTCGACGTCACCGGCACGATCCGGTACCTCGACGTGCGCAACGACATCGCGCTGGTGAGCGCTCCCGATCTCGACCGCCCGCCGCTCGCGCTCGTGGCCCCGAAGCGCGACGCCACGGGCGCCATCCTGGGCTATCCGGGCGGCGGCCCGCTGGTGGTGCAGCCGTACACGGTGGCGTCCACGACACGGGCGACGTCGCACGACATCTACGACCGCGACACCTTCTCCCGCTCGATCCTCATCCTGGGTTCGCGGATCGGGCCCGGCGACTCGGGCGGGCCACTCGTCGACCGCAGCGGCGCGGTCGCCGGCATCGCGTTCGGCATCGCGCCCGATGACGACCAGACGGCCTATGCGGTGCCGTCCACGCTGTTGAACGGGCTGGTGGCGAAGATGAGCGCCGAGCCGCTGCGGTCCGGCGCCTGTCGCGGCGAGTAGCGAGCCGGCCAGCGACCGAGGCGCCGCTCAGACCAGGGTCGCGAGCACCGCGAGCTCGTCGCCGGTGCCGATGGCGATGATCACGTGGCCCGGCTCCAGCACCGTGGTCGACGGCGGGTTCGAGAGGAACGCGCCCTCGGGGTCGCGCAGGGCGAGCACCAGAGCGCCGGTCTGGTCGCGGATGTGGGCGTCGCGCAGGCTCTTGTTGGCGATCGCGGAGCCGGTGCCGACGGTGAGCTCCTCCAGGCGGAACTCCAGGTACTGCTCGTGCATCACCACGTCGAGGAACTCGGCGACGTGCGGGCGCAGCACGAACGCCGCCATGCGGGCGCCACCGATGTTCTGCGGGTTCACGACGCGGTCGGCGCCGGCGCGGCGGAGCTTCTTCTCGCTGTCGAGGCCACGGGCGCGGGCCACGATGAACAGGTCCGGCGCCAACGCCCGGGCGCTCAGCGTGATGAACGAGTTGGACGCGTCCACGTCGACCGCGGCGACGAGTGATGACGCCCGCTGGATGCCGGCCGCATTGAGCACCGCGTCCTGGGTGGCGTCGCCGAGCACCGTCGGGTGCTCGCAGTCGGCGAGTCGTTCCTCGTCGGTGTCGATCACCACGAGGTCGCGGCCCGCCGCCGCCACCTCGGCAGCGATCGAACGGCCGACGCGGCCCCAGCCGCAGATCACGACGTGGTCGCGCATCGTGTTGATCGTCCGTTCCATGCGTCGTCTCCCGAAGTGGTCGAGCAGTCGGCCCTCGATGAGCGTCTCGATGAGCACGCTGAAGGCGTAGAGGGTGGCGCTCACCCCGAGGAGGATGAGCGCCATGGTGAAGTACTGGCCCGTGGTCGACAGCGGCTGCACCTCGCGGAAGCCGACCGTCGAGACCGTGGTGACCGTCTGATAGAGCGCGTTGACGGGCGTGAACCCCAGCGCCCAGTAGCCGACGGTGCCGATGACGACGACCGCGCACAGCATCCCGAGCGCCTTCGCGAACCGCCGGTACTCCCTCATCGCGGCGAGACCCTACAGGCCCGGACGCGGAACGACCCGGGCCGTGGGCCCGGGTCGTTCGCTCGTTCGTGTGGTGTGGAGTCGGTCAGTCCATCTCGATGAAGATGCACTCGCCGGGGCACTCCTCGGCGGACTCGATGGTGCCCTCCCACTCGCCCTCGGGCACGTCGGCGAGGCCCTCGGGGCCGCCGGGATCGGAGTGGACCTTGCCGGCCGGGTCGACCACGTAGGCGAGGCCGTCGTCGAGGAGCGTGAACACCTTCGGCGCGATCTCCTCGCACAGTCCGTCACCGGTGCACAGATCCTGGTCGATCCAGACCTTCATACCCATGTTGCAAGCTCCTCGAAAGCAGTCCGGGCCGGTGAGGCCCTTCGGTCTGCGGTGAGTTTAACCACATACCCCGCCATTCCGGACAACCGGGGACCCGTCGTCCGGAGCGCTCCGAAGAACCGTCACAGCTCTGTGAACATCGTGAAACGTGCGGTGGAATCGCACGATCCCGGTGTTAGGTTCGACACCTCCGAGGAGGTGGTTCCCATCGACGGTCACGACGATCCCAACGACACCAACGAGGCGGCCGAAACGGCCGGAATCCGCCCGGTTGCCGGGCGCGGCGCCCGTGACGCGGCCGCCGGCGGCGACGGCGAGGTGGAGGACCTGCGCGAGCAGGTGGTCGAGCTCCAGGGCGAGGTGGCCACGCTGCTGCGCCGCATCCAGGACGCCCCCAAGCGCGTGCGGACGCTCGAGGAGCGGTTGCTCGAGACGAAGGGTCAGTTGTCACAGGCCGTCGCCCAGAACGAGAAGCTCTCGTACACGCTCCGCGAGGCGCGCGACCACATCGCCGCGCTGCGCGACGAGGTCGACAAGCTCACCCAGCCGCCGGCCGCGTACGCGACCCTGCTCGCGACGAACGACGACGGCACGGTCGACATCGTGTCGTCGGGCCGCAAGATGCGCGTCGAGGTGTCGCCGTCGATCGACGCGGCCGAGCTGCGCTGCGGCGCCGAGGTCGTGCTCAACGAGTCGTTCACCGTGGTGATGGTGCGCTCGCAGGAGATCGTGGGCGAGGTCGTGACGATGCGCGAGGTGCTCGCCGACGGCCGTCGCGCCCTCATCGTCGGTCGTGCCGACGAGGAGCGGGTGGCCGAGCTCGGCGAGGCGCTCCGCGACGTCAAGCTCCGCGCCGGCGACGTCGTGCTCATGGACACCCGCAGCTCGGTGCTGCTGGAGAAGCTGCCCCGCCCCGAGGTCGACGAGCTGATGCTCGAGGAGGTGCCCGACATCTCCTACAGCGACATCGGCGGGCTCGACGAGCAGATCGAGCAGATCACCGACGCGGTCGAGCTGCCGTTCCTCCACCAGCACCTGTTCAGCGAGTACAAGCTGCCGGCACCCAAGGGCATCCTGCTCTACGGCCCTCCCGGCTGCGGCAAGACGCTCATCGCCAAGGCCGTCGCCAACAGCCTCGCCAAGAAGGTGGCGGAGATGACCGGCCGCGACCAGAACAGCTACTTCATCTCGATCAAGGGCCCGGAGCTGCTCAACAAGTACGTGGGCGAGACCGAGCGCCACATCCGCGAGGTGTTCCAGCGGGCGCGCGACAAGGCCGCCGACGGCACCCCGGTCATCATCTTCTTCGACGAGATGGAGTCGCTGTTCCGCACCCGCGGCACCGGCATCTCGAGCGACATCGAGTCGACGATCGTGCCCCAGCTGCTGGCGGAGATCGACGGCGTCGAGACGCTGCGAAACGTCATCGTGATCGGCGCGTCCAACCGCGAGGACCTCATCGACCCGGCCATCCTCCGGCCCGGCCGGCTCGACGTGAAGATCAAGATCAACCGGCCCGACGCCGACTCGGCGTCCCAGATCTTCGGGCAGTACCTCACCAGCGATCTGCCGATCGACGCGTCGCAGGTGCAGTCGCTCGGCGGCGGCGACCCCGACAAGGCCGTGCGCGTGATGATCGAGACGACCGTCGAGGAGATGTACCGCACCGACGAGGCGAACCAGTTCCTGGAGGTGACCTACCAGAACGGCGACAAGGAGGTCATGTACTTCAAGGACTTCAGCTCCGGCGCCATGATCGAGAACATCGTGCGGCGGGCGAAGAAGCTGGCCATCAAGCGCGAGCTCGCCGAGGGCGAGAAGGGCATCAAGGTCGACGACCTGCTCGAGTCGATCCACCAGGAGTTCAAGGAGCACGAGGACCTCCCGAACACCACGAACCCCGACGACTGGGCGAAGATCTCCGGCAAGAAGGGCGAGCGCATCGTGTACATCCGCACGCTCATCCACCGCGAGGACAACCGCTTCGAAGGCGGACGGGCCATCGAACGGGTCGCCACCGGCCAGTATCTGTGACCTTGCCGGCGCCCGCCCGACTCGCCGTCGGGGCGGCGCTGCTGTGCGCGGCCTCCGTCGCGTTGTCGTGGGGGTCGTCCCCGGCCGGCGCGTCGAGCCGCGCGCCGTCAGTGCGCGCGCCGTCGGCGGAGTCGCGCACGCCGTACGGCGAGATGAACCTGGCGTGGACCGAGCCCGGCATGATCGGGCTCGTCGGCTGGGCCAAGGATCCCGACGTCAATCGGCCGATCAACGTGGTCGTCGGGATCACCAATCCGAACGGCGCCCCCGGCCTCTACGTGCGGACGGCCGGCGTCTACAACCCCTATCTCCCGGGCACGACGGCAGAGAAGTACCGCTCGTACCTCATCGCCATCCCGGTGTCGCCGGGACCGCACACCATGTGCGTGGCCGCGCTCAACGTCGGCAAGGGCAACCCCAACCGATTGCTGGGCTGCAAGGTGTTCGACGTCGCGCCGGCCGACCCGTTCGGCAACCTCGAGTCGTCCGATGTCCTGCCCAGCGGTGACGTGCTGCGCGTCAGCGGCTGGGCGCTGGACATCGGCTACGTCGATCCGCTGTCCGTGAAGTTCACCGTCGACGGGGCGGTGGCCGGTCGAGCGACGGCCAACGCGATCCGACCGGACGTGGAGGCGTCGTATCCGGCGACCGGGCCGGCGCACGGCTTCGTCGCCGACGTGCCCATCGCCACCGGCCCGCATCTCGTGTGCGCCATCGCGACGAACATCGGCCGCGGCGCCGATGCCACGATCGGGTGCCGTCCGGTGCTGGTGGCGGCCACGCAACCGATCGGCAATCTCGAATCGGTCACCGTCGGCGCCGACAGCGTGACGGTCACCGGCTGGGTCGGCGACCCCGATGCCGGCGGCCCCATCGACGTCACGTTGACCGACATCGTGGTGGGCGGTGTCGACGATCCGTTCACCCGGAGGATGGCTGCCTCGTCCTCCCGTCCCGACGTCGCGGCGGTCACCGGCCTCGATGCCCGCGCCGGCTTCACCACGTCGTGGAACGTCACAGCGCCCGGCGTGCACGTCGTGTGCGCGACCGGCCACAACCGGGGGATCGGACGTGACCAGCTCATCGCCTGCACCACGATCACGATTCCCGACCATCGACCCGGCGGGCTCGTTGCGTCGGTGACGCCGCTCACGTCGGGCCTGCGGGTGACCGGGACCGCGGCCGACCCCGACACCGCGACGCCGGTGACCGTGCGCATCGACGTCGACGGCGGCACCACCACGACCACGGCCAACGGTGGCTCGTTCGACGCGACCATCGGCTCGCTGTCGGCCGGTCGCCACTCGGTGTGCGTCACGCTGCCCGACCTCGGCGGCGCGCGACCGGGCATCAACGGCGACCGTCCGCTGCCGTGCGGCACGGTGATCGTCACGCAGAACTCACCGAACGCGACAGCGGTCGGCACCTCCGGGGCCGTCGGCCCGCCCACGGCCGTCGGGCCGGCGACCGGCCCCGTCGTCGGCGTCGACCGCGACGCCGGCGTGACGACCAGGTTGCGCGACGGGTCGGTGCTGTGGCTCTTCGGCGACAGCGTCGGCTACGACAGCGCCGGCGCCATGCGGTACTTCGTCGGCGGCACCGGCGGGTGGGCACCGGCAGGCGCTCCGGCGATCACCCGCGACGCCGGCGACGCCGACGGCAGCCCGTACGTGCTCGCCACCCCGACCGCGACCTACCCGGCCTGCACCGCCCAGAACCCTCATCAGGTGATGTGGCCGGTGTCGGCGGTCACCGTGCCCGCAGGATCGCGCGATCGGGTGATCGTGTTCCTCTCCGACATGTGTCTCGGCTCACCCACCGACTACCGGTACGAGGGCATGGCCGTTGCCGAGTGGTACTACGACCCGGCCGCCCCGCCCGACGGACGGCCGGTGCAGCTCACGATCCTCGACCAGAAGATGGCGACGTCGCGGCCCTTCGGCACGGCGGCGGTCATCGACGACAGCGGCTGGCTGCTCATGTACGCCTGCGACCGTCCTGCGAACCTCGCCGACCCCGCCGCCTTCGGTCCGTGCCGCGTCGCCCGTGTCGATCCGAACGTGGTCGTCGACGAGTCGCAGTACCGCTACTGGAACGGTTCGACGTGGGTGGCGGGGGAGGGGAATGCCCAGCCGGTGACGATGCCGTCGGGCGGGATGGCGGGCTACGACTATCCGGCGTCGTCGTTCACCGTCACCTGGGACGCACCTCACGGCGTGTACGTGATGGCGTACAGCCCGTGGCCCGGCTTCACCGACAAGGTGGTCGTGCGGGTGTCCCGCGAGCCCGAGGGCCCGTGGTCGGTACCGGTCGTGCTCACGCTGCCGGGCTGCGACGAGACCGTCGCCGGCGCGTCGAGGAACTGCTACGGCGCCACCCCGCAGCCGGCGTTCAGCGCGTCCGACCGCCTGGGCATCGGGTGGTACGACCAGGCCGTACCCGCCGACCGCCGCCGCGGCCAGTACCACGTGGCCACCGTCCCCTTCGTGACCGTGCTCTCCTGACGAGCGCGCACGCAGTCCCGACCTCACCGGTAACCTGCGCCGCGTGGCTGTCCCCATCGTCTGCGGCATCGAGACCGAGTACGGCATCATCGTGCGTAACACGGCGCCCGGCGACGGCATCGAGTCGAACCCCATGGCCGCCAGCTCGACGTTGGTGTCGGCCTACGTGTCCGACCTCGCCGACCGGGGCCGCGGCGTTGGCCGCCCGCACCGCGTCGGGTGGGACTTCGAGGACGAGTCGCCGGCGAACGACGCCCGCGGCGGACCCAACCCCTACAGCTACGCGCCCGAGGTGGAGTCGCACCTGGTGAACGCCGTGCTCACGAACGGCAGCCGGTACTACGTCGACCACGCGCACCCGGAGCTGTCCACGCCCGAGTGCCGCACGGCCCTGCAGGCGCTGCTCTACGACCGTGCCGGAGAGGAGATCCTCCTGCGGTCGATGCGGGTGGCGCCCACGTTCATGGCGCCCGGCCAGGAGATCGTCGTCTACAAGAACAACTCCGACGGCAAGGGCCAGAGCTACGGCTGCCACGAGAACTACATGCTGTCGCGGGCTCTGCCCTTCGGACGCCTCATCACCCACGCCACGGCCCACTTCGTCACCCGCCAGATCTACTGCGGGGCGGGCAAGGTCGGCACCGAGGTGCCGGGGGTGCGCCGTGACGCGATCACCTTCCAGATCTCCCAGCGCGCCGACTTCTTCGAGGAGGAGGTCGGCCTCGAGACCACGTTGAAGCGGCCCATCGTCAACACCCGCGACGAGCCCCACGCCGACGCCCGCAAGTACCGGCGGTTCCACGTCATCATCGGCGACGCGAACATGAGCGAGATCGCCACGTTCCTCAAGCTCGGCACGACGGCGCTGTGGATGGCGGTCATCGACGACGACGCGGTCGACCGCACCTTCAAGTTCGCGAAGCCGGTGCCGGCGCTGCGGGCGATCTCGAGCGACCTCTCACTGTCGCTGCCGATCGAGATGGCCGACGGCACGACGATGACGGCCTTGGAGATCCAGTGGGAGATCTTCCGGATGTGCTCGGAGTACGCCGAGCGCCACGGCCTCGAGGCCGTCGGCCAGGAGGTCGGCGAGCTCACCCTCGACCGCTGGCGCGACGTGCTCGAAGGCCTCGAGTCCGACCCGATGCGACTGGCGTCGCAGGTCGACTGGATCGCCAAGTACCGCCTGCTCGACGGCTACCGCGAGCGGCACTCCCTGGACTGGTCCGACGCCCGACTGCGGGCCATGGACCTCCAGTACCACGACCTGCGCCCGGAGAAGTCGCTGGCCCGGCGCGTCGGGCTCGAACGTCTCACCGCCGATGCCGACGTCGAGGCGGCGATCAGCCAGCCGCCCGCGGACACCCGCGCCTGGTTCCGCGGCACCTGCCTCCAGCGCTTCGCCGACGACATCGTGGCCGCCAACTGGGACTCGCTCGTATTCGACACCGGCGGGTCGTCGTTGCGGCGCGTCCCGATGCTCGAACCGACCCGCGGCACCCGGGAGCACGTGGGGGAGCTGCTCGACAGCGTGTCGTCGGCCGCCGAGCTCCTGGAGAAGCTGGGGAGCTGAGAACTCACGATCAATGGCGCAGGAAGGGATTCCCACCGCGGTACGTTGAAGGGACCGGAGGTTGAGAACAGTGCCAGAACGTGAGATGAAGAAGAAGACCGCCCCGCAGCGGACCGAGGAGGTCGAGGCCGAGGAGGTCGCGCCGTCGGAGTCGGGGTCCAAGATCAAGGCCGAGCTCGACGACCTGCTCGACGAGATCGACGAGGTGCTCGAGACCAACGCCGAGGACTTCGTGAAGTCCTACATCCAGAAGGGCGGCGAGTAGGCCTGATGCTGCCGTCGTTCTCGCCGACCGACGATCCCGGTCCGGATTTCGGCTCTCTCATCCGCAAGGTCGGCCTCGGTGGCACTCCGGGCCGCACCGACGGACGCGCCGCCGACTCGCTGTCGTCGGACATCGCCGCCATCACCCACGGCACGACGTGCATCGCCGTGCGCTACGCCGACGGCGTGGTCATGGCCGGTGACCGCCGGGCCACCTCCGGCAACTGGATCAGCCACCGCACGATCGAGAAGGTGTTCCCGGCCGACCGCTACTCCGGCGTCGCCATCGCCGGCGCCGCCGGCCCGGCCATCGAGATGGTGCGCCTCTTCCAGCTGCAGCTCGAGCACTACGAGAAGGTGGAGGGCCAGCACCTCAGCCTCGAGGGCAAGGCCAACCAGCTGAGCCAGATGCTCCGCAACCACCTGCCGGCCGCCCTGTCGGGCATGGCCGTCGTGCCGATCTTCGCCGGCTACGACCTCAAGCGCGCCACCGGCCGCCTGTTCCAGTACGACATCACCGGCGGTCGCTACGAGGAGTCGGACTACGCGGCCACGGGCTCGGGCTCGATGCACGCCGCCACGGTCGTGAAGCTCGGCTTCCGCCCGGCGCTGGGCCGCGACGAGGCCATCGACCTCGTCGTGCACGCGCTGTGGCAGGCCGCCGACGAGGACTCGGCCACCGGTGGCCCCGACCTCATCCGCAAGATCTTCCCGGTGGTCGCGACCATCACCGCGGCGGGCTTCCAACGCGTCGACGACGCCGACCTCGAGGCCCGGTCCCGTGCCCTCATCGAGGAGATCGAGGAGCGCCGCTCATGAGCCTCCGCCAGTCCACCTCGAGGTCCTCGTCATGAGCATGCCCTTCTACGTCGCCCCCGAGCAGATGATGAAGGACCGGGCCGACTACGCCCGCAAGGGCATCGCCCGCGGCCGGTCACTCGTCGCCGTCACCTACGACGACGGCATCCTCCTCTGCGCCGAGAACCCCAGCCGCATGCTTCGCAAGATCTCCGAGATCTACGACCGCATCGGGTTCGCCGGCGTCGGCAAGTACAACGAGTTCGACCAGCTGCGCATCGCCGGCGTGCGCCACGCCGACCTCAAGGGCTTCTCGTTCAGCCGTGAGGACGTCGACGCCCGCAGCCTCGCGAACCAGTACGCGCAGATGCTCGGCCAGGTGTTCACGCACGAGATGAAGCCGATGGAGGTCGAGATCCTCGTCGCCGAGGTCGGCCGCACCCCGGCCCAGGACCAGCTCTTCCACATCCAGTACGACGGCACCCTCGTCGACGAGCAGGGCTTCACCGTGCTCGGCGGCGACGCCGACGCCATCCGCAGCCGGCTCAGCGAGGCCTTCACCGAGCAGTGCACGCTCGCGCAGGCGATCGCCACGGCCGTGGGCGCGCTGGCCGGCCCCGATCGCCGGCTCACCGAGCCGGAGCTCGAGGTGGCGGTGCTCGACCGTGCGGTCGACCACCGGGCGTTCCGTCGCATCGTCGACGCCGAGCTCGAGGCGCTGCTGCCGGCACCCCCGGCCGAGCCCGAAGCGACGGCCGAGGCGGCGGCAGCGACGCCCGCCGACCTCGAACCCGACCCCGATCTGGTGGCCGAGATCGACGCCGACACCCCCACGGGTGAATCCAGCTAGGTGACCGCCATTCCGGCGTCGCACCTCTAGGGTGGCTGCATGGATCGGCGGATCTTCGGCCTCGAGAGCGAGTACGGCGTCACCTGCACCCTCAAGGGGCAGCGCCGGCTGAGCCCCGACGAGGTCGCGCGGTATCTCTTCCGCCGAGTCGTGTCGTGGGGGCGCAGCTCGAACGTCTTCCTCGGCAACGGCGCCCGCCTCTACCTCGACGTCGGCTCCCACCCGGAGTACGCGACGCCCGAGTGCGACTCGCTGTTCGACCTCGTCGCCCACGACAAGGCGGGGGAGCGCATCCTCGAGCAGCTCGTGGACTCCGCCGAGGAACGCCTCGACGAGGAGGGCGTGCGCGGCGACATCTACCTGTTCCGCAACAACACCGACTCAGCCGGCAACTCGTACGGCTGCCACGAGAACTACTGCACCACCCGGGCCGACGACATGTCCCGCTACGGCGAGGTGCTCATCCCGTTCCTCGTGAGCCGCCAGATCTACGCCGGCGCCGGCAAGATCCTCCAGACCGCCCGCGGCGCCATGTACTGCATGAGCCAGCGCGGCGAGCACATCTGGGAGGGCGTGTCGTCGGCCACGACTCGATCGCGTCCCATCATCAACACCCGCGACGAACCGCACGCCGACGCCGAGCGCTACCGCCGTCTGCACGTCATCGTGGGCGACACGAACATGGGGGAGTACCCCACGTTCCTCAAGGTCGGGGCGGCGTCGATCATCCTCCGCATGCTCGAGGACCCCGGCGTCGTGCTCCGCGACATGACGCTCGAGAACCCCATCCGGGCCATCCGCGAGATCAGCCACGACCTCACCTGCCGCCACCGGGTGCGGCTCGCCAACGGGCGTGAGGCCTCGGCCATCGAGATCCAGTCCGAGTACCTCAACCGGGCCATCCGGTACAGCCAGACCCACGACTTCTCGCCGCAGGAGAAGCAGGCGCTGTCGATGTGGGAGCACGTCATGAGCAAGCTCGAGACCGACCCGTTCTCGCTCGACCGCGAGGTGGACTGGGTCACGAAGCACAACCTCATCGAGTCGTACCGCGACCGTCACCAGCTGCCCCTGTCGGCGCCAGAGGCCGCGCTCATCGACCTGCAGTACCACGACATCAGCCGCAAGCGATCGGTGTTCTACAAGCTGCAGCGACGGGGGATGGTGGAGCGCATCGTCACCGACCGCGACATCGCCGAGGCGATCGAGCTCGCGCCGCAGACCACCCGCGCCCGCCTCCGCGGCGAGTTCATCAAGAAGGCCAAGGAGCGCAAGCGCGACTACACGGTCGACTGGGTGCACCTGAAGCTCAACGACCAGGCCCAGCGCACGGTGCTCTGCAAGGACCCGTTCAAATCGCACGACGAGCGGGTCGACAAGCTCATCGAATCGCTCTGATCGACGCGACGGGAGCAGCGTGCCGACGTTCCGCACCGGTGAGGTGACCGAGATCCTGTCCGAACGCGTCGGGCTGCAGCGCGTCGCCGTACGCATCGGCGACGACGTCGCCCGGGCCTACTGCCTCACGCAGCTCGTCGGCGACGTGGCCGTCGGCGACACCGTGGTGTGCAACACGACAGCCGTCGAGCTCGGCCTGGGCACCGGCGGCTGGCACGTCGTGCACTGGAACCTGTCGCGCGACGAGCTCGTGGCGCCGGGCCCCGACCACGTGATGAAGCTCCGCTACACGAGCCTGCAGTTCGACGCCGGCACCTCCGAGCTGGAGTACCCCGAGTGCTCCACCGACCTACGGCAGACGCCGGTGGTCGTGTGCCAGGTGCACAGCCAGGTGGGGGTGGTCGCGGCCACGATCGCATCGCTGCGGCCGGGCACGCGGGTGGCGTACGTGATGACCGACGGCGCGTCGCTGCCGATCGTGCTGAGCGACCTGGTCGACGACCTCCGCCGGCGCGACATGGTGACCACGACGGTCACCGCCGGCCACGCCTTCGGTGGCGACCTCGAAGCGGTCACCGTTGCGTCCGGCATCGCGCTCGCCGTCGACGTGGCGCTCGCCGACATCGTGGTGGTGGGCATGGGCCCCGGTGTGGTGGGCACCGGCACCAAGCTGGGCACGACGTCGATCGAGGCGGCCGGCATCCTCGACGCCGTCGACGCGCTCGGCGGCGTACCCGTGCTCTGCGTCCGCGCCTCCGACGGCGACGCCCGCGATCGCCACACCGGCATCAGCCACCACACCCTCACCGCGATCGAGCTCACGCGGGCCGCGCCCGCCGTGGCGCCGGTGCCCGAGGAGATCCGGTCGGTCGAGGGCGTCGTGGTGTGCCCCGCCGAGACGCCGGATGTCGCAGCGATCCTCGCCGCCGCCGACCTGCGCATCACGACGATGGGCCGCGACGTCGACGCCGACCCGCTGTTCTTCGCCGCCGCCGGCGCCGCCGCAGCCGTCGCGGTGTCGCTGCTCTGACCAATAGGATCACGGGCCGGATGTCCTCGAAGCTCGAACGCCTCCTCAACCTGACCGCGCTCCTGCTCAACACCGAGCGCCCGCTCAAGGTCGACCAGATCGGGCAGCTGATGGAGGGCTATCCGCCCGACCCGGCGAGCTTCCGGCGCACGTTCGAGCGCGACAAGGACGACCTGCGCGAGATGGGCATCCCGGTGGAGGTCGTCAACACCGACCCCGGCGACCAGACGGCGCTCGGCTACCGCATCCTCCCCGAGAAGTACTACCTGCCCGACCCCGGCCTCGATCCCGACGAGCTCGCGGCCCTCAAGCTGGCCATGGGCGCCGTCCGCCTGGACGGCATCGCAGCGGGGGAGACGCTCCGCAAGCTCGGCGCCAGCTCCGACGCCGACGCCCCGGAGCTCGCGTCGGTGCCCACGCCGCCCGAGATCGGCGAGATCCACGCCGCGATCGCCGCGCACCGCCTCGTGGAGTTCACGTACCACGGCGAGCTGCGCACGGTGGAGCCCCACCGCCTCGACTACCAGCGGGGCCGCTGGTACCTGAGCGGGTTCGACCGCCTGCGCGACGACCGCCGCAGCTTCCGCATCGACCGCATCGAGGGCGGCCTCACGAGCGGCGACGACGGAGCGTTCGAGCCGCCCGGGCCCGTCGAGGCGCCGCCCGGCCTTCGGTTCGAGGCGTGGCGCTACGGCGACGACCCGCCGGTCACCGCACGGCTTCGCATCGACGCCAGCCAGGCCGGTCTCGGTCGCGATCACGCCGGGGCCGACGCCACCTGGACCGACCTGCCCGACGGTTCGGCCGAGGTCGAGATGATCGTCAGCAACCGGGGTGCGTTCCGCAGCTTCGTGATGGGGTTCCTCGACCACGCGGAGATCCTCGAGCCCGAGGAGCTCCGCCAGGACCTGGTCGACTGGCTGAAGGGCTGCCTCGCGTGAGCCCTCGCCTCACCGCATCGGACCGCTTCCGCCGGATCGTCGCCATCGTGCCGTGGATCGCGGAGCGCGACGGACCGCTCATCGACGACGTCTGCCGCCAGTTCGCGATCGATCGGGACGACCTGCTGGCGGACCTCGACGTCGTGTTCATGGTGGGCATCCCGCCGTACACGCCTGACGAGCTCATCGACGTGATGATCGACGACGACCGGGTGTGGATCACGCTCGGCCGGTACTTCACCCGCCCGTTGCGACTGAACGCGCAGGAGGCGCTCGCGGTGCTCGCCGCCGGCGCCGGCCTCATGGCCACCACCGGCGCCGATCCCGACGGCCCGCTGGCCCGCGCGCTCGACAAGCTCCGCACCGCCGGCGGCATCTCGGAGTCGGGCACGCTCGGCATGTCACTCGGCGGCGCCGACGCGGACACGCTCGCGACCCTGCAGGAGGGACGCACCGAGCACCGCCAGGTGGAGATCGACTACTACTCCTACAGCACCGACGAGAGCCGCCTTCGCTGCATCGACCCGTACCGCGTCTACGCGACCGAGGGGAACTGGTACGTGATCGGCTGGTGCCACTCGGCGGAGGCCGAGCGCCTGTTCCGCGTCGACCGCATCCGCTCGGCGCGGCTCACCGACGAGACGTTCGAGCTGCCGGCCGAGCTGCCGGAGCCGACGACCTACGCCGGCTCGGGCCACGACCGGCGCATCGCGCTCGAGGTCGCCCCCTCGGCGCGTTGGATCATCGAGCACTACCCCAACGACGCCGTCGAGGAGCTTCCCGAGGGGCGCGCCCGCGTGGTGCTGGCCGTGGGCGGGGACGCCTGGCTGGAGCGTCTCCTGGTGCGGTTGGGCCCCGACGCGACGGTCGTCGACTGGCACGACGGCGAGTTCGACACCGTGTCGCCGGAGGAGGCGCGGAAGTTGCTCGACGCGGCGGCCTCCCGGGTGCTCGCGAAGTACCGCTGAGGGCCGGCGGGCCGGGCGCTGCCGGCGCGCCGACACGATGGGCGGAATGGTCTATTTCACCTGGGCACGGCGGCTTCGCGGCGTGATCCCGTTACCCTGACGGGGTGCCGGCGAGCCCTCTCACAGAACCCCTGGACGATCGCCTCACCGACATGGGCCGAGCGCTCGCAGCCTCCCTGCTGGGCGACGTGGCGGTGCGCCGGCCGGTTCGACCCGCCCCGGCCGCGCCGCCGCCCGAGCGCGAACCCGAGCGTGAACCGGAGCCCGAGCCGGCTCCCGCTCCCGAGATCGCCGAAGCGCCGGTGCACGCCGAGCCGGCCCCCGCCGCCCAGGACTCCGACGAACCCGCCCCGCTGAGCCGGCGCGCCCGGCGCGAGCTCCGCATGGAACAGGAGCGTCGCGAGCTCGACGAGGCCGTCGCCGCCGCCGAGGCGGCCGAAGCTGCGGAGGCCGCCGAGCGGGCGCTCGCCGAGCGCGCCGAACGCGACGCTGCGGAGCGCGCCGAACGAGCGGCGGCCGAACGTGCCGAGCGCGTTGCCGAGCAACGAGAGGTCGAGGCGCGCCGAGAGGCGGCGAAACGCGCCGAGGACGCTCGAAGCGAACGGCGTGCGGAGCTGGCCCGTGCGGCGCGTCGCGCGGAAGCGCAGGCCCAGGCGTCGCCGGCAGCACCGGCGGCCGCCGCGCCCACGCCCACCGGCCCGACACCCACCGACGATCGACCGGTCGTGCGGCGACGCAACCGCAACCGGGCGCTCGGTCCGTCGCCCGCCGGCGTCTACGACTTCCTGCCCTGGCCCACCGACGCCGAGGAGCGTCCCCTCACCACCCCCGACGGCGAGGTCCTCCCGCGCCTACGAGCCCGCCCGCAGCGGCCGGCGGCGCCCGCGGGTCCCCGTCGTCCGCCGCAGCGATCAGCCCACCGGCCTCAGCACGCCCGGGCGGTCCCGCTCGACGCGCACATCCGCGAGATCGAGGCGCCGACGGCACAGCCCGTCGAGCCCGAACCCACCGGCAACCGCCTCCTGCGCGCCGCGATCGAATGGCTCCTCGTGCTGGGGGCGGCCGCCGTCGTCGCCCTCGTCCTGCAGCACTTCGTGTTCCAGCTCTACGAGATCCCGTCGGCCTCGATGTACCCGACGCTGAAGGTGCACGACCGCGTCGCGGTCGACAAGCTTGCGTACGCGATCGGTGGCGGCGTCGAGCGCGGCGACGTGATCGTGTTCAAGCGTCCGCCGTCGGAGCGGACCGACGACCCGAACCAGCCCGCCCAGCTCATCAAGCGGGTGATCGGCCTCCCCGGCGACGTCGTCGAGGCGCGTGGCGGCGTGGTCTACATCGACGGCAAGGCGCTCCCCGAGACGGGTCCCGGCCACTACCTCGATCCCAGCGTCGTCACGAACAACCTGCCGCAGCCGGTGACCGTGCCGGCGGGTCACGTGTTCGTCATGGGTGACAACCGCGAGCACTCCCACGACAGTAGGTTCTTCGGCGCCATCCCGGACTCTGACATCATTGGTCGGGCCGTGGCGGTCGCCTGGCCCTTCGATCGATGGAGTTTCCTTCCGGGAAGTTGATGTGATGCTCGCCGAACTGCACCGAGATGTCTGACCCGGCCGGTCCAACACCTCACTCCACCCCCTTCGGCGCACCGCCCGCTCCCGATCTCGGCACCGACCGGTCGATCGAACTGCCGTCCGAGGAGCACACCTCGGTCAAGAGCAGCCTCGCCAGCTGGGGCATCACGATCGGCATCGCGGTCGTCCTCACCCTCCTCGTGAAGGCGTTCGTGCTGCAGGCGTACTCGATCCCGTCACCGTCGATGCTGCCCACGCTGCACCTCGGCGATCGCGTGGTGGTGTTCCAGCTCAACACCGACCCGGCACGCGGCGACATCATCGTCTTCGACCGTCCGCCCAACGACCCCAAGACCAGCCCCGACGACCCCGACGTGCTCATCAAGCGCGTGATCGGGCTCCCCGGCGAGACGGTCGAGGCCCGCAACGGTCACGTGTACGTCGACGGCAAGAAGCTCGAGGAGGACTACCTGCCCGACTCGACGAGCACGGTCATCGCCTCTCCCATCGAGGTGCCGTCGGGCAAGCTGCTGGTGATGGGCGACAACCGCGGCGACTCGATGGACGGGCGGGTGTTCGGCCCCATCTCGAAGGACCTCATCGTGGGCCGCGCGATCGCCCGCATCTGGCCGCCGTCGCGCATCGGCGGCCTCTGACCGATCCGGCCTGAGCGCTCCGGGCGCTCAGTCCTCGCGGAAGGCCGGAGCGTCCGGCGCGGCGTGCGCCGCCGCGGCGTCCACCAACCGGTCGGGGTAGGGCGACAACACGCCGTCGACCCCGATGTGGAGCAGCGACGCGATCATGCGCTCGTGCGGGGCATCGGCGGCGAAGCACCAGCGACCGAACCGGTGGAAGAGCGCGGTGCGTCCGCCGCTCCAGTCCGAGCGCGGGAGGAGCACGGCGTCGACACCGGCGGAGCGGAGGTCCGCCGCGTGCCGTTCGGGGCCGAGCGACATCGCGGCGATCGGCGTCGTGTCGACGAGGCGCACGACCGAGGATCGCTCGCGCCATTCGGCCAACGCCGACGGGTCGTCGCTGCACAGCCAGAGGCGCTCGAGCGCCTGGTGACGGGCCGCCAGCGACACCACGTCCTCGACGGCGGCCCGCACCGCACCGTGGGCGCGGACGCGGAGGAGCAACGGCAGGTCGCCGCCGACGGCCTCGTAGAACCGGGAGAGCGCGACCACGTCGTCGGGCAGGTCGGCGTGGGCCACGTCGCTCAGCCGCCGCTTGCGGAGACCGCCCACCTTCGGGTCACGACGCAGCACCGCGACGCCGTCGGAGGTGACGGCAAGATCGCTGGCGATGCCCGTGGCGCCGAGCCGCCGCGCCAGCAGGAACGAGTCGACCGTGTCGTGTCCGCCGTGCCCCGACGCACCGCCGTCGGCGAACAGGATCGCCGACGGGGCGAGCGGGGACTGACGTGGGATCACCCGACGATTGTGGCCGCTCGTCCGTGCGGGATGCGACCAACGGCCCATTCGGGGACAAGTTGAACGTCGAAATCTCAACTCTCCCCCGACGGGTGCCGAAAGAAGTGGAAGCCATCCTGAGACGGAGGACAACCCCAATGGCACTGATTCGGGCGACATGCAGCGAGTGCGGCGACGTGGAATTGCGGTCGCGTGACCTGCAGGTTCGCATCTGCGGAGACACCGGCGACGGTACCTATCTCTTCCGCTGCCCGGTGTGCCGGATGACGGAGGTGAAGAACGCCGATGACCAGGTCATCGACATCCTCGCCGCCGCCGGGGTTCGCTGCGTCGAATGGCGCCTGCCCGCCGAGCTGGGGGAGCGCCCGACCGGCGCGCCGATCACCCACGACGACGTCCTCGACTTCCACGAGATCCTCAGCGGCGCGGACTGGTTCACGACCCTGTCGCAAATGACGCAGTCCTGATTGCCTCGGCCTGACGGGCGGACGGCCTCGGCCACCTCTGCCGTAGGCCTCGGGTTCCCGCCGGTACACTTCCCCCCATGTCCACCGGAGGAATGCTCGGCATCCTCGACAGTCTGACGGGCGGCGAAGTCCTCATCATCCTTGTCGTCGCGCTGCTCGTGCTGGGCCCGGAGCGACTGCCCGAGACCGCCCGCACGATGGGCCAGTGGATGTCGAAGCTCCGCTCGATGACCTCCAACCTCCAGAGCGAGGTGCGCGAGGTCCTCGACGACCCGGCGATGAAGCCCATCCGCGAGGTCGGCGAGTTCGTCGCCGCGCCGCGGAAGAAGTTGATGGAGTTCGCCACGGCCGCAGAGGCCGAGGCGGAGGCCGCGAAGAAGGTCGCCGAGGACGCCGCCCGCGCTGCCGAGGAGGCCGAGGCGGCAGCAGCCGCCGCCCGCGCCGCAGCGGACGACATGGTGACCGAGGAGATCGCGGACCTGACCCCGGAGGAGGTCGCCGAGGAGGCCGCGCCGGAGACCGCTGAGGACGTGCCGGTCGCCGAGCCCGCGGAGATCGTCCCCGACGAGACCGGCGTGCCCGCTCCCGAGGGAGCCGTCGACACGCCGTGAGCCGACTGACCAACTTCAGAGCGCTGCGCGGGCGCAAGGAGCGTCGGGCGAATCCCGACGGCTCGATGAGCCTCATGGACCACCTCCGCGAGCTCCGCAACCGCCTCTTCAAGTGCAGCGCGGCGGTCGTCGTGTGCGCGATCGTCGTCTACTTCTTCTACGACCGCATCTACGACTTCCTGCAGGAGCCGTACTGCAAGGCGATCAAGGGCACGACGCAGAAGACGTGCGAGCTCGTGTTCCTCGACCTCACGTCGCCGTTCGCCACCCAGCTGCGCATCTCCACCTACGTGGGCATCCTGTTCGCGATGCCGGTCATCTTCTGGCAGCTCTGGCGGTTCATCGCGCCGGGCCTCTACAAGAACGAGAAGCGGTACGCGATCTCGTTCGTCGGCAGCTCGGTGGTGCTGTTCATGCTGGGAGCGGCCCTCGCGTACTACTCGCTGCCGGCGATCTTCCAGTGGCTCATCAACCAGGCCGGTACCGCCGTCATCCAGAACCGGGCGGAGGACTACTTCAGCCTGCTCGCGCTCATGGTGGCCGCGTTCGGGTTCAGCTTCGAGTTCCCCCTGCTCCTGCTGGTACTCCAGCTGATCGGCATCGTGTCGCCGGACAAGCTGGCGTCCGTGCGCCGGCACGCGATCGTCGGCATCGTCACGGTGGTCGCCGTCGTCACCCCCGGCGGCGACCCGGTGAGCCTGTTCGTGCTCTCCATCCCGCTGTGCCTCTTCTACGAGGCGTCCATCTGGATCGCGCGTCTCATGCTGCGCCGCCGGTCCGCCGCGACGCCCGCGGCGTAGCCGTGGCCGACACGCCGTTCTCCCTCGATCGCTTCCAGCTGGAGGCGATCGCCGCCCTCGACGACGGTCGGTCCGTGCTCGTCGCCGCGCCGACCGGCTCGGGCAAGACCGTGGTGGCCGACGCGGCGATCGACATGGCCCGCCACGCGGGCGGCCGCACCTTCTACACGACGCCGATCAAGGCGCTCTCGAACCAGAAGTACTCCGACCTCGTGGCGCGGCTCGGCGCCGCCGACGTGGGTCTGCTCACCGGCGACACCGCGATCAACGGTGACGCCGAGGTGGTCGTCATGACCACCGAGGTGCTGCGCAACATGATCTACTCCGCGTCGAACTCGCTCGACCGGCTGCACGTCGTGGTGCTCGACGAGGTGCACTACCTGCAGGACGCCTATCGCGGGCCGGTGTGGGAGGAAGTGATCATCGGGCTGCCGCCGCACGTGCGGCTGGTGTGCCTCTCCGCGACGGTGTCGAACGCCGCAGAGCTCGGCGAGTGGATCGAGACCGTGCGCGGCCCCACGGCCACCGTCATCGAGCACGAGCGCCCGGTGGAGCTCGAGAACCTCTACCTGGTGGGCGACCGCACGTCCGAACGCGATCACCTCGTGCCGGTGATGGTCGACGGCCGGCCGAACCCCGAGGGGTACCGGTTCGACGTCGATCCCCGGGCCGGCAAGGGAGGTCGCCCGGCCGAGCGCCGTCGCCGGTTCGTCACCCCGCGACGGGTCGAGACGATCGAGCGCCTCGCCGAGGAGGACCTCCTCCCGGTGATCTACTTCATCTTCAGCCGAAACGCGTGCGACGACGCGATGGCGGTCACCCGCGACAGCGGTCTGCGATTCACCAACGCCGAGGAGCGTCTCCGCATCCGTGCGATCGCCGAGGCGTCGGTGACGGCGCTGAGCGACGCCGACCTCGACGTGCTGGGCTACGACATGTGGCTCGCCGGGCTCGAGCAGGGCATCGCCGCCCACCACGCCGGCCTCATCCCGGCGTTCAAGGAGGCAGTGGAGCGCTGCTTCGTCGAGGGCCTCGTCAAGGTCGTATTCGCCACGGAGACGCTCGCGCTCGGCATCAACATGCCGGCGCGCAGCGTCGCGATCGAGAAGCTGTCGAAGTACAACGGCGAGACCCACGAGTTCCTCACGCCGGCCCAGTTCACGCAGCTCACCGGTCGCGCCGGTCGACGCGGCATCGACGACGAGGGGTTCTCCGTCGTTCTGTGGTCGCCGTTCGTGTCGTTCAACCAGGTGGCCGGCCTGGTGGGAAGCCGTGAGTTCCCGCTGACGTCATCGTTCCGGCCGACGTACAACATGGCGGCCAACCTGGTGCGCCGCTACGAGCGGTCCGAGGCGATGTCGCTCCTCGGTCAGTCGTTCGCCCAGTTCCAGGCCGACCGCGCCGTCGTCACGCTCGAACGCCGATTGGTGCGCGACAGCGAGCGGCTCGCCGCGCTCGAGCCCGACACGGTGTGCGAGCTGGGCGACGTCGCCGAGTACACGGCGCTCGCCGAGCGGGTGAGCGGCGAGCGACGGCACCGTCCCGACGGCCGCGTGGCCGTCGAGCGGGCGGTGAGCCTGCTGCGCCCCGGCGACATCATCACACCGCTCGTCCGTCCCGACACCGCCGAACGGCTGGAGCTCGCCCCTGGGGAGCGTCCGCGCCTGGTCGTGCTCTCGGTGGCCTACCGGGGGAAGGGGGCGATCCGCGTGCGGACGGTCGACCAGTCGGGCCGGCCCGTGCAGCTGGTCGCCGCCGACCTCGACGATCCACCGCGCGCCGCAGTCGCCGTAGAGCTGCCCTCGCCGTACGCACCGCACGACCCGGCGTTCCTCGACGAGACGGCCCGCCGTCTCCGCGCCTCGAACGTGCCGCCGCCCTCCGCTGCGCCGTCGAACGCGTCGCGATGGGAGCGCCTCCTCGCCGAGCTCGAGGCTCACCCGGTGCACGAGTGCCCCGACCGTGATCGGCACGTCGAGGCCCTGGCCGACTACCGACGCCTCGTCGCCGACCGCGACCGGGCCACCAAGCAGCTCCACAAGCGGACGTCGTCGATCGTGCGTCGCTTCGAGTCGGTGAGCGACCTCCTCGGGTCGCTCGGGTTCCTCGACGGCTGGTCGCTCACCGAGGCCGGCGAGCGACTTGCGCGGATCTACCACGAACGCGATCTCATCGTCGCCATGGCGCTCGACGACGGCGTGTTCGACGGCCTCGACGCCGCCGGCACCGCCGCGATGGTCGCCGCCGTGGTGTACGAGGACCGCCGGCCCGACGGCTCCGAGCCGGTGTTCCCCAACGCCAACCTCCGGCAGCGCTTCGGCCGGCTCGAACGCCTCTCCGAGCGCATCGCGCGGGCCGAGCGCGAACGGGGCCTGCCGCAGACGCGGCCGCCCGACGCCGGCTTCATGGCCGCCTGCCACGGGTGGGCTGCCGGCCGCGACCTCGGCGGGCTCATCGACGGCGAGATGTCGGGCGGCGACTTCGTGCGCACCACGAAGATGGTGATCGACGTACTCAGCCAGCTCGCCGAGATCGCCCCCGACCTCGGCACGCGACGCAGTGCCGGCGCGGCGGTCGAGGCGCTCCGGCGTGGCGTCGTGGCGGATTTCGGGCCATCGACGCCGTTGCCCCTGCCCGAGTCGGCAGGTTCGGGCGGGGTGCCCGCCGAGGACGGGGAGCGACGATGATCCGCAAGGGCGAGCAATGGGGTGAACCCGTCGAGCTGACGGGCGACGAGCCCCGCGCCGCCGACGACGCCGCGCTCGCCGCGCTCGTGTCCCGCGAGCCGTGCCCGTCGCTCGTCGTGATCACCGGAGGCGACCTCCACCACTCGCTCGGCGGCCGGCCGAGCGCCGCGGTCGAGACGCCGATGGCGCTGCCCATCGACGTGCTGGACGTGAGCTTCGACGGGGCGACCCGCGTGGCGGTCGCGCACGTCGTGGCCCGCGGCGACGGATGGACCGGGCCCTTCGCCGTGGCGATGAACGCCACGCACCTGGGCGACTGGAACCTCGGCCCGAAGGCGCACCCGAACGACGGACTGGTCGACATCACGTCGGGCCGGCTCGGGCTGCGGGACCGACTGGCGGCCCGGCGGCGCACCGCTCGGCACGCACGTGCCACACCCGGCCCTGCACACCGAGCGCGTCGCCGGCACCGACTGGCACTTCGAGCAGCCACGCTGGATCTGGCTCGACGGTGTGCGGTCGGGTCGCGCCCGCTCCGTCTCGATCCGGGTCCGTCCCGACCGCAGCGCCGTCGTTCTCGGCTGACCGCGAACGATGCGGCGGCAGCGCCGTTACCATCGACCCCGATGAGATCCTGGTACCTGTCGTCGTCGCCCGGTGAGTACGAGTGGGGCGAGGTACCGACCCCCGAGCCCGGTCCGCACGAGGTGCGGGTGCGCGTCGTCGCGAGCGGCGTGAACCACATCGACCACTGGCAGACGCGTGGCCTCCCCAAGCCGAAGCACTTCCCCCACGTCCCCGGCTCCGACGGGGCCGGCGTCGTCGAGGCCATCGGGCCCGACGTCGACCGGTGGGCGGTCGGCGACGAGGTCGTCGTGAACTCGGCGCAGACCTCGGCGGACGCCATCGCCCGCCTCGGGATCGACAGCGTGTTCGATCCGAGCCTGCAGCTCATGGGCGAGCACCGTTGGGGCTGCCACGGCGAGCTGGTGGTGATCCCCGACCACGGCATCGAGCCGCGTCCCGCAGGCCGGACGTGGGAGGAGTGCGCCGCGTACCCGGTCGCGCTCACCACGGCGTGGCGCATGCTGCGCCGGGCCCGCCTCCAACCCGGCGAGACGGTGCTCGTCACCGGCATCGGCGGGGGAGTGGCCACCGCCGCGCAGGTGCTGGCGCAGCACCTCGGCGCCCGGGTGTTCACCACGTCGCGCGACGCCGCCAAGCGAGCGCGCTCGATCGAGCTCGGCGCGGAGGACTCCTTCGACTCCCACGAGGCGTATCCGGTCAAGGTCGACGTCGTCGTCGACTCGATCGGCCCCGCCACCTGGAACCAGACCGTGGCGGCCCTCAAGCCCGGCGGTCGCCTGGCCACCTGCGGCGGCACCTCGGGCTCCGACGTGCAGCTCAGCCTGCCCCGCCTGTTCTTCAAGCAGCACGAGATCGTCGGCTCGACCCTCGGCTCGGCCGAGGAGTTCGCCTTCGTCACGAAGCTGATGGCCGAGGGGCTGCCCGTGGTCGTCGACCAGGTGCTCCCGTGGGCCGAGTATCCCGAGGCCGTCGAGCGCATCCGCCGGGCGGACCAGCTGGGGAAGATCGTCATCCGCCACGAGTAGGACGCCGGCGGGGGCGGGGAGAGCCCGACACGCCCCGGAGTAGTCTCTGGCGATGGACGTGGAGCGCGCGAAGCAGGCCGTGACCGAGCGCATCGACTCGCTCCGCGGCGAGCTCCTCGACGTGTCGCACCACATCTGGGAGCACCCCGAGCTGTGCTTCGAGGAGCACGACGCACACGACCTCCTCACCGGTGTCCTCGACCGCCACGGGTTCGCGGTCGAACGCGGCGCCTGCGGCCTCGACACCGCCTTCGTCGGCCGTGCCGGCGACTCCGGAGCGGGTCCCACCGTGGCCGTGCTGTGCGAGTACGACGCGCTGCCCGAGATCGGCCACGCGTGCGGGCACAACATCATCGCCGCGGCGGGCCTGGGCGCGGCCCTCGGCGCCGCCGCCGTCGCCGACCAGCTCGGCGGGCGCCTCGTCGTGATGGGCACCCCGGCCGAGGAGGGCGGGGGCGGCAAGATCGCCATGATCGACGCCGGAGCGTTCGAGGGTGTCGACGCGGCGCTGATGGTGCACCCCGCCGACGCCGATCTCAACAGCTTCTGGGCGATCGCCATCCACGAGCTCCACGTCGAGTACCACGGGCTCGCGGCGCACGCCGCGGCCGCGCCGGAGAAGGGGCGCAACGCGCTCGACGCCGCCGTGCTCGGCTACATGAACATCGCCGCGCTGCGCCAGCACATCGGTGGCTCCGAGCGCATCCACGGGATCTTCACCCACGGTGGCGACAAGCCGAACATCGTGCCCCACCGGGCGTCGATGCAGTGGTACGTCCGCTCCACCGACATCGAGTCGCTCGAGGCCCTCAAGGCCCGGGTGCTCGACGCGCTCCAGGCGGGTGCCCTCGCGACGGGGTGCACGATGACCTACGAGTGGCCCAACCCGGCGTACGAGGAGCTCGTGCCGAGCGGTCCGCTCGACGCCCTGTACGCCGCCAACGCCGCAGCACTCGGCCGCGAGGTGCGCCCTCGTGAGGAACGCCCCGAGTTCATGGGCTCCACCGACATGGGCAACGTGAGCCACCTCGTACCGTCGCTGCACCCCATGATCAAGGCCGCGCCCGACGGCGTCGCCATCCACACCGCCGAGTTCGCCACCCACACCGGCGGCCCGCTCGGCGACGCCGCCGTCATCGACGGTGCCATCGCGATGGCCCACACGATCGTCGACCTCTGGGCCTCGCCCGAGGTGCTCCAGACCGCCCGAGGGTCCCTGTCGTGACCCCCCTTCCCGCCTAATCTCGGTCGCCGTGACCCCCTACGTCGCTGAGGACTTCAGCAGTACCGAACAGGCCATCCTCCGTCGGTACTTCACCAACCTCGACGGCCCGGTCTTCGCCCTCGTCAACCTCCCCGAGGTGGTCAAGGGCGCGCTGTTCGCCCGCTACTCGCGCTCGGCGAAGTCGCTCCGTCGGCTCTTCATCGACGAGTTCGTCAACGACCTCGACGTGTCCGGCGATGCGAACATCGACGCCACCATCGGCCTCGAGCGGGCCGAGGCGCTCTACGACAAGGTGTTCTTCGAGTACGGCGACGACTCCGTCGCCCAGCTCGGCGGCGTGCACCTGGCGTGCGAGCAGGCCTCGAACATCCTCACGAAGGCCCTCGAGTGGGGCCGCATCATGAGCTACCTCGAGCAGTCGACGCGCTACATCGCGTACGACGCCCGCCTCGGTGGCCGCTACCGGTTCTTCCGCGATCCCTCGGTGCTGGCCTCGCCGCTGGGCGCCCGCTACGTGGGCGACATGGACCGCATGTTCGACACGTACGCCGGCCTCGTGCCCCAGCTCACCGAGCACTTCCGTCAGGCGCACCCGAAGCACCCCGACGACAGCGACTTCGTGTACCGCCAGGCCATCCGCGCCAAGGCGTTCGACGCGCTCCGCGGTCTGTTGCCGGCCGCGTCGCTCTCCAACGTCGGCATCTACGGCTCCGGCCAGGGCTACGAGGCGCTGCTCCTGCGCCTCAAGTCGCTGCAGCTGCCGGAGGCGAACGCCTACGCCGACCTCATGCTGACCGAACTCCGCAAGGTCATCCCGTCGTTCCTCAAGCGCGTCGACCTGCCCGACCGCGGCGGCGCCTGGAGCGAGTACATGGCCACGAACCACCAGGCGATGTCCGACGTGGCGGCCAAGATCTTCCCGACGGTGCCGCCGAGCGACGACTCGTCGTCGGTCACCCTCGTCGACTTCGATCCCGACGGCGAGATCAAGACCGTCGCGGCGATGCTCTACCCGTACTGCCACGAGCCGGAGGAGCAGATCGAGGACCGCGTCCGCGAGATGTCGGTCGACGAGCGCATCTCCATCATGAAGGCCTACGTGGGGGAGCGCACCAACCGGCGCCACAAGCCCGGTCGGGCGCTCGAGCGCTCGTTCTACCGGTTCGACGTGCTGAGCGACTACGGCGCCTTCCGCGACCTGCAACGACACCGCATGATGACGATCGAGTGGCAGACGCTCGGTCCGTTCCACGGCTACATCCGGCCCGGCTCGGTCGACGACGCCGGGGCCACGGCGGCGTTCGACGAGACGATGGAGCGCTCGGCGAACCTCTACCGCGACCTGGCCGTCAACTTCCCCCAGCAGGCGCCCTACGCCGTGTCGCTGGCCTACCGGGTGCGCTACTCGATGCAGTTCAACGCCCGTGAGGCGATGCACATGCTCGAACTGCGGTCCGGGCCCCAGGGACACCCCACCTACCGCACGGTCGCTCAGCAGATGCACGAGCAGCTGTCCGAGGTGGCCGGCCACCGTGCCTTGGCCGCGATGATGATCTACGTCGACCACTCCGACGAGACCGACCTCGAGCGACTCGACGCCGAGCGTCGCGCCGAGGCCAAGCGCGCCGCAGCGCAGTAGCGCACCGAAACCCCCCGCACGCGAGGCACCGGCGCCGTCGGATCTGTGTCTATGATCAGCGCCGCACGACAGCGGACATCTGGGCGAGGTTGAGATTCGTGGACGAGGACGAGGCAATGGACGAGGAGTTCGAGACTCCGGACGACGTCGACGAGGTCGACCCGGACGACCCCGAATTCGAGGAGGACGACGACCTCGACGACGATCTCGAGGACGACGTCCTGGCCGACGATCCCGATGCCGTCGAGGCCGCCGATGACGACGAGGACGAGGAGGAGCCGGTCGTTCCGGCCACCCGCGCCCGCACCGGCGACGAGGACGAGGACGACGAGGATCCCGACCCCGACGACGTCGAGGCCGACCTCGACACGATCCTCAAGGACCGCATCGCGGCGAGCGACGACGACGAGGACGAGGAAGAGGAGGCTCCGGTCGACCGGAGCGATCCCGAGCTCGCCGAGGGCATCATCGTCAAGCGCGAGGGCGAGTTCACGTGCACCGGTTGCTTCATGATCGTGCATCCGCGCCAGTTCGGCCGGAAGTCGAACCTCACGTGCCCGGTCGGCGACGAGGACTGCCCCGCGATCTCGGTCGTCCGGGCGCAGATCGCCTGAACCGCCTTGCCGCGCGGGAGGCCCCGCGGCAACAATCCTCCCCGTGACCGACTCCGACGCAAGTTCCCCGCTGGAGGCCCTGTTGCGGCTTCCCGGCACCATCGTCAACGAGCTCGGCGCAGCGCTGCCGCGCCTGGCCGACCGCACGAGGGCGCAGGTCGACTTCGCGGCCACCCTGCTCGAGAAGTTCCGCTGCGGCGACCTCGGCTCGCGGCTGAGCAACGTCGCCCCGGCGGCCACGGAGCACCTCGCCGAGGTCGTGCCGTTCGAGCCGCGTGAGGCGATCGAGGTCGTGACCGTGGCGGCGGCGCCCCGTCGCACCGCGGCGCCGGCTCCGGCGAAGAAGGCGCCTGCCAAGAAGGCCCCGGCGAAGAAGGCTGCGCCGGCCAACAAGACGGCGCCGGCGAAGAAATCTCGGGCGAAGAAGGCCGCGCCCGCCAAGAAGGCCGCACCAGCCAAGAAGGCGCCTCCCAAGAAGGCCGCTCCCGCGAAGAAAGCCCCGGCCAAGAAGGCCCCCGCGAAGAAGGCGCCCGCGAAGAAGGCCCCGACCGCCGCGGCGCCGGTGGTCCCGGCCGGTCCGCCGCTCGCGTCCGCGCTGGCCATCCCCGGCTACGACGCGCTGGCAGCCTCCCAGGTCGTGCCCCGCCTCGAATCGTTGTCCGCCGCCGACCTCGACGCCGTTCGCCGCTACGAGCTCGCAGGTCGCGGTCGTCGCACCATCCTCAGCCGCGTCGCCCAGCTGCAAGCCGGCTGAGTCGTGGTCGGCGCTCGCCCGGCAACCGCGGCCGACGACGACGCCGTCGCCGCGCTCCGGCTGCTCGCCCGGCGCCATCTCGACGAGCAGCGCGGTGGCGACCAGTTCGCCCGGGCGGAGGCGGCCGACGAGCCCGGTGACGCCACCGTCGTGGTGGGCACCATCGGCGACGCGGTCGTCGGCATCGCCTCGGTCGTCCACCGGGGCACGCGGGCGTTGCTCACCGAGCTCTTCACCCATCCCGAGGCACGGAGCGTGGGGGTGGGCCACGCGATGCTCGGCGTCGTGAGCGACCACGCACGCGCCTGGGGCTGCACCGACCTCGACTCCTACGCCCTACCCGGTGATCGCGACACCAAGAACTTCTTCGAGAGCCATGCGATGAAGTCGCGGCTCCTCGTGGTGCACCGCTCGCTCACCGAGGACCCGGCGTGAGCGAACGCCCGGAGATCTGCGTCGGCGCCGTCGCCGTACAGGACGACTGCCTCCTGATGGTCCGGCGCGGCCACGGGCCCGCCGCCGGGCGCTGGTCGGTGCCGAGCGGTCGCATCGAGCGCGGCGAGACGGCGGCGGAGGCGGTCGTGCGCGAGGTCGGCGAGGAGACCGGCCTGGCCGGCGTGTGCGGCCCGCTCATCGGGTGGGCCGAGCTGATCAGCGACGAGGCGCACTTCGTGGTGCTCAACTTCGAACTCGTCATGATGGACGAGAGCGAGCCGACCGCCGGCAGCGACGCCACCGAGGCGCGGTGGGTGCCCCTCGATCAGGTCGAGGAGCTCCACTGCACACCCGGTCTGCTCGACTTCCTCGCGGACAACGAGATCATCACCCTCATCGTCTGAGGACGATGCCGCCCGGCGGGACGAGGGTCAGCGACCCTTCCAGACCGGCGGCCGCTTCTCGATGAAGGCGTTCAGGCCCTCGCTGAAGTCCTCGGTCGCGAACATCGCCATGATGCCGTCGCCCGACATCTTCCACCCGATCTCGTCGGGCTGATCGGTGGCTTCGATCACGATCTTGCGGCTCTCACGCACGGCGAGGGGAGCGGCCTCGCAGATCTGGGCAGCGAGCGCCTTGGCGCCCTCGAGCGCGCCGCCCTCCTCGGTGAGGACGTTGACGAGACCGAAGTGGTAGGCCCGCTCCGCCGGGAAGTCGAGGCGGCCGGTGAGGGCGAGCTCCATCGCGATGTTGCGGGGCAGCTTGCGGGGGAGGCGGAAGAGGCCACCCGCCGCAGCGACCAGGTTGCGCTTCACCTCGGGGATGCCGAACACGGCCGTCTTCGACGCGACCACCATGTCGCACGCCAGCACCAGCTCGGTGCCGCCGGCCAGCGCCGGACCGTCGACCGCCGCGATGAGGGGCTTGGTGCGCTCGCGCTGCACGAGGCCGCCGAAGCCGCCTTTGGCCGTGCTCATGCCGCCCGGATCGACGCTCATCTGCTTGAGGTCGGCGCCGGCGCAGAAGATGTAGCCCTTCTCCGTCTTGGCGCCCGTGAGGATCGCCGCCCAGATCTCGTCGTCGGACTCCACCTGGTCGATGGCGGCCTCGATGCCCTGCGCCACCTCGGTGTTCACGGCGTTGCGAGCGGTCGGACGGTTGATGGTGATGACGGCAAGGTTGCCGATCTTCTCGAAGTCGATCATGGCTGAACCCTATGCCCAACTTGACTGACCGGTCTACTTCCTGACTCCATGGGACCCATGGCCCGCTACGACATCGTCGTGTTCGACCTCGACGGCACGCTCATCGACTCCGACGAGGCGCTGGTGCAGCCGTTCCTCACGCTCGGGATGCGCCGCGAGGACATCTCGTTCGGTCACCCCGTCGAGGAGTTCTGCGCCGAGCAGGGCATCGACATCGCCCGCTACGTGGAGCTCTACGACACCGACGTCGTGGTGCCGTACGACGGCGCCGAGGAGCTCGTCGCGAGCCTCGATCGCTGGGCGGTGTGCTCGAACAAGCATCCGGTGAGCGGCACGGCCGAGCTCGCCCGCCTCGGGTGGACGCCGGAGGTCGCCATGTTCGCCGACGCGTTCGGCGGTGCCGCCAAGCGGCTCGGGCCGGTGCTCGACGCCGTGGGCGTCGCAGCCGATCGCGCCCTGTTCGTGGGCGACACCGCCCACGACGAGCGATGCGCCGTCGACGTCGGGTGCGACTTCGCGTGGGCGGCGTGGAACCCGCGCACGTCCGCGGCACGTCCTGCGGGGACGGTGCTCACCGACCCGCGACAGGTGCTCGAACTGCTGGCCTAGGAACGGCCGAGGGCGGGGTCAGCCCTCGGCGGGATCCTCGGCGTGCGCCTCGGTGTCGGGTTCGGCGACCGGCTCGTCGCCGGCGCCCTCCGCCGGCTCCTCGGCGTGTTCGGCCGGGGCGTCGGCCGTCGGTTCCTCGGCGGGGACCGGGGTCTCCACGATCGGCTCGTCCGACGGCGCCGGGCTCTCCACGATCGGCTCCTCGGACGGGGCCGGCGTCTCCACGATCGGCTCCTCCGACGGGGCTGGCGTCTCCACGATCGGCTCCTCGGCGACGGGCTCGGCCGCTGCCTCCGGCTTCGGCGGGGCCGGCGGACGCTTCTCCGCAGCAGCCTTGGCCGGACGCTTGCGCTTCGGCGCGGCGCCGGCGTCGATGCCGAAGAGCGCCGCGATGTGCGGCACGCGGGACGCGACCTTGGCGATGGCCGCCTTCAGCTCGGCCGTGGGCTCGGCCGGAACGGCGGCCGGGGTGACCGCCGTGCGCACCGGCGAGAACGCCAGCGCGTCGATGACCATCGCCCATCGCTCCTGCGACGTCTCGAGCGTGAGGTTCTCGAGCGTGGCGGCCGTGAGCTTGGCCGTGACCTCGGGCGGGATGGGCGCGCCGGCCTTCGGCGGGCGCGAGCTCAACCGGAGCGCACGCACGATGCGGCCCTCGGTGAGTGTGTCGGTGAGCTCGGAGAGCCAGGCGGCGTGCTCTTCCTCGACGCGCTTCGTGAGACCGTCGCGGAGCTGCTGCGCGAGAGCCCGCGTCTCGTCGTCGCGGGCGCCGGTGTCGGCCGCGACGACCACCGAGCGGAGGTCGCGGAGGTCGAGCTCGGCGAGGATCTCGAGGGCGTTGTCCGCCTTGTCACGCCACTCCGCCGAACGGAGCTTGGGGAGCAGACCCTCGGCGAGGGCGACGAGCTCGTCGCCGTGGATCTCGGGCAGGCCCTGCTGGCGGTTGACGTCGTTCTGCTTGTCGACGGCCTGACGGACGGCGGGCACGCCGCCGCGCAGCACCTGCTCGGCGATGGGGCGCTGCTCGGGCGCGAGGGAGTCGAGCACGGCGTTGCGGTGCGCACGGCCGGGGCGGAGCCGCTTGGCGCGGGGCTTGGGCTCGGGAGCGGGACGCCGGGGACGGTTGCCCTCGGGGCGGGGCCCACGCGAGTCGCCACCGGGCCGGTCGCCACCGGCGCGGGGCCCGCGGTTGCGGTCGCCCTCGCGGCCACGGGGCCGATCGCCGTCGCGACGGGGGCCGCGATCGCCGCGGTCGCCTCGGTCACCACGATCACGGCCACCACCGCCACGGCCCTTGGGGGCGAGCGTCTGCGTGACGAGGGGCTCGTCCTTGCGGGTGCCGACCACCTCGAGCGACTCGAAGCGAGCGGTGCGGGCGCCCTTCGGCGGGAGCACCGACAGGATGTCGACGCCGTCGATCAGGATGTCGGCATCGGCGCGGAGCACGTCGCCCACCTTGGCGCCGTCGGGCAGCTTGGCCGCGTCGACTTCACCCTTGGGCATCTTGGCCCCTGCCTTGCGCCAGGTCCACACACCGTCAGGGCGGGAGCTGGTCAGTTCGATTTCGAGCCTCGAGGACATAGGGGCATCAATCTACAGGTCGCCGACGGCACCCCCTGCACCGGGCCCGTTCAGGTCATCAGGTACTCGCTCATCGTCACGTTCCGCATGCGGTCCATGTCGATGAACGAGCCGACGCTGTCGAGCATGCGGGAGATGTTGGCGTTCATGCGGTCGCGGTCGCCGAAGCCGTTGAAGAACAGCATGGGATCGACGATGTGCTCGGCCGACGGCCACGCCTCCTCGACGATGCCGTCGACGGGTGGGGCATCCGGCGTGAGCGCACGGATCACCTCGTTGCGGACGTACCGCATGCGCGGCTGGATCTCGGCCGACACCGGCGACTGCACGTCGTGCCACTGGCGGACCCACGTCGCCGGGTCGGCGCCGGCCGGTCGGTGGATGAGGCAGACGGTGAGCACGGCGGGGGAGCGCTCGCCGGCCGGCCACGAGCGCGGGCCGGCGTACTCGTTGTCGCCGTAATCGGTGTAGACGGCACCCGAGACGAGGTAGCCGGCGGCGCGCAGGCCGGCGGAGGTCGCCGCCGACTCGATCGCCGCCTCGAGCGGTGCGCGACGGTCGTGGCAGGGGAGGGTGAACGAGATCGCGGCGACGTGGGGCGCCTCGCCGTCGGGCGTGGGGACCGGCGACGGGCAGTCGGAGCCCGAGTCGTCGACCGAGATCGTGAGGTCGGTCGCGCCGAGCGCGGCCAGCCGGGGCGCGAGCTCGCCGACCAGGAGGTCGCGGTACCGGTCGGAGCCGGCGGGGGCCTCGCCCCACAGGAGGTAGACGAGCTTCTCCACGTCAGTGGGCCCCGGGGGTGGCGCCGAGCGCGGCGCGGTCGAGTGCGTCGGCGAGGTCGAGGAGGGCGTTCTCCACCACCTCGCTCAGTGCCGGATGGGGGTAGATCACGTCACGCGCCATCTCGTCGACGGTCTGACCGAACCGCATCCCCTGCACCAGTTGCTGGATGAGGATGGACGCCTGCGGCCCGATGATGTGGGCGCCGATCAGGCGACGCGTCTCGACGTCGGCGATGACCTTGGCGCAGCTCGTCGTGTCCTCCATGGCCCAGCCGTAGGCGGTGCCCGCGTACTCCTTGACCGCCACGGCGTACGGCCGGCCGTGCATCTCGGCCTGGTACTCGGTGAGGCCGACCGAGCCGATCTGCGGGTTGGTGAACACCGCGTGGGGCACGTACCGCTCGTCGATGGAGCGCGGCGCCTCGGGATGCAGCAGGTTGTGCTGCACGACGCGCGCCTCGAGGTTCGCGAGGTGCTTGAGCTGCAGGGGATTGCGAACGTCGCCGAGCGCCCAGATGCCCTCGACGCCGGTCGCCAGGTGCTCGTCCGTGATCACGTAGCCCATCGGATCGAGTCGCACGCCGGCGGCCTCGACGTTGAGCTGACCGCCGTTGGGAACGCGTCCCGTGGCCACCAGCAGACGATCGGCCTCGATCACCTTGAGCCCGTCGGGCGTGTCCACCTCGATCACGTACGTGTCGCCGTCCATCGCCACGCTGCGGGGCGTCGCCGACCGCACGAGCTCGAACCGCTCGGCGAGGCGATCGGTGATGCGGCGGCTGATCTCCTCGTCCTCGTGACGGAGGAGCACGTCGCCACGAACGATCATCGTGACGGCGGACCCGAAGGCGTCGAACACGTGCCCGAGCTCGGTGGCGATGAAGCCGGCGCCGAGGATCGTGAGCCGCTCGGGCACCTCGTCGATGCGCATGATCGTGTCGGAGGTGTCGTAGGGAACCAGGTCGAGCCCGGGGATGGGCGGCGCGTGGGTGCGGGCGCCGGCGGCGATGACGAAGCGGTCGGCGGTGATCTGCTCGTCGCCCACCTGGAGGGTCTTGGGGCCGACGAACCGGGCGTCGTGCTCGAACACGGTGACGTTCGGGAGCCCGATGCGGTACTGGCGGCCGCCGGCGGCGATGGGGTCGATGCGGCCGAACGTGCGGTCGCGGATGTCGGCCCAACGAACCGCGTCGACGGTCGCGTCGACGCCGAGACGGGCCGCGTGGCGGGCCGACTCCACGATGTCGGCGGGGTAGATGAGCATCTTCGACGGGATGCAGCCGACGTTGAGGCAGGTGCCGCCGAACACGCCCCGCTCGACGATGGCGACCGACCAGTCGTCGAACCGGTCGTCGAGGATGCTGTTGCCCGAGCCGGTGCCGATGATGCAGAGATCGAAGTGTTGGGTCACGCCCGAGACCCTACCCACCGCCCTCCTCCCACCGGTTTTGGGGTTCGTTGTGTGCACCCCTCGCGCACAACGAACCCCGAAACCCGAGGAGAGGGACAGGGCGGGGGGAGCGGGCGGCGGCGCGGGCGGGGCCGGGTCAGAGGGCGTCGCTGCGGGTGAGCCAGGTCATCGCCACCCAACCGGGCACGACGGGGAGCCAGAAGGTGAGGAGGCGGAAGAGGAGCACGGCGGCGACGGCGCGCTCCGAGGGCAGGCCGATCGCGGTGAGGCCGCCGATGTAGGCCGCCTCGGCCGCGCCCAGCCCGCCGGGGGTGGGCGCCACCGACTGCACGACCGCGCCGATGAGGTAGACGATGGCGACCGCGGAGACCGGGAGGTCGCCGTGGAAGGCGGCGACCGAGGCGACGAGGGAGCCGGCGTAGGAGAGCGTGATGATCGCCGACCCGCCGAGGAGGCCGCCGAGGCGGACCGGGCGACGGGCCACGTCGACGATGCCCTGAGCGGAGCGACGGACGGCGGGCAGCACCGTGCCGGCGAGATACCGCCGACCGACGGGCAGGGCGGCGGTGATCGCGATCACGACGGCGACGGCCCCGGCGACGATCCCGATCGTTCCCCCCGACGGCAGCGAGATCTTGCCGAGGTCCGAGCTGCCGGCCCAGAAGACGAACGCGAACAGGATCGTGAGGTGCACGAGGAAGGCGGCGACGGTGTTCAGGCCGATCGCCGCGACCGCGACCGCGGGATCGGTGCCGCGGCGCTGGAGGAAGCGTCCCTTGAGCGCGACGCCGCCGATCTGCGCCGGAGCGGCGATCGACGCGAACGACGCCGCCACCTGCACGGCGAGGTTGGGCCCGAAGGGGAGCGGGTCGGCGATCGAACCCGAGAGCGCCAGCGCCGCTCCGAGGTAGGTGGTGGCCGAGAGCACGAAGGCCACCACGATCCAGGCCACGCTGGCGTCCTGCAGCTCCACCCACACCTTGCCGAAGCCGGCGACGTAGGGCGCCAGGGCGTTGATGGCGATGACCGCCATGATCGCGGTGAACACCGCCCGCGGCTTGATGCGCTCGAGCGGCGCCAGCACCGGCTGGTCGACGCCGGTTCGCTCGCGCACGAGCGAGCCGATGCGTTCGAGGGTCTCGCTCGACACCTCGCCACGGGTGGCGGGCGTGAGGGCGAGCGGCTGGAGCCGCGGCAGCGAGCGGGCGACCACGCCGGGGCCGAGCGCGGCGATCGCGGCATCCACGCTCGCCTCGACGCCGAACCGCTCCGACGACCACGCGAGCACCTCGGCGATGTCGGTGGCGAGCAGCCGCTCGTCGCCGGTGAGGTCGGCCGCTGCGAAGTGGACCACCAGCATCGTGTCGTCGTCGCCGTCGACGAGGATCGACGACTGGTCGAGCCCGCGGTGGGCGATGCGCGCCTGGCGCAGCCGCACGACGAGCTTCCAGATCGTGGGAAGCGCCTCGGCCCCGATGTCGGTGCGCTTGCGCAGCGACCGGCCCTCGACGGCTCGGTAGGCGAGCAGATAGCCGCCGTTGTCGACCTCGCCGATGGCCTCGATCTCGGGGGTCGGCACGCCGTCGCCGCGCGCCTTGAGCGCCACCAGCGCCTCGTGCTCGGTCATCTCGCGGAGGCCGGCGAACGGCCGGCCGTCGGCGGCGTCGCGGAACCGGAGGGCCCGGTAGAGACGCCCCGGCAGCATCGTCTGCCACCCGTCGCGGGCCGCGACCTCGACCCAGAGCCGACGACCGGTGATCGATCGCACGAGGAAGTGGTGACGCCCGCTGCCGGAGTGAACGTGGTGCACCTCGGCCACCGACACGCCGAGTCGAGTGAGCGCGCCGTTGACGGCGGTGGAGCTCGGCCGGCGATCGGGCGCACCCACGAGCACGCCGACGAGCGACCCCACGACCCATCCGACCGCCACCGCGACGATCAGCTCGCGGAGCCCGGTGGTGCCGGAGAACAGGCGGAGCGCCAGCAGCAGCGCCAGCCACCCGCGCGCCGCATGACGCCAGCGGCTCGACATCCACGGCGAGTCGGCCGCGACGATGGCGGCGATCGACGCGAGGAACGGGGCGCTCGGGAACGGCGCCCCCTGGCGGAGCGCGCCGGTGATGGCGAACCGGTCGACCGTCAGGTCGAGCAGGTCCGACATGATCCAGCGACCGATGACCCCGCCCGCCACCGCGGCGATGACCGAGCCCCCGAGGCGCCGGAAGTGGCGGCGGAACACGAGCGCGCCGAAGCCGAGCACCGGGGCGAACACCGCCACCAGCTGCACGATGCGCACCGCGAACTGGGTGACGCCGGACGGCAGGCGTGCGGTGAGCTTGATGAGGTCGGCCTCGGCCCCGGCCAGTGACGACGCGCCGTAGTTGATGACCAGGAGCACCACACCGAGGGCCGCCAGCGCCGCCAGGAGCCGCAGCACGTCGACGGCCGAATACACGACGCGCCGCTGTCGACGGGCGCGCTCACGGTCGGTCATCGCACGCTCAAACTATCGGCCCCGTCGGTGGCCGCCGCCGATACCGGCCCGACCGGCTGCGGTTCGCAAGACTAGAACCGGTTACAGTTTCCCGAATGCACATCGCCTACACCGACGAGCAGGAGGCCCTGCGCTCCGAGCTCTCCGCCTACTACGACAAGCTCCTCACCGACGACGTCCGCGAGGCGCTGATGGTCGAGCACGGTTGCGGCCCCGTGAACCGCCAGATCGTCAAGCAGATGGCGGCGGACGGCTGGCTCGGCATCGGCTGGCCCACCGAGTACGGCGGTCAGGGCAAGAGCCAGATGGAGCAGTTCATCTTCTTCGACGAGTCGATGCGGTCCGGCGCCCCGGTGCCGATGCTCACGATCAACACGGTCGGCCCGACGATCATGAACTTCGGCACCCAGGAGCAGAAGGACTTCTTCCTGCCCAAGATCCTCGCCGGCGATCTGCACTTCTCGATCGGCTACTCCGAGCCCGAGGCCGGCACCGACCTCGCCTCGCTCAAGTGCCGCGCCGACCTCGACGGCGACGAGTACGTCATCAACGGCCAGAAGATGTGGACGTCGCTCGCCTCCGACGCCGACTACTGCTGGCTGGCGGTGCGCACGGATCAGGACGCCCCGAAGCACAAGGGCATCTCGATGATCATCGTCGACCTCAAGAACACGCCCGGCATCACCATCGAGCCGCTCAACCTCCTGAGCAGCCACGACATCAACGCCGTCTACTACGACAACGTGCGCGTGCCGGCGGCCAACATCGTGGGCGGCCTCAACAAGGGCTGGACGCTCATTACCAACCAGCTCAACCACGAGCGCGTCACGCTCTGCAGCTCGGGCCTCCTGGAGCAGAGCCTGCAGGAGACCATCCGCTTCGCCGCCGACAACCGGCTCGCGAGCGGCGAGCGCATCATCGACCAGGAGTGGGTGCAGCTCAACCTCGCCCGGGTGCGCACCGGTCTCGAGTTCCTCCGCCAGATCAACTGGAAGGTGGCGTCGTCGGCGCACCTCGACATCTCCGACGCCTCCACCATCAAGATCTTCGGCACCGAGTTCTACCTGGAGGCCTTCCGCCTGCTCATGGAGATCCTCGGCCCGCGTGCCTACCTGCAGCGCAACTCGGCGGCCGACGTCCTCAAGGGCCGGCTCGAGATGAACTACCGCTCGCTGGTCATCCTCACCTTCGGTGGCGGCACCAACGAGATCCAACGAGACCTGATCGCGATGTTCGGCCTGGGCCTGCCCCGCTCGCTGCGCGGCTGACAAGAGAGAGAACCATGGATTTCAACTTCACCGAAGAGCAGACCGCCGTCAGCGATCTCGCCGTCCAGATCATCGGCGACAAGTCCGATCCCGCAGCGCTCCGCACGCTCGAGAAGAGCGGCGAGCCCCGCTTCGACCGTGAGCTGTGGGCGGCACTCGCCGAGGCCGGCCTGCTCGGCATCTCGCTGCCCGAGTCGGTCGGGGGCGCCGGGCTCGGCCTGATCGAGGCCGGGTGCGTCATCCGTGCCGCCGGCCTCCACGCCGCTGCCGTGCCCGTCTGGGAGACGCTCGGTCTGGGCGCGCCGGCGATCGCACAGTTCGCTCCGGCCGAGGTGGCCGCCGACTGGCTCGGTCGGGTCGCCTCGGGCGAGGCCGTGCTCACCGGCGCCTGGCACGACGAGATCGGCGACCCGCTCGATCCGCAGTCGGTCACGTTCGACGGCTCGTCGGTCACCGGCCTCAAGGTGTGCGTGCCCGCCGGCCAGATCGCCGATGCCGCCGTCGTCGCAGCGAAGGGCGTCGACGGCCCCGTGCTCGTGCTGGTCGATCTCTCGGCCGCGGGCGTGACCCGCACCCCGGAGAACACGACCGCCGGCACCCCCGAAGCGTCGCTCGAGTTCGCATCGACCCCGGCGACCCTGCTCGCCGCCGGCCAGGACGCGCTCGTGTGGGCGTTCGACCGCGCCGTCGCCACCCAGTGCACCGCGGCACTCGGCACCGCCGAGGCGGCGCTGGCGCTGACCGCCGAGTACACGAAGGAGCGCAAGCAGTTCGACGTGCCGATCGCGACGTTCCAGGCCGTGGGTCACCGTGCCGCCGACACGTTCATCGACACCCAGGCGATCCGGCTCACGGCATGGCACGCGCTCTGGCGTCTGTCGGCCGGCCTGCCCGCCACCGAGGAGGTCGCCACGGCGAAGTTCTGGGCGGCGCACAGCGGTCACCGCATCTCGCTCGCCTCGGCCCACCTGCACGGTGGTGTCGGTGTCGACCGCGACTACCCGCTGCACCGCCACTTCATCGCGTCGAAGCAGTACGAGCTCCAGCTGGGCGGCGCCACGCAGTCGCTCCTGCGCCTCGGCCGCGAGATCGCCGCGAACGCCTGACGGTCACGCCCCCGGCGGCTGCTGGGGGAGCGTGATCACCATCCGCACGCCGTGCGGATCGTTGGGTTCCACCGCGATGTGACCGTGGTGGCGTTCGACGATGCCGGCGACGATCGCGAGCCCGAGCCCGCTGCCGCCCGACCGTCGTGACTGGTCGAGGCGGTGGAACCGGTCGAACACCCGCGCCGCGTCGTCGGCGGGAATGCCGGGGCCCTCGTCGCTCACCACGAGCGTGACCGTCGGTCGTGGGGTGCCGGCCGTGCCCGGCGTGAGGCAGGCGTCGACCCGGAACGGGGGAGCGCCGTGGCGGATCGCGTTCTCGAGCAGGTTGGCGACCACGCGGTGGAGGAGCAGTTGGTCGACCGCGACCATCAGCGTCTCCGGCTCCACGTCCACCGTCACGTCGACGTCGGGATGGTGCCACCGGAACTCGGCGAGCGACGCCTCGAGCAGGGTTGCCACCGACACCGTCTCGATGTGCAGCGGCATCTCGCCGGAGTCGAGGCGGGAGAGGCTGAGCAGCTGGTCCACCAGCGTGGCGAGCCGCCGGACCTGCGTGTGCATCGTCTCCACGAACGCCGGGTCGGCCTCGCTCACGCCGTCGGCGAGGTTCTCGATCATCGCCTGCAACGCGGCGATGGGGGTGCGGAGCTCGTGGGATGCGTTGGCCACGAGGTCGCGCCGCTGGCGGTCGACCTCGGCGAGCTCGGCGGACATCTCGTTGAACGCCGTCGCGAGCTGGCCCACCTCGTCACGGGACGTCGCCCGGATGCGGCGGCTGTAGTCGCCGTCGGCCATGGCCTCGGTGGCCGCGGCCATGTCGCGCAGCGGCGAGGTGATGCCGGCAGCGACGAGCCGCATGATGCCGAGGCCGACCACCACCGACGTGATGAGCCGGAACCAGAACGGCCAGCCGACCCGCAGGCCGACGCTGCCGATGCCGACCGAGATGATCACCGAGCCCGCGACCAGGATCGAGAGCTTGGTGCGGATCGAGCGGAACTGGTCGAGCGGGCGCCAGTCGCCCGGGCTCGGCAGCTCGCCGTTCATTCGCGTCCGCCGATGGCGTACCCCACGGCGTGCACGGTGCGGATGACGTCGTCGCCGAGCTTGCGGCGCACCGATCGCACGTGCGAGTCGACGGTGCGGGCGCCGTAGTCGCCCTCGTAGCCCCACACCTCGGCCAGCAGCACCTCCCGCGTGAGCACGGCGCCGTTGCGGGTGGCCAGGCACACGAGCAGGTCGAACTCGATGGGCGTGAGGTGCACGTGCTCGTCACCGCGAACGACGCGTCGAGCCTGCGGGTCGATCACGATGTCGAGCACCGTGATCGGAGCGGCGTCGGTCACCGGGGGCGGGGCCTCGGCGCGCCGCAGGACGGCCCGCACCCGGGCCACGAGCTCTCGGGGGCTGAACGGCTTGGTGAGGTAGTCGTCGGCGCCCATCGCCAGGCCGAGCACGAGGTCGGCCTCGTCGTCGCGGGCCGTCAGCATGAGGACGGGCGTGCGCCGATCGGCCTGCACGCGACGGCACACCTCGAGCCCGTCGAGGCCCGGCAACATGAGGTCAAGCACGACGAGATGTGGGTCGACGCGGGCGCAGAGCTCGACGCCGGCGAGACCGTCGGCGGCCCACTCGACGTCGAAGCCCTCGCCCCGGAGCCGCTGCACGACGGCGTCGGCGATGGCCGTCTCGTCCTCGATCACCACGATGCGCTGCCGCGCCTCGTTCGCCGTTCGTCCGTCAGCCGGGCCCACGTCCCCCACGTTAGAGAGCCGAGGCCACGCAGGCGTGCGAACGTCGTGAGAGGAATGTGCAGATCCCGTGCAGACCACGGGGGCAGACCAGCGCGCAGGCCGGGTTCCCGCCACGGGAACGCCCCGCCCCTAGGGTGTCGCCATGATCAGCCAGCGTGCCGCCGTCGTCGTCCTGTCCCTGGGTCTCGCCGCCGTGGTCCCGGCGTGCGGCGACGACGCCGCCACGCCGACCACCACGACGAAGGCTCCGCGCCGCGCCACCACGACGACCAAGGCGCCCACCACCTCGACCACCTCCACGACGACGGTCGTCGGCACCACGGTCAAGGGAGCGACGACCACCACGGCGAAGGGCGGCTCCGCCCCGACCACGACCGCCCTCGTCATCACCGACCCCGTGCCCGACGGCACCAGCTTCGGCTACCTCAAGGGCGTCAGCATCTCCCAGTCGACCATCACCATCGACATCGCCGAGCTGCTCACCGGCGACGCCGCCGTGAAGGCCGCCCTCGAGGACGGCGTGCTCGAGCCGGGGGAGACCTCGATCGACAACGACTACTACATCCGCAACAAGAACCCGAAGCTGCGCACTGCGCCCGTGTCCCCGTCGGCCGAGATCAAGACGCTCGACGACCCGGGCAGCCCCGACCTCACGTCGACGTCCATCGGCACCCTCGCCGCCGACCTGCAGGCGCGCAGCGGCGAGGAGGCGGGCGTGCCGGTCAACATCGTGGCCAAGGGCGGCGTGATCTCCCGCATCGACGAGGTGTTCTTCCCGTAGGCCGGCTCTCAGCACCACTGCTCGGCCGCAGCGGTCGCCGCGTGGCGCGAGCGGTTGTACGACAGCCATCCGCCGGGCCGGTCGGTGTCGCACAGCGACCGCAGCACCCCGGCGCGCTCGTCGTCGGTCATCTCGTCGAGGTGCTCGGCGATGACCGGGAGTGCGTCGTCGGTGAGCGACTCCGCCAGGTAGCCGCGATCGGTCTCCTCCACCTTCGTGGGTTGGGTGAGGTTGCGTCGGGCCACGACGGCCTCGGGATCGATCACGTTCATCGACAGGATGCCGACCAGCACCATCGTCGCGAGGGTGGGAGCGAGCCACCGGCGGCCCCGATAGCCGGTCACGTAGGCCCCGCCGACGGCAACGAACACAACCCCGATCCAGGCGGCGAACGCCAGGCTGTAGAGCCGCAGCATCGTCAGGCCGTACGCGGCCTCGTAGCCCCGGAGACGGGCGATGGCGTCGACCACGATGCCGATGACGAGGGCCACGGTGACCAGCCCGAGCACCCGCCGGTCGCGCGACTGGCGGGAGGAGCCCTCGGCGCTCCATCCGATCACGCCGAGCAGCACCACGAGGGCGATCGTCGCGACCGCGAGCAGCTGGAAGAAGCCACTGCGCGCGTACTCGGCCCACGTGAGGCCCTTCGTCGTCGCGATCCGCTCGGCCATGCCGGTCAGCGCGAGCAGCCGGCTCGCGGCGTAGAGCCCGAACACCACGACGAGCCCACCGAGCACGATGTTGCCGACCGTCGCCCGCACCCGAGGTGCGTCGCCGAGGTCCGGCTCGACCGTCGAGGCGCCCTGTCGCAGGAGTGCCGCGAGCGCGAGCGCGCCACCACCGAGGAACAGGAGGTGCCGTCCGGCGGGGGCGAGCTGCTCGGTGACGTCGAAGAACGACGCGAACACGGCGTCGGCCGACGCCAGCAGGACGATCAGCACGATCATGATCGGCACCGCCAGGACGATGCCGAGGACCGTTCCCGTCCAGTCACGCTTCGGCGACTCGCCGCCCTCGGCGGAGGCTCCGTGCGCCCGCGTCCGACGCAACGCCGCCGACGCCCAGATTGGCCCCACGACCGCCGACTCGACGAGCTCGAAGGCGACGAACACGTATCGCAGCAGCGATCGGTCGAACCACCGACCACGCACCGCGAGCGTCGCTGCGAGCACCAGGCACAGGTTGACCGCGATCAGGTCGGGCGCCAGTAGCCAGGGCGACGTGCGCAGCGTGGCCCACACCGCGAGCACCGGCACCGCTGCGAGGAGCGCCCACGACGCCCGCGTGCGTGGTCGCGTGCCGATCGCCACGGCGACGGCCGCGCCCGTCGCCCCGAGCGTCCAGCCCAGGCCGGGGCCGGCCGTCCACATCGCGAGATCGGTCACCGCCGCGCCGAGCGCGATCGCGACGAGCGTGCGGCGGTCGGGTGGGCGTCGCAGGGCGACGGGTGGCGCGGGCGGAGGGGAGGAAACGGCGGAGGCGGCGTGTCGAGGGAGAGCTCGCTGGTCGTCATGCGCCCACGGTACGGACACGATGTCGCGGCCCCGTGGGAGAAGTGTGGGACTTCTGTGAAGACCGCTTCAGGCGAGCCCGAGCCGTCCTCGGAGCGCTGGCGACCACGCCGCCACGTCGGTGCCGTGGGTGTTGAACAGCGCCACCGAGATCCGCTCGACGCCGAACCCGATGCAGCTCGAGTGGGCGTCCGCCCCGTCCGCCGTGGTGATGCCGAAGAGGTGGCCGAAGTGGTCCTCGTGGTTGTTCACCGACGAGCACGCCGTGCGGTACTCGTCGCCGTAGACGTTCACCAGGAACTCGATCTTCAGCTCCTGCTCGCGCTGGCTCACCTGCATCAGCCGGCCGGCCCGCCCGAAGAACGGGTCGTTGGCGATGTCGGAGATCACGTCGAGGCCGAGCCCCGCGATCAGCTCGGGCGCCCGCTCGAACCAGCGTGTCCGCCAGGCGGCGACCTCGTCGGGCGAGCCGATGCACACCTGCTCGCTCTGGCGGAACGCCTGCAGGCGCATCGGGTCCACCGACGGCTCGTGGCGGAAGCAGTAGCCGAGCGTCTCGAACACACGAGCCGCTGCGAGCTCACCGGCGACCGACGGGTACACGGGGTAGCAGCACGCCGGCTTCAGCGCGAGCTCGGTCTGGCTCAGCAGATCGGCGTAGGCCTCGTCGGCGTCCAGCCGGCGCACGACGTCGCGATGCGCAGCGGCGTCGCCGTCGAACGTGAAGATGGGGCCGACGAGCTGGGGGAAGTTGCGCAGGTACCCAATGCGGTCGAAGTCGACCTTCGGGATCATCGGTGGGTACTCGACGATGGCGGGGGAGTCGGGCTCCGCTGCGAGGTGCACGAGCCGGTGCACGCCGGCGACCACGGCCTCGAACACCTGGTCGCGGCCGTAGAGCCCGTCGACACCGGTGGGGATCAGTCGCCCGGCGGTGACCAGGCGATCACGGAGCGCCTGGTGCGCCGTCGTGAGATCGGCGGGGTCCACGCCCCTCAGACGTCCGCGCCGAGGAGCTCGTCCAGGGCGAGTCGCAGGTTGGCGATCGACTCGAACGTCGAGCGCTTCAGGAAGCGCTCGGGGAACTCGAGGTCGAACTCGTCCTCGAGCGCAAGCATCACGTTGACGCTGGCGTGGGACGTGAGGCCGACGTTGAAGAGGCTGTCGCCGTCGGCGAGCTCGTCGACGGACGAGGTGAGCCGGCCGTGCTCGGCGAGCACGTTGCGGATGACGAGAGTGCGGTCGGACATCGGGATCACTTTCCGTTTCGGGTGGCCGGTGCGTTGCCGGAGAAGACGGCGACGAACACCGCCGAGGCGAGGCCTCCGTCGTGGGTCATGCTGAGGGACGAGTCGACGACCCCCAGTCGGAGCGCGTGCCGGGCGAGCTCGCCGTCGAACACGACCTCGGGAGCGCCGCCCCCGTCGTGCCGGACCTCGATGTCCCGGAAGTTCACGCCCTCGGGCGGACGCAGCACCTTCACGACCGACTCCTTCGCCGCGAACCGCGCGGCGAGGCGCTCGGCGGACGGACCGTCGGGTCCGCTGCAGGTGGCGGCCTCCTGGGCGGTGTACACCCGGTGGAGGTAGCGGTCGCCGAACCGTGCGATCGACTCGGCCACCTCGTCGACCCGGATCAGGTCGGTGCCGACTCGGATGTACTCACGCTCGACGGATTCGCCCACACGTTCTCATCGGACGGCTGCGGCGCTTCTTGAGATCATGTCGACATCCCGGGGGAGGACAGCGCCGGCTGGTACTTTCGTCACTGTGACGGAACCTTCAGGGGACCAACGGCCAGGGGAGCGGACACGATGCGCCTGGTGCTCGCGCCAGATGCCGATCCGACCCGCCGGGTCGATCGGCCGCACGCCGAAGTACTGCCGCCGCAGCTGTCGCCAACGAGCGTTCGAGGCGCGGTCGCGCGGCGTCGACCTCGGCGTGAGCGACGACGAGCTGGTCATCACGCGCAACGAGCTCGACGACGTCAACGATCGACTGTTCGAGGTGTCGGTCGCGGTGCGCGACGCCCAGCTCCAACTCGAGGACGGACTGAAGCCGGCCGCGATCCTGGAGCGACTGCTCTCGACGGTCGACACCGTCATCGGCAGCAACTGACCCGACCATCCACCCGGCACGTTTCGTCACAGTGACGTTTCTAGGGTGGCACTGCGGTCGGGGGAACGATCGGGGCCGATCGACCGATCGGGGCTGATCCGGGCCGAGTCCGGGCCAAGGACCACATCGAGGCACGGAGATCGGCCGGCGGCGGCCGCCGAGGCGACGTCCGACGCCGGCGGCGTCCCGGACGATCCTCGGACGGTTCGGGCGCGTGCACCGACGGGCGTCGACCGCATCCGGGCGTCGGGACCCGTCGGGACCGCTTCCGGGCCGCCGCCGAGCCCCGCTCCCGCTCTCCGGCCTCCCACCCCGATCGCCGGAAATACACGTTATGTAAAGTGCGAACGGAGACGGCCCCTCCCCCCGACGGGCGGCTCTTGGTAGCGTGCCCGCGTGGTCGCCGCCGTCTCCGCACTGATCGCACAGATGGGCGGGCCGCACGGCTACGGCGTGCGGATGCTCGTCGCACTCGGGCTCACGTTCGCCATCGGCTTCGAGCGCGAGCTCCGGGGCTCCCCCGCCGGCGACCGCACCTTCTCCCTCGTGGGCCTCGGGTCGGCCGTCGTCGGCTACCTGGCGCTCAACGGTGCGCCCAACGCGCTCGCCGGCGTCGTGACCGGCGTGGGGTTCATCGGCGCCGGGGTCATCGTGCACTCCGACGATGCGGTCGGCATGGTGCAGGGTGTCACCACCGCCGCGACGATCTACCTCGCCGCCGCCATCGGGGCGGCCGCCGGACAGGGTGAGCTGCTGATGGCGACCGAGGCCACGGCGATCAGCCTCCTGATCCTCGAGGTGCGCCACATCCGCATCCTCCGCTTCGTCGACGGGCGCTACTGGCGCCGGAAGTTCGACACGTCCGAGGACGAGATGATGGACATGTGAGATCGGCTCGCGCCGCGTTTCAGCGGCGCCGGTCGACGCCGGAGCGCTCCACCGTGCCGCGGTCGGCGGTCGAGCGCGGACCGCTCGTCTGCACCAGCGGTCCCACCCCGGTGCCCGCCTCGAACCCGTTGAGGCTCGAGTGCAGCAGCGAGCCGATGTTCACGGCGTTCGGGATGCGATCGACGGGGCCGGGCAGGCCGAGCAGGTAGCCCTGCGCCGCCGGCACGCCGAGCTTGGCGAGCAGGCTCACCTGATGGCCGGAGGTGACGCCCTCGGCCATCACCTCGATGCGCAGGCGGGTGGCCAGCTCGGCCATCGCCTTCACCACCCACGAGCTCGGCGGCATGTCCTCGCCGATGCCGGCGATGAGCGACGCGTCGAGCTTCACCCGGGTGACGGGCAGGTCGACCAGGTGGCCGATCGGCGTGTTGCGGGCGCCGAAGTCGTCGAGGGCGAGGCCGAGCCCCACGGAGCGAAGACGCTCGAGCACGACGGCCAGGCGAGCCGGATCGGTGATGGCCTCGGTCTCGGTGAGCTCGATGCCCAGACGGGACACCGGCAGCTTGAGGCGGGCGAGCTGGGTGAGCACCCACTCGGGGCCGCCCGGGCGGATGAGGTCGTTCGGGGCGACGTTGAACCACAGCTGGGTGTGGAGCGGCGGACCCGACTTCAGGTCCTCGCACACGGCCGAGACCACGTGCTCGAACAGCTCGCCGGTGACGCCGAGCCACTCGGCGATGCCGAGCCACTCCTTGGCGGGCACCAGGCTGCCGGTGCGGTCGACGAGGCGCGCCAGCACCTCGGCGCCGATGCAGCGACCGTCGCGCAGCGAGACCTGCGGCTGGTACACGACCTGCACGCGACCCTCCATGAGCGCGTCCCGGACGAAGCTGACGAACGCCGCCGCCTCGGCCCGGAACGTGCTCGCCTGGCCGCGACCGGTGCGCTTCGCCTGGTACAGCGCGAGGTCGGCGTTGATCAGCAGGTCCGTCACCTCGCCCACGCCGCGAGCCACGCCGATGCTGGCCCCGACCGTGAGGTCGAGCCCGCCGATCTGGAAGGCCTGCAGGCTCGACAGGAGCGCGTGCGTGATCTCGTCCACGAGCTCCTGGGTGATCGACGGGAGCACCAGCACGAACTCGTCACCACCGAGTCGGGCGGCGATCCCCTCGTGCTCGGCGGCGACCGCCTTCAGGCGCTCGGCCGAGATCTGCAGCACCCGGTCGCCGACCGCGTGGCCGTAGGTGTCGTTCACGGGCTTGAAGTGGTCGAGGTCGATGTGCATGAGCACGACCTCGGGCGAGCGTTCCGCCAGCAGGCCGACCTCGGCGTCGAGATGGGCGCGGTTGCCGAGACCGGTGAGGCGGTCGGTCGACGCGGCGACACGCAGCTCGTCGTCGTTGATGCGTGACCGGTTGCGACGCAGCAGCAGGATGATCGTCGCGGCCGCGACCGACCCGATGATGACGTAGAGGAGGTTCACCGCCATCGAGTTGGCCGACTCCTCGTCCAGGCGGAGGGCCTCCGTCTGGGTGGTGAGGGTCTCGGTGCCCATCGCGATCAGGGCGTCGGACAGGCGATCGGACGCAGCGTCGGCGGCCGCGGCGTCGGGCCGGGCCACTCCTCCCCCGTCGCCGCCGATGCCCGAGCGGGCGGCGGCCCAGCGGGCGGCGTCCTGCACGACGCGGGCGTCCTCCGAGGTCGTGAGCGCCGCGAGTTTGGCCTGGTAGCCGGCCGGCATGCTGCCGGCGATCGACGCCGAGCCGAAACGCCAGATCTGGTCGTCGGAGTCACGCGTCATGTCGGTGGCCAGCGCCAGCCCGAACGACTGGTCGACCGTCGACGCCGTCTCCGCGTCGACCAGCCGGGAGGCGATCTGCAGGCGGTACATGTCGACGACGAGTCGGTCGGCGAACGCGAGCTCGCCGTCCAGCGGGCTCTGCTCGGCGAGCTGGCCGATCTGGGTCGCGACCTGGCCCGAGGACACGCGCAGGCGAGCCGCGGAGCTCGATCCACCGGCCGGCACCGCACGGATGATCTGACGGAGCGCGTTCACCGACCGCGTGAGCTCGGGAGTCACCGTGATGTCGTCGAGTCCCTGCTCGATCTTGGCCCGGGACGCAGCGAACGTCGTCGCCGCCGTGGTCGCCGACACGTTCGCGCGCAGATCGGCCTCGAGCTGGTCGGTCGCACCGAGGATGTCGAGGCGCGCCTTCGACAGGTGGAGCCAGCCCTGCTCGGCGAGGCGATCGTCCGCCGAACGCAGCTGCAACCAGGCGAATCCACCGAAGCCGACGGCCGAGGAATAGAGCGCGGCGACGACGGCGAGCGCCACGCCGCTGCTCAGCCATCGGCTGTGTCTCATGATCGTCGAGACTCGGTCTGCAACCGAGGAGTGGATCGCCACGAACAAGTCTTCGGCAGCACCCCGGGCGGGCCTGACTTTTTCGGGGTACCCCAGCGGCGTCCGATCGGCCCGTTTTCGCTGGGTCCGGCGACCCAGACGGCGCGGAGCGCTCTGGCAAGCTGTCGAGATGAGCCGACGGTCCTCGTCCCCCGGCGTGATCGCGTCGATCGACCGGATCGTGGCGTACCGCTACGGCGCCGCCGTCGACCAGGTCGAGGCCGTCCGAGCGAGGCAGCGCACCGCCGGCAGCGGCGAGGAGCCGGCAGTGGCGGCGGTGGTCGACGAGATCGTGCGCCGCTACAGCCGCGAGCTCGCCGCCGTCGCGGCGTTGGCCGGGGGCGCGGCGGCCCTCCCCGGAACCGGCACGGCAGCCGCGGTGATGGCCACCGGCGCCGACATGGCGTACACCATCGGGAAGCTCGGCGAGATGGTGCTCGCCATCGGCATCGCCCACGGGCACGACGCGGTGTCGATCGAGGAACGACGCGCCTGGGTGCTCGCCGTCCTGTCGATGGGCAAGGGCGCGGTGTCGGGGGTCGAGGGCATCGCCGGACGCGTCGGCGCCGAGGGTGGTGCCCGCATCGTGAGCAGCATCGGCGCCACCCAGCTCGACCAGGTGAACTCGAAGCTGGGCGCGCGGCTGGTCGCCCGTCTCGCCACCGAGCAGAGCGCGGCGCGCCTCGGCCGGCTGCTGCCGTTCGGCATCGGCGCCGGCGTTGGCGCTGCGGGCAACGTGCTCATCGTGCGATCGGTCGCCCGGAGCGCCGACCGCTTCTTCCTCGACCCCACGGCGCCCCCCGCTCCCCCGCCGACGCGACGGCGCAGCGGCATCGACGTCGATCCCGACGTGATCGACGTCGACGTCATCGACTGATGGCCGGGCGGTAAGGTCGCCGGCATCGATCCGTACAGGAGCTGAGAGCCGTGTCCACGCCCACTTCCACCCCCGCGCTCACCCCGGCCATCATCGACGGGCAAGACGTCGTCGGAGACGAGATCACCGAGGTCCGCTCGCCGTTCGACGGGCGCCTCGTCGGGTCCGTCCCGTCGCTCACCACCGCCCACATCGACCAGGCCGTCGCCGTCGCGCTCGAACGCCACCGGGGGCCACAACTCCCCGCCCACCAGCGCGCCGAGATCCTCGAACGAGCGGCGGTACTGCTGGCGGAGCGCAACGAGGAGTTCGGCCAGTCCATCAGCGCCGAGGCCGCCAAGCCCATCACGACCGCGCGCATCGAGGCGGCCCGCGCCGTCGACACGCTGCGGTTCAGCGCGATCCAGGCCCGCACGCTCGTCGGCGAGATGATCGCCATGGACGCGACGGCGGCCGGCGTCGGCAAGCTCGGCTACGTGAAGCGGGTGCCCATCGGCGTCATCGGCGCCATCAGCCCGTTCAACTTCCCGCTCAACCTCGTCTGCCACAAGATCGCGCCGGCCCTCGCCGCCGGGTGCCCCGTCGTGCTCAAGCCGGCGTCCGCCACGCCGCTCACCGCGCTGCGCATCGCCCGACTCTTCGAGGAGGCGGGGCTGCCGCCCGGCTGGCTCAACGTCGTCACCTGTCCCGGCTCGGTCGCCGACCGCCTCGTCACCCACGACGACGTCGCGATGATCACGTTCACGGGCTCGCCCGAGGTGGGCTGGGGCATCCGCGGCCGCGCCGCCCGAAAGCGTGTGAGCCTCGAGCTCGGCAACAACGCCCCCGTCGTCGTCGAGGCCGACGCCGACCTGGAGCTCGCCGCCACCAAGATCGTCGCCGGCGGGTTCGGCTACAGCGGGCAGACGTGCATCTCGGTGCAGCGGGTGTACGCCCACTCCTCCATTCACGACCAGCTCCTGGGCCTCATCGAGGACAAGGTCGCGAAGCTCGTCGTCGGCGACCCCGCCGACGACGCCACCGTCGTGTCGGCCCTCATCTCCGCCAAGGAGACCAAGCGGGTGCGCGACTGGATCGACGAGGCCGTCACCGGCGGGGCGAAGGTCGTGATCGGCGGCGACGTGACCGGCGACGACGTGCTCCGTCCCACGGTGCTCTCGGGTGTCACGGCCGACATGAAGGTGTGCTCCGACGAGGTGTTCGGCCCGATGTTGGGCGTCGCCTCCTACGACGACTACGAGGACGCCCTCGCCCGGGCCAACGACACCCGGTACGGCCTGCAGGCGGCCGTGTTCACGAAGGACCTCGCCAAGGCGCTGCGCGCCGCGGAGGTGCTCGATTTCGGCGGCGTGCTCGTCAACGAGATGCCCTCGTGGCGTGCCGACCAGCAGCCGTACGGCGGCGTCCGCGACTCCGGCAACACCCGTGAGGGCCCGGCGTTCACGGTGCAGGAGATGACCGAGCGTCGCGTCATCATCATCACGCCTTAGTGGTCTCGGTCGCTCCGCCGAGGTTCGGCCTCCCCTCCAGTTATGGGGTTCGTTGTGCGCGGGGGGTGCACACAACGAACCCCGAAACGTGCGGGAGGCGCGGCGTGGGTCGTCGGCTCAGTCGCCGCACTCGGTGACGAGCAGGTCGCTGCGGCCGTCGCGCTCCACCGCCGAGGCGTAGATGTAGTAGCCGCCGGCCGTGGTGATCGTGCCGGCCGTCCAACGGTTGCCGGCCGTGCCGCCCGCCGACGTGGTGACGGGATCGTCGTACTGCGACGCGCTGTCGAGGCGCCCGATCGCCGTCGCCGGGTCGCCCGGAACCGACAGCACCGCCACGAGCCCGCTGTTGCACTCGATGAGGATGGCCGGGGCGATCAGGCTCGACCCGCCGGGCGGGACGAGGAACTCGCCGGAGAGGAAGGAGTCGAGCGAATCGTCGAGCGCTTCCCCCGACGTCGGAAGGCCCGAGCCCAGATCGTCCACCGCGAGCTCCGGCGCGATGACGGCGCCCGTGGGCGCCACCTTCGCACCACCCCGTTCGTAGAGCAGCTCGTCGATGCCACGTTGGCGGTAGTCCGCGTTGTACTGGTCCTTCGCGGACGAGTGGAGGAACAGCTGCGACACGGCGAGCAGGTCGCAGCCCTTGCCGCTCCTCGCCGTCTGCTCCGCGGACCAGCACGGCCGGTGCTGCGCGCCGACCACCATCCGCATCGACAGGCCGGCGTCGGCAGCCGTGCAGGCGAGACGGTTCTCACCGCGGAGCCGTGGCTCGGTGAGGAGGCGCTGCGTCGCGTCACGGAACCGGAACGAGGCCAGCGCGGTCGTCGTGGTGTCCACCGAGCTCGGCGGCGAACCCTCCGGAGGGATCACCCGCTCCACCGACACGACGCAGCTCGCCGCCGCTCCGGCCTCCTCGAGGCCGAGCGCCGAGGCGTACGCGTCCCACACCTTCACCGGATCGCCCGTCACCAGCAGCAGCGCCGACCATCCGGCCGCACCGTCGGGCTCCAACGTGGGGAACCGCTGCCCCACCATCGAGGTGCCGTCCTGGACGACCACCGCCCCGTCGATCACCGTGCCCGGCGGGCGTAGCGCTGCATCGTCGAACGCCACCGGTGCGGCGGGGGTGACCGAGCGCTGGGCGCCGGTGCCCGTGTCGGAACCGGTGTCGCCGCACGCGGCCAGACTCGCCACGGTGGCGACGACGAGCGCCGCCGTCAGGAGCCGAGCGGCGCGCATGCCGCCGTCAGTTCACCAACAGGTCGTCGGGATAGAACGCCATCTGCGACACGGGGTGCGGCTGCCGCTTGAGCACCGTGCGCCAGAGGTCCGCGGGGTTGGCGCCGAAGATGTCGTCGCCACCGAGGTCGTCGCGGCGGGCCGAGGCCACGATCCACGAGCCGGTCAGCAACTCCTCGTCCAGCTGCCCCGCCGACCAGCCGGAGTACCCGGCGAACAGTCGCAGGTGGTCCGGCACCACGGCGTCCTTCGCCCCGAGCGCGTCGATGTCGACCAGTTCCGGCTTGCCGCCCGTCGCGCTCCCGACCGCGACGACGCTCCCCGAGGCCACGGGACCGCCCTCGAAGAACACCGGCGGGTACGACACCAGCGGCACGAGGGCCTCGAAGTGCTCGGCGACAGGGATCGTCATCGGCCGGTTCAGCACCACGCCGAGCGCCCCGGACTCGTCATGTTCGAGCAGGTACACCACCGTGCGGGCGAAGTTCGGATCAGCCATGTCGGGGCGGGAGATCAACAGTTCGTCGGGGTGGAACCGTGGCACGGGGAACCCTCTATTCGATGTCGAGGTGCAGCATGCGGATCGCGTTGCCGCGGAGGATCTTGTACTGGACGTCTGCGGGGAGGTGACCCATCATCGCCGTCGCCACCTCGAGGGTGTTCGGCCAGGTGGTGTCGGTGTGGGGGTAGTCCGTCTCGAACGTGATGTTGTCGACGCCGACCCGTTCGAGCGACTCGAGCCCGTGGTTGTCACGGAAGAAGCAGCCGTACACCTGCCGGTAGTAGTAGGTGGACGGCGGCTCGGGGATGAGGTCCTTCACGCCGCCCCACGCCCGGTGCTCGCGCCACACGTCGTCGACGCGCTCGAGGATGTAGGGCAGCCAGCCGATCTGGCCCTCGCTGTAGGCCAGCGTGAGCGTCGGGAACTTCACGAGCACGCCGGAGAACAGGAAGTCGCACAGCGACGCCATCGAGTTGTTGAAGCTGAGGCTCGCGGCCACGGCGACCGGCGCGTCGGGCGACGTCGCCGGCATGCGGCTCGACGACCCGATGTGCATGTTCACCACGGTGTCGGTGTCCTGGCACGCCTGGAAGAACGGATCCCAGAAGCCGGAGTGGATCGACGGCAGGCCGAGGTGGGGCGGGATCTCGCTGAAGCACACGGCGTGGCATCCACGGGCAGCGTTGCGGCGGACCTCCTCGGCTGCCAGCTCGGCGTCCCACAGCGGCACGATGCACAGCGGGATGAGGGCGCCGCCGGACTCGCCGCACCACTCCTCGATCATCCAGTCGTTGTACGCCTTCACGCACGCCAGACCGAGCTCGCGGTCCTTGGCCTCGGTGAACGCCTGGCCGCAGAACCGGGGGAACGTCGGGAAGCACAGCGACTTGTCGACGTGATTCATCGCCATGTCCTCGACGCGGGCCTTGACCTCGTAGCAGCCGGGCCGCATCTCGTCGTAGGTCATCGGCGTCATCGTCATCTCGTCGCGGCTGTAGCCCACCGCGGCGACGTGACGCTTGTGGATGTAGACGAGGTCCTCGAACACCCAGCAGTCCGCCGGCGGGCCGGCCGGATCGAAGGTCTGCTCGTACGCTCCCCCGCCCACGTGCCGCATCGAGCCGATGCCGCGTCGCTCCACGCGGGGGCCCGCGGCACGGAACTTCTCGGGGAGCCACGTCTGCCAGACGTGCGGCGGCTCGACCACGTGGTCGTCCACGCTGACGATGCGAGGGATGGTGGCTGCCTCGCCCGCCGTCGCCGGGCTGTTCTGCGTGGCGGTCACTCGACGCGCCCGTAGTCGTCGGAGAGACGGATGATGTCGTCCTCGCCGAAGTAGTCGCCGTACTGCACCTCGATGATCACCAACGGCTGATCGCCCTTGTTCTCGAGACGGTGCGCGACCCCCTGGGGGATGTCGGCGTAGTGGCCAGGCGGCACCATGAACACGACGCCGTCGAGCGTGACGGTGGCGTCACCGCTGATGACGAACCAGTGCTCCGAGCGATGCGAGTGGCGCTGGTAGCTCAACCGCTGCCCGGGGGCGACGCTGATCGACTTCACCTTGTGCGTGTCGGCGTCCTCGAGCACCGTGTACGAGCCCCATGGGCGGTCCTCGTACAACGGCGACACGAAGTCGGTACCGGGACCACGGCCGTTGCCGTTGTCGGAACTCATCACTGCACCTCCAGGGATGACTGCCCGCCGGTGGTCCACCAGCTCGCCGTCAGGCTCATCCCGTTGCGGGACATCGGCATGATCGTCTCGAACGTCCGCTTGTACCCGGTGTGGGCGATCTTCCACCCGCCGTCGTCGCGGACGTAGCGGTCCTCGTAGAAGCCGGCCCCGGTCAGGTAGAAGTCGTACTCGCTGTCGACGTTGACGTCCTCCATCGCCCAGGTGGCGGTGGCCTCGTCGTCGCTCACGAGCTCGATCTCGGGGTGGTGGACGCGGTGGCTGGTGTGGAAGGCGTCGCGACTCATGTTCGTGCGCATGAAGTCGACGATCGCGTCACGTCCGGCGTAGTGGTACTTGCCGCCGCTGTAGGCGGCCGTGGCGTCGACGGTGAAGAGGCCGGCCATCTCCTCCCAGCGCTTCTGGTCGAGGCACCGGAAGTAGGCGTACTTGAGCCGCTTGATGTGCTCGAGCGCGACGAGATACTGCAACGATTCTTTGTCGGCCATTGCGGAGAGCATACGTGGCACCCGGATCGCGCACCCGTTCGGCCGTTCGGTAGCCTCCGTCGGTGGACACCGCGCCCATCGAGTCCGCACTGGCCGAGGTGGTGGCAGCGTTGGCCGGACCGGGCCGCGCGGTGCTGGTGGCGCCGCCGGGGACGGGCAAGACGACGAGGGCCCCGCTGGCGGCGCTGGCCGCCGGCGAAGCAGCCGGCTGGCTGGCCGGCCGCCGCATCCTCCTGCTCGAGCCCCGCCGCATCGCCGCCCGGGCGGCGGCCGGCTATATGGCCTCGCTGCTGGGCGAGCCGGTCGGCCGGACGGTCGGGTACCGCACCCGTGGCGACTCCTCGGTGGGGCCCGCGACCCGCATCGAGGTGGTGACGGAGCGCCTTCTCACCCGGCGCGTCCAGGCCGACCCCTCGCTCGACGACGTGGGCCTCGTGATCTTCGACGAGGTGCACGAGCGGAGCCTCGACACCGATCTCGGGCTCGCGCTGTGCCTCGACGTCGCCGGCAGCCTCCGCCCCGACCTGCGGCTCCTCGCGATGTCGGCCACGCCCGACGTGGACGCCCTCCGCGCGCTGCTGGCCGCCGACGGCACCGACGCGCCGGTGATCGAGAGCGCGGGCGTCGCCTACCCCGTCGACACGGTGTACCTCGGGCTCGATCGCCGTCGCCGCCTCGACGACGAGGTGGCCGATGCCGTGACGCGGGCGCTCCGCGACTCGCCGGAGGGCGACGTGCTGGTCTTCCTGCCGGGCCGCCGCGAGATCCGATGGACGGCGGAGCGCCTCGCTGCACGGGGCGTCGACACCGTGCCGTTGACCGCCGGCCTCGACGCCGCCGGGCTCCAGGCTGCGCTGCAACCCCGACCGGACGGTCGCCGGAAGGTCGTCCTGGCGACATCGGTGGCGCAGACGAGCCTCACCATCGACGGCGTGCGCGTGGTCGTGGACGCCGGGCTCGAGCGCTCGGCACGCTTCGATCCGGCCCGCGGGATGAGCGGCCTCGTCACCGTGCCCGTGTCGCAGTCCGCTGCCGACCAGCGACGCGGCCGCGCCGGCCGGCAGGCGCCGGGACGCTGCTACCGGATGTGGACCGAGGCCGAGCACGCCCGACGCCGGCCCCAGTCCGAGCCCGAGATCGACGTCGCCGACCTCGCGTCCCTGGTGCTCGACGTGGCGGCGTGGGGTGTGGGCGATCCCGCCGGCCTCACGTGGCCGAGCCCGCCCCCGCCCGCTGGTTGGGCGGTGGCATCCGCCACCCTGCGGTCGATCGGCGCCGTCGGCGACGACGGTCGGATCACGGCCGACGGCCGGCGCATCAGCGAGCTCGGCGCACACCCGCGACTCGGCCGGCTCATGCTCGACGCCGGCAAGGACGTCGAGCTCGGCTCGCTGCTCGCGGCGGTGATCGAGGCGGGCGTCCGAGGCGACCTCCGACGGGCTGTCGAACGTCCCGATCGGGAGACGGAGCGCGTCGCGCAGCAGTGGCGCCGCCGCCTCGGAAGCCACGCAGCCGCCCGTGACGATGCCGGCGGCGACGACCCGGACCTCCGTGTGGGCGCGCTCGTCGCCGCCGCGTTCCCCGAGTGGGTCGCACGCCGACGCGACGGGGAACGGCATCGCTACCTCACGGTGTCGGGAGTTGGTGTCGTGGTGCCGGCCGAGTCGCCACTCGCCGGCAGCGACTGGCTGGCGATCGCCGAGCTCGATCGCGTCGACCGCGGCGACCAACGTGTGGTGTCGGGCGCTCCGCTGAGCGGCAGCGCGCTCGACGGGTTCGTCGACGCGCACCGCGCGCGTCGCGCCGAGCTCACGGCCGACCGTTCGGGCGTGCTCACCGCCCGCACCGTCGAGGCGATCGGTGCCATCGTGCTGCGAGCGACCGACGCCGAGCCCGACCGCGTCGAGGTCGTCGCCGCCGCCGCGGCGCTCTTGGTCGAGCGAGGCGCCGGCCTCCTGGGGTGGACCGACGGCGCCAGGGAGCTGCAGCAGCGCGTCGCCGCCGCCCGCCTCGTCGACGAGCGCGTGCCCGACCTGTCCGACGCCCGCCTCGCAGCGACCGCGGGCGACTGGCTCGGCGCCCACCTGCCCACCGGCGCCCGCGTCGATCTTCGCTCCGTTGCGGTCGGGGACGTGCTGGCCGGGTTGCTCGGGGCTCATCGTGCCACCGTCGACGCCCTGGCGCCGACGCACCTCGACGTGCCGTCGGGCCGTCGTCACCGCATCGAGTACGGCCCCGACGGGCCGTTCGTGCGAGTGAAGTTGCAGGAGATGTTCGGCGCGCCCGCCTCGCCCACGGTCGGCGGCGGACGAGTCCCCGTGACCCTGCACCTCCTGTCCCCCGCCGGCCGGCCACTCCAGGTCACACAGGACCTCGCGTCGTTCTGGGCCGGTGCGTACACGCAGGTGAAGGGCGAGATGCGCGGTCGCTATCCCAAGCACCCGTGGCCCGACGACCCGACGGCCGCCGTGCCGACGGCGACGGTCACACGTCCGCGGCCGAGGCGCTGAGCCGCTCGATCGTGGCCACGAAGCCGGCGACCGTGTCGCGCACGATGTCGGCCACCGGCAGGATCTCCTCGATGCGGGCCGCCACCTGGCCCGACAGCGGGATCGCCGCCTCCATGTCGCCCCCGAAGTAGAGATCGGTGGGGTTCCCGAACTGCGCCATCGCGTTGTCGTCGGAGAACTCGAGCGCCTCGGTGCGACCGGTGCGCAACGCCCGCAGCGCCGGGCCGTGCCGCCGGTTGAGCATGACCGTGCCGGTGTCGGCGGCGGCCAGGATCGCCTGCTTCCAGTTGTCGTGCACCGGCGACTCGAGCGCCGACACCATCCGCGTGCCCATCTGAACCGCGTCCGCGCCCAGGGCGAACGCCGCCGCCATCGACGCGCCGTCGGTGATGCCACCGGCCGCGACGATCGGGAGGTCGGTGTGGGCCCGTACGAGCGGCACGAGCACCATCGTCGCCACGTCCCGGGGGTTCTTGAACCCTCCCCCTTCGCCGCCCTCGACCACGAGACCGTCGACGCCGGCGTCGATCGCCTTCCGCGCCGCCGCCAACGTCGGCACGACGTGGAAGACGGTGGCGCCGGCATTCTTCAAGGCCGCGGTGTACGTCATCGGGTTGCCCGCCGACGTGGTGACGAACCGGACGCCCTGGCCCACCACGAAGTCGACGATCGACGGGTCCCGCACGAACGCCTGGGCGATGTTCACACCGAACGGACGGTCGGTGAGCTCTCGCATGCGCTCGATCTCACCGCGCACCGCGTCGAGCTCGCCCGACGAGGTCTCGATGATGCCGAGCGCTCCCGCGTTCGACACCGCCGACGCGAGCTGCGACCGGGCGATCCACCCCATCGGGGCCTGCACGACCGGGATGTCGACGCCGGCGAGCGCGCAGAACCGGTTGCCGGCGAACGGGCGCACGGTCAGAACTTGCGGTAGTTCGGCGCCTGCTCGGTGATCGTGATGTCGTGCGGATGCGCCTCGCGGAGGCCCGCCGCCGTCATCCGGATGAACTCGGCCTGCTTGAGGGCCTCGATGGTCGGTGCGCCGCAGTAGCCCATCGACTGCTGGAGGCCACCGACGAGCTGGTGAACGATGTTGCCGACCGAGCCGACATAGGCGACGCGCCCCTCGATGCCCTCGGGCACGAGCTTCTCGGCGTCGACCACGTGCTCCTGGAAGTAGCGGTCCTTGCTGAACGACCGTGCCTTCATCGCGCCGAGCGACCCCATGCCGCGGTAGGTCTTGTAGCGCTCGCCCTGGTAGAGCACGGTGTCGCCCGGGCTCTCGTCGGTGCCGGCGAGCAGCGAGCCGAACATGGCGCAATCGGCGCCGGCGGCCAGCGCCTTCGCGACGTCGCCCGAGAACTGGATGCCACCGTCGGCGATGACGGTGCGGCCGCGCTTCGAGGCGACACGTGCGCAGTCGAACACCGCGGAGATCTGGGGCACGCCGATGCCGGCGACGACACGGGTCGTGCAGATCGACCCCGGGCCGATGCCCACCTTGATGGCGTCGGCCCCGGCGTCGATGAGCGCTTCGGTGGCTGCGGCGGTGGCCACGTTGCCGGCGATGAGCGGACCGTCCCACATCTTGCGCATCTCCCGCACGGTGGCCGCGACCGAGGTGGCGTGGCCGTGCGCGGTGTCGATGACGAGCGCGTCGACGCCGGCGTCGATGAGCGCCTTCGCACGCTCGAACACGTCGGTGCCGGTGCCCACGGCGGCGGCGACCCGGAGGCGGCCCTCGGCGTACTTCGTCGCTTTCGGGTAGTCGGTGCGCTTCTGGAGATCTTTGATGGTGATGAGCCCGCGCAGGAAGCCGTCGCCGTCGACGACGGGCAGCTTCTCGACCTTGATGTGCCGGAACACCTCCTGCGCCTCGTCGAGGGTGGTGCCGACCGGCACCGTCTGCAGGCCCTCCGACGTCATCACCTCGTCGATGCGGCGACCGAAGTCGGTCTCGAAGCGGAGGTCGCGGTTGGTGAGGATGCCGACGAGGCGGTTCTTCTCGTCGGTGATCGGCACACCCGAGATGTGGAAGCGCTCCATGAGGTCCAGCGCCGCCTGCACCGGCAGGTGGGGCTGCAGCGTGACGGGGTCGGTGATCATGCCCGACTCCGAGCGCTTCACCCGGTCGACCTCGGCGGCCTGCTCCTCGGGGGGCAGGTTGCGGTGCACGACACCGATGCCACCGAGGCGGGCCAGCGCGATGGCCATGCGCGACTCGGTGACGGTGTCCATGGCGGCGGACACGATGGGGACCGCCAGCCGGATGTCGGGCGTGAACCAGGTGGACGTGTCGCTCTCGTGGGGCAGCACGTCGGACTCGGCGGGCATCAGGAGCACGTCGTCGAACGTCAGGCCGATGCGGCCGAATCGAGCTTGGAACTCGGCGTCTCCGCCGAGATCGTCGTCGGGAAGCTGTGCCATGCGGCAGCATAACCCCGCAAAGCACACCGGTGAAACTCCCGACCGCCGGTCCTGCCGGCGCTCCGCGCCGTCCGCACCGGCGCTCCGCGCCGCCCCAACCCGCGTTTCGGGGTTCGTTGTGTGCACCCCTCGCGCACAACGAACCCCAAAACATGGCAGTGTGCGGGATCCGTGGCCGGAGCGGCGCACGAGGAATGCGGCAGACGAGGATGGGGAGGACGGGATGAGCGAGCGCGTCGACGAGTTGATCGCAGCGATGACACTCGACGAGAAGGCAGGCCTGACGGGCGGCGTCGACATGTGGCACGCCATCGGCGCCGAGCGGGTGGGGATCGCCGGGCTCAAGGTGAGCGACGGGCCCAACGGGGCGCGGGGCAACTCCTGGACCGACACCACCTCCGCCTGCACGCCGTGCGGCACGGCGCTCGGCTCCACCTGGAACCCCGAGCTCGTCGGACGCGTCGGCGGCGTCCTCGGCGCCGAGACGCGGTCGAAGCAGGCGGACGTGCTCCTCGCCCCCACCGTCAACCTCCACCGCTCGCCGCTCGCGGGCCGCAACTTCGAGTGCTACTCCGAGGACCCGCTCCTCACGGCGCAGCTGGCCGTCGCCTACATCGACGGCGTGCAGGGCGAGGGCGTGGGCTGCGCGGTGAAGCACTTCGTGGCCAACGACAGCGAGTTCGAGCGTCACACGATCAGCTCCGAGGTGGGCGACCGGGCGCTCCGCGAGCTCTACCTGGTCCCGTTTGAGGCGGCGATCGTACGGGCTCGCTCGATGTCGATCATGTCGGCCTACAACCGCCTGCGCGGCGTCTACTGCGCCGAGCACCCCCTGCTGTTCTCGCTGCTCGAGGAGTGGGGCTTCGACGGCTTCATCATCTCGGACTGGTGGGGCACGAAGTCGACGGCCGGCACCGCGGCCCACGGCGTGGACCTCGAGATGCCCGGCCCGCCGGTGTTCCTCGGCGACAAGCTGGCCGACGCGATCCGCGCCGGGGAGGCGAACGAGGCCGACCTCGACGCCAAGCTCCGGAGGCTGCTCGGCGTGATGGAACGACTCGGCGTGCTCGACCGCGACCCGGCGTCGCCGCGGGCGGCCGAGGAGTCGCTGGACCTGCCCGAGCACCGCGAGGTGCTGCGTGAGGCGGCCCGTGAGAGCGTCGTGCTGCTCCGCAACGAGCCCGTCGCCGGCTCGCCGACGCTGCCCGTGCTTCCCGGCACCGTGCGTCGCATCGCCGTCGTCGGCCCAAATGCCGACGTGCACCTGGTGCAGGGCGGCGGCTCGGCGGCGGTCAACCCCCACTACTCGGTCACCGTCCTCGACGGCCTGCGCGCCCGGTACGGCGACGACGTCGAGATCGTGTTCGCCCGCGGGTGCGACGCGTACCGCAACCTCCCGCCCCTCGACCACCGTTGGGTGCGCAACGGCGATCGCTCCGGCTTCGAGCTCGAGTACCACGCCGGCCGCGAGCTCGCCGGCGACCCCGTCGTCGTGGCGCACACCGACGTGCCGCGCCTCACGTGGCTCGGCGATCCGGCGGAGGGCGTGACCGGCGGCGACTTCTCCCTCCGCGTCCGCGGCACCTTCACCGCACCGGTCACCGGCCCGTTCGAGCTGTCGATGATCACCGGGGGCAAGGGCCGCGTGCTCGTCGACGGCGAGGTCGTGCTCGACATGTGGGACGACTGGGTGCCCGGCGACGCGTTCTTCGGGCTCGGGTCCGCCGAGATCCGTGCCCGCATCGACGTGACCGAGGGCCAGGAGCTGTCCATCGTGGGCGAGTTCGCCAGCATCGAGGGCCTCGCCGCGGCGGCATACCTGCTCGGCGGGCTGCCGGTGCTCGCCGACGACTCGATCGAGCAGGCCGCTGCGGTGGCCGCCGACGCCGACGTCGCCATCGTGGTGGTCGGCCTCAACCAGGACTGGGAGACCGAGGGCGCCGACCGCGCCGACTGGCACCTCCCGGGCCGTCAGGTCGACCTGATCGAGGCCGTGGCCGCAGCCCAGCCCCGCACCGCGGTGTTGATCCAAGCGGGCTCGCCGGTCGCGATGGACTGGGAGGACCGCGTGGGCGCCGTCGCCCAGCTCTGGTACCTCGGCCAGGAGACCGGCAACGCGGTGGCCGACCTCGTGAGCGGCGACCACTCCCCCTCCGGTCGCCTGCCCACCACCTTCCCCCGCAGCTTCGAGGACCACCCGGCGTTCGAGAACTACCCCGGCGAGTTCGGCGAGGTGCTCTACGGCGAGGGCGTGTTCGCCGGGTACCGGTTCTACGACCACCGCGAGATCGAGCCCCGCTACCCCTTCGGGCACGGCCTCGGCTACTCGTCGTTCACCGTCGACGACCTCGCAGTGACCGACGGCGAGGGCCCGGTCACCGCCTCGGTGCGGGTCACCAACACCGGCGCCGTCACCGCCTCGCACGTGGTGCAGGTCTACGTCGCTCCCCTGTCGTCGCCGGTGGCCCGACCGCCGCAGGAGCTCAAGGGCTTCGCGAAGGTGACCCTGGAACCCGGCGCGTCGACACGGGTCGACGTGGAGCTCGACGACCGGGCGTTCCAGCACTGGGACCCGGTCGCCGGCGCCTGGGCGCTCAGCGGCGCCGACTTCGAGGTGCGCGCCGGTTCGTCGAGCCGGGACATCACGACGACCGCCGCCGTGACCCGGGGGAACTGACTCGTCACATCGGACGTCGAACGGGAAAGCGACCTTCCGGAGGCCCGATGACCCGACCGCTCGTTCTCACACTCGTCGCAGCGTTCGCGCTCGTCCTCGCCGGCTGCGGCGACGAGGCCGTCCGCACGGCCGACGGCGCAGCGACCACCACCTCGGCGGCGCCTACAACTCGCGCCGGCGGCGCGCGACTGCGCCTCAGCCAGCACCAGACCGGCTGCTGCTACACGGAGGGCCAGATCTCGACCGCGATCCTCCGTGGCCCGGACGGCGACGAGGTCGTGAACACCACGTTCATGGCGCGGGCCATGGTGGTGCCGGTGCTCGACCGCCGACTCGAACCCGGCACCTACGAGGTGGAGTCGTACCAGCGGCCGTGCGACGGCAACTGCGGCTTCCTCGATCCGCCGACGGATCGTTGCGTCGAGCACGTCACGCTCGCGGCCGACGAGACGGTGTTCCTCACCGCCTCGTTCGCCCCGGGCAGCGGCTGCACCATCACCCGCACCGACGCGCCACCGGCCTCGGAGGTGCCGGATGCCTTCGCGCTCCGCAGCGAGTACCACGACTGCGGTCAGTCGTTCAGCGGATCGCCCGGCATGGGCGTCGACCCGAAGGAGCCGGCGCGCCGGTGCTTCCTCGACGCGAACGACGCCGGCACGACGGCCGAACTCACCCTGTGGGCCGACGTGCCCGAGGTGTCGGAGCCGACGATGGTGATCGCCCGCACGAACGCCGATCGCACGATCGACCTGTGGTATCCCGCGCTCGGCACCCCGAACGCCATGGACTGGCGACGGGCGACCTGCCCCGACCTCGATCTCGACAGCACGGCCGCCTTCGAGTTCGCGAACTGCAGCACGCCGAAGGTGGTCAAGGGAGGCTGCCGCCGGCGGCGCCGAGCAGCCGCCGCAACGACGGCAGGTTGAGCCCGATCACGCCGCTCGGGTGCTCGCCGTCGACCGACGCGACCAGATCGGCGTCGTCCTCGAGGCGGTAGCCGCCGGCGCAGTCGAACGGCTCGAAGGCCTCGACGTAGGCCTCGGCCTCGGCGCGGGTGAAGTCGCGCATCGTGATGCGGTGCTCGTCCACCTCGGCGTGCTCGCGGCCGGTCGACGTGTCCAGCACGACGAGGCCGTTCACCAGTCGGTGCGTCGTGCCCGACATCTCCATCAGCTGCTCGACCGCGCGAGCGGCGTCGCCCGGCTGGTGGAGGAGCCGGTCCACGCCGTCGACCGTGAGCACGGCCAGCTGGTCGCCGCCGATCACCAGCGCGTCCGGATGCGCCGCCGCGACCGAACGCGCCTTGCCCGACGCGAGCTCGAGTGCGAGGCCTGCAGCGCCCACCTCGTCGAACCGGTGGTCGAGGGCACGCTCGTCGAAGGTCGGACGTGCGACGGTGAACACGAGGCCGGCGCCGGTGAGCAGCTCGGCGCGGTAGCGACTGGCGGACGCCAGGACGAGTGGTCGCACCGGACCATCCTTCCCGAGAGCGCGCCGGTGACGCACAGTGGTGCGGTGAGCAGACTGACCGACCTCGTCGACCCGGCCACCACCGCCCTCGTCACCATGGAGTGCCAGCGAGGCGTCGTCGGCGATCTCGCGACGTTCCCGGCGCTGCGGACGGCGGTCGAGGAGTCAGGCCTCGTCGCCAACCTCGCTGCGCTGGCCGGCGCCGCTCGCGCCGCCGACGTGCCCGTGGTGCACGCGCTCGCGCACTTCCGCCCCGACCGCGTCGGCAGCCCCACCAACGCGCCCCTGCTCGCGTACGCGGCGACGATCCCCGGTCAGCTGGAGGAGGGGTCGCCGGCTGCGGAGCTGATCCCCGAGCTCGGCCCCGAGCCCGCCGACGTCTGCTCGGCGCGTCGCCACGGCGTGAGCCCGTTCACCGGCACCGACCTCGACGCGACGCTCCGCAGCCTCGGGGCGACCACGGTCGTGGCGGCCGGCGTCTCGCTGAACGTGGGGGTGCTCGGCCTCTGCATCGAGGCGGTGAACCTCGGCTACCGGGTGGTGGTCCCGACGGATGCCACCGTGGCAGTTCCACCCGAGTACGCGACGTCGGTGCTGACCAACACGTTCTCGCAGCTGGCCACGCTCACCGACACCGATGCGCTGGTCAGCGCGTGGGCGAACCCAACGCCGAGCTGAGGGCCGACACCGCGTCCATCCACGAGGCCCTCGTGCCGGTGCCGTCGTCGGGGATCGTCACCGACACCCAGTCGACGCCGAGCTCGCCCAGGCGGCCGACCTCGTCGAGGAGACGCTCCGGCTCGGCCCAGGTGCTGATCGGGGTGAAGCAGATGGTGGGTCGCTCGGCGCGACCGTGCTCCTCGCACAGGCGGTCGAGCAGGTCGAGGCGCGCCGCGAGGTCGTCGAGCGTGGCGATCTCGGCGGTGCGCACCGCGCCGGACATGCCGGCGGGGGTCGCGAACGGCAACCATCCGTCGGCGCCGGTCACGGCTCGGGTCATCGCGGCCCGCGAGTTGCCGCCGCACCAGATCGGCGGCCCACCGGGCTGCGCCGGGAGCGGCAGGATCGTCGTGCCCCGCGCCGACCACCCGGGCCCCTCGCCCGCGTAGGAGCTCCCGGTCCACGCCGACCGCAGCACGGCGATGGCCTCGTCGAGGCGCTCGCCCCGGTGCTCGAAGTCGGCGCCCAGCGCACGGAACTCCGGGCGCAGGTACCCGGCGGCCACGCCGACGGTGAGCCGGCCGCCCGAGAGCGCGTCGAGCGTCGCCAGCGTCTTCGCCGCGAGCAGCGGAGCCCGGTACGCCAGCACGTAGATGTTGGTCACGACACGGAGCGTCGTGGTGGCCGCCGCAGCGAACGACAGCGCCACCGTCGGTTCGAGGGCGTGGTGCCCGCCGCCGGCGAGCCAGCGGTCGTCGGGCGCCGGGTGGTCGGTCACGAACACCGCGTCGAGGCCGCAGCGCTCGGCGTGACGCGACATCTCGGCGACGGCCGCGCCCGTGACGAACTCCTCGGGTCGGTCGACGTGATCGGTCGGCAGCGCCACCATCACGCGCACGCCGTCACCTCCGGTCGCGCAGCCAGCGGCTCGCCGTGGCCAGCATGTCGGGCGAGACGACGTGACCGCCCGCCACGAGATCGAGCTCGACCTCGCCGACCCCCGGCACTGCGCCCAGCGACTCGGCGAGGTCCTTGCCCATGAACGCCGGCACGACCTCGTCGTCGACGGGGTGCTGCACCAGCACCGAGCCCGCCGCCACGGCGGTGAGCGGGAAGTCGGTGCCGAACACCTCCGGCACGAAGCCCGCCTCCAGGAGGAGCCCGCCGAGGGTGCCGCCCTCGTCGTCACGGGGCAGCGCCGCGGCCACCGCCAGCGCGAGCGCGGCGCCCTGGGAGAACCCGCCGACCACCACGCGGTCGCGGCCGATGCCGAGCTCGTCGCGGGTGGCCTCGACCACGGCGACGATCGCGGCGACCGCCCGGTCGAGCGACGCGCCGACGATCCCCATGGGACCCTCCTCGAACCACGACCACCCGTCGCCCGCGGGTACGGCGGCCGCGGGACAGCAGCGCACCCAGCCGTCGTCGGCGGGCTCGCAGAAGACGGCGGCGACCTGGTGCGGGGTGGAGCCGTGGCCGTGCAGGTAGACGAGCAGAGCAGGGGAATCGTGTGTCATCGCCGTCCCGGATAGTCCATTTGACCTATGTACCCTGTCCTCGTGGAACCGCACGCTCCGGGGAGCCACTCCCGGCGCCCGACCCGAATCGATCACGACCGCACGTGACAGCCTCTCACAACTCCGATGTGCCCACGGGGAACGACCCGATGCCGATGTTCTCCGTCGCGCCCCGGCCCGTGGTGGCGCCGGAGCCCGAGCCGGAGATGGCCCACGTCGAGGCGCCCACCGCCGAGTCGGCGGCGCCGGTCGCCGTCAACCCGGACTTCCCGCACAACCACGTGCCCGAGGGCCACTTCCCCCAGCCGCGTGCGGTCGATCCCGCCTCCTCCACGGAGACGGCGATCGCCGTCGTCGACGAGGTGGCCGCGCCGCTGCCCGAACGAGTCGCTCCGAGCGCCGGCGTGGCGCTCGCACGAGCCAACGACGGCCTGCCGCTCGTGCTCGACCCGTACGCCGTCGCCAGTCGCGCCGTGCTCGTGCTCATCGGCTCGATGGAACCGGCGAAGCACATCGCCCGCACCGCGATCGAGATGTCGATGGAGCACGACTCCAGCGCGGCCCTCGACGTCGTGATCCCCCGCGCCATCGACCTCGTGCTGCGCCGCGCCGCGCACCTCGTGTCGATCGGGGCCGGGCCGAAGGTGGTCGACCACTACACCGAGCGCCTCGAGCTCTGGCGGCGCCTCGCGCGCCGGAGCGGCCTCGAACCCGCGGCCATCGTGCTCACGCTCGCGCCGTTCCCGATCCCCACCGTGGCGTCGATGCTGCGCGTGTCGCTCGCCGAGGTCGAGGCGTGCATCGACGACTGGTACGCCGGCATCGACCCGCCGGACGACCGGCCGAAGAGCCTCGAGGCCGGCGACGGCGGCGAGCCCGTCATCGACCTGCGCGAGCAGGCGGCCGCCCCGCCGCCACCCCCGCAGCCGGTGTCGTCGAAGATGGCGCGCCAGGGCCGCGCCCGCTGGCGTCTGCGCCAGGCCTGACCCGCTCCGACGGCCGGAGGATTCCCGGACACCTCCCGGCACACTGGGCACGAGGTCTCCCGTGCTCCGTCACCATCGCACCACGCCGCGCCCGAGCGCGACCGAGGAACAGTTCCACCGGCTGATCCAGGATCACGCCGGGGCGATCTACCGGGTCGCCTACACGGTGGTGCGCGACGAGCACCTCGCCGAGGACGTCGTGCAGGAGACGATCATCAAGGCGTGGCAGGCGCTCCCGACGTGGCGCGGCGAGGGCTCCCTGCAGGGATGGGTGCTGAGCATCGCCCACAACACGGCCGTCAGCTACCTCCGCCGCATCCGCGACACGACGACAGAGCCCGACCGCATCCCCGAGATGCCGAGCCCCTACGACGTCGAGCGCGAGACCGACGCGCGCTCCGACCTCGAACGCCTCCGGCGCGCGCTCGGCGAGCTCGACGACCTCAGCCGCACGATCGTGGTGATGCGCGACCTCGACGGCCTCACCTACCAGCAGATCGCCGACGCCCTCGACGTGCCCCTCGCGACGGTGAAGACCCGTCTGCTGCGGGCCCGGCGCGAGCTCCAGCGAGTCGTCCAGTCAGGAGTGTCCCCATGAACGATCCCCGACACGATCCCCGGCACGATCCGGACCACGAGCTCGGCCCCGAGCTCAGCCCGGAGCTCGAGGCGGAGCTGGCCGCGACCGACGCCGGTCTGCAGGAGTCGCTCGCTCAGCTTCTGCGCTCCCCTGCCGATCTGGAGACGAGGACCCGACACCAGGTGTCCAGCAGCCTCATCAGCCGATCCCTCCTGGGAACGTGCTCGGAGCTGCTGACGGTGGGATGGGAGACCATGCGGTTCCTCGTGACCGAGCCGACGGAGGAGCAGGAGGAGGTGAGCCGATCGTGATCGAGGGAAGCCATTGGATCGTGGCGGTCATCGCCCTGGCCTCGAGCCTGCTGCTCGGCGAGATCGCCGGCCGCATCATCCGCTCGTCGATGGGACGCGAGGACCGCACCCCGGAGATCCGCGAGATGGCTCGGCCCGTGGGCACGTTCGTGTTCTGGGCGGCAGCCGCCATCGGCGTGCTGGTGGCCGTGGCGTCCACCAGCCGGCATGCGTTCGAGCAGATCCCCGATCGTGTGATCGAGGTGTTCCCGAACCTGATGCTCGGTGGCCTCATCCTCATCGTCGGCTACGCCGTGTCGCTCATCGTCGCCGCCACCGTCGCTCAGTCGTCGGTGCGCACCTCGGGGGTGCGGCACCGCAACCTCGAACGGGGCCTGCGCTACGCGGTGCTCGGCGCGAGCGCGGTGATGGCGCTGAGCCAGCTCGGCGTGGACACCACGCTCCTCAGCCTGGCCCTCGGCATCGTGGTGGGCGCGCCGACGCTCGTGGTCGGGATGCTCACCGCGTTCGGCGGGCGTCAGGTCGCCGCCGAGATCGCCGCGGGCCGTGCGCTGCGCAGCCACGTCAAGGTCGGCCGCCACCTCTCGTGCAGTGACGTGGACGGGCTCGTCGTCGCCGTCCACGCCGTGTCCGTCGAGGTCGAGACGCCCGACGGGCACCGCGTCCAGATGCCGTTCCACCGCCTGCTCGAGCAGCCGTACTCGGTGACGCCGGCGCGGTCGCGAGCCTGACTCCGGAGCGGCCGCGGAATTTCTCGCGACTTTCGCGACCCTGAGGCGTCTACCCGACATATTCGCTGGGATGTTCTCCTCGAAGGCTGGTGCTTCCGGAGACCACAGTGCACAACAGAGCCTCCCGCCGGAACTGGTGCCGGCGGGATGTTCGCGTCCGGGACCGGTTTCGGGCGAGACTGACGCGATGTTCCGGCACATCGTCCTGCTCACCCTCGACGCCGACGCGCCGACGTCAGCGCTCACGAACATCCTCGAGGGGCTGGCGACGCTCCCCGACGCGATCCCCGAGATCGCGGAGTACCGCTTCGGCACCGACGAGCACCTCGCCGAGGGGAACGCGGACATCGGCATCGTCGCGGACTTCGACGACCGCGCCGCCTACGAGGTCTACCGCGACCATCCCGTGCACCGAGCGGTGATCACCGACCGCATCGTGCCCGTGCTCGGCAGCCGCGTCGCCATCCAGATGCAGCTCTGACGGGTATCGACTCGCACCGCGCCGCGCCATCGCTTCGCGCGTGACAGATGTCACCGCAGTTTGGTATGGTTCGCATTCGAAGCACCGGCGACGGCTCACCCCGACGCCCCGCTTCCGAGTTCGGTCAGCACCAGCGGGCTCCGGCCCGCTGACCGCCACACCGAAGGGCCGTGTGAGCAGTTCGGGGGGTCTGCTCTCACGGCCCCTCGCTGTCCGCCCCCAGGCGCGGCAGTCGTCGGCGGCCGTCGCGGCCGGGCGTGCCACAATGCGGGCGTGCAGATCACGAAATTGACCACCGTCGACGCGTTCGTCGTCGTCGACCTCCCCGATGCGGCCGCGGCCACCGGCGTGGTGCGGTGCGCACGCAAGATCCTGCAGGACGGCGCGACGGCGCTGGCCCGATCGATCACCTACTCGTACGCGTCGTTCGGGATCGCCACGTCCGGCGCGTCCGCCGGCATCAACGCCGAGGGCGACGGGCGCGACGACGCCGTCGCTGCGTTCGTCTCCGAGCTCGCGCCGAAGGTCGTCGACGGCAGCCTCACGCTGGCGCCGGCCAAGGGCGTCACCGCCGCTGACCTCGCCGCCTGGGGAGCGACGGTCGATCCCCACACCGACGCGCTGGCCGCGGGCGTGGTCGCCGCCGCAGCGACGACCGTCGCGCTCGACAGCGCACTCGTCGCCGTCGAGGCCGGGTCGCCAGGCGCCGACGCGGTCACCGCGGCGTTCGCCGCCGCCGGGTCGGATGCCCGCACGTTGCCCCTCGCCGAGCTCCTCGCCTCCGGCGCCGCCGTCGCCGTCCTCGGTTCCAAGCCCGGGGTCCTCGATCACGAGAACGTCGGCGCGCTCGGCGGCGCCACGATCGTGGGCTCGGCGGGCCAGATCATCACCGCTCGCGGCCTCGCGGTGGCCGGCCGCAACGGCGCCACCGTGCTGCCCGATTTCGTGACCGCCGCCGGTCCGCTCCTCGCCGCCGCCGGCGAGGCCGACGTCGCCGGCCGCGTCACCGAGGCGCTCACGCCCGTGCTCACCCACTCCGAGGGCGCCTACCTCGGCGCCTGCTACGCGGCCGAGGACTTCCTCCGCACGTGGGCCGCCGAGCTGCCGTTCGGTCGCCCGCTCGCATGACCGATCTCCCCACCGCCTCGATCCCGCTGCCGGCTCAGCCCGCCGGCGTGTCGTGGCCGACCCTCACCTGGGCCACCGGCCCGATGCTCACCGGCGATCCGGAACGGCTCGACCTGGTGCTCGACCGGGCGTTCGACGTGAACCCCAACCCCGAGCTGGCGTCGAGCCTGGCGTTCGTCGCCGCCCAGGGCGGCCGCATCGTGGCCGAGCGGTACGGCCCGCACGTCACGGCCACGACCGCGCTCACGAGCTGGTCGGTGGCGAAGTCCATCACCCAGGCGGCGGTCGGCCTCGCCACCGGCGACGGTGTGATCGACATCGACGCCGCGCCGGCGGCGCCGGAGTGGACCGACCCCGCCGACCCGCGGCACGGCATCACGCTCCGCCACCTCATGGCGATGCGATCGGGCCTCGAGTTCAACGAGGACTACGTCGACGCCGGCACCTCGCACTGCCTCGAGATGCTGTTCGGCAGCGGCGCCGCCGACATGGCGCACTACGCCGCGACCCAGGAGCTCGCGGCGCCCGTCGACACGGTGTTCAACTACTCGTCGGGGTCGACCAACATCGTGAGCCGCGCCGTGTCCCAGGCCTACGGCCTCGACCGGGCCGGCACGGACGCACTGCTCCGCTCCCGCCTCTTCGGCCCGCTCGGCATGACCTCGGCCACGCCGCACTACGACGGTGCGGGCACGATGGTCGGGTCGTCGTACGTGTACGCGACCGCTCGCGACTTTGCGCGCTTCGGCCTGCTCTACCTCCGCGACGGCGTGTGGGAGGGCCGGCGGATCCTGCCGGAGGGCTGGGTGGACCAGGCGCGCACGGCACGGTCGGTCGACGAGGAGGACGGCCAGTTCTACGGCGCGTTCTGGTGGGTGTGGGGCGACGAGCACGGCACGTTCGCCGCGCAGGGCTACGAGGGTCAGCTCGTCGCCGTGGTGCCGGCCCTCGACCTCGTGCTCGTACGGCTCGGCAAGTCGCCCATCGCGCACCGTCCGGCCCTGTTCGCCTTCTATCGTGACGTCATCGACGCCTTCACCTGAGGGCCCCCGACCCGCCGTCCGCTGGGAGCAACCATGAGCCGACCCGTCCCGTTCTCGTTCCCGACCTTCGACTCGGTCGAGGCGGAGCGCCTCCACCTCAAGCAGCGCCTCGCGGCCGGGTTCCGCCTCTTCGGCCGCTTCGGGTTCGACGAGGGTGTGGCCGGCCACATCACGGCCCGCGATCCCGAGCGCGCCGACTGCTTCTGGGTCAACCCGTTCGGCATGAGCTTCCGCCAGATCCGGGCATCCGACCTCATCCTCGTGAACCACGACGGCGAGGTCGTCGAGGGCGACTGGCCGGTCAACCGCGCCGCCTTCGCGATCCACTCGCGGGTGCACGCCGCTCGGCCCGACATCACGGCCGCCGCGCACTCCCACTCGCGCTACGGCCGGGCGTTCTCCACGCTCGGACGCCGGCTCGACGCGATCACCCAGGACTCCTGCGCGTTCTTCGACGACCACGACGTGTTCGACGACTTCACCGGCGTCGTCAACGACACGTCGGAGGGCGACCGCATCGCCGGGGCGCTCGGCAAGCACAAGGCCGCGATCCTGCAGAACCACGGGCTGCTCACCGTCGGCGCGTCCGTCGACGCCGCGGTGTGGTGGTTCATCACGATGGAGCGCACCTGCGAGGTGCAGCTCGCAGCGATGGCCGCCGGCACGCCGAAGGTGATCGAGCCGGAGGTGGCGGCCCTCACCTACTCGCAGGTGGGCACCGAGGTGGCGGGCATGTTCCAGTTCCACCCGCTGTGGACCTGGATCACCGACCAGGAACCGGACCTCCTCGACTGAGCTAACGTGAGCGGCGACAACCGACGCCGTTGACATCGGGCGGGAGAGCCCCGGTACGCCGGGCACCGAAGGAGCAACACCCCGGAATCTCTCAGGTCCCTGGACCGCCCGAACTAGGCAACTCTGGAGCCGCTCCCCCGGGCGCGACGACAGAGGGGAACCCCACGGAGTTCGCCATGCCTGCACCCCAGTCCGACCGGTTCGCCGTCGAGCGCTTCGCCGACCGCCACATCGGCGCCGACCGCGCCGAGCTCCAGAGGATGGTGGAGGCCTGCGGCTACCCCACCGTCGACGCGCTCATCGACGGCGTCGTGCCCGAGTCGATCCGCAACCGCGACCTGCTCGACCTTCCGGCAGCGCTCACCGAGGTCGAGGCGCTCGCCCGCATCCGGAGCTACGCCGACCGCAACCAGCCGCTCGTCTCGATGATCGGGCAGGGCTACTACGACACCGTCACCCCGCCGTGCATCCTGCGCAACGTGCTCGAGAACCCGGGGTGGTACACGGCGTACACGCCCTACCAGCCCGAGATCAGCCAGGGCCGGCTCGAGGCCATCATCAACTTCCAGACGATGGTCGCCGACCTGTGTGCGCTCGACATCGCGAACGCGTCGATGCTCGACGAGGGCACGGCGGCCGCCGAGGCGATGACGATGGCGCGGCGCGCCACCAAGACCACCGCCGAGGCGTTCTTCGTCGACGTCGACTGCCACCCGCAGACGATCGCCGTGGTGGAGACCCGCGCCGAGCCGCTCGGCATCAAGGTGCTGATCGGCGACCCGGCCACCGACCTCGACGCGTCGACGGTGTTCGGCGCGCTGCTCGCCTACCCGGGCTCGTCGGGCTCGATCGTCGACCATCGCCCGGTCATCGCCGCGCTCCACGAGGCGGGGGCGCTCGCCGTCGTCGCGTCCGACCTGCTCGCGCTGTGCGTGCTCGAGGCGCCCGGCACGCTCGGCGCCGACATCGCCGTGGGGTCCGCCCAGCGGTTCGGCGTGCCGATGGGCTTCGGCGGCCCGCACGCCGGCTTCCTCGCCTGCACCGACGCCCACAAGCGCTCGCTGCCGGGCCGCCTCGTCGGGTACTCCGTCGACGCCGCCGGCCGCCCCGGCCTGCGCCTCGCGCTGCAGACGCGCGAACAGCACATCCGCCGCGAGAAGGCCACGTCCAACATCTGCACGGCGCAGGTCCTGCTCGCGGTCATGGCGTCGATGTACGCCGTGTACCACGGCCCCGACGGCCTCCGCCGCATCGCCAACCGCACGCACGCGTTCACGTCGCTGCTCGCCGAGGGCCTCACCGCCGCCGGCGTCACCGTGGTGAACGACACGTGGTTCGACACGCTCACCGTGGCCGTGCCCGGCCGTGCCGCCGAGGTGGTCGCCGCCGCCCTCGCCGCCGGCATCAACATCCGGCCCGTCGACGCCGACCACGTGGGCATCAGCTGCGACGAGGCCACCACCGCCGCCGTCGTCGACACCCTGCTCGGCTGCTTCTCCCCCTCCTCCCCCGGTTCTGCGGCGGGCGGGGCTGCGGCGGGGATTCCCGCCGGGCTCGGGCGCACCACCGACTTCTGCACCCATCCGGTGTTCCGCACGCACCACTCCGAGACCGAGATGATGCGCTACCTGCGCACCCTTGCCGATCGCGACATCGCGCTCGACCGGGCCATGATCCCGCTCGGCAGCTGCACGATGAAGCTCAACGCCGCCACCGAGATGATCCCGGTCACGTGGCCCGAGTTCGGCCGCATCCACCCGTTCGCGCCGCTCGACCAGGCCCAGGGCTACCTCGACCTCTTCGCCGACCTCGAGCAGTGGCTCGCCACGATCACCGGCTACGACGCCGTGTCGCTGCAGCCCAACGCCGGGAGCCAGGGCGAGTACGCCGGCCTCATGGCCATCCGCGCCTACCACCACGCCAACGGCGACATCGATCGTGACGTGTGCCTCATCCCCTCGTCCGCCCACGGCACCAACGCCGCGAGCGCGGTCATGGTCGGCATGCGGGTCGTCGTGGTGGCCAGCGGGCCCGACGGCAGCGTCGACCTCGACGACCTCCGCGCCAAGATCGAGACCCACGGCACGCAGCTCGCGGCGCTCATGATCACCTACCCCTCCACGCACGGCGTGTTCGAGGAGGCAATCGGCGAGATCTGCGAGCTCGTCCACGCGGCCGGCGGCCAGGTGTACCTCGACGGCGCCAACATGAACGCCCTCGTCGGCCTCGCCCAGCCCGGGGCGTTCGGCTCCGACGTGAGTCACCTCAACCTCCACAAGACGTTCTGCATCCCCCACGGCGGCGGCGGCCCCGGCGTCGGTCCCATCGGGGTCCGTTCGCATCTCGAGCCGTACCTGCCGAACCGTGGCGTCGGCTCCATCGCCTCGGCGCCCTGGGGCTCCGCGTCGATCCTGCCGATCCCGTGGTCGTACATCGCGATGATGGGCCCCGACGGCCTCCGCGACGCGACCACCAGCGCCATCGTCGCCGCCAACTACATCGCGACCCGACTCGGCGAGCACTACCCGGTGCTGTACTCCGGTCGCAACGGGCTCGTCGCGCACGAGTGCATCGTGGACATCCGCCCCATCGAGAAGGAGTGCGGTGTCAGCGGCGAGGACATCGCCAAGCGGCTCGTCGACTACGGCTTCCACGCGCCGACCATGTCGTTCCCCGTGCCGGGCACCCTCATGATCGAGCCGACCGAGAGCGAGCCGCTCGTCGAGATCGACCGCTTCTGCGACGCCATGATCGCCATCCGTGCCGAGATCGAGCGGGTCGCGTCCGGCGAGTGGGCGCTCGAGGCGTCGCCGCTGCGCAACGCCCCGCACCCCGCCGAGGACCTGCTCGTCGACGAGTGGCCGCACCCCTACACGCGGGCCGAGGCCGCCTACCCGGTGGCGTCGCTCCGCACCAACAAGTACTGGCCGCCCGTCAGCCGGATCGACAATGGTTACGGAGATCGAAACTTGATCTGCGCGTGCCCGCCCGTGGAGGCGTTCGCGGCAGACTGACCCCATGACCGCCGTCGACCCACCCCGCACCGTCGGACGGGGCGAGTCGGGCGACGTCGATCCGGACGACCCGGTCACCGGTCTCGGCTGGCTCAAGCGGCACAGCCGTGCGATCACCACGGGCGCCGTGGTGGCCCTCGGCTCCACCGCCGCGGGCAGCCTCGTCGGGGCGATCACGGCGGTCGACTCGCCCGTCGCCGGCGTCGCCCGGCAGGTCATCGACTCGGTTCCGCAGGGCGTCCGGAAGTGGGCGATCTCCACGTTCGGCACCGACGACAAGCTCGTGCTCGGCATCGGCATCGTCGTGATCCTCACGGTGTGCGCGTCGCTGATCGCGCACCATGCGACACGCCGCCGCTGGCTGGTGCCCGCCGGCATCGTGGTCTTCACGGTCGTCGGCCTCATGGCGGTCAAGGAGGTCGGGCCCGGAGAGCTCTTCGCGGCCGGCGCCAGCGCGCTCGCCGCCTACGTCGCGTTCGCGGTGCTGGTGCCGTTCGTCGGCAAGCCCGGGCCTCGTCTCGTGCCGATCCCGATGCGCTCCGTCGAGTTCACCACGTCGCCCTCCGACGCAGGACCGGCCGGCCAGTCGACCGGCGAGCCGGATGCACCGGTCGCCGAACCGATGGTCATCCACCGGTGGGAGGCGCCCGTCGACCGGCGGCAGTTCGTGCGGAGGGCCGGTGGCCTGTGGGCCGGCACCGCGGTGATGGCGGGGGTGGCCGGCGCGATCAACCGCGCCGACGACCGGTCGGTCGTCGCGGCGACGGCCAAGTTCCCGAAGGTGCGGGCCGGGTCGCCCGACGCGGCGCCCGCACCGGGCCCGGGCGCGACCGCCGACCCCGGCGTCACCCCGTTCGTCACGCCCAACGGCGACTTCTACCGCATCGACACCGCGTACGTGGCGCCTCGGGTGACGCTCGACGACTGGCGGCTCACGATCCACGGTGCCGTCGACACACCGCTCTCGCTCACCTACGACCAGCTGCTCGATCGCCACGTCGTCGAGCGCTACGTCACCCTGTGCTGCGTCTCGAACGAGGTCGGCGGCAACCTCGTGGGCAACGCCAAGTTCATCGGAGTGCCCCTCGCCGAGCTGCTCGAGGAGGTGGGCGTCCGCCCGGAGGGCACGCAGGTGGCGATGACGTCGGTCGACGGGTGGACCTGCGGCTTTCCCACGAAGCTCGCGATGGACGGCCGCGACGCGATCGTCGCCATCGGCATGAACGGCGAGCCCCTGCCCATCGAGCACGGGTTCCCGGTTCGCCTCGTGGTGCCGGGTCTGTACGGCTACGTGTCGGCCACCAAGTGGCTCACCGACATCGAGCTCGTCGGCCTCGACGACTTCGACGGCTACTGGATCCCGCGCGGCTGGTCGAAGGACGGCCCGGTGAAGACCCAGTCCCGCATCGACGTCCCGTCGAACGGCGCGTCGGTGCAGGCCGGGAAGGTCGCGGTCGCCGGCATCGCGTTCGCCCAGCACCGCGGCATCGCGAAGGTGGAGGTCCGCATCGACGACGGCCCGTGGGTCGAGGCGCGGTTGGCCGACGAGTACACGATCGACACGTGGCGCCAGTGGGTGCTCGAGTGGGATGCCCGGCGGGGCAGCCACACGATCGCCGTGCGCGCCACCGACGACGACGGCGCCACGCAGCCGGCGGAGCGCACCGATGTCGCCCCGAACGGCGCAACCGGCCACCACACCATCGAGGTCGAGGTGGCCTGAGCGGAGACGCGTGAGGTCAGACGACCCCGCCCACGAGCGAGCCGATGAGGGCGGTCACCCCCATGGCGAGCCCGCCTCCGACGAGGACGCGGAGCGCGGCACGTCGCTGATCGGCGCCGCCGACACGGGCGCCGGCGATGCCCAGCAGGCCCAGGGTGAGGAGCGCGACGAGCGCGATGATCCACGGCCGGGTGGTGACGAAGCCGACCACGAGGGGGACGAGTGCTCCCGCGCAGAACGCCAGGGCCGACGTCACCGCGGCCTGCACCGGATTGGCGAGATCGTTCGGGTCGAGGCGCAGCTCGTCGCGGATGTGGGCGCCGAGGGCGTCGTGCTCGTGCAGCTGATGCGCGACCTGCCCGGCGAGCTCGCGGTCGAGGCCGCGACCGACGTAGATCTCGGTGAGCTCCCGCAGCTCGGCCTCGGGGAACTCGATGAGCTCGCGCCGCTCCTTCTGCAGGTCGGACCGCTCGGTGTCGCGCTGCGAGCTGACCGACACGTATTCCCCCGCCGCCATCGACAGGGCGCCGGCGGCGAGCCCGGCGATGCCGGCCGTGATCACGGCGCTCGCCTTGGCCTGCGTGGCGGCGACGCCGATCATGAGCGAGGCGGTGGACACGATGCCGTCGTCGGCGCCCAGCACCGCCGCCCGCAGCCACACCGCCCGGTGCGACTGGTGGTTCTCCGACGAGGCGTGGGGACGGGAGGGCGACACGGCGACATGCTACCGGCGGCGGTGGGAGGCGACGGCTTGTGTTTCGGGCGGGAATGAGGTCAGATTCATCGAGATGAAGTTCCGATCGACCGCCGTCGCCGCACTATGCGGTCTCCCTCATCCGCGGGCTGTTCCGCGAGCGCCGACTACGACGGCGCGTCGGCCTCCGACGGGGTCACGGCGACCTCGGTCCCTCACTGGATCCGTGAGGGAGCACGCCTCGCCCGCTCCACCAAGGCGGCCCGGGAGAACGGACGCGCCCTCACGCCGTCGGCCATCCCGATCGGTGCGACCGGGACCAAGGCGGCGACACCCGCCCTCCCCTCCCGTGACGTCGTCGTCGCGGCGCTCGTGTCCACGGGCCTCACCGCCACCCAGGCCGGATGCATCTACGACGGCGTCTCGGCCAACCCGCAGACCGCCGCCGACGTGTCCGCCCTCATCGGTGGGCTCACCAACCCGTCGGGGGCCACTGCGTCGGCCGCCACCGCCGGCCTCACGCCCGATGCGACCAACCGCCTCGTCATGTCGGTCGCTCCGTGCCTCGACCAGGCGACGCTTCTCGCGCTGCTCGCCGCCGGCCAGGGGGTCGGCACCGGCGGCGTCCAGAGCCAGCTGGCGTCGCTGCTCGCGTCGGCGCAGGGGCTCGATGCCGCCAAGCTGGTGGGCCTCGACCCGGCGGCGCTCGCGAAGACCGTGGCCGGAGCCCTGGGCTCCGACCAGGTCAAGCAACTGCAGGCGCTCCTCGCGTCGGTGGGCAGCGCGCAGTCGGCGGCGTCCGCCAACCCCCTCGCCGGCCTCGATCTCGAGCACCTCGACCTGTCGAAGCTCACGAAGGACCAGATGCCGCTGCTCGTCCTCGCGTTGCTCAAGGGCCTCACGCCCGAGCAGCAGGGCCAGCTGGGTCAGCTCACGAAGGTGCAGCTCGACCAGCTCCACATCAACATCGATCCCGACAAGCTCACGCCCGAGGAGGTCGGCACGCTCCTGCTGATCATCTCGCCGCTGCTCGCCGGGGCCATCAGCACCGACCCCGCCAAGCCGGGCCCCGGTGGGCCGGGTCAGGTGTACATCCCGCCGGGCCTCGACCTCTCGAACATCAACCCGCTGGTGTTCCTCAACCGGGCGGACGTGCTCGCGCAGTTCGCGAAGCAGGGCATGGATCCGACGGTGTCGGCCTGCATCTTCGACTCGATGGCACGGATGAGCGCGAGCACCATCGCCGCCTTCTTCTCGACGGGCGAGTCGTCCCAGGCTGCGCTGGCCTCGTTCCTGCTCGCCGCCGTCAGCTGCATCGCCCAGGGGCGCTGAGCGCGTTCAGACGGGAACGGCGGAGTCCGACCGTTCGATCGCGGTGCTGTCGGTGCCGAGGTAGCCGCTGATCACCCGCTCGTTCGCCAGCACCTCCTCCGGCGTGCCCCGGGCGATCACCGCACCGAGTTCGAGGGCGACCATCTCGTCGCACATCGACCGGAGCAGCGCCATGTCGTGCTCGATCACCAGCAGCGCGGCGCCGGTGGTGTCACGGATGCGCAACAGCAGCGGGGCGAGCGCCTCCGCGTCGCGCTGGGCGACACCGGCGGACGGCTCGTCGAGCAGCAGCACCACGGGGTCGGCAGCGAGCAGGCAGGCGAGCTCCACGATGCGCCGCATCCCGGTGGACAGCTCGGCGGTGAGCTTGCGGCGGTGCTCGTCGAGACCGAGCAGGTTCAGGATCTCGTCGACGCGCCCGGCTGTCGCCAGCTCCGCCTCGAAGCTGGCCGGCTGGTGGAGCACGTCGGCCACCATCGACCGGCTGGCGACGTTCCGCTCGAAGGCCACGGCCACCGTCTCGGCGACGGTCAGCGACGGGAACAGGCGTGCCTCCTGGAACGAGCGGCCCATGCGGCCCCGCGCCCGCTGCCACGGGGCCCAGTCGGTGACGTCCACACCACGCAGGCTGAGGCGTCCGCTGTCGAGCGTGTGAAAGCCCGAGATGCAGTCGAGCAGCGTGGTCTTGCCGGCCCCGTTCTGGCCGACGAGCCCGACGATGGTCCCGGGGGCGATCGCGAGATCGACCTCGTCGACCGCCACAACGCCGCCGAAGCGCTTGATGACGCCGTGCGTCTCCAGCACCGGGGCCGCACGCTCGGACGACACGACGGGTTGCACGGTCGGCTCTCGGAGCGAGATCACCGGCGCGGGTGGCGCATCGCCCGCCACCGTCTCGTCGTCCGACGGATCACCGGCGGCGCCGTCCAGGAAGACCGCCCGGAGGATGTCGGGGCGGTCGAGCAGGTCGCGGGTCGGCCCCTCGAAGCGCACCGCGCCCTTCTCCATGAACACGGCGCGCTCCGCGAGGTGGAGCGCGATGTTCACCGACTGCTCCACCAGCACGATCGTCATGCCGCCGTCGTGCAGGCGCCGCACGATCTCGAGGAGGGACGCCACGACCGACGGGGCGAGCCCGAGCGAGAGCTCGTCGATCATGAGCACCTCGGGCCGGAGCATGAGCGTCTGCGCCAGCGCCAGCTGTTGCTGCTCGCCGCCGGACAGGTCGCCGGCCATCCTGCCCATCAGGCCGTTCAGCGACGGGAACACCGACGCCACGTCGGCGAGGTCGGCGTCGATGCGGGCGTGGTCGTGGCGGAACGTCCAGGTGGCGAGGCGGAGGTGCTCGGCCACGGTCAGCGTCGGGAAGATGCTCTTGCCGCCGGGCATGAGGGCCACGCCGTCGCGCACGATGCGGTCGGCGCGCCGACCCGACAGCGTGGCGATCGTTCCGTCGGGCCGCCGCGACCGCACCGCGCCGCTCGCCGGGGTGAGCCCGCACATCGCCTTCAAAAGCGTCGACTTCCCCGCCCCGTTGGTACCGAGCAGCGCCACCATCTCGCCGCGCCGCACCTCGAGGTCGACGCCGAAGAGCACCTGCAGCGAGCCGTAGCTCACGCACACGTCGCGTGCCGAGATGGCGAGCCGGTCCGCGTCGAACCCGGATGCTCCGGCGTCGGCCGGTGATCCCGTGGAGTCCGACGACGTGGTGGTCTCGAACGTGGGGGCCGCGTCGGCGAAGCCGTGCGTGCGGGCCAGCCGCCGCGTGGCGAGGTCGCGCAGCCGTGCGACCGCCGACGCCACACCACCGGGGATGACGTACAGCACGACGAGCAGGCCCACACCGTTGAGGAGGAGCTTGCCGCCCTGTCCGAGCTCGCCCTCGAGCGAGCGCAGGCCGATCGAGCCGGCGATCGCGCCCCCCAGCGACCCGAGACCGCCGATCGTCGTGTGCGAGAACGCCTCGATGCTCATCGGCGGCTCGAACGTGGCCTTCCGGGCGCCCCGCAGCAGCAGGACGTGGAGGCCTCCGGCGAGCCCGGCGATGGAGCCGGCGAGCAGGAACCCCTGCAACGCCGCCCGCCGGGCGTTCACCGACATCGCCTCCGCCGCCTTCCGGTTGTCGCGTGCCGCGAGCAGCAGCCGTCCGCTGCGGGCCCGACGAGCGCCCCGAGCCATCAGCGCGGAGAGCGCGAGGCCGGCGATGCACAGGTAGAACATCGTCCGCTCGCTGTCGAGCGGGAAGCGATCCCAGATGGCCGGGCGCTCGACGTCCTGCGGCACGATCGACGGAAAGATGTCGGGGTTCAGCACGAAGCTGTTCAGCATCGCGGCGAACGCCAGCGTGACGACCGCGAGGAACGGCCCACGGATGCGAAGGGCCGGCACGCCCAGCACGAGCGCCGTCAACATCCCCGCAGCGGCCGCAGCGGCGAGCGCGACGAACATGTCGACGTCCCACCGGGCCATGAGGTTGCCCGCGACGATCGCGCCGACGCCGACGATCGCGAACTGCCCGAGTGAGATCTGCCCGTTCCAGCCGGTCATCGCCACGAGGCTCACGCCCACGATCGCCCAGATCACCGAGATCGACAGGGCGTTGAGGGCGCTGGGGCCGAGGAGGAACGGCAGCGCCAACGTGCCGGCGACGCCGAGGGCGATCGCGATGCCGGCGACGATGCGCACGATCGGCAACTTGGCCAGTCGCGGGTCCAGCGCCCGTGCGGAGGCCGTGTCCTGCCAGGTGCCGTCGGCGTCATGGGCACGGGACGTCCCGCGGCGCTGGGCGAGCAGCGCGATCAGGATCACGGCGAGGTTGACCACGTCGACGGCCTCCGGCGGCCAGTTCCACCGGATGATGCCCTCGAGCGCGCCGAGCGCCATCGCCGCCACCACGGCGCGGGGCAGGGACTCCATGCGGGCGATGAGGGCTGCCGTCAGCGCCGGGAGCAGCACCGTGGGGCCGAGCGCTGCGCTCGACACGGAGCCGACGATCGGCGCGCGCAGCAGGAACGTCAGCGTGGCGAGGCCGCCGGCGATGGCCCACACGAGCGAGTGGAGCGTGGTCACGGGGATGCCCAGGAGCAGTGCGCGGTCGTTGTTCTCCGCCGACGCGCGGATCGCGATGCCGGCGCTCGTGCGCAGCAGCACCCAGGCGAGCCCGGCGGCCGCCAGCGGCACCACGGCGACGATGAGCAGGTAGTTGCCGTTGAAGCGGATCGAGCTCATCGTGAACAGCTCGCCGCTGAGCGGGGTCTCGTAGCTGCCGAGCACGAAGCTCGTGACGCCGAACAGACCCTTGGGCAGCAACAGCTCCATGCCGCCGAGCAGCTGCGCCAACCCGAGGCTCGCCACCGTGAGCACGAGCCGCGTCGCCCGCGAGAAGCGGCGGATGATCAGCACCTCGACGAGTGCACCGAGGCCCACGCCGCCGATCACCCCGAGCGCGAGGGCGACGGGGTATGGCCAGTGCCAGGTGAGGAACAGGTGCGCCGCCGTGAGGCCGACGGCGCCGCCGAGGGCCATCTGCGCGAAGTTGATGAACCGGTTCGCTCGCCAGATGAGGATCAGCCCGAGCGACGTGAGCGCGGTGGCCGACCCGAGCACGACGCCCTGGAGCACCGCTCCCGGGGGTGCGCCCTGGGGCGCGGCGAGCGCGAGGACCAACCACGCGAGGCCGGCGAACGCAGCGGCGAGCGCCCACCGCACCGGCGCCGGCAGGTCGGCGATCGTCACGGGGTGAGCCCCGGAACGAGGCCGCTGCTGGGCGTGTACCCGCCGATCGGGTACCGCTTGCCGGGCTCCGTCTCGACGTACGCGCCAGGCTTGCCGGTCTGCACCGAGCGGCGGTTCGGGTCCCAGTAGATCTCCCGGCTGTCCTGGCTGGTGGTGAAGTCACCGGGCCCGAACTTCCACGTGCCCAGCGGGCCCGTCGACGTGGGATAGCGGAACATGCCCTGTGCGTAGGTGTCCGGCGTGAGGTTCGGGCCGGCCATCTGCACGCCGATCGCGAGGAGCTGCAGCTGCCCGTAGATGAGGTCGACGCCGATGGACGGCTCGTCCTTCCGCACCGCCTTGTACGCCTGGTAGCCGACGCCCCGCCCCTGCGGCTGCGTCGGGCCGGCGTAGCTCGCGCCGATGGAGCGCTTCCACTGGTCGGCGGCGAAGAGCTGGCCGACGATGTCCTGATCGGTGAGCGCCACGCCGGTGTTGATCCACTCCGGCACGTAGTGCTGCTCGGACGCCTTGGCGGTGAGCACCGACATCAGCAGCGGATCGCAGAAGCACGCGACCGACGTGATGCCGGCCTGCTGCAGCTTCGGCACGAGCGTGGCGGCCTGCGTCGTCATCGACGACACGTCCGGCACGTAGCTCTCGACGAGACCCGGCTCGACGCCCCCGGCACGCAACGTCTTCAGGCCGTCGCGGAGGCAGTCCTGGTACCACGACGAGTTGGGGGTGATGATGCCGAGCTTGCGGGGTTGCGTGGCGAGCGCGCCGCCGGCGTTGCCGGCCGGTTTCCCAGCGAGGCGGCTGAGGTAGTAGCTGGTGGAGTTCTCGGCGATGGCCGAGCAGTCGATGAACTGGCTCCACACGTAGGGCTGGCGGGCCGCCATCCAGTCACGCGACAGGTACGGCGCCCCGATCGCGATCACCTTCCGGGAGGCCAGCGCGTCGATGTACGGGGCCGTGATCGCGGAGACGTCGGCGAAGGCCTTGATCTCGTCGCCCACCTTGAGGGCGTCGTTCTGTGCACCCTCCTGTCCGCCCCCGAGCACCTCCTTGAGCACGTCGCCGCGGCCGCTGTAGATCTCGAGCTTCAGCTTGCGCCCGTAGAACTGGTACGTGCGGTTGAAGAACTCGGTGAGCCCGTCGAGGGTGCGCCGGATGTCGTTCTCGTCCTCGGCGGGCAGGTCGGCGCCGGCGGCCTTGGAGATGGCGTCGACGAGACCCGAGGAGAATGCCTGGATGCGCACAGCGACGGTGATCGTGTCACCGGTGACGCCCTTGCTCGTCGCCCCGCCGTTGCTGCCGGAGAACCGGATGCACGGCGGCGAGTACGGGTCGCTCGCGACCTGGTGTGCGCCGCACCCCGAGATGGCGGGCGCTCCCCCGGTGCCGGCGGCTGCGGCGGTGGCGCCCTTCGTGGCCGGCGTCGTGCCCGCCGTGCCACCGGTGGCGGCCGCGCCGGGCCCGGTCGTCGTCACCTCGGCCCCGGGCGTCGACGTCGCGGTGGCGTCCGCGGGCACCGAGCTCGTGGACTCCCCCAGCACCTCGGTCGCGGCCCCCTTGGACGCACCGTTCGCCGATGCCGCGTCGGTCCGCACCTCCTGGCGCACCTCCTGTCGCACCGACGGGACGAACACGGCCATGGCGGTGAAGATGGCGGCGAACCCGATGAGCGGCCCGTAGCCGCGGAACAGCCGCTCGGGCACGCCGCGGCGGGCGGCGGACGCAGTGGGGTCTGGCATCAGTCGGGGATCTCCTTCTTCGTCCGCCGCATGACCATGCGGTCACCGGCGGCGAGTGCGATGAGGCCGAGCACGCCGGCGAGGCCGACGAGCGCCGCGGCGCCGCCGGTCGAGCCGGGCTCGTAGCGCCGCGAGACGAGCGTCGCCGACGGCAAGGCGAACGACGGCTCGGCCACCGCCGACGTCACCGGCGGCGCGGCGGCGACCGTCTGTGGGAGCTCGATGGGCGTGGCAGGAAGATCGGCGAGACCCGACCCCAGGTCGACCGACGGCACGACCGGGCTCGACAGCTTCAGCGGCGTGGTGACCGGCGGAGCGGTCAGCTCCTGACCGAGCACGACCGGAGGCGCCGCCGGGGCGTCGACGATGCCGAGGTCGAGCGGGGCGGGCTCGGGGAACTCCGTGGCGGCCGTGAACGCGCTCACACCGCCGATGCCGAGGTTCACCGCTCCGGTGCCCGACAGCACCCCGAGCACGAGGTCGACGATCTGCAGCACCGCTGCGTTGTTGCAGTCGGCGGCGATCATGTCGCGGGCGTTCTGCTCCTTGAGCGGAGCGAGCGCCGTCAGCAGGGGGTGGATGACGTCGAGGCCGATGGGCGGGTTCGCGAGGCCGAGCACGAGCGGCGTGACGCGGACCGTGCCGCTGTCCACGACGACCTTCGGGTAGTCGAGGTGCACGCCGAGGCCGCTCAGCAGGTTGCCGATGCCGGAGGCGACGTCGCCGAAGTCGGAGGCGAACTGGGCGGCGGGACGGTCGAAGCCGAAGATCGAGGCGCTGGCGAACGTGAAGTGGCCCTCCGCCGTGTCGACCGCCCCCGACCGGGCGATGGCCTCCCACCGCGGCGAGTTGATGGTGACGAGGCCGCCGAGGATCCGCAGCTGCGTGCCCGTGGTGACCGCGATGGCCTCCCGGACTCCGCCCGACAGCCGGGTGGACACCTCGGTGTGGCCGCCGTCGAGCGCCACCAGCCCGAAGTCCTGCGGCACCGTCGTGGTCTGCGCCGTGGACTGCTGCGGCGTGCCCTGGGCGTTCGCGATCTGGGTGCCGAGCACGCCGCCCGGACCGTTCGCGTCGCCGGGCGACCGCACCTCCAGCGGGGTCGTCATCGGCTGGTTGCGCCGCGAGTCGTTGCTGCTCACCGGGGGCAGCTGCTCCTTCGGGATGATCGGCGGGCGGTCACCGCACTGCGAGGACGGGCCGAGGAAGATCTCGAGCAGCCCGAGGTTGAGCGCCGCGCCCTCGGAGGTCGCGGTGCGGTTCTGGAACCGCGCCTTCGACACGCCGAGGCTCACGTCGATCGGCTTGCCGCCTCCCGGGCTGAGCCCGAGCACCACGGTGCTGGCCTGTGCCGTCGCCTCACCGGGGACGAAACCGGTGGGCTCGGTGCCGTCCTGGGCCGAGGCGCTGCCGACGAGCGACGGGACGCCCGCCAGCACGACCAGTGTCGCGACGACGGCGCGCGCTCCCCCGTAGCCTCGAAACAACGCTCACCCCCCGGTGGAACGACAACGGCTCTCGCTTGTTGACCGTAGCTCAACGACCGTGGCGCGTGCCGGACCGACCGAGGATCCGTGGAGTGGGCCTCGCTAGTTGCGGGGGCGGGCGCTCTTGCCCCGTCGCAGCACCCGGGCCATCACCGAGGAGAACGTCTCCATCATCAGCACGATGTCGAGCATCAGATTCCAGTTCTCGACGTAGAACAGGTCGAGACGGCGGTACGCCGAGAACGAGGGGTTGTCGCGGGCCTCGACCTGCCAGAGGCCGGTGACGCCGGGCGGCACGTTGAAGCGGTCCATCAGCTCGTCGTCGAACTTCTCGACCTCCTCCGGCAGCGCCGGACGGGGGCCCACGATGCTCATCGAGCCGTTCAGCACGTTGAAGAGCTGCGGCAGCTCGTCGAGGCTGGTCGCCTCCAGGAACCTGCCCACCTTCGTGCGGCGAGGATCGTTGTCGAGCTTGAAGAGCACGTTGTCGCGGCCGTTGCCCAGCGTCGCCAGCACCTCGCCGAGCCGGGCCTCGGCGTCGGGCACCATCGTGCGCAGCTTGTAGACGGTGAAGGGCTTGCAGTTGCGCCCGACACGACGCTGCGTGAAGAGCACCGGGCCCCCGTCGTTGAGCTTGATGGCGAGCGCAGCGACCGCCAGGACCGGCGACATGACGAGCAGCGTCGTGGCCGAGAGCACGACGTCGATGACCCGCTTCAGCCGCATCTGGGTGGACGACAGCGTGCTGCGTTCCAGGTAGAAGAGCGGCTCGTGCGCGAGCGGCAGCGGGCGGAGGCGACGGTGGTCGATGCCGAGCAGGCCGCTCGACAGGTGCACGTGCACCTCGTGACGCAGGAGCTCACGGGTGAGGCCGTTGAGCTCGGTGCCGTCGACGGCGCTCGACGCGATGATCACGCCGTCGGCGTCGAGGTCGACGACCGCCTCGAGCGTCGACGAGGCGTCGCCGCGGTACGGCACGGTCCAGGCGTGGCGGTCGAACTCCTCGCGGTCGCCGGTGACGCCGGTGACCCGGTACCCGAGCTCCGGATGGATGTCGAGCAGCTGCTTGAGGGCGATGGCCTCGGCGTTGGTGCCCACGAGCACGAGGTCGCGGGCGTAGCCGCCGAGCGCCCGTTGCGTGCGCAGCCACGAGCTGTAGATGCCGCGGCAGGCGCTGAGCAGCGCCAGCGAGAGGGACGCACCGACGACGATGCGCGGGACCGGGAACTTGAGTGCGTAGATGCTGGCGAGCGACACCGCGAACAGACCGGCGATGACGGCGGAACGGGTCAGGCCCGACAGCTCGGCGGCGCGTCGGGCAGCGACGCGGGCCTGGTGCAGGCGCTGCGACACGATCACGACCCACTGCACCACGATCACGAACCCGGCGAGGGCGAGCACCCGGCTGTCGTTGGTGTTCGCCGGCCGGCCGAGGAACGGCAGCACCAGCGCGAGGCCCCAGCCGACCACGATCGAGCCGATGTCGAACGCCATGAGGCGGCGGCGCAGGGAGGGCGAGCCGGTCCGGCGGGGACGAACGCTGCCGAAGGGGCCGTCCGCGTGCTTGACGGGGAGCTTGACGATCTCGGCGGGCGTGTGGGCGACGGTCGGACCGAACGCCTCGGCGTGACCAGCGACATCCGTTCGCGGGGCCATCTGTGGCCTCGCTCCCGGCGGCAACGCTGTGTCTCTGCTCATTCCAATCCTCAATCCATCGCAATCAACGCGCGGTGCACCATCTCACGATGCTGTCCACACCTGATCCGTCCTGCGAAGGCCCCAGCCCTCGTTGTCAGTTCAAAAGAACACCTGAATCCGCAATGTACACAAGATGTTCTGTAATTCTAGGAAAGACTTCGCATCTCTCCGTCACGCCGCAATACTCACTCTGGTTTAGCGCCCGGGGCTAGCTACAGCAAGCACCCTCAGCATCTCCTGTGATGGCCCATTACTCGGCACGTTCCCGGGTGTCCCTGAGCAATACTTCCTGCGCCACGGTGGCCACGTGAGCCCCCTCGACGTCGAAGACGTGGCCGATGCTCAGCCCCCTCCCGCCGACGAAGCTGTGGCACGTGAAGTCGTGCAGATGCCACTGGTCGGCTCGCATGGGACGGTGGAACCAGATCGTGTGATCGAGGCTCGCCGTGAACAGCACGCGGTAGCGCACCTCCTCCGGCTCCGCGCCCACGGGGTGCGCCCGGATGACTGCGTCGGTGGGCAGGTCGTCGGAGAGGTAGGCCAACGCGGCGTAGTGGCCGAGCGGGGCCTCGACCGGCTCGGCGGTGCGCAGCCAGGCGGCGGCACGGCCCGAGCCGAGACGCTGATCCGGCAGGAGGTCCTCGACCGGCACGAACGCCCGCTCGAACACCGGCGTCCACGAGGTCGACTCGAGACCCTCCGGGCCCGGCAACCGGCGATCCATGGTGACGACGTCGAGGTCCGCCGACGTCTCGTGCGCCTGGAACGACGCCTCGAGGTTGAGGATGGCGCCGATGGCCTGGCGCGCCACCACGCGGCGCGTCGCGAACGAGCGCCCATTGCGGATGCGGTCGACCTCGTAGCGCACCGGCTCGTCCTGGTCGCCGCGGCGGATGAAGTACGCGCGGAGCGAGTGCACCTGGAGCTCGTCGGGGACGGTGTCGGCGGCGGCGCTCAACGCCTGCGCCACGATCTGCCCGCCGTAGAGGCCGCCCCACGGGTACCGCGGGCCGGTGCCGACGTAGGTGTCGGGGCCGTGTGGCGAGAGGGTGAGGATCTCGCTGAGCTTCACGCGTCCGCCCCCACCGGCGCCGTCCTCGCGTGTCGGACGAACTCGTAGGGCCGGTAGTGACGCATGCGGTTCCAGTAGCTCACGGTGAAGGCCGGCCAGTTGTTGGTCACGACGCCCTGGTCGTTCTTGTACCAGTTGTCGCAGTCGGCGACCCACACCGTGCCGTCGGCTTCGCGCTGGAGCTCGGTGTTGTAGCGGTCCATGACGTCGGAGCGCACGTCGACCCACGCGAGCCGGTCGGTGGCGAGCTCCTTCACCACCTTGGCGATGTAGCGGCTCTGCGCCTCGATCATGAAGATGATCGAGTTGTGGCCGAGGTTGGTGTTCGGGCCGTAGAGCATGAAGAAGTTCGGGAAGCCCGAGACCGCCACGCCGAGGTGCGCGGTGGCCCCACCGGCCCACCGGTCGTTGAGGTCGACGCCGCCGCGGCCGTGGACGACCATCGGGGCCAGGAACTCGGTGGAGCGGAACCCGGTGCCGAGGAGGATCGCGTCGACCTCGTGGCGCACGCCGTCCTCGGTGACCACGGCGTCGGGCTCCACGCGGGCGATGTGGGAGAGCTCGACGTCGACGTCAGGCCGGAGCAGCGTCTGGTAGTAGTCGTTGGAGATGAGGATGCGCTTGCAGCCGAGCGGATAGTCGGGCACGAGCGCCGCCTCGGGCAGCCGGTCCGACACCATCTTGCGGAGCTGCTTCGCGATGGCCTTGGTCGCGAGCCGACCCAGGCGCGAGGAGCGGCGCATGAGCAAGAAGTTCATCTCCAGCCGCCAGTACACCCGCCACCTGAAGAGGCGCTCGGCGCCGGGAACGTGGCGGAACACCCACCGCTCCCGCTCGGAGAACGCGCGGTCGGGCTTGGGGAGGATCCAGTTGGCGCTGCGCTGGAAGATCGTGACGTGCTCGGCGACGCGGGCCACGTGCGGGATGAACTGCAACGCGCTCGCCCCGTTGCCGACCACGGCGACGCGCTTGCCGGTGAGGTCGACGTCGTGGTCCCACGCGGCCGAGTGGAAGACCGGGCCGTCGAACCCGTCGAGGCCGGCGATGTCGGGCACGTAGGGCCGGTTGAGCTGGCCGAGCCCCGACACGACGACGTCGAACGTCTCGCTCGCCACCGGCCCGCGCTCCCCGTCGTCGGTGGTGACCGACTCGAGCGTCCAGGTGCCGGCTTCGTCGTCGAAGCGGGCGGAGGTGACCTCGGTGTGGAAGCGGATCCGGCGCCGGAGGTCGTACCGATCGCACACGTCCTCGAAGTAGCGGAGGATCTCGGGCTGCTCTGCGAACTTCCTCGTCCAGTCGCGCTTGGGCGCGAACGAGAACGAGTACAGGTGCGACGGGACGTCGCACGCGGCGCCGGGATAGGTGTTGGCCCGCCAGGTGCCGCCGACGCCGTCGGACTTCTCGAGGATCGTGACGTCGTCGACCCCGGCCTCGATCAGCTTGATCGCGACGCACAGGCCCGCTGCGCCGGCACCGAGGATCGCGACGCGTGGGGAGGTCATCCCCGATGTTCTAGTCCGAATCCGGACCCCGCTCCGACCGACGTTCAGACGCTCGCGAGCGACGCCGTGACGGCGTGGGGACCGGCCGCCTTCCAGCCGTCGGTGGCGTCGTAGTAGCGGATCACCCGGGCCGGAGCGCCGACCGCGACGCTGAAGTCGGGGAGGTCGGAGGTGACCACGCTGCCGGCGCCGACGACGACGTGACGACCGATGGTGACGCCCGGCAGCACGACCGTGTTGTGGCCGAGCCAGGAGCCGGCCCCGATGTGCACGGGGTCCTCCGGCTGGTTCTGCACCGAGATCGGCAGATCGATGTCGGTGTAGCCGTGGTTCATGTCGGTGATGTGCACGTTGTGGCCGGTCCACACGTCGTCGCCGATCTCGATGTAGCGGTGGCCGACCACGCTGCTCCCCCGCCCGATGAGGCAGCGGTCGCCGATGACGACGATGCGCGGCGAGATGCCGGGGTGGTTCGGGCCCCAACCGGCGGAGAGCGCCACGTGCCCGGAGATCATCGTGCCCGCGCCGATGTGGATCGAGTCGACGTTCATCATCGTGTCGTAGGGGAAGCACACGATGCTGCCCTCGCCGAGCGAACCGAACCGGCGCCCGGCGGCGGAGTGCGGGCCGATGGCGCCGACCGACTTGTAGAGCTCCCAGCTCCGGCGGACGAGCGGGCCACCCAACGCGTACGCACGCGTGCGGAGGCGGTCGCGCAACCGGCTCGGCGCGTACTCGTGATTGAACATCGGGAAACGCTAACCAAAACTCGTCGCGGCGTGCGAACGAGCGGTCAGCGCGAACGAGGGGTCAGTCCTCCGTGGCAGCCGCGGCAGCGGCGGCCGCGCACGACGCGCACCGCATCGGGTCGGGCTTCACCTTCGCCACGACGCTCACCGGTGCGCCGCAATCGACGCAGGGGTCCATGAACAGGCTCTGCGTCGTGCCGGCGAGCTGCTGGTTGTCCTGGCCGGTGTTGCGCCCCACGAGTTGTCCCATGGACGCGACGATACCGCCCGGCGGGCCCGGCCGTCCCGGTTCAGCTCCGTGCGGCGCGTGCCGACAGGAACCCATGGCCACGCCTCCCCGGCACCGAACCGTGCGGTTCGACTACCCCGACGATCTGCAGCCGGGATGGCACTCGACCCTGCCGGAGTTCGCGTGCGCGGCGAACGCCGTGTCGCTGATGATGCCGTACCTCGAGCCGTACGTGGTGCGGGCGATGCGCGAGGCGCTCCCCCACCTCGAGGGCGATCTGGAGGTGGAGGCCCGCGCCTACATCGCGCAGGAGTCCCAGCACCACGCGCAGCACCGCCGGTTCAACCGCGCGATCGAGCGCTCGGTCCGCGGCGTGACGAGGCTCGAACAGGTGCTCGACGCGACCTACCGGTGGCTGTGGCGATCGCGGAGCGAACGCTTCCACCTCGCGTACGCGGCGGCGGCCGAGGCCGGTGCGTACGGTGCGGCGCGCTGGGTGGAGCGCCACCACGCCGAGTTGTTCCGCGGCGCCGACTCGACGGTCGCCTCGCTCTACCTGTGGCACCTCGCCGAGGAGGTGGAGCACAAGAACGTCGCGTACGACGTGTACGACGCCCGCTACGGATCGCGTTGGCCGCTCGCCGGAGCGATGGTGGTCTCGATCGCGCTGCTCATGGTGTTCGCCGTGGCCGGCACCACGTTGGGTCTCGTCCACGAACGACGCCTGTTCCATCCCGTCGCGACCGCCCGGCTCCTGCGCTGGTCGCTCGGGTTCGTGTTCTCCGAGCTCCCCAACATGTTCGCATCGGTGCTGCCGGGCCACCATCCGTCGGACTTCTCCGACCCCACCTGGTTCGGGTTGTACCTGCTCGACGTCGAAGCAGGGCGGACGCCCGTCTCCCCCGTCCGTGGGGCTGCTTGACTCGACCACCCGCGGGCGCGACGTTGGCACATGGCCTACGAGCTCGCCGACCGCTACCTGCGCCGGGAGGGTCGAGCCTTCATGAGCGGCGTGCAGGCGCTCGCCCGCATCCCCGTCGAGCAGCTGCGTCTCGACCGTGACGCCGGCCTGAACACCGCAGCCTTCGTGTCGGGCTACCAGGGGTCGCCGCTCGGCGGCTTCGACCAGGAGGTGGCCCGTGCCGCCCGCCTCGTCGACGACCTCCCCATCGTGTGCCGGCCGGCGGTGAACGAGGAGCTCGGCGCGACGGCGGTGATGGGCAGCCAGCTCGCCGCCGAGCAGCCCGACGCGCGGTACGACGGCGTGCTCGGCATCTGGTACGGGAAGGCGCCCGGCCTCGACCGCGCGAGCGACGCGCTGCGTCACGCAGCCTTCGCCGGAACGTCGCGACACGGTGGTGCGATCGCGCTCGTCGGCGACGACCCGGCGGCGAAGAGCTCGACGCTGCCGTCGAGCTCCGACGCGACGCTCGTCGACCTGCACATGCCGATCCTCTATCCGGGCAACGTGCAGGAGGTGCTCGACCTCGGCATCCACGCCGTCGCGCTGTCGCGGATCACCGGCGCGTGGTCGTCGATGAAGATCGTGGCCGCCGTCGCCGACGGCACCTCCACCGTCGACCTCAGCGCGTCGCGCGTCGTGCCCGTCATCTGCGACCTCGTCCCCCCGGGCAGCACCGACGGGCTCGACAACGTGCACCATCCGGACGCCATGCTGCTGGCGCCCCGCACGTTGGAGCTCGAGCGCGACTTCCGCGTCGTGCGCGCCGAGCTCATCCGCCGCTACGCGGCGGTGAACGGGCTCAACCGGCCGACGGTCGATCCCGGCGACGCGTGGATCGGGCTCATCGCCGCCGGCTACACGTACCACCAGCTGCGCGACGCGCTGCGCCGCCTCGGCTTCGAGACCGACGACGACCTGACGGCCGCCGGCATCCGCCTCCTCCAGATGCAGATGCCGGTGTCGTTCGACGGAGAGGTCGTGCGCCGCTTCGCCCGTGGGCTGGACGAGATCGTCGTGGTCGAGGAGAAGAACCCCACGCTGGAGCTCCTCGTGAAGGACGCGCTGTACGCGCTGGCCGAGCGGCCGGCCGTGTACGGCAAGCGCCACCCCGACGGTCGCACCCTCATGGTCGAGACCGGGCTGCTGGACGCGGATGCGATGGTCGACGGCCTGCGCGAGCGACTGGGCACGCGCCTCGCCGATCGTCTCGCACCGGCGCCGCCGGTCGCGCGTGAGCGGGTGATGATCCCGGTCACGGTCGGCGCGGGTGGCGGCGCCGAGACCGACACGGTCGTGCGCTCGCCGTACTTCTGCTCCGGGTGTCCGCACAACCGCAGCACGCGGGTGCCCGAGGGGTCGCTGGTCGGCGCCGGCATCGGCTGCCACACGATGGTCCTGCTGATGGACGACGACCGCCTCGGCGACATCACCGGCATCACCGCCATGGGCGGCGAGGGCGCGCAGTGGATCGGCATGGCCCCCTTCGTCGAGCGCCACCACTCGTTCCAGAACCTGGGCGACGGCACGTTCTTCCACTCGGGCCAGCTCGCGATCCAGGCGGCCGTGGCCGCGGGCGTCGACCTCACCTACAAGCTCCTCTACAACGGTACGGTCGCGATGACCGGGGGCCAGGACGCGGTCGGCGCGGTCGGCGTCCCCCAGATCGTCACCGCGCTCCTCGCGCACGGCGTGGCCGACGTGCTCGTCACCACCGACGACGTCGGCCGGTACGCCGGGATCGACCTCCCGGTGAGTGCCCGTGGGCCGGTGCAGGTGTGGGACCGCAGCCGCTTCGACGAGGCGCAGCGCCGGCTCGCTGCGACCCCCGGGGTGACGGTGCTGATCAACGACCAGGCGTGCGCCGCGCACACTCGACAGCTCCGCCGCCGCGGCACCCTCCCCACGCCGACGTCGAGGGTCGTGATCAACCACCGCATCTGCGAGGCCTGCGGCGACTGCGGCGCCGTGAGCAACTGCCTGTCGGTCCAGCCGATCGACACGCCGCTCGGCGTGAAGACCACCATCGACCAGGACTCGTGCAACTTCGATCTCTCGTGCATGGACGGCGACTGCCCCAGCTTCATGACCGTGGAGGTCGGCGAGCGCTCGCGCACCAGCGTGGCGCTCCCGACGGATCCGATCCCGGACCCCGGCGGGTCGGCGACCGCCGCGACGCCGTGGGCGCTCCGGCTCGTGGGCATCGGCGGCACCGGCGTGGTCACGACCTCGCAGATCCTGGGCACGGCGGCCATGCTCGACGGCCTCGAGGTGCAGGGCCTCGACCAGACGGGTCTGTCGCAGAAAGCCGGGCCCGTGGTGAGCGACCTCCGCTTCACCGCCGGGCTCCCCGCGCCCACCAACTCGATCGGCTCGCGAGGGTGCGACGCGGTGATCGCGCTCGACCTGCTCGTCGCCGCCACCGACCGGATGCTGGCGGTCGCCGATCCGGCCCACACCCGCCTCGTCGGGTCGACCTCGGAGACCCCCACCGGGTCGATGGTGGGCCACCCCGAGCGGGAGTACCCCGAAACCGACGCGCTCCGCGCACGGCTCGCCCGGTCGATCGCCGGCGAGCCGCTGCTGGTCGACGCCGCCGGGTGGTGCCGCCGCCTGCTCGGCAGCGCCGCCGGCGCCAACATCTTCATGATCGGCGTCGCGGTGCAGGCGGGCGAGCTACCCGTGTCGCCGGCGTCCATCGCCACGGCGATCGAGCTCAACGGCGTCGCCGTCGAGGCCAACCTCGCGGCGTTCGCCTGGGGACGGTGGTGGGTGGCCGACCCGCACCGCTTCCCGGCCGACGCGACGCCCACCGGGCCGTCGACGCCCACGATGGTCGTGCCCGACCTGCCCGCGCCGATGGAGTTCCGCATCGACGCGATCGCCACCGGGGCGTCCGCCGACTCGGAACGAGACCTCGACGACCTCCTCCGCGTGCTCGCGGCCGACCTCGTCGCCTACCAGGACGCCCGGTACGCCGGGCGCTTCCTCGCCCGCATCGAACGGGTCCGCGACGCCGAGCGGCGCGTCGACGCGGGCACCACGACCCTCACCACCGCCGCGGCGCGCAGCCTGCACCAGCTCATGGCGTACAAGGACGAGTACGAGGTGGCCCGCCTGCTGCTGTCACCCGAGGCCGAGGCGGCGGCGACGGCCGTCGGAGGCCCGGGCGCGACCGTCACCTGGCGGCTGCACCCGCCGACGCTCGCGGCGCTGGGGATGGGCCGCAAGATCGCGATCCCGGCGGCCGTCGGCCGTCCGGTCATGGCGACGCTCGCACGTGGCAAGCGGCTGCGCGGCACGGCGGCCGATCCGTTCGGGCGCACCGAGGTGCGCCGTACCGAGCGACGCATCCTCGCCGAGCTCGAGCACGCGCTCGACACGGTCGCGGCGGGCCTGACGGCCGAGCGCTACGAGGAGGCCGTGCGCATCGCCGAGCTGGCCCGAGCGGTGCGCGGCTACGAACGGCTCAAGCTGGAACGGGCGGAGACGTTCACCCGGGAGCTGCGGCAGGCGCTCGCCTCGTACGCGTCCTGACCGCCGGTACGATCGGCCGATGCGCGACCTGCTGACGCAACTGCGCGAGTGGAGCGATGAGGGAGTGCCGTGCGCGCTCGCCCGGCTGATCGACACCGAGGGGTCCGGGCCCCGCGACGTGGGTGCGGCGATGGCGGTCAACGAGCGCGGCGAGGTCGCCGGCTCGGTGTCGGGCGGATGCGTCGAGAGCGCCGTCGTCACCGAGGCGCTCGACGTGATCGCCACCGGCCTGGCCCGCTGCGTCGAGTTCGGGTACTCCGACGAGGACGCGTTCGCCGTCGGGCTCACCTGCGGGGGCACCGTCCGCCTCTTCCTGGAGCGGTTCGAGTGGTCGGCCCCGTTCGACGAACTGCAGGAGCGGCTGCGCTCCCGCCGACCGGTCGCACTCGTCACGGTCATCGACGGCGACGGCGTGGCGGCAACCATGGCCGTCACGCCCGACGGGCCGTCGGTGGGATCCCTCGGCACCGACGAGCTCGACCGGGTTGCCACACGCGACGCCCGCGCCGAGCTCGACGCCGGCTCGTCCGCCACCCGGCACTACGGACGCCACGGCGAGACGGGACGCGACGACGTCACCGCCTTCGTCGAGTCGTTCGCGCCGCCGCCCCGACTGCTCGTCTTCGGCGCGGTCGACTTCACCGCCGCCCTGTGCCGTGTGGGCAAGGTGCTCGGCTTCGAGGTGATCGTGTGCGACGCCCGCGAGGTGTTCGCCACCCGCCAGCGCTTCCCACTGGCCGACGAGGTGGTGGTCGACTGGCCGCACCGCCTGCTCGAACGGCTCGATCCGCCTCCCGGGCCACGCGACGCGGTGTGCGTCCTGACCCACGACAACAAGTTCGACGTGCCGGCGATCATGAGCGCCTTCGGCACCGCCGTCGGATACATCGGGGCGCTCGGCAGCCGGCGCACCGCCGAGAAGCGCCGGGCCGAGCTGGTTGCCGCGGGCGCCACACCTGAGCAGCTGATGCGCCTCAACGCACCCATCGGCCTCGATCTCGGCGGACGGTCTCCGGAGGAGACGGCCATCAGCATCGGCGCCGAGATCATCGCCCAGCGCAACGGGCGCACGGCCAGCTCGCTCCGCAACACCGGCGGCCCCATCCACTCCTGACCCGCCCCACCACCTCCGTCTTGCCCCACCTCCGTCCTGCCCCACCTCCGTTTTGTGCCCTGGATCGACCGGGTAGCCGGTCGATCCAGGGCCACAAAACGAGGGACGGGGGCGTCAGAGCACGGGTCAGAGGGCGTCAGCGGTCGGCGGCCACCCGTCGCCACACGCTGCGCGGCGCCACCCGCAACGCCCCCATGAGCACGCCGAGCAGCGGTGGCACCCACAGCACGCCGCCGTCGCCGTTCACCACCGCGTCGGCCACGGCCTCCCCCACCTGCGACGGCGTCCTGGAGAACGGAGCCGGGTCGAGGCCCGTCGTCATCTTCGAGCGGACGAAGCCCGGGCGCACCACCAGCACGTGCACGCCGTCGCCGGCCACCGCGTCGCCGAGGCCCTGGGCGAACGCGTCGAGCCCGGCCTTCGACGACCCGTACACGTAGTTGGAACGACGGGCGCGGGCGCCGGCCACCGACGAGAACACCACGATCGTCCCCCGGCCCTGCCGCACCATCCGCGATGCGACGGCGGCGAGCGCCGACGCCGGCCCGGAGAAGTTCGCGCGCACCATGGCGTCGACGTCGTTCGGGCCCATCGACACGCCGGCGTGGTGACCGAGCCGGCCGACCGCGCACACCACGACGTCGATGGGACCGTGACGGTCGAACACGTCGGCGACGAAGCGCTGGTGACCGGCGACGTCGAGCGCGTCCCACTCGCGGCCGATGAGCTCGGCGCCGGGCACGGCCATCGACAGCATCGTGATCGCGGCGTCGCAGTCGCGAGCCGCTGCGATCACCGTGACCGGACCGCGCCGACCGAGCGAGGCCACCGTGGCCGCGCCGATGTCGCTCCCGCCTCCCAGCACCAGAACCCGCACTGGCAGCGAGGCTATCCGCGGCCCTCGGCCCAGCGGTGGTCGCGGCGGCCGACCAGGACGACGGCGACGACGGCGAGGATGCAGAGGATGATCAGATGAGCCGCCGCTCCGACGCCCACCGCGTCAGCTCGCTGCGGTTCGACAGCTGCAGCTTGCGCAGCACGGCGGAGGCGTGGGTCTCGACCGTCTTCACGCTGATGGTGAGCTCCCGGGCGATCTCCTTGTAGGCGTAGCCCCGAGCGAGGAGCCTCATCACCTCGCGCTCCCGAGCCGTCAGCTGGTCGAGATCGGGATCCGCCGACGGTGCGGGCGCCGAGCTGAACGCGTCGAGGACGAACCCTGCGAGCCGGGGCGAGAACACGGCATCGCCGGCGGCGACCCGATCGACGGCGTCGCACAGCTGGTCCGCGGTGATCGACTTCGTGACGTACCCGCGTGCGCCGGCGCGCACGAGGGCGATGACGTCGTCGGCCGCGTCCGACACGCTGAGCGCGAGGAAGCGCACCCCCGGGACGTCGCGCAGGGCCTCCATCACGGCGGCCCCGTCGCCGCCGGGCAGGTGCACGTCGAGGAGCACGACGTCGGGTCGCGTCTCGCCGATCACGGCGATCGCTCCGGGGACGTCCTCGGCCACGCCGACGACCTCCACGCGATCGCCGAGCTCGGCGACGACGCCGGCACGGAACAGGGCGTGGTCGTCCACGACGACGACCCGGGGTGGCGTCGTCACGCGGCGACGCCACCCCGCGCCGGCACCCACATCGCGACCTCGGTGCCCTCGCCGAGCGCGCTCCGGACGGATGCGACGCCGCCGACCGAACGTAGGCGGCCGACGATCGAGTCGGAGATGCCCCGGCGATCGGCATCGACGAGCGCCGGATCGAAGCCCTTGCCGCGGTCGCGCACGAACACGGTGAACCGATCGACGCTCCACTCGCAGTACATCGACAGGTGCAGCACGCCGGAGAACTTCGCGGCGTTCACGAGCGCTTCGCGCGCGGCCGCCAGCGTGGCGGACACCGCCGGCGAGATGGCACCGTCGCCGACCATCACCAGCTCGATCGCCACGGCGTGCAGATCCTCGACCTCGCCGACCATGCGTTCGGTGGCGTGGCGCCAGCCGTCCGCCGGCAGGCCTCCTCCCCCGTCGGCCTCGGTGCCCGCGTAGAGCCACCGCCGCAGCGAGCGCTCCTGGTGGCGGGCGAGCGATGCCGTCGCAGCCCCGTCGCCGGCACGCTTCTGGATGAGCGTGAGCGTCTGCAGGACCGAGTCGTGCAGGTGCGCGGCGACGGCGGCGCGCTCCTGCGCGCGGATCCGCTGATCCCGCTCCGCCGACACCGATCGCGCCATTCGCACGATCGACGGGCCCAGCACGAGCGCCACCCCTCCGAGGACGACCGCCAGCGCGATCCCGGTGTCGCGCAGCGTGCCGATGTCGACTCGCTGGCCGGCGTACGCCACGAGGCCACCGATGCACAGCACCACGCCGGCCCCGACGCGCAACGCCAGCGTGCGGAACCGGACGGCGCCCGAGGTGACCGCGTCGGCCGCGCCACGACGCCATCCGAGCGCAACGCCCATCGCGACGAGACCGACGGGAAGGACGACGGCCATCCGCACGCCGGGCCACCAGTACGACAGGTCCCACGCGAGGCCCGACGCGATCATCGCCACTCCCGCATCGCGACCGGCCGACGGAGCGCGGTGCGATGCCGATCGATCGCGCCACGTCACCGCGAGGGTGAGGTACGCGACCACGCCGAACCCGCCGGCGACGGAGAGCAGCACCACCGCAGCGCGGACCACCGGCACCGAGGCGCCGAACCGGGTGGCCAGCGCCGAGCACACACCGAGCACGATCGGTTCGGGCGTGGCCCCGCTCGACTCGATGTCGAGGTCGAGGTCGGAGCGACGGCGACCGTGTCGGGCCGTGGACAGCATCGTCATGACATCGGCAATGATGGCACCGCCGAAACGACGGCCGCATCAGGGCTGAACCCTGAGACGATGTCAGGGTCGCCTCGGGGAGAGATCAGCCGTTCCCCGATACCGACGGCGCCGACGGGCGACGACGATGCAGCCCATGGATACCGACGTGACCGACCCCGCCGAGACCCCCGACCCCGCCCACGTGACCGAGCCTGCGGGCCCGGGCGATCCCGGCGCCGGCCGCCCGTCGGCGGGCGACTGGCTGCGCGGCCTGCGCCGCTCCAGCACCGAGCGGCTGGTCGGCGGCGTGTGCGGCGGCCTCGCACTCGACCTCGGGCTGCCGGTGCTCCTGGTGCGCGCCGCCGTCGCGCTCCTGGCGGTGCTCGGGGTGGGTGTGCCGCTCTACGCGATCGCGTGGGTGCTCGTTCCGACGGACCGCGGCGATCGTCTCCTGGGCCGCGGCCCGTTCCGCGACCTCCTCGCCGTCGGCGTGCTCGTCGTGGCGACGCTGTTCCTCCTCGATCGTGCCGCGCAGGTGTCGTTCCCCCACGTCCTCAGCAGGGCCCTCCCTGGATCGTGATCCTCGGCGGGCTCGCGCTGGTGCTCCGTCGCACCGACACGCCGGCCGGTCACCCCGGCGACGGCGTCGGCCGCGGTCACGGCGGCGGTGTCGGCACGGGGCCCGGACCTGCCACCCCGCCGATGGGGACGCCCACGGGGACGCCGACGTTCGTCGCACCGGCACGCCCCACCCGGCAACCCCGACCGGCGCCGGTCGTCGGCCCGCTCACCTGGTGCGCGGCGATCGCCGCCGCCGGCCTGATGGGCCTGCTCGGGGCCGTCGGGGTTCGCGCGCTCGAGCCCGGCGTCGTCGCAGCGGTCGTGATGATCGTGTTCGGCCTCGGCCTCACCCTGTCGGCGTGGCGGGGGCGGGCCCGCGGGCTGATCCTGCCGGCGCTCGCGATCGGCCTCCTCCTCGCCGGGCTCGGCGCGCTCGACGTGCGGGCATCGGTGATCGCCGAGCCGATCTCGGTCCAAGCGGCGTCGGCCCGCGACCTGCCGTCGAGCGGCGTGCTGCGGACGACGATCGGGAGCAGCGTCCTGGACCTCCGCAACCTGCGGCTCACGAGTAACCGGACGCTGTCGATCGAGCAGACCGCCGGCGAGCTCCGTGTCGTCCTCCCGACGCGGGTCACGAGCCGGACGGTCGTCACGCTCGGCACCGGCAGCGCGACGGTCGAACGTCCGTCGGCGCGCATCTCGATGTACGACCCGCAGGTCGGCGCAGCCTGGATCCGCTCCGGCATTCCCAAGGCCGGCCAGCCCCTCACCAACACCGAATGGTCGGTGTCCTCCGAGAACGGGATCCGCCATCGGCTCGTCCGCGGACGAACGCTGCTCGTCAGCCACCGGGGCACGCCCACCCTCACGTTGCGCATCGCGATGGGCGTGGGCAACGTCCGGGTGATCGACCCGCGGTGGTCGGACGTGCCCGACTCGATCACGACGCCGACGCAGCTGTGCACCGTCGCCGGCGGGCGCCGCGGCACCGTCGCACCGTGCGGTTCGGTGCCCGTGGAGTCGCAGGTGGCACTGTGCATCGACGACGACGGCGGGCTGCGGGACTGTCGTGAGATCCCCGACGAGTCGTCCGGCGGCTACCGCACCGCCGCCTGCCGCGGGTTCGCCGGCGAGCAGGAGCCGTGCGACCAGGTCGGGATCGATCCCGTCGGCCTCGATGCGATCGGCCAGGCCGATGCAACCGTTCCGGCTGATCCGGGCAGTGCTGACCCGGGCAGCGCTGATCCGAGCACTGCTGATCCGACCGTCCCGACCACGGTTGCGCCCACCGTTCCGCCGATCGTCCCATCGACGGTCGCGCCCCTGTCCCCGTCCCTCAACGTCCCCGGAGCCTGAACGCCATGGAACGCCACCCACTCGACCCCATCGCCCTCGTCGTCGGGCTCGCCACCGTCCTCGGCGGCGTCGTCGCCCTGCTCCAGCAGACCGGGGTCATCACCCTCGGCCCCACCGTGGTCGCCACCCTCGTGTGCCTCGTGGGCGCGCTCGGCGGGGCGATCCTCGTGCTGCTGAGCGGTCGGCGTGAGCGTCCGTCAGACGGGAGCCTCGACGTGGAGTCGCGGTGACCGCTCGGGCGGCTGACGGTCCCACAGGTCGGCGAGGAGATCGTCCCGGATCGACCGGTGTGCGGGATCGTCGAACAGGTTGCGTCGCTGCAGCGGGTCCTCCGCCAGGTCGTACAGCTCGCCCTCGGTGCCGTCGTGCACGTACCCCGGCAGGTAGGCGGTGCACACCCAGCCGTCACGGGTGATGGTGCGGAGGTGCACGGCGATGCCGAACAGCTCCGAGTCCCACTCGGTGAGCGCGGCCTCGACGCCGCGGCCGGCGGCGTCGGCGTCGTCGACCGGAAGGCTCGTGCCCTGCATCCACTCCGTCGCGTCGAGGCCGGCGATGCCGGCGAACGTCGGCGCCAGATCGACGAGGCCGACCGGCGCCGTGACGACGGCCGGCGGGACGTTCGCCGACGGAGCGGGGCGCCACACGAGTGGCAGTCGCATCAGGCCGTCGACGTGGTACGGGCCCTTGAACATCAGCCCGAAGTCGCCGCCGAGCTCGCCGTGGTCGGTGGTGAACACGACGTCGAGATCGTCGGCCCATCCACGCTTCGCGATCGCGTCGAGCACCCGGCCCAGCGCCTCGTCGATCAGCTCGCACTCGATCGCGTTGAGTGCCGTGACCTCGCGCAGCTGATCCTCCGTGAGCGTGCTGGGCACCCACTTGGCGGGCGCCTCGTAGTTGGTGACGAGCGTGCCGTCGTACCACTGCCGCCAGTGCCTCGGCTTCCCGTCGAGGATCGCCTCGCGCTCCGCCGCGCTGGTGGGGTATCCGGCGGGCAAGGGCACGTCGCGCCAGTCGATGCGGCCGAGCTCCGACGTGGGCGGGTCCCACGGATGGTGGGGGTCGGGGAAGCTCATCCAGCAGAAGAAGTCGTCGTCGGCGTCGAGCGAGTCGAGCCAGTCGATCGTGCGGTCGGCCACCCAGTCGGTGTGGTACCACTCCTTGGGGATCGGGTTGTGCTTCACCTGCGGGGCGTCCGTGTCGCCACCGCCGACGGCGCTGACCTCGAGGTCGCTGTCGAGCACGGCGTAGTACATCTGCGTCGCCTCGGGATGGTTGGCGCCGATCCACTTGGCGTAGTGCAGCCAGCCGGCCGGGCCGTGCGTCGCGAACTCCAGGTGCTCGAACCCGCGGTGGGGGCCCGTGGTGCCGTCGAGGTGGCGGGTCGCGGCCGTCTCCTGGCCGGAGCCGGCGAGGCGGTTCTCGGTGAACCGTCCGAACGGGTCGATGAACGGCTCGAAGTGGGGTTTGCCGACGAGCGCGGTGCGGTAGCCCCGGTCGTTGAGGAGCGTCGCGACCGACGGCGCGTCGACGGGCAGCGGCACCCCGTTCATCCAGACTCCGTGCGTGGCCGGGTGCTGGCCGGTGAGCATCGTCGAACGTGACGGCATGCACACCACCGACTGCGGCACCGCCCGCTCGTAGCGCACGCCCTGCGCGGCCAGCGCGTCGATCACCGGCGTGCGGGCGATCGCTCCGCCGTTGCACCCCAGCGTGTCGTAGCGCTGCTGGTCGGTGGTGACGAACAGGATCTTGCGTCCCATCAGCTTGCTCCCTCGTTGGTGATGCCCACGGCGGCGAGCGCCGGGCCCTCCCCTGCGTCGAACTGCGACTTCAGCTCCTCGAGCGCTCCCCCGGTGGCGCCACCGATGACGAGCGCCATCGCGTTCGGGATGCAGTCGGTGGAGTACACGACCAGGCACGACGACTCGTCGAGCTCGATCACGTCGATCATGCCGAGGTGGTGCGTGAACGCGGGCACGGTGAGGCGGTACTGGAACCGCCGCTGCAGCGGGTCGTTGAGCAGGATCTCCTCGGGCATCGGGATGCCGGCGCCGACCACGACCGTGCGCGTCGTCACGCCGTCGACGGTCTGGACCGTGCAGTCGCTCATGCCGGGGAACCAGAGGTGGAGGAGCTCGGGCCGGCCGACGACCCGCCACACCTCGGCGGCCGGTCGGTCGATGCGGATCTCCCTGCGGACGCTGGCCATCAGGCCGGAGCCTCGACGGGGAGCACGCGGCGCTCGGTGGGGAACGATGCCCGGAGGTCGGCGACGAGGTCGTCGCGCACCGCCCGGTGTGCCGGGTCGTCCCACAGGTTGTGGAACTGATGTGGATCGTCGACCACGTTGTAGAGCTCGCCCTCGGTGCCGTCGTAGTGGATGCCGCACAGCGTGAGGACACCCGGCCCCCACGCCTCCTCGAGGCCGTTCGGCTGGCCGTCGGTGCTCTCCTCGTAGACCGTGCACGTCCACCCGTCGCGGTGGATGGAGCGGAGATGCATGCCGTAGCCCGGGAACTGGCTGTCCCACTCGCACAGCGCCCGCTCGTGGTCGCCGGACCCGTCGGCCGTGGGCAGCGCGCTGCCCTGCATCCACGACGCCGGCTCGATGCCGGCGATGGCGCAGAACGTGGGGGCGAAGTCGACCTGGCCGACCGGATCGGTCACGGTGCCCGCGGCGATGCCCGCCGACGCCGCCGGCTTCCAGATCAACGGCAGGCGCATGAGCGAGTCGACGTGCCACGGGCCCTTGAACATGAAGCCGAAGTCGCCCTGCAGCTCGCCGTGGTCGGTGGTGAACACGATGTCGGTGTCGTGCAGACGGCCGATGGCCTCGAGGTGGGCGATCACCCGGCCGAGCGCCTCGTCCAGCAGCTCCACCATCACGTGGGTGCGGGCGTTGATCTCGCGGATCTGGTCGTCGGTGAGCGACGCCGGATAGAAGTTCATCGGCCCGCCCTCGGCGTTGGAGAACGACCCGTCGTACCAGGCGCTCCAGTGCGCCGGCTTCTGGTCGAGGACCGCACGGATCGCGTCCGGCGAGCCGGGATGGCCGGCCGGGAGGTCGAGGTCGCGCCAGTTCACCCTCGCCATCTCCGACTCCGGCGGATCCCACGGGTGATGGGGGTCGGGAAAGCTCATCCAGCAGAAGAAGTTGTCGTCGGCGGGCACGGTGTCGAGCCAGTCGATGGTGCGGTCGGCCGTCCAGTCGGTGTGGTACCACTCCCGCGGGATCGGGTTGTGCTTCGTCTCGGGAGCGCCGGTGTCGCCGCCGGGCTCGGCGTTGAGGAGCGAGCAGAACGACTCGAGGTGCTCGGGGTGCGCGTCCTTGAGCCACAGCCCGTAGTGCTGGATGGCGCGACCCTGGAACGCGGCGACGTGCGCCGCCTGGATCGAGTAGTCGAAACCGCGCCACGGGCCGGTGTCGCCACGCCGCCAGCGGGCGTTCTCCTCCCAGCGGCCCTTGAAGTCGAACGCCGGCTCGAAGTGCGCCTTGCCGACGAGGGCCGTGCGGTAGCCCGCCTGCTCGGACAGGTAGGCGGCGACGCTCGGCGCGTCGGTGGGCAGCGCGACGCCGTTGGCCACCACGCCGTGCGTGCGGGGGTACTGCCCGGTGAGCATCGTGCACCGTGCCGGCATGCACACCGTGCTCTGGTTGTACGCCCGGGAGAAGTTGATGCCCTCGGCGGCCAGGCGATCGGCCACGGGGGTTCGGGCGATGGTGCCGCCGTTGCATCCGAGCGAGTCGAATCGCTGCTGATCCGTGGTCACGAACAAGATGTTGCGGCGAGCCATGCTGCAGTCGATCATTTCGGGAGCGGCGCTGTCAATATCTTTTGACAGTCCGACTCCTATTTCTTACGATCGTCTCATGACGGCCGCAGCGGATGGACGCAGACTCCGCAGCGTGCGCACCCGCGAGGCGGTGGTGGACGCGCTGCTCTCCCTGTACGACGACGGCATCGTACGCCCTGGCGCCGCGCAGCTCGCGGAGCGTGCCGGCGTGTCGCAGAGCTCGGTGTTCCGGCTCTTCCAGGATCTCGAGGACATCGTCGAGACGGCCGTGGAGCACCAGTGGACCCGCCTCGCCCCGCTCTTCGAGGCGCCGCCCGACGACGGCGACGTGGCCGAGCGCGTCGACGCGCTGGTCGCCCAGCGCCTGCGCCTCTACGAGGCCGCCGGCACCGCGATGCGCGCCGGCCGGCTCGTGGTCCCGGACTCGCCCGCCGTGCAGGCGGCGTTCGGCGCCCGCCGCGCGCTCCTCCGCGACCAGGTCGCCCACCAGTTCGCGCCCGAGCTCGGCCGGGCGCCGCGCGCACGACGACGCACGCTCCTCGACGCGCTCGACGTCGCGTCGGGGCTCGACCAGGTGGCCCACCTCGTCGAGGACCGTGCGTTCAGCACCCGACACGCCGGACGCGTCATGTCCGAGACACTCACCGCACTGCTCAGGGAGGCCCCATGACCGATACCACCAGCGCCACCGGCTCCGCCGAACGGGACGACGGCCGCCCCGTGGCGATCGTCGCCGACGCCGCGCACTACGTCGGCCCGGAGCTGGCCCGACGCTTCGCCGCCGCCGGCTTCGACCTCGTCGTGGGCCAGGCGCCCGACGACCTCGTCGCGGAGCTCGAGGCGGCGGGCGCGACCGTCGCGGTCGCCCCGGGAGCGCGGGACGTCGCCGACCCGGCGAGCGCGCCGTCGCTCGTCACGACCGCCCTCGAAGGGTTCGGCCGCATCGACTCCGCCGTGGCGTTCAGCGGCGTCATCGTCACGGGCAACTTCACCGACAGCACGGCCGACGACCTGGGCGCGGCGGTGCGTGGCTGCCTGGAGGCGCCGTACCACTTCCTCCGTGCCGTCACCGAGCCGATGATCGAGGCCGGCGCCGGTCAGGTGCTGGTCATCACGAGCGCCGCCGGCGCGCGCCCCACGCCGGGCGCTCCGCTCTACTCGGCGGCGCGGGCCGGCGCGAACATGCTGGTGCGCAACGTGGCCGGCGAGATCGCCCGCCACGGCGTGCAGGTGAACGCCGTGGGCACGAACTTCATGGACTTCCCTGAGTTCCTCCGCGCCACCGGCGGCGAGGACCCCGCCGTCCGCACGGTGATCGAGGGGATGGTGCCGATGAAGCGGCTCGGCACGATGGCGGAGTTCGCCGCGTTCTGCATGCCGTTCGTCGACGGGTCGAGCCGGTTCACCACCGGCCAGTTCGTGGCGTACGCGGGCGGTTGGGCCTGAGCCGGCCGTCCGAGCGCCGTCGGCCGTCCCGAACGCCGTCGGCGCCCCCTTGACCGGGCGGTCAAGTTGGAGGAGTACACTCGCCCGATGAGCTCCACTCCGATCGAGATCGACGCCTACGACCCCTGGGCGCCCGAGGTGCTCGACGACCCGTACCCGTACTACGAGTGGCTGCGCGCCAACGCGCCCGCCTACCACGTGGCGGATCACGACATCTGGGTCATCAGCCGCTACGCCGACGTCGTGGCCGCGCTCCGCGATCCGGCGACGTTCAGCTCCAACCAGGGCAACAGCTACGAGCGCCGCCCCGTGCCGATGCTCGTCGGGCTCGACCCGCCCGAGCACACCCGCCTCCGCCGCGTCGTGTCCCGCCACTGGACGCCGCGCGTCATCTCGACGCTGGCGCCGCGCATCCAGCGCCTCGTCGACGAGCTCCTCGACGCCGCGCTCGCCAAGGGCGACGTCGACTTCGTCAGCGACATCTGCGAGCCGCTGCCAATCACCCTCATCGCCGAGATCATGGGCATCCCCGACGAGAACTTCGCCCAGTTCCGCGAGTGGTCCGACGCCACCGTCGCGCAGATGGCGGGGCCGCCGACCGAGGCCAACGAGCTGAAGATCGTCGAGTTCGCCATGTACTTCCTCGACCTCGTGTCGCGGCGGCAGGCCACGTTCGACAGCGGCGAGGTCGACATCGACGATCCGAACGACATGGTCGGCATCCTCTTCGGCCGCACGCCCGACGGGGAACGCCTCGCGCCCGAGGAGATCGTCGCCATGTGCGTGCTCCTCGTCGTCGCCGGCAACGAGACCACCACCAACCTCATGGCCAACATGGGCCTGGAGGTGCTGTGCCGCCGCCCCGAGATCTGGGACGAGTGCGTCGCCGACCCGACGCTCATCGCGTCGTTCGTGGAGGAGGGCCTCCGCTTCACGTCACCGGTGCAGGGCCTGTTCCGCAACACGATCACCGACGTCACCATCGGCGGCGCCACCATCCCCGCCGACTCCAAGGTGCTGCTCTGCTACGCCTCGGCCAACCGCGACACCGACCAGTGGCCCGACGCCGCCGAGTTCCGGCTCGACCGGTATCCCGACCCGCTCACCACCACCGACCACGTCGCCTTCGCGCAGGGCATCCACCACTGCCTCGGCGCCCACCTCGCCCGTCTCGAGGCCGTCATCATGTTCGAGACGTTCGCCCGCCGCGTCGGCACCTTCGCCCAGACGGGCCCCGTGGAGTGGGGTGCGAACCCGTCGATCCGTGGCATGCGGCACCTGCCGGCGCACATCACGCCACGCTGATGAGCGACACCGCCCGCCCGGCCCCGACGGTCGTGACGTTCGACGTCACCGACGACCTCTCGGACGAGGGCACCCTGCGCATCGAGGGCGACGCCTACGGGGACCCGTCGCATCCGCCCGTGCTCCTCCTGCACGGCGGCGGCCAGACCCGTCACTCGTGGGGCAGCACCGCCGCCACGCTCGCCGAGGCCGGGTGGTACGCGATCGCCTACGACCAGCGCGGCCACGGCACCAGCGGCCGATCGGCCACCGGCCACTACGAGCCCGGCCGGTTCGCCGAGGACCTGGTCGAGATCGCCTCCCAGCTCGACGCCGCGCCGGCGATCGTCGGCGCCTCCCTGGGCGGCCTCGCCGGTCTGCTCGCGGAAGGCGTGCTCGCTCCGGGGCTGTTCGCTGCGCTGGTGCTCGTCGACATCACGCCGCGCCAGGAGCGCGAGGGCGTCAACCGCATCGTGTCGTTCATGCTCGACAAGGCCCACGAGGGGTTCGCCTCGCTCGACGAGGCCGCCGACGCCGTGGCCGGATATCAACCCCACCGCAGCCGACCCCGAGACCACTCCGGCCTCAAGAAGAACCTCCGCCTCGGCGACGACGGCCGATGGCGATGGCACTGGGACCCGAACCTGTTCAACAGCGACAACGGGCTGCAGTCGGCCCAGGAGCCCGGCCGCTTCACCCACGCCGCCGCCCAGCTCACGCTGCCGACCCTGCTGGTGCGCGGCCGGCTGAGCGATCTCGTGAGCGAGGAGACGGCGCGCGAGTTCCTCGAGCTCGTGCCGCACGCGCAGTTCGTCGACGTGTCCGGCGCCGGCCACATGGTGGCCGGCGACCGGAACGATCGATTCTGCGACGCGGTCGTCGAGTTCCTGGCGACGGTCTTCGACGCTGCCGACGACGCGACCCACGACGCGACCCACGACGGGGCCGCCGGCAGCGAGCCGCCTGCGGGCTAGTTGCCCGAGAGACCGCCGCCGATCGGCGGGACCGTCACCGTGCCGCCACCGGCGCCGCCGAGGCCGCTCGCAGCGCAGCTCGCACCCGCGGACGCGCTCGCGTCGTTGAGCGCCTTCGAGCCACCCGACGTGCCGGCCTCGCTGATCGCCTTCAGCAGGCCCTCGGCGCCGAGCTCGCCCACCACGTTCTGTGCGACGCAGTCCGACAGCGCCTGATCCATGCCCTGGTCGACGAGCAGGGACGACATGAACGCCGTGGCCGTCTCGTCGCTCAGGCACGGGCCCATCGCCTCGAAGAGCTTCGCGCCCGACTCGTCCTCGCTCATCGAGCTGATGGCCTCGATGAACTGGCCGGCGCCGTCGTACTCGGCGGCGAACTCCTTGCTGGTGCAGGCGGCCTCGTCCTCGGTGATCGGCAGGCCCGCCTCCGACGAGATGCCCTCCGAGAACGCCGCGAGGGCGTCCTTGATGTCCACGCACTCGTCCAGGCCCGCCACGATGGCCTTCGCGTCGGACTTCGAGAACTTCGAGAGGTCGAAGTCACCACCGGCGGCGAACGTGTCGAACGCGTCGTCGCTCAGGTCGCTGATGGCCGAGTCGGCCACGCACTCGCCCTGCGAGTCGTCCATGATCGTGGAGTCGGCGCCCACGACGTAGGAGATCAGGGCGTCGCGCTCGTCGGCGGAGCGGTCCGAGCCGTCGCCGTCGTCGGACGACGAGTCCGACGTGGTGGTGGGTCGATCCTTCGAGATGGTGATGCCACCGCCGTCGCTGCCGCAGCCGGCGAGGGCGACGGACGAGACGAGGGCGAGCAGGGCGACAGACGCGATGCGCACGGGAACTCCTCGGGTCGGGGAAGCTCTCAGGCTATCGGCGTCATTTGAAGACGAAGCGAACCAACTTCTCCTTCCACCCTCCGTAGGGCGGGTAGAGGATCGGCGGATCGGGGCGGGTCGCCTTGCGGACGACCGACTTGTGGTGGCTGAACACGTCGAAGCCGCTCTTGCCGTGGTACGAGCCCATGCCGGACGGGCCCACGCCGCCGAACGGCAGGCCGTCGGGCAGGATGTGCACCAGTGCGTGGTTGACGCACGCGCCACCGGAGCTGGTGCGCTCGAGCACCCGGTCGGCGGTCTCCTTCGCGGACGAGAAGATGTAGAGCGCGAGCGGCTTCGGGCGCTCGTTCACGAAGGCGATGGCCTCGTCGACCCCGGCGACGCCGAGCACCGGCAGCACCGGGCCGAAGATCTCCTCCGACATCAGCGGCGAATCGACGTCGGGATCGACGACCACCGTGGGCGCCAGGTACTTCGTGGCCCGATCGGAGGTGCCGCCGGTGGCGACCGCTCCCCCGGCGGAGGCGAGCAGACCGGTGAGGCGGTCGTGGTGACGCTCGTTCACGATGCGGCCGAGGTCGGCCGTGGCCTTCGGGTCGGTGCCGTAGAAGTCGGCGATGGCGCCGGTGAGCAGGTCGACGAAGCGGTCCTTCACCGTGTCGTCAACCAGCACGTAGTCGGGGGCGATGCACGTCTGGCCGGCGTTGAGGAACTTGCCCCAGGCGACCCGCTTGGCGGCGACGCCGAGGTCGGCGTCGGCGGCCACGATGGTGGGGCTCTTGCCGCCGAGCTCGAGGGTGACCGGCGTGAGGTGCTTGGCCGCAGCGGCCATCACGACCTTGCCCACCGCGGTGGAGCCGGTGAAGAAGATGTGGTCGAAGCGCTCCTCGAGCAGAGCGGTCGTCTCGGGAACGCCGCCCTCGACCACGACCACGGCGTCCTCGTCGAGGTACTGCGGGATGAGGCGGGCGAGCACGGCGGCCGTGGCCGGCGACAGCTCCGACGGCTTCGCGACGACGCAGTTGCCCGCCGCGAGCGCGGCGGCCATCGGCTCGACGAGGAGCTGCAGCGGGTAGTTCCACGGGGCGATGACCAGGGCGACGCCGAGCGGCTCGTGGATGATCTCCGCCTTGCCGGGCTGCGAGAGCACGCCCGGGTTGACGCGGGTGGGCTTGGCCCAGTGCTCGAAGTGCTTCAGCACGTGCTTGATCTGCAGGCGGGCGTGGCCGATGTCGGCGGCGAACGCCTCGATGACCGGACGGCCGAGGTCGGCCTGGATCGACTCGACGAAGTCGCTCTCGTGCTCCTTCATCATGGTGATGAGGCCCTCGAGCTGGCGGCGGCGCCACTGCATGGGGCGGGTGCGGCCGGAGTCGAACGTGGCGCGCACGCCGTCGACGAGCTCGGTGAAGGACGGTGCCGATGCGGGCGAGGTGTCGCCGGTCCCGGTGGGTGCGGACGCTGTGTCGGTCATGGATGCTCCTTGCGACGCGGGTCGATCCGGCGCGGCGGGATCGCTGGCGTCATGCTACCGCTACGGTTCGGGCCGTGACGTACGAGGAGGCCCTCGCGCTGCTGGGCCTCGGGCCCGGCGACACCGACGAGGCCACCGTGCGCGCCGCCTACCTGGTGGCCATCCGGGCGACCCACCCCGACCTCCACGATCGCTCGTCGGCCACGGCCGACTCCGCCGCCGTCATCGCGGCCTACGAGCTCCTCATCTCCGCCCCGACTCCCCCGCTCGACCCCTCGTCCGGTTCCCCTGCCGGGCGCCCCCAGGCGGCGGAGCCGGGAACCGAACCGGGCGCAGCGGCGGAGATGGGCGTGGAGCCGGGCGTGGATGTGGTGGTCATCGCCGACGACACGATCGAGGTGGCCGCTCCGGTCGACCTCACGTACGCCCTGCTCCTCCAGGCCGCCCACGACGCAGCGGAGGTGACGTTCCTCGACCGATCGGCGGCCATCCTGCAGATCGTGGTGGAGTTCGTCGACGAGCCGGTCTGCCAGGTGATCTTCGACCTGCAGGGCCGCGCCGCTCGGGGCACCACCGAGATCTTCTGCACGATCGAGTCGCTGGAGGAGCGCCCCGCGCCACCCATCGAGGCCGTCACGCAGTTCGTGGCGGCGCAGCTCGCCGGCGCAGCGCTCTGAGCGCGCCGACCCCGGCCAGGGTGACGACCGTGACGACCGCCGCGTCGACGGCGCGAGGCACCGCCCGCTCGCCGGCCAGCCCGACGAGCGCGGCCACCATCAGGACGGCGTTGCGCACGATGTCGACCCACGACACCGGCTGCGAGGAGGCCGCGCCAAAGCACGCGCACGGAGCCTGCGACCCGCTGCGGATCTGTCGCACGAGCACCACGGTGAACCCGCCGAGCACGGCCACGGCGCCGGCAGCGCCCGGCCAGCCCGTCGACACGAGCAGCGCCGCGACGACGAGCTCGAGCGCGGCGAGCACGGTCGCCGCGTAGTGCGGCCACCGAATGCCCATCGCGTCGAACTCGCGGACGACGCGGGGCCGGTCACGCACCTTCGCCACCGCCGCCACGACGAACACGACGGCGAGCACCACGTCGGCGCAGTAGCCGACGCCCACCCACGTCATCGTCGACCCGAGATCATGCCGGGGGCCGGTGACCCCGCCCGATCTCCCACTCGAGGATGCGCTCGCCCATCGGCGTGGTCGGCCCACGATCGACGAACGGCCAGATCTCCTCCGCGAGGCGACGCCAGTTGTTCACGGCCCGCAGCTCGCCGAACAGCGCGTACAGCCCGAGGTTGATCCGCTGGATCACCACCATGAACGACGGCAGCGTCACGCTCTTCATCACCTGGGCATGGGGCCCGCTCAGGTCGAAGTACCGGCGCAGGCTGTCCGACGCGTACTCGGTGGTGATCTCCAGCTCCACGTCGTCCATCACCTGCGCGAAGAAGTGCACGAAGTAGTCGTTCACCGCCTCGTCGGAGAGCGTGCCGCCGTCGGTGAGGACGCCCACCTCCGTCCAGACACGGCGCACCTCGGCGGGGTCGGCGTGCAGCACCATCGCGGTGATGAGGCGCTCGAACTGGCTGACCTCCTCCGGCGTGAACACCTTGCAGAGCCCGAAGTCGAGGAAGACCACCTGGCCGTCCGGATTGAACAGGTAGTTGCCGGGGTGCGGGTCGCCGTTGAACGCGCCGAGGCGGTAGATGCCGCCGAACGCGAAGCGGTAGATCGTCTCGGCCGCCAGGTTGCGCTGGTCCTGGGGCCAGTCGAGCACCTCGGCCCACTTCGCCCCGATCGCGAGCTCGGTGCAGAGCACCCGGCTCGTCGAGAGCTCCGCCACGACCTCGGGCACGGTGATCGTCGGATGGCCCCGGAAGTACTCGACGAACCGCTGCTGGTTGCGGGCCTCGATGCCGTAGTCGAGCTCCTCCAGCAGCCGCTCGCGGAGTTCGGTGACGATCGGCTCCGGGTCGAGGCCGGAGAACAGCATCCCCATGGCCGAGAACAGCAGGTCGCTGTTGTCGAGGTCGGCCCTGATGGCGTCGTCGACCCCGGGGTACTGCACCTTCACCGCGACGGCTCGCCCGTCGTGGGTGACGGCCCGGTGTACCTGGCCGATCGACGCTGCCGCCATCGGCTCGCGCTCGAAGCTGGCGAACACCGTGTCGGGGTCGCCGACCTCCTCGATGAGCACGGCGCGCACGAGGTCGTAGCTCATCGGCGGCGCGTCCTGCTGCATCTGCGCGAGCGCCTGCCGCACCGGCTCGGGCAGCCCGCCGTCGAGGTAGCTGGCCATCTGGCCGAGCTTCATCACGGCGCCCTTCATGTTGCCGAGCACCTCGGCCACCTGCTCGGCCGTCTGCAGCTCGAAGCGCGCCGCGAGCTCGGCCTTCCGCTCCTCCGGCGCGAACGCCGAGCTCGCCGTCATGCGGGGCGTAGTTCGCGCCCGCGACGGTGCTGAGCCGCATGAGCTCGGCCGTGCGCTCGGTGCGACCCGACCGCACCCCTCCAGCAGGCGCGACGGCCGCGCGCCAGTTCGGCGACGGCCACCGCGCCGAGCACGGTGGCCGCGCCGAGGGCGGCGCGCCGCAGCCTCAACTCTCGTCGATGGTGATCGAGTTGATGACGACGTCGGTGCCGGGGCGGTCCGACCGGTCGGTCTGCACGCTCTGGATGGCCTCGAGCACGTCGAGACCGCTGATCAGCTTGCCGAACAGCGAGTACTGCGGCGGCAGGCCCACGCCCGACGGGCCCGACACGATGAAGAACTGGCTGCCGTTGGTGTTCGGCCCGGCGTTTGCCATGGCCAGCGAACCGATCTCGTACTGGCCGCGCTGGGGCAGCTCGTCCTCGAAGCGGTAGCCGGGGCCGCCGCGACCGGAGCCCTCGGGGCAGCCGCCCTGGATCATGAACCCGTTGATCACGCGGTGGAAGACGAGGCCGTCGTAGTAGTGGTAGCGGGCCAGGTTCACGAAGTTGTTGACCGTCTTGGGAGCCTTGCCCGGGTGGAGGAACGCGACCATGTCGCCGAGCGAGGTGGAGATGGTGGCCTGGTAGCTCTTCTCCGGGTCGATGGTCATCGGCATCGGCGCCGGGAACTTCGTCTGCCGTTCGGAGGAGCCGTCGGCGGCCGGTGCGGGGGTGGAGCTCATGTGCGGAGCCTTTCGGATCTGTGTTCGGGTGCCAGAGGAGGCGCGGCCACGCTAGCCGCCGGGCGCCGCCGCAACCGTCAGCCCTGTAGCCGTCAACCAGTGGCCGTCAGCCGGAGCCCCTCGTCAGCCCGAGCCCGCACCGAACTCGGCCAGCACCGGAAGGGCCCCGGCGTTGTCGAGCAGGAGCACGGCGGCCTGGCCCTTGCGGGCGTTGACCGTGGGCAGCACCTTCGTCTGCGGATCGGCGCCGCCGAGCTGGCGGGCGAGACCGAGCAGATCGCCGAAGCCCACCTCCGAGTCGATGCGAACCCCCTTGGCCGCGGCGGTGCCGACGTGCATCAGCGTGATCGGGTTGCGCGTCCCGCCGACGGTCTTCAGGACGGTGCGGATGAACGTCTGCTGCCGCTGCTCACGGCCGATGTCGCCGTTGCCCTGCGGCACCGGCTTGCCGTCGATCTCCTCGACGTAGTGACGCGACCGCACGTAGGCGAGCGCCATCGAACCGTCGAGTCGGTGGGTCCCGGCCGTGGGGATGCGCAGCCCGGAGTTGAGGTCCATCGCCGGGTGCGCGAAGTCGATGTCGATGCCGCCGACGGCGTCGACCATGCCGGCGAAGCTCACGAAGTCGACCTCGAGGTACCGGTTGATGGGGATGCCGAGGTTGGCGGTGATGCTGCGCACGAGGTTGGCGGGGCCCGCGGCGTAGGTGGCGTTGATGCGCCCGTTGCGCCCCGTCGCGGCGTTGCGCACCCAGAGGTCGCGCGGGATCGACACCATCTTGGCGGTGTCCCCGTCGACGCGCAGCACGATGATCGTGTCGCTGCGGCGACCGGTGACCTCGGAGCCGGTGCCGATCGCGCCGACGTTCGGCGTGGAGGCGTCGATGCCCTCGCGCGAGTCGGATCCCACGATGAGGTAGTTCACGGCCGAGCCCTGCACCGGGGCCAGCGCGTCGCCGAGGTCGACGCGGTACAGCCCGTTGAACGTGTTCCAGGCCCAGAAGCCGGCGCCGCCGATCGCCAGCATGACGAGCAGCGGCAGGTAGAGGAAGAACCACCGCAGCTTGGGGCGGAACCACTTGAGCTTGGGGCGCAGCGGGTTGGCGGAACGACGGCCGCGGGAGCGGTCGCGCCCCGAGGGCGGTGGCGCGGCGGATCCGGCGGCCGCTGGGGCGCGCCGCGGCTGAGGCGCCTTGGCGTCCATCGTCGCCTGGTACTTCGCCGCCCCCGCGGCCGCCGACACCGCCGGCGCGTCGGGGGCCGGGACGTAGTAGCGACCGCCGCCCGGGGTGGTCGGCTCGTCGGGCACGCCGGTGGTCGGTTCCGGCGTTCGGGGCTGGATCGCGGTGTGGGGCGGCTCCGCCGGAGCGTCCGACGGGTCGAGCCGTGCCGGGCGACGCGGCTCCATGTCCTCGATGTCCCGCAGTCGTGCCCAGACGTCGGCGGCCGCGGAGGTCGGCTCGTCGCCGGGGGGAATCTCGTCGCTCACGGGCTCAGTCTGACCGATGGCGCGCGTGCACGAGGCGCACCGCATTTCGGGGACCTCCCGATACCCTCGATTGCATGTCCGATCATCGTCCCTTCGATTTCGGCGCCGATCTGGAGCTGTCGTCGTGGGAGCCCCCGCCGATGCCGACCGATGGTGCCTTCGCGGACGTGGAGCCGCTGCCGATGCGGTGGGACGCGCTCGACGGCCACGGAGCCGAGCCCCGCTTCGATCCGGCCGACTTCGACCCGGCGCGCGTCTCCGACGAGGCCTTCGCCCGGGACACCCGTGACTCGTTCGGCGACTCCTTCTCGAACGATTCCTTCTCGAACGACTCCTTCTCCGGCGGCGACGTCGGGACGGGCCTCGCGCTCTACGACGACGCGTTCGACGCTCCCGAGCCGAGCGGCCCCTCCGCCCTGCTCGCCCCGCTGCCCTCGCCCGAGGGGCCCAGCACCCTCTACGACGACGCGTTCCGCGTGTGCTTCCGGCTCACCGGCGTGTCCGAGATCGGCCACGAGCTCGCCACCGCGGCGATGCGCGAGCCCGAATCGACGGGCACCCAGACGCCGCGGGTCTACGCCGTGATGGTGGCAGCCGTGCACGGCGCCCTCGCACGCGCGCTGCCCGACGAGGAGTCCATCCCCTACCACCAGCACCGCGCCCGCCTGCGGCGAGAGCTCGCACGGCACAGCGAGCGCGACCAGGCGATCCTCGCGCTCCGCCACCTCGTGGTCGTGCCCCCGATGGCGGTCGCCGCCCGGCTCGGCCTCCACGAGAGCGTCGTCCGCGAGGTCGCATCGGCGTGGCGTCCCGAGGACAGCCGTGGCGACAGCTCCGCCCTCCTCCGCGGCATCGACAGCTGGATCAGCAACGACCGCAGCGACGGCGACATCGGCGCCGCGACGCTGGCGCACCTCGACGAACCCGAGCACGCCACACGCCGCTGAGGCTCACCCCGGTGGCGAACCCGCGACCGTAGACTCGGCTGCCGTGTCCGCGCTCCCCTCGCCTTTCCGACGCGCCGTCCTGGCCGTCGTGCTCGCCCTTCCGCTGCTTGCCGCCGCGTGCTCCGACGACTCGTCGGTGACCACCGCGGACGGCGCCTCCGGCTGGACCTCCTCCAGCGGCAAGGCCCCCGGCGCCCCCACCATCACCGCGCCACGCGGCGCCGCTCCGAAGCAGCTGGTCGTCGACGACCTCACCGAGGGCACGGGCGACACCGCCGTGGCGAACGGCATGATCGCCCTCGTCGACTACACCGGCGCGAACTACTCCAACGGCAAGGTGTTCGACGCCTCCTACGGTCGGGCGCCGTTCCCGGTCACGGTCGGCGCCGGCACCGTGATCAAGGGCTGGGACCAGGGTCTGCTCGGGATGAAGGTCGGCGGGAAACGCCAGCTGGTGATTCCGCCCGACCTCGGCTACGGCGCTCAGGCGCAGGGTGACATCCCCGCCAACGAGACGCTCATCTTCATCGTCGAGCTGCGGGCGCTGCTCCAGCGGCCCACTCCCGAGGCCGTCCCCGGCGGCACGGTGGACGCGCTGCAGACCCAGGACCTCGCTCCCGGCTACGGCACCGCCACCGCGAAGGCCGGCGACCAGGTGAGCCTGCACTACGTCGGGGTCCATGGCGCCACCGGCGCGCCGTTCGACGCCTCGTGGGACCACGGCGAACCCATCACCATCAAGCTCGGCGCCGGCCAGGTGATCCCCGGCTGGGACCAGGGCATCGTCGGCATGAAGCTCGGCGGGCGTCGCCGCCTCATCATCCCCGCGGCCCTCGCGTACGGGGCCGAGGGCCGCCCGCCGACGATCGGCCCCAACGAGACGCTCGTGTTCGACGTCGACCTCGTCGGCCTGGGGTCATGACCGGGGGCGCCGCGACGCCCGACATCACGGCGGCCTCCCGATCCATCCTCGGCGCGCTGCTCGTCGACGAGGGCGTCGTCGGGGCGATGGCCCAGCAGGTGACCGGATGGGTCGCCTCGCACCGCGACGAGGTGGGCGCCCACGAGCTCGCGTGGACCGCGGCTCAGTCGGTCACCGCCGCGCTGCAGGCCATCGGCCAGGGGGCCGGGTGCGCGCTGGACGACGACGACCTCGCCACGCTGCGCGGTCTGCCGCTCGCCGCCCAGGTGACCGTCGTGCTGCACCACTTCGTCGGCCTCGACGAGACGACGGTGGCGGCGGAGACGTCGCGGACCGTCGACGAGGTCAACCACCTGCTCGACATCGTCGGCGAAGCCTCCGAATCGCCGGCCGCGCCCGAGGCGGCGGCCGCGCCCGAGCCGGTCGCCGTGCCCGTGCCCGTGCCGGTGGCGGTGGCGGCGCCCGAGCCCGAACCCGAGCCGGTCGCCGACATCACCGCTCCTCCCGTCGCCACGCCCGTCGAGCACGTCGTGCGTCGGCCACGGCGCAAGCGCCCGCCGGTCCCCACACCCACGCGCCCGTGGATCGTCGCCGCGATCGTCGTGCTGGCGCTCGTCGCCGCCGGCATCGCGGCCCGCAACCTCCGCGACGACAGCCCCCGGGCGCGACCCCCGGTCACGGCCGGTCTCGCCGACGCCGAGTCGGTCACTCGCCGCCAGCTCAGCTCCGGCTGCGACTCGAAGGCCGGTGACGCAGCGCTCGAGGCCCAGACGGTCGACCTCACCTTCGACGACACCCACCGCTCCTATCGCATCGTGGCCCCGGCCGCGATCACCCCGGGTTCGCCACGGCCGCTCATCGTCGACTTCGGCGACCTCGGCCAGTCGATCGACGACCACGTGGCCGAATCGCACCTCGACCAGACCGCGGTCGCGCTGAAGGCCATCGTGATCACCGTTCGGTCCGCCACCAAGTTCCCCCAGTGGAACGTGGCCGACACCAGCGGCGACGCCGACGACATGGGGTTCGTCACACGGGTCATCCAGCGCGAGCGCAAGCGCCTGTGCGTCGACCAGACCCGTATCATCGCCGCCGGGCGGGGCGCCGGCGCGCACTTCGCTGCGGCCTACGCGTGCCGGAACCCCGGCATCGTCTCGGGCCTCGTGCTCGTCGCCGGCGTCTATCGCTCCACGGACTGCTCGGCCGGGGCGGGCCGCGGCCTGTCGATCCTCGCGGTGCTCGGCTCCAAGGACGACACGTTCCCGCTCTCCGGAGGAACGGGGGCCGGCTTCACGGCGCTCGCATCGGCGGCCGACTCGCTCGGGAACGGGGCCCGCTACCCGCTCGCCTCACCGCAGACCGCACTCGACCGGTTCGTGAGGGACCTGCGCTGCACCGGCACCGCCTCGATGCCGCTCGGGCTCGTCACCGTCCGCATCGCCACGAGCTGCGAGGGCACCCGCGAGGTGTGGCGCGTCACCGTGGACAGCGGCCACGAGTGGTATCCGATCACCAACGACCTCCTCGTCCGCTTCATGACGAACGACGGACCGCTGGCCGCCCGCTAGTTCAGACCGGCCCTCGCGCCGCGCAGGAGCTCGTCGAACGTGGTGCACGCCGGAGCGACCGAGGCGGTCGACGGCGCCACGCGGGAGGTCAGCACGACCGAGCCCATCAGCGTGTCGCACACGAGCACCCCGACCTGCGCCACGACGGTCCGCGTCGACATCTCGTCGATCATCGCTCCCACGAGCGCCGCGTCGTCGCGGAGCACCGACTCGATCAGGTCGACCGTGGCCCCCGGCGTGCGGTCCAGCACCTCGGCCATCACGTCCACCCCGACCGGGCCCGACGTGAGGTCGAGGCCGATCATCACCGCGACGGCGGCGAAGCGGGCGGCGACCCAGCGATCGGCGTCCTCGTCGCCCATCCGGCGCCAGCGGTCCGCCACCCCACCGGACGACGTCGTCGACAGATGCGGCATGGTGGACCGGTCGAGGACGAACTCGAGGCCGCTCGCCGCCCAACGGACCCCCGGAAGGCCGTAGAGCGCCGACAGCTCCCGAACGTGGCCGTCCTGCAGCGGCACCGCGGCGCGCTCGACGGCGATGAGGTGATCCGGCAGCCACCGGCCGTTCGAGGCCATCGCGAGGGCCGTCAGGGAACGATCCCCGACCGATCGGCGGTGATGCAGGGCCGCGCCGAAGCGACCGGCGGGCACCAGTCGTTCTGCCTCGATCACGGAACCCTCGGGAAGCACCACCTCTCATCGGCGCGCTCCGGCGCCGGGTTGAGGAAGCGTTGCGAGCTCAGCGGAACGGGGGTCCGCTGACCCACGCGACGAGCGAATGACGCACGCCCGAGCGCAGCGCGAGCACCCGGTGGTACTCGAACGACGGGAACACCACGGCGCTGCCCCGCCGCCTCGTGAGCTCGGTGAACTGGGCCAGCTGATCGTCGTCGTAGTCGTCCGCGACCTCGAAGAACTGGATCTCCCCGCCCGCGTAGTCGTCGGGATCGCTCAGCTGCACCACGATCGAGAGCTTCCGCGTGGCGACACCGCCGTCGAGGCCGTCCTGGTGCCACGAGTAGAACGCGCCGGGCTCGTCGTAGATCGTGAACTGCAGGTCCTCACCGAACGACGTCAGGTCGAAGCCGTACCGTCGATTGGCCCGCTCGACCACCTTGGCGAGCTTCTCGTAGATCCACCAGGTGTCCTCGTCGGGCGGGATCCACGCCGCCGACGACCGGCGGACCGACGAGTCGTCCACCTCGGCGCCGTCGTCACCCTCCAGCACGGCCCGGCTCGCAGCGAGCGACTGTCCGAGCGCGACGATGCGGTCGCACTGCCGCTCGGTAAAGACCGCCGGGTGGTATTCGAACGCCTGATACGGCGGTGGGACCGGCGTCGGGAGGACCGGCCGGCCGAGCAGCGGCTCCGCCGTCACCGGCTACTTCGCCGTCGTGGTGGGCGCAACCGTGGTGGTCGTGGTCGACGGGTCCGGGAGCGTCTCGCCGGGGCCGCCGGGGCCGTAGTACAGCGTGGTGGACGGCGGCTCGGTCGTGGAGGTCGTCGTGGTGACGGCCGTGGTCGGGATGGCCTTGCCCTTGTCACCGGTGATGCGCACGGGAGCGTTCGGGTCGGGGCGGGAGCAGCCTCCGGCCAACACGACACCGGCGATCATCGCCACGCCACACCATTTCCTGAGGGGACCAGTCATTCGATTCACTCCAGCGTCGTCCTGTGCCGTCGTCCTGTGCCGTCATCGTCCCAGTGCGGAGGGACCCGACACTCTGTCCCACCACCCACTCCGTCAGCAATTCTGCCCGACCCGACCTAGGCGGGCGGGGAATAGAAGGGATTCCAGACGCCCTGGTCGTCCGCCAGCACCTCCTCGACGGTGGGCCGCCGGTGGCCGGCGGCCTCGAGCGCCGTGATGGTGGCGGCACGGTTGTTGAGGAAGATGACGTCGGAATGGGCCACCGTGGCGGCGGGGTCGACCCACACGGCGCAGATCAGCAGCGCGTCCTCGGCGACCTCGGCGGGCACCACGCCCATGCGCACGGCCTCCACCACGCCGGCGGCCACCCCGGCCTGGGCTGCGCCCCACGTGACCTCGGCGTGATCGGGGTTCGACACCGTCGCCTTGGGCACGAAGAGGGTGAACGGCTTCACGGGGAGACCCGGGCGCGCCACGACCATGAACGGCGCGTGACCGGCGCTCGGCGACGCCAGCGCGCTCACCCAGGCCTGCGCGACGGGGCTCGTGCGGTCGCCCAGCACCGCGTTGATGTGGGCCGCCGAGGAGCCGCTGCCCTCGAAGCCCTCGCCGATCAGCATCCCGGTCCAGGTCACTGTTGTCCGCTCCCGTCGGTCGGTTCCGGCAGCCGTCCGTAGCGCACCAGTTTCAACAGTTCACTCGAATCGGTGCCGGGAACGGTGTCATACGCGAGGAGGGCCACGTAACGGGGCACCTCGCCCTCGATCGTCGTGACCCGGTGGAGCGAGTTGCGGCCCTCGAACAGCATGAGTGTGCCGGGGGTCATCGGGACGCTCAGCACGCCGTCGCGGTCGCCCGCCAGCACGGCGTTGACCCCGTCGGGATTGTCGTCCTCGGCCGAACGCAGGCGCGACGCGCTCTCGAACCGACCGCCCTCGACGCTCGACTGCAGGGCGACCGACACCACGAAGTCGGTCTGGTCGAAGTGCCAGCCGAGCTCGTCGCCGGCGCTCATCGCGGCGATGTTGAGCGCCCCGAACGGATCGGCGTAGTGGAACAGCTCGGGCCGGTCGAGCATGCGCCGGATGAGCTCGGTGAGGACGGGCCACTCGTAGAGGGCCCGGAGCGGCGAGTCGCCGGGGATCTGGTCGTACGCGATCGCCGTGAGCGAGTTGTCGACCAGCGCCCGCCGCGGGTGCCCCTCGGGGAACGACTCGTCGGGCAGGCCGAGATACGGGGTGCCCTGCACCAGCGAGTGATGGCCGACCGGAGCGAGGCGGTCGGCCTCGGCGCACATGGCGGCCACGGCCTCCGGCCGGATGAAGCCGGGCAGGATCGCCACGCCGTCGGCGGCGAGTGCGGCACGTGCCTCGGCGATCCAGGCGTCGGGCTCGTCGAGCGGGTACCGGTCGGTGTCGACGAGCGACGCCGGATCGAGGACGTCATGCTGGGTGGTGAGTGGATGAACCACGGCTACTCCTCGGAGTAGAAGACGTTCTTGACCTCGGTGTAGTGGTCCATGGCCGCCATGCCGAGCTCGCGGCCGATGCCCGAGCGCTTGAACCCGCCGAACGGCGCCTCGGTGCGCACGCTGCGGGCCGAGTTGACCGACATCACGCCGGTGCGGACCGCCCTCGTGACCCGGATGGAGCGGCCGAGGTCGTTCGTCCACAGCGAACCCGACAGGCCGTAGGGGCTGTCGTTGGCGATGCGGATCGCGTCCTCCTCGGTGTCGAACGGGATGATCGACGCCACCGGGCCGAAGATCTCCTCCTGGGCGACGCGCATGGAGTTGTCGACGTCGGCGAGCACCGCCGGCGTGAGGTACCAGCCAGGGCCGCTCGCCGTGCCGCCGCACAGCTGCTTCGCTCCCTCGCCCGCGCCGATCGCCAGATACTCGAGGCTCGTGCGGCGCTGGCCCTCCGAGATCATCGGGCCGAGCTGGGTGGCCTCGTCGAGCGGCTCGCCGGTGACCAGCTGCTCGGTCCCGGCGACGAACCCGGCCACGAAGTCGTCGTACACGCCGCGCTGCACGAGGAACCGGCTGCGCGAGCAGCAGTCCTGGCCGGTGTTGTCGAACACCGACATGGGGGTGGCGGCGATGGCCTTCTCGAGATCGGCGTCGTCGAACACGATGCACGCCGACTTGCCGCCGAGCTCGAGCGACAGGCGGGTGATGTTGTCGCTCGACGTGCGCATGATCTGGGCGCCGGTGGAGCTGTCGCCGGTGAAGCTGAGCTTTGCCACACGGCGGTCGCCCGCGAGCTTGTTGCCCACCGACGAGCCCGGGCCGGGGATGACCGACACGACCGCCGGCGGCACGCCGGCGTCGAGCAGCACGTCGGCCAGCATGAGGGCGGTGATGGGCGTGAGCGAGGCGGGCTTGACCACGACGGGGTTGCCGCAGGCCAGGGCCGGGGCCACCTTCCACACGGTGATCAGGAGCGGGAAGTTCCACGGCACGATGAGACCGCACACGCCGACGGGCTCGCGCATCACGACGTCGAGGCCGTTGTCCTGCACCGGGATGACCTGCCCGTAGTGCTTGTTTGCGGCGCCGGCGAAGTACTCGAACACGTCGGCGGCGGCGTTGGCCTCCCAGCGCGAGTTGCCGATGGGGTGGCCGCTGTTGCGCGACTCGGCGACGGCGAAGTCCTCGGCACGCTCCCGCAGGAGCTGGCTGACCTTCAGCAGCACCTTGCCGCGTGCCGTGGCGTTGGTACGGCGCCAGCTGCCCTCCTCGAACTCTCGGACGGCGGCGTCGAGCGCCCGATCGACGTCGGCGGCGCCCGCCTGGGCGATGGTCGCGAGCGGCTCGCCCGTGGAGGGATCGAAGGCCGTGAACGTGGCGCCGTCGGCGGCGGCGGTCTTCACGCCGGCGATCACCAGGTCGTAGGCGTTGGCGAGGGGCTGGTGCAGCGAGGCCGCTTCGGTGGTCGACATGGTTGGGATCGTACTGCTGCGCCTATCGTGTCCGCCGAAACGGAAGTTCACCCCTCACACCACTGGAGCAAGCAATGGGTCGCCTCGACGACAAGATCGCCATCATCACCGGCGGAGGCGCCGGCATGGGCCGCATCGCCTGCGAGCGGTTCGCCGCCGAGGGCGCGAAGGTCGTCGTGGCCGACAGCAACGGCGACGGCGCGGCCGAGACCGCTGCGGCGATCGTGGCCGCCGGCGGCGTGGCGCTGCCCTCCACGGTCGACGTGCGCGAGGCCGCGCAGGTCGAGGCGATGGTGAAGGTCGCGGTCGACAACTGGGGTGGGCTCGACGTGCTCTACAACAACGCCGGCGTCTCCCCCGGCGACGACGACACCCCGCTCAACACCAGCGAGGAGACCTGGGACTTCACGTTCGACGTCAACGTCAAGGGCCTCTTCCTCTGCTGCAAGTACGGCCTCGAGGCCATGCTCGCCTCGGGTGGCGGCTCCATCGTGAACGTCGCCAGCTTCGTCGCCCACATGGGCGCGGCAACCCCGCAGATCGCCTACACGTCGTCGAAGGGCGCCGTGCTCGCGATGACGCGCGAGATCGCCGCCATCTACGCCCGTCAGGGCATCCGTGCCAACTCGCTCTGCCCCGGCCCGGTGCTCACGCCGCTGCTCGCGAAGTTCCTGTCCGACGAGGAGAAGCGCCAGCGCCGCCTCGTGCACATCCCGATGGGCCGCTTCGGCGAGGCCGAGGAGATGGTGAACGGCGCGCTCTTCCTCGCCAGCGACGAGAGCTCGTACATGACCGGGCAGTCGCTGCTCATCGACGGCGGCATCACCTCCACGTACACCACCCCGGTCTGAGCCGTTCGGCCCACCCACCCTTGAGTGATCTCACCCAAATGGTGCGAACAGGCTCGTGAGGGCCCGTCAGTGTCGGTGGTGCAGCGGACACTGGACCCATGTTCGACACGATCGTGCTCACCGAGACGACCGCCAAGGTGGCCGGCGTCGACGAGCGGCTGCTCGCCGACGACGAGCTGCTCGCGGGCGTGTGCGTCATCGAGGCGGCCCGTCGGTACCTCGACGCGGCAGAGGGCGCGATGCTCGCCGAGCTCGACGCCCGTGGCACCACCGACGTCGTGTCGGGTCTCCGCACCGCGCAGTGGCTCGCCCGCGAGACGGGCGTGGCACCGGGCACCGCTCACCTGCGGGTGACCACCGCCAAGGTCCTGCGCGCCGACCTCCCGGGCACCGACGCCGCCGTGCGTGAGGGCCGGCTGCCGCTCGACCGCGCTCGCGTCATGGCCGGCGCCGTCAACGAGCGCATCGTCGACGAGTTCCGGGTGATGGAGGAATCGCTCATCGCGGAGTCACCCCGGATGACGTTCCGGGAGTGGTCGCAACGGGTGCGCCTGGTCGCTGCACTCCTCGACCAGGACGGCGCGCAGCCCGACGTCGGGGTCGAGGCGAACCGGCTGAACCTGCGACCCGGCGCCGAGGGCGTCCACCTCGACGGGGTGTTGGTGGGCGATTGGGCCGTCACCACCCGCCACGCGATCGAGCAGATGGCCGACGAGATCTTCCGCCGCTACGAGCGTGACGCCGAGGTCACGCAGGGCGAGGTCACCGTTCCGAAGCGGCAGGTGCTGCGCGCACTGGCGCTGGCGGAGCTGTGCCGGCGAGGTCTCATGGTCGACGTGCACGGTGCGGCGGTCCGGGTGCCGCGGACGGAGGCGACGTTGGTCATCAACCTCGACACCCCCGACCTCGTGTACGTCGACGACATGCCGCTCATCCGGTTCTCCGACACCGCCCTGGCGTGCGACCCCGACGTCCGGGCCATCGTCATGAGCAGCCTCGGTGTGCCGCTCGACATGGGCCGCGAGATCCGCACGGCGAACGCCGCTCAGCGACGGGCGCTGAAGCGCCGCGACGGCGGGTGCGCCTTCCCCGGCTGCGACATGCGACCCGAGCACTGCGACGCCCATCACGTCGCCCACTGGATCCGCGACCACGGCGCCACCGACGTGAGGTGCATGGTCTTCCTCTGTCGCCATCATCACGGCGTCGTGCACCGGCGGGGTTGGGCCATCGACATCGGCGACGACGGGTGGTGCCGGCTCACCATGCCGTCCGGCGCCGAGATGTGGTGTCAGCGTCATGGCGAGCAGCGGGCCGGTCCTCCCCCACCTCTCGCTGCCTGAGCGGTGGCCGCTACATTTGTCCCACCTCCGACGAAGGAACGCGCCCTCATGATCACGATCGACCAGCTGCGGGATCTGCACCACACCGGTGACATCGACACGGTGCTGGTCGTGTTCCCGGACATGCAGGGCCGGTTCATGGGCAAGCGGGTCGTCGCGAGCTTCTTCCTGTCCGAGCTCACGAACAACGGCGGCGCCATCGAGGCGTGCGACTACCTGCTGGCCGTCGACGTCGACATGAAGGTGCTCGACGGGTTCCGCTTCACCAGCTGGGAGACGGGCTACGGCGACTTCGTGTGCCGCCCCGACCTCTCCACCCTCCACATCGTGCCGTGGCTGGAGAAGACGGCCCTCGTCATCGGCGACCTCGTCGACCACGAGGGCGCGCCCATCGAGGTGGCGCCCCGCTCGATCCTGCAGCGGCAGCTCGCGCTCGCCGCCGAGCGGAACTACGTGGTGAAGGCCGGCACCGAGCTCGAGTTCTTCCTGTACCAGGAGTCGATGGAGCAGGCCTGGGCGAAGCGCTTCCAGGACCTCACACCGTCGAGCAACTACGTCATCGACTACCACATCCTCCACACCAGCAAGGACGAGTGGCTGATCCGCAAGATCCGCAACGACATGGTGGCCGCTGGCATACCGGTGGAGAACAGCAAGGGTGAGGCGGGCCTCGGCCAGCACGAGCTGAACCTCCGCTACGCCGAGGCGCTGCGCATGGCCGACAACCACACGATCTACAAGAACGGCGCCAAGGAGATCGCGGCGCTCGCCGGCAAGGCGCTCACGTTCATGGCCAAGCCGAAGATCGACGACGTGGGGTCGTCGTGCCACGTGCACTCGTCCTTGTGGGACGCGATGACCGACCGCTCGCTGATGCCCTCCGACGACGGGCACGGCCTCAGCGACACCTTCCGCTGGTACCTCGGTGGCCTGCTCGCCACCGCGGCTGACTTCGCACTCTGCTGGGCGCCGTTCGTGAACTCGTACAAGCGCTACCAGCCCGGTTCGTGGGCGCCGACGGCCATCGGTTGGGGCACCGACAACCGCACGCTCGGGTTCCGCGTGGTGGGGCACGGCCAGGGCATGCGGGTCGAGAGCCGGGTGCCCGGCGCCGACTGCAATCCCTACATCGCGCTCGCCGCCACCGTGGCGGGCGGGCTGTACGGCATCGAGCACAAGATCGAGCCCGGCGACGTGTTCGAGGGCAACGGCTACGAATCCGATCTTCCCCGCATCCCGCACACGCTCGTCGACGCGATCGACCGGTTCGACAAGTCCGAGATCGCCCGCGCCGCGTTCGGCGACGACGTGCACTTCCACCTGCTCCACATGGCCCGCCAGGAGTGGGCCGAATTCAACAACTGCGTGACCGACTGGGAGCTGCGCAGGAACTTCGAGCGGCTGTGAGAACCGTCGTGTCCCGCCCACTGATCGCCCTCTCCGCCCAGCGCTACCCCGTCGGCCGGCTCTACAAGCTGGAGCCGGCGTTCGCGATCATCAGCGACTACGTCGACGCGGTCTGGCGTGCCGGTGGCATGCCGATGCCGGTGCTGCCGTCCGGCGATCCCACCGAGGCGGCCGCCGACGTGCTCGACGCGGCCGCGGGCGTGATCCTCATCGGCGGCCTCGACGTCGACCCGGAGCGATACGGCCAGGAGCGTCACGAGACCGTGCTGCCGGCGCCGGCCGACCAGGAGGACTTCGAGGTCGCCCTCATCGAGGGGGCGCTCGGCCGCGGCACTCCCCTGCTGGCGATCTGTCGTGGCACCCAGCTGCTCAACGTGGCGCTCGACGGCACCCTCCACCAGCACATCACCGGTCGCGACGGCCTCGGGGCGCACGGCGTGCCCAACGGCGGCGGCGGTTCCACCAACGAGTACCAGCTCGACGCCGGGTCGCTGGCGGCGTCGGTGATGGGCGGCACCACCGTGTCGGGCCGATGCCACCACCACCAGGCGGTCGACACCGTCGCACCGGGCCTGGTCGTGACGGGCCGCACGGCCGACGGCACGGTGGAGGTGATGGAGCTGTCCGACCCCACGTCGTGGATGCTCGCCGTGCAGTGGCACCCCGAGGAGACGGCGGCGGTCGATCCGCAGAACCAGGCCCTGTTCGACGCCCTCGTCGCCGAGGCCGGTCGCGCTCGTCTGTAGCCGCTCGCCAGGAGCGGCGGGGGCGCTAGCTCGCCTTGGTGACGAACGGCATCGTGACCACGGTGCCGTCGAGGAGTGTCCCACGGGCGTCGAGCTGCACGGCCGTACCGATCTCGACGCCGGCGTCGAGGAATGCCATCGCGATGCCGTGCTCGAGCATCGGCGAGAAGTTGCCCGAGGACACCGTCCCCACGGGCTCACCGCCGACGAGGACGGCCATGTCGGCGCGGGGCGGGCGCTTGCCCTCGACGCTGATGCCGCGCAGGATCGGCGTGACGCCGGCCTCCTTCTGCGCCGCCAACGCGGCACGGCCGGCGAAGTCGCCCTTCGTCCACGACACGACCCATTCGAGATCCGCGTTGAGCGTGGTGATGCCCGGGCCGAGCTCGTGGCCGTGGAGCGGCAGGCCGGCCTCGAGGCGCAGCGTGTCGCGGGCGCCGAGCCCCGCCGGCTCGATGCCGACCGACAGCACGGCACGCCACACGTCGGCCGCACGCTCGGTGGGCACGGCGAGCTCCAGCCCGTCCTCGCCCGTGTAGCCGGTGCCGGCGGCGACGACGGTCGTGCCGTCGAAGTCGACGTCGATCACGCGGAACCGGCCGACGGCGGCGGCCTCGGGCATGACCGCCGCGAGCATCGCCCGGGCCTGGGGCCCCTGGACGGCGATCACGGCACGCGACGACCCGACGTCGGTGACGGTCATGTCGCCACCGAGCCCGGTGAGCGCCGTGGTGATGCGATCGGTGTTCGAGGCGTTCGGCATCACGTCGAACACGTCGGCGGCGCGCCACCACACGATGATGTCGTCGGCGACGGAGCCGTCGTCGTCGAGCGAGTGGGTGTACTGGCAGCGCCCGGGCGACACGCGGTCGAGATCGTTGGTGAACGCCCGCTGCAACGCGTCGTGCGCGCCGGGACCCTCCACCCGGACCGTGCCGAGGTGACTCACGTCGAATGCGACGGCCGAGGTGCGGCAGGCGCGGTGCTCGGCCAGCGTGCCGGCCGAGTAGTTGAGCGGCATGTCCCAACCGCCGAAGGGCACCATCTTGGCGCCGAGCTCACGATGGGCGGCGTCGAGCGGAGAGGTCTTGAGAGCAGTCACCGCCGGATCATACCGGGGTGCCGCCGGCAGGCCGGAAGCCGGCCCGCTGTCAGGTCGGCCGTCGGCCGGTTACTGCGAGACGGCGGACGCGCCGCCGTAGGTGATCACCTCGGCGGGCTCGGGGTGCAGCTGCACGATGCTGGCGTCGAGCTCGTCCTTCACGCCGCCGAGCTGCAGCACGTTGAGCACGCCCTGGCCGGCGCGCAGCGCGTCGATGAGCTCCTCACCGGTGCGGACGAGCACCGAGCCCGAGCCGCTGATGACCAGGTTGGCCGTGGTCACGTCCTCGCCGAGGTGCTCCTTGAGGTAGTGGAACACCGTGCGCACCTGCTCGAGCTTGATGCCGGCGTCGAGCAGGCTCTTGATGACCTTCAGCTCGAGGAGGTCGCGATAGCTGTACTGACGGCGGCTCCCGCTGCCCGAGGCGTCGGTGAGCGACGGGCGCACGAGGTCGGTGCGGGCCCAGTAGTCGAGCTGGCGGTAGGTGATGCCGACGATCTCCGCCGTGCGACGACCGGAGAATCCGGGGGTGACCGAGTCCGTGGTGGCGTTGTTGGGAGTGTCCATCGTCATCCTGACATCAGAGGAATTACGTCGGTGTCAACCTACCCACGCGTGGTGAGGAAGGCAACGGTATTCGCGCGATCCGCGCGAGATTTCTCACTGACCGCGCGAACGCCTGCACCACCGGCGGGCGACGGGGCGCTCCTAGGACGCGAAGTCCTCCGGGTTCACCGAGTCGATGAACTGACGGAACTCCTCCACGACCTCCTCGGGCGTGCCCTCGTCGCGCTGCTCGTCCTCGTCGGAGGTGTCTGCGACGCCGGCTTCGTTCATGACCGCGTCGTTGACGTAGATGGGACAGTCGACACGGGCCGCCAGCGCCAGCGCATCGGACGGCCGGCTCGAGACCACCCACGTCTCGCTGCCGTTCGTGAGGTGGAGCTCGGCGTAGAACGTCGCGTCGCGGAGCTCGCTGACGATGACGTGGTCGATGTCGATCGACACGGCTTCCAGCACGTCCTTGAACAGGTCGTGGGTGAGCGGGCGGGGCGCCTGCACGCCCTCGAGCGCGAAGGCGATCGCCGTCGCCTCGGGACCACCGATGAAGATCGACAACGAGCGAGCGGCGCCGGACATCTCCTGGAGCACCACGATGGGCGTGTTGGAGGCCACTTCCACACTGACGCCGATCAGCTCAACCTCGATCATCCGCAGAACGATAGTCCGCGGACCGGGTGTCGAGGAATGCGGATTCAGTCGCCGAGATGCGACCGCAGCGCCTGGCGCACGAGGGCCCGGCTGAGCTCGTCGCCGGCGGCGGTGAGCTCGTTCAACGTGTCGGCGGCCTGCTCACGCGCCTTCGGGTTCCGCTGCTTGAGCAGCGGCAGGATCATCTGCTCGTAGAACCCGGCCTCGCGCTCGGCGGCGTTCTTGAACATGCGCAGGTGCCGCGGCTCGACGCCCCGGGCGAGGAAGTGGGCGACCGACCGGACGACCGCCACCGACGACGCGTCGAAGGTGGACTCGCCTGCGATGACGAGCGGCGTGACGAGGCCGTAGGTGATCATCGACTCGATGGCCTCGGCATCGACGCCGGTGACCTCGATGACCTCGGCCAGGCCGAAGCGGACGCCGCGACCGACGCCGACCGCTGCCGTGTCGAGGGGGCGGGCCGGCGGAGCGGACGGCCGCTTCGGCGACTCCTGCAGTGCGGCGAGCCACGCAGCGCCGTCGCGTTCGGCGGCAGCGTGCGCCGCCGCCTCGTCGGGATCGGGCGGCTCCTCGGGGAACGCGTCGACGCCCGTGGCCGCGGGAGGCGGCGCCGGCGCGGCGGGCGCCGCCGACCGGTTCGACGACTGCGGCACCGCCGGCTTCCACGGCGTCTCGGCGGCCTCGGGGCGCGGGCGCGCCGCCGGCGCGTCGTCGCTGTCGGACCACAGGTTGGGCTGCACCGCGACGACCGAGTCGAAGTCGACATCGCCCTGCTCGAGCTTGGACTTGATGACCTTGAGCGGGAGGAAGTGGTCGCGCTGCTGACGCAGGATCCACTTCAGACGCGACACGTCGAGCTCGTAGAACTTGCGGTAGCCCGACGGCGTGCGCTCGGGGTCGATGAGACCCTGCGCCTCGAGGAAGCGGATCTTCGAGATCGTCACGTCGGGGAACTCGGCCTGCAGCTGCGACAGCACCTCGCCGATGGAGAGGTGGCTCACGGTGTCAGTGGTCTCCATCACGCGCTCCGAAGGCGAACACCAGTCGGTACTTCCCCACCTGCAGCTGGTCGCCCTCGGCGAGCTGGGCTTCGTCGACACGGTCGCCGTTGACGTAGGTGCCGTTGAGCGAGCCCACGTCGGAGAGGACGAACCGGTCGCCGTCGGCGCGGACCTCGGCGTGGCGGCGCGACACCGTCACGTCGTCGAGGAACACGGTGCTCTCCGGATGACGCCCGATCGTGGTGACGGGCTGATCGAGCGCGAACCGCGACCCGGCGTTGGTGCCGCGGATCACGACGAGCAGCGGCTGGTCGTCGTCGGCGACTTCGACCACGGGGTGGGTGGCCGTGTGCTCGTGATCGGGCCGCACGAGCGCGGCGCCGCAGACGGAGCAGAAGTTCGCCTCCGCCGCGTTGGGCGAACCGCACTGTGGGCAGACGGCAGGGTCCACGATCGGTCCGGCGGTCAGTCGCTGATGAGCGACTGGTAGCCGTCGGCGTCCAGCAGCGCGTCGACCTGTGACGGATCGGTGACCTCGATGACGCAGATCCAGCCCTCGCCGTAGGGGTCGCTGTTGAGCAGCTCCGGCTGGGCCTCCAGCGCCGAGTTGACCTCGACGATGGTGCCGACGACCGGCGAGTAGATGTCCGACACCGACTTCGTGGACTCGACCTCGCTGAAGGTGGCGCCGGCCTCGACCGTCGAGCCGACCTCGGGGATCTGGACGTAGACGACGTCGCCGAGGTTGTCCTGGGCGAAGTCGGTGATGCCGATGCGCAGACGATGGTCGTCGACGCGGACCCACTCGTGGTCCGACGAATAGCGCAGCTCGGGGGGAATGTTCATGGGCAGGAACTCTACCCGATGCCACCGACGGCGAGCAGGGCCGGACCGGGCCGCGGACGGGGCCGGGCGTCGGCCGACGTGGCGGTCAGCGTCGCCGTCAGCGTCGGGTGCGGCGGCGGGCGACGACGCCCTGCACGTACGCGGTGTTGGTCGCCGAGATGTGACCCGCGTTGTCCACCGTGAGCGCCACGACGCGGATGGCGCCCTTGGCCCGCACGGGGACGGTCGCCTCGCCGAAGCCGGCGCCGAGGAATCCGCCCACCACCGCGTCGTTGGCGATGAGGAAGGTGCCCATGATGCCGTTCGGGTCGTTCACGTAGGCACGGGCGACGAACGAGCCCGTCACGGTGGCGCCGTTGCCCGGGCTGACGAGCAGGCCGAGCGGGTTGGCGTTGTCGACGGCGATCGTGACAGCGGCCGCAGCGGTGCGCTGGCCGGCGGCGTCGACCGCGACGGCCTGCACCGAGTGGCGGCCGTCGCCGTACCCCCGGGTGTCGAGCGGCAGGTCGAGCGCCGGCGGCGGCGACACCGTCGACGAGATCTGGACGCCGTCCACCCACAGCTCGACCAGCGCGACCCGCTGGTCGTCGGCCGAGTACACGCGCACCGAGGTGACACCGGACTGGTAGCCGGAGCCGGTGCTGACGACCGCACGGGGCGGCGTGACGTCGGGCGGCAGCGGGGTGGGCCCGGCGGCGACCGTCGGGATCGCCGCGACGGCCGCGGCCGCGTCGACGATGCCGTAGCCCACCAGGCCCCTCGTCGCCGCGAAGTCCGCAGTGGTGTCGATCGCAGTCGCGACCATCTGCCGATCCGCCGCCGGTCGGACCGAGCGCAGCAGCGCGGCGAGCCCGGTGACCACCGGCGCGGCGGCCGACGTGCCGCAGAACTTGAACGGCGTCACGTCGTCGAAGGTCCAGTTGCAGCCCGGGGCGGCGACGTCGACCCAGGTCGGGCCTCGCTGCGACCACGACCACAGGCCACGAGCGTCGGTGGCGCCCGCAACGGAGATGACGCCCGCGTCGGCGGCCGGGTAGTTGGGGACGGTGGTGCCGTCGTTGCCGGCGGAGGCGACCACGACCACGTCGTGCGCGAACGCGTACGAGAGCGCCGAGGTGACGGCCGGGTCGTTGAACTCGCCGCCGAGGCTCAGGTTGATCACGTCGGCGCCGTGGTCGGTGGCCCACACGATGCCCTGCGCCACGTCGAACATCGAGCCGCTGCCGTCGCTGTCGAGCACCTTCACGGGCAGGACGCGACACGACCAGCAGACGCCGGCCGCCCCGGCGCTGTCGTTCCCGGCGGCCGCCGCGACGAGCGCCGAGTCGGTGCCGTGCCCGGCGTCGTCGGCCGGATCGGAGTCGCCGTTCACGATGTCGGTGCCGGCGAGCACCCGTCCCGTGAGATCGCCCACCTCGTTGACGCCCGAGTCGACGATGCCGATCACGGTGCTGCTCGACCCCGTGGAGGTCGACCAGGCGGTCGGCAGATGGATGCCGCGGAGGGAGTCCTGGCGGAACCACTGCGGGTCGTTGGGGGTGACGTCGAACGCGTGGGCGGTGCCCGGTCGGTAGGCGTGCTCGACGCCGCGTGCCGCGTCGAGACGGTCGATCGAACGGGCCGCTGACGCGGCCGGCACCTCGATCACGGTGGCGCCGATCGCCGGCACGGTGCGCACGATCTCGCCCTGGCCTCCGGTGGCCGCCGACACCTGGGCCTCCCCCACGGGACGGTCCGCGAGGACGACGATCGGCACGGTCGGGCCGTCGGTCGCGCCGCCCGCCTGCGCGGCCACGCCGGGTCCGTCGAAGGCGACGAGCGCGGCGACGAGTGCCGACGCCGCGACCAACGTGAGCCGACGACCTGCCATGGGGCCGACGCGACGACCGGTCATGCGGCGGCGTGCGCCCGCTCGGCACGCCCTTCGGCGAGGGCCTCACGGCCCCGCACGACGTACTGGCCGGCGGCGAGCATCGAGAAGATCACACCCGGGATCATGAAGACGTACGCGGCGATCGTCCACCCCGTGTGCCACGCATCCCCCAGCGACCGCTGTGCCGCGATCAGGAACGAGGGGAACGCGCCCATGTTGGCGAACGTGCCGCACTTCCCCCACCAGGTCACGTCCATCCGCTTGGCGCCGAGGGCGGTGATGCCGACCACCCACATGCTGAGGAGCACCTCGCGCACCAGCACCATCCACGCGAACCACAGGGGCGCCCGGCCGTCGACGATGATCGCCACGATGCCGACGACCATCATCAGGCGGTCGACGGTGGGGTCGTACATCTTCCCGAAGTTGGACGTCTGATTGAAGCGGCGGGCGATGTAGCCGTCGACCCAGTCGGTGGCGCCGAGCGAGCCGAGCACGAAGCCGGCCCATCCCGGCGAGTCCTTCGCGAACAGGAGCCACAGGAACAGGGGGATGCACCCGAGGCGGATCGTGGTGATCACGTTCGGCACCGTGACGAGCCGGTCGACCGACAGGTCGCCGAGGCCCTCCTCGTCGGGCTTGTGTATCAGGTGGTGATCGTGGCTCGTCACGACGCAGAGCCTACGGGGTGCCGGTACGATCCCGTGGATGTCAGCGTCGAGCGAACCGACCCTCTTCACGCGGATCATCCGAGGCGAGCTGCCCGGCCGGTTCGTGTGGCGCGACGACGAGGTCGTCGCGTTCCTCACGATCGCGCCCCATCAGCCCGGCCACACGCTCGTCGTGCCGGTCGCGCAGATCGATCGCTGGACCGATCTGCCCGACGCGCTCTGGGTCCGCCTCAACGTCGTCGCCCTCGAGATCGGCCGGGCGCTCGACGAGGCGTTCGACTGCGAGCGCGTCGGCACGGTCATCGCCGGCCTCGAGGTGCCCCACTGTCACGTGCACCTCATCCCGATCCAGCGCGAGGCCGACCTCGGCTTCGGCGGGGCCGATCACAACGCCCGCCCCGAGGATCTCGACGCCGCCGCCGAGCGGATCCGCGAGGTCCTGCGGGCGCGGGGTCACAGCAACGTCGTCTGACCGTCCGTCGGCTCGTTCGGGTCGATCTCCTCGATCAGCTGTCGCCCGTCGTTGCGGACGTTGTTCACCTCGGTCGACACCGGGTGCATCGTGAGCGCGCCCGCCCCCGCCGGCACCAGGAGCGGAGCGATCCGCTCGACGGCGTGCACCTCCGGGTCGAGCCAGAGGTCCCACGTCGGCGCCGGGAGGATCACCGGCATGCGGTCGTGGATGCGGCCCATCTCGTCCGACGCGGTGGTGGTGATGATCGTGGTGGAGCGAACGACGGTGCGCTGCCCGGCCACGTCGCCCTTCCACTCCGCCCAGAGGCCGGCGAACGCCAGCGGCGCGTCGTCGGCGCGGTGGATGTAGTACGGCTGCTTCACGGGCTTGCCCTTGGCGTTGGTGCGCCCCGGCACCGCGTGCCACTCGTAGAAGCCGTCGGCGGGCACGATGCACCGGCGGCCGGCGAACGAGCGCTTGAACGCGTTGTTCGTGGCGACGGTCTCGGCCCGCGCGTTGATCATGCGGTTGCCGATGGAGAGGTCCTTGGCGAACCCCGGGACGAGCCCCCAGCGGAACGCGTCGATGCGCCGCTGCGAGCCGTCCTCATACACGACGTACACGTCCTCGGTGGGCGCGACGTTGTAGTTCTCCTCCAGGGGATCACCGATGGCGTCGACGCCGAAGAAGGCAGCGATCTCCTCCGCCGACGACGCCGAGACGTAGCGGCCGCACACTACCGACGACCTCCTCGTGGACGGGCAGGGTCGCACGGCAACATCCCGCGAAGTTATAGCGTCGGCGCACCGTGTCCGAGTCCCCTCCACCCGTGTCCGGGAACCGCCGGTCGACCGCCGATCGCCGCCGCGCTCCCCTCCTCTCGGTGATCACCCCGACGTTCAACGAGGCGGAGAACGTCGAACCGCTGCTCGACGCGCTCGGCGCCGCCCTGTCGGACGTGAGCCACGAGATCATCGTCGTCGACGACGACTCCCCCGACCGCACCTGGGAGCGAGCCGAGACGTACGCCGCCACGCACCCGACGGTCCGCGTCCTGCGCCGCTTCAGCGACCACGGCCTGAGCTCGGCGGTGATGGCCGGCATGGAGGCCGCCGGTGGCCGCGTGCTCGCCGTCATCGACGCCGACATGCAGCACGACGAGACGGCGCTCCCCGAGATGGCGCGGCTCATCGCCGACGGCGAGGCCGACATCGTCGTCGGCACGCGTGGCGCCGACGGCGGGAGCTACGGCAGCTGGTCGCCGGCGCGGCGCCTCGTGTCGTGGGTCGCCGCGACCATCGCGCGCATCTTCCTCCGCGTCGCCACCACCGACCCGATGTCGGGCTTCTTCGCGATCTCCCGCGACGCCTACCGCCGCGCCGCCCCTGCGGTGAACCCGCAGGGGTTCAAGATCCTGCTGGAGTTCATCGGCCGCAACCCCGAGCTCCGCGTCGCCGAAGTCGGCTACCAGTTCCGCAACCGGGTGCACGGCGAGACGAAGATGTCGCCGTCGATCATCCGGTCGTACCTGCTCGCGGTGTTCGAGCTCCGCTTCGGGCGGCAGGTGAAGGGCCAGTTCTTCCTCTACTCGCTCGTCGGCGCGTCGGGTGTGCTCGTGAACCTCGTCGTGTTCTCGCTCCTCGAGATCGTCGGCGTCGGGTCGATCGACGTCGGGTTCGCCCGCCCGCTGCGATGGTCGCTGCTCGGCGGCATCGCCGCATCCGTCGTCTCGAACTTCCTGCTCAACAACTACTTCACGTTCTGGGAGCGCCGCTATCGCCGCAACCAGCTGGCGTCGGGCTTCGCGCTGTTCGCGCTGGTGTCGGGCCTCGGCGTCATCGTGCACGTCGCCGTGTACCAGTTCCTGCAGAACAACGGCTGGGGCAACGAGGTGCTCGGCCTCGGGCCGGCTCGCATCGTGCACGACAGCATCGGCTTCGTCGTCGCGCTCGTCAGCAACTACTTCCTCAACGTCAACTACATCTGGCGGCGGCGGCCGGAGGGCTGACGCCGGCCCGATGAGTGTCGGACGCTCGTGTCAGACGTTGGCGGCGATGACCGATTCCATCGTCGCCACGACCTCGTCGGCCGACGCACCCGGGGCGAGGATGGCGGCGACGCCGGCCTCGAGCAGCACGTCGACATCGCGCTCGGGGATGATGCCCCCGACCACGACCGGGATCGTGAGGCCCTGCTCGCGGAGCAGCTCCACCACCGGCGGGACGAGCGCGAGATGCGCGCCCGACAGCATCGAGAGGCCGATGGCGTCCACGTCCTCGTCGACGGCGGCGCCGACCACGCGAGCGGGCGTCTGGCGCAGCCCCGTGTAGATCACCTCGAAGCCCGCGTCGCGCAGGATGCGGGCGACGACCTTGACGCCGCGGTCGTGGCCGTCGAGGCCGAGCTTCGCCACGAGCACGCGGCCCTTCGGCTCGTCGTAGTCACCGAACTGGTCCATCAGATGCGCGCCGTCTCTTCCCAGCGGCCGAACACGTCGGCCATGGCCCCCATCATCTCGCCGAGCGTGGCGTAGGCGCGGGATGCGTCCATCAGCACGGGCATGAGGTTCACCTCGGGGTCGGCCGCGTCGGCGCGGAGCCGGGCCAGCACGTCGGCGACGGCGCCGGCGTCGCGATCGGTCTTCACCGCGTCGAGGCGCTTGATCTGGAACGCCTCGACCTCGCGGTCGATGTAGAGGGTGTCCGGCTGCGGCTCCTCGTTGCCCTCGAGGAAGCCGTTGACGCCGACGACGACGTGACGCCCGCTGTTGAGCTTCTTCTCGAGCTCGTACGCGGCGTTCGCGATCTCGCCCTGGTACCAGCCCTCCTCGACGCCGTGGATCGCGCCGTCGAGCATCGAGCCGTCGCCGAACGCGTCGACCGTGGCGAAGATCGCCTCGGCCTGGCGCTCGATCTCGTCGGTGAGGGCCTCCACGAACCACGAGCCGCCCAGTGGGTCCGCCACGTTCGTGACGCGGGTCTCGTGGGCGATCACCTGCTGCGTGCGCAGCGCGATGCGTGCCGACTTCTCCGTCGGAAGGGCGAGCGTCTCGTCCATCGAGTTGGTGTGCAGGCTCTGCGTGCCGCCGAGCACGCCCGCGAGCGCCTCGATCGCGGTGCGCACGATGTTCACCTCGGGCTGCTGCGCGGTGAGCGACACGCCGGCGGTCTGCGTGTGGAACCGGAGCTCCAACGACTTCGCCGCCTGGGCGCCGTAGCGCTCGCGCATCCAACGGGCCCAGATGCGCCGGGCGGCGCGGTACTTGGCGATCTCCTCGAAGAAGTCGAGGTGGGCGTTGAAGAAGAAGCTGAGTCGCGGCGCGAAGTCGTCGACGGCCAGGCCGGCGCGCATGCCGAGCTCGACGTAGGCGAACCCGTTGCCGAGGGTGAACGCGAGCTCCTGCGCCGCCGTCGAGCCCGCCTCACGGATGTGGTAGCCGGACACCGAGATCGGGTGCCAGCGCGGCATCTCCGCCGCGCAGAACGCCATCGTGTCGCGCACGAGGCGCAGCGACGGGCGTGGCGGGAAGATGAACTCCTTCTGCGCCTGGTACTCCTTCAGGATGTCGTTCTGCAGGGTGCCGCCGAGCTTCGCCCGGGTCGCACCGGCCTGCTCGGCCGCGGCGATGAACATCGCGAAGATCGGCGCGGCCGGCGAGTTGATGGTCATCGACGTCGTGGTGTGCTCGAGGTCGATGTCTCGGAAGAGGTCCTCCATGTCGGCCTGCGTGTCGACGGCGACGCCGCAGGTGCCCACCTCACCGAGGCTCATCTCGTCGTCGGAGTCGCATCCCATGAGGGTGGGAAGGTCGAACGCGGTGGAGAGGCCGTCGCCGCCGTTCGCGAGGATGTCCTTGAAGCGGGCGTTCGTGTCGATCGCGGTGCCGAAGCCGGCGAACATGCGCATCGTCCAGAGCTTCGAGCGGTACATCGACGCGTAGGGGCCGCGCGTGTAGGGGTATTGCCCCGGATGCTCGGCATCCTCGGGGCCGTAGACGGGCTCGACGGGGATGCCCGACATCGTCTCGAAGTCGGTGTCGCGGACGGTGCCGCGGTCGAACGCCGCCTTCCACGTCGATCGGGACGACGGGCGCACGGGGTCATCTGCCATGGCCTCCACGCTACCGGTCGTGCGGGTGGGTCGGCCTGCCCGTCCCCCGTGGCGGTATCGTGCCCCGATGGGCACCGTCGAGCTGACCGTCGCGCCGGACGTGTTGTCGGCCGAGATGATCGTGGCCGAGCTCCGCGACGTCGGCATCCCCGCCTACGCCAAGAGCAACGTCGACCGCAGCTACTACGCCGGCGTCGGCGCCGTGTCGGTGTTCGTGGACGAGGCCGACGAGGCGGCGGCGCGTGAGATCATCGACGACCCGAGCCGGGCGCTCGAGGTCGATCCGAACGAGCCGCACTACGTCGACCCGCGACGTCGGCGGCGCTTCGGCATGGTGCTCGCAGCCGTGCTCTTCGGCATCCCGATCCTGTCGATCGCGATCGTCGCGATCTTCCAGTAGCGCGAAGTGCGGATCGACGACGACGAGCGGGTGAGCAAGCCGATCGCGGGATCGTTCCGCGCCGTGGCGATCGCGATTCGTGCGGAGCCGGGCATCCTCGGTGGGCACGGGTGACTGAGGACGGTCGGGTGCACACCCCGCCGGAGACGCACGCTCACGCTGATGCTGTGCTCCCGAGCCCCAAGGAGCCGAGTCATCTCCGAATCGCCCTCGTCCTGGCCGTGATCTGGCCCACGGCGCTCATCGGGCTCGTCGTCGGCCTTCCGTTGATCCTCGTCACCGGGCCGATCGGGATCCTCCTCGTGTACATGGCGGTGATCACCGGAGTGCGACTGCTCGAGGCTGCCACGTCGCCCTCGGAGGAGGAGCTCCGACGTCTGGTGTGTCCGTGGCTCGTCAGCTGTCTGGCCGTCGCCGGGTGCACTGCGCTCTGGGGGACGATCCGGATCGTCCGGGGCGATTCCGGAAGCAGCGAGCTCTTCGTGGCCGCCGGCTTCGCCGTGGCTGCGGTCGGATACCTCGCGCTCATGACGTTTCGCTTTCCGGGCCGGAGAGAGATCCGAGATGCCTTCCGTCGGCCGAAGCGGCGGGCGCACGCGCAGTGAGCCTGGCCCAGGCCACGGTGCCCACATCCGGTGGGTGATGTTGCCCAAACGGCCCGAAACCCCCGTGTTTTCGGCCTTCGTTGTCGGTGGTCGTTGAGACGATGGTCGCATGTCCTCCAACGCCGGCGCCGTGCTCGATCAGCAGATCGACGTGCTCACGGGCTTCCTCGCGGCGTTCCATCCGGGCGACGTGCCGCTCTCGCAGGTGGCCGATCTGTATGCCAAGGCGGTGCGCGCCGAGCACCTCGCCGGGGCGGTTCGATTGAAGCTCCTTGCCCGGGTCGCCGAATCCGACGTGGCGTCGAAGTCCGGTCGCTCCACCGCAGAGTGGATCGCCAACACGTCCGGCGAGTCCGTCGGCAAGGCCCGTGCCGATCTCGACACGTCCGAGCGCCTGTCGGCGTCGCCGTTGACCGACGAGGCGCTGACGCGAGGCGACCTGTCCGCGGCGCAGGCCGGTGCCATCACCGACGCCACAGCGATCAACCCACAGGCCGAGCAGGACCTCCTCGACCTCGCCGGCCGCGACTCGCTGAAGGAGCTGAAGGCCGAGGCGGAACGTCGCAAGGCGGAACGCGATCGCGACGCCGAAGCTGCCCGCGCTCGCGCTCACAAGGCCCGGTCGGCGCGGCACTGGACGAAGGGCGCTGTCGGGCACCTCCACATCCAGGGCCCGGCGACGGAAGTCGCGGAGATGGCGCAGCGCCTCGGCGAGGTCGTGGATCAGAAGTACCGGAAACCCGCACCGCTCGCAGAGCGCGAGCCGCGGCAGGCCTACATGTTCGACGCGGCACACCAACTCGTCTGCACCGGCGCAGGCACCAAGCGGTCCCGGTCGATGCGCCGCCAGATGCTCGTCCGGGTCGACCTCACGGCCCTGGTCAATGGCACGACGGGCGCCGGCGAGCTGTGCGAGATCGACGGCGTCGGCCCGATTCCCGTGTCGGAAGCCCGACGACTCCTGAGTGACAGCAATCTCTACCTGGTGCTCACCAAGGGCGTCGCAGTCGGCAACGTGGTGCACCTCGGCCGGGGCCCCAGCGCAGCGCAGACCATCGCCAAGTTGTGGGAGCGGAAGGCGTGCATCGTCGAGGGCTGCGATCGCACGGTGAACATCGAGTACGACCACCGCATCCCGTGGGCCACGGTCAAGACCACCGAGATCGAGAACCTCGACGGCGCCTGCAGGCACTGCCACGCCCTCAAGACCCACGAGGGCTACGCGCTCGTGGCGGGCACCGGTCGCCGTCCACTGGTCCCTCCCCACGACCCCCGGCACCCCGACCACCGGCCCGCCGAGCTCTTCGACGACACGGGCTGACCCCGCCGGGAGGCGCTGGACGTCGGGAGCGCGAGAGGGCGGGTGGCCGCGAGCGCGAGAGGGCGGTGCAGTCGCGCCCCGCCGCGCTCGCGGTCAGGACGCCGGCATCGTGTTGCCGGAGTTCCGACCGTCGCGGCCGAACCGGCTCCACCCGCCCAGCGTTCCGAGCGTCGCGACCGGCGCCCTCGTGTGCCAGATCATGAGGACGCCGTCGCGCCGGGCGATCGCCATCTCGGCCGTGCCATCGCCGTCGAGGTTGCCGAAGCCGGGCGTGCCCACCGTCCAGCCGCCGCTCAACTTGGGCCAGCCCGGGGCGTCGACGCCGTCGGAGTTGGTGGCATCCACGAGGTCGACGCCGTGACCGGCCACGACCTCGGGGCGGCCGTCGCCATCGACGTCGACGAGCGCCGGCGTCACGAAGAAGCCGAGGTCGCGGGTCTTGTGCGGGAACCCGTTGAGCGGGGCCCGGGTGCGCGGATCCCACGCCATCAGCTGGGTGTCACCCGGCTGGCGGCCGGGCAGGAGCTGGTCCGCCGCCTGGGCGATGCCCACCGTGGGCGACGCGACGTCGGGCAGGCCGTCACCGGTGAGGTCGCCGACGGCGGGGCCTCCGAACGCCGACACGACGAGGCCACCGTCACGACTGTTGGCCAGGCTCCCGAACGGCTCGAACAACCAGTCGAGCGTGACCTGCTGGTTGATCGGACGGGCGTAGGGCGTGCGTCCGTCGGCGTCGAGCACCATCACCGGACCCGCCGAGGAGCTGACGACGACCTCGGGGGCGGGGTCGTCGTCCACGTTGCCGATCGCCGCCTGCACGTTGACGCCGTTGCCGATGAGCGGGAGCACTCCCCCCTTGATCATCTGCAGCTTCACCGGCCAACCCGGCAGGTAGGCCTGCGGATTCGGATGGGCCGAACCCGGAGGCGCCGGGGCGTGGGCCGCGCCGTCGGAGTACACGACGTACTCACGGGTGTTCGCCGACAGGCCCTTGATGGCCAGCGGCGGGAACACCGCCGCGCTCTCGTCCTCGTACTGCTCCTGAGCTCCGACCACGATGTCGGGACGACCGTCGCCGCTCAGGTCGCCGAGGGCGGGCGTGACGACGAGCTCGCCGCCGTCGCCCACCCCGTCGGCATCGGTGAACGTCACGTGGTGGGTCACCGGGTCGACCGCCTTCGTGCGCGCCGGGTCGACCACGAGCACCGGGAACCCCGTGACGGGCGTGCCGTCGAGGTGCCACGCGTACACGTGACGGTCGAGCGCTGCAGCAACGAGCTCCATCCTCCCGTCGCCGTCGAGATCCGCTGCGGCCGGCGACGCAAGGAAGCCCCGCTTGAGGCGGTTCCGCTCGTCGGTGGCCGACTGCGTGGAGTAGGCGAGGTTCTCGGTGACCCGGGTGAGGAGCTGCCCGGTGTTCTCCCACACCGACAGGTTCCCGTTGCCGTCGGTGACCGCGATCTCGAGGCTCCCGTTGCCGTCGAGATCGGCGGTGACCGGCGCGCCCACGCCGATGGCTGCGCCCGGCGTAGCGATCCCGTCGGCGAGCGCCGTGCGCGAGCCGGGGTGCCAGTACAGGGCCGGTGGCGTGTGCTGCGGCCAGCCGGGGAGGTCGTTGCCGGCGGCGTCGAGCACGTGCACGGTGCCGTCGTCGGTGGCCACGACGAGCTCGTCGGCGCCCTGGCCGTCCACGTTCGCGAACACCGGGCCCGGGGCGCCGACGCCCGGCAGGCGCCGAACCGACGCCACGTCGGGGTCGTCGTGGACGAACACCTGGCGCTGCGCGACGCCGGTGCGGCCCTCGGCATCGGTCACCACGATGCGCACGCGCACCGCGAATCGGTCCTCGTCGGACTCACCGGCGGTCTTCGAGGCGCCGGTCCCGCCGTCGGGCAATGCCGCAGCGACCGTCGCGAGGTCGATGTCGGCGAGGTGGCCGGAGACCGGCGGGTGAGGGCCGAGCCGGAGCCGACCGTGCGCCACACGTCGCCCCCGGGATACGGCGGCGCCTGCAGCCCGGTGGTCCACTGCACCTTGTACGAGTAGCCCGAGGAGCGGACGGCGGCGAGATCACCGGTGACCGGAAGGGTGCCGGCCGTGGGCAGCACGTCGAAGAAGTGCGGCGCGGTCATGTCGGCCTCGGGCGGGATCTCCCCCGCAGCGACGGCGCGGACCGCCTCGAAGGTGTTGACGCGCCCGAACCCGAACGTCGCGTCCCACCCCGGCGTCGTCGGGTAGCGGGTGCCGTCGACACCACCGTTGTTGGCCGGGTCGATCGGCGGGTGCGGCGTCGCGAAGTCGACGTCGTCCGCCGTCGAGCGCAGCAGCTGGGCCACCTCGTTGGCCGACAGCACGTTGTCGCCCGGATGACCGTTGCCCACGATGAGCGGGTTGCGCACGATGCCGTGGTCGCGGGCCACCGACTCCATCAGCCCGACCATGCCCGAGCCCAGCCCGGTGGCGCCCGACGAGCACGAGCCCGACGGCACGGTCACCCAGGCGATGCCCCCGTAGTTCGTGCACCCGTTGAGCGCGAGGTAGTCGCTGTCGCCGTCGCCGACGAGCTGGTCGGCGAGCCCGGCGAGCTCACCCGGTACGGCGTTGGTGACCGAGTTGACGGCGATCGTGTGGTCGAGCACCGCAGGGAGGTTCGGGTGCTTCGAGGCCTCGTCGGCCATCGACGCGACCACCGGCACTCCCCTCCGGTACGCGGCGTCGATCGCGGCCTGCGCCTGCGGTGGGTTGTTGATCGCGCCGAGCGCCTCCTGCACCACGTCGGCGCCGGAGTCGAGGCCGAACAGCACGCCGGCGGCGAAGCGCCCACCCTCGGCGATGAACGAGTCGCCGACCCGCACGGGGAGGAACCGGCACTGCGGACAGGTGCCGACCGTGCCGCCGTTGCCGTCGGCCGACGTGGAGTCCCGGGCCTCGCCGGTGCCGTGACCGTAGTCCACGTTGTCGAGCGGATCGTTGTCGTCGAAGAGGAAGTCCCACCCGCTGATGTCGTCGACGTAGCCGTTGCCGTCGTCGTCGACCCCGTTGTCGAACGCCGGCGTGAGGATGAGGTCCTCCGGATCGAGCCGGCCGCTCTTGTTGCGATCCGCGACCCGCGGGTCGTGTGCGTAGTCGGTGACGTCGAACACGCCGTCGCCGTTCGCGTCCCACGTCGACGCGCCCTGCGGCTTGGGGAGCTCGCCGGCGTTGAGGAACGCCTTCGTCGCCAGATCGGACATGGCGCTCCCGCGCCACAGGATGCCGGAGTCGAGCACCGCGATGAGCACGTCGTCGCGTCCGTGCGACACCTCCCACGCCAGGTCGAGCGCCGGGCCCCGCTGGCCGCAGAGCGCAGCGGCCGAGCCGAGCTGGTGGGGCGTGCGCCGCGACGTGTACTCGTAGTCGGTCCCGTCGCGGTAGTCGGCGGGCAGCTTCGACGGGTCGGGATCGTTGTAGCGCCACTGCCCGGGCTCGCACCCGAGCACCGGCGGATGGTCGATGTCGCGCGTGACGACCTCGCGGGGTGTCATCGCCGCGGCCGTCACGCCGCCCACCGCGACGACCGGCGACGGCGTGCCGGCGCTCGGAGCGTTCGGCGCGCACGACGCCGCCACCACCACTGCGGCCACCGCGGCCGCGACGAAGGACCTTCCCGCCATTGCTCCCCCGAACATCTTCGACACCCGGGCATCCCTCGCCCGTCGGGCATCCCTCGCCCGTGGGGCCGAGCGTAGGACCGGGCAACGTGCTGGGCAAGGAATCCGAGAAAGGCGTTCACGACTCCCGTCGGCGATGATGTGGCCATGTCCGACAACGGTTCCGATGCCCTGCCCGAGACGATCGTCTGCGTCGACTGCGGCGGCACGTGCCACCGGTTGACCGTCCCGATGGAGGGCGGCGACACCGCCGGCGACCTCGTGAGCTACCGGTGCGAGGACTGCCTCGACCGCTGGGACCTCATCGCCGGCGATCCCGCCGACCTCGACGACTGACTCCTGGACGACTGACACCTCGACGATGACCGAGCTGTACCCCCACCTCGAGCCCTACGACACGTTCATGCTGCCGGTCGGCGACGGGCACACGTTGTACGTGGAGCAGTCGGGCAACCCCGACGGCAAGCCGGTCATCGTGCTCCACGGCGGCCCGGGTGGCGGCACCTCGCCGAAGCAGCGGCGCTTCTTCGACCCCGACGCGTACCGCATCGTGATCATGGCGCAACGCGGGAGCGGCGCGAGCACGCCGACGGCGTCGGTCGAGCACAACACCACCTGGGACCTGGTGGCCGACATCGAGAAGGTGCGGGAGCGGGTCGGCGTCGAACGCTGGACGGTGTTCGGCGGCTCGTGGGGCTCCACCCTCGCGCTCGCCTATGCGCAGACGCACCCGGGGCGCGTGCTCGAACTGGTGCTGCGCGGCATCTTCCTCCTGCGGCGCGTCGAGATCGACTTCTTCTACCAGTCGGGCACGTCCTTCCTCTTCCCCGACGAGTGGGAGCACTACGTGGCCCCGATCCCCGAGGACGAGCGACACGACCTCGTGGCCGCCCACCACCGTCGCCTGTTCGGCGACGACCCCGAGGCGCAGATGGCCAGCGCCCGCGCCTGGGCCGGCTGGGAGCGGGCCACCGCCTTCCTCGACCCGACACCCACCGACGAGACCGACCTCGAGATGCTCACCCTCGCCCGCATCGAGAACCACTACTTCACGAACCGCGGGTTCTTCGACCACGAGGACCAGCTGCTCGACGGCATCGACGTCATCCGGGACATCCCGGCGGTGATCGTGCAGGGTCGGTACGACTGCGTGTGCCCGATGCGGACGGCGTGGGATCTGCACCGCGTCTGGCCCGAGGCGGAGCTCGTCGTGAACGATCGCGCCGGGCACTCGGCGTTCGACCCCCAGAACGCGTCGGCGCTCGTGGAGGCGTGCGACCGCTTCAGTCAGCGATAGCCCGCTGCGCCACGACCTTCGTCGGCGTGACGCGCACGACCATCTCGGGCGGCACCGCGTTGCGGCGGCCGTACTGCTCCGCGAGGTCGTCGCCCATGAACCGGCCGGCCGTCACGGTGGCCCAGTGCAGGAGCTCGTCGGGATCGGTCGACGTGGTCGTCGTGCCGTTGACGACGACGAAGTCGAACGGCGGAATCTCGTTGTCCCAGCACAGACTCACCCGCCCGTCCCGCAGGATCGAGCGGCCCTTGATCGTGTCGGCCGACGTCAGGAAGACGATGTCGTCGCCGTCACGGATCGCCCACACCGGCGCGACGTGGGGCGCCCCGTCCTTCCGGGTCACGGCGAGCTTCGCGGTGCGGGCGGGGAGGGCGTCCACGAAGGAGTGCCACCACTCCGTCGTCGTCGGGTCGTGTTCCATGCCGGCTCCAACCGGCCCGCGCCGACCCGGTATTCCCCTGTCCGGCGCCCACCCTCCAGTTTTGGGGTTCGTTGTGTGCACCCCTCGCGCACAGCGAACCCCAAAGCGCGGGCGGGAGCGAGCGGGCGGGGTCAGGGTTCGATGACGGCCGCCGCCGCGCACGTGGCGGCCGACGTCGTCACCGGGTTGCACCGGGCCGCGACCCTCGTGCCGAACGACACGACGTACCCGGTGTTCCACCGCGGCTCCCCCGGCGGATAGTCGCTGTGCACGATCTGCGCGCCCGAGGCGAGGGCGACGTCGCGCTTCGCAGTCGACGGGTCGGGCACGGTGTCGGCGTCGGCGCGGGTGCGCACGATGTACCCCTGCTGCACGAGGCTCCGGATGCGGGAGCCGTCGCCGGGGTCGTTCTCCTTCAGGATCGCTCCGTCGGGCTGCCCCTCCCCCGAGCTCGTGAACATGACGCGGCCGGCGAGCGACGGGTGCCCGGCGAGATAGGTCGAACGGGTCTCGGAGTTGTCCATGAAGAACAGCACCTTGCCCCGCGACGCACGAACCGTGGGCCACCCCGTCGTCGTGATGGCATCGCGCAACGTTGCTGCGCCACCGCGCACGTCGTCGGGCGTGATGAGACGATCGCCGAGCGCCGTCCGCAGCTCGGCGTCCACCGCGTCGAGCTCGGCCGCGCCGAACGGCAGCACCGGCGTGAACCCCAGCTCGGCGGGCAGCGGCAGGCTGTCACCCTTGAGCTCGAGGTTGATGACGATCGGCAGGTGACCGGGATGCGCGTCGGACCACGCCCGGATCTCCCCGAGGCACAGCTGCAACGTGGAGCACGACGACAGGAAGTCGACGTCGGCGATGTGGATCACCTTGAACCCCGGCTGGTCCATGTGCTGCGGCAGCGTCGGGTTCTGCAGCCCGAGGAGCTGCGGGAGCCGGGGCTGGGCGAAGCGTCCTCCGGTCGGGTCGGCGTAGATGTCGAGCTCGAAGGTGCGGATGCCACGATCGAGCTGGGTGGGCAGCGGCGCGTGGGTGTAGTTGAGCGCCAACGGGTTGCCGAGGGCGTCGACGAGCCCTGGCACGGCGAGCCCTCCGAGCGTCAGCGGCAGCAGGATCGTGCCCTCGGGCGCCTGGTGGTAGCTGTTGTGCGAACCGACGAGCTGTAGCTGGTTGAGACGGACGAGGTCGTCACCCACCACCGTCGTGGGCTCCGCCGGCGGAGGTGTGGACGTGTCGGGCACGCAGCCGACGATCGTCGCCCCCATCGTCAGCGCGCCGAGCGCCATCCTCCATCCCGATCGCGCCATGTCCCGATCCCCCCGCTCGCCGTCGCATCATCGTGACATCGCCGGTGTCCGGTGGGCAACCATCGGGTGAACGGGAGAGGTCCTGCGACGACCCGGGAAGAAGTCCGCGGACCCCGCTGTTGGGGCGACCATGACCGACACCACCCCCGACACGATCGACACCCCCCTCCCCGACCTCCCCGGCGGCCCCTACGACATCGAGTTCTTCTTCGATCCCGGCTGCCCGTTCGCCTGGCAGACCTCCGTGTGGGTGCGTCGCCTCATCGAGCTCCGCGACCTCAAGGTGGGCTGGCGATTCATCTCGCTGAAGTTCATCAACGAAGGCGGCAACATGCCGCCCGCCTACATGGAGGCCACCGAGAAGGGCCTCCGCTACCACCGCATCTGCGCGGCGGCGCGCGAGCAGTTCGGCAACGACGCCGTCGCCCGCCTCTACCGGGCCTATGGCGAGCGCTACTGGTACCACACCTCCGATCTCGACTTCGCCGAGCGGATGGCGGAGGCCGCCGCCGGCGTCGACCCCCGGGAGATCCTGAAGTCGCTCGACCTACCGGTGGAGCTCGCCGACGCGGCCGACGACTCCAGCTGGGACGCGGCGATCCGCGCCGAGAGCGACGAGGCCTTCCGGCGCACCGGCCCCGACGTCGGCACCCCGATCATCACCTACGTCGAGAGCGGCAACTCGCTCTTCGGCCCGGTCATCAGCTCGGTGCCCGACGACGAGACGGCCGTCGCGTTCTACGACGCCCTGCGCGTGATGGTCGACTTCGAGGGCTTCTCGGAGCTGAAGCGCACGAAGCGCCCTCAGCTGACGCTGCCGCTGCTCTCGAACTGACGACCGCGCTCACGACCGAGCTCGCGGCCGCCGAGGTCGATCGGCGCGTGCACCGACTCCTTCGCGCGGAGCAGGGCGTCGTCGGCGGCGGCGAGGACGTCGTCGAAGCGGCCGTCCGCCGGCCCGTGGGCGACGCCGAAGCTCACCGACACGTGGAGGTCACCCTCCCGGCACGGGATGGGATGGGCGGCGATGGCCTCGGCGATCCCGCCCGCCCACTCCTCGATGTGGTCGGTCGCGCCGAGCTCGAACACGACGAACTCGTCGCCACCCCAACGGGCGACGACCGCGCCCGCCGGCAGGTGGTCGGCGAGGACGTCGGCCACGGCGACGAGCACACGGTCGCCCACCGGGTGACCGTGCCGGTCGTTGACCTGTTTGAAGGAGTCGATGTCGAGCGCCATCACCGACCAGCGGTCGTCGGGGCCGGCGGCGAGTTGGCGGAGCTCGACCTCGTGCGCGGCGCCGCGGCGGTTCGCGACACCGGAGAGCGGATCGGTGTGGGCCTCCTCGCGCCAGTGACGGCGCTCCTCGTCGAACCGCTCCTGCTCCCGGACCAGCCGAGTCGTGAGCCGGACGAGCAGCAGGCCGACGATGCCGGCCGCGACGATGATCGCGGTCATGGTCGTGAGGATCACGAGGGCCATGTCCCACTCCAGCCAGAGCGTGATGGCCGGAGCGAAGATCGGCATGACGGCCGCCGCCATCGTGACGAAGACGACGCGACGCGTGCGGTCTTCCTTCCGTTGCCCAGTGAGTGAATTTGCCACAGCACGTTCTCCCTTGAACGCCAACAGTGGCACGCTACCCACGTTAAGTGAGATTCAAACGTGGATTTCTGGCGACGTTCTCAGGTTCCGCGAACGCCGGGCATGGGCGGCGATCGAGTCGGTGAGCGCCGGCCACAGCGGCGCCGGCAGGTCGTGGCCCATCTGCTCGTGCACCACGAGCTCGGCGCCCGGGATGGCGCGGGCGGTGGCCCGTCCCCCGCTGATCCGCACCAGTCCGTCGGCGCTCCCGTGGATCACGAGGGTCGGCACGTCGAGGCGCCGCAGCGCCTTCGTGCGATCGCCCGAGGCGAAGATCGCGTTCAACTGGAAGGCCATCCCGCTGCGGTCCGGAGCCCGGTCGTGGGCGTCGCGGAGGAACTGCTCCATCGCATCGGGATCGAACAGCGGCCCGCAGGTGACGGCGGCCCGCTCGAGCTCGTAGGCGAGCGCCGCGTCGCGCTCCGTCGGCGTCGGCTGCATCACCTTGCGGAGCACCCGAGCCGTCGGCAGCCCGGCGAGCGGCGACCCGGTCTTGGACATGATCGACGTGAGCGTCCGCACCCGATCGGGATGCTCGATGGCGAGGGTCTGGGCGATCATGCCGCCCATCGACGCTCCCACCACATGGGCCTGGCGCACGCCGGCGTCGTCGAGCACCGCGACCGCGTCGCCGGCCATGTCCTCGAGTGTGTACCGCACCGATCGGTGGCGGCCACGTCGCAGCATCACCGCCGCCATGTCGACGAACGACGGGGGCGGCGCGTCCGTCGCGGTCGAGAGCCCGCTGTCGCGGTTGTCGAAGCGGATCACGCGGAAGCCGTGGCCGACCAGCAGGTCGCAGAAGCCGTCGCGCCAGGCGGTCATCTGGGCGCCGAGGCCCATGATCAAGAGGATGGTCTCGCCGTCGGCGGGGCCCAGCGACTCCCACTCGAGCTCGACGTCGCCGTTGCGTGCCCGTCCCATCCGCACCACCGTACCGGGAGCCGGCCCGTCCCCGGCCAGTCGCCCGTCAGGCGTCGGCCATCAGGCGTCGTCGCCGTCGACGACCACCCGGTTCCGGCCCTGGTGCTTCGCCTCGTAGAGGGCGTGGTCGGCGCGCTCCTTCACCACCTGGGGATCGGAGCGGGTCGCGAGGGTCATTCCCACCGAGATCGTCAGCCGACCACCGGGCTGGGTCTCCGCGCCGGCGAAGTCCTGCTCCTCCACCCGACGGCGAAGGCGCTCGGCCACGTCGCGGGCCTCGTCGCCGCTCGCTTCGGGCAGCAGCACGCAGAACTCCTCGCCGCCGTAGCGGTAGACGACGTCGCCGGTGCGCACGCTCTCACGGAGCACCCGGGCGACGGTCTGCAGGGCCTCGTCGCCGGCGACGTGTCCGTGCGTGTCGTTGTAGTGCTTGAAGTGGTCGATGTCGACCATGACGAACCCGACGGTGGCCGATCCGACGGCGAGGGCGGCGACGAGATCGCGGTCCAGCCGACGGCGGTTGCCGAGCTCGGTGAGGCCGTCGGTGAGCGACAGCTCGGCCACGTCGTCGTGCCGACCGGCCGACACCAGCGCGGCCGCCGCCAGCGGGACCAGCTGCCCGAGCAGCTCGGTCTCGGCGACGCCGTAGGGACGCGACGCCGGCCGTGAGGCGACGACGACGCCGGCGATGACGCCGTTGCGAACGAGCGGCACGACCAGCGTGGCCGCCGGGCCACCGACGATCGAGGGATCGTCGCCGGTCGTCCGCGCCGCGGTGCCGGTGTCGAGCACGCGCCGCACGATGCCGCGGTCGAGATGCTCCTCGTCGACGAGGCCGGCGCTGGATCCGTCGACCAGGCGCACGGCGGAGGTGGCGCCCTCCGCCGAGAGCACGGCCACGCGTTCGGAGTCCGTGAGGGCGAGGGTCTCCTCCATCAGGATGCGGAGGATCTCCGGCGTCTCGATGGTCGACCCGAATCGCCGGCTGGCGTCGAAGAGCTGCGCGACCGAGTCGTCGAGGCGTTGCGTCGGCTCGTCGCGGCGACGGCGCAGAACCAGGACGATGGCCGCGGCGAGGGCCAGCGCGATCAATGCGCCGGCCACGATGCCGACCCACGGAGACTGGGCCGGCGGCTCGACGGCGGCCCGCGACGTCGCGCGGGAGGTGTTGGCCGGCGTGGACCGGGGCGTCGCGAAGGTGGGGACGACGCCGGGAGAGACGATCGGAACGGTGCTCGCCACGACCACGGTGGCCGGCGTCGCGGTCACGGGCGCGGCGGTGGGCGGCGGCGTGGTGGGAGTCGCGGCGGGGGCGGCGCCACCGTGGGGCGGGGCGCCGTCGCGGAACTCCAGGTCGTTCAGCGCGTGCTCGTACACGTCGACGGGGATGCCGACGGGTTGGTTCGCCTCGAGCGCGCGCACCGAGGCCGCCGGCAACCGGTCGAGCGCGACGAGCACGTCGTTGCTCAGCGCCGATCGCGGACCCAGCTGCCCCAGGGCCTTCGCACCGTCCGCGTCGTCGAGGTCGAGGACGTGCAGGAGCGAGTCGTGGTTGAGGCCGGCGAGGCTCGACTTCCAGTCGTCGTACACCTGCTGCACCTTCGGGGGCAGCGGTTCGCGGAACGCGTGGAGCTCGACGAGGGCCAGCACCTCGCCCTGGAGCGCCACGATCGCATCGGTCGAGTCGAGTGCCCGCCGGCTCGCGCCGACCGGGGACGCCGTGGCCGCGACCGCCAGCGAGATGGCCACGCCCAGCGCCAGGGCTCGTCCCCCACGGCTCGCGCCGGACCACCTCAACGTCGTTCGCACGGGTTCGGTATCGGATGTCCGGCCCCACGACCTGAGAACTGGACGCTCGCCGTTCGGCCCATTTTTCCGGAGCTGCCGGGTCTGGCCCGCCCCAACTTCGGGCACCCTCCTCGGTCCGAGTCGGTTAGGTTCGGTCGACACCCACGTTCACCGAGGAGCTCTGCCGTGCATCGACGTTCCACCGCCGCATTCGTGAGCCTCGTGGGAGCCGCGGTCATCGCGGCCTCCGCACCCTGGCTCGGCATCGCACCGGCGGGCGCTGCGCCCACACCCACCACCGTGGTCGCTCCCACCGAGCCCACCGCCTACCTGGTGCTCTTCAAGGACCGGGTGCCGGAGTCGGCGATGAACCGGTTCGGCAGGAAGTACGGCACCTACACGTCGCTCAACACGCGGGTGGGCCTCGGCACGATCGTCACCACCCGTGGCGACTTCCTGGCGGCTGCCCGTGCCGACTCCGACGTCCAGTACGCCGGCGCCGACCGCATCATGGGCCAGGTCGCGCCCTACTCGAACGCTCCCCACGGTCGCCTCCAGAGCGTCCGCGACGCGGCGAAGTCCGTCGAGCGAATGAACGCCGAGCGCGCCGCCACCCGCGGCCACCGTCACGGCGTGCCGGGCCACCCCGTGCCCGGCCCGAAGAACACCGGTGCCACCGAGCCGTTGGCATCGCTGCAGCACGACATGGCGGCGATGAACGTGTTCGAGGCCCAGGCGATCGACCAGGGCTCCAAGAACGTGCGGGTCGGCATCATCGACACCGGCGTCGACGGCACCCATCCCGACATCGCCCCGAACTTCGACAACAAGCTCAGCCGCAACTTCACCGTCGACATCCCCGACATCGACGGGGCGTGCGCCGACGATCCCGACGGGTCCTGCACCGACGCCGCGAACGTCGACGAGGACGGCCACGGCACCCACGTCGCCGGCACCATCGGCGCCCCGATCAACGGCATCGGCATGTCGGGCGTGGCGCCCGGCGTCGACCTGGTCAACCTCCGCGCCGGCCAGGACTCCGGCTACTTCTTCGTGCAGCCGGTCGTGAACGCCCTCACCTATGCGGGCGACAACGGGATCGACGTCGTGAACATGAGCTTCTACGTCGATCCGTGGCTCTACACCTGCTGGGCCAACCCGGCCGACAGCCCCGAGGACCAGGTGGAGCAGCGCCTCATCATCACCGCCACGAACCGGGCGCTCGCCTACGCCCGCCGCCACGACGTCACGCTGGTCTCCGCGCTGGGCAACGAGCACACCGACATGGGCGCTCCCGGCCTGGACGACACCAGCCCCGACTACGGCGGCGACATCTACGACCGGCAGATCGACAACGCCACCTGCCTCGACATCCCCGCCGAGTCCCCCGGCGTGATGTCGGTGTCCGCCATCGGCCCGAGCGGCCGCAAGGCGTACTACTCGAACTACGGCACCGAGCAGACCGACGTGTCCGCCCCCGGCGGCGACTACCGCGACTTCCCGAACACCGACCAGTACGCCTCGGCGACCAACCTCATCCTGGCGCCGTACCCGAAGACGGTGGCGGAGGCGCTCGGCGACATCGACGAGAACGGCGAGCCCACCAACGACTTCGTCGTGAAGAGCTGCAAGGGCACGGTCTGCGGCTACTACCAGTACCTGCAGGGCACCTCGATGGCGTCGCCGCACGCCGCTGGCGTCGCAGCGCTCGCCGTGAGTCACTTCGGTCGGCGTGACGGCAGCGGCGTCAGCCTCGATCCTGCGGCCACCGAGTTCATCGTGAAGGCGACGGCCGTGCGGACGGCCTGCCCCACGCCGGCCACGTACGTGTACCCGCTGATCCCGGCCGACTACACGGCGACCTGTGTCGGCACGACCGCCTACAACGGCTTCTACGGCAACGGTGTGGTGAACGCGTTCAACGTGGTGCGGCGCCGCTGACCCGACCGCTCGCGGGCCTCGGGGCCGGCGTCGATGCCGGGCTACGGCGTACGTCGGAGCTCGGCATCGAGGTGGTGGGTCAACTCGAGACCCACCGCCGCCATGCGCAGTGAGTACGTGAGCACGTCGCCCTCGACGGCGATGTCGCGCTCGACCGCGTCCACCCGCTTCGCGGTGGGCGTCGACGCGACGGCCGTGGAGCGGAAGGTGATGCGGGTGCCGTCCAGCGTTCCCACCGCCACCTCGGCGACGCCCGTCGGGTGCGCGATCACGAGCTCGAGCCGGTCCTCCCCCGGCGTCCGGAGATAGCCGAGCTCCGCGTGGAGCGGACGGCCGTCGTCGGCGTGCCGGGTGCGTTGGGAGTACGAGAGGAACGGCTTGCCGACGTGGGCGAAGGTGATCGTCTCGTCGTACTCGAAGGGCTCGATCGTGGGATACGAACCGCGGCCACGGCCCGACCAGGTTCCGAGCAGGAACGCGATCGGCTCGACGTCGGGGTGCAGCGGCGGTCGGTCCATCCCCCGACTCTGCCAGACGGTGGCTACTCCGACGGGTGCAGGACGGCGATAGGTTCACTCGATGCACCCGACCTCGTTCGCCAGCATCCTCGACCTCGCCCGGCTCCCGTGGTTCGACGTGGTCGACGGGAACCGACTCGTCGCGGACCCGTCGGTGGGGCCCGTCATCGACATGCACACCCACCTCGCCATGGCCTACGGACCGACGCATCGGGTCGACGTGGCAGCGGAGACGCCGCGCACCGCGCACTACATGCCGATCACGGCGCCGTTCGACCTGGAGCCGTACTCCAACCTCAACTTCGACGCCGAGGCGATGTGGTCGATGAAGCTCGACCTCTCGCTCCTGTCGCTCACGCCGTGGGGCAAGCGGGTCACCCACACGGCGCCCAACCTCCTCCGGGAGATGGACGACCTGGGCATCACCAACGCCGTGCTGCTCCCGTTCGACATGCCCTTCGGGGCCTCGAACGCCGACGTGTTCCTCACGGCGGCCCGGCAGTTCCCACGGCTCGTCTCGTTCGCCGGGGTGCACCCCTCCAACCGTCACGTCGACGACGTGCTCGACGAACAGATCCGGGCCGGGGCCAAGGGGCTGAAGTTCCACCCGAACGGCCAGTTCATGGCGCCCGACCACCCGAAGGTGGTGCACCTCTGCCGTCGCTGCGGGGAGCGGAACCTGCCGGTGCTGATGCACTGCGGGCCCGTCGGGATCGAACCGAAGGCCGCGGCGAACCGCAGCCAGGTGGTGCGCTACGAGCAGGTGATCGCCGAGAACCCCCACACGACGTTCGTGCTCGGCCACTGCGGCGCGCTGCAGCACCGCACGGCGCTCGACTTCGTGGGGCGATACGACAACCTGTACTACGAGCTGTCGAGCCTCGGGCTCGGCGCGATGCGGGAGGTGTTCGACACCGTGGCGCCGGACCGACTGGTGTACGGCACCGACTGGCCCTTCTACCACCAGGCGATCACGATGGCGCGGGTCCTGATCCTCACCGAGGGCGACGAGGCACTGCGCCGCGCCGTCCTGCACGACAACGCGGCGCGACTTCTCGGGCTCGCCACGTGACCCTCCGCCCTCGCCACGCGCTCTGGGCGCCGGCCATCCTCTCCACGGCGCTGGTGGTGTTCGGCGTGGGATTCGTCATCATCCCGAGTGGCGGCTTCCCGGTGCCGATCGCGGTCCTCTGGTCGGCCGCCGGGCTGTGGCCGCTACTCGTCGCCGTGCGCTCGAAGGCGGTCGCCTCGCCCGACGAGATCGTGGTCACCAACCCGCTGCGCACGCGCCGATTCGCACACGACGAGATCCGGTCGCTCCAGGTCGTGCGCGTGACGAGCAACTGGAACACTCGGCGCCCGGTCGACGGCGACGGCTTCCAGCGCCTGCGACTGGAGGTGATCGGGCCCGACGGCGACCCGACCACCGTCGTGGCGAGTCAGCGGTTCTCGCCGGGCACCGGCACGCCGCCGGAGTTCAGCGAGTTCGCCGAGAGCGCCGGCGTGCCGCTCCGGGTCTACCGACGCGACCCCGGTGAGCGCCGCCTCCCCTGGCGGTAGCTCAGCCGTTCCCGACGAGGCGGTTCCCTGCGAGGAGCGCCTCGACCTCGTCCGCCAGATCGGCGACGGGTCGGCGGGCGTCGAGCTGGACACTCGCGCCTGCTCGGAGCAGCGGCTCCACCGTCTCCAGATAGCCGGCGACCTCGCGGCGTTCGGCCTCGGTGCCGCCGTACGGGTTGTTCGTCCGGGAGCGGAGGCGGGCGAGCAGCACGTCCAGGGGCGCGCTGAGCAGGACGACGTGCTCGAACCGGTCGTAGAACCGCCCCTGGTTCTCGACCGTGCCCGACACGACGACGTCGGGAGTGGCGTCGAGCAGGACGCTGACGCGCGGCTCGTCCCACCTGCCGTCGGGCAACGTCCAACCGTCGTAGTCGGTGTCCACGGTGGTGTGGCCGCGTCGGGCGAGCTCGTCGAGCACCGACGTCTTGCCCGTGCCGGACATGCCGGTGAGGAGGATGCGGCTCAGCCGGGCACCTCGGCCTTGAGCCCGCTGCGGATCATCTCGCGCAGCTCGTCGCTCTCCTCGTGACCGTGCACGGCGACGGCGTGGGCCGTCGCAGCGTCGAGCACCTCGGCCTCCTCACCGGAGATGGTGAGGGTGCAGCCGTTCTCGCTCGGGAAGTCCCGGCAGTCGGCAACCATTCGTGACATCTGCGTCTCCCTTCGTCGTCCTGTCGGCGATGTTGGGGGGTTCACCGCCCATCATCGTCGTCGGGCCGGTCGGTGTACAGGGTCAACCGCTCCGCCAGCGCGACGATGATGCCGTCGGGTCCGCGCACGTAGGCCATGAGCCACGCGCCCTCGTACCGGCCGATTCCGCCGACGAGCCCGTAGCCGTCGTCGGCGAGCCGGTCCACCTGCGCCTGGAGGTCGTCGACCTCGAACGCGACGCTCCGCAGGCCGAGCTCGTTGGCCATCGCGGCGGGCGATCCCGGCGTGTGCTCGGGGTGGACGAATTCGGCGAGCTCGACCGCCGTGCCCCCGCCCGGAGGCCGCAGCATCACGATCCGCGTGTGGGCGCCGGGGATGCCGCACACGGTGTCGATGAAGTCGCCCTCCACCGACATCGGACCCTCCGCCTCGAGGCCGAGACCGACGAAGAACGCCGTGGCCGTCTCGAGGTCGGACACCGTGATGCCCACGTGATCGAACGCTCGAAGTCGGTTCATGCGCTGGTCCTTCCCTGTGGCCGTCGATCCGAACCGGCGGCCTCGATGCGGCCCGTCAGGTTCCGGTCCGGTCCGACGGTAGACGAGCGCCGGCCTCATCTCGTGGCCGATCGGCCCGACGGAGTCTCGTGGAGACAACCATCGACGAGACGACGACCGAGGAGTCGGAGGTCGACCCCGCCCGCCGGTCGCCGATTCGTCACGTCGTGCGCGTGGCCTCGGCGGTCGTGATCCTCTACCTCGGGGCCTCGCTCGTCGCCCCGGGATCGGTCCCCCGCCCGACGTTCCTGCCGAAGCCCGCCGCCGGCGCGCCGCGGCAGGACCGTGCGTGTGGAGGACCCGGCAACACGAAGACTCCCGACTGGGTGGCACGGGACGGGTTCTGGCGGCCCGTCGTGTGGAGCACGCTCGTCGGGTGCGCGTGACACCTCGGCGTTCGCCCCAGGACTCCGGAGTCGGGCTGACAGGATTTGAACCTGCGACCTCTTGACCCCCAGTCAAGCGCGCTACCAACCTGCGCCACAGCCCGTTACGGTCGGCCACCCTAGCCGACGGGCCCGTGGGCTCACGAACGCAGGTAGGCCAGCACGGCGAGGACCCGCCGGTGTTGGGCGTCGTCGGGCGGCAGACCCAGCTTGGCGAAGATCCGCTGCGTGTGCTTCTCCACCGCCCCGTCGCTCACGACGAGCGCCTGGGCGATCGACGCATTCGACCGGCCCTCGGCCATCAGGCCCAGCACTTCGGCCTCACGCGGGGTGAGCGTGGCGACCGGGTCGTCGTTCCGCCGCCGCACCAGGAGCTGCGACACCACCTGCGGGTCGAGCACGGTGCCCCCGTCGGCCACGCGGGCGACGGCGTCGAGGAACTCGTCGATCGCGCTCACACGGTCCTTCAGGAGGTAGCCGACCCCGCCGGTTCCCGTGGCGAGGAGCTCGTCGGCGTAGGACACCTCGACGTACTGCGAGAGCACCATCACCTTCGCCTCGGGCCAGCGGTTGCGCACCTCCACCGCTGCCCGCAGGCCCTCGTCGGTGTGCGAGGGCGGCATGCGCACGTCGACCAGCGCGATGTCGGGACGGTGTTCGAGCACCGCGTCGACGAAGCCCGGCCCGTCGCCGACGGCCGCCACCACGTCGTGGTCGGCCTCGGCGAGGAGCAGCTGCAGACCCTCCCGCAACAGGAGCGAATCGTCGGCGATCACGATCCGCATGGCACCTCGGCCTCGACCACGGTGGGTCCTCCGTCGGGCGACGTCACGTTGAGCACGCCGTCGGCGGCACGCACGCGGTCGGCGAGGCCCACGAGCCCGTGCCCCTTCGAGAGGTGCGCTCCCCCACGCCCGTCGTCGCTCACCCGCACTCGCACATCCTGGCCCACCAGCGACACGGTCATCGCACACTCGGTGGCGCCGCTGTGCTTGGCGACGTTGGCCATCGCCTCCGACACGACGAAGTACACGGCCGTCTCGACGTGGTCGGGCAGACGCCGGGCGGGCAGGTCGATCTGCACGTGGATCGGGATGATCGACCGCGCCGCGAGCTCCTCGAGCGCAGCGCGCAGGCCCCGGTCGGCGAGCACCGGCGGAGCGATGCCACGGGAGAGCGCACGGAGCTCCTCGAGCGTGTCCTGGGTCTGGCGGAGGGCTGCGTCGAGCGTCCCCTGCAGCTGCGGATTGCCGTCGCCGGCCTGCTTGCGAGCACGGCCGAGATCCATCGAGAGGCGCACGAGCCGCTGCTGCGGGCCGTCGTGGATGTCGCGCTCCAGGCGACGAAGCGCGCCCGCCTCGGCGGTGCGGCCGGCGCTGCGGCTCACGACGAGGTCCTCCACCTGCTGACGAGCCTCACCGTGGCTCACCAGCAGCAGACGGCTCACACCGGCCCGGATGAACGTGAACCCGAAGATCACGAGCGGCAGCGTGAGGGCGAAGAAGATCCCGGTGGCCACGTAGAAGATCGTGCGACCCATGTAGAGGTGGCCGAAGCCGAGCAGGTCGGGCAGGTCCTGGTTGTCCCGTCCCTCCGGGATCGCCCAGCCCCACGCTGGGTACGTGAGCCCGCCGAGGGCGCCGGCCCACCAGGACACGGCGAACGACCACGCGACCGTCGTCGTGACGAAGGAGATGCACGCGTGCAGCACGTCGAGCCACGCCTGCGGATCGATCAGCGGGACGATCAGGCGACGGAACACCCCGGCGCCGGGCTCGGCCCGCCGGTACCGGGCCTTCGGCACGTCCATGTCGAGCAGCGAGCGCATCTGCACCCGCTCCACCTCCGCGAAGCCCCGCGCCGCGAGCAGCGTGAGCGTGAGGATCGGCAGGCCGATCACCGTGATCAGCAGGCCGCCGCCCACGGACAGGCCGGTCACCACCACCACGAACGCCGCGATCGCGATCGGCAGGCCGATCAGCAGGTAGGCGCTCTCCCGGAAGAAGCGACGGATCATCCCGAGGAGTCTGGTCGACCCGACGGACGTGTCGACGGTTGGTGTGTGGAGATCAGCGGTGTAGCTCATGTGATCGACCCTACGAATCGGGCGTTCCCGCGCCGATCCCGCGGGCTGGCGTCTGTCCTGTCGGGCTAGCCCGACAGAACAGATCCCCTCAGCGCCCCGTCAGGACAGCAGCCACTGGATGAGCTGGATCAGGCGCCATCCGAGATAGACGGCCAGCGCGATCACGAGCAGCCAGAAGTGCCACGGGATCTTGGTGCTCGGCGCGTTCTCGTCGGGGTCGGCGACCTGATGGCCCTCGGGGCACACCCCGTCCTCGGTGAGGGTGCTCGGCGTGTAGAACCGATCGCAGTCGTCGCACCAGGGCATCGGGCTATGTCTATCCCAGGGGTCAGAGCGCGGACGAACCCGTCTCCCGCTCCGACGGCAGCTGCTCGATGTGGTCCCCGCCCTTCGTGAGCCGGAACTTCGCGCCGGTGTACGCCGTGGCGTCGGGGTTGTACGTGTCGATGTGGCGGTACTGCACCACCATCTCCTCGGGGTTGAGGTCGACGAGCACGTACCCCTGGTTCTCGAGGTTGAGGTAGCGCATGCCGGGGTTCTGCCCGAGCATGAACTGCTCGCCGAGACGGAGCGCGGCCGTGGCGATCTCGGTGGGCACGTCCTTGAGGTAGGCCCGCCGCACGTCGGGATCCGCCGTCATCGACTGCGACACGAATTCGAAGGCGGCGACCGGGCCACCGGCGTCGGGATCGGTGCGCAGCTCGCTCACGATCGAGATGTGGGTCTGGCCGGTGGCGAACACCGTGTCGGTGACACCGGCGTCGAGGATCGCCTGCAGCAGGTTGCGACGCTCGACCATGTAGTCGTCCCAGCCGTCGCTCTGGATGTAGTAGCCGGCGTTCTTCGGGAGATCGGGGCGGAACGGGCGCAGGAACTCCTCGTTGACCAGACGCCATGGGCTGATCGGCACGCCGTTGCCCACGATGCGCCAGTCGGCGCTCGACCCGGTGAGCTGGTCGACGAGCCACTGGTACTGCGTGGCGCCCAGCTGGCTGCGGTCGGCGTCGTACACCGTGAGACCGGGGCCCTGCGTGAAATCACCCGTGTCGAGATACGGGTCGCGGTACGACCGGGCGTCGATCATCGGGAAGTCGACCAGCGAGCCCCACCCCACGTTGCGGTACATGAGGTCGGCGCCGGGGTTGATGATCGGCATGTTCTCGAACCAGGCCTGCTTCGCTGCCGCCAAGCGGGCCGGCGGGCCCAGGCGGTCGACGCCGTTGTAGAACTCGCCGTCGTCCCACATCGCCACCATCGGCACCGCCGCGTGGAAGTCGCGGAGCAGCGGATCGCGGCGCCACCGGTGGTACACCGACCGGTAGTCGCCCAGGCTGATCGTGCCGCCGTCGCTCACGTACACGTAGTCGCCGAGGTGCATGAAGAAGTCGAGATCGGGCTCGGTCGCGGCGGCGCGGTGTGCGACGAACCAGCTCGGGTTGAGCTGCTGGCAGCTCGAGAACGCGAACCGCAGCGAGTCGACCGACGCGCCCGGCGCCGGCGCGGTGCGGAGCCGGCCCACCCGACTGGCGACGCCCTCGGCCTCGAACCGGTAGTAGAACCAGCTGTCCGACGGCAGCCCGTCGACGAGCACGTGCACCGAGTAGTCCGACGACGCGGCGGCGGACGTGACGCCACCGGCGACGACCGTGGCGAACGAGGGATCCGCGGAGACAGACCAGAGGACGCCGACGTCGGGTCCGGCCACGGCCGGCTGCAGGCGGGTCCAGATGACGGCCCCGTCGGGCAGCGGGTCGCCGGCGATCACGCCGTCGACGAACGGCACCGGGTCGGGGTCGGCGTGGTTCGGCGCCGGGAACGTCTGCTCGGGCGACGGCGTGCACCCCACCATCAGGTAGGCCCCGGGCACGCCGATGCCCAGCACCTTCAGCAGATCGCGTCGGCTCATGCCGCCGCGACCGGCCACCACCCGTGTCGGAAACTCCGCCATCTGTCGCTCCCCAGCTTCGTCGATCAGACCGGCGGCACCCCGTGGCGCCGGTCGGTGAACACCCGTGTCTTGCCCGCAGCTCGCGTCAGGCGGCGCAGGATGTCGGTACGAAGATCGCCCCAATCGACGACCGCGTCAATGACCAGTTCCGAGGCGAGGCGCAGCAGGTCGACGTCCTCCTCGTAGATCCGGCGCTGCTCCAGCACGAACGCCTCGCGCTCGTCGGCGTCGTCGATGGCCGCGATCTTGTTCGCGAAGACCGCGTTCACCGCCGCCTCGGGCCCCATCACCGCGATCTTCGCGGTCGGGAGCGCGATGGTGGCCTCGGGCTCGAAGGCCGGGCCGCTCATCGCGTAGAGGCCGGCGCCGTAGGCCTTGCGCAGGATGACGGAGATCTTGGGGACGGTCGCCTCGGACACCGCCGTGATCATCTTGGCGCCGTGGCGGATGATGCCCTGGCGCTCCACCTCGGTGCCGATCATGAAGCCGGGCACGTCCGCCAGGAAGATCAGCGGGATGTTGAAGGCGTCGCAGCACCAAATGAACCGGGCCGCCTTGTCGGCGGTGTCGGTGAACAGCACGCCGCCCTTGATCATCGGGTTGTTCGCAACGAACCCGACCGGCGAGCCGTCCATCAGGCCGAAGCCCACGACCATCTCCGGAGCGAACAGCGGCTTCACCTCGAAGAAGCTCTCCGCGTCGACGAGGCAGTCGATCACCCGGTGGATGTCGTAGCCCTGCGTGTCCTCCGCGGGCACGATCGAGCCGTCGAGCGTGTGCGACGGCGGCACCGCCTCGTACGTCGGCGGGTCGTGCCGCCAGTACGTGGGCATGTAGGTGAAGTAGGCCTTGGCCTGCTCGATGGCGTCGGCGTCGTCGTGCGCGAGGTTGTCGCCACAGCCCGACACCGAGCAGTGCATCCGGGCGCCGCCGGTCTCCTCGAGCGTGGCGATCTCGCCGATCACCATCTCCGCCATGCGCGGCGACCCCAGGTACATCGAGGCGTTGCCCTCGACCATGATCACGATGTCGCAGAACGACGGGATGTACGCGCCTCCCGCCGCCGACGGGCCGAAGAGGCAGCAGATCTGCGGGACCTTCCCCGACAGCCGCACCTGGTTGTAGAAGATGCGGCCGGCGCCGCGGCGGCCGGGGAACAGCTCGACCTGGTCGGTGATGCGGGCGCCCGCCGAGTCGATCAGCCAGAACACCGGCAGGTTGTCGCGCAGGGCGATGTCGGTCATCCGCACGATCTTCTCGACGGTGCGGGCGCCCCAGGAGCCGGCCTTCACCGTCGGGTCGTTGGCGACGATCACCGCAGCACGCCCGTCGACCTCGCCCACGCCCGTGACCACGCCGTCGGCCGGCAGGTCGGTGCCCGTCGCGTTGGCGAGCATCCCGTCCTCCACGAACGTGCCGGGATCGCACAGCAGCTCGATGCGCTCGCGCACGAACAGCTTGTTCTGACGGGCGAGCTTCTCGGCTTCCTTGTGGAGGTTGCCCTGCGGAGCGCGAGCGAGCGCGTCGGCCAACGAATCGGTCATGGCCCTTGATTCTGCCGGTAGTTCACTCGGTGCGGCGAACCGCGAGCACGGTGATGTCGTCGGTGATGGGGCCCGAGCTGAACTCCTGCGCCGCTCCCACGACCTCGCGACAGAGCTCGTCGGGGGCCGCGGTGTCGAACCGCCGCACCACTGCGGCGATGCGCTCCTCGCCGAAGAACTGCGACCCCGAGCGCGCTTCGGCCACGCCGTCGGAGAGCGAGACGACGAGGTCGCCCTTCTCGAACGGGATCTCCTTCGAGAGGAACGTGGCGGACGGGTCCATCATCAGCACCGGCCCCGTCGCGCGCAGGGCGCGCACCTCGCGGTCGTGCGAGAGCCACGCCGGCGGGTGACCGGCCGACGCGTACCGCATCGTGGCCGCCTCGCCGTCGAACACCATCACGCACAGCGACACGAACTCCTCGGGGCGCTCGTAGTCCGACACCTGGCGGTTCAGTTCCTCGAGCGCCTGGCCCGGGTCGCGGTAGCGCCGGAGGTAGCTGCGCAGGAGGAACTTCGTCTGCAGCGCGGTGATGGACGCCTCGACGTCGTGGCCCGACACGTCGCCCACGACGCAGCACAACCGCCCCGAGGGCAGGTGGAACACGTCCACGAGGTCGCCCGACATGACCCCCGACACCGCTTCGTGCACGGTCCCGATCTCGTAGCCGGGGGTGGCGGGCATCTCGGCCGGCGCCAGACGCTCGGCCCACCGTGCCGGCGCCGTGTCGGTCTGCTGGAGCATCTCCTGCGCCCGCTTCTCCAGCCGGAGCCGCGCCTCGGTGAGGCGTGCGTCCCGACGTGCGTACCGGGCGAGCCACAGGCTCACGATCACGGGGAGTGCGATGACGCCCATGAAGTACCAGCCCGACGCGCGCCCGGTGACGGCCACCACACCCACTGCGAGCCCGATCGTCAGGTAGAGCCCCGCCGTGTGCAGGTCGTGCGCGATGGCCCCACCCGACAGCTGCAGCACGTCGGCCGACGAGTCGTCGAGCTTGCGAACCGTCCGGTACCGCAGCGCAGCCGCACGGAACGACAGCAGCGCTCCGAGGAGGGATGCGCCCGCAACGCCGTAGAGGAACCAGTGAGCCACCATGGCCGCGTCAGCGTAGTGGCAACCCCCGACGGCACCCCTGCCCCGTTCCGGGCAGCTCCGCGACGAGCAGGCCGACCCCGATGCAGCAGGCCAGGTCGAACGGGGCCCGCAGCCGTGGCGGCGCCACGAGCACCAGCGAGGTTGCGGTGGCGTAGAGCGCCGACAGCACCAGCAGGAGCACGGCGAGGCGAGCGCCGGGACGACCGGGACGACCAGGCCGGGCGAGCGCGACGCCGAGACCGGCGAGGCCGAGCACCGTGACCGGATAGAAGAGCGGCAGGGTGAGGTGGCGGAAGTCGACGTCGCGCCCGTCCTGCGACTCGGGGATGTCGTTGCGTCCCGGCGACAGCTCGAACCAGTACCGGAGGTTGTTCCCCACGGTCGACGCCACGTAACCGGGATGCTCGCGGATCTGCGAGAGCGCCCGGCGCGTGAGCTCGTCGTTCCACTGGCCCTCGTCGAGACGCAGCAGCCGGAAGTGCATCGACTGGTACGCCGGGTCGCCCACGATGTCGACGAACGTGCCCCGCTCGCGGGCGACGTCCCCGTAGATCGCCATCAGGTTGAAGCCGTTGGACGTGACCACCGACGTCGTGCCGAGCTCCACCTGGTTGCGCACGATCCACGGCACGACGACGACCGCTGCTGTGGCCAGCACGGTCGCCGACGCGACCAGGGCCCGCCGGATCCAGGGCCCGCCGGAACGCTCACGGAACGCCAGGACGAACGCGAGCACCACGAGCATCGCCACGAACCCCTGTGCCGACGGCTTCGTGAGCGTCAGCAGACCGGCCGTCACACCGGCCAACCACCAGCGTCGATCCATCGCCGCCCACACGACCGCGAGCAGGAGGACGAGCGCCAGCGGCTCGGCGAGCGTCGTCGCGTCGTTGGCCAGCAGCGGCGGGTACACGCACACCAACCCGCCGGCCACGAGCCCGGCGCGGTCGCCGCGGAGTCGCCGCACCAGCGCGAACGTCGCGACGACCACGACGACGCCGAGCACCAGGTTCAGGCACCGCGCCGCCGTCACCGACTCGCCGAACACGCGCATCCAGGCGCCGAGCAACGCCGGATACGCCGGGGGCCGGAACGCCGTCGCGTGCACCCGGAGCTGCGGCCACTGCATCACGAACCCCTCGCCGGCGCGCACGTGGCGGGCGATGTCGAGGTACTGGTCGGCGTCGCTCGCCGGAGGTCGACCACTCACGATCACCACCAGGTAGAGCACCCGCACGACGATCGCGCCGACCACGAGCGGCGCGACCATCCGCCAGGGAATCTGCCGCCAAGGCACCTGCCGTCCGCCGGAAGTCCGCACCGAACGACAGTACGGGAGTCAGTCGGTGCGCTTGCGGACCCGCATCTTGATGGGCGTCGAGCCCAGGTCGAACGCCTCGCGCAGCATGCGCTCCAGATAGCGCAGGTAGTGCGGCGGAACGGTCTTGTTCGCGAACAGCGTGAACGTGGGCGGATCGGAGGCGCCCTGCGTGGCGTACATCACCCGCACGCCGTGTGGGCCCGGCTGCGCCTGCTGTGCCCGGCGGATCACATCGTTGACCTTCCGGGTGGGCACGCGCCGGTGGTAGGCGTCGATCGCCGTCTCGAGCGCCGGCACCAGCCGGTGCACGCCGCGGCCGGTGAGCGCCGAGATGCGCAGCACGGCCGAGTCGCCGAGGAAGTGGAGCTTCTGCGACATCTGGTAGAGGATCTCGTTGCGGGCGTCCGCGTCGAGCAGCTCCCATTTGTTGAGCAGCACGACGATCGGGCTGCCCGAGGCGTCGATGCGCTCGGCGAGGCGCTGATCCTGGTGGGTGATGCCCTCGGTCGCGTCGATCACGAGCAGCGCCGCGTCCGCGCTGTCGACCGACTGCAGCGCCCGGACCATCGAGAAGTACTCGGTGCCGTCGTCGATGCGGCTCTTGCGCCGCATGCCCGCCGTGTCGATGAACTTGATCGAGCCGTGCTCGGTGTCGACGACCGTGTCGACGGAGTCGCGGGTCGTGCCGGGCATGTCGTGCACCACCGAGCGGTCCTCGCCGATGAGCCGGTTGAACAGCGTCGACTTGCCCACGTTGGGGCGGCCGACGAGCGCGACCGAGAACAACGCCTGCGTCTCGTCGTCATCGAGCTCCTCGTCGTCCTCCTCGTCCTCGACGGGTGGGAAGTGCGAGATGACGACGTCGAGCAGGTCGCCCGTGCCGCGGCCGTGCAGCGCGCTGATCGCGTGGGGCTCGCCGAGGCCCAGCGCGAGGAGGTCCCAGATGTTGGCCTCGTGCCGGGTGTCGTCGACCTTGTTGGCAATCACGAGCACCGGCCGGTCGAGGCGGAGCAGGAGGCGAGCGACCTCGGTGTCGTCGTCGGTCACGCCCACGTTGGCGTCCACGACGAACAGCACGACGTCGGCGTCGGCGATGGCCTGCTCGGACTGGCGGGACACCTTCTTGTCGAGCGCCGAGCCGCCGGTCATCCAGCCGCCGGTGTCGACGAGCTCGAAGTCGCGACCGTTCCAGCTGGCCTCGACCACCTTGCGGTCGCGGGTGACGCCGGGCAGCTCCTGCACGATGGCCTCACGGCGGCCGATGATGCGGTTCATCAGCGTCGACTTGCCCACGTTGGGCCGCCCGACGATGGCCACCGTGGGCAGGGGCGTTGGGGTTCGTGCTTCGGTCATGCTTCGCGGCCAGTCAGTGGGTGCTGCAGCGCACGCCGGAGCGCGACACCGTCAGTAGGGATGATCTCGACGGGTCGGGGCAGATCCTCGGGGGTCAGCCCGTCCAGGAAGCGACCTCCCGACAAACACACGTCGGGAAGAAGATAGCGGTGCCCGGCCGGTTCGGACGAAAGCACGCGTTGCAGGTCCTCCCCGACCATCAGCCCGGCCACGCCCACGTTGCCGCCGAAGAACCCGCTGTCGACCTCGATCAGGCGGACGTCGTCGCGGTCGACGGCCGCGATCAACGGCGCCAGCACCGTCATGCCGTAGCTGCCGGTGAGGATGCCGATCGGAGCGTCGGGTGCGGGTCGCCGAGACCGGATCGTGAGCAGGCCGTCGGTGCGGGGCGCCCGGTACCCCTCGGCGGGCGCGCCGTCGACCCAGTTGAAGAAGCCCGGTTGCACGCCGATGGCCTCGTCGGTGACGCCGGTGAACTCGAGCTCGAACGCCCGGGCCATGCCGATGCCGTCCTCGTGCATCGAGAACCCGTCGTACGTCTCGGGGCCCGGGAACGGGCGACCGGCGAGCAGGTAGTACTCGTCGGCGGCGTACACCATGCGGTGGCCGAGGGTCTGGCGGAAGATCTCCTGCCACTCGTCCACGAGGTCGCACACCCGGGCGGCCTCCTCGACGGTGTGCAACCGCATGCGCGGCTCCTTGTTGAACTTCGACAGACCCAGCGGCACCACCGCCACGTCGCACAGCTCTGGGTACTCGTCGAGCACGCCGCACAACGTGTCCTCGAGCACGTCGCCGTCGTTGCAGCCCGGGACACACCACGATCTGGCCGTGCACCTCGATGCCGTGGTCGAGCAGCGCGCGCAGCCAGCGGAGGCTCATCGCGCCGCGCTTGTTCCGCAGCATCTCGTTGCGGGTGAGCGGGTCGGTGGCGTGGATCGACACGTAGAGCGGCGACAGGTTCTCGGTGACCACCCGCTCGAGGTCGGCCTCGGTGAACCGGGTGAGCGTGGTGAAGTTCCCGTAGAGGAACGACAGGCGGTAGTCGTCGTCCTTCAGGTACAAGCTGCGGCGCAACCCGGGCGGCAGCTGGTAGATGAAGCAGAACTCGCAGTGGTTGTCGCAGGTGCGCACCCGGTCGAACACCGCCGAGTCGACCTCGATGCCCAGCGGCTCGCCGTCGGCCTTGGCGATGTCCACGTCGAGTTGGAGCCCGCCGCGTTCGATCGAGAGCCCGACGTCGGCCTCGTCGGTGAGCACGCGGTACTCGATCACGTCGCGGATCGGCTGGCCGTTGACCGCCGTGAGGAGGTCGCCCACGACGACGCCGCCGGTGTCGGCCGGGCTGCCCGGCGCGACGGCGACGACGCGGGCGGTGGACATGTCGTTCTAAGGTAGTTGCACCGCGATCGAGGGGGAGAGTCGTGAGAATTCGGTCACTGTTGGTCGTCGGCGCCGTGGCGCTGGTCGGGGCGGCGTGCACGCCGCCGGCACAGCCCCGTCCGCCGCTCCCCACGCCGTACTCCGGCGGCACGAACCCCGACCTCGCGCCGCAGGCCGGCACCGCCGCCTACACGCAGCCGGGGCCGTACGCCGCCGGCGTCACCACGGTCGACATCGAGCCCGGCCGCAAGGCCGAGGTGTGGTATCCGGCCGCGCCCGCGTCGGCCGTGGGGCACACCCACGACTCGTACCACATCAAGCAGTTCCTGAGCCCGCTGCTGCAGTTCCTCGTGGGCCCCGACATCGACCCGGTCTTCGAGACCACGGCGTTCCGCGACCTGCCCGTCTCCGCCGGTGGTCCGTTCCCCGTCGTGCTCTTCAGCCACGGCGCCGCCTCGTACCGCCTGCAGTCCACGTTCCTCACGGCGCACCTCGCCTCGTGGGGCTTCGTGGTCGTGTCGCCCGACTACTTCGAGCGGGGTCTCCAGTCACTCCTCGGCGAACCGCCCGCCGGGGCCCGGCCCGACACCCAGGTCGCCGATTTCGCGATCACCAAGGTCCGCTCGATGTCCACCGATCCCGGCCCGTTCCACGGGTTCGCCGAGACGAACCGCTTCTTCCCCATCGGCCACTCCGCCGGCGGCGGCACCTCGATCTCGCTCCTGTCGCGGCCCGACGTCTCGTTCGCCATCCCGATGGCGGCCGGGGCGAACCCCGATTCGGGCTCGGTGCCGGCGGTCCTGTCGGACACGTCGAAGTCGATCATGTGGATGGGCGGCCAGAACGACAACGTGGCGATCCTCCCCCGCGTCCAGTCCGGCTTCGACTACACCGCGGGGCCCGACAGCCTCGTCGTCATCCCCGGCGCCGGCCACAACAACGCCTTCAGCGACATCTGCGAGATCGCCCGCGACCAGGGCGGCATCGTGACGCTGGCGCAGAACGTCGGCCTGCCGCTCCCCGACTTCGTCGTCACGCTCGGCCGCGACGGCTGCGTGTCGCCGCCGAACTACCTCGGCCCGCAGGTGTGGCCGATCACCCGGCACTTCGTCACCGCCGCGCTGCGCTACGCCGCCGGCCTCGACGCCCAGCCGGTCGGGCTCGGCTCGTCGGTCGTCGGCCAGTTCAACCCCGCACCGGCCACGTACCTGCACCGGCCCTAGTCGGGCCCACCCGTAGACTGGCCGGATCATGCCGGTCGACAAGGTGCTCCTCGCCGCCCCCCGTGGCTTCTGCGCGGGGGTCGAGATGGCCATCAAGGCCCTCGCCTGGATGGTGCGGGCCTTCGAGCCGCCGGTGTACTGCTACCACGAGATCGTGCACAACCAGCGGGTGGTGCAGCGCTTCCGCGACCTCGGCGTGGTGTTCGTCGACGACATCGCCGAGGTGCCCGAGGGCATGCCCATCATGCTGTCGGCGCACGGATCGGCGCCCGAGGTGGTCGCTGCGGCGACGGCCCGGGGCGGCTACGTCGTCGACTCGGTGTGCCCGCTCGTCACCAAGGTGCACCACGAGGTGAAGGTCCGGGCCGGCAAGGGCTACCAGATCGTCTACATCGGCCACGAGGGCCACGAGGAGGCGGTCGGCACGATGGCCGTCGCCCCCGAGTCCACCCACCGCGTCGAGTCCGTCGCCGAGGTCGCCGAGCTCCCCGAGTTCGACACGCCCGTCGCCCTCCTCGCTCAGACCACGCTCAGCCACCGTGACTGGCGCGACGTGCTCGACGCCACCAAAGAGCGCTTCCCCGACATGTGGGTACCGGGCCGCAGCGACCTCTGCTTCGCCACCACGAACCGACAGACCGCCCTCATGAACATCGCTCCCCGCTGCGACGCCATGGTGGTCGTCGGCTCCGCGAACTCGTCGAACACGCTGGCGCTCGAGAAGCTGGCCCGCGACGCCGGCTGCGATCAGGTGTTCCGCATCAACGACGCCGACGAGCTGCCGTCCGACCTGTCGGGCACCATCGGCGTCACCGCCGGAGCCTCGGCTCCGGAGGATCTGGTGGATGCGGTCATCGCCCGCCTCGCCCCGACGAACGGCGTCGAGGAGGTGCGAACGACCGACGAGGACGAGTACTTCCCGCCGCCGCGCAACCTCCGCGACCTGCTGCTCGCGGTCGACTCGTTCGCCACCTTCGCGCTCGGCGGCGACCCCGTCGACCGCCCGGGCTTCAACGACCGGAAGCTCCCCGCGAGCGACGTGCTCAGTTCCCTCGCCTGACGGGTTCGCCCCGGCACGGGCGGCATCGCGAGACTGAGGGCATGGACAACTTCCGACTCTTCCTCCACGTGCTCTCCGCGTCCGTCTGGGTGGGCGGCCAGATCGTGCTCGGCGGACTCGTGCCCACGCTCCGCAAGATCAGCCCCGACGCACCCAAGCTCGTCGCCCAGGCCTTCAACCGCATCGCCTGGCCGGCGTTCGGCATCGCCGTCCTCACCGGCATCTGGAACATGCTGGTCGTCGACGACCTGGATCAGGGCCTGTTCGGCCTCAAGTTCCTGCTCGTGGTCATCTCCGGCGCCGGCGCCGGCATCCACATCATCGGCAAGTCGAAGCCCGCGCTCGCGATCGGTGGTGCGCTGGCGTCCCTCGGGGCCATCGGCGCGATGTTCGTGGGCATCGCGCTGTCACACTGATCAGCCGGCCAATCGCCGAGCTGCGCTGATCAGCCGGCAAGCCGCCGTGCTGTGTCATACGCCGACTGCACGTCCTCGCGGAGGTGCTCGGTCAACGCCGTGATGGCCGACCTCGGCACCCGCCCGTCGACGTCCACGTCGGGGTAGATCGGCTCGCCGATCACGATGACGACCTTCCTCGGGAAGATCATCTTGCTGCCGATCGGCATCGCCTTGTCCGAGCCGCCGATGCCGACGGGCAGGATCGGCACCCGCTGACGGGCGGCCACGAAGGCCGGGCCGTCGAAGAGGTCCACCAGCGTGTCGCCGTCCTTGCGGCGCCCCTCGGGGAACACCACCACCGGTTCGCCCGCGGCGAGCAGCGCCTCACAGGTCCGGATGGCGCTGAAGTCGGCCGTGTCGCGCACCACCGGGAAGGCGCCCATCGTGTTGAGGAACTTGTCGACGATGCCGCCGAGGAAGATCGACGACTTGGCCATGTAGCGCACCGGGCGCTTCACCGCGAGGCCGGCGAGCAGGAAGTCGAGGTTCGACCGGTGCACCGGCGCGACCACGAACGCGCCCGAGCGGGGCACGCGCTCCCCGCCCACGATCTCGAGGCGCCAGTACGCGCCGGTCAACGTCCGTGCCACCCACCAGAGCACCCGGTACGCGGCCAGCGCGAGTCGACCTCGTGCGGCGGGGGTGTCGCTCATCTGTCTCTCCGTTCCGAGCCCACGGCTCACGTTCTCCTGGAGCCCAGGCCTCTGGCCGAGGCTTCGTCCACGATGCGGTCCACCACCTGCTCGATGCTCAGGTGGGAGGTGTCGACCACCACCGCGTCGTCGGCTGCCAGCAGCGGCGAGTGGTCGCGGGTCGAGTCGATGCGATCGCGCTCGGCGATGTTCGCCGCTGCGGTCGACTCGTCGACGATGCCCTCGCCGGCGCGCCGGCGGGCTCGCACCTCCGGCGACGCGGTGAGGAAGATCTTGAGCGGGGCGTCGGGGAACACGACGGTGCCGATGTCGCGACCCTCCACCACACCACCGCCGTGCTCGGCCATCCACGACCGTTGGAGGCCCACGAGCCGCCGGCGCACGCCGGGGTGCGCGGCCACGACGCTCACGTTCGCCGACACGGCGGGGCCGCGGATCTCGTCGGTCACGTCGGCGCCGTCGATCACGACGGCGGACCCCACCGAGATGTCGGCCTGCTCGGCCGCAGCGGTGGCCACCTCGCCGTCGCTCACGTCGCCGCCGGCACGCAGCACGGCGCAGGTGACCGCCCGGTACATCGCCCCGGTGTCGAGCATCTGCAGGCCGAGTCGTTCGGCGACCAGGCGCGAGATCGTCGACTTGCCCGAGCCGGCCGGCCCGTCGATCGCGACGACGTGTCCGATGCCACTCACGAGCCGTGTCCCTCCGATTGCCTCCGCATGTCCTCCAGAGTGTTCCAGAAGCCCGGGAACGTCTTCGACACGCAGCCCGGATCGGCAATCGCGACGCCGGGCGCGCGCAGGCCGAGCACGGCGAAGCTCATCGCCATCCGGTGGTCGTCGTAGGTGTCGACGGTCGCGGGCGACACGTCTCCCGGCTCGACGTGGAGGCCGTCGGGTTGCTCGGAGGCCACGACGCCCAGCTTGCCGAGCTCGGTGACGACGGCCGCGATGCGGTCGGTCTCCTTGCCGCGGATGAACCCGATGCCGTGGATGGTCGTCGGCGCCTCCGCGAACGGGGCGATCGCCGCCAGCGTCTGGGCCGTGTCGCTGATGTCGCCCATGTCGACGTCGCCACCCAGCAGACGGTCGCCGGTGACGGTCACCGAGTCGCTCGTCACGGTCACGGTCGCACCGTAGGTGCGGAGCACCTCGGCGAAGCGGACGTCGCCCTGCACGCTGTCGCTGCCGAGGCCGGGCACCGTCACCGTCCCACCGCACAGCGCCGCTGCGGCGAGGACGTACGATGCCGCCGACGCGTCGGGCTCGATCGCGTACGCCGTGTGCTGGTAGCCGGTGGGCTCGACGGCGAACCACCGCAGATCGTCCGACTGCTCGACGCGTGCGCCGAACGCCCGCATCACGGCGATCGTCATCTCGACGTAGGGAACGGACTGGAGCGGCCCGTCCACGGTGATCTCCAGCCCGTCGGGCAGGCACGGCGCGGCCAGGAGCAGGCCCGACAGGAACTGGCTGGAGACCTCGCCGCGCACGGTGATCGAACCCGTGAACTCGTCCTCGGGTCGCGCCACGGTGATGGGCAGGCGACCACCGTCGCTCGCCACCTCGCAGCCGAGCGCCTCGAGCGCGGCGACGCCGTCGGCCATCGGCCGCGCCCGCAGCGGGGCGCCGCCGTCGACCGTGACGGGTCCCGGGCACAGGGCGGCGACGGCGAGCAGGAACCGCGAGGTCGTACCCGACAGGCCGGCGTCCACCGTGCGGGCCCCACCGTCGAACCGGCCCCGACGACCCCACACGGTGACCCGGTCGTCGGCGTCGTCGATCTGCACGCCGAGCGCACGGAGACCGTCGAGCATCACCCGCGTGTCGTCGGAGTCGAGCACTCCCGTCAGCACCGACGGGCCGTCGCCGAGCGCCGCGCACACGAGCGCGCGGTTGGTGAGCGACTTGGAGCCGGGGATCACCACCGTCGCGGCGAGCGGGCCCGTGAGCGGCTCGACCGGCAGCGGGTCCGGGAGCGGATCGGACGGCGCGGCCATCACGCGAGCGGCCGGGACGCGACGGCGTACCCCTCGGCCACGAGGCTCTCGACGAACGTCTCGACCGTGCCGGAGTCCACGAGCAGGATCAGCACACCACGTGGGCCCTCGGCCGAGTGGGCGATCTCGATGTCGTAGATGTTGACGTCGTGTTCCGTCGCGAGCGTCGTGACCGCCGCGAGCACGCCCGGGCGGTCGGGCACTCCCACCCGCAGCTCGACGAGCTCGTCGGGGCGGGGAACCGTCGTGGGCAGGTTCTTCCGGGCCTGGCGGGCAGCCTCGAGACGACGGAGCAGGCCGTCGCGGTCGCCGGTCGCCACGACGCTCCGCACGTCGGAGAGGTCGGAGATGAGGTCGTCGAGCACCTCGACGATGGCGGTGCGATTCTCGGCGCAGATGTCGGGCCAGATTCCCGGGTGACCGGACGCGATGCGCGTCATGTCGCGGAATCCGCCGGCAGCGAGGCGCAGCAGCGGGCCCTGGCCGGTCTGCTCCGAGCGCGCCGCGGCACGGCCCATGAGGGTGGCGGCGGTGAGATGCGGCACGTGCGACACCATGGCCACCACGCGGTCGTGCACGTCGGCGCTCATCGTGACCACGTCCGCCCCGAACCCGCTCACCACCGAGTGCACCAGCGCCTGCGCCTCCGGAGCGGTTCGCTCCGACGGCGTGAGCACCCACACGGCGCCCTCGAACATCGACGCGTTCGAGCCGGCGATGCCCTCCTGCTCGGACCCCGCCATGGGGTGACCCCCGATGAACCGCGGGTGGTCGACGGCGGCGACGATCGGGCTCTTCACGCTCCCCACGTCGGTCACGACCCACGGCGCGACGTCGAGGAGCGCTCGCGCAGCCGCGGCGATCGCGCCGACGGGCAGCGCGATGAAGCAGATCTCGGCCGTGGGGTCGACCCCGACGGCGTCGACGGCCCCGCGGTCCAGCGCTGCCGACGCCGCCGACGCGTCGGCGTCGTCACCGGTGACGAACCAGCCGTTCGCCCGCAGCGCCATGCCCACGGACCCGCCGATGAGGCCGGTGCCGCGGATCTGCGCTCGTCGCCGGACGTCGTTCATTCGGGCAGGTCGTCGCGCAGGCCCCGCGCGCCGTGCAGGTACACGTGACGGAGCTCACGCCGGTCGAGCGTGGTCTCGAGGTGCATGAGCACGCGCACGCACTGGGCCATCGCGCCGTCGATCGACAGCTCGCGGGCACAGATCAGCGGCACGTCGCCGAGGCCGATGCGGCGGGCGGCCGTCGCCGGGAAGACGCTGGTCAGGTCGTCGGTGGCCGTGAAGATGATCGAGATCAGGGCGTCGTGGTCGACGCCGTTGCGGCTCAGCATCTCGCTGACGAGCTCGACGACACGATCGGACACGTGCTCCGCCTCGTCGACGTCGAACGTGGTGGCGCCCCGGAGGGCACGGACGCTGGTGGACATGGGCGCCGATCCTACCGGTCTATTCCGCGGCGCCGACCGCTCGTTCGAGCGAGCGAACCTCCGCCTGGGTGAGCGGCCGCCACTCCCCCGGCGCGAGCGTCGTGTCGGTGAGCGGACCGATGCGGGTACGCACCAGTCGCACCACGGGATGGCCGACGGCCTCGCACATGCGTCGCACCTGCCGGTTGCGGCCCTCGTGGATGACGAGCCGCACCAGATTGGGCGCCAGCAGCGACGCGGTGGCCGGCGCGGTGACGCCGTCCTCCAGCGTCACGCCCTGCCGGAGCTGACGGAGCGCACCCCGAGACGGCTCGCCGACCACCTCCGCGAGGTACTCCTTGGGCACGCCGAACGAGGGGTGGGTGAGGCGATGCGTGAGGTCGCCGTCGTTGGTCAGGAGCAGCAGCCCCTCGGTCTCGGCGTCGAGCCGCCCGACGGGGAACACGCGGGGCTCGTCGGGCACGAGCTCGACCACCGTCGGGCGGCCGTGGGTGTCCGAGGCCGTCGTGACGACGCCGGCCGGCTTGTTGAGGAGGTAGTGGACGAGGCCCGGCTTCACGCCGATCTGGCTGCCGTCCACCTCGATCACGTCGGTCTCCGGGTCGACGCGCTGGCCGAGCCGCGCGACGACGCCGTTGACCGATACGCGGCCCTCGTCGATGTAGATCTCGCACACCCGCCGGCTGCCGATGCCCGCCTGCGCCAGCACCTTCTGCAGGCGCTCGCCCTCGGGGCCCGCGCCGGGGCCCGGTCGGCCGGTCACGTCGGGCCGGTCAACGACCGGCGTCGTCGGCGAGCACGTCCAGTGCGTCGAGCGACAGCGGGGTGGCGTCGCGCAGATCGATGACCGCCTCGTCGTCGCCCTCGCCGTCGGCGGCACCGATCGTCTCGCCGGCAGCGGCCACGGCCACGGGAGCCTCGGGAGCCTCGGCGGCGACGGCGGTCGGTGCGTCGTCGTCGTGCACGCGAAGACCGGCCTCGAGCGCCTCGACCACCTCGGGACCGGGCACGAAGTCGCCCAGCGGCGGCAGCTCGTCGAGGCTGTTCAGACCGAGGCGCTCCAGGAACAGCCCCGTGGTACCGAACAGCACCGCCTGGCCGGGGCCCGGGTCGCGGGCCAGTTCGCCGATGTAGCCACGCTGCTGCAGCGTGCGCATCACGCCGTCCACGCTCACACCGCGGATCGCCGCCACCTGGGCGCGGGAGATGGGCTGCTTGTAGGCGACGATCGACAGCGTCTCGAGCGCCGCCGCCGAGAGGCGGGCCGACTGGCCGGTGAGCACGAACCGCTCGACGTAGGGCGACAGCTCGCCGCGGCTCTGGAAGCGCCAGCCGCCGGCCACCTTCACCAGCGCGAACCCGCGCTCCTCGGCGTCGTACTCGGCGGCGAGCTCCTCGCACAACTCGTCGATGCGCTGCGGCGACAGCTCGATCAGCTGCGCCAGGAGGCGCGGATCGGCCGGCTCGTCGGCGACCATGATGATCGCCTCCAGCGCGCGCTTTGCCTCGTGTTGCTCTGTGCCCTCGGTCATTGGTCCCTCAGCTACCCCTCGTACATGTCGACGAGCGACAGGCTCGTGCCGTCGACGTCGTCGCCGCCAGTCCAGATGATCTGGATGTCACCGAAGTTGGTCGCCTGCTCCAGGTCGACGTGGCCCTGCTTGAACAGCTCGAGCACGGCGAGGAAGCGGACGACGATCTCGAGCTTCTCGACGAACGCCGCCGTGAGATCGCGGAAGGAGATGCGGCCGACGCGGGGCAGCTCGTCGAGCAGCTCGGCCACGGCCTCCACCACCGACGCCCGGATCGGCGCGACGTGGAAGAGGTCGATGCGGGGCTCGGGCTTCGGCGCCGCCGCGCGCATGAACGCCGCCCGCAGCTGCAGGGGCGACACGCCCACCAGCGAGTCGGGCGTGAGGTCGATGAAGCGCTCGTCGGGCCCGACGCGCCGGGCGAAGCACTGGCCCGCCGTCGCGTGGAGATCCGACAGCACCAGCGCCGCGTCCTTGAAGGTCTTGCACTCGAGGAGGCGGGCCAGCAGGAGGTCGCGCTCCTCCCAGATGCCCAGCTCGTCGTCGAGGTCGCCGTCGTCGAGCCCGGGGAGCAGGCGGCGGGCCTTGAGCTCGACGAGCGTGGCGGCGATCAGCAGGAACTCGGTGGCCACGTCGAGGTCGAGGTCGGCCATCTGCGCCATGTGGGCGAGGTAGGCGTCGACGATCTTGGTGAGCGAGACCTCGTAGAGGTCGACCTGATCGCGGAGGATCAGGTGCAGGAGCAGGTCGAACGGGCCCTGGAACACGTCGGTCTGCACATCGATCGCCACGGCGCACATGCTACCGCGTCCGCCGCGGCGAATTACAACGTGGTGATTTCACGACGCCTGACATACGCTCACGCCCCATGGCACGCGTGTTCTCTGGCATCCAACCGACCGGCGACCTCCATCTGGGGAACTACCTCGGCGCGGTCATCAACTGGGTGCGCGACCTCGACGAGGACGACGCGATCTACTGCATCGTCGACCTGCACGCCATCACCGTGCCGAAGGACCCCACCGAGCTCCGCCACAAGACCCGCGACTTCGCCGCGCTCCTCATGGCCTGCGGCCTCGACGTGGAGCGCTGCACGCTCTTCGCCCAGTCCCACGTCCCGCAGCACGCGCAGCTCGCGTGGATCATGCAGTGCACGATCGCCTACGGCGAGCTCACCCGGATGACCCAGTTCAAGGAGAAGAGCGAGCAGCAGCAGTTCGTCTCCTCGGGCCTGTTCACCTACCCGGCGCTCCAGGCGGCCGACATCCTGCTGTACGACACCGAGAAGGTGCCGGTCGGCGCCGACCAGAAGCAGCACATCGAGCTCTGCCGCGACGCCGCCGAGCGGTTCAACAACCGCTACGGGCAGACGTTCGTCGTGCCCGTCCACTCCACGCCGGCCGCCGGCGCCCGGGTGATGGACCTCCAGAACCCGACGTCGAAGATGTCGAAATCGCTCGACTCCCCCGCCGGCACCGTGCTCGTCCTCGATTCGGCGAAGGACATCGAGAAGAAGTTCAAGCGCGCCGTCACCGACTCCGACGGCGTCGTCCGGTACGACGTGGCGGAGAAGCCGGGCGTCTCCAACCTGCTGTCGATCCTCGCCGCGTTCACCGGCGAGCAGCCCGAGACGCTCGCCGAGCGCTACAACCAGTACGGCCCGCTCAAGGCGGACTGCGCCGAGGCCGTCATCGAGCACCTGGTGCCCATCCAGCAGCGCTTCGCCGAGCTGTCGGCCGATCCGGCCGAGCTCGATCGTCTCATGGCGATCGGCGCCGACAAGGCCGAGGCCATGGCCGCCCCCGTACTCGCACGTGCAGAGCGGGCGCTCGGCCTCGGCCGCCCCTGACGCACCTCTGCCCGACCCAACGGCGGGCGACTCGCGCTGATTGTTCGTCCGCGGGCTACTCGTCCGCGGCGACCAGCAGACGCCCGAACCCCACGGGCACGCTCCACGCGTCCTCGGGGAGGTGGTGCTCGATCGACCACGCGATGACGACGGGGTCGCTGCCGGCGAGCTCCAGCATCTCGGCGCCGATGATGCCGTAGCGCAGGTACAGGCCGACCTTGCGGGTGAACCCCGTGCGCTCCTGCCAGATCTCGGCCATGTCGAGGCCGCCCACGACCCCGCTCACGGTGGCGATCACCCGGCCGTAGGTGCCCAGGCGGGCCTCGGACTTGCCGACGTCGTGCAGGAGCGCCGCGGCCAACGCCACCTCGCGGGACACCTCGGGATCGTCGACGGTGTCGTACGCCTCGTCCACCCGGCGGGCGACCCGCACGGCATGGCGCAGGTCGGGGTTCGACATCTGGACGAGCAGGCGCTGCTCACGCTCGCTCAGGCAGCCCTTCGCCCAGTCGAGGTCGTCGCGTCGGGGTGGGCCGGGGCGGAGCGAGCCGAAGAACCGGGGGATGCGGTGGCGCAGATCGAGGCTCACGGCGCCACCGGCTCCGCCGCCGATTCCGCCGCCCGCACCGCGGCACGGGGATGGCTGTCGGCGTACACCTGCCACAACCGGTCGGTCACCACCTTCGTGTACAGCTGCGTGGTCGAGATCGAGGCGTGGCCCAGCATCTCCTGCACGGCCCGGATGTCGGCGCCGTGGTCGAGCATGTGGGTGGCGCACGAGTGGCGCATGACGTGGGGCGACACGACGTCGGCGAGCCCGGCACGGCGGGCATGACCCGACAGCACGAGCCAGCCGCCCTGGCGGGTGAGGCGGCCGCCCCGCTGGTTGAGGAACACTGCGTCGGCGTCGGACTTCGACCGCCATCGGCGGGGGGCCATCGCCGGCCTCCCCTCGTCGAACCAGAGAGCCAGCGAGCGGGCGGCGGCGCGACCGAGCGGCACGATGCGCTCCTTGTTGCCCTTGCCGAACGCACGGATGAGGCGGGCCTCCATGTCCACGTCGGAGAGCGACAGCCCGACCGCCTCGGAGATGCGCAGACCCGAGCCGTACAGCACCTCCAGGAGCGCCGAGTCGCGCATGCCGACGGGGCCGTCCACCGTGGCGACGGCGGCGAACAGCTGGTCGATCTGCTGCTCGGTGAGCGCCTTCGGGAGGCCGGACGGACGCCGGGGGGTCTCCAGGCGCACCGTCGGGTCGTGGTCGAGCATCGCCTCGGCGGCCAGGAACCGGTGCAGCGCCCGCACGACGACCACAGCCCGGGCGACCGACGCCGGCGCCAGGTCGCCGGCCCGCAGGGACTCGACGTGGGCGACGACCTCCCGCTCGGTGACCGACGCGATCGACGTGCCGTTGGCCGCCAGCCACGCCTCGTAGCGGCGGAGGTCGCGTCGGTACGACTCGAGCGTGTTGGCGGCGCGCCCGCGCTCGACCGCGAGCCACAGCAGGAACGCCTCGCTCTCGGGCGTCATGTCAGCCGATCAGCTGATGATGGGCCAGGGTGAGGCCCACCACCGACTTCGCGTCGGTGATCACCCCCGACAGCACGAGGTCGTAGGCGTCGGCGAGGGGCACGTGCTCGATCGTCATGTGCTCCTCCTCCGGCCCCTCGACGGCCCGATCGCACGGCGTGAGGCCCGTCGCGAGGAAGATGTGGTTGCGCTCGTCGCAGAAGCCTGGCGAGTGCACCAGCACGGTGAGCAGCCGCATCTCGGCGGCCTCGTAGCCGACCTCCTCCGCGAGCTCGCGGTGCGCCGTGAGCTCCGGCGGCTCGTCGGCCACGTCGCGCTTGCCGGCCGGAACCTCGAGCAGCATCTCCTCGATCGGCGACCGGAACTGGCGCACCATCACGACGGTGCCGTCGTCGAGCACGGGCACGACCGACACGGCGCCGGGGTGCCGCACCACGTCGCGGTCCATCATCTCGCCGGCCGGGCCCTCGAACCGCACGTTGTACACGCCGATGACGTAGCCCTGATGGATCAGGCGCTCGTCGACCTTGACGAACGGATGGTCCGGATCGGCCGACGTCTCAGACAACGGCTCGGGCCGCCTCGAGATCGATGATGTGCGGGTTGCGACCCTCGGCCCGGGCACGGGCGGCGGCCACGAACTCCCGGAACAAGGGCGCCGGGTTGGTGGGCCGGCTCTTCAGCTCCGGGTGCGCCTGGGTGCCGATCCAGAACGGGTGGTCCCGCAGCTCGATGAACTCCACGAGCCGGCCGTCGGGCGACTCCCCCGAGCACACGAAGTCGGTGCCCTCGAACTTCGACCGGTACTCGGGGTTGAACTCGTAGCGGTGACGGTGGCGCTCCGAGACGTGCTGCGAGCCGTAGATCTCGGCGACACGCGACCCCTCGGCGAGCACGGCGGGATACGCCCCGAGGCGCATCGTGCCACCCTTCTCCACGATGTTGCGCTGGTCGTCCATGATCGCGATCACCGGGTGGGGCGTGTCGGGGTCGACCTCGGCGGAGTTCGCGCCGTCGAGCCCGAGCGCATGACGGGCGTACTCGATCGTCATCACCTGGAGGCCGAGGCAGAGGCCGAGCGTGGGGATCTGGTGCTCGCGGGAGAAGGCGGCGGCCGCCACCTTGCCCTCGACGCCGCGCTCGCCGAACCCACCGGGGATCACGATGCCGTCGAGGTCGCGGATGGCGCCCGCTTCGAGCAGCCCCTCCACCTCCTCGGCCTGGATCCACTCGATCTGCACGTCGGCGCCGTTGTACGCGCCGGCGTGGTTGAGCGACTCGACGACCGAGAGGTAGGCGTCGGGCAGCGCCACGTACTTGCCGATGATGCCGACCTTCACCGGGAACGTCGCCGACTTCACGCGGTGCACGAGGTCGCGCCACTCGGTGAGGTCGGGCGGTGGTGCGTCGAACCCGAGGAGACGGCACACCTCGGCGTCGAGACCCTCGTCGTGCAGCACGAGCGGGATGTCGTAGAGGCTCTCGGCGTCGGAGGCGTTGATGACGGCCTCGACCGGCACGTCGCACAGCGCCGAGATCTTGTCCTTGAGGCCCGGGTTGATGGGGCTCTCGCTGCGGCACACGATGATGTGCGGCTGCACGCCACGGCTGCGGAGCTCGGTGACCGAGTGCTGGGTCGGCTTGGTCTTCTGCTCGTGCGACGGGCCGATGAACGGCACCAGCGTGAGGTGGATGTAGCAGACGTTCTCGCGCCCCACGTCGAGGCGGAACTGCCGGATGGCCTCGAGGAACGGCAGGATCTCGATGTCGCCCACCGTGCCGCCGACCTCGGTGATCACCACGTCGACGTCGTCGGTCGCGAGCCCCGACACCCGACTCTTGATCTCGTCGGTGATGTGCGGGATCACCTGGACGGTCTTGCCCAGGTAGTCGCCCCGGCGTTCGGCCGCCAGCACCGCGGTGTAGATCGAGCCGGTGGTGGCGTTCGACCCGCGGGTGAGGTTCTCGTCGATGAAGCGTTCGTAGTGCCCCAGGTCGAGGTCGGTCTCACCACCGTCCTCGGTGACGTACACCTCGCCGTGCTCGAACGGGTTCATCGTCCCCGGGTCGACGTTGATGTAGGGGTCGAGCTTCTGCATCGTCACCCGGAGTCCCCGGGCCTTCAACAATCGCCCGAGCGACGAGGCGGTGAGCCCCTTGCCCAGGGAGCTCGCTACGCCTCCGGTCACGAAGATGTGCTTGGCCACCGGTAACTCCTTTGGTCCCAACCACCCTAACGCGGCCGGTGGGGGGACCCGAGCCGATCGAGCCGACGAAGCGGAGGGACGGCGTCGATGACCCTGCTGAACGACACGAACTCCGACGTCAGGTTGAGGCCCAGCAGCACCGCGACGAGGATCCACCGCTGCGTCTCGGTGGTGGTCGCGACGACGCCGACGCCCACGACGGCGCCGATCACGTTCGAGCCGGCATCGCCGAGCATGAACGACTCGCGCAGGTCGCCGGGGAGCAGCGCAGCGGCGCCGCCCATCGTCGCGGCCACCGGCACCAGGCGGGTCGAGCGGGTGGCGAGCGCGAGCACGACGAAGGCGATCTGGCCCACCTTGTTGACCCGCCCCGGGGCACGGTCGAACAGATTGGCGAGGTTCGCCGCCAGGCAGATCAACGCCGCGTCGCGGAGGTGGCCGAGCCGGCCCGCCTGCGCCATGTCGCCCGACAGGATCACGAGGGTGAAGAGCGGACCGCCGACGAGCTTCACGAGGCCGGTGGTGATGCGTCCCTCGGCGAGCGCCTTGAGGTGCCCACGGAACCCGCCGCTCTCCCCCACGCCGCCGAGGTCGTCGAGCACGCCCAGGAACGCGAACGCCACCGCCAGCTCCACGACCACCGGGCCGTAGGCGCCGAGCGGTCCCCAGCCGTCCTGGCCGGGCCAACCGATGCTGCGGGCCACGTCCACGATCACGACGTCGAGCCCGACGACCACGGCCGGCACCACCGCGAGGAGGAGCCCGACGGCGGTCGCGAGCGGATGGCTGCGGTAGTTGGTGCGGGCGAACACGTCGACGGCGAACACGCCGCGACTCCCCCGCCACAGGCCGGCGGCCACCACCGCACCGAGGAGGTAGGCGGCGAGCAGCTCGCCCAGCGCCGTCATGTCAACGTGCCCCGCTCCAGCTCGACGACGAGGTAGCTCACGTACGCCGCGACGAGGGCCAGCATGATGCCCGGGAGCGAGACGCCGGAGTCGTTGAGCGCCATGGCCAGGAGGCCGAGGGTGAGCGCCGCGACGCCGAACGCCCGGAAGTGCGCGTGGGCGGCGTTCAGGCGCTGAAGGGTGCGGTTCGGCCGCCAGGTGAGGTAGGCGAAGTACACCAGCGCCACCGGGATCACCCACGCCCACACGCTGGTGAGCACCCGCAGGTTGGCCGCTATCTTGCGCTGGATGATCTCGCCGGCCTCACCGGCGAACAGCTTCGACGCGAATCGGCCGAGGTGGGTGCGGTCGTCGGTGGGCCGGCTGAGGTCGACGGCGGTGAAGACGCCGAGGACGGCGATGGTTCCGGCCGCGATCAGGGCCGTGAGGCGCACGTTCACCTTGATGCCGCGGAACATGAGCACGGCCACGGTGGCGGCGGGCACGAACGCCAGGACGCCGCCGACGTCGGAGCCCATCGACGGGTGCCCGTCGAGCACGACCGTCACCAGGAACCAGGCGCCGACGCCGCCGAGGGTGGCGAGACCGAGCCGCGACCCGCTCGGGCCGTCGGGATGGCGGCGATCGAGCCATGCGGAGGCCAGGAGCAGCGAGGCCAGGGCGATCATCGAGAAGGCCTGGTTGCCGAACCCGGCGAACCGGCCGGCGACGATCGGCGAGTAGCCGAAGATCGTGTTGATCTGGAGGTGGCCGCCGGTGGCGATGTCGACGGCGAGCACGAGCCACAGGAGCGCCAGCAGGAGGAGCGGCGGCAGACCGGCGTCGATCCGGCGGGCGAACGAGGCGAGCGTCGCGACGACGATCGAGCCCACCCCGACGGCGAGCCCGAGGACGGCGGGGTTGTCGATGGCCACGATCCCGAGCAGGAACGTGACGGGCGGCAGCGCCAGCACCACCAGCGCGAGCCAGCGCACCAGGCCGGACAGCTTCGGCAGCCTCGCCAGGCACAGCATCGCCAGCGCGATGTCGACCACCAGCACGATGATGAACACCACCGTGGTGGGCCCGAACACCTTGTCGCGGACGACCGCGCGGTCGGAGTTCTCGACCATCGACGACATGCGGGCATCGAGGGAGGGACCGGTGGTGCTGGTGAGCCGGGTGTCGCCCATCGAGTCCGGCACGGTCGCCCCGAACGTCGCCAGCACGGTCGGAGCGATGTCGGTGAGCGTGACGTAGCCGTCGCGCCGTGTCGTGCTGGACGTGGCCCAGCCCGTGGTGACGCCCTTGCCCGCCATCGCGAACACGGTGAGCTGGTTCTCGTCGGCCGGTGCGGTGGGGCCCACCACGATGACGGTGTCGCGTGCGAGGTCGACGTGGCTCAGCATCTTCCCGACGAGGGCGTCGCTCTCGCGGAGGGCACGGCGGTACTGACGCTCGCCCTGCTCGTCGGTGGCGACGCCGCGCGCCGCCTCGGCGCGCTCGAGGTCGCTGAGCTCCACCAGCACCACGTCGTGCTGCGACCAGAGCGTCCGGAACACGGAGTCGTGCACGGCAGGATCGATCGAGATGCCGAAGGCGGCGCGATCGTCCACGCGCAGGAGCTCGTCGGACACGAGGCCGGCCGACACCTGTCCACTGCGATCCATCGCGGCGAGACCGGCCTGGCGGTACTTCGGCAGGCCGAACTGCCGGTCGGCGTTGGCCAGGACGGCGATCGACCGACGGTCGTCGTCGAGCGCCTGCGCCATCGAGCCGGCCTCGGCCCCGAAGTAGAGGTCCTTGTTGAAGCGGTCGATGGTGGGCTTGCCGATCGCGAGGATCGGTGCCTTCGCGACCACGCCGGTGGTGCGCTGGTACACGTTCGTCGGATCGCCTTCGACGATCGGCTCACTGCGCTCCACCACGGTTCCGTCGACGTCGGCCACGGTGCCCATGCGGTTGCCGGCGCCGATGGTGAGGTAGGCGTCCCCGGGGCGGGTGGTCGATCCTGCGGTGCGTGGACTGCACTGCGCGACGGCCGAGCGGGCGAAGAGCCGCATGAGGTTGGGAGGTCGTGTCGCCTCGATCTCGGCCCAGGTGAGGCGGGGCGCAGTGATGATGAGCACCCGACCGCGAGGTTCGCTGCGGTCGGGGGCGGTGGCGCCGGCCGGCGACGAGAACGCGAACGGCGCGGCGCACGACAGGACGAGGGCGACGCCGAGCAGCGCCCCGGCCCGACGGCCCGCGATCGTTCGACGGCTCACCGGTCGAGTACCTCCTCGTAGATCCTGGCGACCTGATCGACCAGAGGAGCAGCACCGTAGATCACCGTGCCTCGTTCCAGGCTGACCCGCCCTGCCTCGGCACGTCGCTCCGGGGAGCCCACGAACTCGCACAGGGCGCCCGCCAGCGCCGCGGCGTCGCCGACCTCGACGATGGCCCCGCCGTCGCCCACCATCTCCGGCACGACGCCGACCCGGGTGGACACGACGGGTCGGCCCAGCTGCATCGCCTCGGCGATGACCAGGGGCGCCCCCTCCCATCGTGAGCTGAGGGCCACGACGTCGGCGGCGGCGAGCTCGTCGACGGCATGGGGGCTGGGGCCTGCGAGCAGCAGGGTCCCGCCGAGGTCGGGTGCCGCGACGAGGGCCGCCAGCTCGTCGCGCAGCGGGCCCTCGCCGACGATCGCCGCGCGGGCGGTGGGGAACGCCGCGTGCACGGTCCGCCAGGCCTCCACGAACGTCGGCAGGTCCTTCTGCGGGTGCAGTCGAGCGGCGACGACGACGAGCACGGTGTCGTCGGCCACGCCGAGCGCCGAGCGGATCTCGGCGCGCGTCCGGCGCGGGACGGGTGACGGCGACGCGGGGATGACGAACTCGATGCGGTCCGGAGCGATGCGACCGTCGAAGTGGGCCACGATCTCCGGTGACACGGCGACGATGTGATCGACGCGACCCAACAACGCTCGTTCGAGCCGCCGCTGCAGGTCGGCCCCACGGCCGGCCACCTCGTCGAGCACCACGTTGTGCACGGTGAGCACGATGGGCCGGCGCGGACGGCTCAGCACTGCGACCCACCCCGCCTTCAACCCGTGCGCGTGGATCAGGTCGGGCCGAACCGCGCGGTGCAGCGACCGAAAGGCCCGGACCGCGGCCACGATCGCCGTCGGCGAGAAGCTGGACGGAACAGCGACCTCGGCGCGGCCGGCCGCCCCGACGTCGAGCCCGTCCATCACGCCCGACGGTGCCGCGACCGTCACCTCCGCACCGCGATCACCCATGAGCGCGGCGAGCGTGGCCACGTGGCGCCGAATGCCGCCCGTCGACGGGCCGAGGACCTCGATCACCCTCACGGGACGTCACCGGCTCCGAGGGTGCGGAGCGCGAGCTGGGGGCCGGGGCCGCCGAGCGCCCACTGGATGCCGACGAACACGACGATCGCGACCGAGGCGCCGGCAGCCACGGCGAGCACGGCTGCGGGCTTGGTCGCCCACCCCACGGCGTCGCCGGCGAGCCAACCGAGCCCGGCGGCCACCACCGCGGCGACGAGTGAGCGCGTCACCGGGGCAGCCACGTGCATCGTGCCCGCCGACCGGGCCTCGAGCCGCCGGTCGACGATCCAGCCGAGCGCGAGCGCCCCGCCGAGGTTGCCCACGGCGAAGGCGCCGGCGAGACCGGTGACGAGATCGCGGTTGCTCAGCAGGGGAACCGCCGTGAGCATCACGACCGAGGTGACGACGACGAGCCCGAGGTTCACGAGCGCCGGTGTCCGGGCGTCGGTCGTGGCGTACAACGCTCGGGTGAAGAAGAGCAGGAGGCCGAAGCCGACGATGCCCGGCGCGAACGCCATCGTGGCGGCGGCGATCCGTGGCGCGAGCGACGCGCCCTTGCCGTAGGCCAGCAGCTCGGCGCCGGGGCCGGCGACGGCGATCGACACGGCGCTGGCGGCCAGCGCGAGGAACGCGATCGACCTCACTGCGATCGCCACGGTCCGCCGGTAGTCCACCCAGTCCCCCGCCTGCGCGGCTCGTGACATCTGCGGGAACCGCGTCGTCATCACGGGCACCGAGAACAGGGCGTGCGGCAGCGTGAACAGAATGAAGGCGAACTGGTACACGGTGGGCGCACCGGCTTCGCGGTTGGCGACCTTGAGGATGACGACCTGCACCACCTGCGTGAGGGCCAGGAACACGCCGGCCCAGGCGCCTTCGCGGAGCAGGGCCACGATGGCCGGCTGGCGCACCTCGAAGCGCGGTCGCAACGAGAAGCCCTCGCGCCACACGGCGAGCACGGGCAGGGCGCAGAACACGACAACGGCGAGGGTGGTGCCGCCGGCCACGATCCACGTCTCGGCGCTGGTGAGATCGAGCGTGAGCGGACCGGTGTGCACCGCGTCGAACCACAGGTAGGCGCCGATCACGACGACGTTGTTCAACGTCGGGGCGAACACCGGGAGCGCGAACCGGTTGCGGGCGTTCAGCACGGCGGTCGCAACCACGTTGGCGCCGTAGAACACCAGCTGCGGCATGAAGAACCAGAGGAACAGCGCACCCAGCTCCACCTCGTCCTGCCGGATGCGGGCGGACGGCACGTCGTCCACCAGCAGGCGCATCACCTGCGGGCCGAATGCCACCGCGACCACGCCGACGAACGCGAGCACGCCGCACAGGAGACCCACGACCGTTCCGGCCACGCGCTCCGCCTCCGTCGGGTGCTGCAGGCCCTCGCGCCCGGCCGCGGCGCTCGGCATCAGCCGCACCATGGTGGGGACGAGGACGGCCTGCAGCGCGCCGGCGGCGAACAGCTCGAACAGGATGTTCGGCACCGTGTTCGAGCTGACGTAGGTGTTCGCGAGGTAGCTCTTGCCGAACACCCACGTGAAGACCATCACGCGGGCGAACCCGCTGAGCCGCGAGACCACCGTGAGCACCGCCATCAGACGGGCGGATCGGTTGAGGTCGGTCATCCGCTCGCGGGTGGGAAGGGCGCGTCCGCGCTGGAGGCGATGCCGTACGAGCCGGAGGTGAGCGTCGGCAGCTTCGACAGGGCGAGCACCACGGCGAGTCGCCCGAACGGCTCGTCGACGTTGTCGACGGTGATGATGCGCTTGCTCAGCGTGTCGTCCGACCGGAGCGAGTCGACGAAGGCGCCCCGCTCGGGCGTGTCCGTGTCGTCGATGGCCTCGAGATCGGTTCGGGGATTGCGAACCTCGCCCACGACGATGCCGGCGCGCGCCGCTCCGAGGGCCCGGGCGAGCGGGTACATGAGACGACCGGGACGGAGGTCCGAGCCCTCACCCGACAGGAGGATGACCCGGAGACCCGAGCTGGGGAGCGTCCGCGAGCCGGGCTCCCCCTCGGTGGGCGACTCCCAGTCGACGAGCTCCGCGTCGACGAGCTTCGACAGGACCGACAGCGACGGGTCGTCGGGCGACGACGTCGAGATGGGCTCGGAGCTCGGGAGCGTCGTCGCCGTCGGGTCGACGGGGACCGTCGTGGTCGTCGTCGAGGGCGCCGCCGACGACGCGGAGGTCAGCCCCGCGACGAGCGCCTTGACCACCTCCGTCCGCGTCACCTTGCCGGAGCTCCCGCCCAACGAGAGCGCCGCGCCGATCTGCGACAGCGCCTCGGTGTTGTCGAGATCGAACCGTGAGTCGAACCACACGACGCCGAGCGGTGAGCCGCCGGCGTCGCGCACCTCGGACTGCAGGGCACGCACGCTGTCCTCGTTGATCCCGCGGGCGGCGAGGATGATGCTCGGCGCGTCGGTGAGGAGACCGGGCACGAGGGCCGGCAGCGTCTGCGTGCCGAACACCTGCTGGGCCGGGGCACGCGACTCGATCGCGGCGCGGAGGCGGTCGTTCTCGTCGCGGAGTCGGCTGTTGCGCGCGTCGAGGCTGCGCTGCCGGTTCTTCAGCACGTCGACGGTGGCGCGGTCGAGGAGCGTCGAGCCGGCGAGCATGCCGATGGCGAGCGCCAGGAAGATGGCGACGATGCTGACGATGTGGAAGCGGAGGTTGATCACGGTTCGGTGGCGATCCTGCTGGGGGCGGTGCGGGTCATGCGAGTCGGGTCATGTGGTGCGGCTCAGCCGGTCAGGTCCGACCAGATCGAGTGGATCACGAGGCGGACGGGGTCGGACACCACCACGATGATGATGATGGCGAGCAGTGCGCCCGCCACGAGGAGGACAAGATCGCGCTTGCGGACGCCGGCGTGGTAGAGGCGGCTCACGCCCTTGGCGTCGACGAGGATGGGGCCCACCTTCATGCGGGTGAGGATGGTCGACGCCATGCCCGACCGCCCCTTGTCGAGGAAGTCCACCATCGACGAGTGCGTGCCGACGGCCACGATGAGCTCGGCGCCTTGGTTGAACGCCATGAGCATCGCGATGTCCTCGCTGGTGCCCGAGGCCTTGAACAGGTGGTACGGCAGGCCCATCTCGTCGAGCCGCTCGGCGCCGGGCGCTCGGCCGTCGGGGAACGCGTGCACGACGAGCTTGGCGCCGCTGCGGAGCGACGGCTCGGACACCGAGTCGAAGTCACCGACGATGACGTCGGGCGTCATCCCCATCTCGAACAGGATGTCGGCGCCCCCGTCGACGCCGATGAGGATGGGTCGCTGCTCGCTGATGTAGCCGCTGTTGCGCAGGAGCGAGAGGTCCTCCCGATAGTCGTGACCGCGCACGACCATCAGGACGTGCCGGCCGGCGAACGACAGTCCGATGTCGGGCACCTCGAGGTCGTCGCTGACGAGGTCGCGGTTCTGGTCGAAGTACTCGACGGTGTTCTCGACGAAGCGGATGAACTCGGCGCCGAGGGTGGCGCGGGACCGATCGTGGATCTCGTGGATGCTGTCGAGGCTCTGGCGGACGCCGGACGCGACCACCTCGCCGTCGACCACGACGTCGTTGCCGTCGAGCGTGACCACGGTGCCGTCCGCGACGAGGTCCATCACGTCGCCGCCCACCGTGTCGAGGAGCGCGATGCCGGCCTCGAGGACGATGATCGGTCCTTCGTTGGGGTAGCGGCCCGAGCTCGACTCGGCCGCGTTGATCACGCCGGCGATGCCCGACTCGGCGAGGGTCTCGGCAGCGACGCGGTCGAGGTCCTTGTGGTCGATCACCGCGATCTCGCCGGTGCGGAGCCGCTTGACGAGGTCCTTCGTGCGTCGGTCGGTGCGCGCCGTCCCGCTCACGACGGGCGGGGCGGCGATCACCGGCTGATCCGGTTCGGGACGCGCACGACCGTCATCCCCGCACCCGGTCCCGGGCGGCGAGGTCGAGCAGCTCCTCGGCGTGGCGCCGGGCGGTCTCGCTGTCGGGCGAGCCCGACAGCATGCGGCTGAGCTCGATGACCCGGTCGTCGTCGTCGACCCGGCGGATCGTGGACACGGCGAGGCCGTCGTCGGTCTTCGACACCGACAGCTGCACGTCGGCGTACGCGGCCACCTGGGGAAGGTGCGTGACCACCAGCACCTGCTGGTCCTCGGCGAGACGGGCGAGGGCCCGCCCGACGGCCGTCGCGGCCGTTCCGCCCACGCCGGCGTCCACCTCGTCGAACACCATCGTGGGGGCGCCCACGCTCAGCACCTGATGGAGGGCCAGCATCGTCCGCGACAGCTCGCCGCCCGAGGCGGCGCGTGCGATGGCCTGCGGCGCCATGCCGGCGTTGGCGCTGAGCCGGAACTCGACGTCGTCGCCGGGGTCATCGCCACCGACGACCACCTCGATGCGCGCCGACCCGAGTGCGACCTCCTCGAGGCGTTCGGCCACGGCGGCGGCCAGTCGCGGGGCGGCGGCTCGTCGTGCGGCAGCCACCTTCGCCGCTGCTGCGGCCTCGGTGGCGCGGGCGGCGTCCAGCTCGGCGGCGATGGTCGCCGAGCGCGCCTCGTGGGAGGTGAGGTCGTCGAGGCGCCGCGACACGTCCTGGTGGTACGCCATCACGTCCTCGAGCGTGTCCCCGTACTTTCGTCGGAGGTCGACCAGCAGCTGCCGGCGGGCACGGACCGCGTCGAGGCGCTCCGGATCGGGCTCGATGCGATCGGTGACGGCCCGCAGCTCGTCCACGATGTCCCCGAGCTCCGCAGCCACCCCGTGGAGGCGGGCGGCGACGTCCGCGTACGGCGTACGACGGTCGAGTGCTGCCGACGCGGACGCGATCAGGTCGAGCGCGGCCCCGTCGTCGTGGAGCGCGCCGATCGCCGTCGCCCCGGCCTCGAGGTGCGCGAGCGCATCGGCGAGGAGGTCCTCCTCGGCGTTCAGGCCGTCGTCCTCGGCAGCGTCGACGACGGCGGCGGCGTCCAGCTCGTCCAGCTGGAACCGGAGCAGATCGATCTCACGGGCCCGGGTGCGGTCGTCGCCGCCGAGCGCCGCCTGCTGGGACTCGAGGTCGCGTCGTCTCGCCTGTGCCACCACGAGGGCGGCGAGGTTGACCGACCCGAACCGGTCGAGCGCGTCGCGCTGGGCGCGGGTCGACTGCAGGTGCTGGTGCGAGTGCTGACCGAGGATCTCGACGAGGCGGCCGCCGATCTCGGCGAGACCCGCCGCCGTCGCCATCTCGCCGTTGACGTAGCAGCGCGACCGGCCGGCCGCGGGGACGACGCGACGCAGCACGACCTCCACCTCGTCGTCGTCGAGGAACCGTCCTTCGACGACGCTGGCCTCGGCGCCGGGTCGCACGCGTGCCGGGTCGGCCTTGCCGCCCAGGAGCAGGGCGAGCGCCTCGATGATCATGGTCTTGCCGGCCCCGGTCTCACCGGTGAGCGCACACATGCCGGGGCCGAAGTCGAGTCGGAGCTCGGCGATGACGCCCAGGTCGCGGACTGCAAGCTCTACCAACATCGGCTGCCGATGTTAGGCGACGGCGGCAGCGGCTCAGCGATCGGCGAGGCCGAACTTGTTCTTCAACACCCGGTGGAACGCCGGGGGTCCGAACCGCACGAGCCGGGCCGGCACCGGCGCCGCGCTGCAGACGATCGCGTCGCCGACTTCGAGGGTGCCGCCGGAGTGACCGTCGAGCGAGAGGTGCGCCGGTCGGGCGCCGGCGACGGACAGGCGCACGGCGGTGTCTGGTGCGAGCACGAGTGCCCGGTCGAACAGCATGTGCGGCGAGACGGGCACCAGCACCTGCGCGCGGTGCCGGGGGTCGACGATGGGCCCGCGCGCGGAGAACGCGTAGGCCGTCGAGCCGGTGGGGGTGGCGAGGATGACCCCGTCGGCGACATAGGGGGTGAACGCCTCGCCGTCGAGCGTGACGTCGATGCGGACGGTGTGGCCGAGCTCGGAGCGCTCGAGCAGCACCTCGTTGAGCGCAGGCGGCGTCTCCTCGGTGGCGCCGCCGACGCGCTCGATGCGGCCGCTGATGCGCATGCGCTCCTCGATGATGAACGCGCCGGCGAGGAACCGTTTGAGCGACGAGCGGGCCGCGGCCGGCTCGATGGTCGTGAGGTAGCCGAGCTGGCCCACGTTCACACCAAGCACCGGCACCTCGTACGGCGCCGCGAGGCCGACTGCGTCGAGCATGGTGCCGTCGCCGCCGATGCCCACCATCAGGTCGAGGCCCACGCCGAGCTCGTCGTCGGCGAAGCCGCCGTCGTCGCGGTCGAGCCGCTTCGCGTCGGCGCGGGTGAACCGCACCTCGTGCCCGCGGTCCTCGAGCCACGCGGCGAGGCCGGCCCCGAGCTCGGCGGCGAGTGGTCGTTCGCCGTGGAGGAGGAAGCCGAACGCGCTCACGACGCCGCGTCCCGACGGAAGTGCACCAGGAACTCCGTGTTGCCCTCGGCTCCGTGGATCGGCGACACCATCTGGCTCATCATGGTCGCTCCGGCGGCGGCGAACGCGGCAGTCACCTCGTTGACCGTCCGCCGCCAGATCTCGGGGTCGGTGATGACTCCCCTGCCCTTCGCCACCTCCTCCCGGCCCGCCTCGAACTGGGGCTTCACCAGGAGCACCAGATCCCCGCCGGGGCGGACCGCCGCAACGAGCGGGTCGGTGACCTTGATCAGCGAGATGAACGAGAGGTCGCCCACGACGAGGTCGACCTCCCCGCCCAGGTGCTCGGGTCGCACGTCGCGGATGTGCACGCGCTCGCGTCCGTCCACGCGCGGGTCGGCGCGGAGCTTCTCGTGGAGCTGGCCGTAGCCGACATCGATGGCCACGACGCTCGCCGCGCCACGCTGGAGCAGGCAGTCCGTGAACCCGCCGGTGGACGCGCCGGCGTCGAGCACCCGCAGACCCGTCACGTCGATCGCGAACTCGTCGAGCGCGGCCTCGAGCTTCTCGCCGCCGCGGCTCACGAACCGCCGCGCCGGGCCGAGCACCAGCACCGCCTCCCCCGCGTCGACGAGCCGCGCCGGCTTGGCGGCCGCCGCGCCGCCGACGGTGACCAGTCCGGCCTCGATCAGGCGCTGCGCCTCCGTCCGGCTGGGCGCCAGGCCTCGCCGCACCAGCTCGGCGTCGAGCCGCCGGCGGGTACTCATGGCCGCGCGGCGCCGCTGGTCATCGGAGGTGCCGCTCGACGAGCGTCGCGAGATCCGCGGCGAGCCACTGCGGATCATGGTCGTCGGGCACCGAGTCCGCGCCCACGTTGCCTGTGAGGACGAGGCCGAACGGCCAGCCCAGCGCGGCTGCCATGGCGCCGTCGGTCGTGAGCGAGTCGCCGACGAACACCCCGTGGCCGCCGAACCGGCGGATCAGCACGTCGGCCATCGGCCCGTTCGGCTTGCCGGCGACGGCGGCGACGACCCCCGAGCCGCGCTCGATCGACGCGAGGATCGAGCCGCAGCCCGGCGCCGGACCGTCGGCGTCGGGATAGATGGGGTCGTCGTTGGTGGCGACGAGGCGTGCGCCGCCGAGCACGGCACGCACCGCTGCGCTCATCGCCGTGTAGTCGAAGGTCCGGTGGAACCCGACGACGACGACGTCGGCCGATGCCCAGTCGCGCTGGTCGACGACCTCGGCGCCGGCGCCCTCGACCGCCTCGCGCGCGCCCTCACCGGCGCACAGGAGCACCCGCTCCCCCGCCTCGACCAGCGACGCCGCCGCCATCGCCGAGCTCACCACGTTGGACGCGGCGGCCGGGTCCACGCCGAAGCGGGTCAGCTTCTCGGTGTAGAAGCCGACCCGTTCGGACGAGTTGTTCGTGCAGAACGCCACCGTGTGACCGGCGGCGATCAACTGCGAGGTGGCCTCGGCGGCGCCCGGGATCGGCGTGTCGCCGAGCCACATCACGCCGTCGAGGTCGAGGACCCAGACGCGACGGCCGGGGTCGCCGTGATCAGGCAACCGTGATCGAGGCGTCCAGGTACACGTCCTGGATCGCGTTCAGCAGCTCCACGCCCTCGGCGCGGGGCTTCTGGAACGCCTTGCGACCCGAGATGAGGCCGGTGCCGCCGGCACGCTTGTTGATGACGGCGGTCGTGACCGCGTCGGCGAGGTCGGACGCGCCGTTGGACTCGCCGCCGGAGTTGATGAGGCCGATGCGGCCCATGTAGCCGTTCGCCACCTGCCAGCGGGCGAGGTCGATCGGGTGATCGGTGGTCAGCTCGGAGTACACGAGCGGCGAGGTCTTCGCGAACTTGATGGCGTTGAAGCCGCCGTTGTTCGTGGGCAGCTTCTGCTTCACGATGTCGGCACCAAGCGTGGCGCCGAGGTGGTTCGCCTGGCCGGTGACGTCGGCCGACGCGTGGTAGTCCACGCCGTCCACCTTGAATGCGTCGTTGCGGAGGTAGCACCACAGCACGGTGAACATGCCGAGCTGGTGCGCCTCCTCGAACGCCGCCGAGATCTCCTGCATCTGCCGGCGCGACTCGGGGGCGCCGAAGTAGATGGTGGCGCCGATGCCGGCAGCGCCCAGGTCGAAGGCCTGCTGCACGGAACCGAACAGGATCTGGTCGAAGCTGTTCGGGTAGGTCAGGAGCTCGTTGTGGTTCACCTTCACGATGAACGGAATCTTGTGCGCGTAGCTGCGCGACATCGCGCCCAGCACGCCGAACGTGGTGGCCACGGCGTTGCAGCCGCCGTCGATGGCGAGGCGGATGATGTTCTCCGGGTCCAGGTACTCGGGGTTCGGAGCGAACGACGCAGCGGCCGTGTGCTCGATGCCCTGGTCCACCGGGAGGATCGACACGTAGCCGGTGCCGCCGAGGCGACCGTGGCCGAAGAGCTGCTGGAGGTTGCGGAGCACCTGCGGGGAGCGATCGCTCTGGGCGAAGATCCGGTCGACGAAGTCGGGGCCCGGCAGGTGCAGCTGCTCCTTGCTGATGGTCTTCGACTCGTGTGACAGCAGCGACTCGGCGTTGTCGCCGAGCAGGCTCTGAATATCCACCTTGATCTCCCTGGATGCAGACGTGACGCTCGGCCCCCTCGGGCCGCTCGTCGCCAAGGGTAAACAGTCCGGACGAATCTGGCTAGTTGCGGATCAGCGGATCGAGCTGGCCCGCTCCGCGGCGTCCGCGAAGTCCGGTTCCTGGGCCGCGACCCACCCGAACAGCACGCGGGCGCGTGGCAGCTCGCCGATGCGCTCGTACAGGTCGGCGAGGGCGTAGGCCCGACGCAGATGGTGCACCTTCGGGGCCTTGGGCGGCTTCCACCCCTTCTCGAGCTCACGCACGGCGTCGGCAAGACGGCCCCGGTCGGCCAGCGAGCCGGCGGCCACGATGCGGCCCTCCACCATGAGCTCCGCCGACGGCGACGCCTCCCGCAGCTCTGCCCACAGGTCGTCGGCGAGCTGGTAGCGCTTGAGTGCCCGGTAGCAGTCGGCGAGCACCGGGTGCTGCTCGACGGAGTAGCCACTCAGCTCCCGGAACGCCTCGAGGTGCTTCGCGGCGTCGTTCCAGTTGCCGAGGCGGTACTGCGTGAGGCCCAGGAGCTCGCGAGCCGTGACGGAGCCCGGAGCCTCCTCCACGATGGCCCGCAGGATGCGCCGTGCCTCGGGATACCGCTCCGATGCGAACGCCACGGCGGCATCCGACAGCCGCACCGACAGCGTCTTGGCCCGTTTCGCGCCCACGAGCGCGCTGAGCTCCTTCGGATCGACGTCGGGAGTCGGCACACGGGGCCGGCGTCGCTTCGGAGCGTCCGGAGCGGAGGCACCACGCACCGGGCCCTCGTCGATCCAGACGTCTGCCTCGCGTGCGGCCTTCGCCGGCGGCCGGGCGGCCGGGGGCGGCGGGATCTTGGTGCCGACCCGCTTCGCCGGCTTCGGCGAGGGGCGGCGCGGCGTGCCGTCGGAACGGACGCCGCGTGAGCGCTCGACGGCGTCTTCGGCGGTGGAGCGCGTGGCGCGGGCACCCTTGGGGAACGGCGTGCCCTTCGGCCGCTGCGAGTTGGGTCGCGAGGCGGCGGGGCGGGACGAGTTCGGGCGCCCCGACGGCGAACGAGGTGTCGGGGACATGGCTCGGACGATACCGGAAAACGCAAACGAGCGCCCATTCGGGCGCTCGTTTGGCTGTATGAAGAAATCCGGCGGCGACCTACTCTCCCAGGGACTCTCGTCCCAAGTACCATCGGCGCTGAGAGGCTTAACTTCCGTGTTCGGGATGGGAACGGGTGTGACCCTCTCGCTATGGCCACCGAAATCAGTTGTCAACTCAAGAGGGTCTTCACGACCCTCGAGGACTTCATAGCGAGCACGAACTTCCATGGAGAAAGACCAAAGCCCTCGGCCGATTAGTACCGGTCAGCTGAACGTGTTACCACGCTTACACTTCCGGCCTATCAACGTGGTCGTCTACCACGGGCCTTACCAGGTTAACCCTGTGAGTGACCTCATCTTGAAAGGAGCTTCCCACTTAGATGCTTTCAGCGGTTATCTCTTCCGCAGGTCGCTAACCAGCCATGCTCTTGGCAGAACAACTGGCACACGAGAGCTGCGTCCATCCCGGTCCTCTCGTACTAGGGATAGCTTTTCTCAAGTCACTTCCGGCTGTAGAGGATAGGGACCGAACTGTCTCGCGACGTTCTAAACCCAGCTCGCGTACCGCTTTAATGGGCGAACAGCCCAACCCTTGGGACCTGCTTCAGCCCCAGGATGCGATGAGCCGACATCGAGGTGCCAAACCTTCCCGTCGATATGGACTCTTGGGGAAGATGAGCCTGTTATCCCCGGGGTACCTTTTATCCGTTGAGCGACGGCGCTTCCACACGCAACCGCCGGATCACTATGCCCTGCTTTCGCACCTGCTCGACATGTACGTCTCGCAGTCAAGCTCCCTTATGCCATTGCACTCGACGGCTGATTGCCAACCAGCCTGAGGGAACCTTTGGGCGCCTCCGTTACATTTTAGGAGGCGACCGCCCCAGTCAAACTACCCACCTGGCACTGTTCCCGAACCGGATAACGGTCCTAGGTTAGAGTCTCGCCATACGCAGGGTGGTATTTCAAGGATGGCTCCACACTCACTGGCGTGCATGCTTCCTAGCCTCCCACCTATCCTACACAACGCATAACAAAACTCAATACCAAGCTATAGTAAAGGTCCACGGGGTCTTTCCGTCCTTCTGCAGCTAACGAGCATCTTTACTCGTACTTCAATTTCGCTGGGTCTGTGGTTGAGACAGTAGGAAAGTCGTTACGCCATTCGTGCAGGTCGGAACTTACCCGACAAGGAATTTCGCTACCTTAGGACCGTTATAGTTACGGCCGCCGTTTACTGGGGCTTAGGTTCAGAGCTTCGCCTCAAGGGCTAACCCTTCCCCGTGACCTTCCAGCACCGGGCAGGCGTCACAGCGTATACAGCGCCTTACGGCTTCGCACGCTGCTGTGTTTTTAGTAAACAGTCGCTTCCCCCAATTCTGTGCCACCCCTTCGAGCTCGGAGAGCAAGTCTCGTCACCCTAATGGGGTCATGCTTATCCCGAAGTTACGCATGCATTTTGCCGAGTTCCTTAACCATAGTTCACCCAATCGCCTTGGTATTCTCTACCTATCCACCTGTGTCGGTTTGGGGTACGGGCACTCGTGTCAACTCACTGCTGGGCTTTTCTTGGCAGCATAGGATCAGTGACTTAAGCCATACGGCTTCGGTATCACGTCTCAGGATATGTGAGGTCCGGATTTGCCTGGCCCTCTCCCTACACGCTTACCCCAGGACAACCATCGCCTGGGTTCACCTACCTTCCTGCGTCCCCCTACAGCTGTCCGCCTCGAGATGGGTCGGTTCTTAGCGGGAGTAAACTCCCGTTCATCCCCTTAGCAATCCCGGATTGGAATGGACGCGGACACGGTGGTACTGGAATATCAACCAGTTGTGCATCGACTACGCCTTTCGGCCTCGCCTTAGCTCCCGACTCACCCTGGGAGGATTAGCCTTCCCCAGGAACCCTTGGATATTCGGCGGAGGAGCTTCTCACTCCTCTTTCGCTACTCATGCCAACATTCTCACTCGACCACGCTCCACGACCGGTTCCCCTGCCGCTTCACCGCGAGATCGACGCTCCGCTACCGCTCGTCAAAAGACGAACCCGTGGCTTCGGTATCACACTTGAGCCCCGTTACATTGTCCGCGCAGAATCACTCGACCAGTGAGCTATTACGCACTCTTTCAAGGGTGGCTGCTTCTAAGCCAACCTCCTGGCTGTCTACGCAACTCCACATCGTTTACCACTTAGTGTGAATTTTGGGACCTTAGCCGACGGTCTGGGCTGTTTCCCTCTCGACCCCGAAGCTCATCCCCCGGGGTCTCACTGCCGCACTCTGGATCCATGGCATTCGGAGTTTGATTGGGGTCAGTAAGCTTGTGGGCCCCCTAGCCCATTCAGTGCTCTACCTCCATGGATGAACATGCGACGCTGTACCTAAATACATTTCGCGGAGAACCAGCTATCACCAGGTTTGCTTGGCCTTTCACCCCTATCCACAGGTCATCCGCCCCGTTTTCAACCGAGGTCGGTTCGCGCCTCCACGGAGTCTTACCCCCGCTTCACACTGCCCATGGATAGATCACCTGGCTTCGGGTCTACAGCATGCGACTGAACGCCCTATTCAGACTCGCTTTCGCTCCGGCTTCCCCTCACGGGTTAACCTTGCCACATACCATAACTCGTTGGCTCATTCTTCAAAAGGCACGCCATCACGACCAGAGCCGAAGCTCTGGCGACGCTTTGACTGCTTGTAGGCCAACGGTTTCAGGTACTATTTCACTCCCCTCCCGGGGTACTTTTCACCTTTCCCTCACGGTACTCGTTCACTATCGGTCGTCTACGTATACTTAGCCTTACGAGGTGGTCCTCGTGGATTCACGCCGGCTTTCCCGGATCCGGCGTTACTCGGGAGCACAATCCAGAGATTGCATACGTTTCACGTACGGGGCTATTACCCTCTACGGCGCACCTTTCCTGAGTGCTTCCGTTACGTAGCAATTTTGTAACTCTGTGAAGACGCCAGCCGCCTTCTGTTTGGTCCCACGACCCCTACATGGCAACGCTGCTGGGCTATTGCACCACATAGGTTTAGGCTCTTCCGCGTTCGCTCGCCGCTACTTACGGAGTCGTTGTTACTTTCCTTTCCTCGGGTTACTGAGATGTTTCAATTCACCCGGTTCCCTCTACCCGCCCTATACATTCAGGCGGGAGTACTACCCCATTACGAGTAGTGGGTTTCCCCATTCGGACATCCTCGGATCAAAGTCTGGTCGGCGACTCCCCGAGGCTTATCGCAGCCTCCCACGTCCTTCATCGGTAGTAGACGCCAAGGCATCCACCGTTGGCCCTTTGTAGCTTTGGATTGCTTCTACAAAGATGCTCGTGCTCGCTATGAAATTCTCAAGGGGCTGACAAAAGCCCGCACCAGAGGTGCGGGCTCGAGTGAGAGAGGTCGGTGCCCCGAAGGGCCGACTCGCTCCCTCACAACGGAAGAGAGGACGCAGCTAGTGCATCAACTGGGAACTGGCAGACGTTCGTCTGCAGTAGCTCCTTAGAAAGGAGGTGATCCAGCCGCACCTTCCGGTACGGCTACCTTGTTACGACTTCACCCCAATCGCTAACCCCACCTTCGACAGCTCCCTCCCAAAGGGTTGGGCCACTGGCTTCGGGTGTTGCCAACTTTCGTGGTGTGACGGGCGGTGTGTACAAGGCCCGGGAACGTATTCACCCCGGCGTTGCTGATCCGGGATTACTAGCGACTCCAGCTTCATGAAGTCGAGTTGCAGACTTCAATCCGAACTGAGACCGGCTTTTTGGGATTCGCTCGACCTCGCGGTTTCGCAGCCCTCTGTACCGGCCATTGTAGCATGTTTGCAGCCCTAGACATAAGGGGCATGATGACTTGACGTCGTCCCCACCTTCCTCCGAGTTGACCCCGGCAGTCTCCTACGAGTCCCCGGCATTACCCGCTGGCAACATAGGATAAGGGTTGCGCTCGTTGCGGGACTTAACCCAACATCTCACGACACGAGCTGACGACAGCCATGCACCACCTATCGCAGGCCCCGAAGGACACCACATCTCTGTGGCTTTTCCTGCATAGTTCAACCTAGGTAAGGTTCTTCGCGTTGCCTCGAATTAAGCAACATGCTCCGCCGCTTGTGCGGGCCCCCGTCAATTCCTTTGAGTTTTAGCCTTGCGGCCGTACTCCCCAGGCGGGGCACTTAATGCGTTAGCTACGGCACAGAGAGCGTTGACGGCTCCCCACACCTAGTGCCCAACGTTTACGGCGTGGACTACCAGGGTATCTAATCCTGTTTGCTACCCACGCTTTCGCTCCTCAGCGTCAGTTCCAGCCCAGAGCGCCGCCTTCGCTGCAGGTGTTCTTCCTGATATCTGCGCATTCCACCGCTACACCAGGAGTTCCACGCTCCTCTACTGGACTCAAGTCACAGCAGTATCGGGTGGCCTCTCCGAGTTGAGCTCGGAGCTTTCACACCCGACTTACTGAACCGCCTACGAGCTCTTTACGCCCAATGAATCCGGACAACGCTTGCCCCCTACGTATTACCGCGGCTGCTGGCACGTAGTTAGCCGGGGCTTCTTCTGCAGGTACCGTCATTTTCGTCCCTGCTGAAAGCGGTTTACAACCACGAAGGCCGTCATCCCGCACGCGGCGTTGCTGCGTCAGGCTTTCGCCCATTGCGCAAGATTCCCCACTGCTGCCTCCCGTAGGAGTCTGGGCCGTGTCTCAGTCCCAGTGTGGCTGATCGTTCTCTCAAACCAGCTACCCGTCGTTGCCTTGGTAGGCCGTTACCCCACCAACTAGCTGATAGGCCGCGAGACCCTCCTGAAGCGATGAATCTTTCCTCGGTCGGCCATGCGACCATCCGAGGGTATGCGGTATTAGCTCGAGTTTCCCCGAGTTATTCCCCACTCCAGGGCAGGTTTCTCACGTGTTACTCACCCGTTCGCCACTAGGTCTTCCGGGAGCAAGCTCCCATGGACCCCGTTCGACTTGCATGTGTTAGGCACGCCGCCAGCGTTCGTCCTGAGCCAGGATCAAACTCTCCAT